>NZ_CBCSJH010000018.1:13714-61581 GCF_965139195.1 Bordetella tumbae | reverse complement strand
CGTCGCTACGCTCCTTCGGTTTCCCTCGCTCGACTCCGAGGCGCGCCAACNCGGTCACTGCCCCGCGTCGACTCGCAGAATCTCCAATTCCCTCGTCGCTGGGACGGGTGGTTTTCGTAGGCTTCGTAGGAACTGCTTTTTGCAAGGATGAAGATCTTGCAGGGCTGCCATTCGTGGGCGCCTACGGGCGCGCCCATGAATGGCGTTCGTGATCTGTATGCGAGGGCTTTGGCGTTGGTGGCAAACGGAAGATCTCTCGAGTGACGGTGTCGTGACGTCCTTACGGTCCGATTGCCTCGGTTTGACGTTCAATTAAATTTAACCCTCGCCTGACCTCCGCTGAGTCGAACGGCACTCGACGCAATCGCAGGCCGGTAGCATCGAAGACGGCGTTGGCGATTGCCGCGGCACTGGGGACCGAGCCGGATTCGCCTGCTCCCAATGGAGGTTGATCCTGGGTCGGCATGATCAAGATATCGATATCTGGAATGTCCCCGAACCTGATAATGGGATACCCACCCCATTCACGTGATACGACGCCTGTATCGTCAAACGCCACGCGCTCCATGAGTGCTCGGCTGACCGACTGGATCACATTGCCGTGGATCTGATGCCGAACACCTGCCGGGTTGATCACTAAACCACAGTCGTAGCCTATCCATACCTTCAGTACGCGCACGGTGGCGCGGTCTAGGTCTACTTCGACATCGCAAATCCAGGCGCAGTAAGCCGACCCTACGCCAGGAAAGGTGCCATGTACGTATTGATGCTGGGCAAATCCGCGTCCTCTGCGTATGTGTGGTCGTTGCGGATCTGCATGCAAGCGGGGGGACGGCCCTGTCTGCCAGCCCGCGCGCTCGGCTAGCGCAATACTCAGCGTGCGAGCCCGCGGGTCCTCCATGAAGCGCAGGCGGAATGCGACGGGGTCCTCGCCATGCTGATGCGCTAGTTCGTCAATGAACGATTCATGGCTAAAGACGTTTGGCAATGCGGATACGCCACGCATCCAGGCGGCCCGTACGATGGGCGCCATATCCTGTACAGCAATGCGTACATCGCTGCATCGGTACTGCGGTACGGCAGTGCGATCGCCTTTGTGTTCGACGATGGGGTCAGGGGCAATCGTGCCCGTTTGCATCAATGCGAGAACGGGCGCGTTATTCGACGGGTAGCGATTGACGAATTCATACGCCAGTGTGTCCGGGCCGGTGACCGCGCCTCGTACATCCATGATCTGAGTGGTGCCCTTGGGTTCCCAGCTATGCTCTTCCTCTCGCATGAGCTGCAGACGGACGGGGGCGCCTACTTCGCGCGAGATCAGGGCGGCTTCGGCGGCGGCGTCGTCAGCGCAGTTGCGGCCATAGCAGCCCGAGGCTTCCATTCGCACAATGCGCACTGCCGAGTCGGGCAGATCCAGCAATGCCATGATGTCGGCGTGCAGAAAATGCGGATTTTGCGATCCGCTCCATACGGTAATGGCGCCGTCTCGATAATCCGCTACCGCACAGGATGGACCGATGGATGCGTGCATCTGGTAGGGCCACACGTACGTTGCGATATGTGTGTCCGTACGAGCGGATAGTGCGTTGGTGGGGTTTCCGTCTTCACGCAATACCCGTTCTTTGCTCGGGTTGGCGCGCACCGCTGCCTCAGGATCATTCAGATCGGGCAAGGCTGGCGGCATTTCCCATTGCACTTTCAATTGCCGGGCGGCACGGATGGCATGCTCCTCCCGGCGTGTGACAACAGCGACGAAATCGCCCTTGACCACGACCGCTACCATGCCCGGTATATCCGATACCGACTCGCGATCGACGGCAATCAGTGAATGTCCAATCATCTCGCCGCTATCACGCCCGGGATAAGGAGGGCGGACCATGCGTGCATGCAGCATGCCGGGTAACCGCAAGTCATGGACGAAGATCAATTCGCCTTTGATTTTGGCGGGAATGTCCACGCGTGCGACGCTACGTCCTACGATGCGATATTGGTCGGCGGGTTTGAGATCGACTTTCGCGTCGATGTCGATATCAAAGTGTTCGCCGCGCGCAAGACTGCCGTAGTCTGTCGTTTGTCCGCCCGGGCCCGTGATGACTCCGTCTGTCACGGTGAGCGTGTCGGCATCGCAAGACCATTGCTGCGCGGCGCGTTGCAAGAGGGTTTTTCGTACCTGCGCGGCAGCTCGGCGCAAAGGTACGGCAGCGCTCTGAATCGATGCGCTGGCCGTGGTGGGGCCCTGGTCCGGTGTGCGGTCCGTATCGCCTAGTACCATGCGTACGCGGTGCATGGGGACGTCCATCTCTTCGGCCACGATCTGGGCGAACGCGGTACGTACTCCCGTGCCCAGGTCTACGTGGCCATTGCACGCGATGATATCGCCTTCAGGTGTGATCTCGATGAAGGTATTGACGCGAGATTTGGAGACGCGGTTCACCGCGTGGCGGGCTGGAGGCTCTCCTTGCGAGTCAAGCCGTTCGCGCGATAAGGGTTGCTGATCTTGCATGAGTGTCATGGTTTAACCTCCTGCACGGCGGCGTCATGTCCGTGTTCGCGCAATCGGGCAACAGTCGATTCGACGTTGCTCCACTGGGGCTCATCTGCACCATAGCGTCCTCGCAGATAGTGCACGAGGTCGGTGATCTGTTTATCGTCCAGCGAGTGGGCGAATCCAGGCATGTAGCCTAGATTGTCGTTCGCAGGCTCGGTAATGCCCCGCAGGATGATATGAATCAGATTGTCGGGCCTGGCGGCAGTGAGGTTGGTGTTGGTCGCCAGATCGGGTCGTACGCCGAATAGCGGCAGACCGCGTCCCTGATCATGACAGGCTGCACACGAGCCCTCATAAATGCGTTGTCCGGTTATGTCCGACAGCGTTAACTCTTGCGCTGCGTTTGCGGTCGCGTTCGCAAGGTCAGAACGGGAGGCGGGCGAGTGCGTACGCTGATCAACAGCCCCCTGTAAATCCGTCAAGTACGTCGCCATTGCCAGTATGTCCCGATCAGGCAATTCGGCGAGTCCCGCAATGACAGGCGCCATAGGGCCGGCCGCTACACCGTGTTGAGCGGAATGGCCCGTACGAAGATAGGTATAAAGCTCTGCTTTCGACCAAGGCTGTGTGCCGCTGGTCAAGGCATTGAGTGCGGGGGCGTCCCAGCCCTCTATCGTGGCTCCCGATAGAAACTGTGTCGGGCTCTGCTGTTCGGCGCCGAACGCATTGCGCGGTGTATGACAGGCGCCACAATGTCCGGCTCCATTGACCAGGTAAGCGCCGCGGTTCCACAGCATTGACTGATCGGGGCTCGGTTCAAAGGGCTTTGCATCGTGGAAAAGGAGGTTCCAGCCGGCCATCAAGGGGCGTACGCTGTACGGAAAGGCTAGATCTGTCTTGGGAGGCCGGGCCGGTACCGCAGGCTGAGACATCAAATAGGCATAGAGCGCCTGCATGTCCGAGTCCGAGAATTTGGCAAAGGACGTGTAGGGAAATGCCGGGTACAAATGCCGTCCATCACGGCTGATGCCATGCCGCATGGCGCGATCAAAGGCTTCGTAGCTCCATGTGCCTATGCCGTTGGCTGGATCGGGCGTGATATTAGTGGAATAGATGGTACCGAATGGCGTGTCCATGGCGAGACCGCCGGCGTTTTCCTGGCCGCCCGGTGCGGTATGGCATACCACGCAATCGCTGGCCGAGGCGATGAGCCGTCCCCGCTCGATCGCCGCATCGGAATATAGGCTGATGTCGGGCGTGACAGGAGGGATCGCCGCTCGCCAAGGCAATGCCGTAGCGGCCAGCCCTGCCGCTGCTGCAGCCAGTGGTGTTGCCCAGGCAGCAAATCGACGCCAGGTGGGACGCCTCCTGCTGCCTGGCTCGGCCTGCCCGTCGGGTGCTTGCCCCGCTTCTAATGCCGCACGCTGCAGCGCGATGCCATCAAATGGCGCGCGGCGCAACCGCAATCCCGTCGCATCGTGGATGGCATTGGAAATGGCCGCCGCCAGCGGCAGCGTCAGTGCGGCGCTGCGCGATAGTTCCGTGGGCGTGACCATGTTCGTGCGAGGCGCTACGTCGGCCACCTGGATGGCGGGAACCGTCGTCGCGGTACCCCAGTCATCGGGCGATCGTACTGACCCGAGCAACTGCGCCGTCGCATGCGAGATGCGCTCTTGCAGCTCGGCGCTGAGTGCGGGGGCTTGGGTCATGCCCTCGATGTGGTGACCCACTGTCAGGCCTGTCAGATCGATTTGCCCTGAGGCGAGGTCGACCTCCAGATCCACGACCCAGGCGGACCAGGCGCGCTTGGCGATGTCTTCGTCTTGCGTGACAGCGTAGGCGAAACCGCGTCCATGCTGTGACGTTGCTGTTTTCCCGGGTCTGTCTTCAGGTGATATGCCCCATCCTGCACGCTGCGCGACGGCCTCGATCAGGGCGCGGCCTTGGGTGTCCTTCAGGTGTTCCAGGCGCCACTGGACAGGATCCTGCGCCAGCGCGTACGCGGTCTCGTCGGCAAAACTTTCCAGCGCAAAAACGCTGGCTAGTCCAGCCGCTGCCTGCGGTACAGTGTCGTTTGGCGTCAGGGCGGTTTGCGCAGGCGAAATCGCCAGCGTCAAGTCGTACGGCATGACCACGTTGCCGCCGAGCGCTGGTGGCGTGGATGTAGAGGGCAGGGCCGCCAGCATGGTCCACGCGGAGTGCTCGGCGAGCGGCAGCGACGATGTCAACGTCCAGCCTGATGCACCTGCGCGGCTGCGGTTCGGTTCTATGGTGACGTTCAAATCGTCCACATACCGAGTGGGCCGTGCGCGGACCGTCACGCGCCGTCCTATCATGCGCGCGATCAGCGCTGCGTCAATCGCCGCATCGTGGGCTGCGGACGTGTATTCGTTAGACGATATCGAGTTGGGTTGCAGCAGGCGGATGTGAGAGCGGTCGATGCTGAATAGCTTGGATAGCTCGGCACAAAGGCGGTTGGAGGCGGCGTGTTCCGCCAAAATCTCCAGTGTCCCGTCATCCGTCCACTGTGCCCATACCCGCGATGCATCGGCGATCTCGCCTGGCATCGTCGTCCAGGTGTACATCACGCCGTTGGACTGCTGCGGCCGTTGCCGCTGTGTACCCGACGGCAGCGCGGCATTTTGCCACGTGATACGCAAGCCCGCGGCAACCGTTTTCGCGGTCAGTTCATTGGGCGATACGACGGCGACAAACGTCTTTTCTTGCAGCACCCTGACCGGGTGATCTGCTTGTTTAGCAGCGTGTGTGTCTACCGCAGTGACGATAGAACCGCGATAGCTCAGGCCATCCCAACTGGCATCAGGCGCACGCAGTACAACCGCCGTCCAGGTTCGGCTGTGATCATTGGCGTCCAAGGTGTCTGGCAGATCGGCGCTCATGTCAGTTGCCTCCCGCCAGACGGCGCGCCGCCAACTGCACGGCTTCAATGATTTCCCGATGAGTGCCGCAGCGGCAGAGGTTGTAGCGTAATGCGTCCTCTATCTCTGATCGGCTAGGATCGGGATTGCGACTGAGCAGTGCATGCGCGGACATGATCATGCCATTGATGCAGTAGCCGCATTGCGCAGCCTGTGCATCAATGAAAGCCTGTTGTACGACGCTGAGTGCATCTGGGGTAGACAGGCCTTCAAGTGTCGTGACGGTGCGGCCCGATGCCGCTTTGACCGGCACCACACAGGACCGCGCGGGGGTGCCATCGATGAGAACGGTGCACGTGCCGCATTCCCCCAGACCACAGCCATACTTGGGGCCATTCAGCTCCAGGTCGTTGCGCAATACATAGAGCAGCGGCGTGTCGGCCTCCACCTCGACGCGCACTGCCGTGTTATTCACATTCAAATCAAACTGCATAGCATTTTTCGGGAGGCTGTCTGTTGGTTGCTTGTCCCGCTCAATCCACTTTGATCTTGCCGTCTTTGATGACCTTGGCCCACATGAAAGACTCATCATTGACAAACTGTTTAGTGTCGGCGAGAGACATATAAGAGCCAGTTTCACCCGTCCGGTCCAAACTGGATTTCATCGTGTCGCTTTCCAGGGCCTTTTTCACTGCAGCGTTGAGCGTTTCCAGAATGGGAGCAGGTGTTCCTGCGGGAGCGAACAATCCCGTCCAGAAATACACTTCAAATCCGGGCAGCGTCTCAGCGACGGTCGGGATCTTGGGTAAAAATTTGCTGCGTTCCGCGGATGTCACCGCCAAGCCGCGCAGACGTTCCTGCGACAGATACTGGGTCGTGGCGGGCAACGTCGCAAAAGCGAAATCGACCTGGCCAGAAATCAGATCCGTCATGGCGGGGCCACTGCCCTTATAGGGGATATGCGTGAAATTGCTCGACGTCTGCAATTTCAGTAACTCCCCAGCCATGTGCGGCGTGGTGCCTAGTCCAGCGGACGCGAAATTCAACGACTTACTACCGTCTTTACCGGCCTTGATCAGATCCGCCAGCGTTTTTATGGGCGACGATACAGGCACGGCTAATGCCAACGGTGATTTGGTGATCATTGATACGGGCACTAAATCGCGCTCATATACATATGAGACCGAGGTCATCAGGCTCGGATTGATAATCAGCGCAGGGTCTGCCACCAGTAGTGTGTAGCCGTCGGGTTTGGCGCGCGTGACGGTGTTGGTTCCGATGATGCTGCCCGCGCCGGGCCGATTTTCCACGACCACGGTTTGACCCAGCGATTGCTCGAGTTGCCGGGCCAACAGACGGGTGACGGAATCGACGCCTCCGCCAGGGGGGTATCCGACGACCAATGTGAGGGGCCGATCTTTTGGATAGTTATTTTCCGCACTGACAGCGGTGGCGGGTAGGACGGCAGTTGCCGCGAATGCGACAGCCAGCGATGCCGAAAAAAAGGTACGGCGGCTGATATAGCAAGATAGAAATTTGGACATTCGTCACTCCGATAGACAGTTATCGTCCCCTCAACGCTCGCGGTCTTCTGTGGCGAGTCAAGACGAAAATTTCCGGTGTAAATCAGTACCGCAACGATACGGATGTACCAAAAATGGGTCAAACGATTTATTCTTTGCTTTGACTAAATTTTTTTCATCTCAATCATGCATATCTCCCAGCTTCCGCTCACGGCTCTGCGTGCCTTCGAGATGGCCGCTCGTCACATGAGCTTCAAGGCCGCCGCAGCCGAACTGCATGTCACGCCTACCGCTGTCAGCCATCAGATCCAGCAACTCGAGGCGGTGCTCGGCGTCAAGCTGTTCGACAGAGGGCATCGTAGCCTGGTCCTGACCGCAGCCGGGAAAAGCTGTCTGCCGCCTCTGCGGCGGGGATTCGAAGGGTTGAGCGAGGCCATGGATGTGTTGGCGGAGTTTCGCGAGGTGGGGGTTCTGTCGCTGAGTGCGCCGCCGTCCTTTACGCTCAGGCTCTTGATGCCTATTACTCATCAGTTTCTGGCGCTGCATCCCGAGGTCGATTTAAACGTCACCACCCGTATGCGCGAGCCCGGTTTGTCGTTGCGGTCGGCACGGGACGAAGCCGCCACATTGCAGGACTGGGTAGAGAATGCCGATGTCGTGATTGTCTATGGAGACAGGCCCGAACTGGATGTAGAGGTCTGTGAAATCGTGCCGCTGTCGCTGGCGCTGATGTGCAGTCCAGAGTTGTTGGGGCGGGGGCGTACATTGCGGTCGCCAGCCGATGTGTTCAGCTTTCCCTGGTTGCATGACGAGCGCGGCGTGAAATACGGCACGATGTCATTCTGGGAACAATGGCTGCGCGCTGCGGATCTGGAGCCGTCCACGCCTGAGGGCGGGCACCGGTTCACTCATGCGGCCTTGGCCATTGAGGCGGCGGTCCGTGGTGAGGGGCTGCTGGTCAGTACTCCCGAGCTTTGCCGCGCCGAACTCGCCAGAGGAGCGTTGGTCATGCCGTTTGCCGTCACGGTGCCGTTCGATGCCTCGTATTACTTGCTGACACGCAGGGGGAATACGCCACGCATCCGTGCATTTACAGATTGGCTCAGCAAAGCGTTCATAGACGAGGCCGGGCCGGCCATCGAGAAAGTGAATAGAAAATTTTTCATGCCAAGTGCCGATTGAAAATACCAGGGTTTACCCTGTTTATAGGATATGTTCCAAATTTGGTATATTTCCAGATCACCCTAACAATCGGTCGGTGGTGTGCTCTCACCCTAGGCCAGGCACCGCAATGCCGGCACCGGCACTACGCTGCGGACATTTGCTGCTATGGAAAAACCTGGCCTGGAACTGGCATCGACGTTGCACGAGATTGTCTCGCGGACCGCTGAGGGTCGCGAGGCGGCAGTGAACCAGGCATTAGCCCGCATTGGTGAGCGCGATGCCCAAGTACAGGCCTGGACGTATATCGAGAACGCCGAGACGCTGCGTGAGGCAGCGTCAGCCGTGCCTGCCGACGTGCCGCTGGCAGGCGTGCCTTTCGCCGTTAAAGATGTCATCGACGTGGCGGGCATGCCTACTTGTTGCGGGTCTCCTGCCGAACCGGATGTGCCGCGTGCTTTCGATGCCAGTTGCGTCGCGTTGCTGAGGCGGGCGGGCGCCGTGCCGGTGGGCAAGGTAGTGACCGCGGAATACGCTTTTCGCCGGCCAGGGCCTACACAGAATCCTCGAGCCCCGGGGCACACCCCGGGTGGCTCTTCCAGTGGGTCGGCCGCTGCCGTGGCGGCGGGCATGATTCCTTTTGCTTTGGGTACGCAAACCGGCGGGTCCATCATCCGGCCCGCCGCCTATTGCGGGGTAGTGGGGTTCAAACCGTCGTTTGGCGCCGTGTTCCGAGACGGTCTGCGTCAGACGTGTGAGTCGCTGGACGTGATCGGCTGGCATACACGATCGGTGGCGGATACGCGTCTGTTGGCCGAGGTCTTGCTGCCGTATCCCCAGCCCGATGCTGGGTTGACCGCACCGCCGCGCACCGTAGCCATTGTGCGCGGCGATCCGGACAATCTACTCGAGACGGCGAGTGAGCGCGCATTAGCGGCCGCTCGCGATGCCTTCGAACGCCACGGCATCCGTTGCGTCGATGTGCCCTTTGATCGAGCCGCGGAAATCGCGGAGATCCACACGACGATCATGCATTATGAATTTGCGCGCAGCTTGAGTCCCGTTGTGCAGCGTTGCCCTGATCAGGTCAGTGCCAGCCTGCTGGATACGGTACGCAAAGGGTTCGACATTGCCGCGCAAGACTATCTCGCCCAGCGCCACGCTCAACTTTATTGGCGTGATCGATGGGCTGAACTGATCGGCGATGCCGATCTGATTGTGACGCCCAGTACGCCTGGGGTTGCCCCTCATGGGCTGGCCAGCACGGGGGCGTCGGCATTCAATCGGATCTGGTCCGCACTGGGTTGGCCTTGTCTGCATCTGCCTATGGATGCTGGTGGTGCCGGCTTGCCGATAGGCGTGCAGCTGGTCGGGCGGTATGAGTCTGATCACCAGTTATTGTCGTGGGCTGCCGCGCTGCACGGTATTTTGCTGGCAGGAGAATAATTCGAATAGTGCCCCGCAACTGAATTTGCTTGCTCACATGGAAGGGTATGCGACCACTGTGGTCGCATACCCTTCCTAAAACACTTACTGCATACCAATCGTTTCGAGATACTTGATCGTTTCCTCTACGCTCACGACATCCCCATACTTGGTATCAATGTCGAACAGGCTTTGTTGATGTGATGCGGCAGAGCGGTCGCCTACGCCTTCTGCCACCACGATGGGTCTGAACCCCAATTGAACGGCATCTACAGCCGTTGCGCGTACGCAGCCGCTCGTTGCGGTGCCGGTCATGATCAGCGTATCGATACCTCGATTGACCAGGCGTGACATGAGGTCCGAACCAAAAAAGCAGGACGCGTATTTTTTGTAAAGCAGCACGTCGTCATCCGCGCGTTCCAGGCGGCGGTCGAGTTGATAGCCTTCGCCATCGATGTGCAGGGTAGATTGTCCACGCATTTTCTGATGCCAGATCCCCGCGTCGCGCAGTTTCGCGTCTTCGTATCGCACCATGCTGAGAATGACTGGGATATTCTTTTGGCGTGCGACTCTAGTCAGTTTGTTCGTGACGTCGATCTGCTTGCTCAGGTCCGATCCCAGGGGTTGGGATGGATCGGTGAATCCATTGCTCAGGTCGATGACAATCAATGCTGGTTTTGTTCCAAATCCCAGACGGCCTCCAAAGCCCCGCTTTTGAAAGAACTCTGCATCATGAGCATCCAGGCTATTAGCCAAGTCATTCATTGTGTTTCATCTCCTTTAACAGCTCATGGGGGAGCTAATCGCCATAGGGGTTCCAGTTATCGCCTCGCCGGCGTGAACTATTCCACCCGAATATTTGCTTGCTCGATCACTGCTTTCCATTGTTCGGCGTCCTGCTCAAAGCGTTTTAGCCAGGCGGCATAGTCGATGACATCGGGTTCGATTCCCTGCACAGCCAACGCCTGACGTACGTCATCTGAGGTCGTTACTTTGCGTACTTGATCGAACCATTTTTGGCGTACGTCGTCGGGAATGCCGCGTGGGGCCAACAGGCTGACGCGGAATGTGGTCGTGTAGTCGGGCACGCCGGATTCAGCCACGGTGGGAACGTCCGGCAACGCCAGCGCTCGTTTTTCGCCCGTTACCGCTATTGCTTTGAGCTTTCCTGCCTGGATATGAGACAGGACAGAGCTGATCGGTGAGAACACGACTGAAATTTGGCCGCCCAGCAAATCGTTGACTGCGGGCGCTGTGCCCTGATAGGGCACGTGCATCAGAGGAACTCCTGATTTCGCCGCAAAGTATTCGGCCGCCAGGTGATGAATACTGCCAATGCCCGCCGACCCAAACGTCACCTGACCGGGATGTGCTTTGGCATAGGCGATAAACTCTTTGATGTTCGACACCGGTAGGGACGGGTTGACCGCGACCACGATGGGGACCTGGGCAACCGGCGCGACCGGCATGAGCTGTTTATGCGTATCATAGGGTAGCCGTTTGCCGTAGAGCACAGGGGCGACCGACCATAATTCGTTCGGTATGACGAGCAGCGTATATCCATCAGGTTCGGAGCGGGCTACGCTGCCAGTCCCGATCTGGCCCGCGGCGCCGCTACGGTTTTCTACCACGACAGGGATATTCCATTCATTGCCCGTGCGTGTGGCGATTTGACGTGCCAGGTAATCGGTGCTGCCGCCGGCGGGAAAGGCGTCGACGATACGGACCGCGTGGCTAGGGTAGGCTTTGGGCTCTGCCTGGACCGGTGATGTGGCCTGGCTTCCCATTAGTGCTAATACCGCTACACAAACATTGAGGATTCGGTTCCAATACACAGGACTCTCCCATTGATGATCACGATTGACTAACGCTATTTGAAATGAGGGTGGCAACACTGTCCAAGACTGTTTTCATTTGAGAGCGAGAAGACTTCGATATGCCGGCTGCCATTTCTTCCTTGTCGGGCTCGACGTTTCCACCATCGTATGGATGCTTCATTCTTGAACCAGCTACATTGATTCTGCTGAGGCTATGAATCTCCGACAGCTTCGTTGTTTTGTTGCCGCCGTTGAACAGCGCAACGTCACGCGCGCGGCGGAACGCCTGCATATGGCGCAGCCTGCGTTGGGCCAACATATTCGCGCGCTGGAAGCCGAGCTGGACGTTTCGTTGCTGGATCGTCATTCCCGGGGCGTCAATCCCACGCGGGCAGGTGAGCGGCTATATGCTCGCAGCCTGGAGATCATTGATCTGGTCGAGCGTACCCAGCGCGAGGTTGCTGCGTTGGGCAAGAGCGCATCGCAGACATTGACGTTGGGGCTCACGCCTAGTCTGACGTTATTGATGGGTACGGATCTGCAGCTAGCATTCGGTGAGTACGCTGCCGGCAGCCATCTGCGCTTATGGGAAGAGCCTAGTTTCAGATTGGCAACGGCGGTGGAGGCGAGCGAGCTCGATGTCGCGTTGGCATACGACATCGCGCCGCGTTCGGCGCTGTCACTGACCGCCGTCATGGAAGAAGAAATGCTCTTCGCATGCCGCCCAGATATCGCGCCCGATGCCGCCACCGTGGAGCTCGCATACATTCTGAGCCGCGATTTGGCGTTGGGGTCGGCCCAGGATATCGGGCGAAGGGTGCTGGCACATGCGGCTGGACGTACACCAGAGGATCTCACCGTGCGCTATGAGTTGCAGTCTATCGCCGGCATTCGGGATCTGCTGCTGCGCGGCACGGCATGCAGTGTGTTGCCTTACGGCAGTATCGCTCACGAGATCAAGGCGGGACGGTTGGCGGGGCGTCGCATCGAAGGAGGGGTGTTAAAGAGCACACTCAACGTCGTGACCCGCGCGACGGGAGATGGGCGTCAACCTAGGATGGACCCTTTGTTTGTGTGGCTGATCGAACGTGCCATCGTTATGGCGGCGACTCGGCAGCCATCTCTGACGACGAGGATCGGAACAGATTTTCTTCCATCTGTTATTCAGGCTTGATCTTTGCTTTCTGAATAAGCGCAGTCCATCGCTGAAGTTCCGAATCAACGAATTGAGTCGACTTCTCGACAGACAAATGCGTGGCGATTCCGCCCGTTTGTTCCAGCGATTTAATGACCTCTGGATTGGACAGAGCCGCTTTCACCGCGTTGTTTAAACGGTCGACGATGTCGGGGGGAGTGCCTGCCGGGGCAAACAAGCCGGTCCAGAACTGCACCTCAAAGTCCGGAAAGCGTTCCGCGACAGTCGGTATATCCGGGAATAGGCTGCTGCGTTTCAATCCTGTCGTAGCAATCACGCGTACCGAGTTTTTCTGAATGAAGGGATTTGCGGAGGCGATGGTGGCGAACGAGAAATCCAGCTGGCCCGCAGCCAGATCGGTCATGGCCAGGGCCGTGCTTTTATAGGGCACGTGAGTAAACGGCGCATTCGTGGCAAATCGCAGCATCTCGGCAGCCAGATGCGGCGTGGTGCCGACACCCGACGAGGCGAAATTCAGACCGCCTGGTTGCTGATTGGCAATCGTTGGTAAATCAGCGACGTTGTTGGCTTTGGATGATGGCGGAACCACGAGTACGAGAGGAGACATGGTCACCGTCGACACAGGCGCAAAGCCATTCTTCAAGTCATAACCGATATTGTCGGTCAGGGCTGTATTGACGACGAACGCAGGATCGGAAAGCAATAGCGTATAGCCGTCGGCCGGCGCTCGCGAGACTTGTGCCGCCGCTATTGCTCCGGCGGCGCCTGGCTTGTTCTCGACGACGACCGACTGTTTGAGTTGATTCCCGAGCTCGCGCGCTAATACCCGCGCCACGGTGTCAGTCCCGCCTCCGGGTGCGAAACCGACCATGATGACGATCGGTCGATCCGGATACTCAGCACGGGATTGAGCGGTCCAACCACAGGCTAGTACCGCTACAAGACAAAGCGCGATTGCACGGGAAGCAAGCAGAAAGACCTTGGGCAGCATGGGTGTGAGATCGCCGAAAAAGTGGTTCGGGAGAAGGCCAAGCGATGTTTCTCTGCTGCTCGCACTCGTTCCATTTATGGAGCAGTGCGCTAATTTTTAATCAGATCAGCTAATTTTGCAATAAATTCCAATTTTGGAACATATGCCGTACTTTCCGGGCCTCGGGCATATTGTTCTATGTCTCCCGACGAATGTTCTATTTCTGGGGAGGCGGCTTGCCTTTATGCTTGCGGCACACACCAACATCAAACGAGGAGACCTCCATGCTGCATTCCGTTTTCCATGGGCTGAGCCGCTGTGCCTTGATTGCGACCTGCGCTTTACCCCTAGCCGCTTTGGCGCAGAGCAACACGATCAAACTCGTCGTGGGAGCGCCTCCGGGGGGTACGACGGATACCGTGGCGCGCAGCATTGCACAGCATATGGGCCAGGATTTAAAGCGCACTGTGTTGGTCGAGAACAAACCCGGCGCTGGGGGCAACATTGCGGCGGACTACGTGGCCAAGAGCATGGCCGATGGCAATACGCTGTTGGTCACGTTCACCAGCTTTTCCATCAACGCTTCGCTGTATCGCAAACTGCCGTTCGACACGGTCAAGGATTTCACGCCGATCAGCATGCTGGCGAATGTGCCCAGTGTCTTGATCACGCGCAAGGATTTCCCGGCGCAGAACATGGCCGAGTTTGTTAAAGAAGTGAAATCGCATCCGGGCAAATACACCATGGCGCTGGGTGCGACCGGTTCGTCGCTGCACATGGCGGGCGAGCGGATGAAAATGATGTCCGGGCTGGATATCTTGAACGTGCCCTACAAGGGGACCGCGCCTGCGCTCACGGATGTGCTGGGCGGCCAGGTGGATATGATGTTTGCGAGTTCGATGAATGCCTTGTCGCCGGTCAAGAGCGGAACGTTGAAAGCACTCGGCGTGACGAGTACTGCGGAACTGCCGCAATTCCCGAGCGTGCCGCCGATTGGCGACACGATCAAGGGATTCGAATCCAATGCCTGGTTCGCAATGTTCGGCCCGGCGGGGTTGTCACCCAAGGTCGTCGCCGAGCTGAACAGCGCCGCGCGCAAGGCCGTGGATACACCGGATTTTCGTAAGCTGCTTGAGGGCGAGGCGGCAACTGCCGTGAGCAGTACGCCCGAGGAGCTTGGCGAATTCGTGCGCAAAGATATTGCACGATACGCAGAAATCGTGAAGTTCACGGGTGCGACGGTGGATTGATTCTTGCAGATCAGTTGTTCCAGGAACGGATCGGCCGTGTCCAGTGCTGCCCCGACCATCATGGAGTCAAAGCCTGTGTAAGCCCTCGTTTTAAGTAATGCCGCACTGCGTCATAACAATGTACGTACATAATCGCTAATAAGTGATATGTTTATGTACGGACGTTGGCGTAGATCAGCGCCCGAAACCACCAATAAGGAGGCAGAGGATGCGTGGAGCAATAGCGGCGTTATTGCTGGGTATGGGATTGGGAACAGGCATGCTGACGGCGCATGCGGCGTATCCCGAGCGCGGCGTCAAGATGATCGTGCCATACCCGGCTGGACAGACGACGGATGTCATTGCCCGTACTGTTGGACAGGAACTGAGTGACGCCTTGGGACAGGCTTTTTTTGTCGATAACCGAGGCGGCGCGGGCGGCATCATCGGCATGGAGGCTGCCAAGCGCTCGGAGGCGGATGGCTATACGCTGTTGATGACTGCCAGTGGACCAGTGGCGATCAACCCGGGGCTCTATAGCAAGCTGCCATACGATGTCCAGAAAGACTACGAACCTGTCGCGCTGGTCGCGATGGTGCCGTTGTTTCTGGTGGTGCGCAAGGATTTCCCAGCCGACAACGTGCGTGAGCTCGTGGACTATATCAAGCAGCATCCTGGCCAACTGAACTACGGCTCGGGCGGCAGCGGGTTGACGAACCATTTGGCGATGGAAATGTTCAAGAGCCAAGCCGGACTGAATATGACGCATGTGCCGTATCGTGGGGCATCGGCGGCGTTGACGGGACTGTTGAGCGGCGATGTGGCGCTGATGTTTGAGGCCGGCCCTGCTATCAAGCCGCATGTCGAGTCCGGTGCGCTAAAGGTACTGGCCGTGGGTGGTCGAGAGCCGGCCCGGGCGTTTCCCGACGTGAAGCCTGTGTCCGTCGAAGGGGTAGCAGGCTATGAAGCGCAAGCGTGGATTGTCTTGATGGCGCCTGCAGGGACACCTAAACCCGTCATCGACAAGCTCAACGCGGTGACGCGCGATGTGGTGAGCCGTCCGGCTATCCAGAATAAACTCGCCGGCTTGGGCGCGGATACGGTTTCAGTCAGCCCCGAGGATACGCGCGAGTTTATTGCGCGAGAGATCTCAGTATGGGGTAAAGCGGTCAAGACCTCTAACGCCAAAGTCGATTGAGTACCTGTTAACGTTTTTGCAAGGTGGGATAGGGGCCGTCGTGCAGCGCGTATTCGGACAGTATCTGGTCTCGTACGGCACGTCGGCTGATCTTGCCTTGAGGGTTGCGCGGCAGGGCCGCGACGGCGATATGCGCGCGGGGGTGTTTGTAGCGCGCGAGGCTCTCGATCTGTTGCCGCGCATGATCTGCCCAGATGTCTTCGGCACGCTCTGCGACGGCGACGATGATCTCGCCCCAGTAGTCGGAGGGCAATGCGACGACACAGATGTCGCCGCATCCTGGTGTGCCGGCGAGGGCGGCTTCGATTTCATCGGGATAGACTTTATAGCCCCCCGTCTTGATGACGTCGGCCATGCGGCCTAGCAGCCAGAGCCGTCCTCGTTCGTCGATGCGGCCCAGGTCGCCGGTGCGGTGCCAGCCATCGGCGTCCGGTGTGTGAAAACCGTCTTGATCGATATGGCCGATATACATATGCGACGAGCGTAATTCGATCTCGTCGTGCGAGTTGATGCGCAACTGCACGCCAGGGGCGGGCCAGCCCAGGCAAGCGCCTTCGCCGCTATCCGATGCAAAGCAGGCTTCGGTGGCGGCAGGATCCAGCACGGTGATGGGGTTGACGTTTTCGCTCTTGCCATAGGTGACGCGTACGCAGGGGCCAAAGAGCGCACGTGCCCGCGCATAGAGGCTGGGCGTGAGCGTCTGGGTGCCGGTGAAAACACAGCGTACGTTGGGGAGGTGTTCGCCCTCAAAGGCCGCAGCGAGTTTTGCGAGCACGGTAGGAGGGGCGAATATCGCCTCGAGTTTGCCGCTGCGCAATTCGCGGCCCACGGCCTCGAGGTCGACGCCATTGAGCAATACCGCTGTCCCGCCGTAGTCCAGCCATGCGCGCGCCTGCATGGAGGCCCCATGCACATAGGGCGTCATCAGCAATACTCGGGATCCAGGGCTAGGTGTAAAGGGCAACACGGCACGCAGCAACACTGCCGCCAGCCAGCGGCGCCCTTGGTCATACACCAGTGCTTTGGGCTTGCCGGTGGTGCCCGAGGAGAAAATGATTCGGCCCCAAGAATCGGCGCGGACTGCGGGCAACACATCGGGATGGGGGAGTGGCGCGATGTCTTCGCACAGGATCAGCCGGGCCCCCAGGTCCCGTACCGTGTCGGCGTGGGCGCGGTCGGTGATGATGTGGCTCATGGGGGCCAACTGCAGTCCCCATTGAATTTCCTGGCGCGTGTAGGCGGCATTCAGATGCACCAGACAGACGCCGCTGATGGTGGCGCCATAGTCTGCCCAGACTGCATTGATACCGTTGGGCAAGTAGATGCCGACACAACCCCCTGGCTGCGCGCCGTCGTTTGACAAGGCGTTCGCCAGCGCATGGGCGCGGGCGTTGAGCGCGGCGTAACTCAGTGTGGCGTGGCCGTCGTCGACGGCCACCTGTTCAGGATAGCGTTGGGCCAGCGTATGGAGTTCGAGCGACCAGGGGATATCGTCGGTACGCGTCATTGATCAGTTTCCAAATAGGGTGCGAATGTTGTCGATCTGCGCGAGACTGGTCAAGCGGTCATAGAGCGTGCCGGCCGACGGGATTGCCGCGGTATTCGTGCCCGCCTGAGCTCGCCATATCGCCAGGCAGTCATCGAATTTGGTACGCAGGTCGGCTTCGCTCAACGGCAAATGAGCATGTCCGCGCGGATAGCGGATTTCACCTGAGCGGAAAATGCGGCCGTCCTGCATTTCGATGGTTACCGTGTCGTACAGGGCGAATGCAGCGTCTTCGGGATCCGGTGCCTTGACGATGTCGATGACGACCTTTCGATAGAGCTCGTGCATGGTGGGCTCATTGACAAACTCGTCGTTCAATTCTGCCAGTCCCACTTTTCGCCGCAGCAACGCGGCGGCTACGGCAAACTGTGCGCTGAATTTGGCTTCCAGTGCGGTGACGGGGGCCGCGTTGCGCAGCATGGAGGCCTGGGCTGCGCCGATGCCCAGCGTGATGCGCGCGACGTTGGCGGCATCCAGGTTTTCTGCGTTCGCGATATCGAGAACGGCATCGATGACGCGATGGCCGGAATAGCAGAGGGGGTATTTCTTGATGGACAGGCGCGTGGCCAGAATATGGGGGGCGCCAGGCCGATAGGGGCGTTCGCGATCGACATGGCCGTGCGGAGATAGGGCTGCCAGGAACCCCGCATGATGCTCCAGTGCGTCGGTTGCCGCACTCAATCCCAGGCCGGCCAGCGTGACTGCTTCAAAAGCGAGGGCGCCGGCACGGCCTGCGTGCAGCGGTTTGGTCATGGTGCCGAAGTTCGCGACGAGGCCGCTGGCCAGGCTGGCGCTGATGGCCAGTGCGCGGACGATGTCAGAGGCCGGCAGTTTGCGCAGATAGGCGAGGGCTGCCGTCGCGGCGACCGTGCCGAATACCGCCGTCGGATGCCATCCTTTGATGTGATACGGGTCCGATTCGCGCGAGGCCAATTCCGCCCAGACTTCATAGCCCACGACATAGGCGCGCAAACATTCGGCTCCTGAGATGCCTCGTGCGTAACCTTCTGCGAGAATGGCCGGCGTGAGCACGGTGCTGGGGTGGCCGGAAAGCGCGACGTCGTCGTAATCCAGTGCGTGACCCGCGACGCCGTTGACGAATGCGGCTTGCGGCGATGGCAGCGTCGCGCCGCCAAACCATAGCGGAGCGCTCTGTGCGCCGGACTGTAGCGTAGATCGCGCATACTCCAGCGCAATACGCGCGACTGGCTCCTGGTGTCCGGCGAGGGCGACGGCGATGGTGTCGGTCATGCCCTGGCGGGCGATGGTGATGGCCTCGCTTTCGCGGGCGCCGAAATCAGGCTGTGCGATGTACGTGGCCAACGCTTGGGTGAGTGCGTTCATGAGAAGCTCCTTGCGGTCCATGCACGCTCAGAACGAGCGGGGCATGCCGAGAATGTGCTGGCCGATGTATGACAGGATCAAATTCGTCGAGATAGGCGCAATCTGCAGCAAGCGGGTTTCGCGCCATTTGCGTTCGACGTCGTATTCGCGTGCGAAACCGAAACCGCCATGCGTTTGCAGGCACGCCTCGGCGGCATGCCAGGAGGCCTCGGACGCCAGCATTTTTCCGATATTGGCTTCGTCGCCGCAGGGGATGCCCGCCTGGAACAAGGCGGCAGCCTTGCGCAGCATCAGGTCGGCGGCCTGTGTTTCTGCATACGCACGTGCGATGGGAAATTGGATGCCCTGGTTTTGGCCAATGGGGCGGTCAAAGACACGTCGATCGTTGGCGTAGGCCACTGAGGTACGGGTGAACCAGCGCGCATCGCCGATGGCTTCCGAAGCAACCAGGATACGTTCGGCGTTCATGCCGTCCAGGATGTAGCGAAATCCACGGCCTTCCTGGCCGATCAAGCTGTCGGCCGGGATGCGCAGGTTGTCGAAAAACACCTCGGTGGTGTTGTGATTGATCATGGCTTTGAGCGGGCGGATTTCCATCCCGTTACCCAAGGCAGCACGTATGTCGACGAGAAAGACGGAAAGACCATCGACTTTCTTTGCCACGTCGTCATAGGGGGTGGTACGAGCCAGCAGCAGCATCAGATCGGATTGCAGGGCGCGAGAGGTCCAGACTTTTTGCCCATTGATGACATAGCTGTCACCGTCTCGTACGGCCCGGGTTTTCAGGCGGGTTGTGTCGGTGCCGCTGGTGGGTTCCGTGACGCCGAAGGCCTGCAGCCGCAGTTCGCCGCGTGCGATGGCGGGCAGATAGCGCGCCTTTTGTTCGGCGCTGCCGTGGCGCAGCAGCGTGCCCATCGTATACATCTGTGCATGGCAGGCGCCCGCATTGCAGCCGGCTGCATGGATTTCTTCGAGGATGACGGCGGCGGCGCGTAATGGCATGCCACTGCCTTCGTATTCTTCGGGGATGAGCGCTGCCAGAAATCCGGATTCCGTCAATGCAGCGACAAATTCGTCTGGATAGCAGTTGTCTTCTTCCAGGCGGCGCCAGTATTCCCCTGGGAACTGCTCGCAAATGCGTTGTACGCTGTCGCGCACATCGGGAAAGTCTTCGCCCAAAGGCAGGGTGAGGCCTTCTGAAGAGGATGAGATGTTGTCCATAGCGTGTGGTCGAATGAGTTCGTGGCGAGGGATTCAGGCGGCGAGGGCTTGACGGGCAGGGACAAAGCCTCGCGGCAACCCCGCGCGCGGCAGGCCGCCATACAAAGGCACATCGGGCAGCGCGCGCTGCAGGACACTGCGGACCTCTAATAGTGCCGAGAGGTCGATGCCCGTGTCTATGCCCATGGATTCCAGCATGTAGGCGGCGTCCTCCATGACGATGTTGCCCGTAGCGCCTGGCGCAAAAGGACATCCGCCCAATCCTCCGAGGGATGCATCGAAAGCCCGTACGCCACAGTCCAAGGCCGCCAATAGATTGGCCAAGCCGGTGCCGCGTGTGTCATGGAAATGAGCGGCCACAGGCAAGCCGCCGACTTCGGCCAGAACGGCTTTAAACACCTGGCGCACGAGCGCCGGGTTGGCATAGCCCACGGTGTCGGGAATGATCAACTCGTCGGCGCCGGCCTCTACTAACGCGACGGCGTAGTGCACCACATCCTTCACAGGGACTTGACCCTCATACGAGCAACCCAGCGCAGTCGCCAATCCACCGCAGAGTATCGGTCGCTGCGTCTGTGGTTGGGCGCGCGCAAGCTCTACCATATTGCGGAAGTCGGCCAAGGATTCTTCCCGGCTACGGCGGACGTTTTTCATGTTGTGCGTTTCGCTCACCGACATGACGAAATTGATTTTGTGCACGCCTAATTCGATGCCACGTTGCGCTCCTCGTGAGTTCGGCACTAGCGAGGCCACCGTCAGGCCCGGGATGCGCAGCGATTCCGTGGTGACTGCCTCGGCATCGACGAATTGCGGCAAGAGCTTTGGCGGCACATAGGACGTGACCTCGATTTCGCTGACACCGGCGGCCGCCTCGCGCCGTATCCATTCCATCTTGTCGGCGGTGTCGACGAAAGTCGAGACGCTTTGCAGACCATCTCGCAGGCCGACTTCGCGCAGGATGACTTCTCTGGACATGATGTGTTCCTTTGGCAGTGGGATCAGCGGCCCGTAAAGACCGGTTTGCGTTTTTCATTGAAGGCCAGCACGCCTTCACGACGGTCGTCGGTGTCAATCAGGTGGTTATAGGCCTCGATCTCGAATCGGAACGCAGTGCGTAATTCCATTTGACCGCCATAGCGCACGGATTTCTTGATCTGACGAACGGACAGCGGCGCATTGCCCGCAATGACATTGGCTGTGTCCAGGGCGGCGGGCAATACCTGGGCGGGCTCGTGCAACGCGTTGATCAATCCCCAATCCAGGCCTTGTTGTGCGTCGAATGGGCGGCCCGTCATCAGGATTTCTTTGGCGCGGCGTTCGCCGATGGCACGTGGCAGATTCTGTGTGCCGCCAGCGCCCGGCATGATGCCCAATGTCACTTCGGTGAGCGCAAAGCGGGCTTGATGACTGGCATAGACAAAGTCGCAAGACAGCGCCATTTCCAGACCGCCGGCATAGGCGTGTCCATTGACAGCGGCGATGACGGGCAGCGGCAGGTCCACCAGGGTCCAGTACATGCGTTCGAACAGCTCGTGCTGACGCTGCCAGACTTCGCGGCTCATGCCATTGCGCTCTTTCAGATCGCCGCCGCCGCAGAAAATGCGTTCCCCGGCGCCAGTCAGCACCACGCAGCGTACAGGGCCCGCGTCCTCCGTCAGCCTATTCCATACATCCAGCAGGTCATGGCCCATTTGAGTATTGAGGGCGTTACCTACCTGCGGACGATTGAGCGTGACGAGCAAGACGTGCTCGTTTTCCATGTGCAGTGTCAGAGTGTCGTAATGAGGAAAAGCCTGGTTCATGAATGTGTCTCCGTGCGGGCAGTCTCGTGTGACGAAGTCTGCCCCAATAGTTGATCGGTATGCTGCCCCAGCGTGGGCGGACGAAAACGCGGCTGTGGCCGCTCTCCATCAAAGCTCAGCGGCAGGCCAATGAAGTTCATCTCGCTGTCTGGCACGCGCTGTACCAGGCCCAGCGCCTGGGTCTGGGGGTGTGCCAGCATTTGATTCATGTCGTGAACGGGAGAGCAGGGCAGGCCGGCCGCCTCCAGTTTTTCGAGCCAGTAATGCGTAGGATGCTTTTCGAATATCTCGTCGAGCATGCCGTACAGTGCGTCCTGATGGTGCACGCGGCTGGGGTTGTCGGCAAAGCGCGGGTCTGTGATCCATTCGGGATGACCCACAGTACGTGCCAGACTGCGAAACAGGCTTTCGCTGCCCGCTGCCACGACGATTTCACCATCTGCGGTGGTATAGCCTTTGTAGGGAACGATGCTGGCTGTGCCCGAGCCATAGCGCGAGGGCGCTTCGCCCGAGACCAATACCTGCGAGGCGATCAGCGACACCCAGGAGGTGGCGGTTTCGAATAGCGACACATCGACGATACGGCCTTGGCCGGTGGCCTGGCGCTGCCAGAGCGCAGCCAGGATACCAATGACGGCCCACATGCCTGTGCCCATGTCGACGATGGACGCGCCGACCCGTACGGAGGGGCGGCCTGCCTCGCCGGTGGTGCTCATGATGCCACCGAACGCCTGCATCAACGGGTCGTATCCGGGACGATGGCGTAACGGCCCGGTGTGCCCGAAGGCGCCCATGTTGCAATAAATCAAAGATGGCTTGAGCGCGAGCAATGCAGCGCCATCCAGGCCCAGCGTGTCGACTTGCCCGGGGCGCAGGTTCTGCAGCACGACGTCCGCGCGTTCGGCGATCAGGCGCTTGAGCGCGTCGGTCTGTTCCGCGTCGCGCAAGTCGCACACGACGGATTGCTTGTTGCGATTGAGCGCCTGGAACATGGTGGCCGCACCGTCTTGAAAGGGTGGGCCCCATGATCGGGCGGCATCGCCATCGTGTTTTTCTACTTTGATGACTGTCGCGCCCAATTCGCCGAAAATCTGCCCGGCAAACGGCGCGGCCACGCTATGGCCCAGTTCAACCACGACCAGTCCCTTGAAGGGAGACGTGGCTGGCACACTATGGGTGGCAGCACTCGTTTGTTGCATGGATGAGGTCTCCGTACTATTCCCTCGTATGAGGGTTAAGCGTTTTATTTAATGTACGTACATTGATTACTTTACATCTAATTTGAATGTACGTACATTAACTTCATAAATTTTCCGAAAGGGAATTGCATGCCATCGAAGAACAACAATCCTCCGGCCAAGCCGACACGCGCTACGCCACGCAGCAAGACACAGCCGCGATACGCGTGGCTGCATCAGAGTCTGCTCAATGACATCGTGGCGGGGAAATATCCTGTGGGATCGCTCCTGCCCACCGAGGCTCAACTGAGCGCCACGTTCGGCGTGAGCCGGCATACGGTGCGTGAGGCGACGCGCCGGCTCGTGGATACGGGAATGATCGTGCGGTACCCGAGCATCGGCACGGTAGTCACCTCGGCCCAGCCGGAGGTAGCACAACCGAGCTATATCGCCGGCCTGGGCACGATGAAAGACCTGCTGGCCTATACCGACCAGACTCGCCTGGAAGTCTTTGGCGAAACATTGGCTGTGGCTGATGACGCCATGGCGGAGTCATTGCGTTGCGAGCCAGGCTCGAAATGGCTGGTTTTTCACACAAACCGCTGCCTGGTCGAAAGCGGCCGTGTGATCTCGTACACGCGCGTGTTCATCCGCCCGGAGTTCGAGGGGATTAAACAAAAACTGCATGGCAATCATCCCAGCATCTACAAGATGCTGCAGGACGATTATGGTCAGGAGATCCACCGGATCCGCCAGCAGATCGAGGCCACGCTGATGCCTGAGAACGCATTGTTCCAGCTCGGCTTGGAAAGCGGCAGTCCTGCCTTGCGCATGCTGCGCGCTTATTTTGACCCGCAAGACCGTCTGCTGACGGTATCGGAAAACTTTTACATTGCCGATCGCTTCAAGCTGCAGTCCGACTGGGAACGCGGAGACGAACCATGAATTGATTTCCTTTCGGCGGGCTTGCCGCGTGCTCGGAAAAAAACGGACGGAGGAGACCATCCATGAAACGAGTACTCGCAGCACTGTTATGCCTAGGCGCTTTGGTCCACGCACCCGCGCGAGCGGATTATCCGGATCGAGGCGTAAAAATCATCGTGCCGTTCCCGGCCGGTCAGACGACAGATGTGCTGGCCAGGGCGATCGGCCAGCAGTTGACTGATGCGCTGGGGCAGGCGTTCTTTGTTGACAATCGAGGGGGAGCGGGCGGCATCATCGGGATGGAGGGAGCCAAACGGTCAGAGGCCGATGGCTACACGCTCGTGATGGCCTCCAGTGGCCCGCTGGCGATTAATCCGGGGCTATACACCACGCTGCCGTATGACACGCTGAAAGACTTCACGCCTGTGTCGATGGTGGTGGTGGTACCGCAGTTCTTGGTCACGCGCGCGGATTTTCCGGCGAATAATCTCAAAGAGCTTATCGATTATGTGAAAAAGCATCCGGGGCAATTGAATTATGGTTCGGGCGGTACGGGGTTGACGAACCATCTGACAATGGAGATGTTCAAACATCAAGCCGGCCTGAACGTCATGCACGTGCCGTATCGCGGCGCATCGGCTGCACTGACGGGGCTGATGGCGGGGGATGTGGCGATGATGTTCGAGTCGGGCCCCGCCATCATGCCTCATGTGCAAAAGGGTACGCTCAAGGTGTTTGCCGTAGGCAGCCGAAACGGCTCCAAGGCTCTGCCCGACATCCCGACGATGGATCGTGCCGGCGTACCCGGTTTTGACGCACAGACGTGGGCCGCACTGCTGGTGCCCAAAGGCACACCGGCACCCATCGTTGAGAAGCTCAACACGACCATGCAGCAGGCGTTAAAGAATAAAGCGCTGCAGGCACAGTTTGCGGCACTAGGGGCCGAAGTGATGCTGAGCTCTCCGGATCAGACCGGGATCTATATTCAGGATGAGATCGTTCGTTGGGGCGATACGATAAAGACCGCGAATGTGAAGCTGGAGTAACGGCGGTGGTGCCCCTGCCCAGGATACGTGCGCGTATCACTCACGCATGCACGTTCGAGGGCGCAATGATGCTCGGGTGGTCGTGATCACTGCGTCAAGGTAGAAATAAACGCCACCGTACGAGGATCTGTCGGCCGGGTAAACAACTCGGCCGATGCACCTGATTCGACCACGCGGCCGTCCTGCAAGAACACCGCCTCGCGTGAAATCGCTGCAGCCAAGCGCAGGTCATGCGTGGCCATCAGCATTGTCATGCCTTCGCTGGCGAGTTGCTTGAGCACGTCGACCACCTCGGCGGCCAGGCCCGGGTCCAGCGCTGACGTTGGCTCGTCGCATAACAGCACGCGAGGCGAGGGGGCCAGCGCACGGGCAATGGCGACGCGTTGTTGTTGTCCGCCCGATAAATTCAATGGCCAGGCGTTGGCTTTGTCTTGCATGCCGACTTTCGCCAGCAGCGCTTCGGCCCGCTCACGGGCACGAGCTTTCGGCCATTTCTGTACGGTGATCAATCCCTCCATCACGTTATCGATGACGGTCTGGTGCGGGAATAGCTGAAAATTCTGAAACACCATGCCCGTTTGCAGACGGATGCGTTGTACGGCGTCGCGAGAGGGTCTGTGTCCCGGCTCGAACTGCAGGACCTCGTCGCCTACGCATAGCGTGCCGCTGTCCGGTATTTCCAGCAGGTTCACACAACGCAGCAACGTGCTTTTGCCGCTGCCCGACGGGCCGATCAGCGCGGTGACGCTGCCTTCGGCGAGCGCGACATCGACCTGGTGCAGGACCTGGTTATCACCAAAGTGTTTGTCGATCTGCGTGAGCGAGATCATCGTTTGCCCTCGCTAAAAACGGCATGCTGGCCGAAACGGCGTTCGAGGCGGGTTTGCGCAGCGGACAATACCGAGCTGAATATCAGATAGATCAGGGCTGCCTCTGTATAGAGAATCAACGGTTCATAGGTGACAGCGGCTATGCGTTGAGCGGCCTGGAAAATTTCGGGCACGGTGAGTACGGCTGCCAGCGAGGTGTCTTTGACCAGCGAGATGAAGGAGTTGGCCAACGGCGGTACGGCTACGCGCGCGGCTTGCGGCAAGACCGTGCGGCGCATGGCTTGGCCGCGGGTCATGCTGAGGGAATAGGCTGCCTCCCACTGGCCTTTGGGGATAGACTCGATGGCGCCGCGGATGACCTCGGAGTTATACGCGCCGACGTTCAGGATAAAGCCGATCAACGCGGCAGGCAGGGGGTCGAGCACGATGCCTGCGTTGGGCAGGCCGTAGAAAATAATGAATAGCTGCACCAGCAGCGGCGTGCCGCGGATCAGCCAGACATAAAAACGTACGATGGCCACGAGTGGGGCTGGCCCGAATAACCGGATGAGCGCCACGATGAATGCCAGGACCAATCCGCCTGCGAACGACAACAGCGTCAGCGGCACAGTAAACACCAGCCCCGCATGCAACAGGGGCCAGAATGAATCGATCATCAACTGCAACCAGGCAGGCACGATAGATGGGTCCGTGTGAATGAGATCCGAGCGCGTCGTTGAGTGCAGAGGAAGACAGCATCATGTATGTGCTGTCTTCCGTCATGGTGGGTTTACTTCGCGGACAGGTCCGTGCCGAAGTATTTTTCCGAGATGGCTTTATACGTGCCGTCGGCCTTGATGTCGGTCAATGCCTTGTTGATAGCAGTGCGCAGCTCAGGGTTGTCTTTGCGGATTAGCACGCCGGATTCGCTGAATTCAGCGGTTTTATCGCTGTCGACGATTTTGGCTTTGGCGTTGGGCTTTTGTTTCTTGAAGTCCAGGAACGACAGGTTATCGTTGATGGTGGCATCGACACGGCCGGAAAGCAGCAGGTCGATGGCCTCGTTAAAGCCCTGTACGGCGACGACCTGGGCACCGTATTTCTGCGCCAGTTTGCCGAAGTTGCTGGTCAAGGTGTTGGCCGAGCGCTTGCCTTTGATGTCGTCAAAACTCTTGATCTCGGTGTTGTCGTCGCGCACGATCAGCACCGCCTCGGAGGCGATGTAAGGATCGGAGAAGTCGTATTTGGCCTTGCGGGCGTCAGTGATGCCGACCTGGTTGATGACGGCATCGTAGCGTTTGACGTCCAGGCCGGCGATCAGGCCGTCCCATTTGCCTTCGACAAATTCGGCTTTGACGCCCAGGCGCTCCGCAATGGCGCGGCCGATGTCTACGTCGAAACCTGTGAGCTTGCCCGATGCGTCGTGATAGCTGAATGGGGCGTAAGTGCCCTCGGTGCCGATCTTGATCGCGCCTGCAGATTTGATGCTGGCCAGATCGTCCTGGGCGTGAGCGGAAACGGCGAGAGTCAGGGGTAGCAGGCCGGCTAACAGAATCGAACGTAGGAGTTTCATAGGGTCACGCTCCGAGTGATGTTGTTATGGGCGCAGTGGCGGCCTTGTGAGCCACTCACTGAGCATAAACGACGACTCTAACAAGCTGCCTATTCTTCCACAACACATAAAAAATGTTGAAAATATTTCTTATGGTTATAAAAGCGCGTGTGCTGGCGCCACCCCTGAGGCCTAAACGGTTATCTGCTTGAGCTGGTGTGCAGCAGCCTTAATCCATTGGCGACAACCAAGAGGCTGGCGCCCACGTCGGCGAATACGGCCATCCACAGCGTGGCGTGGCCGGTGGCGGCCAGCACCAGGAATACGGCCTTGATACCGAGGGCCAGGATGATGTTCTGCATGAGGATACGGTGTGTGGCGCGCGACAAGCGTACGAACTGCGAGATTTTGCGCAGATCGTCGTCCATCAGGGCCACGTCGGCCGTCTCGATGGCAGTGCCGGTGCCTGCGGCGCCCATGGCAAAACCGATGTTGGCGCGGGCGAGCGCAGGGGCATCGTTGATGCCGTCGCCGACCATGCCGACCTGGCCGCTGTCGCTGAGCTTGGCTTCGATGGCACGTTGTTTGTCTTCGGGCAGGAGGTCGCCGTGGGCCTCGTCGATGCCGGCTTGTTCGGCGATGGCACGCGCGGTGAGGCTGTTGTCCCCCGTCAGCATCAGGGTGCGCACGCCGAGCTCGTGCAAATTCGCAATGGCGGCTTTGCTGGTGGGCTTCAGGGTGTCGGCAACGGCGGCCAGGGCCAGTATCCGGGTACCGTCGGTCAGGGCAATAGCGGTTTTGCCTTGGGCCTCGTAGGTTTCGATTTGTGCCTGGATGTCTTGCGTTGCGACGTTCAATTCACGCATCAAGCGCAGGTTGCCCAAGTGCAGGGTTTGATCGCCAATACGGCCACGTACGCCACGTCCCAGCAGGGCGGCAAAATCCTGTACCTCGGGCAGGGTGGCATCGGGGTAGGTCGCGGCGTAGGCCTGGGCGATGGCGCGCGAGACCGGGTGATCGGAGCGCGCGGCCAGGCTGGCCGCCAGGCGAGCTGCGGGCGATTCGAGTGCAACGGCGAGCCCGGTGTCGGCCAGGAGGGCGGGCTGGGGGGCCGCATCGGTTGGGACCACAAAGTCCGTGCAAACCGGCTTGCCATGTGTCAGCGTGCCGGTCTTGTCCAACGCCAGCCAGGTCAGTTTGCGGCCTTGTTCGAGGTAAACGCCGCCTTTGATCAGGATGCCGCGCCGTGCGGCGGCGGTCAGGCCGCTGACGACGCTGACTGGGGTGGAAATCACCAGGGCGCAGGGGCAGGCAATGATCAGCAGGGCGAGCGCGCGGTAGATCGCCTCCATCCACGGTTGATTCATGAATAGAGGGGGGACAACGGCAATTAGGATCGCGAGCACGACCACGATCGGCGTGTAGACGCGAGAGAATCGGTCGATGAATCGCTGGGTGGGAGCGCGCGCGCCCTGGGCTTGCTCGACGGCATGAATGATGCGCGCCAATGTCGTGTTGCCTGCGGCGGCGGTGACCCGATAGTCGAATGCGCCTGTCGTGTTGACTGTGCCGGCGAACACTGTATCGCCGACGGTTTTGTCGACCGGCAGGCTCTCGCCGGTGATCGCGGCTTGGTCGATGGCGGAGGCGCCTTCGGCAATGATGCCATCGGCGGCGATTCGCTCGCCTGGACGCACGCGTACCCAGTCCTCCAGATTGAGCTCGGCCACCGGGACTTCCTTCCACGATCCATCAGGCTGGCGTGCCGTGGCTACCTGCGGGGTCAAGGCCAACAGGTCTCGTACGGCGTTGCGGGCACGGTCGAGCGCGCGGGCCTCGATGAGCTCGGCGATGTTGAACAGCACCATCACCATGGCGGCTTCGGGCCATTGGCCGATGAGGACGGCGCCAGTGACGGCAATACTCATCAAGGCGTTGATGTTGAGGTTGCCGTTACGTAGTGCGATCCAGCCTTTGCGATAGGTGCCCAGACCGCAAGTCAGAATGGCAGCCACGGCCAGGACGGCGCTGACCGCCGTGGGCAGGGAGGCAAAATGCGCAGCCTCGGACAGGAGCGCCAGTACACCGCCCGCGGCCAGCATATAGCCGGTACGCGAGGAGGGCTTTTCCGGTGGCGCTGAGCCGCCCGCATCGTCTTGGGCGAGGACTTCGGGGGTCATGTCCAGCGATTTGATGGCGCTCACGATAGGATCGAGCAGCCCATCGGCGTGAACGACAGTCAAAATGCGCTGCATCAGGTTGAAGTGAACGTCATGCACGCCCGATAGCCTGTCCAGTTTTTTGCGAATCAGCGTTTCTTCGGTGGGGCAGTCCATCTGACCGATGCGCAGCCGTGTCAGTTGCTGACCAGGGCCTGCCGTCAGGGTCGATACGCTGGCGGCCGGCGCGCCGGCGGCACAGCAACTGAGCTCGCTGCTCTCATGGGCGTGGCCGGCGTGGGCGGGTGCCTTGTCATTGCCGTGGCTGTGTGCATGATCATGGCCGCCGCAGGAGGCATGCTCGTGGGCGGTTGCGGAACCGTGCTCGTGGGCCGTTGTGGCATTGTGTTCGTGGCTGTCGCCGCAGCAGTTGCGGTGAGAGGCGGACGAATTAGGCATAGGTCAAATTCCGTCTATGTCAGGAGAGTAGAGCCTATTTCACACCCTGGAGTTACTATAGGGTCAAGCGTTTGAATTCGTGTTTGCTCTCATGTGGTGCGCAGGCTGCGCGGCAGGGGAGCCTGAAGGAGGTCCAGATGAAAATCGGTGAACTCGCCAAAGCCGCCGGCACGACGGTCGAAACCGTGCGTTATTACGAGAAAGAGGGGCTATTGCCCGAGCCAGAGCGCGGTATGAATAATTACCGCAGCTATGGCGCGCCACACCTGGAGCGGCTGCTATTGATCCGCAATTGCCGGGCGTTGGATATGACGCAGGAAGAAATTCGGACGATTCTGCAGTTGGCGGACAATCATCAAGCAGGCTGCGGCCCGATCAATGAGCTGTTTGACGCCCATATTGCCCACGTCGATGCCCGGATTACCGAGTTGATGCAGCTCAAGACGCAGTTGACCGAGATACGGCAGCGCTGTCTGTCGGCTCATCCGGATGCTGAGGACTGCGGGATTTTGCACGGCTTGTCGGAGATGCAGGTGGAAGAGCGGCCGGCGCGGCATACCCATTTGGGGTGAGTGGTTTTGCCCTGATTGATAGCCCGCGGGACGCGAGGGACGCAGGGGGGCAGCTTGTCAGCAATGCGGACCTGGGAATTCAGGGGGCGGCGCTTACCTGAGGGTATGATGAGAATGTTTCTCGACTGAGTTTTTGTCGGTGACTCGCTGGCAAACGGCTCGGGATAGCTTTTTTTATTTGATGGGTTGGACCATGACTGTTGTTTCTCCTTTGCATGCGTTGGCTTCGCGCCGTTCGATGAAGTTTCTGCGTGCGCCTGCGCCCAAGCAGGAAGAACTGGATCAGATTTTGCAGGCGGCCATGAGCGCGCCTGACCATGGCAAGCTGCGTCCCTGGCGTTTTGTGCTGATCCGCGGCGAGGCAATTGGCCGCCTGGCCGATTTGGCGCTGGACGCGGTCAAGCGCAGCGGCGATCCCCGTATGACGCCCGAGAAAGAAAAATCCGTGCGGCAATGGATGAGCGAGGTGCCGCTATTCATCGGTCTGGCGCACAAAATCGACCACGACAACCCCAAGGTGCCCGAGCAGGAACAACTGCTGGCCACGGGGGCGGCGGTGATGAATATCCTGAACGGCGTCCATGCGCTGGGCTACGGCGCGTTCTGGAGCACCGGGATGGGGACCTATCTCGAGGAGGTTCAGAACGCCCTGGGCCTGGATGCGCTGGACTACCGTTTCCTGGGATTTTTGGCGATCGGGACACCGGGGTGCGCAGTGCCGAGCGTGGAGCGGCCGGATTTCCGGGAATTCGTGACCGAATGGACCGGGTCGGTCTGATCGTCATTTAGTGTTGTGGCCAACGCGAACCGTCAGGATCGCGCCGGCCATGCCTCATCAGACCCGAAAGCACGGCCGGTCACGGTTTTTCGTGGCAGGCCCAGGCGCTAACGGCGGCCGTCGATATACGGCCGGGCTTGCAGGATCAGGATCTTGTCGCCTTGTACGGCCCATTCTATATCCTGGTCCACGTTGCCCAACCGCTGTTTGATCTGTTTGCCCACTGCTGCCAATCGCACGATCAGGGCATCGTTCAGGACCTGGCGTTCGCCGTGGATGGGGACCTCGCGGACACCGCCTGAGGCGTTTGCGACGAGTTGTGTGTCCTCTGCGGAACGGCTCAGCACCTGCACGGCTTTGGACCAGCTCGAATACATGATTTGTTCGGCCTGGCGCTTGCCTTCGACGACTTTGATCCCCAAGCCGCGTTTGGCTGAGAGATAAGTGATGTAGCGTCGCGAGGCATCAAAGGGGTCGCGCGTGATCATGACGCCCGAGCTGTCCGATGCGGCGGCCAGTTGTACCAGGACGGCCATCACGACGCTGTCATGGGGCATGCCGGCGGCGCGCCGCGCTTCGTAGGCCTCGAAGTTATAAACCGAGGCCCACACAGTCAGCACGGCCTGCGTAAACGCGTCGGCCTGGGTGACGTTGGGGACGGTGGTGTATAGGCCTGCACCGCTGAAACCAGGCAGGTCCTCGGAGTTCGAAGAACTGCGCACAAAGACGCCGCGCCCTTGTAGTTGGGTTTGCCAGCGTTGCTGCCATGTGGCGATGAGCGCCGGGTCGGGACGGGCCTGAGCGATGTCTTGGCGCAGGGAAGCCAGTTCGGTGCGGCGTACGCTGGCGTCGTTGATAAAGTCGGCGCGTTGCTCCAGCGCTGCCACGCGTTCGGGAACACGCAACTGGTGCATGAACGCCGCGTATTGCGCGAAAGGGATGCAGAATCCGTCCGGCACGCCGGCTGCGGGAGGCAAGGCTGAGGAGAGTGCGCCCAGGTTGGCCGCTTTCGCACCGCAAAACCGGCTGTCTCGCGTTTTCATGCCGGCCAGTGGTTTGATTGTTTTGACCGTGAGATCGGGTTTTGGCAGCGTTGCGTTGATAGGCTTGGGCGCGGGGGCCTGAGGTTGGGCGATACGTTGCAGCTGATAGCCGTTATGGGTGACGTTGAGTTCGACCCATTGGCCGTCATAGTCGCGCAATGTGTTCACGGCATCACGGACATAGGCGTTGGGAATGCGCCATCCCTTGGCCAGCAGATTGACGTGCGACAACACGGTCGATGGACGCTGAGTGATCAGGCCAGCGACGGGTGATAACGCGATCGGGACTTCGTCCAAGACCACAATATCGGTGGGGGCGATGTCGGGTGTGTTTTCTACGGACTGGATGATGCGTAGCTTGCCTTGTGCGCGTCCTTCGTTCAGCGGCAGGAAGGGTTGCTCGCGGATCAGGGTCTCTTGGGTCACGAACGGCAGGCCGGCCAATTGCGCGGCATGTTCGTGTTCTGTCGAATTGGTCTTGAAGCGGATAGGCGCGTAAAAGGCCGCGCGCAACGTGGTGTCGGTCAACTGCAGAAGGTCGAGCGTGAGGCGATCGCCTTCCCAGAATTCGTACGTATAGCCCGGCAGATCGCGTTGCCAACTGACTGTGCCGAACAGGAACCGGCGGTTGGGAGAGCGGTATTGGGCGTTCAGCGTGGCCTTGTCGAGGTTGCGTTGCAGGCCATGCTGGCGCACGAAGTTTTCATGCAGATCGAATCGCGGGGTATTGATGTAATAAAGCCGATTGTCGCGTTTGCGGTCGATGACGAAGATCACATGAGGGATTTCCAATGGCGTGCCGGCGTTGTAGACGCGGGCGAGCCGTTGAAAATCGGCCTCGGTACGGATCTGATTGAGAAAGGCCGGGGCGTGGTTAGGTGTTGCTGCCGCGGCTCCGCCCTTATTTGACTCGGCTGAAGCTGCGTCAGACTCGGGTGGCAGGAACTGCCGCTTGCTTTCTTCATATGAAGAGGGTTTGCGTGCGGTCTGCGCGAGGGTAACGGGGCTGGCGATCACCGCCAGCAGGGCCAGGCCAGCCGCGGCGGCTTGAACGTAGCGAATCATGGTCGTGGTGCGAATTGAGCGGAGAAGGCCGGCTAGCGATGGGCCGAGCGATGGACGGTGCTTGGGCCGCGGGACGAGATATTACCGTGATTGGGGACGGTTTATTGAGAAAAAAAGACGAGTGTCGAATACGACGAAGCCCCTGAATGCCGCCCCGGTAAAGAGCGATATAAAGGGGCCTCGGGATAAGGCAGGTTTGCAGGAAATCAGCCTTGCTGTGCCGTTTCCGTCAGGACGCGTTGGGCTTCTTCGGCGACGCGTTCGGGGGCGGTGCCGCCGACGTGTTTGCGTGCCGCTACCGAGCCTTCCAGGGTCAGCACCTGGTGGACGTCCTCGTCGATGCTGGCATGGTAGGCCTTGAGGTCGGCGGTGGACAGGTCGGCCAGGTCACAGCCGCGTTGTTCGCAATCACGCACGGCATGGGCCACGACTTCGTGCGCATCGCGGAAAGGCACGCCGCGCTTGACCAGGTAGTCGGCCAGATCGGTCGCCGTGGCAAAGCCCTGCAATGCGGCAGCGCGCATGTTGTCCGATTTGACCTTGATGCCGCCAGCCATGTCGGCAAAGATGGTCAGCGTGTCGCGCAGGGTGTCTGCGGTGTCGAACAGGCCTTCTTTGTCTTCCTGGTTGTCTTTGTTGTAGGCCAGGGGCTGGCCTTTCATCAGGGTCAGCAGGGCGACCAGATGGCCGTTGACGCGTCCGGTCTTGCCACGTGCCAGCTCGGGGACGTCGGGGTTTTTCTTTTGCGGCATGATCGAGCTGCCGGTGCAGAAACGGTCGGCCAGGTCGATGAAGCCCACGCGCGGGCTCATCCAGAGGACCAGTTCCTCGGACAGGCGCGAGACGTGCGTCATGATCAGCGCGCCCGCGGCGCAGAATTCGATGGCAAAGTCGCGGTCGGATACGGCGTCCAGCGAGTTGCGGCAGACGCCGTCAAAGCCGAGCGTCTTGGCCACGCGCTCGCGATCGATCGGGAACGAGGTGCCGGCGAGGGCCGCTGCGCCCAGCGGCAGGCGATTGACGCGGCGGCGGCAGTCGGCCAGGCGCTCGGTGTCGCGGCCGAACATCTCGGCGTAGGCGAGCAGATGGTGGCCGAATGTGACGGGCTGGGCGACTTGCAGATGGGTAAAGCCGGGCATGATGGTGCCGGCGTGTTCCAGGGCGACGGTGGCCAGCGCATGGCGCAGTTGGCGCAGCAAGTCGATCAGGGTGTCGATTTCGGCGCGCAACCACAGGCGGATGTCGGTCGCGACCTGGTCGTTACGCGAACGGCCGGTATGCAGGCGCTTGCCGGCATCGCCCACCAACTCGACCAGGCGTTTTTCGATGTTCAGGTGGACGTCTTCGAGATCGAGCAGCCATTGGAAGCTGCCGGCGTCGATTTCGGACAGGATCTGGGTCATGCCGCGCTGGATATCGGCCAGGTCCTGGGCGTTGATGATGCCCTGGGCGGCCAGCATGTCGGCGTGCGCCAGCGAACCCTGGATGTCAAAGCGCGCCAGGCGCTTGTCGAAATCCACGGACGCGGTGTAGCGTTTGACGAGATCGGAAACCGGCTCAGAGAACCGGGCGGACCAGGCTTGCGCCTTGTTGGCGAACTGGTTTTGGTCGGAGTTGGGTGTTTTTGCCATGATGGGCGGGATTATAGAGCCAGGCCGGGGACAGCGGCTGGCGGGAATGCCCCGAATGAGGGGGACTTGTTGGATAATTTCGCCATCTGCAATGACGAGGGAGTCTAGGCTTTGGATTGGGATCGCTTGGTGGTCAGACTGGGAGAGTACGTACCCCACGAGGCTTGGGCACAGACGCTGGTAGGCATCGGCGCATTGGTCGTGACGGCGTTGATCGCGCAGTGGGTCGTGGCGCGGATCGTGCTGTTCTGCGCTCACCGGTTGCTGATTCTGACCGGGCGCGACAACTGGGACAAGGCGCTGCATCGGCGGCGGGCGTATCACAATGCCTGGTATGCCGTCCCATTTGCGGTGGTGTCATTGGGTGTGGGCCTCGTGCCGCACATGGAACGGGCTGTCAGTGTGGTCGGCCGGCTGGCGCATGCGGCGGCATGGATCTGTGTCTTTATGGCCATCGGCGGCGTGCTCAGCGCGTTGCAGGATACCTATTCGGCGACGACGAAGGCGCAAACTCGCTCTATCAAGGGTTATATCCAGATCGGCAAGCTGATGCTGGTGGCCATTTGCACCGTATTGGTGCTGTCGATTGGGCTGGATCGTTCCCCCCTGTGGATGATTTCCGGCCTGGGAGCGCTTTCTGCGGTGTTGCTGTTGGTGTTCAAGGACACCTTGCTGTCTTTTGTCGCCAGTACCCAGCTGACCTCTAACGATATGCTGCGCATCGGTGACTGGATCGAGATGCCGCAGGCCAATGCCGACGGGTTTGTGCGTGATATCGCTTTGCATACGGTCAAGGTGCAAAACTGGGACAACACCGTGACGACCGTCCCCACGTATAAGCTGTTTTCGGAAAGCTACCGCAATTACCGGCAGATGTTCGAGTCGGGCGGGCGGCGGATCAAGCGTACGCTGCGCGTCGATGCGACCTCGGTGCGCTTTCTGACCGATGACGAAGCCCAGGGGCTGATGCGATTCCGCCTGTTGCGGGATTACCTGACGGCCAAACAAACGGATCTGCAGCAAGCCAATAGCCAACTGGGCGGCGAACTGGCCCTGGTCCCCGCCAATCGCCGCCGATTGACGAATATCGGCACCTTTCGGGCGTACGCGCTGGCGTTTATCAAGCAGCATGCCGAAATTCGCCACGATATGGCCCAGATGGTGCGCATGATGGAGCCCCAGTCAGATGGGATTCCGGTTGAGGTGTATTGCTTTACGGCGCTGACGGCCTGGGTCGAGTTTGAGCGGATTCAGGGCGATATCTTTGATCATATGCTGGCGATTCTGCCTGAACTGGGCCTGCGCCTGTACCAGCAGCCCTCGGGGGCCGACGTGGGTGCCATGGGCGACGGACTGGGACGGGCAATCCAGCACGAATTGATGCGAGAGCGTGCCTTGCAGGGGCATCCGGGGTCGGCCGAGGCGGGTTGGGAGCCAGGCGGCGGCGCAGGCATGCGATAATTTTTTCCTTTTGTCTTCAACCGATTGGGAATCCCCATTTTGGAACCGTCGTCAAACCGCGTTGCCCGCGTAGGAATCGCGCAAATCAACGCTTATGTGGGTGATGTTGCCGGTAATGCCGCCCGTGTGCTCAAGGCCGCCCGCTCGGCGCATGAGCAGGGCGCCGATATTCTGGTCACGCCCGAGTTGGTACTGACGGGCTATCCGCCCGAGGATTTGCTGCTGCGGCCGCATTTTGTCGATAGCCAGGAGGCAGCGCTGGATCAGTTGCGCCAGGATGCTGCCGGTCTGACCGGACTGCATCTGGTGGTCGGCCATGTGCTGGCTGAGGGTGAAAACCTCTATAACGCGGCCACGGTGCTGTGCGAGGGGCGAGTGGTTGGGGTATATCGCAAGCGCGAATTGCCGAATTACTCGGTTTTCGACGAGCAACGCTATTTCACCGCCGCCGATGACGCGCTGGTCTTTGAGGTCAAAGGCGTGCGTTTTGGCGTCAATATCTGCGAAGACATCTGGTTCGAGGGGGCTCCCCGGGCCGCAGCGCAGGCGGGGGCGCAGGTGCTGCTGGTGCCTAATGCCTCGCCTTACAACACGGGCAAGCAGGACGAGCGTCTGCAGGTCGCGCGCCGTTGTGTGCAGGACACGGGTTGTGCGGTGATCTACGCGAATATGGTGGGCGGGCAGGACGAGCTGGTATTTGACGGCGCCTCGTTCGCCCTGGATGCCCAGGGACAATCGGCCGCCCGCCTGCCGGACTACACCGAAGGCGTGAACGTGGTCGAGGTGGACGCAGCGGGCGCGGTGCGGCCGGTGTCCGCCCATGCCGACGTCAAGCCCTATTGCCTCGAAGAACAAGTCTGGAACGCGCTGGTGCTGGGCGTGCGGGATTATCTGGGCAAAAATGGTTTTCCGGGCGCCATCATCGGGCTTTCGGGCGGGATCGACTCGGCCGTGGTGCTGGCCGTGGCGGTGGATGCGCTGGGCGCCGAAAACGTGCGTACAGTGATGATGCCGTCGCGCTATACCGCAGATATTTCCCAGACGGATGCGACCGATATGGCGCAGCGGCTGGGTGTGCAACACGACGATATTGCCATTGCCCCGGCCTTTGAGGCATTCGAGAGCATGCTGGCGCCGCAGTTTGCCGGCTTGCCCATCGATGCGACTGAGGAAAACATCCAGGCCCGTGTGCGGGGAACCCTGTTGATGGCCCTGTCGAACAAGACTGGCCGTCTGGTGCTGACTACCGGCAACAAGTCTGAGCTGACGACGGGCTATTGCACGTTGTACGGCGACATGGCTGGCGGTTTCGCGGTGATCAAGGACGTGCCGAAAACCCTGGTCTATCGACTGGCTGAGTGGCGCAACCGTGAAACCGAGGTCATCCCGCGGCGCATCATCACGCGTCCGCCTTCGGCCGAACTGCGGCCGGATCAGACCGACCAGGACAGTTTGCCGCCGTATGACATCCTGGACGGCATCATGGAGCGCTATATGGAGCGCAATGAGTCCGCAGCCGAGATTGCCGCGGCGGGTTTTCCGCAGCCGGCTGTCGAGCAGATCGTGCGTTTGATTCGCATCAACGAATACAAGCGCCGCCAGGCACCTCCGGGGCCGCGTATTACGCCGCGGGCGTTTGGCCGGGATTGGCGCTATCCTGTCACTAATGGGTTTCGGGAAACCGTTTAAGTTTTTTCTTCAGGATCAGAATAACGTGAAACAAGTCACTGCCATCATCAAGCCCTTTAAGCTCGACGAGGTGCGCGAGGCCCTCGCCGAGGTCGGCGTCAGCGGCCTGACGGTTACCGAGGTCAAGGGGTTTGGCCGCCAGAAAGGACATACCGAGTTGTACCGGGGTGCCGAATATGTGGTCGACTTCCTGCCCAAGATCCGTGTCGAGGTGGTGTTGGGCGACGAGATGGTCGAGCCCGCGATCGAGGCCATCATCAAGGCCGCCCGCACCGGCAAGATCGGCGACGGCAAGATTTTCGTCTCGCCGGTCGAACAGGCTATTCGTATCCGTACGGGTGAAAACGGTGAACAAGCCCTGTAAATGATAGGCGCCGGGGCTTGAGTGAGTCCGGTGCAGTGTCGATGCGGGGGATGAGGTCTCTCTTTCAACGCACGAGCTGATTCATATCCAGGATCGGCATCATCACAGCCAGCACGATCAGCAGCACAAAGCCGCCCATGATCAGAATCAACATGGGTTCCAACAGGGCGGTCATGGCCATGGCGCGGCGTTCCAGGTCGCGCGACAAGTTCTGCGCACCACGTTCCAGCAGTTCCGGCAGACGGCCGGTTTTCTCGCCGCTGGCAATCAGGTGAATCAACAAAGACGGAAAGACTTTTTGCGCGGCCAGCGCGGCAGCCAGCGGCGCGCCTTCGCGTACGCGTTCTGTGGCCTCGTCTACGGCGCTGCGCAGGCGATCATTGCCCAATGTACGGCGCGCGGCATTTAACGCACCCAGCAGGCTGACGCCGCTGCCGCTCAAGATCGCCAGCGTCGAGGCGAAACGTGCGACATCCACGCCCAACACGAATTTGCCAGCCAAGGGCATGCGCAGCAAGCGGGCGTGCCACGCTATGCGGCGCGCGGGCGAGCGCAATGTCAGGCGCCATAACGCAAACAGGGCGGCACATGCCACGCCGGTGACCAAGCCCCAATCGCGCACAAAATCACTGAGCGTGAGCATGACCCGTGTCAACAACGGAAGTTGCTGGTGTGCATGATCAAACGCGGTGATCACTTGTGGTACGACATAGCCCAATAGGAATGCCACGATCACGACAGATACACAGGCCACGACGACGGGGTAGATGAAAGCCGTCATCACCTTGCTGCGCAGGGCATTGCGTTCTTCGATGTAGTCGGCGAGTTTTTCCATGACCTGCGCCAGATCACCGGACTCTTCGCCGGCGGCAACCAGCGCCCGATAAATTTCGGGAAAGTCGCGTGGACGAGTGGCCAGCGCATCGGCCAAGCGGAATCCCGCGCGAACCTCGTCGCGCACGCCGGTCAGCGCGCCGGCAACGTGCCGGCTTTCGGCTTGTTCCAATGTCGCGCTGAGTGCAGCGTCCAGCGGCAGGCGGGCTGCCAGCAGACTGGACAACTGTCGAGTCAACCAGGCCAGTTCGCCATCGGACAGGCGGCGTTGCAGGACACTGGCTCCCGCAGCATGGCTCGAGGCCGCCAGGGTCGTGGACAAGGGCAGTAATCCGCGAGCACGCAGCTGGTTGCGTGCACCGCGTTCGGTTTCAGCATCGAGGGTGCCGTGGACAATCTTTCCCACCAGATCGGTGGCTTCATAGCGAAATGAGGGCATGCAAAAAGAGCCTGGAATTTCTTGAATTTATAGGCCGCCAGATTGACGCCGAATTATGACAATGGTGTTGCAGAGGTACCCCGTATACTCGGCCGCGAAATTCATTGTTGCGAGTCAGTTTTTTGCCTTCAGGAAGCGTTGCCGTAATCGAAGTAATCACATTGCCTGTCATGAAAATGTCATGTCGAAGGCGCAATGTCGGGCGTTTTGTCTCGCGGTCGGATAGCAGTGGACAGGTGGTTCGTTCATTGTTTTCAGGTGGGTTTCACCCGTTGATTTGTTGCATGTTTGTTGCTGCTGATCGTTGTCTTTTACGTTTTTAGTCACCGAGAGTTCATGCGTCGCGTTCGAAAAACTACTCTGGCCTGTCTGCTTGCCATCGCTCAACTCGCGATGCCTTTGCCGGTCGTCTACGCTCAGGCGCAGGCCACCAGTGACAAGGTGAGTTTGAATTTTGTCGATACGGATATCCCTGCCGTATTGCGTGCCTTGTCGTTGTTCACGCAGCGCAACTATCTGGTGGATCCGCGCGTCAAGGGCAAGTTGACGCTGGTGTCGGACCGTCCCGTTGATCGTACGACCGCGCTGAATATGTTGGCGGGTTCCTTGCGTATGCAGGGCTATGCCATCGTGGAGGTCGACGGCGTGACGCGTGTGGTGCCGGAGTCCGATGCCAAACTGCAGGGCAGCCCGGTCGTCACCGATGCACTGCGTCGCACGGGTTCGCTTGCGCCCGTGTCCGTGGCGGAGTTTGCGCGCGGGGCGCAACGCAGTGAGATCGTGACACGCGTGTTTTCGTTGAAGTACGAGAACGCTGCGAATCTATTGCCGGTGCTGCGTCCCTTGGTGCCGCCCAACAACCCCATCAATGCTTATCCCGGCAACAATACGCTGGTCGTGACGGATTACGCGGACAATCTGGACCGCATCGCCCAGGTGATCGCGCGGGTGGATGTACCCAGTGCGATCGATACCGACGTCGTGGCCGTGCGATATGGCGTGGCGAGCGATCTGGCATCGCTGGCGACACAGTTGCTGGACGCGCAGAACAGCGATCAGACGCAGCGTATATCCATGGTGGCAGATCCGCGTACGAATAGCGTGTTGATTCGCTCTGGCAGTCCGGCGCGTACTAAATTGGCACGCGATTTGATCAATAAGCTGGATTCCGAGCAGTCCCGGCCCGGCAATCTGCATGTGGTGTATCTGCGCAACGCGCAAGCAGCGCGTCTGGCTGAAGTCCTGGGCGGGTTGCTTAACAGTCAGTCTTTGAATGCGGCGAATGCCGCTAATGCGATGACCGGGCAAACGACTGCGGCGGCGGGCAGCAACACGAGCGCCAATAGCAATCGCAATAGCTCATCGCGCAATACGGCCAGCCGCACTTCGACAAGCAGCGGCTCCAGCAGCTCGTCGGGCAACTCGCTGAGCATGGATCAGATTGAACGCGATACGAGCTCATCTCAGGCCGTATCATATTCTGGCGGAGGCGCTACGATTCAGGCAGACCCGTCAACCAATACCCTCATTATTTCGGCGCCCGAGCCGCTGTATCGCAGCCTGCGCGAAGTGATCGATCAGCTGGATCAGCGTCGCGCGCAGGTGTTGGTGGAAAGCTTGATTGTCGAAGTCAACGACGAAGCGGCAGCAGAGTTCGGTATCCAGTGGATGACGGGCAGCGGCAATCTGAGTGACGGCAGCGGCTTTGTCGGCGGTACCAATCTCGGCGGCAGCGGTATCGGCACATCGTCCTCGGGCGCGACTACGATCGACCAGTTGGCAGGCGGTCTCACGCTGGGGGTGGTCAAGGGCACTGTGGATGTGTTGGGCAATGAACTCATCAATCTGGGCGTATTGGCGCGGGCGTTGAACGATACGGGTAAAGCCAACATCCTCTCCACGCCAAATCTGCTGACCTTGGACAACGAGTCTGCCAGCATTCTGGTCGGGCAGACTGTGCCGTTCGTGACGGGACAATACGTGACCTCTGGCAGCGACGGCAGCAGCAATCCGTTTCAAACGATCGAGCGCGAAGATGTCGGCCTGAAACTCAATATCCGTCCGCAGATTTCCGAAGGCGGCACGGTGAAGCTGGACATTTATCAAGAGGTCAGCAGCATTGACCAAGCGAGCTCCAGCGAGACCACGGGTATCGTCACGAACAAGCGTGCCATCGATACCAGCGTGCTTGTCGACGATGGCCAGATCATTGTGCTGGGGGGCTTGCTGGAGGATAGCGTCACGACGACGACCAGCGCCGTGCCGGGCTTGAGCGAGATTCCCATCTTGGGTGCATTGTTCCGCTATGACTCGCGTTCGCGGACGAAGAAGAATCTGATGGTGTTCTTGCGGCCCTATGTGGTGCGTGACAAGCGCGACAGTGCCAATGTCACGGTCAACCGCTATGACTATATGCGCCGTTTGCAAAGTCAGGCGCAGCCCGGCAAACATTGGCTTTTGCCCGATATGCAGGCGCCGTTGCTGCCGCCGGCGAATGTGCAGGCAGTGGGTGGTGCCGATTACGACATGCGGCCAGAGGCGTTGGCTACTACGATGCGCCGTGAGCCGCCGACAACCGTGCAGACGTTTGCGGTGCGTCAGCTGCCGCAGCCGTTTGGCGGCTCGGATCCGAGCTTGCCTATTCGGGCGAGTCTGCCGCTGGGCGTCAGTATTGCGACGGATCCTTCGGCGTTGTATGCAGAAAAAGAGTCGAAAACCACCGTTCTGCAATTCGCCTCTGTCCAGGACGAGGCTGAAGCGAATCGTATCGTGCAGCGTGTACGCACGAGCGGTTTGAATGCCTATAGCCAGGTCGGCCCTGGCGGACAGGGATACGTGGTACGCACGGAATTGGCGCGCGACGCGACGACGGTCGATACCGCTGTTGCGCTGCTAAAGGAGCTGGGTTTCCGGCCCGAGCTGGTGACGCATCTGTGAACGCATATCCCTTGCCTTACAGTTGGGCCCGCGCGCAACGCGCGGTGCTGCTATTGCGTCCAGGAGCGTCGAAATTGACAACGAGCGCGCGTACCCCATCGTGGGCCATACGCGAGATCCTGCGTTGTCACGGTGACGTGCCCGTGACCGAGGTGTCAGACGATGCTCTGGAAACGTTGCTGAATGCGGCTTACAGCGATACGGCCGATGCCGCCTCTGTGATGGGGGTGGCTGAAAACGAGATCGATCTGGATCGTCTGATGCAGGATATTCCGGAGGTCGCCGATCTGCTGGAAACCCAGGACGATGCGCCCGTCATCCGTATGATTAATGCCTTGTTCGCGCAGGCGGCCCGCGATGGTGCAAGCGATATGCACATCGAGCCTTATGAGACCCATTCGGTGGTGCGCTATCGCGTAGATGGCGTTTTGCGCGATGTCGTCAGTCCGCGCAAGGCGCTGCATTCGGCGCTGATCTCGCGCATCAAGATCATGGCGCATCTCGATATCGCGGAAAAGCGTTTGCCGCAGGATGGCCGTATTGCGTTGCGCGTAGGCGGGCGCCCGATTGATGTACGGGTATCGACCTTGCCAACTGGTCACGGCGAACGTGCGGTGCTGCGTCTGCTGGATAAAGAGGCCGGGCGTCTGCAGTTGGAAAAACTGGGGATGAGCCCATCGGTGCTGGCGCAGTTGGATCAACTGATCCGCCAGCCGCACGGTATTGTGTTGGTGACAGGGCCTACGGGTAGCGGTAAAACGACGACCTTGTATGCGGCCCTGGCGCGTTTGGATGCGTCGACGAGCAATATTCTGACGGTGGAGGATCCCATCGAATATGACTTGCCCGGCATAAGTCAGACGCAAGTCAACGCCAAGATCGATATGACATTTGCACTGGCGCTGCGTGCGATTTTGCGCCAAGACCCGGATGTGATCATGATCGGTGAAATCCGGGATCTGGAAACGGCGCAGATTGCAGTGCAGGCGTCATTGACGGGGCACTTGGTGCTGGCGACGCTGCATACGAACGATGCGACCTCGGCGGTGACGCGTCTGGTCGATATGGGTGTCGAGCCGTTCTTGCTGGCATCGTCGTTGCTAGGGGTGCTGGCTCAGCGTTTGGTGCGCAAGCTGTGCCCGGAGTGCCGCGCACCGGAAACGCTACCTGATGGAAAGGTCGTGTATCGGCCGGTCGGTTGCGAGGCGTGCAATCACACCGGGTACAGTGGGCGGTCGGGGATCCACGAACTCTTTACCGTGGACGACGACGTACGCCATTTGATTCACGAAGGGCGTGATGAGCAGGCCATACGCAAGCAGGCTTTATGCAATGGGATGCGGACGCTGCGCGATGATGGGCAGCGTTGGGTGGATGCGGGCGCCACCTCGCCTGAGGAAATCTTGCGCGTGACGCGCGAGTCGTAGCCGGGAGTCATGACGCGTGCGCGTTGCGACTGATGCGTATGCAGCGTGCCGATTTTCCTGGCAGGCGCCGAGGCAGGGCTGTCAGCTCAGGCGAGGTTGAAGTTTGGGCGTCTCGCGCACACGCGCCAGGCTCAGATAAACCTGTTCGGTCTGCCGGGAAAATGCTTCGACACTGAATTCCTCAATGCTTTTGCGCCGTGCAGCGTGGCCCATGGCTTTAAGGTCGATAGGGCCTTGCAATACGTCTCTCATCACTGCAGCCACGGCCTGTGGATCGCGGCGAGGAACAATCCAACCATCGCTGCCGGACGTAATGTTTTCCGGCAGGCCAGCTTGATCGGACACGATGACGGGCAAGCCCATCGCCATCATCTCGCGGCACGCAAACGAAATGGTCTCGACACGGTACGACAAGACAAAGCCGAGATCCAGCGCCGCCAGGAAAGGCCTGACATCATCCAACGGTCCAGTGAAAATGACGCGATCCGCCAATCCTGTAGCGTCCAAGGCCTGCATTTGCTCAGCGTTTGGATAGGCGCCAGCCAGTGCCACGTATACGCCTTTGGCCTGTTCTCCCAGCACGGCGAGACCTTGCACCATATCCATCCAGCCTTTGTAGTCATTGGTGCCGGCATTGCTGCCTACCAGCAGCCGGCAATCGGCCGCGCGCGACCCTAGCAAGGCCTGCCTGGCCGCCTGCGCCTGGTTCGTAGAGTAGGGCTGGAAGCGCTGCCCACATACGCCATTGGCAATGATGCTGATAGGCAGGCGAGTGTAAGGTGATTGGCGCAGCATGGGCTCGATGTAGCGGCACACTCCGATCACATGGTCGGTGCCGAGGCGGGCACGCAGCGCGGCACCGATCGTCGAGATGGGCAGATCGTTATGTTTGGTAAAAACGATGCGAGGCCGTTTGCGGCCCAGGCCCGCGCAAGCGTGCACCACCGTGCGATGATCAGCCGAGCCGTTGACGTGAATAACGTCGATCTGCTGTTCCCGAATAATGCGTCGCAGTTGAGAGGCGGCCCGCAGGCGCTTGAAAAAACGGCTGGGATATTCTTGTGCGACGACTCGCACATTGGATATATCGCTCGCCATGCGCGCCAGGCCACATCCATCAGGAACAGCCACGACGAGATTGTGGTGTGAGGCCAGGGCGCGCAGCAGCGACAGGATATAGATCGAATGGCCACCGATGGTCGCCGCTGCGTGGAAATTCGTGTACAGGATATTCATGGAAATTGCCAAAACGCCGCCGGCGGCGAGGTATCTTGAAGCTGCATCGTAGAGACGACGGTTGCGTCGATAAAGACGTCTGTTGGCAAGCTGCTTGCCATATCGTCACGTATGAATGCTCGTATTCGAGCAGTGACTTATTGTTCGGACAGAGATGCCATCCCGCCGGACGATATTGGGCTTTCCTTGACCGTATTCGAGAAACCTCAGGCTAGCATTGTGCGTTGCGGCATATGCGGAGTTTTACAGGTCCTAACACACGTTTTTTTTAGACAGAAAAAGTGCTTCTTATCACCGGGTAATGGGGTGAATCGTTATCAAAAGTAAACAAGGCGATTCCTGTTCACCTGAGCGGCCTGCGATCTAGCGCGGCGTGCCAAACCGGCTTTGGCCTTTGGTAACGGGGCCTAGCGCGCTGAGCAGACCAGTCAGCGCTGCGCGTTGGGCGTCGGTAGCACTGTCGGCGGGCTCTGCTGTGCCTTGCAGGCGTATACGGCCTTTTTGCCACTGGCCTTGGCCGTTGATGAGCAGAGCGCCAGAGTCCGTGCTTAGCGTGAATTGGGCATTGCCGTCTTTGGCATTGATTTGCAGGCGATAGTCGCCCAGGGGGCGTACGTGAGATAGCGCGGACCCAGCTTGTGTCCAGCGACCGGTAGCGAGATTGCCGCTTTGCGGCACGTGACCCATGATAAAGCTCTGCCATTCGAGACTGATCTGGCCCGCGGGGGCAATCGTGTTCAGCGGTGCGCCAAACGCGGTCAGGACGCTGGCGGGTGCGCGTAGGTTCTGAGCGGACACCTTCATGCCCGACCAGCTGGGCTGGACGCGGACGGGGCCTCGCAGCCAGGGATGGGAAATCTCAAGCGCACCGTTATTCCATTGCCAGTTCGCGGGTTGGGGCAGCAGATATCGTGCGCCATCGGGCCCGAGCGCGATTTGCGCGCTGCCGCGCCAGACGGTGCCGCTGGCGTCAGCAATGGCAGCCATGGCGTTGTCAGGCAGGGCCAGCATCAGCCAGCGTGCGGGCAGGACGAATAGCGCGGCAACGATGGCGCTGCAGAGCGCCAGGATGGTCAGCGGCACCGAGATGAATGAAGGAAGTGACAGGCGCATCAGGAAAGGCTTGGGCGTGGAATGTCCGTGGTCTGGCAACGGAGGCGGGTTCAAATCACGTGCGCGGTTCGCACACGTTTGCGAGAGTCAACAGCGATGACGTCAAGCATGCAGCTCGACGCATCGTGGTGAGGTGATCAGGGGCCGAAGGCCTCACGATGGCGAGGCCGGCAGCAATATCAATGTGCCGCTCAGGCGGCCTGGCAGGCGGCGGCCCGTGACGTGCAGGGCACGCCTGAGCTCGGCTTTGGCCACGGACAGGCGCCAATCGCGGGCGGAGGTATCCAACCACCGGAACAAGGCGGATGAGGACGCTTCGTTCAGCGTCAGTGTGATGGCCTGGCGAGTGGCCAGATCCTGGCTGCTGTAGGTTTGCGAGGTCTGGCCATTGCTGCTGCTCAACACCGAAGCGGCAGGTGCCTCGGACAAGGACCAGCTCTCCTCGTTTAACCCTTCGCGTTTGAGGCTGGTGCCGAGCTCCTCGATCGAAGGCGCGCCTTCGCTAGCGCCGTGGTTGCCTTGGCGTCTCAGGGCACGGACTTGAGCCGTCAGGTCGGATACGGTGGCGGCTTGTGTGCGCAGCTCTGGCAGTTGCTGTTGGGCACGTGTCATGGTCGTCCATGCCGGCTCGATCAGGACCAGAAAAATCAGCGCAACGCCTATCACGCCACCGGCTATGGCCAATAAACGTTGCTCTCGACGCGGCCGTTGGCGGTACCAGGATTCGGCTCGGCCATACCAGGTCGAACCGCGACGGACCCAGGGGGCCAGGGAATTACGGAGGGAATCGGAAACACTCATTGTTCGGCTCGGGTGATACGCCAGGCGCCTTTGTCGTCGCGCTCGACGCGCGCGCCCAAGGCAGAGGCGCGCTGCAAAATGGCAGCGGTGTCGGCCACGCGGTCTGCCGCAGTGGTTTTTACGTCGCCGGGCCGGGAATTCGAGGCCGAAGCCGGGCGTCCGGATTCCCGCGCGGCTGCTTTGATGCCGGGTGGCGGAGCATTGCCGAGTTCGTTCGCGGGTGGCGATCCAGACTCGCTCTGACTGCTGTCTTGCGACCCGTCGTCCAACGTCAAGGTCAGTGCGTCATTCTGGTAGGCGAGCAGGTCCACCGCATCCGCGGCAAATGGCAAGACCTGGGCGGCAATGCGGGCCAGCGACAACAGGTCTTTGCCCGAGGTGTCTCCCTGTCCTGTACGCAGGGCATCGCGGCCCTGTTGTGCTTGACGAACGGGGTCGAGCACAACAGGGATGTCGGGGAATGCGTCGCGCACGTCGCGCTCCATGTGTTGCCGCAGTTGCTGCGTCTCGTGCTCCAGTTGAGCGGCGTAAATGTTCAAGCCGACGATCCAGATCAGCGCCGCGCCTGCGATCCATGCCGCGGGGGNGATC
>NZ_CBCSJH010000018.1:0-13698 GCF_965139195.1 Bordetella tumbae | reverse complement strand
CCGCGCCAGCGCGAGGGTTGGCGCGGCGCCAGCTGCGGGACGGCCAGAGACCATCCAGGGTTAGGCGCTTGCCAACGGGGATCCTGGATGTTGTGCAGAGGCTCCGCCTGATCGGCGCATGGACTGTCTGACCAGACTTGCAAGGGATAAAATGCCTGCACGGATAGGCCGGCGGCGGACAAGCGCTGCCACGCGCTACGCAGTGCTTCGCGTGGCGTCCAGGCGGCGAGGGCCATGCCGTCCTCAGCACGCTTGCTGTGGCCTACCGCCAATCCCTCCATATCGCCCAATACCAGGCCTTCCAGGATGCCGTGCACCGCGGCGGCATAACGATTGGCGGGGACAGCGGGGACGTTGATGGTGGCGACGATGACGTCATCCGGATGCAGGACTACCTGAGTACGTGCCTGGGTAAACGCCGCAGCAAGTTCCGTCGCGGGCAAACCGCCGCCACGTGCAACCCGGCCTTGCCGGTCGAGCCAGGCATAAGCCAAAGGCGTGCTGTCCGTCCATTCAGCCAGCGGGGGCAGGGCGATGCGCAGCGTGTTCTTTACCGGCGGGCGTGACGGCGTGGTTACGGTGTTTCTCTTATCCATACGGTTTTCGGTGTGCTGTCTGCCGACATATTCAACAGCGCCTGCATGCTGACGCGGGAGCGCAGATAGGCCACGGTGCCATTGGCGATGAACCAATTGCTGCCGGTGGTCACGGAAGGAATTTCCAAGGCATCGCTATAGCTGCTCAAACGATTAGTGAAGTCCGCGCTGTTGTTGAACCAGGCGCCGCGGTCACGTTCTCCGGTGATGCTGCGGGCCTGCGCGAGCGTCAGGCCGGTCACGATTGCCGCAATGACCTCGGGCTCGGCAGTGTTCACGTTGACCTCAGTGGCCTCGGGCAATACGGTGAGGGTGCGGCGCAGCGTCTGCAGCGCTTTGTCATCGATTCGCAATAGCGCGGCCATATCGTCAATGCCGCGTGATTGCGGCGCGCGCGCGCCGCTGCTGGTTTCGTCGGCCGGTGCTTGTTCTGCCGAGACTTTTCGGCTTTGCGTCAGCGCAATTTGCGTGGCCATCTGGCGTGCCAGGGTGTTGGGCAGGCCCAGCATGTCGAGCAGGCGCGCCAGGACCTCGATCTGTGCTTCATCCACGATGCCTTGCTTGGCCAGGTTGTACAGGTTGTATTTACCTTGCTCGTCTTGGATGTTGCCGGCAAAGACCGCATCCTCGCCCGTCTGTTCGCCATCGATGCGTGTGTCCTGGACGGGGGTTGCCCATAGTTGGTCCCGCCTGACGGTGGATTCGGCCCGGGCGTTATCGCGCAGGATCAGACGCGACCAATCAATGCCGCCCAATAGCAGCCATCGCGCCTGAATGCGGGCCTGTTCGTTTTCGATCTGGCGTATGGCCGAGGTCTGACGCAGAAACAGGCCGCTGGTCAGCGCAGCCACAATGGCGACGACTATCAGGGCGCTGACGACAGCCATGCCTCGCTGTGCGCGGGCGTGGCGGGATGTCGCCCGGGACCTTGCCAATACCGCTGATGCACAGCGTGGACCGATGCGGGCCGTTCTCATGACAGCACCACAATTCGGGTATAGCGTTCTTTCTGATTGCCGCGTGGACGCTCGATGGCGATTTCCAGGCCTGCGGCACGGGCCGTGGCAGGTTGCAGCGGATTGATCCAGCCTTGTCCGGTCAACCACGCGCGCACATCCAGCCGGCTGACATCGGGCATGATCAGAACGCCCTGGTCAGGTTCAGGCAATGGATAGCTCGAGCCGGGCGCGCCGCTATAGCGCCATAATCCATCAGGCCGCAGGCGCCACATGACGCGTTGCCACTGGCCATTTTCCGGTGTGGCGCGGATCAGATTCAGCAGCACGGCACCAGAGGACTGCGTGATATCAATGCCCGGGGGCAGCAGTGTGATGCTGCCGCTTGGGGTGGTTGTGCCCGTGCCGTCGGAACTGTCGGACGTGCTGGATGTCGTGCCCGCAGGTGCACCTGCATAGGCGCGATTCAAATCGCGTTCGATTTGCCCCAGCGTACGCAAGACGATGGCTTGGTCTGCGGATTCTTCGCCCAGCCAATCGCGTGCGTTCGATACTTGTTCCAAGCCTTTCCAGGACAGCAGGCTGACAAGCGCCATCAAGGCAATGGCGATCAGGACTTCGATGAGCGTGAAGCCTTGCTGCGCGGTGCGAGGACGCATGGGTGCGATGCGACGCGCGCCTCGTTCGCCATTCGATCTCGCCAGCTGGCTGAAACAGGTCCGCATTATCTAACCTGCGACAAGAGGCCGCTCAACTGCGTCAGCGTCACGCCATTGCGGTCGGCGTCATTCACCCGGACGGTCACTTGGCGGAAATTGCGGTTCATTGAGTTGCGGATTTCGATTTCGCAGCGCAGCGCGACATTGCCTTGGGGGCAGGGGCGCGTCTGCGTACCGGCGCGTGGAAACGTGCGCTCCAGCCGCAATTGCGCCAGCGTGTTTTCGGCGGCCAACAGCGCCAGCGTCTTGCCGCGGATAGCGCGGCTGTTATCGAGCATGACTTGCGTGGCCCGCAGCGCGGCGCCCATGGCCACGGCGATAATGGCCAATGCCACCAGGACTTCGATCAGGGTGAACCCTTGCTCGGTACGTCTGGAGGCGCCGGACTGCCGGCCACCGGAGCGCCGGCCGCCACATAGAAATGGCCGAGGTGATTGGCTCGAGGGACGGCGGGCATGAGGCCGAACAAGGTCGTCCGAACCAGGTTTAATTAATCGCATATCCGCCTGCCGCGTCTCGTTCGATACGTACGGAGTCGCCTTTGATGGAGAGCTCCAGCACAATGGGATCGGCAATCCACTCGGTGCCGAAAACGACGGGCCGATTGGGGGAAATCTGCAGTGCCACCGGGGGCGAGCGCCATGTCTGGGGACGCAGACTCTGATCATCATCGAAACGGTCGGGCTTGAGCGGACCATCGTCCTGCGCCGACAGACGTTCCGATCGACCCTGCCGCTCGAACGACCAGCCTTGCTCGTCTGCAGACCAGCGAATTGTGCGGCCATCGCTGCGGGCTTCGCTTTGCGCGACGGAAAAGGCATCAACCAGACGTTCCGCATCGGCGCGCAGCGTTCGATCGGACGAGGAGGCTACCGACAAGCTGACCATCGAGGCCGCGATGGCGATGATCACCACCACGACCAGCATTTCGATCAGGGTAAAGCCGCCCTCAGAGTTCCCACGAGCCGATGTCCGCATCGTCTTGCTCTCCGCCTGGCTTGTTGTCGGGGCCAAACGAGAACACATCGATTTCGCCTTTAACGCCGGGGTTCAGGTATTGATAGGGATGGCCCCAGGGGTCGTTGGGCATGCGGTCCAGATAGGGCCGCCAATTGCGCGCGCCCTCCGGGCGCTGCACCAGGGCCTGCAGCCCTTGAGCGGTAGAGGGATAGCGGCCGTTGTCCAGGCGATAGAGTTTCAAGGCCTGCATCAGACCATTGATGTCTTGTTTGGCCGCGACGCGTCGCGCCTGGTCGGGGCGGTCCAGCACGCGGGGGACGACGAGCGCAGCCAGAATGCCCATGATCACAACGACCACCATGATCTCGATCAGGGTGAAACCTTGCTGCCGGCTGCGCTGGCGCTGAAACTGATGCACGAACTTTCTCCGCTCACTCAATGAAAAACCATATGAAGGCGGCAATGATGCGTCAGAAATATGACAGTAATACTTCCAGGGCGAAAACAATGGGCCTCCGCTGGGCGAGTCGCCTTTGCGCGTCCAGGGAATGCCGCCAGCGCGGGCGGATACGTGTTCTGCAAATGGACGTTGACACAAAGCGTTTGGAGCGCGCTATAGTGCTGCGTAGCTTTTGTTACGTTGTGGTATGAAGCGGGACAAAGGCTTACAGCGCTACTTCTCTGGGTCTACTTTCCGCAAAGGAAAATCAATGAAAATCAATAATCCAGTGCGTGCAATCGGTGTGGGGATATTGGCCGCTTTCTTGGTCTCTGGCTGTGCGACGCGGTCCGCGCCTAAGGAATCGGGCTTCTTGCCGGATTACAGTCGCCTGCACCAGGAAACCACCCCCGATGGCGGTACCCGGCAGGTCTATGTCAACCCTGCATTTACCCCGGCGCGCTACAAGGCGGTATGGCTTGACACCATTAAGTATTACCCGGAGCCGAAGGCCACCGAAGATGTGTCGATGGAGACCTTGACCCAGATCCGCAATATGATCGACCAGACGCTGCGTAGCAAGATCGGCCAGCAGGTCCGTCTGGTAGACCGTGCGGGGCCAGGAGTCGCGCATGTGCGTATTGCGATCACCACCGTCGGGGCAGAGCAACAATCGCTGAAGGCTTACCAATACATTCCTATCGGCCTGGTGTTGACCGGCGCCAAAGCCGCCCTGGATGGCGGACTGCCGCGTGATGCGACTATTGCGATCGAGACGCACGTCACAGACAGTATGTCGGGCGAGATGTTGTATGCCGCCGTGCGCGGGGGTACAGGCGAGCGGATTACGAGCGCCAGCCAGGGCAAGGGCGGGGTCCAGGTGGCCGATCTGCAGCCGCTGATCAATGAATGGGCCAACGGCGCTGCCGGAGAAGTCCGAAAATACGTCAAAGGAAAATAACCTGCAGCGCAGCGACGATGAGGGTTGCTGCAGTATCCGGATGCGCGCTGGGCGGGAGAAGGGGCTGATCTAGGGGACGGCCACAATTCCCGCCGGGACCGCAGACAGCTTGGGCGCCGCGACGCGCAAGCGTGTCCCATTGCGGTCCAATTCGACGCCGTTGGTCGAGACCTCGATGAGCGACAATCCCGGTGCGATCTCTGTACCGATACGATAGGCGCGGGCCGGCGCGCCATCCACGCTCAATACGGCGGACCCGTGGGATCCCGCCGCAATCAAGCCCAGCACAGTAATCTGCGTGTCCAATACCCCATCGGTGCCAAACAGCATCGCAACCGCGCGTGTGTCCGATACCGGGGCGCTGCTGGTATTGAGGGCGGGGGGCAAATCGGAGGGCGCAGGCGCCAGCAATATTGCGCTCCATAGTCCCACACCCGCCGCGGCGGCGGCAATGGCCAGAACGCGTACAGTGCGCGGGGCAGAGGGCAGCGTAAAAGTCGGGCGCAGGCGCATGAAGCAAATGATATCGCTAGGACGAAAACGTGGACCCTAACGCAAATTTATGACAGCAGTATGTGTGTCACGCGCACAGCCACGATCAACCTGCCTGGGCATGCGCCTTCATCTGGAATATCTCCAGGCTTTGCGTGCAGATTTCGTGGGTGATGTGCTGGCGGACGTGATCGCGCCGTTCCACCATGCCGATGCTGCGGGTAGGGTGCCCCAGTTCATCCGGCAGCGGCACGATGCGCAGGTCCGGGCTGTTTTGCCAGTTCGATCCGTTCAATAGCGGCAGCAGGGTCACGCCCACCTCCTGCCGCACCAGTTCGACCAGCGTCTCGATCGCGTTCAATTCCAGAAACTCATCAGAGGCGACGCCCAGGCGCCGCAACAGGCGATCAATCTGCCGTCCAGTGCGTTGGGTGCGATCAAAGCGCAAAAAGGGGTTGGCCGCCAACACGGCGTGTGCCGTTTGTTCCTGGACGGACGCTGGTGCAACGATGACCAGGGGTTCTTCGTAAAGCGGGGTCCAGTGCAGGCTGGCGACCTTGCGGTTGCTCTCGACGACAAAGGCCGCATCCAGTTCGCCTGCCTCGACCTTGCTGGCGAGCTCGCTGGCCTTGCCTGACAACACGCGGACGTCCAGGGCGGGATGCTGGCGCTTGAGCTGGGACACCACCTTGGACAGCGTTCCCATGCATGACACGATCGCGCCGATCGAGACGGCGCCGGCCAGTTTGCCGGGGGATGAACGGGGCAGCTTCAGGCGATCGTACATGTCGACCAGCTGCTTGATATCCGGCAGCAGTTCGCGCCCGGCTGCGTTCAAAATGGCCAGCCGGCCCGTGCGGTCAAACAATTCCCGCCCCAGTTCGGCCTCGATGGCACGCATCTGAAAGCTGATGGCCGCCTGTGTCAGGGCGACCTGCTCGGCGGCCTCGGAAAACGAGCCATGGTGGGCGACGGCCAGAAAGCTGCGCAGGAAGCGGATACTACTCATAAAAATATTTTTTACGAGAAAATAATTATTCAAATTGATTTAATTAAATCACAAGAGTAACTTCAATTGTTTGGGTCGGCGCGTTGCGCTGGCGCATTGTCAGCCGTGCAGTCCGGTTTGTGTATCACTCTTCCAGGTTTCTTTTTCGAGTCTCCGCGCCATGAAAACCTTTGATTGGAATAATCCGTATCCCTCCTACCGCATTCCGCAGTTCGCGCGGAACGTGGTGTCGACGTCGCATCCGTTGGCCGCCCAGGCGGGATTACGCATGCTGCTAAAGGGCGGCAATGCGATCGACGCGGCGATTGCGGCGGCAGCCACGATTACGCTGGTCGAGCCGGTGTCCTGCGGTCTGGGCAGCGACTGCTTTGCGATCCTGTGGGATGGCAAGGAATTGCACGGCCTGAATTCCTCCGGTGTGGCGCCTGCCGCCTGGAACGTCGAGTATTTCAAGGCCAAATACGGCACGGATGCCAAGGGCCTGGCCATCCAGCCCAAGCGCGGCTGGGACGCGGTGACCGTGCCGGGCGTGGTGGCCGGTTGGGCGGCATTGCATGAAAAATTCGGCAAGCTGCCGTTTGCCGATTTGTTTGAACCCGCCATCGAGATCGCCGAGCGCGGTTATGCCGTGCCGCCGGTTGTGGCGCACAAGTGGGCAGCCGCCGCCGACGAGTTGCGGGATCAGCCGGGCTACGCCCAGGTTTTCCTGCCCAACGGCCGTGCGCCGAAGCCGGGCGAGCATTTCCGTATTCCTGACGCGGCCTACACCCTGCGCCGTATTGCTGCCAGCGGTGGCCGCGACTACTACGAAGGCGAAATCGCCGAGAAAATCGCTGCGTTCGCCAAGGAGTGCGGCGGTGCGATGACGCTGGACGATCTGCGCAACTACAAGCCGGACTGGGTCAAACCGATTTCCAAGTCGTACCGCGGCTATGAACTGCACGAAATCCCGCCGAACGGGCAGGGGATTGCTGCCTTGATGGCACTGGGCATTTGCGAGCATTTCGACCTGGCCAATATGAAAGTGGACTCAGTCGAATCGCAGCACGTGCAGATCGAGGCCATGAAGCTGGCGTTCTCGGATCTGTACCGCTATGTGTCCGATCCGCGCAGCATGGACGTCACGCCCGAGCAGATGCTGTCTGATGCGTACCTGCAAAGCCGCGCCAAATTGATCCGCCTGGATCGCGCCACGCAATTCGAAGCCGGTCGCCCGCATGCCGGCGGTACGATTTATCTGACGGCTGCCGACGAAAGCGGCATGATGATCTCGTTCATCCAATCGAACTACATGGGCTTTGGCTCGGGTGTGGTCGTGCCGGGTACCGGGATCAGCCTGCAGAACCGCGGTGTCGGTTTCTCGATGGATCCGAAATCGCCCAACGTGGTCGAGGGCGGAAAACGGCCTTTCCACACGATCATTCCTGGATTCCTGACGCGCGGCGGCAAGCCCGTGATGAGCTTTGGCGTGATGGGTGGCGATATGCAGCCGCAAGGCCATCTGCAGACCGTGGTGCGCATGCTGGACTACCATCAGCAACCGCAGGCCGCGTGCGACGCACCGCGCTGGAAGGTCAACCGCGATTTCACGCTGGATATCGAGTCCAGCATGAATCGCGCAACCGTCGAGGGTCTGCAGGCACTGGGTCATGCGTTGAAATCGGTGGATGATCCCTATATGGACTTTGGCGCGGGCCAGTTCATCTGGCGCATGCACGAGAGCGACAATGAGCTCGGCTACGTCGCCGCCAGCGATACCCGCCGTGACGGTCAGGCAGTCGGCTTCTAAGGCCAATACCAGCAGTACATTCAAACCGGAGCCCCGTGACAGGCTCCGGTTTGGCATCTACAACACGAATACAAGGGAAAGAACGATGAAGCCTAAGACCTTCAAGCTTGGATTGTGCGCAACCCTGTTGGCCATGGCCTCTGGCGCCGCGGTCGCGCAGGAAATGCGCATCGGTTTGCAGGAAGACCCCGACGTGCTGGATCCGCACCGCGCGCGCACCTATGTGGGCCGTATCGTTTTTACGTCTCTGTGCGACAAACTGGTGGACGTCGATGAAAAACTGCAGTTTGTGCCGCAGTTGGCCGAGTCTTGGTCTTGGAACGACGACAATACCCAGCTGACATTCAAGCTGCGCTCGGATGCCGTGTTTCACGACGGCACCAAATTCGATGCGGCCGCTGCCAAGGCCAATATCGAACGCGCGCTGGCCTTGCAAGACAGCATGCGCAAGAGCGAGCTGGCCTCCGTGGCAGAGGTCGATGCGCCGGACGCACAGACGTTGGTGCTGAAATTGAAAAAGCCCGACGCGACACTCTTGGCCTCATTGTCGGACCGTGCGGGCATGATGCTGTCGCCCAAGACCTTTACCGATGACACGGCCGCCGTGGGCCGCAACCCGGTCTGCTCGGGACCGTACAAATTTGTGCAGCGTGTGCAGAACGACCGCATCGTACTGGACAAGTTCGACCAGTATTACAACGCCAAGGACTACGCTTTCAAGCGCGTGACGTTCTTGCCGATCCCGGATTCCACCGTGCGTCTGTCCAACCTGCGCGCCGGCGGCCTGGATATCCTGGAGCGCATGAACCCCTCGGACGCCCAACAGGTCAAGAGCGATGCCTCACTGCAATTCGCCAACGTTTCGGGTCTGGGCTATCAGCAGTTCTACTTCAACCTGGCCAACGGCAAGCGCGCCGAGACCAATCCGTTCAAAGACGCCCGTGTGCGCCGCGCATTCGAATTGTCTCTGGATCGCAATGTGATCAACGAGGTCGTGGGGGGCGGTATCTTTGATCCTGCCAATCAGCCATTCCCGCCGGCCAGTCCCTATCACAGCGACAAATTCCCGATCCCCGCCCGCGATGTGGCCAAGGCCCGTGCCCTGCTGAAAGAAGCAGGCAAGGAACAAGTCAAGGCAGAGCTAGCTTTCGGCAACAACACCACCACCTCGGCGATCGCCGAAATGGTGCAGGCCATGGCCGCCGAAGCCGGTTTCCAACTGAGCCTGCGTCCGACCGAATACGCGGCCTTGTTGAGCGAAGCGCAAAGCGGTAATTTCGAATTGTTGATGCGTGGCTGGTCAGGCCGTGTCGATCCCGATGGCAACATCCATCAGTTCGTGACATGCAAAGGCGCGTTGAACGACGGCCGCTATTGCAATCCCGAGATCGACAAACTGCTGAACGAGGCGCGCACCGTGCCCGACGAAGCCAAGCGCAAAGCGATTTACGATCAGGCACAGAGCATTCTGCAAAACGAAACCCAATCGGTCTACATTTACTACCAACCTTGGCCGTTTGTGTTGGCTAAGAAGGTGCAAGGCTTCAAGCCCTATCCGGACGGCATGATACGCCTGAAGGGCGTGACGTTCGCGCAATAAGCGCGTGGAGTCTTGCATCGCCGGATGCACGGGCCGTGCCGTCACGCACGGCCCGTGCATTTGGCGTTGACCGTTCGCAATCCCGAGTTTTTCAGGTTTCTTTATGTTCAAAATCATTCTGCGTCGCGTGCTGGTGGCGATACCGACATTGATACTGGTGTCGGTGATCGTGTTCCTGCTGCAGAAACTGCTGCCCGGCGATGCCGTGCTGACCATGGCGGGCGAGGAGCGCGATCCTGCCGTTCTGGAGTTTCTGCGTCAAAAATATCAATTGGATGCCTCATGGCCCGTGCAATATTGGGCATGGGTGAGCAATGTGCTGCAGGGCGATTTAGGAAGCTCATTGCGCACGGACGTGCCCGTGACGCAATTGATTGCCCAGAAATTGCCTGTCACGTTGCAATTGGCGACGATGGCGATGTTCTTTGCCATCTTGGTCGGCGTGCCCATGGGCATCATCGCGGCCGTACGCAAAGGCACTGTCACCGAGATGGGCGCCAACGTCGCGGCGCTGTCAGGCATGTCGATTCCGAACTTCTGGCTCGGCATTTTGCTGATCATGCTGGTGTCGGTGAAATGGCGTCTGCTGCCCGCATCGGGGTACGTTTCACCGTTCGAGGATTTTTGGTTGTCAATGAAGACCATGCTGATGCCGGCATTGGTGTTATCGACAGCGATTGCCGCCTATTTGATGCGCCATACCCGTTCGGCCATGCTAGAGGCGCTGAACGCAGACTACGTGCGCACCGCACGCGCCAAAGGCGTATCGGCGCGTCGCGTGGTGCTGCGCCATGCCTTGCGTAATGCCTTGATGCCCATCGTGACACTGGTCACGCTGTTGTTTGGCGAGTTGATGGCTGGCGCTGTGCTGACGGAGCAGGTGTTTACGATCCCCGGTTTCGGCAAGCTGATCGTCGATGCGGTATTCACGCGCGACTATGCGGTGGTGCAGGGCGTGGTCCTGTGCGTTGCCGTAGGGTTCATCATCATGAACCTGCTGGCCGACATTCTGTATATCCTGGTTAATCCACGCCTGAGGCACGCATGAGCGCAAATACTGCTACGGCTGCTGCCGTCACGCCGCCCCGCCGCCGCAACCGCGCCTGGGGTAAATTCAAACGCAATCGTGTGGCCTTGCTCGGGGCGGCGATCGTCCTGGCGATGGTCTTGCTGGCGATCTTTGCTCCCTTGCTCGCGACGCACGATCCTTTTCAAACCAGCTTCATGACGATCCGCAAGGCGCCTTCCGCGGCGTTTTGGTTGGGGTCCGATGAGCTGGGCCGGGACATCTATAGCCGCATGTTGTATGGCGCGCAGGCGTCGTTGATGGCCGGTGTCGTGTCTGTGGCCATCGCCGTGATCATCGGTGTGCCGCTCGGACTGGTGTCGGGCTATTTTGGCGGCTGGGTCGACAGCATCGTGTCGCGTTGCACCGAGGCCTTGCTGGCGATTCCGTTTTTGATTCTGGCCATTGCGCTGGCTGCGTTTCTAGAGCCGAGCCTGACCAACGCCATGATCGCCATCGGGGTGTCAGCGGCACCGAAATTCGTGCGATTGGCGCGCGGCCAGGTATTGGCCGTCAAGAGCGAAGACTACGTGCAAAGCTCGCGTGCACTGGGGGCGTCGGATACGCGCATCATCGCGCGCCACATTCTGCCCAACATCATGCCGCCCTTGATCGTGCAGGCGACCATTACCATTGCCACGGCCATCATTGCCGAGGCCAGCCTGTCGTTCCTGGGGTTAGGCCTGCAGCCACCCAATCCATCATGGGGATCGATGCTAAACACGGGCAAGAACTTCATGGTGCAGGCGCCTTGGATGTCGATTTTCCCGGGCACGGCGATTTTTCTGGTGGTATTGGGATTCAACCTGCTGGGCGATGGCCTGCGTGATGCGCTCGACCCACGGCAGGAGAAATAACGATGACGAAAAACAAAGATGCCAAGAGCGCGGCACAACCTATGGATGCCAAGCGAGTTGTGCAGGTCGATGGTTTGACCGTGCAATTCAAAACGCCGGATCGTGTTGTCGAGGCCGTGCGCGACGTTTCATTTCATGTGGACCGTGGCGAAACGCTCGCTATCGTGGGCGAGTCGGGATCGGGAAAATCCGTGACGTCTCTGGCGTTGATGCGCTTGGTGGAGTACGGTGGTGGTCGCATCGTCAATGGCGAGATGGCTTTGCGTCGCCGTGATGGCAGCGTGTTGGATTTGACGCGTGCGAGCGATACGGTGCTGGAGCGCGTGCGCGGCGCCGATGTCGCGATGATTTTCCAGGAGCCCATGACCTCGCTGAATCCCAGTTTCACAGCGGGTTCGCAGATTGCCGAGGCACTGCAACTGCACCAGGGTCTGGACAGCGCGGGCGCTCGTGCCGAGACATTGCGTATGCTGGAGCGTGTCCGCATTCCCGAGGCGCGAGCCATTCTCGATCGCTATCCTCATCAGTTATCTGGTGGGATGCGGCAACGTGTCATGATCGCGATGGCGCTGTCATGCAAGCCGCAGTTATTGATCGCCGACGAGCCGACCACGGCGTTGGATGTGACCATTCAGGCCCAGATCCTGCAACTGATCCGTCAGTTGCAGGAGGAAATGGACATGGGCGTGATTTTCATCACGCACGACATGGGCGTGGTGGCCGAGGTCGCCGATCGTGTGTTGGTCATGTATCGCGGGGATAAAGTCGAAGAGGGCGGCTCGGATGACATCTTCGCCGTGCCGCGCCATGCCTATACGCGCGCCTTGCTGTCTGCCGTGCCGCGCTTGGGCGCGATGAAGGGCACAAACGAGCCGGAGCCATTTCCGTTATTACAGGTGGCAGATGCTGGGCGTACTGGCGGCGCTGACGTTAACGCACAATCTATCACGGGTGCGACGGCCGCAGATGAGGGTACATCGGTGGTAGATACCGTTTCCGTGAGCGATGGTGATCGTGCGGCGAACCCCGGGAACGCCGTGGATGCCCCTGCGACGCCGTCTCCGGCAGAGAGCCAGCAGAGCACAGTACGCCGCGACAACGGCCCGGTATTGCGCGTAAAGGACTTGGTCACTCGTTTCGACATTACCGGCGGAATTTTCGGGCGTGTGCAGAAACGGGTGCACGCGGTAGAACGCGTCAGTTTTGATCTCTATCCAGGCGAGACCTTGGCCTTGGTGGGCGAGTCCGGCTGCGGCAAGACCACCACAGGCCGCTCGCTGCTGCAATTGGTAAAAAGCCAGGGCGGCAGTATCGAATTCGATGGCCAGGATATTGGCAGCCTGCGCGGCGCGGCCATGCAGACCTTGCGCCGCCACATTCAGTTCATTTTCCAAGATCCGTTTGCCTCGCTGGATCCGCGCATGACAGTGGGCTATTCGATCATGGAGCCTTTGCTGATTCATAACGTGGCCAAAGGCAAGGCGGCGCAAGAACGCGTGCGCTGGCTGATGGACAAATGCGGGTTGATACCCGAGATGATCGACCGTTATCCGCACGAGTTTTCTGGTGGCCAGCGTCAACGTATCTGCATTGCCCGCGCGTTGGCGTTGAATCCCAAAGTGATCGTGGCGGATGAATCGGTGTCGGCGCTGGATGTTTCGATTCAGGCTCAGATCGTCAATCTCTTGCTCGATCTGCAACGCGAGCTGGGGATTTCGCTGCTGTTCATCTCGCACGATATGGCGGTGGTCGAGCGTATCAGTCATCGTGTGGCGGTGATGTATCTCGGTCAAATCGTCGAGATCGGGCCACGCCGGGCCATCTTTGAGAATCCGCAGCACCCGTATACGCGCAAGCTGATGGATGCGGTGCCTATCGCAGATCCGCAACGTCGCCATCGCGAGCGTTCATTGCTTGTTGATGAGATTCCCAGTCCGGTGCGTCGGGTGGGGGATGACCCAGTAGTGGCGCCGCTGGTGCCAGTGGGCGAGGGGCATTTTGTCGCTCGTCATGCTGTGGGGGTGTATGCGGGCTAGGTGTTTTGTTGCCAGTTGAGTTGTCGGTCATCTAAGTGCATAGGCTCTCTCTATGAAGACGTCCGTGCCGGGGGCCTGAAAGCCTCACCGGGCCTATCGCGGCGACTCGGCCCATGACCTGTCCTGGTCTAATGTAAGTGGACACGTAGATAGGGTCATTGACCCTAGCCAGGAACACTTACGACTATGAAACCACCCCGCCCCCGTAGAGATTTTGA
>NZ_CBCSJH010000017.1:97783-111504 GCF_965139195.1 Bordetella tumbae | reverse complement strand
GCCGACCGACTCCGTGAAGCGCCAACACGGTCACTGCCCCGCTTCGACGTTCAATAGCACTCATCTCTCCGCTCCTGGACCGTAACAACAGCGATAGCAATACGCCACCGTGCTACTCGGTTTTATGGATATGATGGATCGGCCTGCGCCAGCGTCTCGCAGGCCTGGCTCAGTTGCTCAATGAATTCGCGATGCAGGTTGGACAAGGGATCCTGCGTGCGCGTCAGAATGCTGAGGGGTACTTTCAGCGGGGGATCCAGCCGGCGCACCACCATGCCGGGGCGCAGCATGGCTCGCACGGTGATGGCATCGACGATGGCTTCGCCACAACCTGCCTCGGCCAGGGCGCAGGCCACATAGTGAGTTTGCACCTGAATCGCCACGTCGGGATCCAGGCCCTGAGCGTCCAGGGCCATTTGCAGCAGCGCGCCCGACGCATCGCGCGAGTCCAGCACAATCAAGGTGTCGTCGACCAGATCGGACAAGCGCGTCGTTTTGCTGCCGTTCGACTTGCGGCCCAGATGCACCAATTCGGTATGGCCCAGCGGTGCGCGGGTCAGTCCCGCGTAGTCTTGCATATCGAACGTCACAGCCAGATCGAGCTCGCGGCTCAGCAGCCCCTGGACCAGCTCGGCGCTGTGATAAGTATGAATGTCGAACGTGATGCCCGGCTGTTTATCGCGGCTGGCGCGGACTACCTGCGGCAGCAGGCCTAGCCCCAATGCGGGCGCGCAGCCCAGGCGGATGTGGCCATGCGGGCGCTCTCGCAGGCTCGCCGCCAGTCGGCGTACGCTATTGAGGTCTTGGTTGAGCCGGGTGACCTCAGGGCTCAGGATCTCGGCCTCGCGCGTGGCGACCAGCCGGCCTTTGACGCGCTCGAATAGCTTGAATCCCAGTTGCACCTCGGCATGCGCGAGCAGTTTGCTGGCTGCCGGCTGAGAAATATGCAGCGCCGCGGCCGCCTCGGTCAGCGAACCCGTGCGGCGTATAGCCTCGAAAATCTCGATGTGTCGAAGGCGCATGGCAAAAGGCAGAGCGAAAACGCCCCATTCTATTGCGATAATGTGCACGACGGGGCGCGTGGTCCGGTGTTTGTGACTCGATGTGGTGGTTCGGTGATGCTTTAGTCAAAATGCCCCGGGGCGATCGCCGCGCATCGCAAGTGACACACCTGCCGCAACGATGGGCTGGGGAGAGACCTTGATGTCGATAAGAAAAAGCATCCTGGCGGGATGCATCGCCGCCTTGTCGAGCACTGCCATGGCGCAGGTCGCCATCGACACCCACGAAAATCTGAATCCCGAGATCGCCTCAGGCTATACGACTCGGCAGGCCGTCAAAGGTCAGGACCTCATGGTGGCGACGGCCAATCCGCTGGCGACACAAGCGGGATACCGCATCCTGCAGGCAGGCGGCAGCGCCGTCGATGCGGCTATCGCGGCGCAACTGGTGCTGGGCCTGACCGAGCCGCAATCCTCGGGCATCGGCGGGGGCGGTTTTCTGGTCCACTATGCCGCCGCGAATCAGCAACTGCGCGTCTACGACAGCCGGGAAACCGCCCCTGCCGCTGCGCGCCCCGATCGATTCCTGCGTGACGGGAAACCGCTGCCGTTCGCCCAGGCCGTCAACAATGGCCGATCCGTCGGCACGCCGGGCCTGTTGCGGGGCCTGGAGCTCGCGCATCGGCAACAGGGAAAGCTGCCATGGCGTTCGCTATTCCAACCTGCCATTGAGCTGGCGACGCAAGGTTTCGCAGTCTCTCCCCGATTGCACGCGCAGATCGTGCAGTCGCGCGACGCATTGGCGGCGCAGCCTGCCGCCGCCCGCTATTTTCTGGATGCGGAGGGCAAACCCTGGCCTGTAGGGCACGTGTTGAAGAATCCCGACTATGCCGCCGTCTTGAGCCGTGTTGCCGACAAAGGGCCCGATACGTTCTATCACGGAGATATCGCGCGCGACATCGTGGCTGCCGTTCGTGGCCATGCGAGTCCGGGCGATCTGAGCGTGGCTGATCTGGCGGGCTATCGTGCGCGAGTCCGCGAACCCGTGTGCGGCAACTATCGGGAATATCGTTTGTGCGGTGCGCCGCCGCCCAGCAGCGGCCCATTGGCTGTGCTGCAGATGCTGGGCATCTTGCAGCACTTTCCCATGGACCAGCTGGGGCCGAACAGCGTGCAGGCCGTTCATTATTTCGCCGAAGCGGGACGCCTGGCCTATGCGGATCGAGGTTTTTATGTCGGCGATCCGGAGTTTGTGAGGGTGCCTGTGCAGGCCATGTTGAATCCGGCGTACCTGTCCGAACGCGCCGCATTGGTTCATCTCGATCGCAGCATGGGAACCGCATTGCCGGGGGATCCTGCGAAGCTGCTGTCGCAGCGCGCGCCCGATGATGCTTTGGAGCTGCCATCGACGACCCACGTTGTTGTCGTGGACGGGCAGGGCAACGTGCTGTCGATGACTAACACCATAGAGTCTGCGTTTGGCAGCAAGATCTTCGTCAGAGGTTTCTTGCTGAACAACGAACTGACCGATTTCTCGATGTCATTTCAAGACCCCGAGGGCCGGTTGGTGGCCAATCGTGTACAGCCGGGCAAACGGCCACGCAGTTCCATGGCGCCGATGATTGTGTTTCGCGATGGTCAGCCGTATATGGCGGTAGGCTCGCCAGGAGGCAGTGCCATCATCAACTACGTGGCCAAGACCTTGGTGGGCGTGTTGGATTGGAATCTCGATATACAACAAGCGATTGCTTTACCCAACATGGGCAGCCGCAATCAGGCGACCGAGCTCGAGCAAGGAACCGCGTTGGCGGACATGGCGCCGCTGCTGCGAGGCAAGGGCCATGAGGTCAAGCTGCTGGAGTTTCCCAGCGGTATTCAGGGGATCGTGATCGGCCATGGTGCCTTGACCGGTGGCGCTGATCCCCGGCGTGAAGGGCTGGTACTGGGCGGGAAAAAGTGATGTTGAAGTACGGGCGCCGTGGTTCGCCATTGCCTCAGGCAGACGCCGCAGCACCCGTATTCGCGCTATCAATGATTATGCCGTGGCATGCGTTGTGCAATTTGACGGAATTGCAGTGTGTCTTCCAGCACAGCCCCCTCGGCCAATGAGCCGACTCCGCGGCGATAAATCATCTGCCAGGGCGTGGCGTCAGGAGGCACGGCGGGGATGCCGTCGGTTTGTTTACGGCGGGCGATTTCGGCATCATCCACCAGGGCATCACAGAGCCCTTGGTTCAAATCGATGCGTATCTTGTCGCCTGTGCGCAGCCACGATAGTCCGCCTCCAGCCGCGCTTTCGGGCGATGCGTTCAAAATGGATGGACTGTCGGCCGTGCCTGATTGCCGCCCGTCGCCCAGGGTGGGCAAGCTGGAGACGCCCGCGCGCAGCAAGGCGTCTGGCGGCTGCATATTGACGACCTCGGCCGAGCCTGGCCAGCCTATGGGACCGGCGCCGCGGATCACCAGGATGCAGCGTTCGTCGATATTCAGCGCCGGGTCGTTGATGCGGCGGTGATAATCCTCGGATCCATCGAACACAATCGCGCGGCATTCAAAAATGCCTTCGCTGCCGGGCTCGCTCAAATAGCGTTGCCGGAATTCTTCCGAGATCACGCTGGTTTTCATGATCGCGAAATCAAACAGATTGCCCTTGAGCACCATGAATCCGGCGCGCTCTTTTAGTGGCGTGGCATAGGGATAGATGACTTCGCGATCCTTGCTTTCACGGCCTTGCAGGTTTTCACGCACAGTCTTGCCCGTGACGGTAGGGCAATCGCCGTCCAGTTGGCCTTGCTGCAGCAGCTCCCACATGACGGCGGGCACGCCGCCTGCGCGATGAAAGCGTTCGCTCAAGTATTGGCCGGCAGGCTGCACGTTGGCCAACAGCGGCACGTCGTAACCCTCGCGCTGCCAGTCGTCCAGCGGCAGTTCCACACCTGCATGGCGCGCCATTGCCATCAAGTGCGGTTGGGCATTGGTGGACCCGCCCAGGGCGGTGTTCACCCGGATGGCGTTCAAAAAGGCGGCGCGGGTCATGATGTCGGATGGCTTGATGTCATCCAGCACCAGCTCCACTGCCCGGCGGCCCGTGCGATAGGCCATCTGGCCGCGTTCGCGATAGGCGGCCGGAATCGCCGCACAGCCGGTCAACGACATGCCTAGCACCTCGGCCATGGCGTTCATGGTCGAGGCCGTGCCCATGGTGTTGCAATGGCCCACCGAGGGGGCAGAGTCCAATGCGGCCTGCATGAATTCTTCTTCGTTGATTTGTCCGGCGGCGAGTTTGCGGCGCGAGCGCCAGATGACCGTGCCGGAGCCTACCAATTCATTCTCGTGCCAGCCGTCGAGCATAGGGCCGCCGGACAGCACAATGGCAGGAATGTCGACCGTGGACGCGGCCATCAAGGCAGAGGGTGTGCTCTTGTCGCAACCGGTCATGAGCACCACGCCATCGATGGGATAGCCGTACAGGATTTCCACCAGGCCCAGATAAGCGAGGTTGCGATCCAGCGCTGCGGTGGGGCGCTTGCAGTTTTCGAACAAAGGATGCGTCGGGAATTCGATAGGGATGCCGCCCGCATCGCGAACGCCATCTCGTACCCGCTTGACCAGTTCCACATGCACGCGATTGCAGGGCACCAGATCGCTGCCGCTTTGCGCAATGCCGATGATGGGTTTGCCGGAGCGCAGTTCTTCCGGTGTGATGCCGTAATTCATGAAGCGCTCTAGATACAGCGCAGTCATGTCGATGTGATCGGGATTGTCGAACCAGTCTAGTGAACGCAGTCGTTTGACGGGTTTTTTACTGTTGTTCATGTCTACTCCGGGTCAGCCCAGCTTGCCGCCGAGCTCGTCGTCGATATGGGCGCGAATGATCTCGTCGAACGAGGACTCCGCCGTAAAGCCGAGTTCGCGCGCCCGGGTGGCGGCGAATCCAGGCGCCCAGCCTTGGACCATTTGCGTGATCATCGCGTCGGGCTCGCGCCGAATCAGGGCCACGGCCTTGTCACCGGCCACGCGGCGCAATGCCTCGATCTGCTCGCCGACGGTGGCGCTGACACCGGGCATATTCAGATTGCGCCGTGGTCCCACATGTTGCAAGTCCAGCGTGGCGGCATGGCGCAGGAATCCCACGGCCGAGCGCGGCGAAGCATGCCAATGCCGCACATCCTCGGGAACGGGCAGCACCGCCTCCTGGCCGACCAGGGGCTCGCGCAAAATGCTGGAAAAAAAGCCCGATGCCGCCTTGTTGGGCTTGCCCGGGCGTACGCACAGGGTCGGCAGGCGTATCCCTATCCCATCGAAAAAACCGCGCCGCGTGTAGTCCGACAGCAACAGTTCGCTGATGGCTTTTTGCGTGCCATAGCTCGTCAATGGCGTATGGTGAAAATCGTCGGGGATAGGGTAGGGCAACGGCGCGCCATACACGGCAATCGACGAAGCGAACACGACGCGGGGCTTATAGCCGTCGGCTGCCGATTGCACACGTATCGCGTCAAACAGATAGCGGGTGCCATCCAGGTTGATACGGTAGCCCTTGTCGAAATCCAGCTCGGCCTCGCCCGACACAATCGCGGCCAGATGCACAATCAGATCGGGCCGGGCGGCGACGAGCGTCTCGGCCTGGCCCGGCTCGGATAGGTCCACGGCCTGACAATCGACCTGCCCTTGGAACCCCGCAGGCGCCTCTGGCGGCACCACGTCCCATAACGTCAGTCGGTCCACATTGTGTTCGCCCAACACGGGGCCGCGCGCCAACGATTCCGTCAATTTCCGGCCAACCATCCCGGCCGCGCCAATGATGGCGATATGCATAGCAGTCTCCTCCGGGCGTCCTATGGCCCGATATTTTTGTTGAGGGCTAGGGTTGATCTCTAGTAGGCATAACATGCACTTCCAGGTAATCTGATGACCTATTATAGGGTTGTCTGACAGGCTGACTACTGGTAAAAACCAGTCCAACGAAAAAAATCTGGAGACTCGAATGACATCGTCGGGCATTGCCCCTGTCGCTGACTTGCAAGCCGCCTTGGTGCACAGGCTGGGAGCTGCGTCGGTGATTACCGATCCCACGGATCAGGCGCGCTATTGCCGCGACTGGCATGGCGATGTGATCTCGGGGGCGGTCGCGGTACTACGTCCCGATTCCACGCAGGCCGTGGCACAGGCGATACGCGTATGTGCCGAATTAGGCCTGGCTGTCGTCCCGCAAGGGGGCAATACGGGCCTGGTACTCGGCGCTACGCCCGACGATCCTCAGCATCAGGTCGTGTTGACCCTGGAACGCATGAACCGGGTGCGCAGCATGGACCCGGGCGATTTTTCCGCGGTGGTCGAGGCGGGCTGCGTCCTGCAACAGATCCAGGAGGCCGCCGAGGATGCCGATATGTTCCTCGGACTGTCGCTGGGCGCGGAGGGCAGTTGCCAGATTGGCGGCAATATCAGTACGAATGCCGGCGGCATCAATGTACTGCGCTATGGCATGGCCCGCGAGCAAGTGTTGGGGCTGGAGGTGGTGCTGCCTGACGGCACGATCCTGGATGCTTTGGGGACGTTACGTAAAGACAATCGCGGCATCGACGTCAAGCAATTGTTCATCGGCGCCGAGGGCATCCTGGGCGTGGTCACGGCGGTGTCATTGAAACTGCATCCTCGTCCCGAGCAGGTCGAGACTGCCTTGTTGGGCGTGGACTCCCTGCATACGGCCATTGAGTTATACCGTCGTGCACGGCGTGATTGCTGCGATCTGATGACCGCTTTCGAGTTCATGCCGCCATCGGCATTCATGCTGGCGCGCGAGGCGATTCCCAGCCTGACTCTGCCGATCGCGATGGACCATCCCGGCTATGTGCTGATGGAGCTCTCGGGTTCGGGCCTGGTCGATATGCGCGACTTGCTGGACCGTTTTCTGGAAAACGTCATGGCCGATGAGTTGGTGCGTGATGGTGTCGTGGCCGCCTCGCGGGCACAGGCGGCCAATCTCTGGAAATTCCGCGAAGCCATGAACGAGGGGCAGGCGCAGCGCGGCGCGCATTTGCGTACCGATGTGTCGGTGTCGCTGTCCCAATTGTCGAATTTTGTAGAGCAGGCCGAGACGCGGCTGCGAGCCGAATTCCCCGATTGCCTGACGCTGTCGTATGGTCACGTGGGCGACGGCAACGTGCATATCAATGTGATTCCGCCGGCTTCGGCGGACGCCGTCGAGCGCGATCGCGTGATTCATGATGCCAAGGACTGCATCAATGCCGTGATTGACGATTTTCGCGGCAGTATCAGTGCCGAGCATGGCATCGGCCGTTTGAAACGCCCCGAGTTCGAGGCGCGTATCAGCGAACCGCGCCGCCAGCTGTTGACGGCCATCAAGCGGGCGATTGATCCGGACGGCAGGCTTAATCCCAATTGCCAAATACGGAGCGATGCGTGATGTGCGCTGACACGATAACGCAGGAACACAATGGTTAATTTCGGACAGATCCAGCGCCTGGAGCATTTGCCTGCCAAAGTCGCTGCCACCATAGGACAGGAAATCTCGTCGGGCCGCCTCAAGGCCGGCGAGAAACTGCCTACGGAACACGAGTTGGCCAAGACGTTTGGCGTGAGCCGCTCGGTCGTGCGCGAGGCCATCGCGCAATTGCGCAACGAAGGTCTGCTCGATACGCGGCAAGGCGTCGGCGCTTTTGTACTGGAGCCGCAGCGTCGGCCCGTCATTCGCATCGATAGTACGGATCTGTCCAATCCCGAGAGCTTTCGCAGCCTCTTTCAACTGCGCGTGCCGTTGGAGGTCGAGGCGGCGGGGTTGGCTGCCCTGCATCACACTGCCGAGGATCTGGAACGTCTGGATGAGGCGTTGGAGATCATGCGCGGCATGGACACGCGCTGGACGTCCGAGGGGGTTGCTGCGGACCTGGAGTTTCATTGCGCCTTGGCCGATGGCACGCATAACGAGTATTACTCGATGTTCGTGGGGTTCATCGGCGAAAAAATCACCAACACGATTGCGGTGGCGCGTGCGCGTGCCGAGCTCGAACAGATTGTGCAGATCACCGTTGCCGAGCACACAGCAGTGCGCGATGCGATCGCGTCGCGCGACATGATGCAGGCTCGCGCCGCCATGCGAACCCACATTCTGGGGGCCGCCGCGCGCCTGGATCTGCAACTGGAAAGCCCCACAGGCGATAGGGCGAGAGATCGTGGCGCGGTGACCTGATATCTAGGCCGGACGCATCGCCCGCAATAGTTTCATTTCGAACGACAACCGTATTCGCGCGACATGTGCGACCAGGAGACCCGAATGACCGTGCCCAGCGCATCCTCAGGCACCCCCATCGAACGAGGCCACGCCGCAGCACAACGTGCGCGGCTGAGCGCAGCGGATATTTTGCCCCGTGACGTTGATCAGGCCCGTTTGGTCGGCCGCGTCTGGTCCAAAAAAATGGGCGGCCCATGCCCAGTGTTTTTGCGCCAAGGCCAGCTCTATGACGCCAGCAGTGTGGCATGCACACTATCCGCGTTGCTCGATCGTTCTGACCTGCTGACGCAGTTTGACCAGAACCAGGATTTGCCTGTGTTGGGAAGCGTGCAGGATTTTCTGGATGGTTCAGCGGGTGAATTGCTGGCGCCGCTGGATCTGCAAGCCGTCAAGGCCGCAGGTGTGACGTTTGCCGATAGCATGCTGGAGCGCGTGATCGAAGAGCAAGCCAAAGGCGACCCCTCTCAGGCGCAGGCTATCCGTGCCAAACTGGCGCCCGTGCTGGGCGACAACCTGCGCGGCCTCGTGGCAGGTTCAGAACAGGCCCAACAGGTCAAAGCCCTGCTGCAGGATATGGGGCTCTGGTCGCAGTATCTCGAGGTGGGCATCGGTCCGGACGCGGAAATCTTTACCAAGGCGCAGCCCATGTCCTCCGTGGGGTGCGGCGCGACGATTGGTATTCATCCGGGCTCGCATTGGAACAACCCCGAGCCCGAAGTCGTATTGGCAATCGCCTCTGATGGCCGTATCGTCGGCGCGACGCTGGGCAATGATGTCAATTTGCGCGACTTCGAGGGACGATCGGCATTGCTGTTGAGCAAGGCCAAGGACAACAACGCGTCTTGCGCGATCGGTCCGTTTATTCGCCTGCTGGATGACGATTTCACACTGACGTCGCTGGGGCAGCTGGAGGTCTCTCTGGATGTGCAAGGCTCCGACGGCTTTCGCATGCAAGGCATCAGTGCCATGTCCTCCATCAGCCGCTCACCGCGCGATCTGGCAGATCAGTTGTTGAATCGTTGCCATCAATATCCCGACGGCGCCGTGTTGTTCCTGGGCACCATGTTTGCGCCGACCAAAGACCGACGCGGCGAGGGGCAGGGCTTTACGCATGAGGTGGGTGACCGCGTCAGCATCTCGACGCCTGCGTTGGGACAGTTGGTCAACTGGGTCGATACGTCCGACGCTTGCCCGGAATGGACATTTGGCGTGGGTGCATTGATGCGCAACCTGGCAGAACGAGGATTGTTGACACCCAAGGCATAGAAAGTCCGGTGGGCCGTGGCCCGCCACAGCATTGCTCTGCATCACGACCAATAACGCATCGCGCGCGCCTGATGGCGTAGCGCGATCATCAAGGAGACAGGTATGCAACGAGTTACTGAACTGTTTTACAAATTTCTGGGCCTCATCATGGTCCTGTTGCTGGCTGCCATGGTGGTCATGGTATTTGGCAACGTGCTGCTGCGCTACGGATTCAATTCCGGAATCGTGGTGTCCGAGGAACTGTCGCGGTACTGCTTTGTCTGGCTGACCTTTGTGGGAGCCGTGCTGACATTTCGCGAGCATTCGCATATGGGCATCGAAAGCCTGGTACAGCGTTTCGAGCGGCGCGGCCGCCTGATCTGCATGGCGCTGAGCAACATCATCATCATGGGCAGTTCCGCGGTCTTTTTCTGGGGCGCGGTCATGCAGTTCGATATCAACGCCACCATGTTCGCGCCCGTCACAGGGCTGTCGCTAGCCTGGGTCTATGGCATCGGACTGTTCACTGGCGCTGCGTGCTTCTTGATCTCGGCATTGAGATTGATACAGGTATTGATAGGCAGGATCAGTGACGAAGAAATTGCGCGCTTTGTCGGTGAAGACGGCCAGATTGCGGAGGTGGTCTGATGACGTTGCTGATCTTTGTAGGTTCGCTATTGGGTGCCATGGCAGTAGGCGTGCCGATCGCCTTTGCCCTGATTTTCTGCGGCATCGCGTTGATGTGGCACATGGACATGTTCAACGCACAGATCGTGGCGCAGAACATGGTCACGGGCGCGGACGCGTTTACCCTGCTGGCGATTCCCTTTTTCCTGCTGGCTGGCGAGTTGATGAATGCCGGCGGCCTGTCGCGCCGCATCATTGATTTTGCATTGGCCTGCGTAGGTCACATCAAGGGCGGCCTGGGCATCGTGGCCATTCTGGCGGCGGTCATCATGGCCAGCTTGTCGGGTTCGGCGGCAGCGGACACGGCGGCGTTGGCGTCCATCCTCATCCCCATGATGCGCGAGGCTGGCTATAACGTTCCTCGTTCCGCTGGCTTGATGGCGTCGGGGGGCATTATTGCTCCCGTGATTCCGCCGTCGATGGCGTTCATCGTGTTTGGCGTGGCTGCCAATGTGTCGATTTCCAAATTGTTCATGGCCGGCATTGCGCCGGGGCTCATGATGGGATTGACGCTGGTGGGCACCTGGCTGTGGCTGGTACGCAAATCCGACATCAAACCCTTGCCCAAGCAAAGCATGAAACAACGCTTGCAGGCGACGGGGCGCGGCGCATGGGCACTGGGCATGCCGGTGATCATTCTGGGCGGCATCCGGATGGGGGTTGTCACGCCGACCGAGGCTGCGGTGGTGGCGGCCGTCTATGCCTGGTTCGTGGGCACATTCGTCTACCGCGAACTGAAGCTTTCCCATCTGTACGAAGTGTTCCTGAAGTCGGGCAAGACGACGGCAGTGGTGATGTTCCTCGTAGCCGCCGCCATGGTGTCAGCCTGGTTGATTACCGCCGCGGACATCCCGGGTGAGGTTACCGCGTTGATCGAACCTTTGATCGACCAGCCCAAGCTGCTGATGTTCGTGATCATGGTTCTGGTGATGATTGTCGGCACCGCGCTGGACCTGACGCCCACGATCCTGATCATGACGCCAGTGCTGATGCCCGTCGTAAAGCTGGCTGGCATCGATCCCGTGTATTTCGGCGTCATGTTCATCATGAACAACTGCATCGGCTTGTTGACGCCGCCGGTTGGCGTGGTGTTGAACGTGGTCAGCGGCGTGGCACGTGTGCCCTTGGGACGCGTGGTCTGGGGCGTGATGCCATTCCTCTTGGCCTATTCAGTTTTGCTGGTGCTGTTCGTGATATTCCCGGAACTGATTACCGTGCCCATGCACTGGTTGTTCTAGTTCCAGGTGTTGAGTTCGCCGTGACGACACGTTACGGCCAGACGTACGGAGCGAGCAACAAGACTCGCCGCTTTACCCAAGTCCAACGTTCACTGCTTGATATCGAAAGACAAAATCTGCCGATCAGATAGAGGAGATCTACATGAAGAAACTAGTCATAGCTGCCGCAATCGCCGCTCTGGGTGCCGCCATCGCATCACCTGCATCCGCCGCGGGCGACTTCAAATCACGCAACATTCGCCTATCCAACGGTTTGGCCCAAGAGCACCCGGTCGGTAACGGCGTCAAAGTCTTTAATGAGTGCTTGCAGGAGAAATCCGGCGGCAAAATGAAGATCACCGCATACTGGAGCAGCTCGCTGGGCGACGATATGCAGGCTACGCAAGCACTGCGCTCAGGCACCCAAGAGGCCGTGATCACCTCGTCTTCGCCGCTGGTGGGTCTGGTGCCTTCATTGGGCGTATTCGATCTGCCGTTCCTGTTCAGTAACGAGCAAGAAGCCGACGCCGTCATGGATGGCGAATTCGGCAAATTCATCAATGAAAAACTCGACGCAGCCGGCGTGGTCAACCTGGCCTATTGGGAAAATGGCTTTCGCAATCTGAGCAACTCCAAGCATCCCGTGAGCAAATGGGAAGATTTTGGCGATCTCAAGCTGCGCGTCATGCAGAACAATATCTTCCTCGACACGTTCCGCACCATGGGCGCCAATGCGACCCCGATGGCATTCGGCGAGATCTTCTCCGCTTTGGAAACGCGTGCTATTGATGGCCAGGAAAATCCCTTTGTGACCATCGATACCTCGAAATTTTATGAGGTGCAGAAATACATCTCGGTGACCAATCACGCGTATACCCCGTTCCTGGTCTTGTTCTCCAAGCCGATCTGGAGCCGCTATTCCGATGACGAGAAGGCCGCATTGCGTGAATGCGCCGTGCTGGGTGGCAAAGAGGAACGCAAAGTCATTCGGACAATGAACGGCGAATCTCTGGCCAAAATCAAGCAAGCCGGTCTCGAGGTCAACAACGTCAGCCCCGAAGAGCAAAAACGCATGCGCGAAAAAGTCCAATCGGTGTACGAGCAACACAAAGCCACGATCGGCGCCGATGTCGTGGACCGCGTACAGAAAGAGCTCGCAGCTTTGCGCGCAAAGAGCGGTTCTTGATCCCTCGCAGGCTGCGCCGTGCTCACAGAGCCGGCCAGCCTGATGAATGGCCCGTGCAAGACCATGTATGAGATTCATCTCGTCATCAACGTGGAACGTCCCGATGCCTGAAGCAGCATGATGACAAGACATCTAAAGGAAAAATGGCGGTAAAGATCACAGGGAAACTCCATGGCACAGCATGTAAACCAACCGGCAACGCCCTCATCGGCAACAGCCTCGTCCCTGTTTGACCTATCCGGCCGGCGTGCTCTCGTCACGGGCTCCAGCCAGGGGCTCGGTTATGCATTGGCGCGTGGGTTGGCTCAACACGGCGCCACCATCATCATGAATGCGCGCAACGCAGCGCGCCTGAACGAGGCGGTACAGCGTTTGCGCGGTGAGGGTCTATCCGCTCACGCATTGCCATTCGACGTCACCGATCCCGCCGCCGCACAAACAGGCATCGACCGGGCCGAATCCGAATTCGGCCCCATCGACATCCTGGTCAACAACGCCGGCATGCAACATCGCGGCCCATTGGAGCAATTCCCTGTAGACCAGTGGGACGCCCTGATGCGCACCAATATCAGCAGCATCTTCTACGTCAGCAAACCCGCGGCCACCCGCATGATCGCGCGCGGCCGCGGCAAAATCATCAACATCGCCTCCGTACAGAGCGAACTGGCCCGCCCCGGCATCGCTCCGTATACCGCAACCAAAGGCGCCGTACGCAACCTCACGCGCGGCATGGCGACCGACTGGGCGCGCCACGGCCTGCAAATCAACGCCATTGCCCCCGGCTACTTCCGCACCGAACTCACCCAGGCCCTGGTAGCCAACCCCGAATTCACTCAGTGGCTCAGCCAACGCACCCCTGCCGGCCGCTGGGGCAACCCCGAAGAACTCATCGGCGCCGCCGTCTTCCTAGCCAGCGACGCCTCTTCTTTCGTCAACGGTCACACCCTCTTCGTAGACGGCGGCATGACCGCCAGCGTATAAAACAAGTTGAAGACACAATCCACGGTCCAATCAGCAACCAATAAAGCAACCAGCGATGCCATCCCAACCCTCAACGTCCACGGCCAGCCCTCATCGCGAGTCCCTGCCGCGTGCCGGGCAATTCGCTGCCGGCCCGTTGAGCCGCGATTCAGCCT
>NZ_CBCSJH010000017.1:48738-97773 GCF_965139195.1 Bordetella tumbae | reverse complement strand
GGCCCCTGCTCATGGGCCGAGTCGCGGCGATAGGNCCGGCNGNGAATTGNCCNGGCACGCGGCAGGGACGCCTCCATNGAGNCACCCGTGAACAGCCTTTGAAACACCCGCGAACACCATCGAGATCCTCGCGAACAGCCTCGAAACATCCGTGACCATCCTAGCGCCGCCCTCGTGAACAGAACATCCCCAGGACAATCCCGATGCCAACCCCTCAGCTAACCACATTGATCCAGACCCGCGTAGTCCCCGTCCTCCGTTACACCGACGCCGACCAAGCCCTCTACGCCGCCGACATCGCCATCCGTGCAGGCTTCGAAGCCATCGAACTGACCTGGACCATCCCCGGCGTCCTGAGCGTCCTGCAAACCCTGCGCCAGCAACACGGCAATGCCGTCCTGCTAGGCGTAGGCACCTTGATGGACGCCGCTCAGGCAACCGCCGTACTCAAAGCCGGCGCAGATTTCCTGGTCTCCCCCGGACTCGCCACCGACATGATCCCGCCCACCCACGAGGCCGGCAAACTCTGCCTCGTAGGCGCCTTCACCCCCAGCGAAGTCATGATCGCGACCCGGGCCAAAGCCGACGTCGTCAAAATCTTTCCCGCCGACACCGGCGGCCCAGCCCATCTGGCCGCGCTGCGAGCCGTGTTCCCCGATACCGTGTTCTGCCCCACGGGCGGCATATCGACAAGCAACATGCACGACTATTTCCGCGCCGGCGCCAATTTCGTCGGCATAGGGTCCTCTCTCTACGACAAAAAAGCCTTTGCCGCGCGCGACACCGACAGCCTCTTGGCAGCCGTGCGCCAGACTCGGGAGACCGCCCATGGCCGTGCATGATTTCGATGTGGTGGGCCTGGGCGAGGCCTTGATCGAATTCAACCAGACCGTGCCGGGCGAGCCCATGTATCGCCAAGGCATCGGCGGCGACACCTCGAACGTCATCATCGCCGCAGCGCGCGCAGGCGCACGCACCGCCTATCTGGGCCGCTACGGCGGCAACGACGATTTCGGCGAATTGCTGCTGCAAACCTGGCGCAACGAGGGGGTCGATGTGTCCGGCATGATATGTGACGAACAGGCCAACAACGGCCTCTATTTCGTACAGCACACGCCAGAAGGTCATCGCTTCAGCTACGCACGCCACGAGTCAGCCGCCGCTCGCATGCGGCCTGCTGACCTGCAGCATGGGCTGGTCGAACGATCGCGCTATCTGCACGTATCCGGTATCAGCCTGGCCATCAGCACCACCGCATGCGATACCGTGTTCGCCGCCATGGAGCGTGCCCGCAGCACAGGCACGCGCTCGTGCCTGGACGCCAACCTGCGCGCCCGCCTGTGGCCGATGTCACGCGCTCGCGCCATCCTGCGCGAAGCCATCGCACAGTGCGACGTGTTTCTCCCCGGCCTGGACGACATGGCGTTGATGACCGGCATGGATCAACCGGATGCGATCCTGGACTGGATTCGCGCCGTCAACGATCATGCCATCGTCGTACTGAAAATGGGCAGCAAGGGCGTTATCCTGGACGACAAGCTCACGCGCACGCCCATCGGCCCGCGCCAAGTAAAAGCCGTCGACGCCACCGGGGCGGGCGATTGCTTCGCCGGCAATTTACTGGCGCGAGCCTGCGCTGGCGACGATTGGTTGCAAGCCTGCCAGTACGCCAATGCCGCCGCAGGCTTGTCGACCACCGGATACGGGGCGGTCGACCCGTTGCCTAGGCCCGAGCAGGTGAGGGCATTTCTGGATGCAGCGGGCTAGGCTCACTGGCCGGAGCAGACGCGAGATGAGCTAGGGGCCCGACTGCTATCGCGATTTTTCCTCGTATCCCGTTGTTGGGTGCCTCCAGCCGGGCATGCGCGAGCGGAATCTCGGCAAGCGGGTAGACTGCGCCCACGTGCGGCCGCAACTGACCGCGCTCTATCAATGCGCTCAACTCATCGAGCTTGCCGCGGTTCTGCCGTGTGAAAACGAAGTGATAACTCGCGTTCTTGCCCCAAGCCTGAACCAGGTTTTGCGGCCGCGCAATGTCCACGATCGTGACAACACGGCCCAGTTGTGCGAGCGCGTCGGGGCTGCGCGACAAGGTGTCACCGCCAATGGTATCGAACACGACATCGACGCCGCGGCCACCCGTTTCCCGCATGATCGCGTCGACATAGTCTTCGCTTTCGTAGTCTATGGCGACATCCGCGCCCAGGCTCCATACAAATTCAAAGTTTGCTTCACGCACGGTCGTGAACACGCGTGCTCCCATGGCTTTTGCGAGTTGGATCGCCACGTGACCGACCCCGCCAGCGCCGCCGTGTACCAGAATGCTTTCCCCCACTCTTAGCGCAGCACGCACGACCAAGGCTTCCCACACCGTCCCGCCAACTAGGGTCAGGCTTGCGGCTTCGAGATGGCTCAGCGACGAGGGCTTCTTTCCGATGATTCCTTCTGCAGCGACGTGGTACTCGGCATAACTGCCTGGTCCGTCAAATATTTGCGGGGTGTACCAGACTTCGTCCCCCGGAGCGAAGGCCGTCACACCTGGCCCGACCGCTTCTACAACGCCAGATACGTCGTGTCCGGTAATGGCCGGCAGTTGCACCAAATCGGAATAATCGCCGCGCCGGACCTGGTAGTCCAACGGATTGATAGAGGTTGCCTGCACCTGGACCAGGACTTGTCCTGCGCCTGGCACAGGCTTGGGCACGTCGCAAAGTTCAAATGCTTCCGGGCCGCCAAATGATTTCAGTCTTAACGCTTTCATTGCATATCCTTATTTCGTTAAAAAGGGATATCGGGAATTATCGATATAGTGGGGTAAAAAAATTACAGCTCTTTGCCTATGAGCTTGGCAAAAGCACTGATGGTTGCTTCGTTTCGCTTGTAGTAGGTCCACTGGCCAATGCGTCTGACTTCGACCAAACCTGCTCGTTGCAGCGTGGCAAGATAATCGGACACCGTCGACTGCGACAGGCCGACACCTTCTTGGATACTGCTGACGCAGACGCCTACCATGAGAACGTCGCCTTCATCCTGTGGAGGGAAGTTCTTCGCAGGATCCTTCAAACCTTTCAAGATTTCAAGACGGGTGCGGTTTGAGAGGGCTTTGAATATTTCGAGCAAGTCCATGCGTGCATGATATCGGGATTTACCGATATGTCAATGCGATAAATAACGCCTGTGTCTGCGGAGCAACGACGGTGCTTCGGTGCGCCTCAGGATCGTTGGCATCGCCATGTGCTCAATGCCAGCGGTTTCTTGTGCGCTGTGTTGCATCGCACGACAAAAAGTCGTTGACACGCTTCTGCGCTTGATGGACTATTTGTCCAGACAAACTAACAAACTGAACAAAGGAGGCAACATGGAGGTAGTAGAGACCGGTCCTCAGCGATATCGCTTCAGCTTTGGACGCTATCTGGAGGAGTTCGAATTAGGTGCGGTGTACGAGCATCGGCCCGGCCGCACGCTGACGGATGCGGACAATATTCAGTTTTCACTGTTGACGATGAATTTTCATCCCATGCATTGCGACGCGGCATTTGCCGCGCAAAGCGAGTTTGGCCGCTTGCTGGTCAACAGTGGCTTGACGGTGGCGATGGTGCTGGGCATGACCGTCGCGGATGTCAGCGGTAAAGCGATCGCCAATCTGGGGTGGAAAGAGATCAACCTGACCGCTCCCGTTTTCGCCGGCGATACCTTGTATGCCGAATCGGAAGTTTTGGAGCTGCGTGAATCGCGCAGCCGGCCGACACAGGGCATTGTGACGACCCGGACGCGGGCCTATAACCAGAACGGCGTAGAAGTCATGAACTTCATCCGTTCCTGCCTGGTACCCAAACGCGGTCACGCTGTCGGCGACAAGTAGCGCCGGCATTTCACTTTCAGCTGTTTGATGGGCCTGCGTGGCTCAGGGGCTCTCTACGTCTGGAGAGAGCCGTGGCATTGCAGTACTCACTTCAGGAGATATTGCTATGTTTTATCCGTTTTTCCGCCGGCTTGCGGTGATATGCGCATTGGCCGTTCCTGTGAGCGCCAGTGCGGTCGAGATGGTGCTGACTTCCGAAGTCGCGGCGTCGCACTGGAAAACGCAATACATGAATGAGTTTGCCAAGGACGTTGCGAAACGTACCAACGGCGAAGTTCAAGTCAAGGTCTTCCCCGCCTCGCAGTTGTACAACGATCAGGACGGGGTAGCGGCACTGGGTACCGGCGCCGTGCACATGGTATGGCCGGTGTCGGTGCGGCTGGAGACACTGGATGCAGGATTGGGTTATCTGAATCTGCCGTTCGGCCTATCGGATCAAAAAATGGAAAATGCCTGCTTTGCCAGCGGCCTGACCGATTTGATATCCGAACGATTGAAATCCCGGCAATTGCAAGTGTTGGGTTTATTGCGCACCGCTGATCTGTTTTTCATCTTTCGTGACCGGGACGTGAAGTCGCTCGCTGATATGCAGGGAGCCAAACTGCGCGTGACAGGCGGCCGCATTTTCCTGGACATGGTGCGTGGGTTTGGCGCCAGCCCGATTTCCATGGCTGCATCGGAAATGAGTTCGGCGCTCGCGCAGGGCGCGATCGATGGCGTGTTGACGTCGCCGGCAGGTTGGGCCGAGATGATAGGCAAAACGGGCAAGTATGCCTTCCATGTTCCGGGCATGTCGTTGGCCACCTATGCCATCGTGGTAGACCGGGGATGGATGGAGACGCTCTCGGCATCGCAGCGCCAAGCCATCGTGGACAGTTTGAACAGCATCATTCCGCGCCAATGGAAAGAGGCTCGTGCAGATGACGCGAAACTCGTGAAGAAAATGCAAGACGAGGGATCGGTCTATCGAGTTGCCGATGAGGCTGCTAGTGCGGAATGGAAAGCCCGTGCCGAAGCCGCCAGAAAGGTCTACACCGATAAATATCCCGAGGTCGTCAAACAGGTCGACGAGCTGGCCAAGCGTTGCGGAGTTTGAGATGAGCACGCTCATTGAATCGGCATTGCATTGGTCTCAGGCGCGCGACTTGCCCATCGATGCGCAGGACGTACCCGAATTGGCGGAGATGGTCGAGGCCCTGCGAGTGGAGCTCAGACAGGATTGGGCAGCATCTGACATGATGCAGACCTGCGAGCCATTTGGCCAGGTGTTGCGCTCATTGGCCCCCGAACCGTTCCCTGATGTCTCGATCGAGGCCCGCAGCGCATCGCCAGATAGTGAATGCCAAGTGCGTTCCAGCCTGGCGGCGATTGAACAGCGCCAGCCTGGCAAGTCCGCCTGGATGCATATCGATGCCGATACTGCGCTGGCCGAAGCACGTTCGCTGGACGAGGAACAGCGTCATGGCAAATGGCGTGGCCCATTGCATGGGATGCCTGTGGGCATCAAGGATATGTTCGACATGCAAGGCCGTACGGCGGGCTGGGGAACGCCTCTGCGTGCCGGCAGCCCTCAGGCGCATGCAGATGCCACCGTCGTGACGCGTTTGCGCCGCGCCGGCGCCGTCATCCTGGGGACGCAGCAGATGGCCGAGTTTGCCATGTCTCCCACTGGCTGGAATGAAACCTACGGGCCTGGCCGTAATCCTTGGGACCTGGACCGAGTGTCCGGCGGCAGTTCCAGCGGGGCGGCTGTGTCGGTGGCAGCGGGGCATGTGCCACTGGCGATCGGATCCGACACAGGTGGCTCGATTCGCCTGCCGGCCGCGTTGTGCGGTTTGACCGGGTTAAAGCCCACGCAGTATCGCGTCAGTGCCGCGGGGGCAATGCCCCTGTCAGCCAGCCTGGATTGTATTGGTCCATTGGCGTGGTCGGCCGAACTGTGCGGCTACGCGTATCGAGCCATCGCAGGCAGGGACCCCGCGGATCTGTCTTGCCTGGATGCACCGGTGACCTTGGGCGCGACGTCGCGACGCCTGAAGGTGGCTGTGCCGCAATGGGACGACGGCGATCCGATCTCTGATGCGATGCGGCTCGCGTTGGACGAAGCGCAACGTGTATGGCGCGATGCTGGCGTTGAGTGCGTCATGGTCCCGTCACCCTATGCCACCTTGCAGCAGGCGAGTGTCCTGGCCTCCGTCGTGTTGGCCGTCGAGGCCGCGGCATTGCATCAGCGGTGGCTGCGTCAGTTCGGCAATGCATACGGACATCAGGTGCGTCGCCGGATCTCGCGTGGTTTGCTGGTGTCTGGCGTGGATTACTACGATGCGCTGCGTCTGCGGCATGCATTCCTGCAGCGGTATTTGCGGGACATTCAGGGCGATGCCGATGCGTTGATGCTGCCCAGTACGCCGGACGTCGCGCCACTGGTGGCGCCCACTCAGCATGCAGATCAAGCCCGCCTGGAACGGGAGTTTGCCCTGCTGTCGATCTGGACGCGAGGCATCAACTATCTCGGATTGCCTGTACTGAGCGTGCCCGCAGGCCAAGGGGCNGCGGGCTTGCCGTTGGGGATGCAATTGGTGGGGCCGCCATTGGGCGAGGATCGTGTGCTGGCGTTGGGACGACGGTATCAACAATTCACCGAGTGGCATCAGCGGCGCCCTGCAGCATGGACAGCTCCATCGCATCGGGATAGTCGGACCACCGCAACGGAGGAGACGAAATGAAAGCACTTCGGAATTGGGCCATGGCCTGGACGGCAGCCGCGGTGGTGGGGTGGGGGGCGGCGGCCAACGCAGCCGACATGATCATCACCAGTGAAATTCCATCGGCGACCAATCCTAGCCCCTACATCGAGCAGTTTATTGCCGCGGTGAGTCAGCGTACTGGGGGCGCGATACAGGGAAAGTATTTTCCAGCATCGCAGCTCTATAACGATCGCGATGGCTTGGCGGCATTGGGTACGGGCGCGGTGCATATGGTGTGGCCGGTGTCTTCGCGGTTGGAGCAGTTCGATGCACGCGTCGGTGTCGCCAGCTTGCCGTTTGCATTGACCTCGGAGGATATGACCAATCCTTGTTTCTCGCAGCGGTTCACACGCCAGATTTCCGGCTATCTCGAGCCGCGCGGCATACAAGTGCTGGGTTTTTTGCGCACGGCCGATCTGATTTTTCTCATGAAAGATCGCGATATCCAGAGCGTGGACGATCTCAAGGGCCAGAAGATCCGGGTCATAGGCGGACAAATCATGCTGGATGCGATGCGCGCCGTGCAGGCCAGTCCGATCTCCATGTCTGCCTCGGAAATGTCGGCGGCATTGTCTCAGGGTGCGATTGATGGCGCCATGACGTCGCCCGCAGGGTGGGTGGACGTCTTGGGAAAAACCGCGAAATTCGCCACCTTGGCGCCAGGCATGGGACTGGCGACGTCCGCTGTGACGGTGGACAAGCCTTGGCTGGATGCATTGCCGGAGGACCAGCGCAAGGCCATCCATGACGTGTTGAACGAGATCATCGTCAAGCAGTGGAAAGAGACCGTCGCCAAAGATCAGCAACTGATCGAGCAGATGGTGGCTCAGGGCGGGCATTACCGGGTCATGGCGCCTGAACAGGTCGAACAACTGAAAGCGCGTGTCGTCGCAGCGGGTGCGGGGTTCCGCAGCAAGCATGCCGATGCGATTGTCGAGCTGGAAAACATACGCAAGGAGTGTGTCCATGATGGCAAGTAATTTGGAATCCCCTCCATTGGCCTCCGCAAAGCAGGCGTCAGGCAAGACCATCCAAACTGCAGCCACCATTGCACCGGTATTCGGCAAACTGGGCTGGATGTCCCGATTGACGTTGGCGCTGGCCACCGTGCTTGCGTTGGGCGCGACCTTGATCATGATCGTGGAGGGCTTTAGCCGCTATGTCTTGAATGTCAGTTATTTCTGGGCCGAGGAATCTGTACGTTTTCTGATGGTGTGGGCCTTTTTCCTGACATTGGGGATCGCCGGTTTTCGTCATTACCACATTCGCACCGAGTTGCTGGTTCAGCGTTTGCCGTTGATGGCGCAGCGCGCCGTGTGGTTGCTGTCTTGCATTGCGGGTATGGGGTTCGCTTTGATTCTGGCGTATTCATCCATCCCGCAAGTGCAGCGGTTTTATTCGATGGGCATGGTGTCTGAGTCATCGCTGGAGCTGCCCATGTGGCTGCTGTTTCTCGCGATGCCGGTAGGAGGTGTGGCGCTGTTTGTCTACTATGCCTGCGCCGCATGGTATGCGTGGCGTTGGGGAGATCCCTTTGCCCCCGAGCCTGTAGAAGAGGCGCCCGATGCGAGCGTCACCGCAGCGTTGAGCCGTCAGGAGCCGTTGCTATGACACTGGGACTCTCTGTTATTGGCTTATTGGTGCTGCTCGCGCTGGGTGCTCATGTCGGCACTGCGATGGGTCTGGTATCCAGCGGCATGGTGTTGTCGGTGGACGGCGTCCCCCTGACTGTCGTCGCCCAGACGGCTTTCAAATCCATCAATAGCTATCCGCTGATGGCGATTCCCATGTTTGTATTGATGGGTAATTTGATGATGCGCGGCAATATCGTCGCAGTCATGATCGAACTCATCGGCAGCCTGGTGCGTTGCGTGCGTGGTGGACTGGCGCTGACGGTGATGCTGGCGTGCGTGTTTTTCGCGGCCGTGTCGGGATCGAGTGTGGGATCGGCGGCCGCGATTGGTGCCGCGACGGTGGATGGCCTGAAGCGTGAGAACTATCCGCCGCGGTTTTCGGCAGCCTTGGTCGCGGTGGGCGGAACACTGGGCTTGATGATCCCGCCGTCATTGGGTTTCATCCTGATTGGCTCCATCGTCGGGTTGCCGGTGGACAAATTGTTCATCGCGGGAATCCTGCCGGGTCTGATGGAAGCGGCGTTTCTATTGATGACCACGGTATGGCTCACGCGCCGGCATGGTTACGGGAATACGGCGGGAACCCCGGATTTCGCAGGCTTTACGCGGCGCCTGCCGCGTGCCGCGGGGGCGTTGTCCATGCCGGTGCTGGTGCTGGGATCCATTTACCTGGGCATTTTTACGCCCACTGAGGTGTCGGCTGTCGCGGCGGGTTATGCCGCATTGTTATGCGTGTTGATCTACCGCACGATGAAATGGCGGGACGTGTGGCAGGCTTCACAAGAGTCGATCCTGCAGTCCACCATGATTTTTATGGTGGTCATGGGTGGAAGCCTGATCGGCTTCATCCTGGCACGTATGGGCGTGTCGGCGTCGTTGATCGGTTTCATGGAACGCATGGACATGAGCGCGTGGCAGTTTCTGCTGCTGGCAAACGCGGTGTTGCTCGTGTTGGGCATGTTCCTGGATGGTGTCGCCATGATTGTGCTGACCGCGCCGTTGCTCTTTCCCATGGCGACCCACCTCGGTATTGATCCTGTTCACTTCGCCGTGATCATGGTGGCGAACGTCGAGATCGCGACGTTGACGCCGCCGATCGGCCTGAACCTGTTCGTGATGAGCGGTATCGCCCGTATCCCGGTCGAGCAGGTCGCCCGTGGCGTGGTGCCGTTTTACGTCACCAGGCTGGTGTCCTTGGCCCTGATCACTTTTGTTCCCGCATTGTCGTTGGCGCTCGTGCATTGACGGCATCGTTATAGATTCTGGAGGACAGACATGAAAGACAATGCAATGCCCGCTGCAGGACTGGCTCTGTCGGAAGTATTGGCGCAATACGCTGCCGGTTTCGATGCACGGCGTATTCCTGATGAGGTGCGTGAGCGGGCCCGGCTGCTGATGCTGGATTCCGTCGGTATCGCCATCGCATCGCATGGCTATGACTTTTCCCGCCGTGCCTTGGCCGCGATTGACGAGCTGGATGGTGGTGGCGACAGCGTTGTGATCGGCAGTTCACGGCGCATGGACCTGCGTAACGCTGCGTTGGCCAATGGCATTCTGGTGCATGGCCTGGATTATGACGACACCCATGCCAGAGGCGTGATTCATGCCACGGCGTCGGCGTTGCCCACCGTGTTGGCGTTGGCGGCGCGCGAGGGCCGCAGCGGTGCGGACATGGTGGCCGCCTATGTGCTGGGCATGGAGGTGTCTACGCGCCTGGGAGCGGTAGCCAAGGGAGGCTTTCATCAAATCGGCTTTCATCCCACGGGATTGATTGGCGCCTTTGGTTGCACCTTGGCAGCGGCTTGGCTGCTGGGGTTGAACGTACAGCAAATGGTGGATGCGCAGGGCATCGCCCTGTCTCTGGCCTCGGGCAGCCTGGAGTTTCTCAACGACGGCGCATGGAACAAGCGGATGCATCCTGGCTGGGCCGCGGCTGCGGGTATCACGGCAGCCACGTTTGGCAAGCATGGTTATACCGGTACGCGTCTAGCCTATGAGGGGCGGTTCGGCTTGTATGCGAGTCATTTGGGCGGAGCCGACTATGACCTCGGCCTGGCCACTGCCGAACTCGGCGATCGATGGGAGTTGATGCGCGTGTCGGTCAAGCCTTTGCCTGCCTGCCACTTTACGCATGCCAGTGTCGACGCTGCCGCACGGTTGCATGCGCAAGGGCTCTCTGCGGAACAAGTACATCGCATTACGGTGCTGGTGCCGCAGGAGGTCGTCAAAACGGTATGCGAACCCGAGTCTTCCAAACGCAAGCCCGCCAATAGCTATGAGGCGCAGTTCAGCATTCCGTACCTGGTCGGTACGGCATTGAGCAAGGGGCGGCTGACGCTGGACGATCTGGAGCCGGACGCGCTGCGCGATCCGGCGGTGCTGGCCTTGGCCGAGGTGACGGATTACCGGCACGATCCCGATAGCGGTTTTCCCAAGCATTACTCGGGCGAGGTCATCGTGGAGCTGAAAGACGGCCGTGTGCTGCGCGAGCGCGAGGCAGTCAACCGCGGGGCGGAAGACCGGCCTTTGACCGAATCGGATATCCGGGCCAAGTATCGGGACAACGTATTGCGCCGAGTGGCGGCGGCGCGGGCTGATGCCATTGAACAGAGTGTGCTGCAACTGGAACAAGGGCCGTCGCGCGCGCTGGCAGATCAATTGGGACGTGAGGTTTGAGCGGCGTGTGCCGCCTATAGGGGTTGAGGAGTATCTGATGACAATGCACGATGATGGGCAGGAACAACTGATTCTGGATATGGTCGGCCGCTTTCTGGAACAAGAGGTACGGCCCCATGTGTGGCAGCTTGAGCATGACGATGTCTATCCCGAAGAAATCGTCGAAAAAATGAAGGCCATGGGGTTGTTCGGCTGCCTGATTGCGCCGGAGTACGGTGGCCTGGGGCTGTCGACGACAATCTATGCCAAGATCATTGAGCGCATTTCCGAGGAATGGATGTCGCTGTCGGGCATTCTGAATTCGCATCTGATCATGGCGGCCGCCGTACAGCGCAACGGTACAGAAGCACAAAAGCAGGCGTTTTTGCCCCGTTTCGCGACGGGCGAGCTGCGTGGCGGCATTGGCTTGACAGAGCCCGATTGCGGCACCGACCTGCAGGCGATTCGGACCACGGCACGGCGCGAAGGCGACGAGTATGTCGTCAATGGCGCAAAGATGTGGATCACCAATGGCTATTACGGAAATTGCTTTGCACTGTTGGTCAAAACGGATCCGCAAGCCGAGCCGCGTCATAAAGGGATGAGTCTTTTCATCGCGGAGAAAGGACCGGGATTCAACGTCAGCCGAAAACTGGAAAAGCTGGGATACAAAGGCATCGACTCGACTGAACTCGTATTCGAGAACTACCGCATTGCGGCCGATCGCTTGATTGGCGGAGTCGAAGGCCGGGGGTTGCAGATGATCCTGAACGGACTGGAGTTGGGCCGCATCAATGTTGCGGCCCGCGGCGTGGGGGTGGCGCAAGCCGCGTTGCGCGAGTCGGTCAAGTACGCCCAGCAGCGCAAGACCTTCGGCAAGCCGATCTGCGAACATCAGGCCATCCAGACCAAGCTCGGCGAAATGGCAACACGCACGCAAGCCGCACGCCTGTTGACGCTGCAAGCGGCACAAGCCTATGACCGCGGTGAACGTTGCGACATGGAGGCGGGGATGGCAAAGCTCTTTGCGACCGAGACTGCCGTGGAGAACTCTTTGGAAGCCATGCGTATTCATGGCGGATATGGCTATTCGAAAGAATACCTGGTCGAGCGTTTCTACCGCGATGCGCCGCTGCTGGTCATTGGCGAAGGCACCAACGAACTGCAACGCATCATCATTTCCAAGCAGTTGATCGAAAGGAACCGCGTATGAGTCTGCCGCTCACTGGATTGCGTATTGTCTCGGTGGAGCAATATGGCGCGGGGCCGTTCGGCACGCAGCATCTGGCCGATCTAGGTGCAGAGGTCATCAAAATAGAAAATCCTCACGATGGCGGTGATGTCGGCCGCGCGGTGGGACCACACTATTTCGGACCGGGAGATAGCCATTTTTATCAGGCCTTCAATCGCAACAAGAAAAGTGTCACGCTGGATTTGAAACAGCCGCAAGGCCAGCAGGTGCTGCGCGATCTGTGCCGGCACGCCGATGCGGTATTCAATAACTTGCGCGGAGACCTGCCAGGGCGGCTCGGGCTGACCTATGATGCCTTGCGTGACGTGCGGGCGGACATCGTCTGCGTGCATTTATCGGCGTATGGCCGCGATGGCGAGCGTGCGAGCTGGCCGGGGTATGACTATCTGATGCAATCGGAGGCAGGGTACTTGTCGCTCACCGGCGAGCCTGATGGTCCGCCGTCGCGATTCGGACTGTCCATCATCGATTTGATGACGGGAACGACGGCAGCGCTGGGCCTGGTATCGGCTGTTCTGGGTGCGCGCCAGAGCGGGATAGGGCGAGACGTGGATGTCAGCCTGTTCGACGTGGCGCTGCACAACCTGGGATATCTGGCAACATGGTATTTGAACGGCGGGCACAAAACAGGACGTGCGCCTCGGTCCGGGCATCCTTCGCTAGTGCCCAGCCAGTTGTATCGTACGGCAGACAGCTGGATCTTTATTATGTGCAACAAGGAAAAGTTCTGGCCTTTGCTGGCGCAAGCGATGGGCCATCCCGAGTGGATCGATAACCCCGATTACCGCAGTTTCAAGGATCGTCTGCAGAACCGCGATCGTTTTAATGAGGAGCTGGAAGCCGTCTTCATGTCCCAGACGACAGACCACTGGATGGCGCGTTTTGCCGGCCGGGTGCCCGCGGCGCCCGTTTATGATGTGGCCCAGGCGCTGGATAGTTCGTTTGTAAAGGCGCGTCAGTGCTTGCTGGACGCTTATGATACGGAGGGCAGGGCGATCCGGAATGTAGCGTCACCGATCCGGTGCCCTGGAGAAGCCCCATTGACCCGGGCGGCGCCAGCCATGGGCGTTGATACTGACGATTTGCTGGCGCAGGCGGGTTATGGACCTGATCAGATTGCCAGTTTGAGGAATAATTCCGTTTTATGACAGTAAAGATCGAAGCGCCAGGGGGCCGCCCGCGATATTTGCAGCTGGCGACGACGCTGATCAACGAGATACGAGCGGGCCGGTATCCGGTGGGCAGTTTGCTGCCCACCGAGTTTGAGTTGTGTGATCAGTTTGGCGTGTCGCGCTTTACCATCCGCGAGGCGGTCAAACAGTTGGTACAGATGGGGATGGTGACGCGTCAGGCGGGCGTCGGCAGCCGCGTGCTCAGGCAGGCGCCGGTGACGCAGTACACGCAGACCATGTCGGGGATTACGGATCTGCGCCAGTATGCCTACGAAACCTCTCTGGAAATCGAGGGCCAGGCATTGTTGAATGTGGACGGAGACCTGGCAGATACCCTGGATGCGTCGCCGGGCGAAACCTGGCTGCACGTATGGGGATTGCGTTACACCAAAGCGCATGACGCGCCTATCTGTTTGACTGACGCGTATATCGCGCCGGCCTTTCGCTCAGTGACGGGCATACAGGGCCGGATGACGCGTGCGCTGTATGCGGTCCTGGAGGAAGAGTTCGACGTACAGATTACGACGGTGCATCAGGATATCCAGGGTGTCGTATTGGACAAGGCGCTGGCGTCTCGCCTGGGGGCCAAGCCCGGATCGGCGGGCTTGCGGCTCGAGCGCCGATATATGGATGCGCGCGATGCGTTGGTTGAATTGGCCGTCAGTGTCCACCCCGCGGATCGTTTCAGTTACCGCGAGTCATTCCGCCGTGAATGGCAGGTGCCTGTGTGAGGGTTTCCAGCGGCGCAGTTCTGGCAATTACGTTGGCGGTGCAGTCATTGGTGGCTGCAGCCGCATTGGTGGTGCCGGTGTTGGCGCCCGCGATCAGTGCCCAGACCGGTGTGGCGGGCGAGTCGGTCGGCATTTACGTGTCGTTGATGTATGTCGGGGCGATGGCAGGCAGCTTGATGGCTGGCGGCTGGGTGTCTCGGCTCGGAGCGATCCGTGCCAGTCAACTGGGACTGGTGTTGTGTGCGGCAGGGCTGCTCTTGAGCGTGGCCGGGTATACGGTGTTGCTGGCTATAGGCGCGGTACTGTTGGGCCTCGGCTACGGACCGATCACGCCCGCCAGTTCGCATCTGCTGATCCAGACAACGCCTGTGCATCGGATGTCGTTCGTGTTTTCCGTCAAACAGACCGGCGTGCCGCTGGGAGGCGTGTTGGCGGGTCTATTGGCCCCCAAGCTCGAGATAGGCGTGGGGTGGCAGGGGGCGCTGCTGGTAACGGCTGCGGCGTGCCTGATATGCGCATTATTGGCGCAATGGGTGCGTGCCGAACTGGATGCGGACCGCAAACCAGCCCGAACGGCAGGACTGGGAAATCTACGTGCGCCGCTGGCGTTGATTTTTTCGCGTAGAACGCTGTCACTGTTGGCTGGCGCCTCGTTATGCTTTTCGGCGGTGCAATGGTCGTTCAGCGCGTACCTGGTGACGTATCTGCACGATAGTCTCGCGTACACCCTGATTGCGGCGGGCGCCCTGTTGTCGCTGGGCCAGGTTGCCGGGGTGGTGGGACGTATTTTTTGGGGATGGTGTGCCGACCGCTATCTGGGGGCGGCTCTGATGCTGGCCGTGCTGGCTGCCCTGATGGGGTTGGGAGTGCTGGTGTTGGCGTCGTTATCGGCCCAGGCTCCTGTGCCGATGGTGGCGCTGGCGCTGGTGGTGCTGGGCGCGGCAGCCGTCGGCTGGAACGGCGTATACCTGGCGGAAATCGCGCGTCAGGCGCCAGCGGGAAAAACCGGCATGGCTACGGGCGGCGCGCTGACATGTACTTTTCTGGGCGTTGTCGTGGGACCGCCTTTGTTCGGCGCGATGATGGCGCTGTTTGACAGCTATCGGATCGCTTTCGTCCTGATCGTGATTCCGTCATTACTGTGCGGCGCGCTGTTGGTGGTGCAGCGGCGTCGTTTTTCAGTTCGCGAGGAGACATGAGTGAGGAAACGTCTGCGTAGCTTGCTGTTTGTGCCGGGTGATCGTCCCGAGCGTTTTGATAAGGCCGCGTCGGCCGGCGCGGACGCCATCATTCTGGATCTCGAGGACGCGGTGTTGCCGGAGGCAAAAGTACGGGCGCGCAGTCTGGCGGTGCAGTGGCTCGCCTCATCTGCCTGCCCTGCGTTGATACGCATCAATGGCGCGGACACGCCTTGGTTTGACGCTGATGTCAGCGCCTTGCAGCAGACGGGCTGTCATGCAGTGATGTTGCCCAAGGCAGAAAACCCGTCAGTGTTGAATCAATTGCGCCGGCGCTTGGGCGATGACGTATGCCTGTTTCCCTTGATCGAAACGGCCGCAGGGGTGGAACATGCAGGGGCCCTGGCGCGGGCGCCCGGGGTCGTACGCCTGGTATTCGGCAGCGTGGATTTTGCGCGCGATACGGGGATTCAAGACGAAAATGGCTGGCTGCCAATACGCGTCGCCCTGGTGCTGGCATCGCGACGGGCCGGGCTGGCAGCGCCTATCGATGGCGCGACCTTGCATTGGGATGATTCCGACGCATTGCAAACCGCGGCAGCGGCTGCCCGCCGCCTCGGCTTTGGCGGGCAGCTATGTATTCATCCCAAGCAGGTGGCGCCGGTGAATAGGGGATTTTTGCCTTCAGAGGATGAGCTGGCCTGGGCCAAGCGAGTGATAGACGCAATCGCGCGAGGCGGGCATGGCGCGGTGACGGTGGACGGCAAACTCGTGGACAAGCCGCTGCATGACCTGGCCCTGGCATGGCTGGACATGATCGATGAGGGATCATCGCCAGCCTGCGCTTGAGCGGGATGTGCTGTTCAGGCTGCACACCGGGCTCAGGGCGTGACGTCTATGGCAGACCGTATCTCCTCGTTGTGTTCTCCCAGTTCCGGCGGCAATCGCCGCAAACTGGCCGGCGTGCGAGACAACTTGATCGGTGATCCCACGCCTCGATAGTCGCCTTGTTCCAACACCATCCTGCGATGCCGGGTATGTGGATGATGCAAGACGTCCTCTACATTTTGTACCGCTGCGGCGGGCACCCCTTGTCGCAAGAGCTGTTCTGCCAGCGTTGCGGCGTCGTGCGAGACCAGTTTTTCCGTCAACACTGCACGCAGGGCATCACGATGTTGCAGGCGATCCGCATTGTTTGTAAATCGTGCGTCAGCCAACAAGGCCTCGGCGTTCAGCGCACGCGCCAGCGCCGCAAACTGCCGATTGTTGCCTACCGCCAGAAAGATCGGGCCGCTTTGTGTCGGCAGCGTTTCATAGGGCGCGATGTTGGGATGTGCGTTCCCGGTGCGGCCAGGGACCTTGCCACTATAAAAATAATTCGCCGCATGCGGATGCAATAAGGACACCGCACAGTCGTACAACGTGATGTCCAGAAACTGGCCCAGGCCGCTGCGCACGCGTTCGTTCAACGCCAGCAAGACGGCGACGGCTGCGTTCAAGCCCGTGACCATGTCGACGACAGGCAAGCCGACCCGTGTGGCATCGCCATCGGCATCGCCATTGACGCTCATCAGGCCGCACATGGCTTGTGCGCAGGCGTCATAGCCGGGCAGGCCACCTAATGGGCCGTCGGCGCCAAAGCCGCTGACGCGGCAGTGAATCAGGCGAGGAAACGCTGCGCTGAGCTGCTCGTACCCGAGACCCCATTTTTCCAGAGTGCCAGGCTTGAAATTCTCGACGAGCACGTCTGCGTCGGCCAATAGATGACGCAGCAGCTCCTGCCCTGCAGGTTCAGACAGATCCAGTGTCATGCCGCGCTTATTGCGATTGACACCAATGAAGTATGACGCAGTCTCGTTCAGGAATGGCGGGCCCCATCCGCGTGTTTCGTCGCCGGCGGGCGGTTCGATCTTGATGACATCGGCGCCATGATCCGCGAGCAACTGCGTGCAGTAGGGTCCGCCCAGTACGCGCGACAGGTCAATGATTTTGCATCCGGTCAACGCGCCAGGCGGCAGCGAAGGGAGAGACATGCTGGATTCCTTAGTCTAAGGCGACGCCGGCTTCCTGGATGATGGCGTGCCATTTCGGAACCTGTGCATCGATGAACGAGGCCAGGCTTTGAGGGGTTTTGTCGTCTGCTTCAACAATGCCTTGTTTGTGCAAGGTCTCTTTGACGTCAGGATCGGCCAGGACGGCGATGAATGCCTGGTTCAATTTATCGACCACATCGCTGGGGGTATTCCGCGGCGCCACGATGCCAAAGAACACGCTGACGTCATAGCCGTCCAACCCTTGTTCTGACAGGGTGGGCAGATCGGGCAGCGCTTGTGAACGCTGCGCGCTGGCCAGGCCGATGGCGCGCAATGTGCCTGCCTGGACATGCGGCAGCGCGGTGAGAATATCGGTGAACGACATCGATACCTGTCCACCCAGCAAATCGTTCAACGCAGGCCCCGTGCCTTTATAGGGGATGTGCAGAATCTGCGTGCCCGCCATTTTGTTGAACAGGATGCCGGCCAGATGCGAAGAGGCGCCGTTGCCGGACGAGGCATAACTGAGTTTGTCCGGATTCTGTTTTGCATAGGCGATCAGCTCTTGCACATTGTGTACGGGCAGCGACGGATGAACGACCAGGATATTGGGCAAATGGCCGATACGGATGATGGGAGCAAAGCTCTTTTGCGGATCGTATTGCTGCTGTTTGTAGAGGCTGCCGTTGATGGCGAGCGGGCCCGAGGTACCGAACATGATGGTGTAGCCATCGGGTTTGGCGCGGGCGACATATTCCGCGCCGATATTGCCGCCGGCGCCAGGGCGATTTTCCACGACGACAGTTTGGCCCAATTGGCGTTTTAATCCTTCGGCCAGGCGTCGCGCCATCGCGTCGGTGGGCCCGCCCGGTGGAAAGGGCACGATGAGCGTGACCGGCTGATTGGGGAATGCCTGCGCGGCGCGAACAGAGGTGGACGCCAACAAGGCGGCGCTGGCCAGTGTCAGGCAGAAATGTCGTCGTTGCATAGTTGTCTCCTGTGGTGTGAATATTTGCCCGTTGAACAGGTCTGATGTTTTGGGAAAATTTCCCTACGCTGCGCCTGCGCTCCGTTGCATTCGACGTGCGCAGGTTTCTGAGTTCTACGAGGCCGCGCTTGCTAAATGCCTAGCTGATGCTTTGTGCCTCGGGGCTGTCTGGCCGCAAGAAATGCCGCAGCAGTTCGCGGCAGCTGTCGTCCTCATCGTCTGGAATGGCGCACGGATTGGGCTGCGCCAGGCGGTGTCGCACGACATGGTCGGCCAGCAGGCTACGATCGGCCAGCGCCGTCCCTGAGGCCTCCCAGCGCAGTGCGGCAATCGATAGCGCATGATAGAGCGCCGATGCCGCTTGGCGCGCCAGGTCGGGACGGTCTTTCAGTGCCGCATGATGGGCGAGCGAAAAGGCGCTCTCCAGGGCTTTGGCTTGCGTGTCAGCTACGGCAGGGCTGCACGGTACGCCAGCTTGCAAGAGCGCATCGATATGCTGGCGCAACGCTGCCAAGGCATCGGTTTTCTGAATCGCACGCAATACGTCCAGCGCCACGATGTTGCTGGTGCCTTCCCAGATGGATCCCAGATGGGCGTCACGCACCAGGCGGGCTTCGACGAATTCTTCGATATAGCCGCAGCCGCCGCGTACTTCCATGCCGTCTCCGGTGACTTTACGCGCATCGCGGCAGGCGCGGAATTTGATCAACGGTGTCATGATGCGGGCCAATGCCGCGGACTGTGTATTGTGTTCGGCTTCAGCCAACGCTGCCGCAGTTTGAAACATCACACTGCGCGCTTGCTCTGCCCAGACGGTCATCTTGACCAACTGCCGGCGCATCAACGGCATCTCGATCAACCGTTTGCCAAAGGCACGGCGATGTTGGGCAAAGTAAATCGCCTCAGTGACCGCCCGCCGCATCAAGCCGGCTGCCCGCATGCCATTGGATAGCCGGGAATTGTTGATCATGTCGGCCATCTGCTGGAACCCTTTGCCGCGTTCACCGACCAGCCAGGCTTGTGCGCCCTCCAGGCGGATTTCTCCGCTGGCCATCGAGCGTGTGCCGAGCTTGTCTTTCAGACGCAGAATCCGATAGGCGTTGTGCGTGCCGTCCGGCAAGTCGCGCGGCAGCAGGAAAAGCGATACGCCTTTCAAGCCCTCGGCGGGCTCGCTGCGCGCCAGCACCATGGCGAACCCCGCATCCGCATTGGAGCAAAACCACTTGTCGCCATATAGCCGCCAGGTGCCGTCTTCCTGCAATGCTGCACGCGTGGTGGTGGCGCTAACGTCGGAGCCCGCGCCTTGCTCTGTCATGAACATTGCGCCTTGGCGCAATTCATCGAAATCCTGCGAGGTGACTTGGGGCAGCACCCGTTCGATCAGTGCTGGGTCGCCGAACTTGCGTAACGTACGTGCCAGCGAGTCCGTCATGCTGACCGGGCAGCACAGGCCGAATTCCGCCTGAACGAACAGATGGCTCAAGGCATATTTGGCCGCGGGCGGCATGGGGAGGGGCCAGCCCAGCACGCCGCCGCGATGCGACATGGCCGCCAAACCGAATTCGCTGTAGGCCAGGCGTTCCAGCTCGATATAGGCGGGATGTTTGTGTAGGCGCGATTCGTCCTGCCCGGCACGGTTGCGTACAGACAGGGTCGGGGGATTCTGATCCGCAATGGCGGCCAGTTCGTCGATGCGTGAGCCGGCCAGGGTTCCGAGGCGATCCAGATGCGGCAGCAGGTGCGCGTGTAAGTCAGGCGGCAGATAACGTGCGCTCATCGCGGCTGCATAAGGATCCGCGCGAAACAGATTCAGGCCCCGGGAATCGGGCACATCGGAGGAGGCTGGCGACAAAGTCATGGCGGGCTCGAGAAAGGACGTAATGCATGCGCTGGAGCACGCATCGTTACCGAAACCATCCATCTATACAAATACTGTTTTAATGTTGAACGATATAAATTAAATATAGATTCAAACATCGACGGGAGATGCCCATGGATCTGGAGCCACGTCTGTTGCGTTACTTCATTGCGGTCGCCGAAGAACGCCATTTCAGCCGTGCCGCGCAGCGGCTGCATATTTCTCAGCCGCCTCTCAGTTATGCCATTCGGCAATTGGAGACGACGCTGGGAGCGCAACTGCTGGAACGCACCAGCCGCCACGTGGCGCTGACCGAAGCCGGGCGCGTGCTGTATCGCGAGGCGCAGGCCTTATTGCGTCAGTCCGAGGCCATCGGGACGTTGGTACAGCGTGTTGACGCCGGCTTGCGCGGGCGTCTGCGCATCGGGTTTGTCGGGTCGATGCTGTACCGGGGCTTGCCTGATTTGCTGGCGTCGATGCGTGCGGCTTTGCCCGATGTCGAGCACGTGCTGATTGAGCTGAATTCACATGATCAACTAGAGGCCGTGCGCCGAGGCGAACAGGACTTAGGGTTCATTCACGCGAATCCTGCACCGGGCGAAGTCCGGACGCTGGATCTGTTGGCCGAACCTTTTGTGCTGTGCGTGCCTGATACGCATCCGTTGGCCCGCCGCCGCCGGGTGTCGCTGCGAGCGGTCGCCAAGGATGATTTTATTTTCTTTGCGCGTGAGGCCTCGCCCAGCTATTACGAGACGGTATTGTCGATGTGTGTGACCGCAGGCTTTCACCCAGTCATACGCCACGAGGTTCGCCATTGGCTCAGCGTTGCAGCGCTGGTGTCGCAGGGATTGGGGGTGTCTATCGTGCCTGCGTGCCTGGCTCGCAGCGGTTTGGCGGGCACGCGCTTTATCGCGTTTGATCACCAGGCGCGGTCCATCAGTCAGGCTATCTGGCCGAGACCGGTGGATTCGCCGCTGTTGCGCACCGCCGTCCGGCTGGTGCGCAACCACTATGGCAAGACCGGCGAAAAGGCCTAACGGAACACGACTGTCTTGTTGCGATTGAGCAGAATGCGGTGCTCGACATGGCTGCGCACGGCACGGGCCAGCACCAACGATTCCACATCGCTGCCGACTTGCGTCAGGTCTTGTGCCGTCATCGTGTGATCCACGCGTTCGATGTCTTGCTCGATGATCGGACCTTCGTCCAAGTCGGACGTCACGTAGTGTGCGGTCGCGCCGATGATCTTGACGCCGCGGGCGTGCGCCTGGTGATAGGGGCGCGCACCCTTGAAGCTCGGCAAGAAGCTATGGTGGATGTTGATGGCGCGGCCATTTAGCGCCTGGCACATGTCTTGCGACAGGATCTGCATGTAGCGCGCCAGGACCACCAGATCGATGTTTTCTGACTCGACCAGGCTCAAGACCTGTCTTTCCTGGTCGGCCTTGGTGTCGGGCGTGACCGGCAGATGGTGAAACGGAATACCGTACGACGCGGCCAGGCTCGCGTAGTCATTGTGGTTGGACACGATGGCAGCGATCTCGGCATGCAGCTGGCCGCTCTGTACGCGGAACAGCAGGTCGTTCAGGCAGTGTCCTTGTTTGCTGACCATGATCAACAGGCGAGGCTTGCGGCGTGCATCATGGATTTGCCAGTCCATGGCAAACGTATCGGCCATGGGTGCAAACCGTTCGCGCAGGCTGTCCGCGGTCACGTCGGCAGGCAAGTCGAAATGCACCCGCAAAAAGAAACGGCCGCTTTCGTCATCGCCGAATTGCTGAGAATCCAGGATGTTGCAGCCCAGCTCGAACAGCAGGCCGCTGACGCGATACACGATGCCCGTGCGATCGGGGCAGGAAAGGGTCAGGATATGATCGTTATGCGGCATGATCTGAGAAAAATAATAAGGTCACTACGCTGCGGCTCGGCGGCGGGAAAATTACGATAACCGAGCGACGGTCTCGTCGGCGATGGCGAGGCTGGCGGTCAGGCCCGGCGATTCGATGCCGAACAGATTGACCAATCCTGCGACGCCGTGCATGGAGGGGCCGGCAATGACAAAATCCGCGGCAGGCTCGTGAGGGCCGGAAATCTTGGGGCGGATGCCAGTATAGCCAGGAGCAAGCGCGCCATCAGGCAAGGCGGGCCAATAGGTGCGGACCGCGTCATAGAACACGTCGGCCCGGCTCGGGTCCAGCGTGTAGTCTTCGACAGGAATCCATTCGGTATCCGGGCCGAATTTGGCTTGCCCGCCCATATCCAGCGTCAGGTGCACGCCCAGGCCGGCGTGCTGAGGCACCGGGTAGATCAGGTGCGAAAACGGCGCCCGGCCGGTCAGCGTGAAATAGCTGCCTTTGCACAGATATTCGTTCGGAATGCTGGCCGGCGGCAGGCCATCGATGTGGCGTGCCAGCGTAGGTGCATGAATGCCCGAGGCATTGATCAATACATTGCACGACAGGCTCATCGCCTCTTCGCCGCCGAACTGCACCTCGAATCCGCCTTCGGGCCGGACGCGGGCCGATTGCATCGGCGTGTAAAAGACGCATTGCGCGCCTGCGTTTTCCGCATCGCCCTGGTAGGCCAGCATCAGTGCGTGGCTATCGACGATACCGGTGGATGGCGACAGCAGGGCGGCCGTGCAGTGCAGGGACGGCTCCAGTGCCATGGCCTCGGCGGCGGTGAGCTTGCGCATATCGTCAACACCATTGGCGAGGGCGCGCTGCGCGATGCCGTCCAGCAAGAGGGCTTCGTCGTCCGTCGTCGCGACAATCAGTTTGCCCAGGCGCTGGTGAGGCACGCCACGTGTGGCGCAATAGTCGTACAGCATGTGTTTGCCGCGCACGCACAATTGCGCCTTGAGGCTGCCGGCGGGATAGTAGATCCCCGCGTGGATGACTTCCGAGTTGCGGGAGCTGGTGCCTGTGCCTATCCCTTCGGTGGCCTCGGCCAACAAGACCTCGCGGCCTTGCAGGGCCAGTGCGCGCGCTACTGCCAGGCCTACGACGCCAGCGCCGACCACGATGCAATCGATGTCAGTACTCATAAGGGAACCGGGTTTATTTTGAGTCAGCGTGAGCCGGGGTCAATTCGAATCCGCCGGCATGAAAAACGAGGGGCGCTTCGGCGGTGTGGCCGCAGCGTTCGACTTCGCCCACCATGATGATGTGATCGCCCTCGACGTAGCGGCTGCGGTTGCGGCATTCGAACCAGGCCGCGCAATACTCATCCAGCATGGGCGTACCGCCAGGGGCCTGGCCTCGGGGCAGCCCGTCAAAGCGCTCGCGGGTATTGCCTGTGGCAAAGCGCCGCGCCAGCGCAATCTGGCCGGCAGACAACACGTTGACCACGTAGCATTCGCATTGTTCGAATACCTCGAGCGAGCTCGACCGGCGGGACAGGCTCCAGAGTATCAGGGGAGGGTCCAGCGAGACCGAATTGAACGAACTGACGGTCAGGCCGATCGGCGCGCCATCGGGAGCGGCCGTCGTGACGACCGTGACGCCGGTGGCAAAACGGCCAAGCGCGGTACGGAAAAAGCTCGCATCGAAGGAAGGGGCTGTATGGGGCATGCAGGCAGCGGTCGGCGGGGGCGAGAGTCGCTCAGGAGGGCTTAGGGTTCAAGGCGACAGGCGATCGATGACCCAGCTGCCTTGGCCGTCGGGCAAATACCGCAGGCGGTCATGCAGCCGCGATGCGCGGCCCTGCCAGAATTCGAACAAGGTCGGTACGAGGCGGTACCCTCCCCAGTGGGGGGGCCGGGGCGGCTGATCGCCGTAACGCTCGCGGAATGTCTGCTCGCGGGCTTCGAGCTCGGCGCGCGTAATGGGCTGGCTTTGCTCCGAGGCCCAGGCGCCCAGGCGGGAGCCCAGCGGACGGCTATGGAAATACGCGTCGGATTCCTCGGCCGAGGCCTTTTCGATGACGCCCTCGATGCGCACCTGACGCTCGAGCGGTTGCCAGAAAAACAGCAATGCGGCGCGCGGGTTGTCCAGCAGGTCACGCCCTTTACGGGACTCGTAATTGGTAAAGAACACAAAACCGCGCGCATCAAAGCCCTTGATCAGCACGGTGCGGGCCGACGGCTGGCCTGTGCTGTCAACGGTGGCCAGCGTCATGGCATTGGGCTCGGGGACCTTGGCCTGCAGGGCTTGGTCAAACCACTGGCTGAACTGTTCGAGCGGCGACGCAGCAGCGGTCTCCTCGAGCAGGACATTTTTTTCGTAGCTTTGGCGCAGATCAGAGACAGACATGAGGCGGGACATCCAGGCGCATCAGAAATCGGGTATCCCCCAGTTTACCGCCTTCGTGAGATGGGGTTCAGTTATCGGGCAGAGGGTCGGCCTGTTCTTCGAGTTGCCGGGCGATCCGGTCCAGGCGCGCGTCATGTATGCCGGCCTCGCGCAGGGCCGAGGCGGTTTGGACCACATATTCCGTGCAGGGGCCGCAGCTGCCGGAGGCGCGTCGCACGATAGCCAGCAGTTCGGGCTCGGGCAGCGTCCGGATGTAGGCCGGGTTGTCGCGGTTCATGATGAATACCAGCGCGCGTACGGAGCCTTGGTCCGTGGTGCAGTTGATCCAGCGGGGCAAATAGGCGCCGGTGGACATTTCGCGATTCCACAATGCCGGGAAAAAATCAGGGACGGAGTTGCCCGCCAAGCGATAGACCACTCCCCGGCAGGAGCCTCCACGATCGAGCCCGAATACCAGTCCCGGGCATTCCGGGGTGCCACGATTGACTCGAGACCACAAGCAAAGCGCACGATGGTGGCCACGCAAGGTCGCCAGCCGGCGTTCCTGAAAATCGAAATCGGGGCGCCAGATCAGGGAACCGTAGGCGTAGACCCAGACGTCTTCGCCCTCGCGCCAATGCTTGAGAGCCTCGTCAAGCGAGGCGCGTCGTTCTTCGGGCGTCCAGAGACGAAAAGGGGGGACAGGGGCGGTGAGGGCGGAAGGAGGGGTCGGCGAATTCACGGCGCGGGAGTTTCTGCGTCTTGCGGGGGGTGACGATTGGCCCAGCCGCCTGCGCTCAGCGCGGCAGCGTAGGCCCAAAACAAGGGAGCGATGCCAATTACCGCACCCAACGCGCCAAAGGTCAATGGCAGAGAGACTTGCGAGGCATTGATGAATGCCATCCGCAAACCCACCGCCTCTGCGGCACGACCATGCGGCGTATGTTGGTGCAGTAGCGACAGCATACTCGGTTGGCAGCATCCCAGGGCCAAACCCAGAACAAAAGATAGCGCAATCAGGACCGCAACGTCGGCGAAAAGCGGGTAAACGAGAAAATCTACCGCCGTGATGACCATGGCTGTGCGCACGAGCGTCCAGGAACGTACGCGCGTCTGGATAAACGGCAATGCCAGCCGAATGAGGAAAGTTCCCAGCGCGAAGGACGCAAGTATGGTGCCGATCGTGGTGGCGGACAGCCCGATGGCGACCCCGAACAGCGGTACGACAAACAGGTGGGTATCCCAGGCGCCCGACAAAATGGTATTGACCATCAGGATGCGCCGCAGGGGTGGGAGTTGCAGTAATTCGGTGGCCCGCCGGCGTGCGATCTGCCGCGCAGCGGGCTCTATGCTCTCGTCCACGGCGCGCAGAGCGGGCTGCAGCCGGCGCAGCCCGGCCAGGGCCAGCAGTGGCCCCAGGGTCAAAATGCCGAATGCCAGCCGTGAACCCAAATGATCGATGGCCAGCCCGGCGATGAGCGGACCGCTGAATCCGGAGCCCGCCATGGAGAGCGACAACCAGGAAAAATTGCGCAGGCGGCGCGCAGGTTCGGCATGCCCCAACACATCCTGGGTCGCGACTTGGTGCAACATGAAGCCAGTACCGATGCTACAGGCTGCAATGAGCAGCGTGATCTGGTGTTGGTGGATAAAGGGCAAGACTGTGCCGGTGACAACCAATGCATTGCCCAAGGTGATGGGGCGGCGTATCCCGATACGGTCGATCCACTGGCCGGCCCGTACCGACATCAACATGGGGATGACCGCGAATACCGCGACCAAACTGCCCACAATAAACGTAGATAGCCCCAGTTGCAGGGCAGTTAGCGATACGGTGATGCGTCCGCCGGTGAGGGCGATGTGGTTGAGCATGGCAACCACGCACAGCAGACCCGCTCCGGAAAACTCCGTCGCATGAGAGGAAGAAGAGGGGGAAGGGGCTGAAGTTGACACTGATGCGGCATTAACTTCTGCGATTTTGATCTTAAGTCTCCGGGGTGTCGAGAGAGCGCAGCCGGGCAATTTGATGGAACAAGAAAACCGAACGGCACATTTGTCGGCATATAGCCGCCCGGTTGGGATGAACTGATGTTAATTAATTGATAGATCACAGAAGTTGTGATTTCCCAGGGCGCGACGCGCATCGAATCAGAGATTGTCAGGGTGTGTCCTTATTGCAACGTTTGGCCGAAGCTGGGTCGTTTTGTGTGGATTGCGCTGTGCGGTACGCCGTCGTGGGAAAATAGCGCCCATGGATATTTCACCTACCTTGGATGACGTCGACGCCGAACGCCGTTTTGGTGGTTTGGCGCGCCTATATGGCCCGGATGCGCCGGCTCGTTTGCGAGAGGCACACATTGCAGTGGCGGGTTTGGGCGGAGTGGGGTCCTGGGTTGCAGAGGCGCTGGCCCGATGCGGCGTGGGGGCGTTGACCCTGATCGATCTGGACAACATCGCGGAATCCAACGTCAATCGGCAGATTCATGCCCTGACCTCAACCATCGGGCAGTCCAAGGTCGACGCCATGGCGGATCGGATTCAGGCGATCAACCCGGCGTGCGTGTTGACGCGTGTCGAGGATTTCGTCGAGCCCGGCAATATCGATCAGGTGTTGCCTGGGCCGTATGCCGTGTTGGTCGATTGCACGGATCAGGCAGCGGCCAAAATCGCGATGGTGCTGTATGCCCGCGAGCGCCGCGTGCCACTGCTATTGTGTGGCGGCGCGGGGGGCAAGACGGATCCGCTGGCCTTGCGCGCGGGGGATTTGTCGCAGGCGGTAAACGACGCGCTACTGGCCAAGCTGCGCAATCAATTGCGCCGCCAGCACGGATTTCCCAAGGCCAGCGACGCACGCGGCAAGGCGCTCAAACGGGTCCCGCGCATGGGAGTGAGAGCGCTCTGGTTCGATCAGCCGGCGATCATGCCCGCGGCTTGGGCGCGCGCTGCCGAGGTGACCGACGATATGGGGGCCGCCGCTCAGACGGTTGCGCCGCAGGGACTGTCGTGCGCGGGATATGGCTCTGTCGTGACGGTGACGGCAGCGATGGGGATGGCCGTCGCTAACGAGGCGTTGCAACTGGCGTTGAAAGCAAAGGCGTAGTCAACGCCTGAACGTCTTCCCCTGTTTAACGTCGGCGCCGGCCGCTTGAGGCCGGCCATGCTACGCATGGATCAGACTGATCGCAAGGTGACGTCGAACCAGCCGCGCAGCGCGTTGGACAGGCGTATGCCTTCGGCCTGATGCAGGTCTTGCGCGCTCAGGGTGCGTTCGTGCACCGACTCTCGATCGAGCAACTCCGCGCGCTGCACGCCCGGCAGGCAGCCGCTGCTGGTTGGAGGCGTGTACCAGACACCCCGGATCAGCAGATAAACGTTGCTGCGGCTGCCTTCGCAGAGCTCCCCGCGTTGATTCAGGTACAGCAGGTCGAATACGTCGGGATGCGCGGCCAGCCAGCTCGCGGCGTCGGTGTACCAGGGGCGATAGGTGGTTTTGTAGCGCAGCAGGGGTTCGTCTGCGTCCAGTACCTCATCAGACAGCATGATGTGCTGAACGTCGGGCAACGCGGGCAAGGGGGCCGTTTGGACAGTGCGGTGTCCCGTGCGATTGAGCAGCAATCGCAGCCGGTGCATACCGGGTGTGGCCAGCATGGATAGCGCGGAATACAGGGCCCGTTCGATTTCCAGCGCACCCGCCCATGGATAGTCCAGCGCGGCGCAACTGGCTTCCAGGCGGGCCAGGTGGCGGGGCAGCAGGGGGATGTTGCCGTCTGCGTCGACAAGCATGGTTTCGATCAGCTCAGCGGACATGATCTGAATCTCGAGTGCAGGAAAAACGGCCCGGTGATGGAATGCGGGGGTGAGTTGGAATGTTATCCGATGATGGAGTGAGAGGCCGATGCCGGTGCGGCCGCCGCAGCCGTGCCGCGGCAGATAACTATGCCGGTCCCGACGCAGAGGCTGGCATGGCATCCTGCAAGAGCCGAGCTTTCCACTGGCACTCCTGCCATTCCAGTTCCGGATCCGAGTCGTGCACGATGCCGCCTCCGACGCTATAAACCCCTTGGCCAGTTTGATCCAGCACCAGCGTCCGAATCGCGACGTTCAGCGAAAAATCCCCATCGGGCGCGAGCCAGCCGATGGCCCCGCAGTACAGGCCGCGCGGTGCGATTTCCATTTGGCGGATGCGCCGCATGGCGGCGATCTTGGGCGCGCCGGTAATCGAGCCGCAAGGAAACAGGGAGTGCAGGATCTGGCTGAACGTCGCGTCCGGGACCTCGGCGGTCACCGTGGAGGTCATCGTCCACACGGTGGGGTAGCGTTCCAGGGTGAATAGCGCAGGCACCTGGACCGAGCCAGGGCGGGCCAGGCGGCCGAGATCATTGCGCAGCAGGTCCACGATCATCAGGTTTTCTGCGCGATTTTTGGCGCTGGCGTGCAGTTCGCGGCCGAGCCGTTCGTCTTCGATGGGATCTGGATGGCGTGGCGAGGTGCCTTTCATCGGGCGTACCGTCAGGCGGGCGCCCTCTCGCCGCACAAACAACTCTGGGGAAAACGACAGTACGGTGCGTTGGCCGTCTTCGATATAGGCGCCGTGGGCTACCGGATGGCGAGCTGCGAGGTGTTGGTAAAGCGAACGTGGGTCGCCTTGCAGCTGTACATCCAGAGGCAGGGTGTAGTTCACCTGATAGAGTTCGCCCGCGGCTATCAGCTGGCGGATGGCTTCGATCTGGCGCAGATAGTCTGCTCGTGCCATGCGAGGCCGGATGGAAGTGATATGTGCGGCTGGTACATGCCGAGTCGTTATGTCTGCGGTATTTGCGGAGCCGGGGGAGGTCGAGGCAGGGACCTCGCTTGCGTGCAGGGTGGGCGTGTTTTCCGCAGTCCGTGTCGGTACGGTGTTCTCCGCCGGCCACGGCGCTTCAACGGTCATGCGCTCGAATACCAACCCTGCCAGGCGAGCTGTGCCATCGGCGACTTGCCGTGTTGCCGCGNCGCCTGTGGGCGGCGGCAAGGTGGTTTCGGGGGCCAGCCATTCCCCCAGCTCGTAGTCGAGCAGCAGCGCGACCCAATACCCTGCGCGGCGCGCGGCCTCGATGGCGTCCAGCGCGGCAGGCAATTCCTCGCGGTGACGGGCTTCGATGCGTTGGCGCAGGCGCTGCAGATTCAGTGCACGCCCGGCCAGACGATCTTCAAAACGACATTGCATGATGCTTACTGCTGTTGTGCGAGAAATTCCGTCAAGACACGGCCGGTATGCGAGCGTTCGCGCAAGGTCATCACGTGTTCGGGCGAACCCTCGGCGACCAGTTGGCCGCCTCCGGTGCCGCCCTCGGGGCCGAGGTCGAGCAGCCAATCGGCCTCGGCGATCACGTCCAGATTGTGCTCGATCACGACAACAGTATTGCCTGCCTCGACCAGGCGATGCAGCACGTGAATCAGTTTTTCCACATCGGCCATCGACAGGCCGACCGTCGGCTCGTCCAATACATACAGCGTGTGCGGAATGCGCGAAGCACGGCCTGTCGTGATGACGCCCTCGGTCAAGCGGGCTTTCGACAGCTCTGTGACCAGCTTGATGCGCTGCGCCTCGCCTCCGGATAGGGTGGGCGAGGGTTGCCCCAGTGTCAGGTATCCCAGCCCCACGTCCTGCATCAGTTGCAAGGGACGATGAATTTTGGGATGCGCGGTGAAGTAGCCCAGCGCATCGTCGACCTCCATGTTGAGCAACTCGCCCGCGTTTTTGCCGCGCATTTGTACTGACAACGTGTCGCTGTTGAAGCGTGCGCCGTTGCAGGCATCGCAGGGCACTTTGACGTCGGGCAGGAAGTTCATTTCGATGGTGCGCATGCCCTGGCCTTCGCAAATGGGGCAGCGGCCATCGCCGGTGTTGAACGAGAACCGTGCGGCGCTCCATCCGCGCATGCGGGCCTCGCGCGTATCGGCGAATTGGCGGCGCACGTCATCCCAGAACCCGATATAGGTGGCCGGGCAGGACCGCGGGGTTTTGCCGATGGGTGTCTGGTCGACTTCCAGGACGCGATCGATCGTCTCCCAGCCGCTGATGCGTTCGCAGCCGTTCCAGCGCGGGGCTTTGGATTGCGAGACGGCTTGCAGCAGGTTGTCGAGCAGGACCTCGCGTGCGAGCGTGGACTTGCCGGATCCGGACACGCCCGTGACGACGCTGAGACGGCCAATGGGAATTCGGGCATCGACATGGCGCAGATTATGCAGGTGTGCGCCATGGATCTGAATCATCTGCGTGTCATCGTCGACCGCGCGGCGGCCATTGAGCGGATGCTTCAAGGGCTTGGCCAGATAACGGCCGGTGACCGACTCAGGTGCGTCGATCAGGTCCTGCGCGCTGCCTTGCGCCACAACGCGGCCGCCGCGCACGCCTGCGCCGGGGCCAATGTCGATGATGTGCGAGGCACGGCGGATGGTGTCGTCATCGTGCTCCACCACGACCAGCGTATTGCCGTTGCCTTCGAGACGGGCCAGGGCGTCCAGCAATATGCGGTTATCACGTGGATGCAGGCCGATGGTGGGCTCGTCCAGCACGTAGCACACGCCTTGCAGGTTCGAGCCCAACTGTGCCGCGAGCCGGATGCGTTGGGCTTCGCCGCCCGACAAGGTGGGTGCGGCACGATCCAGCGCCAGATAATCCAGGCCGACCTCTTTCATGAAATTCAGGCGGCCGCGAATTTCCGTCAGGATATCGCGCGCAATTTCGCCCTCGCGGCCGCGCGCAACCAGGCCGGTGAAAAAGGTGTGTGCCTCGGAAACCGGCATGGCGGCGAGCTCGGCGATGGAGCGGTCACGCCAGCGCACGGCTCGCGCTACGCGATTCAGGCGCTGGCCATCGCAGACCGTGCAAGTGTGAGCCTCGCCATCGTAGCCCGCGTTCCAGGCGGATTCCTCGCCGGTTTGCTCGGCGTCGAAATCCTGCAGTTGTACGCCCGTGCCAAAGCATCCCGTGCACCAGCCATGTTTGGAGTTGTACGAAAACAGGCGTGGGTCCGGCTCTGGAAAGCTGGTGCCGCACGAGGGGCAGGCGCGTTTGACCGAGAAATGCTGCTGCTGCAGCTCGCTGTCGAGCGCCTCGTGCAGTTTGTTGACCGGCCAGACCATGCTGAGGACGCCTTGGCCGTGTTCCAGGGCCTGTTTGACGGCATTGCGCAGCGCCGCCTCGTTGTCGGGATCGACGATCAGATCGGCGATCGGCAACTCGATGGTGTGTTCCTTGTAGCGATCCAGGCGCGGCCACGGACTGACGGGAATGAACGTGCCGTCGACCCGCAAATGCGTGTAGCCCTTGGAGCCCGCCCACTTGGCCAAATCGGTGTAGTAGCCCTTGCGTGCAGTGACCAGCGGCGCGAGCAGGCCGATATGCTGGCCCTTGTGCTCGCGCAACAGGCGCGCCACGATCTGGTCGGTGTTTTGCGGCTCGACGGCGACCTGGCAGTCGGGGCAATATTGCGTGCCCAGCTTGACGTACAGCAGGCGCAGAAAATGGTGAATCTCCGTCATTGTGGCGACGGTGGATTTACGCCCGCCGCGGCTGGTGCGCTGTTCGATCGCGACCGTGGGCGGAATACCGAAAATCGCGTCCACATCCGGCTTGCCCGCAGGCTGCACGATGGCGCGCGCGTAGGCATTCAACGATTCCAGATAACGGCGTTGGCCCTCGTTGAACAGGATGTCAAAGGCCAGCGTGGATTTGCCCGAGCCCGAGACGCCGGTGATGACGGTGAACTTGTCGTGGGGAATCTCGACGTTGACGTTTTTCAGGTTGTGTTCGCGCGCATTGCGTATCTCGATGGCTTGCGCCTGGCGCCGGCGGCGCATGAGAGATTGCAGCGGCGTACCGGCGCTTTCCGCATAGGTGGCGGCGGGCTCGGCCAATGTGAGGGCGGAAGAGGCTGACGCGGCGTCAATGTCAGTATCTCCAGCCGTGACTGCCTCGATGGCCTGGCTCGGCAATACGCTGACTTCGTAGTCGCGTAACGCCGTCCCGGTATGCGAGTGCGGGTTGTCCATCAAGTCTTGCGGGGTACCGACACCTACGACGAGGCCGCCGGCGTCGCCACCTTCGGGGCCCAGGTCGATCAGCCAATCTGCGGCGCGGATGACGTCGAGATTGTGTTCGATGACCAACAAGGTATGGCCTGCCGCGAGCAGCTTGCGGAATGCGCGCATCAGGCGCGACACATCGTCAAAGTGCAGTCCGGTCGTCGGCTCGTCGAACAAGAACAGGCTGCCTTTTTTAGCAACCTTGGCGGTCGAGATGCCACTGCGCGCGGCTTCGGCCAAATGGCCGGCGAGCTTCAGGCGCTGGGCTTCGCCGCCGGATAACGTGGGGACGGGTTGTCCTAATCGTACGTATTCGAGACCCACATCGGCCAAGGGCGCCAGCCCGGTCTGCACATCGCGCAAGCCTTTGAAAAATTCCAGGGCCTCGCTGACGGTCATCTCCAGGACCTCGTCTATCGAGGCGTTCTTGCCCAGGTGTTCGATGCGCACCTCGAGGACTTCGGGACGGAATCGCCGTCCGTCGCAATCGGGGCAACGCAGATAGACATCGGACAGGAACTGCATCTCGACATGCTCGAAACCGGTGCCGCCGCAGGTGGGGCAACGCCCGTCGCCGCTATTGAAACTGAACGTGCCTGCGGTGTAGGCGCGTTCCTTGGCGAGCGGCGCTTGGGCAAAGAGCTTGCGGATCGCATCAAAGGCCCCGACATAGCTTGCCGGATTCGATCGTGCGGTCTTGCCGATAGGCGTCTGATCGACCATGACCACGTCGGCAATCTGCTCGGCGCCCAGCAGGCGTTCAAACGGGCCGGGGGCCTCGGAGGGCTTGCCTTGGTATTTGAGCAGGGCCGGATACAGCACATCCTGGACCAAGGTCGATTTGCCCGAGCCCGACACCCCGGTAACACACACGAGACGGCCGAGCGGCAGTTCGATAGAGACGTTGCGCAGATTGTGTGCGGTCGCGCCCTCTAATAACAGGCGCGGCGTGTTGGCAGCGACGGGCATGGGGCGCGGCGCCTCGACACGTTGGCGTCCGCCCAGGTAGTCGCCAGTGAGCGTGTGAGAACTGCGCAACTGGGCGGGCGTGCCGTCGAACACAATACGTCCGCCGCGTTCGCCCGGACCCGGCCCGATGTCGATGATGCGATCCGCAGCCACCATGACTTGAGGGTCATGTTCGACGACGACCAGGGTATTGCCGGCCTGGCGCAACCGATGCATGACTTCGACGACGCGGTGCATGTCGCGCGGGTGCAGCCCGATAGACGGCTCGTCCAGGACGAACAGGGTGTTGACCAGCGAGGTGCCCAACGCCGTGGTCAGGTTGATGCGTTGTACTTCGCCGCCAGACAAGGTGCGGCTTTGACGGTCCAGCGTCAGATAGCCCAAGCCCACGTCGCAGAGAAATTTCAATCGCGCGCGGACTTCGGTCAGCAGCAGATCGGCGGCGGCATCCAGCACGCCGGTAAACGAGAGCGTGTCAAAGAAGCTGCGCACGCGTTCGATGGGCAACTGCATGACATCGTGAATCGACAGGCCGTCCAGGGACTCGAGCTGTTCACGGCTCCAGGCCGCGCCTGCGGGCATGAAACGCGTATAGCGCCCGTCGCCCGGCGGCAGAACTGCATCGGCCTCGGCCTTGGTCCCCAAGCGCCACAGCAAGGCATCGGACTTGAGACGCGCGCCATGACACGTCGGGCAGGGGGTATAGCTGCGGTATTTGGACAGCAGTACGCGCACATGCATTTTGTAGGCGCGGCTTTCCAGCCAGGCAAAGAATCGATGTACACCGTACCACTGGGTTTTCCAGGCGTTGTTGCCGCCTTTCCAGTCGGGATCGCCATGCAGCACCCAATGGCGCTGTTCCTCGGTCATGGATTTCCATGGCACAGAGAGCGGGATACCCGCGCGCGGTGCGTATTTGGCCAAATCGTCCTGGCATTCCTTGTACGAGGGCGTTTGCCAGGGCTTGATGGCGCCTTCGTTCAAGGTTTTGTTTTCGTCAGGGATGACCAGGCCGTAATCGATGCCGATGACGCGCCCAAACCCGCGGCAGGTTTCGCAGGCGCCGAGCGGCGAGTTAAAGGAAAAACTGCTGGGTAGCGGATCGGTGTATTCGATATCGCAGTCTGCACAGTGCAGGCGATCGCTGTATTTCCAGACCTGTGCGTCGGCGCCTTCGTCGTCGAGCGCATGAACGGCCATGTGGCCGCCGCCCATGCGCAGCGCGGTATCCAGCGCCTCCATCAGGCGTTCGCGTTCTGCGCTGGAATGACGGAATCGGTCTTGCACTACGTGCAGAATGCGGCGTTCGTCGTTGGTCGTTGCGGTTTTGGCCTTGCTGGCGGTCTTTGCGCGTTTGCTGGCGACCCTGGTTGCCGACGGTGCACGGGTTTCTTCGTGGTGCACGCGGGTGTAGCCCTGCTGCTCGAGAAAGCCGCGAACCTCGTCTTCTGTGAAGTTGGCGGGTACGGCAATCGGGAACGTAATGACTAGGCGCGGGTCGCCCGCCGCCGGTGCGCGCCGCGCCAGCGAGGCGGCAATCGAGTCGGGCGTATCGCGCCGCACGAGCTTGCCGCAGCCGCGGCAGTAGAGCTTGGCGCCGCGCGCGAAGAGCAGCTTGAGATGATCGTTCAGCTCGGTCATCGTGCCCACGGTGCTGCGCGAGCTGCGCACCGGGTTGGTCTGGTCGATGGCGATGGCGGGCAAAATGCCCTCGATGCGATCGACCTGGGGTTTGTCCATGCGGTCCAGAAACTGGCGTGCATAGGGCGAAAAGGTTTCGACGTAGCGGCGCTGGCCCTCGGCATAGAGCGTATCGAACGCCAGGGAGCTTTTGCCTGAGCCCGACACGCCGGTAATGACGACGAGCTCGCCGGTGGCGAGCGTCAGATCCAGGTTTTTCAGGTTGTTTTGGCGGGCGCCGACGATGCGAATTTGAGAGCTCATGACGAGGGAACGATGCGTGGACGAAGCGGAATCAGACCAGAATCCGCGGACGATAGGATATCGCTGAGATATCTGTATATTTAAACAGTATCTTAGATTACCGCTAATCCGTGTAATTGTCGCGTGAATATCCTTGGCCAGGGCTGGGGCCGGGCTCGATTTGGCTGCTGGCAGCGTTTAAGGCTACAATGCTGAGTTATCCAATTTCTGCCACCAGCCTGTGGCCCGTCAGTATTGCAGCGTAGTTTGTCTATGCTTTGATACTGGGAACGTCGGGCGGGTTTGGGCACTATCGAACCTTACCGGAGATCATCATGGCTGAGCGCAAACGTGTGCGTCGTAACACCCTGGAACGCCGTTGCCTGGGCAAGTCTTTCAAGCGCTTGTTCGTCAACGCCCCCAAAGGTGTTTTCAAGATGCTGGAAAAAATCAAACGCGTGTAATTCTTGCGCCTTGATGTAAAAAACCACCGATTATGTCGGTGGTTTTTTTTTTGCCGCCGGGCCGCCCCAAGGCAAAAAACGGCCCCCTCGGGGGGCAGCAAGCCGAAGGCGCAGCGTGGGGGCTTTTTTTACCGCCGGGCCGCCCCAAGGCAAAAAACGGCCCCCTCGGGGTATGTTTAAACAACCGGGTCCAGCCAAGGACGCAGAAAATCCATGAAGGCCCGCGTTTTGGCGGGCATCACAGGGGTCGGCAGTTCGGCATAGACCGAGAGGGGCTCCAGGCGCCATTGCGGCAGGATGCGCCGCAAGGCGTTGCTGTCGATGATGGGAGCCAGGGCTCGGCAATTGGGCAATCGGGTGATGCCCATGCCCAAGCCAGCCAATGAGCCAATCACACTGATACTGTTGCCCGCGATAGCGCCTTTGACGGCTACACGTTCGCTGTGTTGGCCGTTATGCAGCACCCAGAATGAATGTTCCGGGTCGATCGTGGTACGAAAGCACTCGTGCTCTGACAGGTCGGAAGGCTGCTGCGGTTCGCCGTGTTCGCGCAAATAGTCGGCCGACGCGTACAGATGAGTGTCCAGCGAGGCAATTTCCTGCGCGATCGATTCTTCGGCGGCGCCAGGCTCTGACGCGGGGGCGCTGCGGCCGAAACGCAGGACCAGATCGAACGGGCCGCCTTGCGAGTTTTCGGCGGCTTTCATGCTCATGTCGAACTCGCATTCCAAATCGGGGTAGCGTTCGGTGAAGGCCTTTAACGCATCAGGCAACAGCCAGATCGCGATGCTGTAGGGGATCGCAATGGTGAGCCGTCCCTGCGGACTGGCTGACAGGGTCTGCAGTTGTTCATGCGCCAGGCGGGCTTCGTCAACGAGACCTTGGCATCGTCGCAGGTAAGCGGCGCCGGCATTGGTCAGCTCCAGGCGCCGGGTGTTGCGGTTGATGAGCCGTAATCCAATCGCTTGTTCCAGTTGGCCGATGCGGCGTGACAGCGTCGAGGTCGGCATGGCGAGCGCTCGTGCGGCCAGACTGAAGCTCTTGCGGCGAGCAACTTCGACAAACAGCGCGATATCGTTTAACTGGATAGGATGAGTGTCCATAGGTCGTCCGTGGCAGCCGCCAGAGTTTACCTGCTGGATGGCATTTTGTTCGCGGGTGGCGTCAGACAATGACGACATGCCTGTTTCACTACGGCAGAATTTGCAAAATTTGTTTTCAAAATGGCTGTTTCGGAATACCTCCCGGGTCTAAATATCCTCCTACACTTACCCAGTTTTTACTTGTAAGCAGCGTGGCTGCCGTTGGCGCGCTTGCGCAGACCTGTTTGATTGCATGAGTGAGCCTCAATACACGTTCACGATACTGACGCCCACTTATAACCGGGCAGGCACTCTGTATCGTGTGTACGAATCCCTGAAACGGCAGGTTTGTCGTGATTTCGAATGGTTGGTCGTAGACGACGGATCGACGGATCGGACTCACGAAGCGGTCCGGGCATGGCAGGCCGAGGCCGAGTTTCCCATCAGATATATCTGGCAGAAAAACCAGCATAAAAAAACGGCATTCAATCGAGGCGTACGTGAGGCGTATGGCGAGTTCATCATTACGCTGGACAGCGATGATGAGATGCCGCCGGAGGGACTGCAGATATTGAAGGACGCCTGGGAACAGATTGCGCCGGATCAACGCGAGCGATATGTGGGCGTGATGGGCCTATGCGCCCGGCCCGACGGTGACATTGTGGGAGATCGTTTCCCGCAGGACATTTTCGATGCGTCCGCCGTCGATCTGTATTTCCGTTATCGAATCAAGGGCGAAAAATTCGGCAGTCTGCGTACGGCTGTGCTGCGCCGTTTTCCTTTTCCCGAGGATGTGGCGGGCTTTGTGCCCGAGAGCCTGATCTGGTGGGCGATGGCGCGGGCGGGATACTTGAACCATTGTATTAACCGCGTGGTTCGGGTTTATCACCCGAGCCCGGACGGGTTGAGCAGGGGGGCGGTATCGATTCGCAATAATGCGCAGGGCCTGTATTTGCTGGCGTGGGATGTGCTCGAACACCACATGGAGTGGTTCCGGTTTCGGCCCAAGGATTTCTTGATGGCTGCTGCGCGGTTTACGCGGTTCCGATTGGATCTGGAGCACTCGGGCGTACCCACGGCAGTGCAGGCCTATCCGCTGACTCGGCCGACAGCCAAGATGCTGGTGGGGTTGATGTGGCCGGTGGGCTATATGTTGTACCGGCGGGATCAGCGGCGCGGAGTGGCTTAGGTCCCACCAGGATGATTTTTACCTGGCCCGCTCCCCGGTTTCAGTGAATGCGATGTCCAGGAGGGAGAGCGGCGTCGTAGTCGCCGTCATCATCCTCGTCATCATTTTCCTCTTCTTCCTCGTCTACATCAGGCAAGGGCTCATCGGACAGCGCAAAGGGCAGGACGTCCAGCAGGTCGTCGGACCAGGCGGTTTCTTCGCCGGATTGGTCCAGTTTGACGAAGCGTTCGCCTTCGGCCAGAGTGATCTGGATGGCCCAGAGGTAGAGGCAATCGTAGGTATCATTGTCGGTGGGGCTGAGGCCGCCACGATTACCCAGGAGGCGGGCCTGCGGCCCTCCCAGTTGGACATGGGGTTGCTCATCGTCTTTGGCGCTTTGCTCGACGGGTATGCCAAAGCTGACCCATTCGGTGCCTTCGTCACCCAGCACGACTTCGGCCAGAACGGGTTTGCCTAGGTAGGCGCTGAGGGCGTCAGCGGTTTTGGCGAGCATGTCGAGCTCCTGGGAGCTGAAATGCGTCAATGAGGCCGGGGGCGTGGAGGAGGCGGTCATGATGGGTCCTGATAGGGGCACTGCGTGCGATCCAGGCAATGCCGGTTGCAGCCGTATATACGAAACCCATATTGTCGCTCGTTTCTCAAGCACGGCGGCGATGTTCACGATACAGCGCTAATATCGCGGCTTTGCTTGCGCAAAGTCTGTTGTCATGTCGAATGCTGTAACGGCGCCATCGGCGCGCCATATGTTGTTTCCACTATTGGCGGCGTTGATCTGGTCATTGAATATGGTGGTGACCAAGATGGCGGCCGATGTGATTGAGCCGGCCGTGATCGGGTTTTATCGCTGGGTGCTGGCCGGCGTGATCCTGACGCCTTTTGTGTTGCCCGGCGTATTGCGTGGCTGGCGTGCGATCGTGCCGCATCTGGGCAAGCTGGCCGTATTGGGCGCGCTAGGGATGGCGGTGTATCAAGGGTTGATTTATGTGGCGGCGGCGACGACCACGGCGACCAATATGGGCATCATCACTGCCATGGTGCCGCTATTGACGATTGTGCTGGTTTGTATCGTGCTGCGAGAGTTGCCGGCCTGGACGGCGGTGGCGGGCGGCGCCTTGTCGCTGCTCGGGTTGGGCGTATTGCTCGGCGAGGGGAATCCCCTGCGCTTGCTTGAGGTCGGCGGCAGCATCGGTGACGGGTTGATGGGCGTGGCGGCGCTGGCTTATGCGATGTATGGCGTGTTGCTGCGCCGTTGGCCCTTGCCGATCGGGGTGTGGCAGTCGCTTTACGTGCAGGTGTTGTTCGGCATTTTGTTTCAGGTGCCTTCGTTTTTGTTGGCACCGGCTTCGCCGTTGAATGCCAGCAATATTCCGTTGGTCCTGTATGCGGGGATTTTTCCTTCGTTGTTTGCACCGTATCTGTGGATGCAGGGTGTGCGTTATTTAGGACCGAATCGGGCCAGTATTTTTTTGAACCTGATGCCGGTCGGCACGGTAGCGATTGCGGCCTTCATGTTGAACGAGGTGCCGCATAGCTATCACATTGTGGGTGGTCTGATGGCGCTGGCGGGAGTCAGTCTGGCGCAATGGCGGCCGCGCAAGGCTGACTGAGGCTATTCCGGCCTACAATCATGGCTTCCCTCTGATTCGTCTTTTTTTGCATAAGAGTCCATGGCCCAATACGTCTACACCATGAATCGCGTTGGCAAGATCGTGCCGCCAAAGCGACAGATTTTGCGTGATATTTCTCTTTCGTTTTTCCCCGGCGCCAAGATCGGCGTGCTGGGCCTGAACGGTTCGGGCAAATCCACTTTGCTCAAGATCATGGCCGGCGTGGACAAGGAAATCGAAGGCGACGCCGTACCCATGCCGGGGTTGAATATCGGCTATCTTCCGCAGGAACCTCAGTTGAATCCCGAGCACACGGTGCGCGAGGCCGTCGAAGAAGGCCTGGGCGCGGTGGTGAACGCCAAAAAACGGCTGGATGAGGTCTATGCGGCCTACGCCGAGCCCGATGCCGATTTCGATGCCTTGGCGGCCGAGCAGGCCGAGCTCGAGGCGGTGATTGCCGCGGCCGCATCGAGCGGCGCGGACGATATCGAGCACCAGATGGAAATCGCGGCCGATGCGTTGCGTTTGCCGCCCTGGGATGCGACTGTAGGTAATTTGTCGGGCGGTGAAAAACGTCGCGTGGCCTTGTGCCGCCTGCTGCTGTCCAAGCCTGACATGCTGCTGCTGGACGAGCCGACCAACCACCTGGATGCGGAAAGCGTCGAGTGGCTGGAGCAATTCCTGCATAAATTCCCGGGCACGGTGGTGGGTGTGACCCACGATCGCTACTTCCTGGACAATGCGGCCGAGTGGATTCTGGAACTCGACCGGGGTCATGGTATCCCGTGGAAAGGCAACTACAGTTCCTGGCTCGAGCAAAAAGACGCTCGCCTGAAACAAGAAGAAGCCTCGGAATCGGCTCGCCAAAAGACCATCAAGAAAGAACTCGAATGGGTGCGCCAGAACCCGAAGGGCCGTCAGGCCAAGGCCAAAGCCCGTCTGGCGCGGTTCGAGGAGCTGTCTTCGTACGAGTACCAAAAGCGCAATGAAACCCAGGAAATCTTTATTCCCGTGGGCGAGCGTTTGGGTAACGAGGTCATCGAATTCAATAACGTCAGCAAAGCCTATGGCGACCGTCTGCTGATCGACAACCTCAGCTTCAAGGTGCCTCCCGGCGCGATCGTGGGCATCATCGGTGCCAACGGCGCGGGTAAATCTACGTTGTTCCGCATGATTGCCGGCCGCGAGCAGCCGGACTCGGGCAGCGTGGTGCTGGGTCAAACCGTGCAATTGGCCTTTGTCGATCAGTCGCGTGACTCGTTGCAAGACGGCAAGTCGGTCTTCGACGCTGTGGCAGACGGGGCAGATCTGTTGACTGTGGGCAAATTTGAAATGTCGTCGCGGGCTTATCTGGGCCGCTTCAACTTCAAGGGCGCCGACCAGAACAAGGTTGTCGGGCAATTGTCGGGCGGCGAGCGCGGCCGTTTGCATCTGGCCAAGACGCTGGTCGCGGGCGGCAACGTGCTGCTGCTGGACGAACCGTCGAACGATCTCGATGTGGAAACCTTGCGTGCGCTCGAGGACGCCTTGCTCGAGTTCCCGGGCAGCGTGATGGTCATCAGCCACGATCGCTGGTTCCTGGATCGTATCGCGACGCATATCCTGGCATTCGAGGGCGATTCGCAGGTGGTGTTCTTTGATGGCAACTACCAGGAATATGAGGCCGACAAAAAACGCCGTCTGGGCGAAGAGGGCGCCAAGCCGCGCCGTTTGCGCTACAAGGCTTTGAAATAATCTTTGACATAGGTCCTGCTAGCCATGTTGCTCAACGCCGCTGATTCGACATTGTTGATCGTGGATATGCAGGAACGCCTGCAGCCCGCGATTTCCCAGGCAATGGAGTCTGCAGCGGTGGCTCACAAGCTGGCCCAGGGGGCTCGCTTGCTGGACGTGCCTGTCGTCGCGACTCAGCACAGCAGTGCGGCGTTGGGCAAGACCATCGCGCCGTTATGCGAGTCGGTGCAGTCAGTGTTTCAAAAACGGCATTTTTCTGCCGTGCGAGAACCAGGCTTCGAAGCCTGGCTGCCCCCGGCCCGGCGCACGATTCTGGTGGCTGGCTGGGAGGCTCACGTTTGCGTGCTGCAAACGATTGTGGGGCTGCTTGAACTGAATTATCACGCGGTTTTTGTCACCGATGCGGCCGGCTCTCGCCGTCCTGCGGACCACTATGCTGGCCTGCGGCGTATCCGGGCGTCGGGCGCGACGGTCATTACTGCCGAGATGGCCTTGTTCGAATGGATGGAGACTTGCGACCATCCTCGCTTTCGTGACGTGTTACAGCTCGTGAAATAATCCCGACAACAGGCTACGGTCGCGTGGGGCGATCAGGGTTATTACCTACCCATGGATACAATTTATCGGTATCCCTCACAGCCTGGCGGGGCACTTTTTGAGATCCTGACGGTTCATAAGAGTGCGGGGGTGTTTTCGCCGTGGGGCGGCTCGCCGGCAAGAACAGGAGTCTCAAATCATGATGAAAATCGGAACTATCTCGAAAGTGGGTATGGCTATTTTGCTGGCAGTTTCTGTGGCGGGCTGTTCGTCATGGGACAGCATGAGCCGTCGTCAAAAGAGCACGGTGGGCGGCGCAGCCGTGGGCGGTGTGGCCGGTGCCGTGATTACCAACGGTGGTATCTTGGGCACGATCGGTGGCGCTGCGTTGGGCGGTATCATCGGTGATCAGGTCGGCAAATAACGCCAGACTGCAGCGCGAAGCCATGTGCATGGCTTCGTACTGCACAAGGAATGATCACAGGGATAGCGTTTGATTTGCGCTTAGCTGGTATTCCAGGGTTTGATATGACAAAGGGCCCCGACTATACGTCGGGGCCCTTTGTCATATGACAGCCAAGATGCCGCGATCAGGCTTCTTTTTGCGGCATTTCGATTTTGACTTCCAGCACTTCCAGGGTGTCCTGGCGTTCCAGGTGCACCCTGATGTCATCAGGGTTGATGTTCACGTACTTGGAGATGACGGCGACCAACTCTTGCTGCAGTTGCGGCAAGTAGTCGGGCGATGCGCCACGGCCCGTGCGTTCGTGTGCCAGGATGATCTGCAGGCGTTCCTTGGCGACTACCGCCGAAGTTTTTTTCTGCCCAAGCAGAAACGACAGGAAAGACATTGCTTACTTCCCTCCGAATAGGCGCTTGAGCAAGCTGGGTTTGTTGTAGTCCGTGAAGCGCAGTGGTTTTTCTTCGCCGAGATAACGTGCGACGACGTCCTTGTAGGCTTCGGAAACGTCGCTGTCGCGCAAGTGGATGGCGGGCAGGCCCTGGTTGGATGCCTGCAGTACGGCTTCGGACTCGGGAATGACACCGATGAGCTTGATGCGCAGGATGTCTTCGATATCGCTCAAGGACAGCATTTCGCCGTCATTGACACGCTTGGGGTTGTAGCGTGTCAATAGGAGGTATTCCTTGACGGGATCTTCGTCGGCCTCGATGGCACGACGTGATTTGGAGGCCAAAATCCCCAGAATACGATCGGAATCGCGCACCGAAGAGACTTCGGGATTGGTGACGACCAGCGCATCATCGGCGAAATAGGCCGCCATCAATGCGCCTGCTTCAATCCCGGCCGGCGAGTCGCACACAATGTAGTCGAAACCCATTTCCTTGAGTTCTTCGATGACTTTGCCGACGCCTTCTTGGGTCAGCGCATCCTTGTCGCGTGTTTGCGAGGCGGGCAGGACAAACAGGTTTTCCAACTGTTTGTCTTTGATCAAGGCCTGCTTGAGCGTGGCTTCGCCCTGGATGACGTTGACGAAGTCATACACGACGCGGCGTTCGCAGCCCATGATGAGATCCAGGTTGCGCAGGCCGACGTCAAAGTCGATCACGGCGGTTTTGTGGCCGCGCATGGCCAGACCGGAGGAAAAGCTGGCGCTCGTGGTGGTCTTGCCGACTCCACCCTTTCCGGAAGTCACCACAACAATTCGTGTCATGACTGTTTAACCCTTATGTTCGAATAAATCGCGTTATCGTAAAGCAAAAAGCCTATGTAAGGCTTCTTACAAGATGTAGACCTCGTTATCGGATGGTGTATCCGATAACGAGATCCATGTTTGGTTCATTTCTTCAGGGCGTCGACGCGCAGTGTTTCGCCGTCGAGATGCACGAGCGCAGGTTGGTTGTGCAAGGCACTGTCGAGTTTGGCCTCGACGACACGATACACGCCTGCGACTGCCAGCAATTCTGCGTCAAGCTGCGTGGTGAAAATACGCGCCGAGGTATCGCCGCGTGCGCCCGCCATCGCTTTGCCGCGCAAAGGGCCGTACACGTGCACATTGCCATCGGCAATGACTTCGGCACCTTGGCTGACCATGCCGATGACGACCAGATCGGTATGCCGTGCGTAAACGCGTTGACCTGAGCGTAGTGGTTTGGTGATGACCAACGCGGTGGTGGGAACGGCCGGAGCTGGCTCAACTGATGCCGTCTCGGGTGTTGCCGAAACCGCTACTTTGCCGGGGGCATCCTTGCTCGTGGAGGCCGCTGCTTTGCCAGTCTTGGCCGAGCCCTTGTCGGTTTTGGCCGGCGCAGAGGCTTTGTTCGCCGAGGCGTCTTGAGCGGAAGCCGTCGACGTGGTCGCGTTGTCGGAGGCTTCGGCCTCGTTCGTCGCGGCAGATCCCGTCGCTAACGCGGCTGCGGGCACGCCAGGCACCGGTGTCGAGACATGGTTGGGCGGCGCCATCTCTACCGTGGCGGCGGGGCGCGCGACGGGCGTCGACAGCTCGACGGGCGCCAGGCCCGCGGCTTGGGCTGCCTTGAGATTATCGCCTTCGGCGACCACGCCGATGGGAGGCAGGTTGTGGCCGCGCAGCGCGGCGAGCAGGGCCGGCCAATCGATGGGGTCTGTCACGCGGCTGGCGTCGATGACGACCGGTTCGTTTTCAAAAAAACTGCCGGCGTCGGCCATGCGCTGATCCAGGGCGGCGGACAAGCGCGTCAAATCGGCGCTGTGCAGCACCACGCGGATGGCATACAGCGTGGCGCTTTTGAAGTCGAGGGCGAGGGAGTCTGTCGTCATGGTCAAAATCAGGCCGTGGCCCAGGAGTCGCGCAACGTCACGATGCGATTGAGTACGGGGGCCTCGGGGGTGGAGTCCTTGCTGTCCGCGGTGAAATAACCCAGCCGTTCGAATTGCCAGGTAGCACCCGGCGTGGCGACGGTGCCGGGTTCCAGCCAGGCCGTCACGGTTTCGCGCGATTTGGGGTTCAGGCAAGCCAGGAAGTCTTTGTCACCGCCATCGGGATGCGGATCGGCAAACAGGCGGTCATACAGATGCACCTTGGCCGGGATGGCATGCGCCGCGCTGACCCAGGTGATGTTGCCCTTGACTTTGACGCTGTCGGCGCCCGGCGTGCCGCTCTTGGTGTCAGGCAGGTACTCGGCCTGGACCTCGGTGATCTGGCCAGATTCGTCTTTGGTGAAACCGGTGCAGCGCACGACGTAGCCGTATTTCAGGCGGACGGTGTTGCCGGGATACAGGCGGAAGTACTTTTTGGGAGCCTCCTCGCGGAAGTCGTCGCGTTCGATCCAGAGTTCGCGCGAGAACGGAAACTCGCGTTTGCCGGCGTCGGGGTCGTGGGGATTGCGAGGCGCCGAGCAGAGTTCCTCTTGGCCAGCCGGGTAGTTGGTGATGACCAGTTTGATCGGATCCAGCACGGCCACGGAGCGCGATGCGATGGGGTCCAGGTCGTCGCGCACGGCTTGTTCCAGCAGGCTGTAGTCGATGCGCGAGTCGGATTTGGACACGGCGGTGCGATCGCAGAACAGGCGGATGGAGGCCGGCGTGTAGCCGCGGCGGCGCAAGCCGAATATCGTGGGCATGCGCGGGTCGTCCCAGCCGTCGACGTAGCCCTCGCGCACCAGTTGCAACAGTTTGCGCTTGCTGGTGACGATGTAGCTGAGGTTCAGGCGGGCGAATTCGTATTGGCGCGGCAGGGGGCGCGCCAATTTGCCGAGCTCGGCCAGGCGCGCCAGGATCCAGTCGTAGAACGGACGCTGGTCTTCGAATTCCAGCGTGCAGATACTGTGGGTGATGCCTTCGAGGGCGTCTTCGACCGGATGAGCCCAGCTGTACATGGGGTAAATACACCACTTGTTGCCGGTGCGGTGGTGCGTGGCATGCCGCACGCGATACATCACCGGATCACGCAGGTTGATGTTGGGCGAGGCCATGTCGATCTTGGCCCGCAGCACCAGACTGCCGTCGGGGTACTTGCCGTCACGCATGTCGGCCAGCAGGGTCAGCGACTCCTCGGCCGGACGATCCCGCCACGGCGAGGCCTTCCCCGGCTCGGTCAGGGTGCCGCGGTTCTGGCGGATCTGCTCGGGCGTCTGCTCGTCGACGTAGGCATGGCCGGCCTGCACCAGCGCCTGGGCGAATTCGTACATGAATTCGAAATAGTCGCTGGCGAAATACAGGTTGTTGTTACCGTCGGCCTTCCAGTCGAAACCCAGCCAATTTACGGCTTCGATGATGGAGTCGACGTATTCCTGGTCTTCTTTTTCGGGGTTGGTGTCGTCAAAGCGCAGGTGGCAGACCCCACCGTATTCGCGGGCGAGCCCGAAATTGACACAGATGCTCTTGGCGTGGCCAATGTGCAGGTAGCCATTGGGCTCCGGCGGAAAACGGGTGCGGATGCGCGCGGTGTCCGGCTCGCCCTGGGACTGTATCGAGGCTGGGCCAGGCGTGCCGGACCAGCGCTTACCTTGGTAGCGGTTGGCCTGCAGGTCATCTTCGATGATGTTGCGCAGATAGTTGGTGGCGGCAGTCGGAGTCGGGGCGGTGGTCATGCTGAATGGATAGGTGAATGCAGCAGCAAAGCATCAATTTTGCCACGTTCGCACTCCGATGCCGTCGCGGCCCATCTCCCGCGTTCAGGAAACAGGCTCTACACTACCGGCCATCATGGATATTGTTCCCCTCTTGCTGGCTCGGATCCAGTTCACTACCAGCCTCAGTTTTCTGGCGCTATTTATGGCATTGGCGTTCGCGCTGGCCTGGTTGCTGCTGTTTTTCAAATTGCGCGCGCACGGCACCGGGCAGGCCGGATGGACGGCCGCCTATCGATTCTGGGTGCGCATTTTTGCCTTGTCGTTCGTGTTGGCTCTGGCGGCCGGGTTGCCGGTATTGATCCAGCTGGGCAGTCTGTGGCCCGGCCTGATGGACAAAATTGGTAACGTGGCCGCGCCGCTGATCGGCTTTGGCGTGCTGTCGGTGTTTGTCCTGAAATCCTGTTTTCTGGGCGTCATGCTGTTTGGCCAGCGCCGGGTCTCGAACTGGGTGCATACCTTTGCGGTATTCATGGTCGCTGTGGGCCAGGGCGCCGCACTGTTTTGGGTGTTGGTGCTGCAATCATGGGTACAGACTCCCGCCGGCGCGACGCTGATTGACGCCCGTTACCGGGTGCTGGACTGGCAGGAGGTGATATTCAATCCCTCTCTCGGCTGGAATCTCGGGCTGATGGCGTTGTGGTCGCTGCTGGCGGCGGCTTTTTTGATGCTGGGCATTACCGCGTTGCAAGCTTTGCGCCGTCCCTTGCAGGATGGAGAGCGCTGTACGTTCAAGACGGCATTGGTCGTGGCGGTGGTGGCTTCGACGCTGCAGGTCCCGGTCCTGAATGGGGCAGGTCGAGTCATGGCGGAACACCAGCCGGCCAAGGCGGCCGCGGCAGCGGGCTATTGGAAAAGCGGTACTGTGCCGAGTTGGACGGTATCGGGTCTGCCTGACAGTCGGTCGGAGGTCAATCGCTATGACTGGACGCTCGAACAAGCGGGCGGCAGCTGGCTGGGGCGTGATGAGCAGGGGCGTTATCTCGGGCTGGATAAATTTTCCGGCATGCGTCCGCCTGTGGGGCTGACGTTCTGGACGCTGCGTGCGATCTTGGTATTGGGTGTGTTGATGTTGCTCGTATCGTGGGCGACCGCAGCACTGACACTGCGGCGCAAACTGGATCCAGCCCCTTTACCGGCGTGGTGGCTGCGTTGCATGGTGGGCATGTTGTACAGCGGCGGGCTGATGGTGTTGGGGGGCGGAGTGTTTTCATTGGTGGGCATGCAGCCCTATGTCGTCAATGCCACCATTACACAAACCGAAGTCCTGGGGACTGCCAGCACGACCTCGTTGGCGCTGGGGGTAGCAGGCTTTGGCGTGTTGTATATCGTGTTGATTGCAGCGTTTAACGGCATGTTGTTTCATGCGGCTCGTTACGGCGTGGTGCCGGTACGCAAACCCGGAGGACCGTCTCAATGATCGCCGCACTGGCCGCTTCCCTGGGCGTCAACGCCAACGATCCGACGTTCTGGATTCCGTTGGTGTTCATGGGGCTGTTGTTTTTGCTGATTATCGGCGGCGTGGTGCTCGATGGCTTTGATATTGGCGTGGGCATGTTGTTGCCTGTAGCGCCGGTCGATGAGCGCGGACGCATGATGGCGCTGCTGAGCCCCTGGCGCGATGCCAACGAGTTTTGGCCGCTGCTGGGTATAGGCTTGTTCGCCGCGGCTTTTCCGCTGGCGTGGGGCGTTATTTTTGGCAAACTGTATGGGCCATTGGCGCTGATGGCCATGGGCATGATGTTGCGCAGTGTCTCGTTTGAGTTCCGGATTCGCGCTCGCGCCGAGTTGAAATCACGATGGGTGTTCGGGTTCTGGCTGGGGTCGTTGGCGACGGCATTCGGGCAGGGGCTGGTCTTGGGACGTATCGCCACGGGGTATCAGACGGAGGCGGGCTACGGGTGGTTTTCTGTGGTGATGGGCTTGTGTGTGGTGGCTGCCTATGTGCTGCTGGGCGCTGCCTGGCTCGTCATGCGCGTGGACGGGGATTTACAACGCCGTGCAGCCCGCTGGGGACGTCATGCCATTCGCTGGACGGCTGTGGGGATGGTGGCGGCCTCGGTGATGCTGGGGCTGGCTAACGCCGGGATTTTCTACAAGTGGAGCAATCCCGGGGGATTTGCGACGGTTGCAGGGGTCTGGGCGATCATGCTGCTGTGTTTCTCCTGCGCCGAGATGTTGCTGGCTCGTGTGCCCCGGGAGGAGTCGCCGTATCAATGGCTGCCATTTGTGTTGTGCATCGTGCTGTATTGGCTGATGCTGGCGGGGTTGGGGTATAGCTTGTTTCCCTATCTGATTCTGGATGATATGACGTTGTGGGATGGGACGGCGTCGATTGAGTCCATGCGGCTGGTGCTGTCGGCTGCGGTGGTGGGGGTGCCTGTGGTATTGGTGTTTAATCTTTGGGCTTATCGGTCGGTGTTTGGGAAGGAACGGCGGGGGTGACCGTTGGTGCCCGTGGTTGTCGTTGAGTCTGGGCTCGTACGTTCGGTGATNAGTTCTTCTGGCGTCGAGCAGGGGCAATCACGGTGTGGGGGCTTCGCGTGGCC
>NZ_CBCSJH010000017.1:0-48728 GCF_965139195.1 Bordetella tumbae | reverse complement strand
GCTGCGCTCCTTCGGTTTCCCTCGCTCGACCACGAGGCGCCCCCACNCCGTGATTGCCCNTGCTCGACTCGCGATGTCTCAAGCTCGCCGCATCGCTGGGACGGGTGCCTTGCTTAGGCTTCGTGGGGCAGGCTTTGGCAAGGAAGAAGATTTTGCAGGGTTGTTATTTTTGGCCGCCTACGGGCGCGGCCAAAAATAACGTTGGGGCGTGGTGTACCGGAGGTTTGGGGTTGGCATCTTTGGCCTGCTGCTGCTGTGAGTTCCTGTCGGGTGCCCAATGGCTATGCCGGCCCGTTGAGCGNCGGGNAGTCCCCGAAGGGGACCTCGGCGCCTGGTCTTGCGCCGAGCCGTTGCGATAGGGCCGGTGCGGCTTTCAGGCCCCCGGCAGGAACGCTTTCACAGCCATGACATCCGCCTATCGATGACGCTTGATTCCAAACCAGTCAACCAAAGAACCAATAACACACCGCAATCGAGGCGAGCACCCCCGCCAAATCGGCAATCAGTGCGCACCCGACGGCATGCCGGGCACGCAGGATGCCGACGGAGCCGAAATAGACGGCCAGGACGTAGAAGGTAGTCTCGGTACTGCCCTGCATGACGGCAGCGAGCAGGGCAGGAAAACTGTCCACCCCGAAGTGTGTCATGGTCTCCAGCATCATGGCGCGCGCGGCGCTGCCGGAGAAGGGCTTGACCAGTGCAGTGGGCAGCGCATCGACGAACCGGGTGTCCCAGCCTGCCGCATGTGCCAGCCAGCGGATACCGTCCAGGACGATGTCGAGAGCACCCGAGGCACGTAATACGCCGACTGCGCAGAGCATTGCGACCAGATAGGGCAGGAGGCTTTTAGCGACGTCAAAGCCTTCCTTGGCTCCGGCGATAAAGGTTTCGTATACCGGGACGCGTTTGCAGGCACCGACGATGAGGAACGCCAGCAATACGCCGAACAGCATCAGGTTTCCCAATAACGAGGACAAGCTGGCAATGGCGGCGGCCGACATGCTGGCCAGCAGCGCCATAAAGCCACCCAGCAATAACGCTGCGCCACCTAACCAGGCTAGGGAGACGGGGTCGTAGAGCTTCAGCCGTTGGCACAGGGCGACGGCAAGCAAGCCGGCGATGGTCGAGGCGCTGGTGGCCAGCAGGATCGGCAGGAAGACCAGCGTCGGGTCCGCCGCACCCTGTTGAGCGCGGAACATGAATAGCGTGACCGGCAGCAGCGTCAATGATGAGGCATTGAGCACCAGGAACAGGATTTGCGCGTTGGTGGCGGTGTCTGGTTTTGGATTCAGTGTTTGCAGCTCGCGCATCGCGCGCAGGCCGATCGGGGTGGCGGCATTGTCCAGGCCCAGGCCGTTGGCGGCGAAGTTCAGCGTGATCAGGCCAATGGCAGGGTGACCGCGCGGGACCTCGGGCATCAAGCGGGCAAACAGCGGACCGAGCAGCGTCGCGAGCTTTTCGACCAGACCGGCGGACTCGGCAATGCGCAGGAAGCCCAGCCATAGCGTCAGGGTGCCGAATAACAGCACCATGACTTCGACCGAGACGCGCGCCATATCGAACAGACTGACCACGATCTGGCGGAAGACCTCGGCGTCGCCGATGACCAGCCAACGGTACGAGGCGGCCGCCGCAGCAGCAAGAAAGAATCCCAACCAGAGTTTATTGAGCATGACAAAAGGCAAGAGCAGCGTGGAAAAAGCCGTTCGCGGCGAGGCTCATTGTCGCAGACTTGGCAGGTCTCGGGGATGCCGCAGACCGGCAATTCTGTTAACTTGGTTACGTACGCGCACTTCTATACAAGGTTGCATATGGATTTCAACGCCTGGCGCCGTCGCCGTATTTCTGAACCTGCCTACCGCTGGGCTCGCAAGGCCATGCCCGGCCTGTCCGACACGGAGCGAGAGGCCATCGAGGCGGGAGATGTCTGGTGGGACGCGGATCTGTTTACCGGGGATCCTGACTGGAACAAGTTGCTCGCCGTGCCGCAGGCAACCTTGACCGCTGCCGAACAACAGTTTCTGGGTGGCCCGGTGGCCCAGTTGTGCGCGATGCTGGATGAGTGGGATATCACCTGGCACCAGGGGGATCTGCCTGAGGCTGTCTGGCAGTTCATGCGCGAGCAGCGTTTCTTTGGCATGATCATTCCGGCCTCCTACGGAGGATTGGGGTTCTCCCCCTATGCGCATTCGGAAGTCGTGCGGCGTATTTCCGCGTATTCCATTACCGCGGGCGTGACGGTGATGGTGCCCAATTCGCTGGGGCCAGGAGAGCTGTTGCTGCAGTTCGGTACGCCCGAGCAACGCGATTATTGGCTGCCGCGCCTGGCGGACGGGACCGAGGTGCCGTGCTTTGGCCTGACGAGTCCCGAGGCGGGCTCGGATGCTGCGTCGATGGTCGATACCGGTGTTGTGTGCCGTCAAATGGTAGACGGCCAAGAGGTATTAGGGATTCGTCTGAATTGGCACAAGCGATACATCACGCTGGGACCGATTGCGACGGTCCTGGGCCTGGCATTCAAGCTGCAGGACCCGGATGGCTTGCTGGGTGGTGCTGTGGATGTGGGGATTTCGGTGGCGTTGGTGCCGACGAATACGCCCGGGATCACGATAGGACGCCGCCATTTGCCTTCCATGCAGGTATTTCAAAATGGTCCGAATCAGGGTGAGGATGTTTTTGTGCCGCTGGATGCGTTGATCGGCGGAACGGAAAAGGCTGGCCATGGCTGGCAGATGCTGATGAGTGCGTTGGCGGCAGGGCGCGGGATTTCGCTGCCTTCGCTGTCGGCGGCAGCGGCGGTGTACAGCGCGCACGTGACGGGTATGTATGCACGTGTGCGTCAGCAGTTCGGTATTGCGGTCGGCCGCTTTGAAGGCGTGCAGGAAAAGTTGGGCCGTCTGGCGGGCAATGCCTACCTGGTCGAGGCGGCGCGCCGCTTGACGTGCGCGGCGTTGAATCAAGGGCATAAGCCAGCGGTGGTATCGGCGATCATGAAGTACCACGCCACTGAACGTATGCGCGAGGCGGTGAACGATGCGATGGATGTGCATGGCGGCAAGGCCGTCATCGATGGACCATCGAATTACTTGGGCTCGTTGTATCGAGCATTGCCTATCGCTATTACGGTAGAAGGCGCCAATATCTTGACGCGCTGCCTGATCATTTTCGGCCAAGGCGCGATTCGAGCACATCCTTACTTGATGCAGGAGGTCCTGGCATTGGGGGATGAGGATGATGAGCGTGGGCTGCAGATCTTTCATGACGTGTTCTGGCGTCATCTCGGGCACAGTGCCAAGAACGGCTTGCGTGCGTGGGGACGCGCCTGGACGGGCGGTGTGTTGGCACGCGCGCCATCGAGCGGGCCGATTGCGCGGCAATACCGCAGGCTGGGCCGCTATGCCTCGGCATTTGCCCTGGTCGCGGATGTCGCGATGGGCACCTTGGGCGGCGCGCTGAAGCGCCGTGAAATGCTGTCGGCCCGCTTGGGGGATATCCTGGCGGAGCTGTATTTGCTGTCGGCTGTGCTCAAACGCTGGGAGGACGAAGGACGCTGCCACGCGGATCTGCCGTTGGTGCAGTGGTGCATGGAGGACGGTTGCGCGCGTTTGGAAACCCGCTTTGACCAGGTGCTGGCGAATTTGCCAAAGCGTCCGCTGGCTTGGCTGTTGCGAGCGATAGTGCTGCCTGTACGTTTGAATCGCGGCCCCAGTGATGCGCTGACGCGAGAGTGTGCCGATTTATTGTTGGCGCCATCGCCCACGCGTGACAGGCTGACTGCGAATTTGCAGCGCGGTGAGGGCGACGATGTATTGGCGCAATTGGAGCGTGCATTCGGCTTGGTCAACGCGGTACAGCCGCTGCACGATAAGCTCAAACGCGAGGGCGTGCGAGACTGGCGCGAGGCGCATCGCGGTGGGGCGATCACGGACGAGCAGGCCCGTCAGATCGAGGCCGCCGAAGAGGCTGTCAGGCGTGTCGTGGCGGTAGATGATTTCGAGCCGGGCGCATTTGCGCGGCGAGCTGGTTGACGGTGGGGGAACGTTCCAGACTTTAGAGATTGGCTTCGCGTGGCAGCGAGTCATTGAGCGAGACGGCGGTTTTCTTCAAAGCCGCGACAAACAGCTGCGCGGGCCGGGAGAGCGGTGTGTTATTGGGCAGCAGTAATTGCGCCTTGACGGGCATACGTGGCTGAAACCGAATGGTGGCAACCCCCTGATTCCGGCCAGTCAGCAAATAAAAGGGATCGATAATCGCCACGCCTGCACCGGAGCGCGCCAGCGAATAGGCGACAGCGGTCAACGTCACTGACAGCGCGATTTTTCGTTTGACGCCTGCGATGCGATAGCTTTCCTCGATCAGGGCACCCAGTGGCAGGTTTTTATCAAACGATATCAACGGATAGGGCTCCAGATCCCGCGGGGTGACAACAGGCAGTTTGGCCAGCGGACAATCTTCAGGCACGACACAAACCAGTTCGGCCTCGCACAAATCAGTCAGACGGCCTTCGATCATTCGTCCGTCCTGGCTGAGCGGCGACAACACGATCCCGAAGTCCACGCGTTCCTGGAACACGCTGTCCGATACGCTGACGTTGTCGGTCGCGATGACCGATATTTGAATCTGTGGCCAGTCTTCGCGGAACCGGACGCTCGTCGGAGCCAGTAGGTTCTCTGCGATCGTGGGCACCGTGGATATCTGGACCGAACCTTCAGTCAGCTCGCGCATGTCGTCCACCAGCCGGTTGACGCGAGCGATGCTGTCAAAGATGCGATTGAGCTCGCCCATGATTTCCAGCGTTTCGCGTGTGGCCTGTAAGCGGCCGCGCTTGCGTACAAAAAATGGAAAGCCTGCGTGCAAGGCGCACTCACGCAGCAGCAAGCTGACAGCAGGCTGAGAGATGCCCAGTGCCGATGCGGCTTCGCCTACGCTGCCGTATCGACTGACGGCGCGTATGACCTCCATTTGGCGTACGGTCAAATGCATCGTGTCCCCCTTGGCGGCAAGGCCAATTTTTATATGGGCTGCATGTTTGCAGAGCCCTCCGTGCGACTGAACGCTGCGGCTATACATCAGCGCGGCGCACGGTGAACATAAGTCTAGCTTATCTTTGAATTAGTCCACTTCGATTGTTTTTGCTTCGGACGGCTTTTACAGTCATTGCATCTGATCGGTACTGACGTTGATGCCGCTGCAAAACTCAGTACCCCATCTGTCTCACGATAAGAAGAGGAGCAAACGCATGAGGATTGTGTCGGTGGAGTCTTCCGTGGTGTCGCTGCCGTTTGACATGGGAGGCCCCTATGCCCGGTTTGCAGGAAAGCTGTGGGACCGGTTGGAGATACTCCTGGTCCGGGTGGAGACGGAGGATGGATTGGTAGGGTGGGGAGAGGCGTTTGGCCATGCTGCGATCCCCGCTACACGTGCCGCACTGGATACGATTGTGGCGCCGCTGGTGATAGGCAGACACGCAGGCGATATCTCGGCCCTGACGCGCAGTGTGCTGCATTCCACACATTTGCTGGGCCGTAATGGCAGTTATGTCTACGCCTGGTCCGGAATTGAAATCGCGCTATGGGATCTGCTGGGCAAACGCGCAGGACTGCCTGTGCATCAATTGCTGGGTAATGGCAGCCGTACGCAGCTCGAGGCCTATTCGAGTTTGCTGGCGTATGGCGATGCCGACATCGCTGCTCGCAACACGCGTGCAGCAGCCGATAGGGGGTTCCGCTACGTCAAGCTGCATGAAACGACGCGGGATGCCTTGGTGCGATCGCAAGAGGCGGTCCAAGGCCGGGATGTCCAGATCATGATGGACGTCAATTGTGCCTGGGATGTACCTGATGCCCTGGGCATGGCGCAAAGTATGCGTGACGACGGAATGTACTGGTTCGAGGAGCCCGTCTGGCCACCTGAAGATGCGCAGGGGCTGGCGCGCGTGCGTGCATGTGGCATCCCGATCGCTGCCGGCGAGAACGTGGCTGGACTGCAGGGATTTCGGACTTTACTGGAGGCCAGGGCCATTGATATCGCGCAGCCCAGCGTGACGAAGATCGGCGGGATCGGCGACACCATGAGGGTGGCGGCGCTGTGCGCTGCGAATGGCGTGCGTGTCGTGCCGCATTCACCGTATTTTGGGCCGGGTTTTATCGCCACACTGCATATTGGCGCAGCACTGCCCCAGCCGCCCTTGATCGAAGTGCTGTGGATGGATATGGAGGCAAATCCTTTTGCTCCCTATGTGCATGCCGTGGATGGAATGTTGAACGTGCCCCAAGGTCCTGGCTTGGGCTGCGATCCTGATTCAGAAGTGATGTCGCGATATCGCGTCGGAGACGTGCATCGTATTACCGAAGAGGCCCTCGCATGAAAGTCGTCAAGCTGGAAACTCGCCCGATAGAGATCGCATTGCAGGAACCTATCATCAGCGCGTTGGGGCCGATTTCGACGTGTGGCGTCGTCCTGGTCCGCCTGCATACCAGTGATGGGGTGGTGGGCGAGAACTTGGTGTTCACCTTGAATAACCGGCGTACGGGGGTGTTGCACCGCATGGTCGACGAGTTGGCGGACCTGGTAGTGGGGCAGGACGCCGGCCACATCGCGGGGTTCTGGTCGCGTGCCTGGAAAGATCTCAATTTCTTCGGGCAGAAGGGTATCCCGGTCATGGGGATATCGGCCATTGACGGTGCGTTATGGGATGCCGCTGCCAAATCGGCAGGCCTGCCGCTGTATCGCATGCTCGGGGGCGCGCAGGATCGTGTGCCCGTCTACCACAGTGGCGGGTTGTGGTTGCATCGCAGCGTAGACGAGCTTGCGCGCGACGCACAGCAGATGGTGGAACAAGGTTTTCAGGCGGTGAAGATGCGGCTGGGATCACCCGATCCTGCCGTCGATGTGCAACGAGTGCGAGCGGTACGGGAGGCCATCGGCCCGCATATCAAATTGATGGCCGATGCCAATCAAGGGTTGAACGAGGCCCAAGCCATCCGGCTGGGGCGGATGCTGGAAGAATATAAACTGGCCTGGTTCGAAGAGCCGTTGCCCGCCTGGGATCTGGAGGGTCTGGCGCGAGTGGCGGCCGCCCTGGATACGCCTATCGCCAGTGGTGAAACGGAGTATGCGCGTTATGGATTCCGCCGCATGATCGAGCTGCGCAGCGCTGATGTGCTGATGCCGGATTTGCAGCGAGCAGGTGGCGTCTCGGAATTCATGCGAGTGGGACATATGGCTGCCGCTTATGACATTCCCGTGTCGAGCCATCTGTTTCCTGAAATGAGTATTCAAGTGTTGGGCGCATTGAGCAGCGCGATATTCCTGGAGTACATGCCGTGGTTCTCCGATTTGTACCAGGAGCGCCTCGAGTTCGAAGACGGGATGGCAATCGTTCCGCAGCGCCCAGGCTGGGGTTTTACGTTTGATCTGGATCGTATTGCGCATTTGGAAAAACGCGGCCGTTAAATCACGGCTGTGACGATGACGAGGGATGGCAGACAGGGGAACCCCGCGCCATCCAGCGATGACAATCCTTAGGAGACAACAAATGACAGTTTCTCGTCGTGACTTTGTGTTGGGCGCCGCTGGCGCATTAGGCGCGTCGGCATTAGGCATGCCCGCGCTGGCGCTGGCCTCGAGTGAAGACATCAAGATAGGTTGGCTGGCCGCATTGACCGGGCCGAGCTCTGCCCCAGGCGTGGGGTTCAATCGAGGTGTCGAGTTTGCTGCGCAAGCCATCAACGCGGCAGGCGGCGTGAAGGGCCGCAAGATCGTGATCGTGACGCGCGATACGCAGGGTGATCCTACCAAAGCAGTGAATGCAGCGCAGGAGATGATCAACTCGCAAAAAGTGCATGCCATTTGGGGACCGACGAACTCCGGCGAGTCCTTGGCGGTCACGCCGATCATGGCTCGCGCCAAAATGCCGAATATTCATCCCTGCGTCATAGATAGCTTGGTGAACACGGATAAATATCCCAATGCGTTTCGTATCTCTCCGTCGAACAGTCAATGGGATGATGCGTGCCGTAATTATTGCTTGAAGGTGCAAAAATATTCCAAGATCGCCGTCATCGGGGACACGACGGGCTATGGCGTGAGCGCGACCAAGGCATGCGTAGCCAATTTCAAGAAAGATGGCGCGGAAGTGGTGTACTCGGCGAACATCGACGCGACACAAGCCGACATGTCGCCTGACATGACGCGGGCGCGCGATGCCGGGGCGCAAGTGATCGTGATCTGGAGTGTCTCGACCGGGATGGAGGCGCGTTTGTTCAATACCCGAGCCCATATGGGCTGGGATGTCGCTTTTGTCGGCCATCCCTCGCTCGCGTCGGGCGAGCTGCGCACGCTGGTCGAAAAGCCAGAGAACTGGGACAAGGTCTATGCAGTGGGCTACAAGAGCGCCAGTTATGACGCCAGCGGCAAGCTGCCCGCGCATTCGCAGGAGTTCCTCGACATGGTCAAAGGCAAGGTCAGCCTGGAAGACACGCTGTACTGGTGGGTGTCGGCCGGCTACGACGCGATTGAGCTCGTGGCCAAGGCGGTGCAGACAACCGGCTCGTCGCAATCCAAAGACATCATCGAGTATTGGAATAGTCTGAAAGCGTACCCCGGATATTTTGGGACTTATACCTACTCGCCCACGATTCACAACGGTTATCCCACCGAGGAAGTGGTCATGTCCGAGGCCAAGTCTGCGCGCAACGGGACGTTCGCATTGGCGCCGGGTTATCAATAAGACCGAGAGAACGCAGTCATGCTGGCTTCCATTATCAGCTCCGGCCTGGCGGTCGGGGCGGTGTATGCCCTGATCGGCATCACCTACAACACGATGTATTCCACGTCTCGTGTCATGAGCTTTACGGCAGGGCAGCTTGGAATGTTGGGTGGTGTGTTCGGGTCCTTGTTCATGCTGCGCATGGGCATGTCCGGTCCGGTCGCATTCATACTGACCTTGGGGCTATGCGCGCTGGTCGGCGTGATCACCGAGTTTGTTGCCGTGCGGCCTGTGCTGAAAAGCCTGGACCAACATTTGTATGTACTGTCTACGTTGGCATTGGCATTGATGATCCAACAGGTGACGGCGATCGAATGGGGTACCGAGCCTCAGCCTTTTCCCCGCTTGTTGGCCTGGGGGTCGGGGCCATTGGATGAACGGTTCTGGCTGCCCGTCGCGGCATGTGTGATTGTGGTGCTGGCCCTGGAGTATTTATATCGGCGCACATTGATCGGCCTGGCTTTTCTGGCGGTGGCGGAGAACAACTTTGCTGCACGTTCTATTGGATTGCCGGAGCGGCGCCTGCGGGTCATCAGCTATGCCCTGGCAGGCGTGATCGGGGGCATCGCCGGGTTTGCCGCGGGTCAGTTGATGTTGGCCTTTTTTGCGAATGGCCCGTTGTTGAATTTCTACGGCTTTGTTCCTGTGGCATTGGGTGGGCTCGGCAATAACCGCGGCGCAGTACTGGGTGGGCTGGCGCTTGGATTGTTTCAACAGACGGCGAACTTTACCGTGGGCGGTATTTTTGCGTCGATTGCCGTGTTTGTCTTGTTTATCGTGGTGTTGATGGCCGTGCCACAAGGTATTTTCGGCTCTAACTCTGCACGGAGAGTGTGATGACCGCGCACGCAAAGACTTATCGAGGAACCCCTCAAGCGATGGAGCGTCATTCGATGAATCGGGGGCAAGGCTGGACGCGCATGTTGCCGTTCATCGTATTGCTGGTGCTGGCGATCGCATTGCCAGCATTAGGGAATACGTACTGGACAGTGATCGCGACGCGCGCGGCGATCTATTGGATATTGGTGTCCGGGCTGAATCTGATTGTCGGCTATGCGGGCCAATTGGCGATCGGCTATGTGGCGTTGTTGACGGTAGGGGCATACACGGCCAGTGCATTGGTGGCCGGTAACGTGTCCGAGCCATGGGAGCCGTTTACGGCGCTGGCGGCGGCGGGGGCGGTTGGGGGGCTGTTTGGCTTGATTGTCGGCTTGCCGGCGTTGCGGCTGCGCACGTTTTATTTTGCGATGACCACCTTGGGATTCGCCACGATCGTGACGCAGATCGCTTTGGCCTGGGAGTCGGTGACGGGCGGCGGAATTGGCGTGCCGGGGCCTGCCATGCCGGCGCCGTTCGATTCCGATCAGGGCTTGTATTACCTGTGCCTGGGCATCGCTGCGGTGGCAACCATATTGACGGCAAACATCGCACACAGCCGATTTGGACGAGGATTGATTGCCATCCGCGACGCGGAAGTCGCTGCAGAGGCCTACGGCATTTCCAAGGCCAAGTTATTGGCTGCCGTCTTTGTGCTTGCAGGCGTGCTGGCCGGTATCGCGGGAGGGCTGTTCAGTTCACTTCAGACGTACATTACGCCAGAGGCGTTTACGTTCGAACTGTCGGTATTGTTTTTTATCTCTATCCTGATCGGTGGACGCAGTTCTATCTTGGGCCCGCTGTTGGGCACGCTGATCTTGACCGTTTTGCCGGAGATCGCCGCGCCGTTGGCGGCGTGGTCCAATTTCCTGTACGCGCTGTTGTTGTTGGTGATTGTGCTGGCAATTCCCGGTGGAATTGCGTCTTTGCTCGATTTTGGAGGACGCAGCCCCTTGCCGACAAACCGGCGTATACAGCCGGAGCTGGGCGCTGTGCACCAGATTTTGGCGAATGTGCCTAGTGATGGGCGAATCGTATTAAAAAATCTGCATTTATCGTTTGGCGGGGTCAAGGCGATCAACGGTTTGGACCTGCATATCAACGGTGGGCAAGTGCATGGCTTGATCGGCCCGAATGGCAGCGGGAAAACCACGACGCTAAATGTGATCTCGGGGTATTACCGGCCTCAGGAAGGCCTGGTGATGGAGGGTGGCACGGAAGTCCCCTCGGGACGACCTTTGGGCAGAGCCAGGCGCGGATTCGCACGTACGTTCCAGACACCGCGCATCGTGGGTGATACCTCGGTCCTGAAGAATGTCATGGCAGGGGGATATACGCGTGCACGCGGTACGTTCCTGGAGGCCTTGTTGCGGGTGGGTAGGCATCGAGAGGACGAGCGTGGATTGCGAGAGATGGCGGAGTCAGCATTGAAGGCGGTGGGGCTGTCGCAGCTGGCTCACGTGCGTGCCGATCGCTTGCAGCATAGTGAACTGAGGTTCCTGGAGCTCGCACGTGCGCTGATGCTGCAGCCCAGATACCTGATGCTGGACGAGCCTGCTGCGGGCTTGACGGGAGACGAGATCAAGCGTCTCGGTGACATCATCAAAGAGATCAGCCGCTGTGGAACGGCAGTGTTGCTGGTGGAACATCATGCAGATTTGATCTTTGATATTTGTGATCACGTCACGGTGCTGAATCTCGGGTCGGTGCTGGCCAGCGGCACCCCGCAGGAAATCCGTACGCATAAGGAGGTCGTCAGTGCATACCTCGGAGCCTAATAGCCTGCTGCAGGTACAGGGCCTGAATGCCGGCTACGGCAAAATTCAAATCCTGCACGACGTCGATATGATCGTGAAGCCCGGCGAAATCGTGGCGCTGCTGGGCCCCAACGGCGCAGGAAAGAGCACGTTGATGCGGGCATTGTCGGGCTTATTGCCATGGATGTCCGGCGATGTCGTATTTGCAGGGAAAAGCCTGCGTGGCGCGACGCCGCGTGATGCGGCGCAGGCGGGTTTGGTGCACGTGATCGAAGGGCACCACGTCTTTACGCAGTTGTCCGTGCAGGACAATCTGGCGCTAGCGGGATATGACATTTCCCGGACCGAACGCCAGGAACGCATCCGGGATGCCCTGGCATTCTTTCCGGAAATCGAGGCCAAGCGCCATGATCGTGCAGGCGCGTTAAGCGGCGGGCAGCAACAGATGCTGGTGGTGGCCCAGGGATTGGTAAAGCGGCCACGGTTGCTGATTCTGGACGAGCCTTCTGCGGGGTTGTCCCCGGTCCTGGTTGACCGTGTGTTTGAGGTCGCGGCGCGTCTGCGCGATACCGGCACATCCGTGTTGCTGGTCGAGCAATTGGTCGAGAAATCCCTGGTGCTGGCCGACCGCGTTTATGCCATGGCCCACGGGGAAATCGTTTTGCAGGCGGATACCAGCGAGGCTGATCTGCAGACCCGTCTGGAAGATGCGTATTTTGGTCAACATGCGTGAAGCACCGATGAATTCGACAAAACCCATTCTGGCACCAGATCCATTCTGGCGCGTCAGCCCTCGTTATCCTGACCCCAGGGTGCAATCCTTGGATCCGCGTTTTGATAGGTATCGGTTGTTTCATGCCGCGGTGGAGATGTTGGCATCCGGCTCACGATGGGCCGAAGGCCCTGTATGGGTCGGCGATGGCCGCTATTTGTTGTATAGCGATATACCGAATAACCGGATGCTTCGCTATGACGATACCTCGGGTCATGTCACCGTGTTTCGCGACCCATCGGGTTATGCCAACGGCAACACGCGCGACCGTCAAGGCCGGCTGATCACTTGCGAGCATGGCAATCGCCGTGTGACACGTACCGAATACGATGGCCGTATCACGGTGTTGGCGGATTGCTTTGAAGGAAAGCGGCTGAATTCGCCGAACGATATCGTCGTGAAATCGGATGGGTCGATCTGGTTTACTGACCCGCCGTTCGGGTTGAGCAGCGACTACGAGGGCGATAAAGCCGAGCCTGAACTGCCGGAGCGGGTCTACCGGATTGATCCCTCCGGCCAAATCAGCGTCGTGGCCGACGACGTGGCAGGGCCCAATGGCCTGTGTTTCAGCCCCGATGAAACCCTGCTGTATATCGTGGCGTCGCGTGCGAAACCAAACCGCACGATTCGCGTCTATCGCGTGTCGGGGGCAGCGTTGTCAGACGGGCGAGACCTGATTGATTGCGGGCCCGGTACCGCGGACGGATTGCGTTGCGATGTGGATGGCAATCTGTGGTGTGGTTGGGGGATGGGGGCCGAGGATGTGGACGGTGTGCGCATATTCGCGCCCGATGCCACGCCGATCGGGCATATTCACTTGCCCGAACGCTGCGCGAATCTCTGCTTTGGCGGTGCGAAAGGAAACCGGCTGTTCATGGCTGCCGGAAAGGGGCTGTATAGCCTGTATGTGAATACGCGTGGCGCATCAAGTGCAGACGTGGTTGACGTCGGGATATTTTGAGCTGCCTTCGGATTCTGTGATTTTGCGCAGCAGATACAGCAAAGCCACGCGTTCTGCGTCATTTAGCGGTCCGAACGTTTCTTCGGTGATGGCGTGGGCAAAGGGCTGCATCTCGTTGACGAGTTGTGTGCCTGCATCAGTCAGCGTCACCATGACCTTGCGCCGATCGGCGGGGTCGGCTTGCAGGGTAATGAGCTCGCGATTCTTGAGCCGGTCGACGACGCCGCGTATGGTCGCCTGATCGATGACGGTGGCTTTGACCAGATTGGCGATCGAAGCCGGACCGTCGTCATTGAGTGCGCACATGACGACGAACTGAGCGACGGTCAGTTTTGAGTCCGGGATGAATTTTTGAAAAAGCGCGGTGTGGCGTTGGTAGGCGCGGCGCAGCAGGTGACCGACCTGCGACGAAAACAGGTAGGGGGCGGAGTTGTCTTTGTCCGACTGGTCCGGCGATGGCAGTGATTCAGGCGTAGAGGTCGGCATGGGCACTTCGAGTGTTATGCATGGCGTGGCGCAGTTTTTCTTGAGTATACGGTGGCGCGCACAGGCGCAGCCCCGTGGCGTCGAATAATGCGTTGGCGATCGCGGGCGCGCCGGGTAGCGATGCCGATTCGCCTACACCCATCGGAGGCTCGTCCTGGCGCGGCATGAGCAGCACATCGATCTCCGGGATTTCGCCGAATTTAATAATAGGATAGGCGCCCCATTCTCGGCTGGTGACTCCCTGCGGGTCAAACGAGACTTGCTCCATCAGCGCGCGGCTCAGTGCCTGGACAACGTTGCCGTGGACCTGATGTCGAACGCCGTCGGGGTTGATCATCATGCCCGCGTCGTGACCGACCGTGACGCGGTCCACGCGTACGCGCCCGCTCAGTGGGTCTACGCTGATATCCACGACCCATGCGGCCCATGCTGCCCCGAAACCCGGAAACTTGCTGTGGATATAGCGCGCGTAGGCCATGCCTCTGCCGTGCAATAAGCCGTCGTCTCCGGGGATTCCGCGGCTGCCGGCTCTAAAGGGCTGCCAGCCGGCACGTTCGGCCGTGGCGCTCAACAGGTCGCGTGCACGCACATCGTCCAGGTGGCGCAGGCGATATTCGAGAGGATCTACCCCCGCCCGATGCGCGAGCTCGTCAATCATGCATTCGTGCGCGTACGCATTCGGCAGGGCCGATACGCCACGCAGCCACGAGGCACGCACCAGCGGTGGCGTGTCATGGCAGACGATCTGCAAGTGGGGATATCGATAGGGCGGCATCGCCGTGCGATCGCCCATCTGCAGGGTGCGGGGTTGATTGGAAATGCTGCCTGTTAACAGGAGCGCCAGCAACGGGGCATCGTTGGACGGGTAACGTACGCCGAAGTCATAGGCCAGCAAGTTGCCCGTGGGATCGATCGCGGCTTGCACGTCGACGAGTTGGGCCGTGCCTTTGGGCTCCCATTGGTGTTCTTGTTCGCGCGTGAGCTGCACGCGTACCGGTGTGCCGGTTGCCATCGCCAGCAGGGCGGCATCGCCACAGACGTCGTCGGCGCAGTTTCTGCCATAACAGCCTGCGGCCTCAAGGCGCACGATTTCAATATTGCCCTCGCCCAGTTTCAACAGGCGGTCGAGATCGGTGCGCAGCATGTGCGGGTTTTGGGTGCCGGACCAGATCGTGAGACGGTCTGCGGTGTAATCCGCGACGGCGCAGGATGGACCGATGGATCCATGCATCTGATAGGGCCAGACGTAGCTGCGCTGGACCACGCGGCTCGGGCTGGCCTGTGCTGCTTCGGCCAATTCCTGGTTCGCATGTCCCTTGCGATGCAAGGCACGCACCTCGGATGGGTTGGCGCGTAACGCCGCGTCCAGGTCACTCAGGTCGGGAGCCGGCGGGATGTCGCGCCATTGAACCTTCAGGGTGCGCATGGCGGCGATGGCTTGTTCTTCGCGATCAGCCACCACGCCGACGAAATCCCCTTTTATGACTACCTGCACGTTGCCGGGCAGGTGTGCCACGGATGCGGCGTCCGCCGAGATGAGGCTGGCGCCGACAAAGTCGCCACCGTCACGTCCTGGATACGGCGGGCGGATGACCCGGCCGTGTCGCATGCCCGGTATGCGTACGTCATGGACGAAGGTAAGCGCGCCGGTCGCCTTCGCAGGAATATCGACACGCGCGCGCCCTTGTCCCACCAGTTGATATTCGGATGCGGGCTTGAGCTCGACGTCTTCGGATAGCGTGAGCCGTTCACGCCTGCCGCGAATCAATTCGCCGTAGTGGGCCTGCCGAGTGTCCGTGCTGTCCTTGAATACGATGATGCCCTGGCGCGCCTGCAGCGCCTGAACGGATACCTGCCACTGCCGCGCTGCGAGGCTCAGCAGATGCTCGCGAGCCTGGGCCGCGGCACGCCGCAGCGGAACGGCCGAGATCTGGATGGTGGCGCTGGCAATGGTAGGGCCCTGATTGGGCGAGGCCTCGGTATGGCCCAGCACCATGTCGAGTTGCTCGAATGGAATGTCGAGTTCTTCGGCGACGATCTGCGCCAGCGCGGTGCGTATGCCTGTGCCCAGATCGACGTGTCCGTTAAAAGCCAGAGCGCGCCAGCCTTGCGCCGTATCGGGAGCCTCCACGACGGCGACGAAGATCTCGGGCGTGGCGCGTACGTAATCCGATGGCGCGCCGGGTTGGCCGGGCGCCGGTTTTGGGGGCGCGACCGGATTGCGCACGATCAGCAGCGTGCCGTATTGATCGAGCAATCCGTCGTGCAGCAGCTTGGGCTGGGGCAGGCTCATTGGATAAGCTTAGCGTGACAGCGCCTCGATGTCGTCGAGGGCTTGGTCCAGCGGCATGACTGCCGCGTATTTCTGTGCCATGTCGAACAGGTTTGCATCATGCGGGCCCAATGCGCGGTCACCGACGCAATCGGCTACCACCAGAGGGCGAAAGCCGGCCTGCATGGCATCGACGACGCTGGCGCGCACGCAACCGCTGGTGACGCATCCTGCGACGAGCAATGTCTGCACGCCGCGTTGCGCGAGCCATGGCGCCAGCATCGTGCCATAGAACGCCGAAGGCGTGCTTTTGCGTACGACGTATTCCCCCGGCGCTGGCGCGAGCGCAGGGACGATGGCGCTGGCCGGGCTGTCCTCTTTGAGGGTCAGCATGCCCGGGACCTTCAGGCAAAAGATATTCTGATCGGCGTCGTCATCGGCAAAGACAATGCGGCTGTGCGCGACGGGCCATCCTTGAGCGCGTGCGTGAGCGAGCAAATGGGTGGTCTGGTCGATCGCTTGCGGGATGTTGCCGCCGCCAAAGACTGCGGGGTCGGCGAATCCATTGACGAAGTCCACGATCAGCAGGCCAAAGGGGGCTTTGAGCGGCAAGGGTGTGCCAAAGCCCTGCCGTGCGTAGGCCGAGACATCGCCTTGTACGCCGCCAGTGGGGATGGTTTGTGTGTTCATCGAACGACGCCCTTTAATTGATTGCGCCGTTCAGCGCGTGCCAGCCCTTCCTGGTCTTGGACGATGCCGTCGATGACGGTCGGTGCGCCGTCGAGTTTGACCGTGCAGCGGCGCATGGGAATGTCGATGTGGCAGGCAGTGGTGCGCTGGCCGCCGGCTTCGTTGTTGGGACCCATGGACCACAGAAAATTGCCCTCGAACGCGCGTGCGTCCATGCCGATGTGCGATTCCTTGTCGTAGTGGGCCAGCATCGACCAGTGTGCGCGAGGTTGCAGCCCCCAGCCGACATGCGATACGGCATAGGCCTCGGGGTCTTCATAGGAAGCCATGTATTCCCGCAGAATCTCTGCCTGCAATCCGCCTTCGATGGCATGTACATAGCCATTTGCGATGGTGAGTTTGATGGGGTCGTGCACGTATTCTTTGAGTGGCAGCAGAATGTCGCCGCGATCCAGCACGACAGTGCCCTGGCTTTGGCCTTCGTTGGGCCAGGTCAGTACGAAGCCGCTTGGCCAATGGTCCCAGCGCCCGGGCCGGTCGACGAAGCCGTACTCGCAAATGACGGGGAACTCTCCCAGCTGGCACCGCAGGTCGGTGCCGGCATGCGAGGTGATATGCATCTCTCTTGCCGCCTGGATGCGTTCGGAGGCGTTGACGACGCGCGTGCGGTCATCTGCAGTGGGCACGAGGCGGCACAGGATCTCGGGCGGCTCAACGGCCAGCAGGATTTTTGTGCCGCCGCTCAGGATCTCGTGTTGCTCGGGCGAAAACAGCAGCGTCATGAGATCCAGCACCAAATCGCTGGCCTTGAGTGCGGCAATCGCAGCGGGGTTGCCCGTGAGCGGTGTTGTACCCAGATAGGCGAGAGAGTCGCGTGACAACGATTTTTCGGCGTTGACGGGCGGCAAGTCCAGGCGGTTGACTCTGGCGCCCATATCGCTGGCCGCGGCGATGGCGCAACGCAGCGTTTGCGGATGCGTGTCGGCGCCGGTCAGGACAGTGACTGTCTGGCCAGGCTCGAGTCTGGAGAGAGTGAGGACCTGTTTCCAGGCTTGAATCAAATCGATATCGCTCACGGACATGGCGAACTCCGGTGTGATACGAGGTGGACGGAAATGAGATTGAGATGGGGCGTAGTCCCTATCGTGATCAATCCAGTGTTTGTCCCAGGAAATCGCCAAAGGCGGCATAGAACCCGGCTTCGTTATCCCAGGGGATCATGTGCCCTGCACCGGGAACGCGCACGTGTTGTGTCTGGGGGGCAAGCGTCTGCCACTCGGCGACATCATCGTCGTTGACGACGTCGCCGCGTTCGGCGGTGATCAGCAGCAATGGTGTGTGGATATGGGGCAGATCCGCATGAATGTCGTCGCGGCCGAAGTCCTCGAAACTCTGCACGATGGCGGGCTCATAGCAGGTATGCAGCCATTGCGCGCGCAGGCGTAATTGCGGCTCGGTCCACGTGGGGCAAAAGGCGCGCATCGCGTCGGCGTCCATGCCTAGTGTGGCTTGGCGTATGGAGTCTACATACCAGGGCAGTTTGGCAGGGTAGGGGCGGCGTCCCGGTCCGGACACGGGAGGGTCGACCGCGACCAGCTGCGTGAGTCCGGCGGGCTGAGTACGCGCAGCGCGTACGGCGATACGTCCACCCATGGAGTGGCCCACCAGCGCGTAGCGTTGCAGATTGAGCGCCTGGGCAAAGGCCACCACGTCGGCGGCCTGGGCATCCAGGCCATAGTCCAGGTCAGGACCCGATGCGGACAAGCCCCGGCCGCGCACATCGAGCACATAGGTGTCGAAATGCCGGCCAAGCCGTTCGGCGACAAAACCCCAGGTCACCGCAGGGCTGGTAATGCCGGGAATGAGCACGATGGCGGGACGCTGCGCAGGGAGCGTGTCTGCGCCATAACGCAGGTAGTGCTGACGGATTCCATTCGCATTGACATGCGCGCCGTAGCGATAGGTCGATGATGGGGAGGACGCTGGCACTTTGGTCTCCAGAGAGTGGAAAGTCGGCACGGCTCGGGCCCGATTCTGAATCCCGCTCAAGGCGTTGCTCGACGAAAATACAGTGTAGACGCTCAATATATAGAAATAAATCTGATGCCGCAATGTTCTCGGCGATATGTTGGAATTTAAAAAAATCTAGGGAAAATACCTAGATATATTCGTCATTGTTTTCTTGTCAGCAAAATTCCTTGCCGGTAAATTTTAAAAAAAGAAGTGTGTACGCTTTAATTTTTCGTATTTCAAACCGGCCTCCCAAACACTGGGGTCGTCGGCGCGAGCTTTTGATTCCCAGGAGAGCTTTTCATATGTCCGCACAACCTCGAATCGCTGTGATTGGCGCAGGTCTGGGAGGGGCTGCCGCCGCTTCGCTGCTTGCCAAGGAAGGATTCAACGTTCACGTCTACGAGCAGTCGCCCGCCTTTTCGCGCCAGGGGGCGGGGATCCACGTCGGGCCGAATGTCATGAAGATCTTGCGCCGCATCGGTATCGAGGACGCGCTCAACGAGCAAGGCTCCCATCCCGAGTACTGGCATAGCCGCCATTGGCAGACGGGCGATGTGCTCGCGCAGATTCCGTTGGGTGACTATGCCGTCAAGGAATACGGTGCGAGTTATCTGACGGTGCATCGCGGGGACTTTCACGCATTGCTGATTGATGCCTTGCCCGATAACATGCTGAGCTTTGGCAAGCACCTGATCAAGGTCGACGATACGGGCGATGTCGTGCGCCTGCATTTCGCCGATGGTTCCATTGAGGAAGCGGATCTGGTGATCGGCGCTGATGGCGTGAACTCGCGGATTCGCGAGGAGCTGCTCGGACCCGAGCCTCCGAAATATGCAGGCTATCTGGCGCATCGTGCGGTGTTTCCAACGCCGGTGGCCACGGCCGGTATGTTGCCCTTTGATCCCTGCGTGAAATGGTGGAGCGATGATCGGCATATGATGACCTACTTCGTCACGGGCAAGCAGGACGAGCTTTATTACGTGACGGGTGTGCCGGTCGAACAGTGGGATCTCAATGACCGTTGGCTGCCGAGCAGCAAACAGGAAATGCGGGATGCGTTCGAGGGATGGCATCCGACCGTGCAGGCGTTGATCGACGCGACGGTCGAAGTCACCAAATGGTCGTTGCTGGAACGCGATCCGCTGCCGCTCTGGAGCCGGGGCCGTCTGGTGTTGTTGGGAGACGCGTGTCATCCGATGAAGCCGCACATGGCGCAAGGCGCGGCCATGGCTATCGAGGATGCGGCGATGCTGACGCGTTGTTTCAAGGAAGTGGGTGTGCACGATTACCAACAGGCTTTCGATCTGTATGAGGCGAATCGCGCTGAACGCGCGAGCAAGGTTCAGCGTATTTCGCACGACAATACGTGGCTGCGCACCAACGAGGATCCTGCGTGGTGTTTCGGTTATGACGTATTCAATGTGCCGCTTGTCGATCCGCAACCCAAAGCGGCGGTGAAGTGACGCACTTTCGATTTGATCTCTGAGCGATGATCATGGCATACAGCAGCGTTTCCGACGCGCCGTTCTCTACGGGTTCTCCTGTTTTTCGCTTGCTCGTCAACGGACGGGAGCAAGCGGTGCAGGCCGATCCGGCGACGCCGCTGTTGCTGGTCTTGCGCAACGATCTCGAATTGAATGGGCCCAAGTACGGTTGTGGCCTGGGCGAGTGTGGTGCGTGCACCGTGTTGATCGATGGGGTGGCCGCGCGCTCTTGCGTGATTCCCGTTCGCGGCGTGGGCCAGCGAGAGGTCACGACCCTGGAGGGCTTGGGTGATCAGCAATGTCCGGGGCCGACCCAGCAGGCGTTTATCGCGTGTCAGGCGGCGCAGTGCGGCTACTGTCTGAATGGCATGATCATGACTGTCGAGGCGTTGCTGCGGCGTTGCCCTGATCCGACCGACACGATGTTGCGCGAGGAGTTACGCCACAATTTATGCCGCTGCGGTACGCATATTGAGATTTTGCAGGCGGCTCGCCAAGCCGCAGTGCTGCGTGCCGCCGTAGTTGCGCCGCCGAGCTCAGAGGACGAGGCCCCGTGAGCGGCGCCGAGTTTCCCGAGGTCGTTGTTTCTTCTCCGCGCGCAGAGCCATCGGGCGTTGCCGGCGGATTGCTGCATGGCGCGCTGCTGCGTCCACCGCGAGTGTTGTGGGATGGCAGGCGTTATCGCGGCGCGAGCTTGGCGGACATCGATACCTCGAGTGCCCAGATCTTGCCCGGTGTGGTTCGGGTCGTACATCTGGCGGATTTTGTCGGCGTTGTGGCGGTATCGGCGATGCTGGCGCGCCAGGCTCTGGATGGGCTTGACGTAAAGTGGCAATTCCCTGCTGCCTCGATGCGAGAGATGGAATCGCCGTCGCAGATATCATCTGCTACGACAGTGTCTACGTCAGAGGGCCTGTCTTATGTATGGCGCGCCGCCGAACATCCTGCGACGGACGGCCAGGGCGCGACGGTGTGGTGTACCGATAGCCACGCTACCGCCTGGCTGCCTGGTGCGGCAGTCTATCAACGATACGTGCAAGAAGAGCTGAGCCATTTGCTGGCTATGCCTGTTGGCCGGATCACTCTTGTCGATACGGCGCCGCGTAGCCGGAGTGAAATCCATATCCTGGATGTGCTGGATGCGGCGGCAGATGCCGCGCTGCTGTCGCGTGCCGTGGGTAGGCCGGTGCATGTGCCCGTGCAGCGCGCGTTAACGCCGGGCGAGATGGTGCTGAGTCACGCTCCGTCAGGCGAGCCTGCGGCTGGCGCGACGTCGGCTGCACGCACCTCTGCCTCTGCTGCGGCGGCCGGCACAGGAGACCCAGCGTTTGATCAGGAGCAGGGTTCGCTTGCCGGCGATGGGGGCGCCATGCCGCGTTGGGTGGCGAGCCGTCCCTGGGGCGCACGGCCCAGTTTGGCGCGATTGCTCAGCCAGCCGGCCCAGGCAGCGCCCGTGGCGATGCCTCGGCTGCAAGGCGCGGGAGAAATCGTACGGACAACGAGTGATGTCGCGGCACCGTTGATCCATGCATCGCCCGAGGAGTTCGAGGCGATGCAGGTGTTTGCGCACGAGAGTCTGCTGGATGAAGAGGCAGCGCGATTGGGCATGGACCCGATGGCGTATCGTTTGTCGTTGTTGCCAAAGGGGCCGGGTCAGGCGTTGACTCGGCGCATGCGCGAACAAGTGAATGGTTCGGCGCTGGCGGCCGGCATGGCAGCGCCGGGGGACGCGAACACGGCATTCGCGGCGTTGGGTTCCGAACGGCAAGCTTCGGCACGGCAAGTTTCGGTACAGCGAGCTTCAGCGCAGCAGAACCCTGCGCAGCAGACTTCGACATCCCAAGCTTTGGTCGAACGCGAAACCGCTGATCGGTCTCCTTTGCGTGGTCGTGGCTATGCGACGGCTCACGTCAGGGAGCGGCAGCCTGATGGTACAGCCATGGAAACATGGAGTGCCTGGTTGGTCGAGGTCGAGGTAACACCGGATACGGGGAACGTGGAGGTGACGCGCCTGATGGTCGGGCGTGACAGTCAGTCTCTGCAGCCTGCCCAGGGCGCGGCCATTCATGAACAAGATCCCCGGTTGCTGGACGCTGCCCGCCGCTTGCTCGCAGCGCCGCCGCGATTTGATGACTGGGGGGCAAGCAGCTCGGGTAACGCTGCTGTGCCGGGTGATAAGCCGGTGTCTCATGACGTGGCGCCGTTGAATGCACATCAGGAGTTGACGCCTGCACAGCCTATCGATCACGGGGAACTGGCGCTGGATGGGGTGATGACCCTGCCTGCCGCCGCGGCGATCGGAAATGCGATTTTTGATGCGACCGGTGTGCGATTGCGGCAGGTGCCATTCAATGTGGAGCAACTGCGCGATGCGTTGGCATCTCCAGCTCCCCCGCAGCCATCCGCGCGCAGTTGGCTGCGGCGAGGTGGTCTGTGGTTGGCCGCCGGAGCGGGCGCATTGGCGGGGGTGGTGACCATGGCCTGGCCACTAAAACCCGCTCTAGCGCCTACTGCGGGCCCTGATGTTTCGCTCTACTCAGCGGCAGCGATTGATCGAGGCCGTTTGGTCGCGGCAGCAGGAGACTGCGTGGTGTGTCATACCGTGCCGGGTGGCCAGGCGAATGCCGGTGGCCTGGGTCTGGATACGCCCTTTGGCACGATCTACACCACCAACATTACGCCGGACAACGAGACCGGAATAGGCCAGTGGTCGTATCGCGCGTTCGAACGTGCCATGCGCGAAGGCGTGCATCGAGACGGCCGCCAACTCTATCCGGCCTTTCCCTATACCGCGTTTGCCAAGATGACGGATGCGGATATGCAGGCTCTGTATGCATACTTGATGGTGCAGCCGCCCGTTCGCAACGAGCCGCCCCAGACCGCATTGCCTTTCCCCTATAACTGGCGGCCGATGATGGCGGGCTGGAATCTGCTGTTCCATGATACGGGCGTCTACGAGCCCGACCCGGTGCAATCTCTCGTCTGGAACCGAGGCGCCTATCTCGTGCAGGGCGCTGGCCACTGCGCCGCCTGCCATTCGCCGCGTAATACGCTGGGAGCCGAAAAGACAGGCGTCGGCAATTATTTGGCCGGCGGCGAGGCCGAGGGATGGGAAGCACCGCCGCTGGACCGCTTGGCCAGTGGCAAAGTGCCATGGACGCCCGACGCGTTGTTTCAATATTTGCGCACGGGATATTCAGCCAGCCATGGCGTGGCGGCAGGGCCCATGGCGCCTGTTATCCAAGGGCTGAGCGAATTGCCCGAGAGCGATGTGCGCGCCATCGCCACGTATCTGCTCAACTTGCCTGGCACTGCCTCATCTGGGCCCGAACTGCCTGTCGCGGGCGGGCCTGCGCCTACCGCGCCGGCGCCCGTCATTGCGCAAAAGCCTGTGGTGCAGCCGTCTGCGCAGCGCCTGTTCGAGGGCAATGCGCGGGGTGAGCGGATTTACCAGAATGCCTGCGCGGTGTGCCACGAGGCCGCATCGGGCCCGACATTGTTTGGCGTAAAGCCTTTATTGGCGTTGAATACGAATCTGCATGCCGCGACGCCCGATAATCTGGTGCAAGTCATTCTGCATGGGATTCAGACGCCGGCCAATGATGATCTCGGTTATATGCCAGGATTCAAAGACAGTTTGAATGATGCACAAGTGCAGGATCTGTTGAACTACTTGCGGACGCGATTCGCGCCGCGAGAGCCTGAATGGGCCGACAGCTTGGCAGTGATCGGCCAGATACGAAATCAATCCCGTTGATTCGAGGATATTTTGAATACGCAGGACTGATTTTTAATTGCGCGACAGCGCATAAAAGCAACGGCAAACCTCGTAGGAGTAGCCATGGCAGCATCAAAAATAACGATTGAACAAGGGTTGAACACAGCAGGCGTAGGGAAATTCCAGTATCGGCTGTTTGTGATATTCGGGCTGGTCTGGATGGCCGACGCGATGCAGGTACTGTCGATCGGTTTCAGCGCGCCGTCGATTGCAAAGACCTTTGGCCTGACGATTCCCCAGGCCCTGCAGACGGGGACGCTGTTTTTTGTGGGCATGTTGATCGGCGCTTTTGCGTTCGGACGGTTGGCCGATCGTATTGGCCGGCGGCCGGTGCTGATGCTGGCCGTGGTCATCGATGCCTGCGCCGGGGTGGCATCGGCGTTTGCGCCGGATTTCCAATGGCTGTTGATTCTGCGCTTTCTGACCGGTATTGGTGTAGGCGGCACCTTGCCTGTCGATTACACAATGATGGCGGAGTTTCTGCCCGCTCAGCGCCGTGGCCGTTGGCTGGTGTGGCTCGAATCGTTTTGGGCTTTGGGGACCGTATTTCTGGCCATTTTGGCGTGGGTGGCCAGTGCGTATGGCGATGAAGCATGGCGCATTATTTTCTTTGTCACGGGGATACCTGCGATCGTCGGGGTGATCCTGCGTTGGTATGTTCCCGAGTCGCCGCTATATCTAAACAAGACGGGTAAATCGGAAGAGGCCCGGCAAGTGCTGGAGCGCGTTGCCAAGACCAACGGCAACAGCGTTCAAATCGGCGAGCTCGAGCCGCAAACGATGGAGCGCAAATCGGTGTTCGCGTTGTTCGGCGCCGGCCTGGCGCGGCGCAGTGTGTCGCTGTTGTTGGCATGGCTGCTGGTTTCCGTCGCTTACTACGGCGTCTTTGTGTATCTGCCCATCAAGCTGTCTGCCGAAGGCATGGGCTTTATGCGTGGACAGGCGTTCTTGATCGTCCTGGCGTTGGCGCAAGTACCTGGATATGCCTTGTCGGCCTATGCGGTTGAGCGTTATGGACGCAAACCCACCCTGATCGGCTTCCTGCTGTTCAGTGCGGCAGGGTGCCTGCTGTACAGCCTGGGAAGCTCGGTCGCATTGATGGTGACCTCAACATTGTTGATGAGCTTTGCATTGCTGGGTACCTGGGGCGCGCTGTATGCCTTTACGCCTGAGGTCTATCCGACGAGTTTACGCGCTTCCGGTATGGGGGCGGCAGGTGCCGTGGCCCGGCTCGGCGGGCTGTTTGCCCCGGCCGTGATTGCACCGATCATGGCGACGCAATTTACCTTGTCGTTGTTCGTGTTGTCGGGATTGCTGGTGGCAGGCGCCGTCGCGATCAAATGGGTCGACGTCGAGTCCAAGAACAGGGCCTTGGATTAACTCAGTACGAAATGAAGGAGGGGCAGAGCATCTTGATGGATGCCTGCCCCTCTTCGCGTACGCCGGGTTTCAATCGTCCTGATTCGGATCCATGTCGGGAAACAGGATCTCTGTGAATCCGAACTGGGTGAAGTCCTCGATCCGCGACGGATAGAGCCGGCCGATCAGATGATCGCATTCATGCTGCACGACACGAGCATGAAAGCCCTCGGCCTCGCGTTCGATGTATTCGCCCTGCGGGGTGTAGCCGCTGTAGCGGATGTGCCGATAGCGCGGCACCAGCCCGCGCAGGCCGGGCACGGACAGGCAGCCTTCCCAGCCGTCCTCGCGTTCGTCCGACAAGGGCGTGATCACTGGATTGCACAGAACTGTCTGGGGGACGGCCGGCGCATCGGGATAGCGTTCATTCCGGTCGAACCCGAATATGACCAGTTGCAGGTCGACGCCGATTTGCGGCGCGGCCAATCCGACGCCCCGCGCATGCTCCATGGTCTCGAACATGTCGGCGACCAGGGTGTGCAGCTCGGGAGTGTCGAATTGCTCGACGGGCTGAGCCACCCGCAGCAAACGCGGGTCGCCCATTTTCAGGATGGGATGAATCATGGCGATGTGGACGCTGCCGTTCAGTCGGCGCGGCCTTTTTTCTGGATGAATTCGATTTTGTAGCCGTCCGGGTCTTCGACAAAGGCGATGACGGTGGTGCCGTGCTTCATCGGGCCCGCCTCGCGTGTGACCTTGCCGCCTTTTTGTTTGACCTTTTCACAGGCCTCGTAGGCGTTGTCGACCTCCAGCGCAATGTGGCCATAGCCGTTGCCCAGGTCGTAGTGATCGGTGTCCCAGTTATGGGTCAGCTCGATGACCGCGCCTTCGCTTTCGTCTTGATAGCCAACGAATGCCAGGGTGAATTTGCCATCGGGGTAATCTTTGCGGCGCAGCACGCGCATGCCCAGGACATTGGTATAGAAATCGATCGACTTGTCCAGGTTGCCGACGCGCAGCATGGTGTGCAGGAGACGCATGGGGAAATTCCTTGTGCTAGGTGAAAATCGGGCTCGTGGCCGAGGTGATATCGTAGCAAACACCGGGTTGGCGTAGCTTTTTGTCACGATTTCATGAGGTCTGTGTGGTTTTCGCTCTGTCTTTCGTGCCGGCGACCTCCTATGATTCCCGCGGCTTCCTCCAGGAAAAAGTCAGGCGCGATGGACACGTTGGATTTATTGAAATTACTGCTGTTGCTGGCAATGCTCGGCTATTCGCTGTATGGCGTGATCCGCTATCAATCGCGCCGCCGTGCCAGCAAGCGCATCCTCAAGAGCCTGATGCAGGCGGGCACCCCGCCGCGCGAGGCAACGGCCGAGGAACTGACCCTCGTTCAGCCCTTTCTGACGCGTCCCGGTAAGCGCCAGCGTCCCTTGATGCTGGCAGACGGCAAGGTTTACTGCTTGCGAGGCGAGTATCTGCGTCACGGTTTGACCGCCAATGGCGGCGGGGAACAGATGCATGACACGCTGGGCGGGGTCGAGGTGATTCTGCCGTATGACGCGAGCGATTATCTGCAAGTCAATAACGATGCCGAAGTCATGTTGGCTGACAAGGTCGCCATCGTGATTCGTCTCAATGGCGAGTTTGATCTGGCGGGGGGCCGCGAGCGAGGCATGCGCCGCCAGGAACAGGCTCAACAGTGGGCAGGCGGCCAGGTCGGTGAAATGTCGGATATTGACGCGCCGTCAGAGGGGCTCACGCCGGACGAAGAGGATATCGTCCGCGTCGACATGCTGGGGCAGCGCGACGAGACGCCAGCAGAAACGACGGCTCGCCAATCGGCAGGCCTGGGCTTCGGGCCCGCCGTGGTGTTGATACTGGCTGCCGTGAGCGCGGGGATTGCGACGGTCACAGAGGATGTCGTCCGTCTGGGATGCAGCGCAGTGGCAGGCCTATTGCTGTTGTGCGCGCTGTGGCTGATATGGGGGCCGCGCCGTTGGCCGGTGTCGAAACGCGTGAATCATGTGCGAGGCGCGTTTACTGCCGTTCAGTTGAGTCATCCGAACAATTCGGCGGCAGTCTCCCAGCATTGGTTCCTGGGCGACAAGCTGCATCTCATGTTGCCCAAACACTGGTTGCCGCATCTGGTTGTCCCTGCCTCTGGCCGTGTCGATACGGAATTGCGGGTGGATGATTATTCCGTCGTACGCCTGGGCAAGCATTTTTCTATCGATGCGGAAACGCGTGCCTATCCTCGGGTGTTCTGGGGGCGTCATGTCGTGCTGGCAATCACGGCCTTGTTATTGCTCGTCGGCGTTGCCATGGTGAGTGGCGGAGGGCTGCGTGGCGACGTGTTGCAAACCAAGGCGTGGTTGCTGGGTACCCAGACGCGGACTTATGACAACGCCGGGGCGTTGCGCGAGGCGAGCCCGGCTGCGGGGACCATGGTGGCATTGAAAGGGCAGGCGCGTTGTTCGTTGATGCCGGTGCGTCAGGGCATGCCCGCGGTTCAGTGCAGTACGTTGCGGTGGGGAGGCGGCACGCCGCAAGCGCCGCGATTGCATGAGGACGAGCAAGCGTTTGCCATGTATAGCGGAAAATTCCTGCGTACGCGCGCCAATCCTATGCTGGATGTCATGGTGCAACAGCAGATGTACCGGAATGCACAGGACAATCCGCTGGCGTATCTGAATCAGATGCAGGGGCGTAATCAACGACGGTTTTTCGATGTGATCGGCGTACCGAAAGCGATCTCGGACGTGGACGCCTATTGTGCGCGCCTCAATGCAAAGAGCCAGATGGGTTGCACGGCGCTGCGTGACGCGATGGTTGAAAACCTGCTCAGCGACAAGGAACACACCAACTGGAAAGCATTGGCGCAGGCCGCTGAGCAGGGCGCGCCCAATGCCGGCAGGACGATGGTGATTTCCGCGCAAGGCCTGTCCAAGGTGAGACGGCTGGCGCAACGGGTGGCTGCGCCGCAGGTGGAAGGGATTGTCGCTGCGGCGGCGGATGCGACGTTGCGTAGCCAGCGCGGCGGTGTGGTGTTGGATGTGCGAACGGGGCCGCATGCCCGTCTGCCGGCTGTTCCCGCGTTTGACGACGGGGAGTCATCGGTCGAGAAGTCGCCGGAGGGGAAGCTCGATGCGCTGCAGCGTTATAACCAATATGCGTGGTTGGCCGGGCCTGATGGCGTTGCGCCATTTGCCGTCGAGGCGATGATCGTCGGCGTGTCGCAGGACGCGAGCGACACGCCCGTTTATACGCTGGATGCCCGCCGTGGCGCCAGCGACCAGGTGCCCGCCATGCTGCGATCGGCCTGGTGGCTGCTGGCGTGGCTATTGCTGATCGTGCACGGCGTATTAGCGGTCGTGATGTTCGTGCGTGCTCGCCTGCGTGCGGCGCGGGTCAATGCCTATGTTGCAGCATGTGCACAGGCGGCCGCGCGAGAGCGCAATTTCTCGTAGGTACGGGCTGGCGTTCATGCTGTATTGCACGGACTGATCCAGGCAGTGATGGGGAGGCAGTTCGAGTGGTAGTGAAATCCCCGTGTCTCCCAGCAGTACGCGGGATGGCTTTAGCCGGCTGGCGTGTGCGGTGAGATAGCGCAGCATTCTGGTGAACATGATCTCTTTTCCTCGCGATGGACTGATTGAGGTCGTATGGTCCAAGACAGGCGTGGTTGACTACCCCTGTCTTGGTGACTCGATATCGTCGCTGTGTGGTTCACGCCTGCCGGGCGTGATTGACCGACGATGCCGGAACGAGAAAGATCAGGATGCTGCCCAGTATCATGCTGGCCGCGATGCCGAGGATGCCGCCTCCTGTGCTGCCGGTGGTGGTTTGAAACCATCCGATCAGGTAGGGGCTGACGACGCCTGAGATGCTGCCGATGGAGTTGGCCAGCGCGATGCCCGCAGCGGCCGCCGCGCCGCCCAGGATCGCCGGAGGCACGGCCCAGAACTGAGAAATGGTGGTCATGACGCCCATGGTCCCGACGGTCAATGCCAGCATGGCCCAGACGACAGAGTGTGCCTGGGTGATGCTCACGCATAGCGCGATGGCGCCGATCAGGCCAGGCAGCGCCAGATGCCAGCGCCGTTCACCATGTGTATCCGAGCTCTGACCAACCAGAATCATCGCGATGGTGGCCGCGGCATACGGCACTGCGGTCAACAGGCCGATATCCAGGGTATTGGACACGCCAGATGCCTTGATCAACGAGGGCAGCCAAAAACTGACGCCGTATAAACCCATGGTGAAACAGAAATAGATCAAACCCAGCAACAAGACGCGCGGACTGAGCAGGCCATCCCGCAGGCTGTGCATGCGTCCGGGCGCTGCATCATTCTCCAGATTGCGTTGAATGATCTGTTTTTCTTCGGCAGACAGCCATTTCGCATCGGAGACACGGTCATCCAGGAAGAAAAACGCGACGACGCCTAATGCGATAGTCGGTAAGCCTTCGAGCAAGAAGAGCCATTGCCAGCCTGCCAATCCATGATGCCCGCCAAAGGATTCCATGATCCAGCCAGAGAGCGGGCCGCCGATCACGCCTGACATGGGGATCCCGGTCAAAAAGAGCGCCGTGACTTTGCTGCGGCGTGATGACGGGAACCAATACGTCAGATACAGCAGAATGGCGGGGATGAAGCCTGCCTCGGCAACGCCAAGCAGGAACCGCATGACGTAGAACATCGTCGGTGTGGTGACGAACATCATGGCGGCCGAGATGAGCCCCCAGGTCACCATGATGCGGGCGATCCAACGGCGAGCCCCGACGCGCAACAAGATGAGATTGCTGGGGACCTCAAACATCAGATAGCCGACAAAGAAAATGCCGGCACCCAGGCCATAGACCGCCTCGCTCATGTTGAGATCGTCCAGCATCTGCAGTTTGGCGAAGCTGACGTTCACGCGATCCAGGTACGCACAGACATAACAGATGAAGAGAAACGGCAGCAGGCGCCAGATGACTTTGGTGTAGGTGGCGTCTTCTGATACGGGCAGATATTCCGCATGGGTTGCGGTGGTCATATGTAGTCTCCGTTGATATTAATTGGGCGATTCGCTTCGTACGTTGCGAAGCGAATTCATGACGAATGTCGTTGTTTTTTATTTCTCCTGGCGGCCTATATGCTGGATACTAGAACCGCGGCATCGTTTATGAGTGTCAGTCGAACATGTCGGGCTGCGTGGCGATCAGTTGGTCCCAGATCGTCTGAAAATGCAGCCAACCGATATAGTCGCTGCCCACGTGTTCACGGCTATAGCGGGCGCGCTCTTCGGAGACGAGGCGCGGCGTGATGCCGGTAGCATCGATCATCAACTGCTGCTGGCAGCAGCGCTCCAGAGCAATGAACCAGAACGCAGCAGACTCGATACTGTGGCGGCTGGCGGTGAGCAGCCCGTGGTTCTGGTGGATGGCGGCTTTGACGCCTTTGAATGCGTTGGCGACTTTATGGCCAGCCTTGACTTCGACGGCGACTTGTCCTGCTTCGTCGCCGATCACCACATGGTCCTCGAAAAATGCGGCTGCGTCCTGGCTGATGGGAGCCAACGGTTTGCCGAGCGCGGCAAAGGCGGTGCCGTATACGGTATGGGCATGGCACATGGCGATGATGTCGGGGTGGGCCTCGTGGACGGCGGCGTGCAATACAAAGCCTGCGCGGTTGATGGCGTGACGGCCTTCTACGACGGTGCCTTCGTGGTCGGCGAGGATCAGGTTGGAGACCTTGACCTGAGAAAAATGCACCGCCATGGGGTTGGTCCAATACAGCCCGGGGTTTTCCGGGTCGCGTACGGTCAAATGGCCTGCGAAGCCATAGTCGTAGCCTTGCAAGGCAAAGGCGCGACACGCGCCGACCAGGCGCTCTTTCAAGTGTTGGCGCTGTGCGGCGGCGCTGGTAAACGAAGGGATCTCCGGAAAAATCAGCCCCTTTTGCTCGGGTTGGTAAATGGAAATGCGACCGTTGAGATCGATGCTTTTCTTTGTGGGTTGCATTACCGCAGCCATGTGTGTCTCCTTGAGGATGGTGATCGGGTAAATGCATGATCCCGCTGGCAGTCAGGCTTTGACAAACGATGGTTGTTCATGGAAAGATGAATCTCATCCATCTATAGAGTCAGATCGATGCGACGCATTCCGAATTTTGTCCTGCTGCGTACGTTCGAGGCCGCCGCCAGATTGCAGAGTTTTGCGTTGGCTGCGCAGGAATTGCATCTGACGCCGTCCACTATCAGTCATCAGATCAAGGAACTCGAGGACTACTTTGGCCGCGCCATGTTCGTGCGGCGCAATCGGCAGGTCGAGCCGACTCCAGAGGCCTTGCGTCTGCTTGGGAGTCTGAGCCGTGTTTTCGATGTTGTGGAGGCCGCATGCGCCGAGGTGCAATTGGCGCCGGATGCACAAGTGCTGGCGGTCTACGCTGCGCCGAGTTTTGCGGTGAAGTGGTTGGGGCCGCGATTGCCCGAGTTTTCCGCAGCGCATCCGAACATCACGATTCGTTTATCGACTGGTGCCGAGCCGCTTGATTTGACGCGTGTGCATGATGTCGACGTGGCGATTTCATATGGCGGTGCGCTGGAGCGTCCGGGCATGGAGACACTCGCATTGGGCGTTGAGCGCATCCTGCCGTTATGTGCGCCGCAGTTGGCGGCCTCAGAAACTGCGGCAGCGGCGCGGATCCGGGAGCTGACGTTAATTGATTCGCAGCTCAGCCGCGTGAGGTGGGCGGACTGGTTTGCCGCGAATGATTTACGCATGCCCGATCGGCCTCGGCCTTCGTTTGACCGGGCGGCATTGGCGATCGCCGCCGCGGTCGATGGCATGGGCGTGATACTCGAGAGTAGTTTGTTGGCTGCACGCGAGTTGAGCCGTGGCGAGTTGGTGGAATTCGGCGCGGGCGTCTTTCACCAGTTCAAAAAAGAAACGCACTTTCTCTCGTGCCGCAGTAATGAGCGAAAGCGGGAGAAAGTTGGCGCGTTTATATCGTGGCTGCTCGGTACGCTGGACTCGACGGCATCTGCCTCGCGATAGGCCGTTGCTAACAACGCAGGCCTGATGGCTTATAAGTCCAGCACCAAGGTGCCGCCATTGGCATGCGAAACACATGGCGTCAAAAAATCGCGGCGCTCGTCATCGTCCAGAATGAAGTCCTGATGATCCACGTCTCCGGATAAATATCTGCACTTGCAGGTGCCGCAGAGCCCCGCCTGGCAGGATGTTTCCAGTGCGGCGCCTGCTTGTTGCAGCACTTCCGCCAGATTTTGGTCCCGGGATACCGTGACACGTTGCCCCGATTTTGCCAGCTCGACGGTGTATTCGTCGGCCGCGTGTTCGGTGTCGATCGGAATGGGCTTGGCCGGGGCTTTGAAGTGCTCGCAGTGAATCGTGCCTGCTGGCCAATGCGTGCTGGCCTGTTTGCACGCCTCCATGAACCCGCCCGGACCGCAGTAGTAGACGTGCGTTTCTGTTTGAGGCTCGCGCAACAGTGCGGCGATATCCAGGCCTTTTTGAGGGTTGCCGCCATCGAAATGACAGTGGATATTTCCCGTCTTGGCGGCCTGTTTCAGCTCTTGTTGAAACGCTGCGTATTCCGCGCTTTTCGAACAGTAGTGGAGCTCGTAGTTTTTCGCTTGCGCCTCCAGCGCATGGATCATCGATTTGAGGGGAGTGATACCTATGCCCCCCGCAATCAATAGGGTTTTGCGAGGTTGCTCGGAAAGCGGGAAGTTGTTTCGTGGGATGCTGACTTTCAATTTGTCCGGAACGCGCAGATCGTCGTGCATCCCGCGTGAGCCTCCACGGCCGGTTTCGTCTCGCAATACGGCGATGACATAACGGTGCCGCTCTGAGGGATCATTGCAAAGCGAGTATTGCCGTATGACGCCCGGCGCAATGTGTACATCGATATGAGCGCCGGCGGTGAAGGGAGGAAGGTCTTTCTGGTCCGGGGCTACGAGTTCGTAGGAGTTTATCCCTATCGCCTCTCTGCGTACTTGCCGCAGGACCAGTTCCAAGTGGGTCAGCGCTTCCTGTTCGGTCTTGGAAGAGTTCATCGTCATTCTCGTTTTGATGGTCGGGATAGGCGATGCCGCCGCCTATCCCGTCAGTCGGTGATCACTCTGTTCAGGATTTCAAGCTGCTTTCAAGCTCATCGAACCGGGCTTTGACGAACTCGGCGCGTTCAGTGCCGTGCAGATGATCGGCTTCGGTCAGGATGGCGACGGCTTTGCGAGCAAGCTGCCGGCGATTGGCGACTTCCTGTTCTATCGAATCGGCCAAGGGGAGTTCAAAGACGTTCCCGCTGCAGTAGCTGTTAGGTGCGCCGTTGACATCGCGCAACCACTGCGCGAATCCCTGTGCGGCGGCGGCCGCGTTGGTGCCGCGCACGGCGTCTCGCAACATTTTCCGAAATGCATAGAGCCCGGCGTCGAATTTGGTGGGATTCTCCAGCGCGTGAACGGCGATCGGGCGCTGACTGATGATGGCCTCGTAATCCCCTGGGGCGTACTGGGCTTCTTTATAGTTGTGCCGTTCCCGGTGGTTCGATGGAATGGGCGGTATGTCTTCGAGTTTGTATTGGCCGAAACGCTCCGGCCTGCGCATGGCGACTTGGCCCTCGAGGAAATCGATCGTCTCGTAGCCGACCAGGCTTTTGTTGCCTACGCCGCGAGTGTCGATGCCTGGCCCCATGACCCGCCAGCCGATCATCTTGCTATTTTCGTCGTCGACCGGAACCGTCCACCGAATGATGTGGAACCGGCTGAAGAGTTTCTTTTGCGAGCCGTCTTCAGAGGTGTAGGCGTGCAGGCTCAGATTGGGCAGCACCTGGTGTTGAATACGCAGGAACATCTTGTCTTTGTCGACGCGCCTGGCTCCTGCACACGCCAGACCGCGGCCTTGGTGGATAGGGATGAATTGCATGTCGGGCGCGACTTCCATTGATGCGGCGCCGACCTCGTCAAAGGTCGTGCCCTGGAAATGGCCATCGACAACGTTTTTCGCGGCATGCAGGGCGGTAGGGTGGAAGTTGTCGGCGGCGTTGTCCTGTACTTGCAGCCAATTGCAGTGTTGAAAGTTGCTATATGGCACCAACTCGTCGCCAGGCAGCACCGTAAAGTCTTGTTCCCACTCCGGGAATGGCGGCTCCTCGTCGGGCGGTCCCATATAAGCGAAGACGAGGCCATTGCGTTCTATGGCTTTGTAGGCGCCTTGCTGAATGGAACAGGCGTATTTTTCTGCTTCTTTTTCCTCGCCTTTGGGGAACGGCACGTGCAGGCATGAGCCGTCGACGTCGAACACCATGCCGTGATAGCAGCATTTGATACCGCGCTCTTGAATGGCGCCGTATTCCAGCGAGGCGCCTCGGTGTACGCAATGCGCATGCAGGACGCCGACGCGACCGCTGCCATCGCGAAAGGCCACGAGCTCCTCGCACAGGATTTTCAGAAACCTGGGCGTGTCGGTCAATTCCATCGACATGCAAACGGGTTGCCAGAATCGGCGCATGTATTCCCCCAACGGCGTCCCGGGGCCGGTTTCGGTGAGCTCGGGATCATGGTCAGGTGTGCGATTGGCGTAATAGCCACCATAGGGAATCAGCCTCTTCGTCGTGGCACTGCTGCCCGTCGAACGAGGGGACTCGAGTTTTTCAAAGGCTTTGGTCATGCGCTGTCTCCGTGTTTATTGCCTAATTGAACTCTGAACTCTGAACTCTGTATACAGAGTTTGCGCTATTTTTTGCTTCGGCGGTGGAAAAGTCAAGCCCCTGATTCGTTTCCCCGGGCGTGCGCGGCGATTGCAGCAAGTGGCGCGCTGGCTCAAAATACTTTGAATACCGAGTACAAAAGGCTAGTTATGGCTGTCACCCTTCCCAGAATCCAGTCTCGTCCCGATTTCGTGGACGAGGTTTACCAAATGCTGCTTGACGCTATCAGCGATGGCACCTTGGCGCCTGGCACCCGCCTGACGCAGGAGGAAATCGCCGAGCAAATGCAGGTGTCGAGGTCGCCGGTGATTCAGGCGCTGCGCATTCTGAAGAAGGATGGATTTGTGCAGGACGCACCGGGTCGGGGAGTGCTGGTGACTCCCCTGGACGGGGCCCTAGTGGGGCATTTGTACGAGATACGCGGCTCGCTGGATGCGTTGGCGGCGCGTCTGGCGGCTGCACGGAAATTTCAGGTAGATCCGGGCATCATTGTCCGTGGCCGCAAGATCGCGCGTGGCAAGGATGTGAAAGCCATGATCGATGTGGACATGGAATTCCATCAGGCGATATACCGCGCAGCGGGGAATCCGTTGCTGGAACAGAGCGCCCAGATTTATTGGGTCCATTTACGGCGTGTGATGGGTGCTGTGCTGCAGTCGTCGATGCAGCAACGTGAAGCCATCTGGGACGAGCACGAAGCCATCGCGAAGGCCATCGCCGCGGGCGACAGCGTGTTGGCAGTCGAGTTGACGGATTTACATACGCATCGCGCGCGTGCCAATCTGGTCAGTCGATTGGATGAGTATCTGGGCGAGGCTCATCCAATCGTGTAGGGCGCTTGTTGGTTTGAGGAAATTTCGCGCCGCAGGTTCGCCAGGCAGGGGTGACTCGAGGCACCCCATCAGCGTGAATGCTAGTTGGCCGTTGCGCCGGATGCTTTGACTGCCTTGGCCCAGGTATCGATTTCTTGCTGGATGAAGGTTCCGAATTCCTTGGAACCCAGGCCTGCTGCCTCGGCGCCTTCTTCCATCAGGCGTTGCCGCACTTCGGGCGTGGCCAGGGCTTTGGTCAGTGCTTGATTCAGTGTATCGACGGTGGCTGCGGGTGTGCCGGCCGGTGCGACGACGCCATGCCAGGAAATCGCCTGGAATCCAGGCAAGCCGGATTCGGCCATCGTGGGCAGATCGGGCAGGGCCGGCGAGCGGCGGGGCGAAGTGACTGCCAGCGCACGCACGCTATTGGCCTTGATCAGGGGCATGGCGCCGGGAATGGTCGTGAACATGAATTGCACTTGGCCGCCGATCAAATCGGCCAGCGCTGGGCTGCCGCCTTTGTAGGGGACGTGGACAAATTCCAGGCCGGCACGTTGTTTGAACATTTCTCCGGCCAGATGTCCTGGCGTGCCCGCACCGGCGGATCCCATATTGAAGGCATTGCTCTTGGCTTTGATCTCGGCGATCAATTCCTGGACGTTGGTGGCGCGAACTTCCTTGTTGACGACCAGCACGTTGGGCACGGTGGCCAGCAGGGTCACGGGGGTAAAGTCCTTGATCGCGTCGTAGTTCAGCTTTTTGTACAACGCGGGGTTGATGCCATGCGTGCTGGCGGTGGCGAGCAGCAGGGTGTAGCCATCGGGATCCGCGGTGGCTACAGTTTTCGCTGCAATCGATCCGTTGGCACCGCCTTTGTTCTCGACGATGATGCTTTGGCCAAGGATCTTCGCGGCCTCGGCAGCGACCGTACGCGCCAGGATATCGGAGGTGCCTCCGGCCGAGTGCGGCACGACCAGCGTGATCGGCCGTGCAGGAAAGGTCTGCGCGGTTGCGGGTAGGATGCTGGCGGCTGCCGTCAGTGCGAGGGCACAGGCCGTCTGGGTCAGGAATTTTGTCATGTGTGTCTCCATTTCTGATGTCGAATTGGCGCGGGGATTCGAGATTGCCCGTCAAGGGCAACAACGAATCCCCGCACCATCTCGAACGTGTTGTCAGTCAGATCCCAATTTCAAATTGTCGGGCTGCCGTTTTTCGATGGACCATTTCAACAGGGATGCGCAGCGATAGATGCCATGCGCAAATTTCCCGTAGGGCAGGGTCAGGAACAGTGCCATCACTACGCCCAGATGGATGGCGAGAAAGAGTCCCATTGCACTGGTTTCGCGCAGCGCGAGCAGGAGCAGGCCGGTCAGACTGGTCAGGAACAGCAGGGCGATAAAACCGCGATCCATGGGCTTTTGTGCCGCATCGCCTTGCAGAGGATGGCGTCTGAGATTCAGCCAGAGCAAACCCGCAGGCCCGATCAATAGGCCGATGCCTCCGACGGTGCCCAGCAACACAGGCAGGCTGAAATAGGGATAGGGGGCTTCCCAGCCAAACGCATAGTGGTAGAGCGTGGCGACGCTGGTGGCGGCGAAACACAGCATGAAACCGTAGAACGTCAGGTGGTGAAAACGCCGGCGCAGCAAGGTAAATGCGTCGTCGGCGTTGTTGCAGCCTTTGCCGTGTCCGCCATCGAGGTATTTCAGCCGTAGCGCATCGTGAGTGGCCTCGGCGACGGCAGCGCCACTGGCGGTGCCAGGTGAGACGTCGCGCCAGAAACGCGTGACGCCTATGCCGAGCGCGATGATCGCGAAGACGAACACCAGCCCGAACATCAATGCCAAGGTGTTGTGCGGAAAGATGGCGTAGAAGTTGCCGGCGAGCGGTTCGTGCAAGAGGCCGCCGGTGATGGCGACGGTGAGCACCAGGAATAGCGCCAATGCACCCGCAGCCGCGATGGACAGGGTCAGTCCATTTTTTTTGTATAGCTTGCCTAATGCGCTGGGCCAGGCGTAGTCGCTATAGGTCTGCACACGGACTTTGGCCATGGCCTGCGGCACGTTCACGGCAAATTCATGAGGCGGCGCATATTGGCAGGCGTGCAGACAGGCGCCGCAGTTGTGGCAGAGGTTGGCCAGGTAGTTGATGTCGGCTTTGCCGAACTCCAGCCGCCGCGTCATGGCGGGAAAGACGGCGCAGAACCCTTCACAGTAACGGCAGGCATTGCAGATCTGCATGACGCGAGCGACTTCGGTTTCGTCATCGCTCAAGGCAGCCGGCGTGATCGCTGTGCCTTTGGCGTGCCATTGCACGGGTTTTTCTGTCATGGTTGCGGATGAGTTGATACCGTTGCGTGCCATCTGCGATGTGGTGGCTGTCGCAGGCGGCAGTGTTTCGCGCGCTTGATGAACGAGCGCTTCAAGCTGCTTCACGTTGTGCTCCTGTGTTCCGTTGCGCCAGGGCCGAGGCGGCTGCACGTGTGCCGGCGATGCGGCCAAAGGCGGTGCCGATCGACATGCCGACGCCGGCGGTATAGCCTTTGCCCAGCACATTGCCGGCCATCATTTCGCCCGCGACAAACAGGTTGTCGCTCGGTTGGTCGTTGAAACGAACGGCGGCTGTGTCGTCGACTTTCAATCCCAGATAGGTAAACGTGATGCCAGGCCGCAGGGCGTAGCCGTAGTAGGGGGCCGTGTCCAGCGGGCGAGCCCAGTGGGTCTTGGCCGGCTGCACTCCCTCGGTATGGCAGTCGTCGAGTTGGGTGTGATCGAATGTGCCGACGCGGCAGGCGGCGTTGTAGTCGGTCAATGTGCGCATGAACTGGGCTTCGTCCAGGCCGAGTTTGCGCGCCAGCTCGGGCAGAGTGTCGGCCTGGACACCCGGGAACACCGGTGGCATGAATCGGCCGATGGCTTTGGCGTCAATGATGGAATAGGCGATTTGACCGGGCTGCATGGCGGTGAGGCGGCCCCAGATGGCATAGCGCTTGGGCCAGAAGTCCTCGCCTTCGTCGTAGAAGCGTTGTGCGTCGCGGTTGACGACCACGCCCAGCGAGACGCAGTCGATGCGGGTACAGATGCCACCGTCGTATAGCGGTGCGCGCGCGTCGATGGCGACGCAGTGCGACTGCGACGGGTCGCCGATGGTATCGGCGCCAGCGTCGATCATGAATTTCAACAGCACGCCCATGTTGAAACGCGTGCCGCGAATCAGGAAATTGTCGGCAGGCCATTCGCCGCGTTCGTTCTGTCCCCAGGCCTCGCGCAGCCATTCGCGATTGGACTCAAAGCCCCCTGCGGCCAGGACGCAACTGCGCGCGGTGATGCGTTCGTCGCCGATACGGGCCGCGACGAAACGGCCGTTCTCCAGTTCCAGCGAATCGACAGGCGCGTCGTAGCGGATCTGCACGCCGAGCGCCTCGGCGCTGCGGTAGTAGGCGTTCACGAGTGCCTTGCCGCCGCCCATGAAAAAGGCGTTGGTGCGGGCAACATGCAGTGCGCCGGACAATGGCGGCTGAAAATTCACGCCATGTTTGCGCATCCAGTCACGACAGGTGGACGATGCACGGATGACGAGCCGGGCCAGGTGTTCATTGGTGATGCCGCCCGTGACTTTCAGCAAGTCTTGCCAGAATTCTTCTTCCGGATAGGCTTCTACCAGGACGTCCTGAGGGGCGTCGTGCATGCAGCGCAGATTGCGAGTGTGCTGCGAGTTGCCGCCACGCCAGGCTTTGGGCGCGGCCTCCAGCAGCAGTACGCTGGCGCCGGCTTCGCGCGCCATCAAGGCAGCGCACAGGGCGGCGTTGCCGCCGCCAATAACCAATACGTCAATCATGGGGTGTGTAGGCTTGTGTAGTCAGGCCTGCACTATAGGGGCGTGCGAGAGGTGCGCGCTAGCCTACGATCGTCAACGGTTGTTCACGATTTGTGAAGAGTCGCCCCGGGCCACGTGCCTGCCCGAACGAGGTTTTCGACGGTTTGGGCCAGCAAAACCCGGGCTGCCAATGCGGCCGGCGAGAGTTCGTCGTCAGAGACGCTTGCCAGCAGATTGGTGCGCCGCAGATGGCGGTCGGTGATCTGCCGCACGGCCAGGGGCTCGCCGCGCAGTCGTACGATGGCGGCGCCGGGTTGAATGGTGGCGCCAAAGCCATTGCGCACCAGATCCATCAGCACGTCCAGGCCATCAATTTCGGCAGCGAGGTTGAATTCCATGCGCAGGCGCGCAAAAGATGCGTCGACTTGCGCCCGCAAGCCATGGCTGGCGCTAGGCATGAGCAGGGGTAGATTGGCGATGTCGCGCAAACGCACGGGTCCATCAGGGGGCAGGCCAGGCATGTCAGGCGGCGCGATCAGGAACAGCCGTTCATCGATGAGCGGCAGGGTGCTCCAGCGTCGCGCAGTTTCAGTGCGGAAAACGACGGCCAGATCCAGCTGGCGTGCGTTCAGCATGGCGCTCAGGTAGCCGGACAGGCTTTCGACCAGATGTACGCGTACATCGGGATAGCGTTCGCGCATGGCCTGCAAAAACGGCACGGCCAATATCGATGCTGTTGTTGCGGGCAGCCCCAGGCTGACCTCGCCGATCAAACGGGCGGCCTTGGCGGCCCGCGCGGCGCCATCGGCATGGCGCAGGGCCAGTTGAGCCTGGCGCAGAAAGGCCACGCCCGCATCGGTCGGGACGACGCCGCTCGAGGTACGGGTGAGCAAACGCGTAGAGAGTTCGCTTTCCAGGCGGCTGATCTGTTGGCTGAGGGCGGAGGTGACGACGCCAAGATCTGCCGCGGCGCGGCCCATGCTGCCATATTCGGCCACTTTGACGAAATAGCGTAGCTGGCGCAGTTCCATAACGGTGGAGCCTAAAACTGAGGCAGCGTTTTGGGATCGTGCCGCCGCAGCACGTTTTTGGCTTCTTCGAAGCCGGGCAGGATCTGGCCGACTTCGGCCCAGAAATCCTGGCTGTGGTTCATTTCGCGCAGATGGGCGAGCTCATGTGCAATGACGTAATCAATGATGGCTGGCGCGAAATGGATCAGGCGCCAGTTCAACATGATGTTGCCATCGCTGGTGCATGAGCCCCATCGCGTTGCCGCCGCTGAAAGACGCCAGCGGCGGATCTTCAGGCCGCTGATCTGTAGAAAGTGTGCCAGGCGGGTGCCGAACAAGGTGCCGGCGCGTTGTTGCAGCCACGCTTGCGCAGCATCGCGGATGCGTGAGGAATCGGCGTGGGCCGGCAACGCCAGCCACAACGTGTCGCCATCGTTGGGTGCGTCAACGTCGCTGGAGAACTTTGCTTGGCGGTTTTCCGCGTTCAGCCCCAGTACGATGCGTTTACCCAAATAAGGGAGCTCGCCGCCTGCTTGCCAGCGGGTCTCGGACATCGCGAGTTGTTCTTTGCGGGCCTGCCAGTCTCGTAATTTAGCGAGGATCCAGCGCGACTTTTCCCGCACGGCGTCGTCGATTTGCGTGAGCGTGACCCAGTTGGGCGCTGTGACGCGCAGGCCATCATCAGCGATGACAAAGCCGATGCTGCGCCGGCGTGAGCGCAGCAGAACAAAGCCTATGGCTTGCTGTTCCGTCGCGACTTCGCGCCAACGGGCGCCCGGGGGCAGGGGATCCGGACAGGGCGTGGCGATGATGGTGACCCCCGGCCTGACGGGCGGAGGCGGTTGAAGGGCAATGGGCGGCGCCAGAACGTCTGTGGATGGCATGCTGCCTTCAGAGAGGCCGAGAGCCCCCGCTGAGACGGCATCAGCACTGGCAGCCTGCAGCGGTTCGCCGCCGGGTGTGGCTGCGGCAGACGCTACAGGCTGAGAGAACAGAAGTTCAAGCTGACCGTTCTTGGGCATACCTTTCAGGGTTGAGTTGACGCATTTCCCCTTCGATCCACGCCTGCACTTTGGCATTGAGTTCGTCGGGAGTGAGACCCTGTGATTCTATCGTGGGTCCGATGGACAGGGTGATGAGGCCAGGACGCTTGACAAAGGCGTTGCGGCGCCAGCATTCGCCCGCGTTGTGGGCGACGGGAATGACGGCGGCGCCAGTGCGCGAGGCTAACAGGGCGCCGCCCATTTTGAAGCGCGCCGTTTTTCCGGGAGGCACGCGCGTGCCCTCGGGAAAGAGCAACGGCCAGCGGCCTTCGTCCATGCGCTGCTGGCCCTGTTTGATGACTTGTTCAAAGGCGTCCCGGCCCTTGGAGCGGTCAATAGGGATCATGCGCAACAGCGCCAGGCCCCAGCCAAAGAACGGCACCATGTGCAGTTCTTTTTTGTAGACGAAGCAGACTTCACGCGGCATGTGGGCCGGGAAAAACAGCGTTTCCCAGGCCGATTGGTGCTTGGACAGCAGCACGGCAGGGCCATCGGGCAGATTTTCTGCGCCTTTGACCTGCCAGCGGATCCCGCAGAAAAAACGTGCTCCCCAGATCGCCAGGCGTGGCCAGCCGACTGTGAGTTTGTAGCGCCAGTGCAGTGGCAACGGCGCCCACAGCAGACACGCAAAGGCGTAAGGGATGACCGTGACGATCAAAAACACCATGTACAACAGCGAACGCAACCAGGCCATGGCTCAAGCTTCCTGCAACAAGGCGTCGGCCACAGCCGAGAGATCGGCGGCGATGCGTGTGCCGGGCGGCAATGTGCCTTGTTGTGTCTTGGGGCCGTTGCCTGTCAGCACCAGCCACGGCGTGCATCCAGCGGCCGAGGCTGCCTGCAAATCGCGCAGCGAGTCGCCCACTGCGGGGACGCCGGTCAGATCGGCGTCGTAGCGGCGCGCAATGTCGTGGTACATGCCGGGCAGGGGCTTGCGGCATGAGCAGCCGTCTTGCGGGCCGTGCGGACACAGGAAAATGGAATCGACCAACCCGCCTGCCTGGGAGACCTCGCGGTACAGCTTGGCATGAATGGCATTGAGCGTGGGGGTATCGAACAAGCCGCGCGCCAGGCCCGATTGGTTTGTCGCCACCGTGACGGTATAGCCTGCCTGAGACAGGCGGGCGATCGCCGCCAGGCTGCCCGGCAAGGCGATCCATTCATCGGGGTTTTTGACAAAGGCGTCACTGTCCTGATTGATGACGCCATCGCGGTCGAGAATGATCAGCTTCACTGTGCCAGCCTGGAAATGTCAGCGACTTGGTTCATCAGGCCGTGCAATTGCGAGAGCAAGGCCAAGCGGTTGGCGCGCACGGCGGGGTCTTCTGCCATGACCATGACATCGGCAAAGAACGCGTCGACGGGTTGGCGGGCTTGGGCGAGCGTGCTGAGGCTGCCGGCGAAATCGCCGGCTTGCAGCTGGGCCTCGGCCTGCGGACGCAGCGCTGCCACGGATGCTGCCAGAGCTTGCTCGGCAGGCTCGGTCAGGCGGGCCGTATCGACTGCGCCTATCTCGCTTTCGGCCTTTTTGAGCAGGTTGCCGATGCGTTTGTTCGCAGCCGCCAGGCTCGCCGCCTCGGGCAGTTGACCGAATGCGGTGACAGCACGGACGCGGGCGGCGACCTGGTGCAGCGGCGGCGCCAGGGCGATGACGGCATCGACGGCATTGCGGTCGAATTCGCCCGCCAGTTGGTTGCGATAGCGTTCATAGATGAACGTGCGGACTTCGGCCAGCGTGTCGGCCGGGATCTTGCCTGCCGGGAAGGTCTCCGCAGCCAGGGTCAGCAGGCTGTTCAGCGACAGCGGGCCATCGGCGCTGGCGGCCAGCCAATTGCCTGCAGCCAACTGTTCAAAGGCGCTGATCACGCCCAGAGCCGCACGGCGCAAGCCGAACGGATCGCGCTCGCCGGTCGGCGCCAGGCCGATGCCCCAGATACCGATCAGCGTCTCGGCGCGCTCGGCGATGAACAGGATCGCGGCGGTGATGCCCTCGGCGTCTACAGGCGCATCCAGGCGGATGCGATATTGATCGCGCAGCGCCTGGACGACCGATGCGGGCTCGCCATCGCCGGCGGCATAGTAAGCCCCCATGACGCCCTGCAGCTCGGGGAATTCGCCCACCATATTGGTGCCCAGGTCGGCTTTGGCCAGCAAGGCGGCGCGGTCCGCGGCCGAGATATCGCTGCCGAGCTGCTTGGCTACGCCTCGGGCAATCGCGCGCACGCGCTCTACGCGTTCGAGCTGTGTGCCCAATTTGTTGTGATACACGATGCTGCCCAGTTGCTCGACACGTGCCGCCAACGGCGTTTTGCGATCGGTGTCAAAGAAGAACTGTGCGTCGGCCAGGCGGGGGCGCACCACGCGCTGGTTGCCTTCGACGATGTTGACCGGGTTGTCCGTGTGCATGTTGCTGACGATCAGGAAACGATGCGTGAGCTTGCCGGTGGCCGGGTCGAACAGCGGGAAGTATTTTTGATTGAGCCGCATGGTCAGAATCAGGCATTCCTGCGGGACTTGCAGGAATTGCTCGTCAAACTGCCCCTCGTAGACGGTGGGGTGTTCGACCAGGGCGGTGACCTCGTCCAACAGCGCGGCGACTTCGGGGTCGTTGCCCAGGATCCCCTGATCGCCTTGAGCCGAGCCCGAATCCGATGACGTTTCCAGCACGGTGGCCAGGCGTTTGGCGTGGGCCTTTAATTGCTGGGCAATGTCGGCACGGCGCGTTTCGAACGAGGCGATCACGTGGCCTTGTTCGGCCAGGGCGGTCTCGTACGCGTCGGCCTCAGCAATCTCTATCGGCCCATTGGCCATGAAGCGGTGGCCGAGCGTGCTGCGGCCGGCGGTCAGGCCCAGTGCGGAGATCGGCACGATGTCCGCGCCATACAGGGCGATCAGGCTGTGCGCGGGTCGCACGAATTTCACTGTCGTGACGCCATCGGCCAACTGGTAGCGCATGACCTTGGGGATCGGCAGGCCGTCGATCGCGGCTTGCAGGCCCTCCTGCAGGCCCTCGGCCAACTTGGCGCCTGGAGCGATGCCGCGCGCAACCAGATAGTCTTGTTTGCCGTCGGATTCGCGAGCCAGCGTGGCCGGATCGATGTTTTCCAAGCCTTTGGCCGCCAGTTTTTTCGCCAGCGCCGGGGTGGGTTTGCCGTCAGCATCGAGGCCGATTTTCACGGGCATCAGCTTTTCGGCGTAGTCCTGATCGGGGGCTTGCTCGAGTACCTGTGACAGGCGCACGGCCAGACGGCGCGGCGTCGAGTACGCGGTGGTCTGGTTGCCGGCGGCAAGCAGGCCATGCTTGTCCAGCGTGGCGCGTATGCCTTCGGCAAAAGCCTGGCCGAGTTTTTGCAGGGCCTTGGGCGGGAGTTCTTCGGTCAGCAGTTCGACCAGCAGGGGACGGATATGGGTGGTCATTTACGCGGCCTCCTCGGTGCGGCGGCCAGCCAGCATGGGAAAGCCCAGTCGTTCACGGGAATCGTAATAGGCCTGCGCGACGGCGCGCGACAGGTTGCGGATACGGCCGATATAGGCGGCACGCTCGGTCACGCTGATGGCGCCACGCGCATCCAGCATGTTGAAGGTGTGCGCGGCCTTGAGCGCGGCCTCGTAGGCGGGCAGGGCCAGCGGCACGTCCATCAGGCGCTTGGCCTCGGCCTCGTAGTCGTTGAAATGCGCAAACAGCATGTCCGCCGAGGAGTGCTCGAAATTGTAGGTGGACTGCTCGACTTCGTTCTGGTGGAACACGTCGCGATACAGCACGCGGTTGCCGTTGGTGCCCTCGGTCCAGACCAGGTCGTAGACGCTTTCGACGCCCTGCAGATACATGGCCAGACGTTCGAGGCCATAGGTGATTTCACCGGTGGTGGGTGTGCAGTCCAGGCCGCCGACTTGCTGGAAGTACGTGAATTGCGTGACCTCCATGCCGTTGAGCCAGACTTCCCAGCCCAGGCCCCAGGCGCCGAGCGTGGGGTTTTCCCAGTCGTCTTCGACGAAACGGATATCGTGCTGAGTGGGGTCGATCCCCAGTGCTTTCAGCGAGCCGATGTACAGATCCAGGATCTCAGGGGGCGCGGGTTTCAGGACGACCTGATATTGGTAATAGTGTTGCAGGCGGTTGGGGTTTTCGCCGTAACGGCCGTCTTTGGGGCGGCGCGAGGGTTGCACATAGGCGGCGCGCCAGGGCTCCGGCCCGATGGCGCGCAGGAACGTGGCTGTGTGCGAGGTGCCCGCGCCGACTTCCATGTCGTACGGTTGCAGCAGCGCGCAGCCCTGCTTGTCCCAGTAGTCCTGGAGCGTGAGAATGATTTGCTGAAAGGTGAGCATAAGATTCTTGGAATTCGGGTCGCCGGGCAGCTGGTCTGCGGGAGCAGTCCGGCCCCTGTAGGCGGGAAAGTCGGCCATTTTAACTGGCCTGGGCGTTCGCTGGGTGGACAGCCCGTGACGCAGCGTATATCCGGGCAAAGCGCCGCCTTTTCTCCTGGCGCCACGGGGGTGGAGGCAAGCTCGCGCCGATGGTCGTATGATTCGGTATCTCCGTAAGTCTTATAGATAACCGCGGGCCGAATGTCCGCCCTGGGAGCATTGCATGTCTGAATTGATCAAGGTCGAGGTCACCGACGGTATCCAGATCATTACCGTCAACCGCCCCGAGGCCAAGAATGCCATCAACCTGGAGACCGCACAGGCCATGGCCGCGGCGCTCGATGAGCTGGACAGCCGCGATGACGTGCGCATCGGCATTCTGACCGGCGCAGGCGGGACGTTTTCCTCGGGCATGGACCTGAAGGCTTTTGCGCAGAGCGGCCAGCGGCCCTATGTCGAGGGCCGCGGCTTTGCCGGGCTGAACGAGCGCCCGCCGCGCAAACCATTGATCGCCGCCGTTGAGGGCTATGCGCTGGCCGGCGGGTGTGAGATGGCATTGGCGTCTGATCTGATCGTTGCGGCGAATAACGCCAAGTTCGGCCTGCCCGAGGTCAAGCGCGGCCTGGTGGCTGGCGCTGGCGGTTTGCTGCGTTTGCCGCGCCGTCTGCCCTATCACATCGCCATGGAATTCATTTTGACCGGCGAGATGCTGAGTGCCGAGCGCGCGCATGGTTATGGCCTGGTCAATCGCCTGACCGAACCGGGCAAGGCGCTGGAGGGCGCACTGGAATTGGCCCGCGTCATCGTCGAAAACGGCCCGCTGGCCGTGCAGACGGCCAAGAGCATCGTGGCCCAGGGGACGGATTGGGATCAAGAAGGCATGTTTGACCGCCAGCGCCCGCTGATTGCCCATATTTTCACCTCGGCCGACGCCAAAGAGGGCGCCACTGCCTTTGCCGAAAAACGCAAGCCCGTGTGGCAAGGCAAATAGGCTGGCGCGTCGAGGCCTAAAATAAGTTGTTGATTATCGTGCGGCCCGCCAGTCGGGCCGCTTATTCCATTTTTGTTGCTTTTGCTTAAATCGCCATGTCTACTCTGATCAAAGAAGAAGACTTCATACAGTCTATTGCTGATGGGATTCAGTTCATCAGCTATTACCACCCCGTTGACTATATCCGCCATCTGGCCCGCGCCTACGAGCGCGAGGAAAGCCCGGCTGCGCGTGATGCCATGGCCCAGATCCTGACCAACTCGCGCATGTGCGCCGAGGGCAAGCGTCCGCTGTGCCAGGACACGGGTATCGTCAACGTATTCCTGAAAGTAGGCATGGACGTGCGCTTTGAGACCAAGCGTACGCTGCAGGAACTGTGCGACGAAGGCGTGCGCCAGGGATACACCAATCCTGACAATCCGCTGCGCGCCTCGGTGTTGGACGATCCGATCTTTGCCCGTAAAAACACCCGCGACAACACACCCTGTATTTTGCACGTCGAGCTTGTCCCCGGTGACAAGGTCGACGTGCAAATCGCCTCGAAAGGCGGTGGCTCCGAGAACAAGTCCAAGTTCGTCATGTTGAACCCCAGCGACTCGCTGATCGACTGGGTGCTCAAGACGGTGCCGACGATGGGCGCGGGCTGGTGCCCGCCCGGCATGCTGGGCATCGGCGTCGGCGGCACGGCTGAAAAAGCCATGTTGATGGCCAAGCAGTCGCTCATGGAAGACATCGATATGTACGAACTGCTGGCCCGCGGCCCGCAGAACAAGCTCGAAGAGCTGCGTATCGAACTCTACGAAAAGGTCAACGCACTGGGCATCGGCGCGCAGGGCCTGGGCGGCCTGACCACCGTGCTGGACGTCAAGATCAACACCTTCCCGACGCACGCGGCCTCCAAGCCGGTTGCGATGATTCCGAACTGTGCGGCCACGCGTCACGCTCACTTCGAGTTGGATGGTTCCGGTCCGGCTCGTCTGGATCCGCCGTCCTTGTCGGAATGGCCCGAGGTCCACTGGGCGCCGGATTACAACAAATCCAAGCAAGTGAACCTGGACACCCTGACCCCCGCCGAGGTCGCGAGCTGGAAACCCGGCCAGACCCTGTTGCTGTCGGGCAAGATGCTGACCGGCCGCGATGCCGCGCACAAGCGTATTCAGGACATGCTGGCCAAGGGCGAGCCGCTGCCGGTAGATTTCACCAACCGCGTCATTTACTACGTGGGCCCGGTGGATCCGGTGCGCGACGAGGTGGTTGGCCCGGCTGGTCCCACCACGGCGACCCGCATGGACAAGTTCACCGAGATGATGCTGGCCCAGACCGGCTTGATCTCGATGATCGGCAAGTCCGAGCGCGGCCCTGTCGCTATCGAGGCCATCCGCAAGCACAAGTCGGCCTACTTGATGGCTGTCGGCGGCGCTGCCTATCTGGTGTCCAAGGCGATTCGCGAGGCGCGCGTGCTGGCCTTTGAAGACCTGGGCATGGAAGCCATCTACGAGTTCGACGTAAAAGACATGCCAGTCACGGTGGCGGTCGATTCCGAAGGCACGTCGGTGCACACTACCGGTCCGAAGGAATGGCAGGCACGCATCGGCAAAATTCCGGTCGCGGTCGCTTAAAGCATTTGCCTGTAAGCCCCAGGGCATTTTTCCCCACAGGGTTGTAGTCTGTGGCATGCGTAGTGTGGAGTTCTTTTGGCGCAGGAGGTCGGCGTGTAAAAGCCCCGCCGGGCCTATCGCCGCGACTCGGCCCATGAG
>NZ_CBCSJH010000016.1:0-117787 GCF_965139195.1 Bordetella tumbae | reverse complement strand
AAGAGGGTCTGAAGAGTGCATTGCTCCACCTATATAAATGGAGACTTATGCTCATCGATACGCCCTAACGTATCAAGATGGGTTGCCCGGACGCTAACCAAGCATCGCTACGAACAACAAGATGCATAACCAAACAAGGCCATTCGACGACTTATATCGCATGACAAGGGGAAGCCGGAGCGGATGAACGAACTGTGATCAAGCTAGGCTTACCCCTTGCCTTCCTTACGGACCCCTTTGAACGGCTTACCATCAGCCTTCTGATCCATAAAGCGGCCAGTAGCTGCATCACGTTTAGTCCAGGAATCCGTCTTCGGATTGTGGACTTGTGAACGATCGCGCACGGCACCGCGACGAGAGTTGTCTCCAACTGGGGCGTTCTTGGCCATAGCTCCTCCCAAAGCGCGCTGCGTCAACTGTAATTTTTTTCCAATAATGAATCTAAATATTTCAAATTCGAATAGGGAGTTACCCTGAACCTCAATTTGAGTTGGTGGCCCGAGTAATTCCAACCAACCTCCCAAAACAACAAAAACCGAACAAAACGAAAACACCCGAACAATTTTCGCAAATAAACGTAGGTGATTTCCCGGCTGATCAGGTTCGTTTTTTTGTGTTTGAATGTCTCACTACAGCAATATTTCAAGACACATACACAGGAGACATCACCATGCACGCTCTGCGCCTGTTGCGTACGGCTGCCGCGGCGGCCTTGATCTTTGGCACTCACGCCGCCTACGCGGCTGACGCCGACAACTGCTCGAACCGCGGCGACCTGGACCAGATGTATTGCGACGCGAATAAAGATCTCGTCGCGGACACGCCCACGGATGCTTCCAAACAAAAGACCCCGTCCACGCTGGTGTTCACCTACACCCCGGTCGAGGACCCCGCGGTCTACGCGAATATCTTCAAGCCGTTCACCGACTACCTGGCCGAGTGCACGGGCAAACGCGTGGTGTTCTATCAAGTGCAAAGCAACGCCGCCGAGATCGAAGCCATGCGCTCGGGACGTCTGCACGTAGGCGGTTTTTCGACTGGCCCGACTGCATTCGCCGTGAACATCGCTGGCGCAGTGCCGTTTGCCGTCAAGGGCTACGCCGATGGTTTCCAGGGCTACAACCTGATCGTCATCGTCAAGAAAGACAGCCCCTATCAAAAGCTGTCGGATCTAAAGGGCAAGAAACTCGCCCACACCTCGCCGTCGTCGAACTCGGGCCACATGGCGCCTGTCGCTTTGTTCCCCAAGGAAGGCCTGACGCCGGACAAGGACTACAAGGTCATCTTCTCGGGCAAACATGATCAATCGGTGATGGGCGTGAACTCGGGCGACTATGATGCCGCCGCCGTCGCGTCGGATGTGTTCCATCGCATGGCGCAACGTGGCCAGGTCAAGGAAGAAGACTTCCGCATCATCTACACCAGCGAGAAATTCCCGACCTCGTCATTTTCGTACGCGCATGACTTGGAACCGAAGTTCCGCGACAAGATGCTGAAGTGCTTCTACGACTATCGGTTCCCCGATGAAATGAAAAAGGCATTCGACGACGCGGATCGTTTCTATCCGGTCACGTATCAGAAAGACTGGGCCATCGTGCGCCAGGTCGCGGAGGCCGGTGGCGAGAGCTTTAACCGCGCTGCCTACGATAAAGAAGCCGCCAAGAGCAAAGGCAAACAGTAAGTATGTCGACGTCTTTACGCATTACCGGCCTGGTGAAAGAGTACCGGGCCGGCCAACCCGTCCTGAAAGGGATAGACCTGCATGTGCAGGGTCAGGGCCTGACGGCCATCATCGGGCCGTCGGGGACGGGCAAGAGCACGCTGTTGCGTTGTATCAATCGGCTGATCGATCCGACGCGCGGCGAGATCGTGTTGCAGACCGAAGCGGGCACGGTCAATCTCGCCAGCATTCGTGGCACGGCGCTGCGTCAGGCGCGGCGCCGGATTGGCATGGTGTTCCAGGAATACAACCTGGTTGAACGCCTGACGGTGATGGAAAACCTGCTGACGGGGCGTCTGGGCTATAGCAGTGCGCTAAAGGCCTGGATGCGCCGTTTCGAGGCGGATGATATTGAGCGCGCGTATCAGCTGCTGGATATCGTGGGGCTGGGTGGTTTTGGTGATCAGCGTGCGGATGCCTTGTCGGGTGGACAGCGGCAGCGTGTGGGGATTGCGCGGGCGTTGATGCAGCGGCCGCAGTTGCTGTTGGCCGATGAGCCGACGTCGTCGTTGGATCCAAAGACCTCGGTCGAGATCATGGAGCTGTTGGCCGAACAAGGGAATGCCAGCGGCATCCCTGTGCTGGTGAATATTCACGATGTCGAGTTGGCGCGGCGTTATGCGAACCGTATCGTGGGGATGTCGGGCGGCCATGTGGTGTATGACGGTGATGGCCAGGGTCTGGATACCGCGACGCTGAAGACGATCTACGGAGGCGAGTCGTGGCTGGAGTAAAGCGCCGTCCGTTTGCGATGTCTTGGCAGGCGAAGCTCAGCGCACTGCTGATTTTTTTGTATGCGCTGTATGCGGCGGGCCAGCTGGATTTCAGTCTGGAACGTTTTCACAATGGCTTGGGCCATGCGGCGACGTTGTTGGGGCGGATGTTTCCTCCGCATATTCAACAGCCTGACACGCTGTGGCAGGGGCTCGCGGAAAGCCTGGAAATCGCGGTGTTGGCGTCGGTGTTGGGGATCATCATCGCGCTGCCGATCGGGTTGTTGGGTGCGCGTAATTTGATGCCGTCATGGGCGTCGTGGCCTGCTCGGGCCATCGTGGCGTTGTGCCGTTCGCTGCATCCGGTGATTGTGGCGATCTTGTTCGTCAAGGCTGTCGGCTTTGGGGCGCTGGCGGGGATTTTGGCGTTGGCGGTGGCGTCGGTGGGGTTTATTGGAAAGCTCTTTACCGAGTCTATCGAGGAGATCTCACTCAAGCAGGTCGAGGCGGTGCGCGCGACAGGCGCGTCGTTTGCCAATGTGATTTTGTTTGGCGTGTTGCCGCAGGTGTTTGCGCGGTTTATTGGTTTTGCGACGTATCAGTTCGATTCGAATTTGCGTAATTCGACGATGGTCGGGATCGTGGGCGCAGGCGGGATCGGTGGGACATTGTTCTCGGCGTTCCAACGGTTTGATTATGACTTTGTCGCGGCGATTTTGATTACGTTGATTGTGATCATTATGTTGGGCGAGGTGCTGGCGCGGTTTGTGCGTGCGGTGTTCTTGGATAATTTGGGATTCGATACGATTTTGCAGCGCCGATTCAGTGCGGCGCGTGGGCTCGGTAGAAAGCCGTTGAATCAGCAGGAGGACGCATGAATACCTCCGCGACGAGTTTGACGGCAACGGGATACCCGCGCACGTGGCAACGATACACGATGGGGCAGCGGCTGCTGCGCTTTGCGTTGTATCTGGTGGTGGTGGCGGCGATTGTGCAGGCGCTGCGCAGTGTCGAGGTCATCCCCGAGTTTCTGTATGACGCACCGGAGCAGATGGGGGATTTGCTGAGCCGGATGTGGCCTATTGATTGGGCGTATTACCCAGACGGTGTCCATGCCGCGTTGATGGAGACGCTGCACATTGCCACGCTGGGCACGATTCTGTCGGTGATATTGGCGGTGCCGGTGGGTTTGCTGGCGGCGAATAATCTGACGCCGAATCGGCTGATCAATCAGTTGGCGCGGTTGATTCTGGTGTCGAGCCGTTCGGTGAACTCGCTGGTGTGGGCGCTGCTTTTTATCGCGATCTTTGGGCCTGGAGCATTGGCGGGTACGTTGGCGATTGCGTTTCGGTCTATCGGGTTTGTAGGCAAGCTGGTGGGCGAGGCAATCGAGGAAGCCCAACGGGGTCCGGTGGAGGCGTTGACGGCGACTGGCGCGAGCTCGAGCGCTGTGCTGTGGTACGGCTATTGGCCGCAGATCCGGCCGGCATTTTGGTCGATTGTGTTGCTGCGTTGGGATATCAATGTGCGCGAATCGGCTGTGCTCGGTTTGGTCGGCGCAGGCGGGATCGGGATGGCGCTCGATACGGCGTTGAATCTGTTCCAGTGGGACCGTGTGGCGTTGGTACTGGCGGCGATTTTCGCGGTGGTGATTGTCGCGGAGGTCATTATTACGCAGGCACGGAAACGGATTTTGTAGCGCGATCGCATGCGCCTACGTGTCCATGAAAACCCTTCGCTCGCGAAGTTCTACTTTGCGAGCGAAGGGTGCCGCTTTCGATGCGCAAGAGGATGTACCAAGCAGGTATTCCAAATTTGCTATTTACGTATGATTAGCTGCGCAGCTAACGTGAAAATTTCGTCATATCAATCCAGTTAGCGCCACCAATTCTGACCGTAGCCGCCCATGATTTGAACAACATCCTAGAATGGATCTACATGCCCATCCATTCCGCAACAAACTGATCACGAAATCGAATGAGCACCTCTGCCCTGCCCTGCGCCAGCCGTCGGGCTTGAGGAGTTTTCATCGTGCCCGGTAGTCGTAGCAGCTTATTTTCAATGTGATCGAGCGTGTAGCGCATATCATCAAGAGATCGGTCTTTTCCAAGAGGATCTGCACCATGTGCGAGGCACCTGCCCAACTGCCCTCCCACATGAAACATTCGAGCTAATCCGACGGCACCTAAGGCATCTAGCCTATCGGCATCTTGAACAATTTCTGCCTCATAAGTTTCAGGTGATATGCCTGCGGAAAAGCTATGGGCTTCAATTGCATGAGCGACCGCATCAAGGTGTTCCGCCGGGAAACCGGCCATGGCCAGCTCTACTTTGGCTCTCGCAGCCGAAAGACATGATGCATTTTTTCGATTGGGATGAGATTTTGGCAAATTTACAATGTCGTGTAGATAGCACGCAGCCATCACAACGAGATGATTTGCGCCAGGAGCCGATGACAGGATCTGTAAAGCATTTCCCCAAACTCGCTCCAAATGATTGAGATCATGCGCACGATCACCTTCATCGTTATTGGAAACCAGCGTAATCAACTTGGGGCGCCAAGAGGACAGCAGGCCTAGGGATTTTTTCATGGGCATGATTGAAGAAATGCCCCAACGCTGGAAGTCCTATGCATCAGTGAGACTCCTGCCATATGTGTTCCTTTCTTGATCATCACCGCCTTCGGCACTCTGTTGGCCCCTGCCAACGCGCACGAAGCGCAGCCATAAATGTCCCAATGCGGCGATTCCAAACAAAAGCGCCCATACCATGCCTATACTTTCCTGGTCAAAAGCCCCCAGCAGCGCCAAGAAAGCGGCGCCTGCACTCCGGCCCATTGCGTCGACCCAACTTATAAGCTGAGCCGCTTGTCCTGTACTGTTGAAATGCGCACAAACTTTTCCAAAGATTAAACCAAGATAAAGACCTGCAGCGGTAGCAAAGAAAATATAGGACGCCACCGCGGCCTCCTTTCCTACTAATAGAACAGGCACCACTGCAACACAGCCACATGCGAGTAGAAGCAACCCGATTGCGAACTTAGTTAAGGCCTCTTTTCCAACATAATTTTGTTGCCTCACATATCGAGTAACCAAGGCTTGCGCACACATACACCCTCCAAATGCCCAGCCGATCTCCTGTTGGCTCAAAGTGTGACCGCTTGCTTGCATCAGGTAAATTGGCCAATATTGATATATGAGCTGCGTCAAGCCTGCGGCAAAAACGTATAGGTACACGTCAAATCGCCGCAGTGACGCTGAGACATGTAGTCGCGTCGATGCAACTATGTGGACGGACCTCTCGCGTGGCTCCGGCGTAAGTGCAAACATGAAGCAGGCTAACAACGATACCGAAATGCTAATAACAAGAGCTTGCGAGGCAAAGAAAGCGCCTAGCACTCCCGCGACCATCATCGCCACAAACATGGTTTCGTTGCTGCGAAACAGGATAAAAACTACGGGCTCTTTTGTAGCTTTGAGCTTGAATGACCAGGCTTCGTAAGCTCCCTTATAAAGGGCAATTGCGAGCCCGTTCAATGCCTCGCCTATGATGACCTTGACCTCCGTGGGATCGATCATCAAAAAAAAATATAGGATTGATGAGGAACATGACAGGAGAGCACACGATCTACTCCCAAATCGATCGGAGATTTTCCCGCCAACAACGTTAAACGCTATGCTCACAAGCAATTGGGTTGCTTTGGCCCATGATATTGTTGATAGCGAAATTCCCTGGTCTACGAGGTAGACGACGAGAACGGCGCTAATAAAGGATCTCGCCAAATACAGTAGACAGTGGGAACTCAATAGACGACGCATCTATGCCATGCATGTCGTCTGAACGGGGACATTGCATACCTCAGGCTCCGACGTCTCTCCTTGCCAAATACTCCCCGTATCTAACGCAATTCTTATGCGTTCGGCACGTGGAGAAAGAGGCACTCTGTCAAAGTAAAAATACTCTGATCGTGGATCACCAAGATGCACTAGATCCATAACTCTATTTGTTGAGAGACACACAGGGTAAGCAAGTTGAACTCGAAATCGTAATTTTTCATCTACCCACCCAACCTCCACATTGACGTCAATAGCTCGAACGCCCACATTCAGGATCGACGCGTAAGAAATGTTGGAAGTGGCTCCCAACGTCATAAGAGCAGCATGGACGGGATGCATCGATCCACGGTGATCTGCCAGTTCGCTATATCCTGAGATCATTGCAATGCTGTTTGACGCATCGACGATCATGGGACTGACGCAAAAAACAGTGTCCCTCTCACCCAGCAAAGTATCAATCGTCAAAGAAGCGAAGCGCTTGCACCAATCATTAATTCGAGCCCGCTCAATAGGCTCGCGCGACAGATAAGAATGCACAGAACGACGTGCCGATTCGAGCGATATATCATCAAAAACTCTCACAACACATACGCTCCAGACGAAGGATTACGAAAACAACGGCTCCACAATGTGGCGACCACTTCGCGCGTACCGTCGGCGACTCCGTTGATCAAATTCGAGCCCAGCATTTTTCCTTCATTTATGATCAGTTCCAGTGCAAACATCATTTCAGCTTGGACCAAGGCAAGAACCGGTCCAATTACTGCGTCATCTAGATAATTGACTGGCGCACCGTCGGCGACTAGGTTCAATGTGCGGCCAGCCACCTCATAGCTATGCACATTGCCTGTCTCAATGTGACTATCAGCAGTCTTAGCCAAATCAGCTACAGGAAATTCAATGACTTTAGAGCTGCAACTCGCCAGAAAAACACCGTCCTGTAGAAAACCAACGTCTGCGATATCGATCGAGCGGAATCCTGAACAACCGAAAACTATGTCTGCCGTTGCGAGCGCGGCCCTTCTATCTGGAACAACAAACCCCTCCGCCATCGCCAAAACTGAGGCCACACTGCTGACGTCATAAACGAGAACATGGCATCCTTTCGCATGTAACGCTTTAGCAGTCCCTTTCCCCACTTTCCCATATCCGAGGACTAAGACTCGCCGGCCCTGCAACAAAGTGCCGCGACTCCGAAGAATGCGCTCGATACTGAAGACACAAGAGGGGCCTACCAGCGCGTCTTCGGCAAGCTTTAGCGGACTTCTAGCAACAGAGACCACCGGGTAAGGTAGAGAGATCATCGCTTCATAGCGTCGATGACCATTCTCTGTGTCCTCTACGATTCCCACGATCGAACTGCCAAACTCCTCATGAAGAGCACGGAGTTCTCGGGCGAAATAACCACCAATCTCTAATATATATGTCGCGAGACGGTTAACGAATGGCCTTATCAGCTCAGTCAAAAAGTTTGCGGTAGTCAATTGCTCCATTGTTGGAGCGACTACACGATACTTTCTGGAAATAGAACCGTACGTGGTGGGATTGATCGAGTACGGCACCACGATAACAAGTGATATGTTGCAGATTTCGTTCAATGCGTCTAAAAGCTCAGGCCGATCTGGCAGACAATGAGTAAGCACGATCAAACTTCCTGGATGCCTACCTATGCGCTTTGCCACCTCAGAAAAAAATCCACGGCGATTTTCGTATATAGACATACTTCTGTCCAACTCTATTAACTACAGTGAAATGTTCTTTCCGTAACGGGGGAACCAGCAGAAATCCGCGGCGTCCATGCCGTCAAACCATGTGGCCAGCATGCGCTCTATGCCAACTGCCATTTGGCTGATAGGTGGGACGCCATTTTTGACGTGCACTAAATAATCTTCAAAATTTTCGACCCTGTGATTTCTTGCAATCATTTTTGGAACATAGGATTCCACGTCGTCCTCCACGACGGTGCCAGCTGCTATATAAACCTTCCCGCGGTACCATAACTGGCTGTCGTCGCAAAAACCGTTTCGGGATCGCGCATAGAATGGACGACTGTATTCAGGGAAATTCGTTACCCATAAATAGCTTTCAAAGTTCTTGGCGATATATTCGCGGACCGGCGGCGGCAATTGTGCTCCAGGCATACTCTCTAGCCCGCACCGACTCAATAGTTCTCGATACGTTATTCGATCAAACTGGAATCTGGATGGTGGGCATAAATTCTTAAAATCCTGCTTTTCCAAATACAAACATAACGAGTGAATTAGGGCTTCGAACGTTTTCTCTACGGTTTCTAGTACAGGAGTATCACGAGATATATCGAAGGTCGTGTACTCGGCCAATCTATTTGGATGACTTGGCGTTTCATTTCTGAATGATTTTCCCACTTCATATATTTTTCCAAAGCCATGCATGACCATGATTTGGTGATAAATCATATTGCTTATGCTCAGCCGTGCATCCGTACCGTAGTAGTCGATAGGAAACGGTACTGTGTTACCGTCGGGCCAGCGACTTACGATCGCCGGGGAGGATACTGGGAGATATCCTTGCGTTCCCAGTGTATTTTGAAAATGTTGAATGGTTAGGCCGCGAATTCTTAAGGCTTCTAACTTATTTATGTTTCGATAGTTATTCGTTGAGTTTTTTGCTTTTCTATTTTTTGAGTCAAAATCTCGAAAGATTGTTTTCAGTGATTTGCAACTCGCAGCACCATTGCTTGATGAGTGCCCAAAATCAGTGGCAATTACATAATCCCCGCTTTGAACCTTCCGTCTCTCACTGCCTTCATACGCTATAACCTGTACACCGCCATTGACCATTAGTTCTATAATTAACCCTGTGTCAGGTGCTTTTCGACATGCAATTACAGTCCCCGTCAAATACACTTTTTTCTCCGATTTCACTTGAAATCAAGGTATGTCTTCGAAGGCTGAGGGCCTTGCGAATTTTGATACTTGCCCTCGTACAGTACTATTTCCCCTTCTGGAATCCAAAAACTAACTTGAGCGATTAGCATGCCGGGATAGACGATTACGGGAAGCGTGGCGTATAACTGGAATGTCGTCTTACCCTTCGAACCAATGTCTATAAGGTCGGACGTAACGTGAACAAATAACCCACACCTTGCTGTTCCAGATTTCGCATGGATTAGGGGGACGTAATGATCACTGCCAATGATTTCAGCAGATTCGCCCAACACGAAGTCTCCTGGTGACAGCTTAAGACCTTCCGGTGGAATAGTTAGTAAGTCGTAGTCTGCTTCGCGTTTCGGATCAATTAGATTGTCCTTATAAACCAGGTACTTTGCGCCTAATTTCAGGTCATATGAATTTGTAGTGAGACGTTCTGCATAAAACGGAGATATCGTGATTCGGCCGCTCCTCACCTCAGCATCGATTTTCTTCCCAGTCAGGATCATCAGAGGCGCTCCACTGGGTCATTGAATTTCGCATACGTTTTTCCGTAACAATGAATCGGGCCATCATTGCGCCAAAACGAAACCTGCCCTATATCCATACCAGGATATAAAGTTATAGGCTGACAAGCGTAGAGCTCGAGCGTCCATCGATGACAAGAGGTTGTATGACCCAGATTTGCCGACACCTGAAGAAACAAGCCATAACGTCCCATAGAGCTACGGCCGATCAGTGACATGGCATAAATGTCAGACCCAATAATTTCCTGCGTCACTCCTAAATACATGCGGCCCGGCAAAAGCCTTACCCCCGACTCGGGAATGGTTTCGGCTAGAAATCTATACTCTCCATCCTCTCCAAAGCTATCAAAAACCTTTATTTCACTTCCGAGGCGATAGTTGTAACTATTCGGATTAACTCTTGCCTCGTCAAAATCGGATAATACGATTGATCCTTTCTCTACTTCTTCACAGATTTTTCTGCCAGTGAGAATCATCCAAACTCCTTCATTTGAAGACCAATATGGGCAGGATTAATCGAGTCATCTTTAAATCTGCACCAAAATCGAGCTTGAAGTTCTTGCATCCTCGCGTGTAGAAGATCCTTTGTCGGAGCACTCACAATTGCGAGAACACACCAACTGTCTCGCCCAAAAGCCTCAATGTGATGATTCATCCGCACCCGGTAAACTAGCCTAATAACCCCAGGGACAACGGCCAGTTCGTCTTCTGAGATAACCGCGACCACTACCCCAGATTTATGAGGTCGCAGATCTATGAAGCCAATATAGTCCCCAAGAATTGCCTTTTGTGCCGGAGCTCCCTCTAGGTAGTCTAGCCTTGTGCGCAAACCTAGCTCGATTAAGCCCTCTCCGAGCACAGCCTGGATGCAATAACTCATCCCGCCACCAGCATGGCGAGTTGCAATTTCGCCTAACACGGTTTCATCTGAATTAATAAAGAATTCCGCGTGCGTAACGCCGTCCCTAATATCCAGCTTTCGACCTATTGCTCTCATTTCCTCATAGAAACGATCATAGATAGGGCTATGCTTATCGCGAGGCAGATAGGTAGTGATTTTTGAAATCCTGTTTTCATATCCGTATAGCCGCGGAACGATATACTCGCCCACAAAAAAATAGAGCGGATCTCCGTTTTTCCAAACCACATCGACGTTGTACTCAGGGCCAGATATGAATTCTTCGCAGATGAACTCAGCTAGATCATTTTTGAACTCTTTAAGTCGCTTATTAAGCGCTTCAATGTCTTCGACCAAATAGGTTTCGGAGCTTCCATATCGATTTACTGGCTTGATCACTATTGGGAAGTCGAACCCCTTTGGCAGAGAATCTATTCGGCCATGCGATGCGTGGGTCGCGACGGAAAAGTGGTCTGCCATGCGAACCGTATCCCGCAACAGATTTTTCATCCAGCGCTTATCTTTTGTGTACAAAGCGCGCTTGGCAGCCCCATAATCGCAAAAGACTTCCTGGCTGATGATCGCAGCTGCATATTGAGTTTTCTCATCACAGCTGAAAACGGCTCTATAGGAGCCTCTGTTTTCCAGCAAAAGCGACACCAACGCATAGATCGTGCCAACATTATCTAGATTTTCTACAACGATGTGACTGACGCCGAGCCGTTGGCACTCACGGACCGCGGACTCAAATTCCGCATATAACGCGTGTCGATCCAGAACATATGTTGCGTGCTTCTTAGCCTTAACAAATGCGCTATATATCTCATAACGCCAGTTCAGAACTAGATACTCTGGAGCGTCTTCGGACGAGTTTTGTCCTATTTCCAAGTTCATTGTGACCTTACCAAATTAGTGCGAGGTTGCATTGGCCGTAGCTGTTGCCGTCGATGAATCGCAACGCATCTGCTTCTTCCTTTTTAGTGCTAAGTGAGCGACGGTGAATCTATCTCAATAAAAATCACCGATTCTCTGAATTCCACATGACTGGAAAAATTCGGACAGACTCCGAGTTCGCAGTTAACGACTAACCTAGAGAACCTGGAATGCGCAGAAGGGTTGCCAACAGCGGAGGTCTTCTTACGCAGGCATGCAAGCGGATTCTGTAGCGCGAGAAAAATTATTATTCAGCGCAAATTTCGTCTCACGAAACGGCGTTGTAGGTGCTCTGTCTGACTCGTAGCATCGCATCTGTCATTGCATGAATCGACATATCAAGCCGGCTGCTGCGGCAGTTGGCTTGATGCAAACGATGGTGTGCGCGGTAGAGATACTGCACACCGTGCAATGCCACGATCACGTTTGCATGAGGAGCCGATCTTGAGCATTACTTTTCATATGGCCACGCCGAATTTTGCATTCGAAGCGCGGGACGTCGATATTAGCCAGCCACTATCCGCAGCGGATGTCGCGCAGTTGCGTAAAGGATGGCTGGATGCGGGCGGTGTTTTGTTTTTGCGCAAGCAGGACATCACGCCTGATCAGCATATCGATTTCAGCCGGCATTTTGGCAATGTCTACGATCAGGGGCCGGTGAATAATCCAGCGCTCGCCGGCTACTATCTGGAAGGCTATCCGCAGATTTTTCAGGTTACGAATAAAAAGCTCGCCGATGGCAGGCCCGTGGGGCGAGAGGATGCGGGTACGTATTGGCATTCCGATGCGTCTTGGCAACCGGAGCCGCCTACGGGCTCGTTGCTCTATGCGCGAGAGCTACCGAGCACGGGCGGCGATACGATTTTCGCCAATATGTACCAGGCCTATGAGACGCTGTCCGAGCCGATGAAGAAAATGCTGGAGGGGCTGGAGGCACAGCACACGCTATTGAGCGCGGTACTGCAAACGAGCTATGCCAAGGAATATGTGGGCAAGCTCGACCAGGCGCAATCAAAAAACGCGGTGCATCCTGTCATCAAAACGCATCCGGAGACAGGCAGGAAACTGCTGTTCGTCAATCCGGGTTTTACGTCGCACATCATTGGTCTGCCTCGCGACGAGAGCAAAGCGATTTTGGACTATCTGTTTGCGCACTCGACCAAACCGGATAATGTCTATCGGCATGTATGGCAGTTGGGGGACCTGTTGATGTGGGATAACCGCAGTGTCATGCATTACGCGGTGCCTAATTACAAGGCGTTCGGGATTCGCTATATGCATCGCACGACGATAAAGGGCATTCCTCAATAGATGTTGAGCCTCGCGCACGAGCGAGGCCTCATGCGGTCAATTTTCGCACCACTTGTTTGCCGCCGAGTGCTACGGACAGCTGATTGCCCAGGTGGATCATGTGGCCTGCATGGGCTTTGATCTGCTCGCGGGTGGTGCGGCTGACGTGCGCAATGATGCTGATGGATCCCGTCACGCTCCATCCCGATCCATAGATGGGGACCGACAGGCTGATGGCGTCGGCGTCGCGATCGCCCTGCGTGATGCTGTAATGATTTCGCCGGATCTGGTCGTATTCGGGCCCCTCTGCGCCCAGGCCTGCGAGGATGACTTTGCCGGCGCTGCCTTGTGCGAGGGGCAAGCGCTGCCCGACGCGTATGTGGTCGCGGGCGACGTGCGGCCCGTCTATGCGATATAGACAGATGCGGCTGTCGCCCTCGTGGGCGTAGAACACGGCGCTCTCGCCGGTTTTGCGAGCCAGCTCATTGAGCACTGGTTCGATATGGAATGCTTGGTCAAAGGATGCTTGATAACGGTTGCCCAGCCATCCGGCAGCAGGCCCTAGCCGCCATGCGCCGTCTTTGCGGCCGACCAGGTATTGCGCACTGCCCAGGGTGCGCGCCAGACGCAGGACGGTGGTTTTGTGCATTGCACATCGCGCACTGATTTCGGCCAAGGACAAATAGCAGTCTTCGGAGGAAAACGCGTCCAGAATGCGCAGCGCGCGTAGGACGGGGCCGACTCCCGCAGCCTGATGTTCAGCGTTCGACGTCACTTTCGGTTAGCCCCTCGAGCGTGATTGCCTGCCGCCTCGTACGGGCGGGATGGGCAACTGTACGGATGACTGGCGCAGCAAACAACTGCATTGCGCGTGATGAAACGCACCGGCTGCGTTGATTGATGAATTATTTATGACATGTCATCAAATTTTAGGTCGTATTGGGTAACATGCCCGGTTCCCCCAGTACTGATCGCGGACCATGTCAGAACAAGAATTGAAGTTGCACGTCCCCGCCGCTGCGCGCCGGGCAGTTTTACAAGAGGTCCGCCAAGGCGATGCCACGCGCATTCGGCTGCATGCCCTGTATTTTGATACCCCGACTCGGGAGCTGGCCCGCGCGCGTATTGCGCTGCGGCTGCGCCAAGAGGGCCGTGATTGGGTACAGACGCTCAAAATGCCTGGTGCGGATGCCATCACGCGGGTCGAGGTCAATCACCCTCGGCCGGGTCCGGTGCTGGATTTGTCAGTCTACGCGGGCACTGAGTTTGAAGGCCCGCTGTCCTCGTTGAAGGGTGAATTGGGTCTGCGCTACGAGACCGATGTGCAGCGCCAGCTGCGCAAGGTCCGCAGCCGTCACGGCACGATCGAGTTGGCCTACGACACCGGCGTGCTGCGCGCGGGATCGCTGGAGCTGCCGATTTCGGAGCTGGAGTTTGAGCTGGTGTCTGGCCGCCCTGCCGCGATTTTTTCGGTAGCGCGGCGTTGGCAGCAGCGTCATGGTCTGGTGCTGGATGCGCGCAGCAAGTCGGAACGCGGTGATGCGCTCGCCGGCCTGGCGCGTGAGTTGGCGGAACAGGATGCCACGGGCGATGCCGAGACATTACAAGAGCGCCGCAGCAAGGCGATTGCGCGCTTTTGGGCGCCGTGCGGCGCTGCCCCGGCGGCGTTGGATGACAACCTGACACCGCCTCAGGCGATGGGGCGCATCGCCGGGGAATGTCTGGATCAGGTTGCTCGCAATGCCGCTGTGTTGGCAGAGGTGGATACGTTGGGTATCTATCCTGCCGGCAACTCGGAACACGTGCATCAGTTGCGGGTAGGCATGCGCCGTTTGCGCTCGGCCTGGCGTTTGTTCGACGGCTGGATTGCGCCGCCGCCCGCCCCCGTGTTGGAAGGCGTGCGTACGCTGTTTGCCGCGTTCGGGCAAAACCGCGATCAGGATGTGTTGAACGAAACGGTCACGCCGCTGTTGCAACGCGCCGGGATGCCGGCCATCAGTTTTGATGTGCCGCCGCCAGATGTGGATTCGCAAAGCATTGCGTCGGGCAAGGCTTTTCAAGGCTGGTTGTTGGATACGCTGGAATGGAGTCTGGATGTGCAGCCGCCGGAGCCGGCTGCCCTGCCTGTCATGGCCGAGCCCTCTGACACGGCGCCCGAGCCGAGTTTCAGCCTGGACGGCACGGCCCCCGCTGCGGGCGCGACGCCTACCCTCATCATTCCGATGACGTCGAACAACGAACCGCCTACGTTGCGCAAGCTGCTGACCAAGCGCTTGCATCGTTGGCACACCAAGGTGGCCGAGCAAGGCAAGAACTTTGCGGCGCTGGATATTCCGGCACGCCATGATCTGCGCAAACGCGGCAAGCGCCTGCGCTATGGTCTGGCGTTCGCGGAATCGCTGCTGCCGCAAGTGCGGCTGCGCAGTTATCGCAAGCAGTTGGCGCAGGTGCAGGATCTGTTGGGCGAGATCAATGACCTGGCGATGGCGAAAGATTATTACCAGGCCTGCGTTGGCACGCATCCGCAGGCGTGGTTTGCGTTGGGGTGGATCAGTGCGCGATTGGAAAAGCTGACTGTCGAGGCGCAAGCGGCGTTCGATCAGTTGGCGGCGAGTAAGCCGTTTTGGAAGTGAGGTGAAAGGCGCCGGATGATCAGCCGGCGACTGATCGCTGACAAACCCTCCCGTAAAACGGAGGGTTTGTTCATTTGAAGATCTAGCAAGCGATTTTGGCTGGATGGCCGCATCGCCTCAAAATTTCAGGGCCGCTCGGTCGATGCAGACCGGCGGCCCTGTGTCATTGGATGATGCGGACGCAATGCTGGCGTTTAATCGGCCAACAACGCGCCTGCGAACTCGTCAGCGACGAAAGGCTGCAGGTCTTCCATGCCCTCGCCTACGCCGATCCAGTAAACGGGGATGGGACGCACGCCGTTGCTGCCTGCGGCGACAGCGGCAAGCGTGCCGCCCTTGGCGGTGCCGTCGAGTTTGGTGACGACCAGACCCGTCAGGTTGATGGCGGCGTCAAAGGCGCGGATCTGCGCCAGGACGTTTTGGCCGGTGTTGCCGTCGACCACGAGCAGGACTTCGTGAGGGGCGGCGCTGTCGGCTTTGCCAATGACGCGGCGGATTTTTTTCAGCTCTTCCATCAGGTGCAGCTGGGTGGGCAAGCGGCCAGCGGTATCGACCATGACCACGCCAGTGTTGCGTGCACGGCCGGCGTTGACGGCGTCGAATGCGACGGCGGCGGGGTCGCCACCCTCTTGGGCAATGACGCTGACGTTATTGCGGCTGCCCCATTCGATCAATTGTTCGCGCGCAGCGGCGCGGAAGGTATCGCCTGCGGCCAGCAGGACGCTCGCGCCTTGGCGCTGGAAGGTATGGGCCAGTTTGCCGATGGAGGTGGTTTTACCTGCGCCGTTGACGCCGGCGATCATGACGACGAGCGGTTTGGCCTTTTGCAGGTCGAAGGTGCGCTCCAGCGGCCGCAGATGGTCGGCCAGCAAGGCGCGCAATGCGGTTTTGACTTGCGCCGGGTCTTCGATGCGTTCTTTACGTACGCGGGCACGCAGTGCGGTCAGGAGTTTTTCGGTGGCCTCCAGGCCCGCATCGGCCATGATCAGCGCGGACTCGAGTTCCTCGAACAGGTTTTCGTCGACTTTGACGCCGACGAACAAGCCGCCCAGGCTTTGCCCGGTGCGCGCCAGGCCCTGTTTGAGGCGGCCTAGCCAGGAAGTTTTCTTGGCAGGGGGCTCGGCGGGCGGCGCAGCAGGCGGAGTGGATGGGGCAGGTACGGGAGCGCTGGGCGCGGCGGCGGCAGGCGCTTGCGGCGGCGTTGTCGCTACGGGCGACGCCGCGGGCGCAGAAGCCGCAGAGGTAGCCGATGTAGACGCTGGCGTTTGTGCCGGTGTTGCCGGTGCAGACGCGGGCGTGTTGAACGAAGCAGGCGCTTGCACCGGTGCTGCCGATACGGAGGGCGCTGAGGGCGCGGGGGCGCTAGACGGTGCCGCCTCTGGCGATTCCGGCGATGTGGTCGCTACGGGCGCCGCTGGCCGCGCGGAGGCTGATGCATTAACCGGCGCAGCCGCGGGCGATTGCGGCGGCACTGTCGCTACGGGCGATGCTGGCGGTACAGATGTAGGAGTGCCAGCCGGTGCGGCCTCTGGCGACTGCGGCGATGTCGTCGCGACCGGCGCTGCTGGCGGCGCGGATGCGGGCGCGCCAGCCGGGGCAGCGGAGGACGTAGCAGGTGAGCTGGTTTCAGGCGCAGCAACAGGCCTGTGCGTCACCGAGCTGCCCGCGAGCGCACCAGCCATCGAGGATCTGCCCGCTGGGGCCGTCGGCGCAGGCGCAGGCTCGCTGTGCGGGCGCTCGGCCGGTGCAGGCGCCGCAGACGGCGTATCGCCTGCGGCATGGCCGCTGGGTTCAGGCGTTTGATCTCTGGTGGCCTCGTTGGCGCGTGCAACGGGCAAGGAAGGGACAGCAGGAGGCTCGGCCGGGGCCTGCTGGGGCGCGGGCTCGTCGGCCAGGCGCGGCTCGTCTGCGGGGGGCGCAGCATCAGGCTGCACCGGCGCGGCAGGCGGCGGAGATTTTTTCTTGAAGAAACGGAACATGGGTGAAAGTATATTCGGTTCCCCGCAGTGCAGCAGCCTGACTCCCCTACCCGGCTGCTATATTCGCGCTGGAGGTTCGCTTTCTTGAAAAAATCCAATACGGGCAATAAGCCCATCCGTATCGTTGCCGGACAATACCGGCGCACGCCTATCGCCGTGCCCGATGTGCCTGGCCTGCGCCCGACGCCTGATCGCGTGCGGGAAACGCTGTTCAATTGGCTGACCCATTTGTGGGATGGAAACTACACTGGCAAACGGGTGCTGGATTTGTTCGCGGGCAGCGGCGCCCTGGGATTCGAGGCGGCATCGCGCGGCGCCACGCAGGTGCAAATGGTCGAAAATGACCGTACCGCTATTGCTGCACTGCGGGCATTGCGCGACAAGCTCAAGGCGGACGCAGTGCGCATTCACGCGGGCGAGGCACTGCAAGTTGTCCAGCGCATGGACGCGTCACGGTTCGATCTGATTTTGTTGGATCCGCCGTTCAATCAGGACTGGTTGCCCCGTTTATGGCCATTATTACCCGGCATTTTGGCCGAAGATGGCTTGATTTACATAGAGTCCGAGGCTGCGCTTGCCCCCCCTGACGAGTTCGAGGTGTTACGTCAGGATCGGGCGGGGGCGGTCCACTACGGACTCATGCAATTTGCTGCAATGCGGAAATAGGTCAATAATCCGCAGTTCGGAGGAAGGTTTACGCAAGTTACGAGGATACGGAGCCCCCATGATTACCGCTGTCTACCCCGGCACGTTTGACCCGCTAACCCGCGGCCACGAGGATTTGGTGCGCCGCGCCGCTGCCCTGTTCGACAAAGTCGTCGTGGGCATCGCTCACAGCCGCAACAAGAAACCGTTCTTCAGCGTCGAGGAACGTGTAGAAATCGCCCAGGAAGTTCTGGGACATTATCCCAATGTCGAGGTCCGCAGCTTCGCCGGGCTGCTCAAGGACTTTGTGCGCGAGCAAAATGGCCGTGTGATCGTGCGCGGCCTGCGGGCGGTGTCTGATTTCGAGTACGAGTTCCAGATGGCCGGGATGAACCGCCACCTGCTGCCCGAAGTCGAAACGATGTTCATGACGCCGTCGGACCAGTATCAGTTCATTTCGGGCACGATTGTGCGTGAAATCGCTCAACTGGGCGGTGATGTCAGCAAGTTCGTGTTCCCGTCGGTCGAGCGCTGGCTGCAAGCCAAGGCCAAGGAACACCGCGAGCAGTCCTGGCCGGCAGCCGGTGGCGCGCCGACCGCCTGATGCGGGCTGGTTTACGCACTGCGGCCTGATCTGGCAATCGATCTGTCTACGCACACGATGATTCGCAGCCAACGGATGTCCTGTCCGCCGCGCTTGCACTGCTGAGGCAGAGCAAGCGCGTCATTCGCGGCCCTGCGCACGGCGGGCGTACAATGGTTGTGTTCTGCACATCCGCGCCGATTCGCCCTCTGTCATGGCTTTAACGATCACCGAAGAATGCATTAATTGCGACGTCTGCGAGCCGCAATGCCCCAACGAGGCCATCTCGATGGGCGAGGATTATTACGTCATCGACCCGGATCGTTGCACGGAATGCGTGGGGCATCACGACGAACCGCAGTGCAAGGTCGTGTGCCCGGTCGAATGCATTGAATTGCATCCTCAATGGCACGAGGGGCAGGAAGCCCTGATGGCCAAATACTATCGCCTGACAAAATCCGCCGCGTGAACGCCTCCGACGCCACTGTCTCTGTGACGCCGCGCAATCCCCCTGCGCGAGACTTTTCCCTCTCGGCCATTGTGGCTGGCTTTGTGGCTGTCCTGGTAGGTTTTGGCGGCACGGCGGTGTTGATTGTGCAGGCCGGACATAGTGCGGGGCTGGATGCTGTGCATATCGGTTCCTGGCTGGCCTCAATTTGCCTGGCTGTTGGGATCGGCGGGCTGGTGATGAGCCTGCGCAGCCGCATGCCTATTGTGTTGGCCTGGTCCACGCCGGGTGCGGCGTTGTTGGTCACCGCGCTGGTTGGTGTGCCGTTTGATCAGGCTGTCGGGGCCTTTGTGCTGGCATCGGCGTTGACGCTGGCGTGCGGTTTGTTTGGCTGGATCGATCCCATCATGCGGCGCGTGCCGGCCGAAATCGCCAGTGCGATGCTGGCGGGCGTACTGCTGAATTTTGGCCTGGGGATTTTTACGCATCTGAGCAAGCAACCGGCGCTGATTCTGGCGATGTGTGCAGCCTATTTGCTGAGTAAACGCTGGATGCCTCGCTACGCGATCATGGCTGTCATGGTGGTGGGGTTGGCGGTTGCGGCGGCGGCAGGTCAGTTGCAGCTCGGTAATGTGGACTGGCAGTTGACGCAGTTCGTCTGGACGACGCCGGCCTTTAGCTGGCAGATCGCTATCAGCCTGGGGATTCCGCTGTTTGTGGTGGCATTGGCTTCGCAGAATCTGCCGGGCCTGGCGATTTTGCAGGCGTCCGGTTATCGGCCCGGGGCCTCCCGGCTGGTGGGCGCCACGGGTTTTCTGAGCCTGTTGGCTGCGCCGTTCGGGTCACACGGAGTGACCTTGGCGGCGATCACCGCGGCGATTTGTACGGGCCCTGAAACCCATCCCGACTCCTCGCGCCGTTATATTGCCGGCGTTGCGTATGGGGTGTTTTATATCTTGCTGAGCGTGGTTGCCGGCGCGGTGGCGGTGTTCTTTCAGGCGCTGCCCGCAGCCTTGATCGCTGCACTAGCGGGCCTGGCCTTGCTGGGTGCGATTCTGGGCGGCATGGCCAACGCCATGGCGAATCCGTCGCGTCGCGAGGCAGCGCTGATCACGCTGTTGGCCACGGCGTCGGGATTCAGTGCCTGGGGAATCGGCTCAGCCTTTTGGGGGCTGGTGGCCGGCCTGATCACGCACTGGGTGTTTGAGTACAAGCGGCGCTGAGCACCGTCCCATCAAGCAGGCCAGTGCACGGCCTCCATCTCGGGATGGACTTTTAGCAGCCGGCACGGGATCTGCAGAAAATTGGATACCCAGGCTGCGGCCAGCTCGCCCTCGTCGACCACGTCCACGGTCTGATCGCCGAGACGGATCTGATAGCGCACGCTGTCATCGTCCTCGATGACGTCCAGCGGAATGTCCAGGCGCAACATCCCGGGGGCCTTCATGACCAGATAGCCCAAGCGCAATTCGACGCTGATCTCGGCCAGCCGCGGGCTGAGGGTGCGGTTCAACCACGTGCCGGCATCGTTGGTGATCAGCCAGCGCTTGTGATAATCCTGGGCCTGGGATTGAGCGGTGACGCCACATTCGGCGATGGGCTGAAAAGCGGACGTGCTCATTTGCCGAGAATTCCCTTGAGTGCTTTATCGATTTTAGGGGCGACTTTTTCGTCGTCCAAGGCCTCTTTCAGGCGTTTTTCCAGGCCTTTTTTGAGGGCCTCGGTCGCTACGCCGCGCCATTGCACAGTGTAGACGGGCTTGTCGAACGGACCGCTGATCAGCACCGGAATGGTGATGCCCTTCAGTTCCTCGAGGTCTTTGCCGTCCTGGCCAGTGCTGGTGTTGACCACACGCACTTTGGCGACGAAATTCAATATGTTCTGGACGAAATCGATTGCTGCGGGATCGCCCTGAGACACCCGCAACAGAGGCGAGGCCATATCCAGGCGTTTCGCCGTGGCGATACCCTTTACAAAGACCAGGTCCGCCTCGAGCGAGGTGAAATCCGTGCTGCGTGTCTGATCAGCAGCCAACGCGGCGTCCTGTTCGGCGCCGGTAAAGGAGGCCTTGATGTCGCGCAGGGTCTGCGCCACGTTGATGCCCGTCACGGCACCGTCACGCAGACGCAGTTGCATGCCGCCGTTCAAGCCGGTGGTCAATGCATAGGAGTTCGAGCCGGCGGTCTTCAGGTCCAGGGCGAGGCTGCCGGTACCAGTCAGTACCGATTTTTTCATCAGATCGGTCAGCAAAGGCCCGATCGAGATGCCGGCCAAGGTCATTTTGGTGGCGATCTGGTTGCCGTTGGCGGCATCGACGGACAGGGCGCCTCCGACCTTGCCGTCGTACAAGGAGGCAGCCAGCGTCGAAACATCGAGCTTGCCTTTGTCGAGTTTGAGCTTGGCTGTCAGATCGCTAGCTTTCAGGCCGCGAACGACCAGTTGGCCGATTTTGACCGTACCGTTTGCCGTGGGACCGACCAGCGCAGACAAATCAATCGAGCCATCGGCAGCAGCCGGCGCCTCGGCAGGCGCTGCGGTATCGGGTTTTTTCTCGGGGTCATCCTGTTTGCCGTCACCCTCGGGGGCTTTGGGCGCAGGCGCGGCGACCGGCGGCGCCAGTTTGTCCAGATCGAGGGTATCGACCGCCAGGGCGAATGTGATGTCGGGCACGGCGGACAGTTGCTTGACGTCGGCCGTCAGGTCGAATTTGCCGCCCTCCAGCACCGCGTTGATCCTGGCGCCCGCCTGGTCTTTTTGCAGATTGGCGTTCATGCTGCCGATGACGGGGATCTGCAGGCTGCCTTTGGGCAGGCCGGGATCGGTGATGTTGACCTCGCCTCGCAAAGTCAGCAGGCTGATGGCGCGTTGCCAGAGGTTGAACGTCGCGGGCGAGCTGAATGCGGCCTTGATGACGCGTTCGCCCTTGGTGAGCGTGCTGTCGAATTTGACTTCCTTGATGTCCAGCTCGCTGGCATTGCCGCTGATGCCGTTCAGGCCAAAGCTGGCGTCCAGGCCCTGCAGGCGAATCCGCCCCGTCAGGGCCTGGCCGGTCGCCTCGGAGGGCGAGATATTCAGCCCCGGCGCGTCGGCGGCCAATTCAAATGGCCCGCCAGGCAAGGCGCCCTTGGCGCGCACAGCGAGTTTGTCCAGTTGCAGTTCGAGCTTGTGCGGATCCATCGCGAGTTTCGGAATGGTCACGCTGGCTTCGACGTTTTTCATTGGGGAGGGCTGATCCGGCACATTCCCCTGGAACAGGATCTCAAGCCCGCTGACGTCTACAGACGAGGTTTGGCCGTTGAAAGCAAGGTTGCCGCGGGCGCTCAGACTCTTGGCCTCGGCGCCCAGCACATTGCCGTCCATGCGCATATCGAGCTTTTGCGCCGCGAAACGCCTGGCCAGCGGGTCCAGCATCAACAGGCCCTGCCCCGTCAGATTGGCGTCCATACGGGGATTTCCACCCTCGACGCGAGCCGACAAGGTGACGTCGAACGGCTGTTTGTAGGTCACGCGGCCGGTGTTGGCCGTCAGATTGGTCACGGCTACGGCCATGCCGGAGATCTCGTCCTGTAGCTGCAATTCACCCGATTGCAGGTCCAGGCCGGCGATATCGATCTGCATGGTGGCGGGCGCCGATGCGCCCCCCGTAGTGAGCGCCTGCGCCGCCCCGGCCATCGCGCCGACAGCCGCCTCGGCAGGGCCGCGGGGCTTGTCGGTGGACATGATGCCGCCGCCGACCAGATCCTCGAAATTCAGATGGCCATTTTTGTCGCGCACGGCGCGGACTTTGAAACCATTGATGGTGACATGGTCCACCACGAGATTGCTCGACAGCAAGGGCCAGACAGCGACTGCCAGGCGCATACTCTCGATCGAGGCAAAGGTCTCGGAACTGTTGACTTCCGACAGGGAGACGCCCTGAACCGCCAATCCAATACGCGGAAACAGCGACAGCTCGATGTCGCCATCAATTGCCAACGTACGGTGGTAACGCTCCTGGACGATCTCTTCCAACTTGTACTTGTACGCGTTGGGATCGAACGTGAGCAAAAAGATGGCCAGGCCGACGACGGCCACAAGAACCAACACTACCAGGCCAATCACTATGCGCTTAAACCACGTTTTCATCGCCGCCCCGCGGGTACCTCGACTAGGAATAATAGGGGTAATCGCCCGCAATCCGGTATGGTATTGGGGGATTCCAGCCGCTTCGAGCCAGCGGCGTGCCGCTATGGTAACAAACCAGGGGCAGGAATCCGCGCTAACTTACTGATAAATACGGCTCTTAATATGCACATACTTACTGATTTTCCCCGCCAGCAGCTGTTCGAATTGCTGCGTACCATGCCCAAAGCGGAGCTCCACGTGCACATCGAAGGCACGCTGGAGCCCGAATTGATCTTTGCCCTGGCGCAGCGAAACGGCGTGACCCTGCCCTATGACGGCATCGAGGCGCTGCGCGCCGCGTATGCCTTTACCGACCTGCAGAGCTTTCTGGATATCTATTACGCTGGGGCGGGCGTCCTGCTGCACGAACAAGATTTCTTTGACATGGCGATGGCGTATTTTCATCGCGCGGCAGCGGATCGGATCGTACACGCCGAGTTGTTCTTTGATCCGCAAACCCATACCGCGCGCGGCGTTCCGATAGGAACGGTGATCCGCGGCCTGACTCGCGCCTGCGATACCGCGCGCGAGCAGCTGGGCATCAGCAGCGCGCTGATCCTGTGTTTCCTGCGCCATCTGAGCGAGGCCGACGCGTTCGACACGCTGGAGCAGGCGCTGCCCTACCGTGAGCACTTTATCGGCATAGGGCTCGATAGCAGCGAACGCGGCAATCCGCCGGAAAAGTTCGCTCGTGTCTTTGCCCGGTGCCGCGAGCTGGGTTTGCGTATCGTGGCGCATGCAGGCGAGGAAGGCCCGGCCGACTACATCCACGACGCTCTCGACCTGCTGGGCGCGGAACGGGTGGATCATGGCGTGCGCTGTGTCGAAGACCCTCTGCTGGTCGAACGCCTGGCACGCGAACGTATTCCGTTGACGGTCTGCCCGCTGTCCAATATCAAGCTGTGCGTCTTCGATACGATGGCCGCTCACAATATGGCGGTGCTGCTGGAGGCAGGCCTGTGCGTGACGGTGAACTCGGATGATCCGGCTTATTTCGGCGGCTATCTCAATCAGAATTTTGTAGAAACGTTCGAGGCGCTGCCCCAATTGGGAGCAAGCCACGCCGTACAGTTAGCGAAAAACAGCTTTGACGCCAGCTTCGTCTCTGACGAGCAAAAGGCCCGTTGGCATGATGAGTTGGCGCGCACGGTGGCCCGGTTCGGACCGGAACAAACCGCCCCGTTAACGGCGGCCTGACGTTTCCTGGCACAATCTGTCTCAACTCATTGCTTTCCGGCCTCTGCGCGAGGAGACCTCACTTTGCCGAAACAACACCAAGGGCTGCAAGTCATTCAGCATCTGGGCCAAGCCTATCGCTCCATGCAAGCCGCTTTCAGCGGCCGTGTGGGGCATGCTTTGCCGCGCTGGCGCATTTTGTTCACGCTGCACGAACATGGTCAGTGTTCGCAAAAAATGCTGGCTGAACAATGCCGGCTGGATCCGGCTTCGCTGACCCGCTTGCTGCAGGCCATGCAACAACAAGGCTGGGTCACTCGCAGCGCGGATCGGAACGACAACCGGGTCACCAATGCCTCGCTGACGCCAGCTGGCCAAGCCGTGGTCGACGACGCCCTGCCTCGCCGCGAAGCCTTTTTTGAAGACGCATTGCAAGGGTTATCCGACGAAGACGTCCAGGCGTTGACACACGCGTTGGATGTGCTGGAACGCAATTTTTCGCAAGCAGGCGCATCGCGCGTCGATCAGGAAAACTAAGACTGCCTCATCCTGGGAAACGAGAGCTGACTGACGTTTCCCAGGTTTCGTGCAGCATCCAAGCCAAGCGCTCAGAACGGCACCATCAATTTCAACGAGCCTCGGTGGCTTTGTACGTGTGATGAAAACTCACCGTCATACTGCAACCGAAAGTCCACACCGCCCGCATTAGAGACTTGAATGCCCGCGCCGATGCGGCCTATCACGTCGTCCATCGGTATCGACGATTCAAAACTGCCAGTGCCTGCCTGCGCGCCCTGCAATTTTGCTTTGACCTTGTACTCGTCGTCAGACAAGAACGACGCGCCCGCATACATGTAGGGCCGCATGGTGGTCCCTTTGGTCAACGGCACCCGGCCGCCGATCTCCAGCGTGGGAGACAGGCCGACGATGAATTTGTCGCTGCTTTCGATATCCAGATGCTCGGCTTTGCGCGATTCGCTGTAGCCAGGCATACGCGTGTAGAACGCGTCCAGATCGACATAAGGTTTCAGATAAAACTGCTCTGCGGCGAAGGTGCGCGCGATGCGCAAACGCATCCCCGCGCCATAGACGTCCACGTCGGAACTGGCGGTGCTTTGCATACCGGGGAAGTTGATGCCGCGATCAATATCGTATTGACCGTAGCCGCCGCCCAATGCTGCGGAGAAGGTCCATGGTCCTGCTTCGCGCTTGAGCACCAGTCCGGCATAACCACTATCGCCTTTACCGGTGACACGTCCGTCGTCGCCGCGCATATGCGTGTTTTCATACGCGACGGACCCGCCTAAGAACCAGCCCGGGCTGACCTGGCGTTGACCGCCGAACTGATAGGTCACGCCGTCAAACGAGAAGCCCGATATGCCGTTATCGCCATCCTGATTGGTGTTCACGCCGGATACTTGGCCCCACAGGCAATCCTGTTCACCCGACAGCGCATCCGCGCCTTGGAACATCGGGCAGGACATCATTGCGCCCGTGAAGCGCGCCATGCTGGCTTGCATCTGTGCAGCCGGCGCGACAGCGACGCCAGGAGACAGGTCGGCCAAGCGGTCGGAATAATTTTTCGCCCCGCCGCGTGAGGCCATATCGAGTGCGGCATACAACGGCGCCAAGTCGTTCGAGCCGCCGTCTTGATTCCACGTACTCTGCACATGCGCGGCAACCGTGCCTTGGTTATCCGCCAGACTCATCGATGGGGGCGCAAAATCGGCGCTCACCACGCGCATGTGGACTTGATTCCCCTGCAGCGTGGCATCGTAGTCAACGACCGGACTATCGTAGGCCACGGGCGTGCCCTGAATTCCGCCTTCAAGGGTCGCCACCGCAACCTCGCGGCCAGGCAATAGTGCCAGCGGCACGACGCTCACTTGCCCATCCAATTTGGTATCGCCTTTGACCACCAGATGTGATGCACGCAATGCCGAAAAATCCGCATTGGCCTGCAGCGTGCCGGTGGACCGCTGCGTAAAGTCGCCAGATACTGTCAACGTGTCCGTCTCAGCCGTGCGGCCTATCGCCACCAGACCCGCGTTATCAATGTTCGCCTGATAACTCGTCGCTCCGCTTAGCGTACCGGTTTCCTTGTTCTGTACATCGCAAGCAATACTGCCACTGCCGTTCTGGCAGTTGATGTCGCCGTTGATCACGCCCGCATTGCCGATACTCAATGTCGGCCTCGCGACATCGGCCACGGCCAAGGAAGAGGTTTTGTATTGTGGGCCGGCGACGCCGCTGTAACGCACTGCAGTGCCGCCAGAGGCCACCGTAATCACACCATCGGTACCAACGTTGAGCACATTCGAGTTGTTGCCGGCGATCCAGACACCGTTGGCCTCAGAACCCGATCCGCCTGCGACAGTACCGTTCACGTTGACCGTCACGACGCCCGTGCCGTCCGGCCCATCGCTTTGCGCAAAAATACCGGTGCCGCCGCTGCCGCCAGCACTGACCAGGCCGGACTGCGTCACGGTGACGTCGCCGCCGGAGCCGGCGCTGGCACCCGATACACCGGTACTGCCGGCAAAACCACCATCGGCGCTGCCACCGAGACCGCCGCCGCCGCCGATCGATTGCGCGATGATGCCGAACGCGTTCACGCCACTGGTCTGCACATCGCCGTCAACATTGACCGTGACCGCCTTGCCGCTGCCACTGCTGCCCTGTGTAGAGTCGTTATCTTTCCAACCGCTCGTACCCAATTCCGTCCCGACGGATGTATCACCCGCGATGCCGCCCCCGCCGCCGATCGATTGCGCAATCAGCCCATGCGCCCCGGCACCGGATGTCTTGATATAGCTGTCGCTCGTAAAACTGAGCGTCACCGTTTCACCATCGCCTGATATACCCTCGGTGCCGCCGAGCCCCACGCCGCTGTAGTGTTGCACTTCACCGGCGCCGCCCAGGCCGCCACCGCCGCCGATGGACTGTGCCAACACACCGTAAGCCCGATCCCCCGTTGTGATGGAGTTCAGCCCCGTGCTGACATTCACCACGCCACCGTTGCCCGCCAGTCCGCCGCTGCCGCCTACCGACACCTGCATGGCATGACTGTTTTGCGCGAGCAGTTTCGACGCGCTATTACCCGCGCCACCGATACCGCCACCGCCACCGATCGACTGCATGGCCAGACCAGGCGCATCATCCCCCCCAGTACTCACCGTCAGCCATCCTGGGCCATTCGCCCCGTCGGCCACCTGTATGGTGCCGCCATCGCCGGCCTGACCGCCAGTTCCCCCGTAGGACGCGCCAACTGTGATCGTGCCGTAGGCCTGGTCCGAACCGTCGCCACCTTGGCCACCACCGCCGCCAATGGACTGCAACAGCACACCGTAGGCGTAGTACCCTGCGGTGGAAATACTATTGTTGTGCTCGTCATCGAAATAGACATTCAATGCACCGCCGTTGCCACCGGATCCTCCTGTGCCTCCGACACTGATCAGGGCATTCGCCCGAACCTTGCTGCCCGAGGAGGTTGATGAGCCCCCTGTACCGCCGCCGCCGCCGATAGATTGCAAGACCAAGCCGTCGGCCCAATCACCGCTGGTACCAATTTTCCCCGCAAAGGTCGTATTCACCGTGCCGCCGTTCCCGCCCGTGCCGCCATTGCCTCCCACGTCGACACCGAAGGCATACGTCGAGCCGGTATCGTCCAGGCGCTCTTTATTGTCGCTATGGGTGCCGATCCGATCCAGAATGGGATAGGACGATGCGTCCGCGCCTAACGATCCCCCTAATCCACCGCCACCGCCAATCGATTGCAGCAACACGCCGTCGGCATCACCGCCCTCGGTACGGATCGCCCCCTGCAGCGTCGCATTGATCGTGCCGCCCGTCGCGCCAGAGGCGCCTGTTGCCCCCAGGCCAACTTGAAGGCGCGCAGAAGGCGTCTCGCTAAACGACGAGGCGATACTCATCGTTCCCCCTTGAGAGGCACCGCCCCCGCCGCCAATCGACTGCGCAACGATGCCGCGTGATCCTGAACCGAGCGTACGAATCACGAAATTGGGATTCAACGTGATATTGACATCGCCGCCCGTGCCGCCTGCACCGCCCGTACCGCCCAACGCCAGGGTCGCCTTGATGGAGGTGGGGCCGCCATGAGTGTATGCATTACTGCTGCCTATACCGCCATTGCCGCCGCCTCCGCCTATTGATTGCGCCAAGACGCCGTTGGCGTAATCGCCATAGGTGATGATCGAAGACGCCGGCGGCGTGTCTTTCGTCGGAGGCGTCGACAATAGTGGCGGCAACGCCGCATACCCCGAGCCGCTATCGCCCAGGCTGATCTGCACGCCGCCACCATCGCCCCCCGCGGTTCCTGTCCCGCCGAAGGTCATGGCAGCCGTCGCGGCCACCGTGGTTTCATCGCCGATCGTGGTCGCCAAAACGGAAGAGTCGCCGCCATTACCGCCGCCCCCGCCTATGGACTGCGCTACGACAGCGTGCGATCCATCGCCCAGCGTCGTAACGGTCGAGCCGTTGTTCAACACGACCTCTGTCGTACATGAACTGCCGCCGTCTGGACAAGCATGACCGCCCGAGCCGCCCGAGCCACCAATCGATGATTCGAAATTGAACGCCGCCGAAACGCCGTCGCCTGTCGGCACCGCCACTACCGCATCACTGGCGGCGGAACTGCCGCCGTTACCGCCACCGCCGCCAATGGTTTGTGCAAGAATGCCGAGCGAATCGTTGGGTGCATACGTCTCGGGGTCGATTGCCGAGCTGTCGTAATCCATCCCCGTCGCGATATGCGAGTTGGACAGATTCACTGTGACCGCATTCCCTGTCCCGCCAGACCCGCCGCTGCCGCCTAACACCATAGCGGCATTGAATCCGACCGTCGCATCGGAATAACTGGCGCCGCCGCCATTGCCGCCGCCACCGCCAATGGATTGCGCGAGTATGCCCGTCGAATGAGCGCCTCCGGTATTGATATGCAGGTTGGAATAGCCCACCGTGACATCAGAGGAATGTCCTCCGTCGCCCCCGCTACCGCCCAATTGCAATGCGACAAAAGACCCGAGGCTGACATTTTTGACGCTGCCTCCTGTACCGCCGCCGCCGCCGATACTTTGCGCGATGATCCCGGACGAGTAATTGCCGTGGGTCACGATATTCCCCGTCGAATACGAGGTTGTTCCGCTCCCGCATCCTCCATGGTTACTCAAGCAGGCTTCGCCACCATTGCCACCACCGCTGGCGCTGCCGCCAATCGCCACGGAAACCCCAACGGACGCCGTAAACGTATCCCCACCATTGCCACCGCCACCGCCAATACTTTGCGCCACGACACCGGGGCTGAACTGGCCTGACGTCGTGACCTGGCCGAGATCGCCAAACGTAACGCTGCCACCCGAGCCGCCACCGCCCCCTGCGCCGCCGACTCCCACCACGCCCAAGCTATCGCCGCCGCTGCCACCACCGCCGCCGATGGACTGCGCCACCATGCCGATAGCGGCATCACCTGTGGTTGTAATCGTGCCGCCGGTATTGTTGACCACCACACTATTGCCGTCCGATCCCGAGGTGCCATCCGACGAATTACCCCCGACACTGAGCAGGCCTGTCGCACTGCCCGATGCCCCGCCGCCGCCGCCGATCGATTGCGCGACGATGCCGTGCGAGTCGTAGCCCGACGTGGTAATCGATCCCGAATTGGTGATCTGAACCGAGCTGGCCGAACCACCGCCCGCGCCGCCGCCGCCCAGCGATACGAACGAAGACGTGTCTGCTCCGCCCGCGCCGCCACTGCCTGCGATGGATTGCCCCACGACACCATAGGCATGTTGACCGCTTGTTTGAATCGATCCGTCGGTCGTGACGTAGACTTGCCCGGCATTGCCGCCATTGCCGCCGTTGCCGCCTTGGCCGCCCAGCACTGATACAAAATCGCTGCCGGTGCCGCCTCCGCCGCCAATCGACTGCGCGACCACACCTATCGCGAAATTTCCATTCGTTGTAATCGTCGTATTGTCGTCGGCCTGTATGGTCACAGTACCCGCATCGCCGCCAAATCCCCCGCCACCGGCTTGGCCAGCCAGGGCGGTACTGTCCGCGCCGTCGCCGCCCTGCCCGCCCAGGCTCTGTGCCGCGATGCCCACGAGATTTTCGCCCCGCGTCGTCACGGTGGCGCCGGAATGTAGATTCACCGTCGCCGTTCCGCCATCGCCGCCATTGCCGCCCGAATGATCCTTGTCTGGCCCGCCGCCACCTTTGCCGCCCAAGGCTCTGGCAGCTATCCCGGCCCCCTCGATAGTCGAGCCTGACCATTCGACATCCACCAATACGGAACCATAGGCATCGACAACCACTTTCTGGGTCCAGGCGGGTGAATCGCCATTACCGTTCGGAGAATTACCCCCGCCATCTCCGCCATTGTCACTATCGTCCGTAGAGGCAGTACCGTCACCTCCCGAAGTCTCTGCCCTGATTCCGAAAATCTTTGCGCCCTGATTGACCTGCCAATAGCTGGTGGCCGAACCGTACTGCGTCACCTGCACCGTTCCACCCGTGCCGGCGTTGCCGTTTTTTTGCCCCCCCATTCCGCCTACTGACGTTGCAGAAATCGCCGCCCCGATCGTATTCGTGCGCAAGCGCGCACCACTGCTACCGAGGTTGATCGCACCGCTAGTGGTGACGGTCACCGTACTGCCATTGCCCCCCGTCCCGCCGATCTGATCGCCGTACTCGAGTGTGGGATCGTTCTGTTGGCCGCCGGCGCCTCCTGTGGAGGTAGCGTTAATGCCAAAGAGACCCGTCGTGGGGGTATCTACCGGGCCCTCTATCGTCAAGTTACCCGTGTTCTGGACGGTCACGAGTTGCCCGAATCCGCCCTGCCCGCCATTGGAGTCATTGTTGTCGTTGTCCTGATCGGCTTGACCGCCGTAGGAACCCGCGAGAATCAAGCTGTTCACGTTGGAGATCGTCGTGCCTGTCAACGTCACGTCATAGGCATTCGTCACGGTGACTTGTCCACCGTTTCCCGCCGTCCCTTCGTCGACGCCTGCTCCACCCGTTGTTGCGCCAGTCACGACACCCATGGTGTTTTGGGAGCCCAAAACGTTAATGTAGGTCGCGGCATCAATGGAGTGGGATCTCGTCGTGGTCACACCATTTTCATCTCCGCCAGTTTCACCGTCTTTTTCATTGTTTTTATCGACGCCGTCATCGCCCTTGCACATGCCGTACATGTACGCATAGCTTCCGTCATCACCAGTGCCCCAGCAGGTCCCTGCACGGACATCTCCCGTCAAGCTGCATCCCCACACACCGAGTGCCGACAGGATCGCCAATCGCAGCGCGTTCTGGCGCATCGATGGAAAGGACACGCGGCGCGCAGAGAACGATGTGGATTGATTCATGATGATGTGAAGTTCCCGGACGAAAGAAGGCCTCCTTTCCGCGCACCGCTCCCCATGCAGAAAGGTCTGGATACGAGATTCTGCGTTTTCATTGCAGCAGCGCAATATTTTTTCGACGAAACCGGGGTTTTTATCGATGAAATGCAGCTTGCTGCTCAACGAAACAACATTGCGAATTCTTTTTTCCCTGGCGGGATTGTTCGTACCAATGCCAAAACCCAAATCATTAGCCTTGACATCACAATATCGTTAGATATATCGTACGATACATGAAAGATACGCAAACACGCCCGACACACCCTACGCACCCTGACGATCTGCATCGATCTGGTTCGCGTCATACCTCGCCCGCCCAGGACGCCGCCGGCCACCATGGCCGGCATGGCGGTCACGGCAAAATGCGTGGTGGCCATGGCATGGGGGGCGAGAGCATGATGCGTGGCGGGCATGGCATGGGCGGCGACGGCATGATGCGCGGCCGTAAATTCAGCGCCGAAGACCTGCAATTGATGCTCTTGGCCCTGATCGAAGAACAAGCCCGCCACGGCTATGAACTGATCAAGGAAATAGAAGCCCGCACCAACGGCTACTACACGCCCAGTCCCGGCGTGGTCTACCCTGCGCTGACTTATCTCGAGGAACTCGACTACACCACCGTCGAGACGCATGGCACCCGCAAACGCTATCACTTGGCCGACGCTGGCCGTGCCCATCTGGACAGCCAACGCGACCGGGTAGAACTACTGCTCGCAGGCCTGCAACACGTAGCGCGCAAGATGGCCTGGATGAAACAAGCCTGGCAAGGCGACCCTGGCGCGCAAGAAGCCGTCCAAGCCAGCGGCTGGCTGCGGGAATACGTCGAGGCCCGCCGCGCCCTGCGCGAAGCGCTCGTGCGCCGCTCCGAAGCCGACGAGGCCGAGCAACGCCGCATCATCGTCATCCTGGAACGCGCCACGGCGGACATTCTGGGTCAGGCAGCCGGGTCCTGTGATCCCGTCACTGACTGACGCCACTGATACAAGGATATTTATGGATACCGCATCCACCGACCGCTATGCCGTACAAAAAGTCCGGCATCCCCTGAAGTCCCGCCTGCTGCAAGTCAGCCGCGTACAGCCGCTGAGTGCGCACATGGTGCGCATCACGCTGACCGGCGATGATCTCGAGGGCTTTGTCTCCGCTTCGTTTGACGACCACGTCAAAGTTTTTCTGCCCGAGGGTGACGCTCTGCCTGTCATTCCCACCATCGGCCCCAACGGCCCGGAATTTCCCGCCGGCGTGGCACGCCCTCAGGCGCGCGATTACACGCCGCGCAGCTATCGCCCGGACACCAAAGAACTCGATGTCGATTTCGTGCTGCACGACCACGGTCCCGCCGGTACTTGGGCCATTCAAGCAGCGCCAGGCCAACACTTAGGCGTTGCCGGGCCGCGCGGTTCGTTTGTCATCCCGCATGATTTTGATTGGCATCTGTTGATCGGCGATGAAACGGCATTGCCCGCTATCGCGCGGCGTCTGGAAGAACTCCCCGCAGGCAAACGCGTGCTCGCTGTCATCGAAACCCGCGGCCCCGATGCCCGCATCGACCTGCCTACGCAAGCCGACGCTACGGTGCAATGGGTAAACGGCGGCACCGACGCCGAGGGCTCCGAATCCGTGTTGGAACGCGTGGTTCGCCGTCTGCAATTGCCCGAGGGCGAAGGCTACATCTGGGCTGCAGGCGAGTCCGCCGCTATTCGCAGCGTGCGCCAGTATCTCGTCCAGGAGCGCGGCATCGACAAATCCCGCATTCGTGCGTCTGCCTATTGGCGGCGCGGCAATCAAGGGGCGCACGAAGTACTGGAGGATTAAGCGGCGGGGGGCGAAGCGCCGAGGACACGGCGCCTGCCATGCCATTTAATTTATGAGCGTCACTCTCGTCTGCACATTGGTGTATTCCAGCAATCCCTCCATTGCGTTTTCCACACCGATCCCTGACTGTTTCTGTCCGCCGAATGGCGCGTTCGGCGACATCACATGTATGTGATTGACCCAGACCATACCTGTTTGCAGACGCCCCGCGATCTCATACGCCAAGTGTTGATCCCGGCTCCAGACGGAGCCTCCCAAACCATAATCGCTATCGTTGGCGCGATGCACGACCTCATCAATGTCGCGATATTTCAATAGCGGCAACACCGGGCCGAATGCCTCCTCTGTGACGGATCGTGCATCATCCGGCGGGTTATCCAGAATGCAGACCGGGATGAAGTATCCCTTGCCCTCAGGCACATTGCCTCCCAGCAAGAACTTCACACCCGTACGGTGCGCATCTGATATCAGATCCTTTACCCGTTCATACTGCATGCGATTCTGAATCGGTCCCAATCCAATGCCCGGATCAGCACCGTTGCCCATTTCGACGGTACGTGCGTAGGCCACGAGCTCGCGGCTGAAGTCCTCGTAGATGCTTTCATGCACATACATGCGTTTCGTCGCAAGGCAATATTGCGAGCTATTGCGAAATGCACCCCAAAACAAAGCACGTGCGGTCTGTGCCACATCGACATCCGGCAAAACGATGGCCGCATCATTGCCGCCGAGCTCCAGGGTGATCCTTTTGAGCCGGCTGGACGCACTTTGCATGACACGGCGCCCAGTAGCGGTTGAACCCGTAAAGCCTATTTTGTCGATGCCAGGGTGCTCGGTCAGCCATGGCCCCAAACGATCGGAGCCACTGACCACGTTCAACACACCGGGCGGCAACACATCGCGAAACAGTTCACCCATTTTGAGTGATGTCAGCGGTGTGAATGGCGAGGGTTTCAACACAACGGTATTGCCGGCCAATAATGCCGGCGCCACTTTCCAGATGGCCAGCGTCATGGGGAAATTCCACGGTGCGATGGCGGCCACCACACCGATGGGAGCATGGTGCGTCTCGAAAATATGGCCCACACCGTCATCATGCCGCGACACAGGTAACACCCGCTTCGCGTATTCGCGCAGCCAATGGACGCAACGCCCGACCTCGGCCTTGGCATCAGCGTGGGGCTTGCCCTGTTCTCGTGTCAACAGACGCATGAAGCCGTCTGTGTGCGATGCCAGCAAATCGGCCATCGCATTCAGCGCCTGCTGCCGCTGGGCAAGCGGCTGCACTGACCATGAGGCTTGTGCCCGCCGTGCAGCGGCGACTGCGTCATTCAGTTGATCCAGCGAGGCATCCGGCACACGCGCGATGCACTCTTCTGTCGCAGGATTCAGCACATCCATGCTTTCTGACGACAGCGTCGCGCGGCCGTCAATGGTCATGGCGTAATTCGAATCGAAACTCAGCGTCATGATGCGGCCGTCGCTGAATCATTCGCACTGGGGCAGAGAATCAAGCGTCCCACCACGCGACCTTGCGACAAGTCCTGCAATGCGCTGGCAGCGTCGTCCAGGCAACGGCAGGACGTCGGAATCAAAGTGGGCTGTTTTTCCCGCACCAACTGCATCAGCGACTGCAGTTCGCCCAGATTGCCGATATAGGAACCTTGGACCGTCGCCGCGCGCATGGGCAGCAAGGCCGACGACAATGTCAGTTCACCGCCGAACAATCCCACGACAATCAACTGGCCGCCTTTGGCCAACAGATCCAGTCCCTGTTGCACCGTCGTGCCGTGGCCAACGCAATCAATCACTGCCCATACGGGACCGCCCGCAGCGACGCGTATTTGATCCAACGCATCCGGCGCCCCCGCATCCACCGCACATGTAGCGCCCGCAGCCAGCGCCGCGCCACGGCGCTTACCGTCTGGCTCCAGCACAATCACACTGCCGCATCCCATCGCACGCAACAAGGTGACGCACATCAACCCCAGGCCACCAGCGCCGATCACCAGCACTGCCTCTTGCGCCAGCACGTCACGATCGATTTTGTTGATCGCACTGTAGGTCGTCAAACCCGAACATGCATACGGTGCGGCTTGCTCGGGGGTCAATGTGCCGATATCCACGAGATAACGCGAATGGGGCACCAACAAATGATCGCTATAGCCGCCGGCTCGAAATATGCCTAGAAAACGCGGTTGCGTGCATAGGTTTTCCCGCCCCCGCAAACATACCCGGCATTGGCCGCAACCAATCCATGGATAGACCAGACGGCGATCGCCCGGCCGGACATCGGTCACGTCGGGCCCAACGGCAACCACCTCGCCCACCGTCTCGTGGCCCAGCGTCAACGGCAAACCAACGCCACGATCCGCCATGTTCAAACGCTTGCCGCCACCAAGATCGTACGAACCCTCCCACGTGTGAATATCGGTATGGCATACGCCGGCTGCCAACACGCGCAACAGCACCTCATTGCCCCGCGGTTGTGGCGTCGCGCGCTCAATGCGCTGCAACGGTTGTCCAAAGGCCACTACGTCCTGGCTGATCATGTCTGTCCTCCTGTTATTTCACCAACGGGCAACCGCCCTGATTCAACGGGCGAAACGCCACGTCACCGGGAATCACGCCGACCTGCTTGTACAAGTCCCATTCGCTTTTCGACTCGGCTGGCGTCTTTACCTGGAACAAGTACATATCGCGCACCACTCGCCCGTCAATACGCAGCTTGCCGTCACGCGTCATGAAATCGTTGATGGGTGTCTCGCGCATCTTGGCCATCACGGCGTCCGAGTCCTTCGTCCCTGCGGCCTGAACGGCCTTGAGATAATGCGTCACTGCGCCATAAGTGCCGGCCTGTGTCATCGTCGGTTTACGTCCGACCTTGTCCTGAAAGCGCTGCGACCAATGACGGGTAGCATCGCTTTGATCCCAGTAGAAGGCCTCCGTCAAGAGCAGGCCCTGCCCCAATTCCAGCCCGATCGATTTCACGTCCGAGAAAAAGGCCAGCAGCGCCACCAGCCGTTGCTTGCTGTCGCCGCGCCCAACGCCGAACTCAGCGGCCTGCTTGATGGCATTGATCAAATCCCCGCCACCCAGTGCCAGCCCCACGATGCCCGCATTCGAAGCCTGTGCCTGCAACAGATAAGAGCTGAAATCCGGTGAGTTCAGCGGCGAACGCACAGCGCCTACCACCTTGCCGCCACCGCGCTCAATCACGGCGCTGGCGTCGGCCTGTAACGCATTCCCGAACGCATAATCGGCCGTGATGAAATACCATTGCTTGCCGCCTTGGCGAGTGACCTCTGCACCGGTGCCGCTGGCCAAGGCGTAGGTGTCGTACGTCCAGTGCACGGTATAGGGCGAACACGCTTTGCCCGTCAGATCCGAGGTCGACGCACTGGTGACCATGATGATCTTCTTTTTCTCGCGACCCACCTCGCTGACAGCCAAGGCGGTCGCCGACGTAGGCAGGTCGGTGATCATATCCACGCCATCCTGATCGAACCAGCGGCGCGCTGCGGCGCTGGAGACGTCGACCTTGTTTTGGCCATCGATGTAGACCAGCTCGATAGGCTTGCCCAACACTTGTCCGCCAAAATCCGCGACCGCCATGCGCGCGGCCTCTACCAGGCCGCTGCCGCCGATATTCGAGTACACCGAACTCATGTCCGTCAACACGCCGATCTTGACAGGGCCCTGCGCGGGAGCAGACCAAGCCGCAGCGCAGTAGAACATCAGGCCAGACAACGCCATCACCGCCTTGGATTTCTTCACAAGTTGTCTCCGATCATTATTTTTCCGGTGCAATGCGGGTACACGCCATTGCCCTGTACAGGTTCTTTTTGTATCTTAGGGACCCGTTTTGCGTCTTCGTCCAAACGGGTGATTTTTGATATGGCCCGGGTTTACCCGCCCCCTCCCTCACGTATTCGTTTCCAATACAGGTCGTTATGCAGTTACCCCCCACGCTGCAGGCCACCCTGGTCAGCGGCAAACTGAATGCCCCCATGGTGTCTGCTCATCACGTGACGCGGCATGCGCTGCGCGAGCAGATATGCCTGCAAGCGCCGGGAAAAGTGGTACTGCTGCGTGGCCCGGCGGGGTATGGCAAGACTTCATTGTTGGCGCAATGCCGCGATGAGATGCTGCGCTCATCGATCTCCGTCACCTGGCTGACGCTGGACAGATCGGACAACGATGCCGTGCGCTTTTTGCATTGCCTGTGCACAGCACTGCGAAATCTGACGGCGCCGCAAAACCAGCCATCGATCAACACGCCTGCGCCAGCACGCGACCCTGCAACGGCTGCGGTAGATTCTTCGCGCCTTCCACATACCGACGTTCTCGAACTAGCCCTGACTGTCAAAACGCATATTGCTTCGCTGGCTCATCCATTCGCCGTGTTTCTGGATGACTTTGAATCCATTACCGAACGCAGCGTACTGGACCTTGTTCAGGATCTGATCTCGGATTTTCCGCATCATGGCAGCTTGCTCATCGGCACCCGGCATGTACCCTCGCTGCATCTCGGCAGGCTGCGCAGCCGCGGCAAACTGCTGGAGATCGATGCAGCACAATTGTGTTTTTCACACGAAGAGACGGCCGGTCTGTTCGCCGACATGGCGCCGCCCTTGCGCCCCGCGGATATCGATCAGCTGCATCGCAAAACAGAGGGCTGGATTGCCGCACTATGGCTGGTCTCGTTGTCGCTGTCCCGGCATGCCGACGCCAGCGCCTTTGTCGCCCGTTTTTCTGGTACCGAACAATCCATCGCAGAATACCTGGCACAGGACGTTCTGGCAGGCTTGCCTGACGAGGTACGCTATTTTCTGCTGCGTACCAGCATCCTGAAACGGCTGAACGCGCCGTTGTGCCAAGCGCTGTTGCCCGACTTCCCCTGCGCGGCCTTGCTGACGCAATTGGAAAGCACGCACTTGCTGTTGGGCAGCGACGGCCTCGATGACCACAGTTATCGCTATCACAGCCTGTTCGCCGCCTATTTACAGGCACAACTACGTGCCGAGGCGCCCTCGGAAATCGCCACGTTGCACCGGCGCGCATCGGCCTGGTTTCTACAACAGAACAGGCCCGTTCCGGCGATCGACCACGCCATCGACGGCGGTGATTTCGGACTCGCGATCGAACTCCTGCAAACGCATGCGGCTCGCCTTGCTGCAGAGGGCCGCATGGGACTGCTGGCCCGTTGGTTCGCCCAGATCCCGCCCGCGACGCTCGCCACACAGCCTGTTCTGCAAGCCCTGCAAATCTGGGCCACGTGCATGACACGCGGGCCGAGCGAGGCCAGCCTGCTGATGAACGAACTGAAGCTCGCCGCCCACACCGATCCCGCGGTACAACGGCACGTGCGCACCCTGCGCCCGCTGCTGCTGTCCATGATGGACTGCCATGAACAGGCGTACGAGATCGGCATGCCTGGTATCGCGGCCCTGCAAGGCGAACTCTCCTTTACAGAAACCGCGCTGCTCAACGCGATGGCCAACGTTGCCGCCGTTCTCGGACGCTACCAGGACGCCCGCCGTTGGCTGGACACGGCCCGCCGCGCCCAAGGCGTTGCCGCGAGCCGCTTCAATCATATGTATTCGGAAGCCGTCGAGGGCATCATCGATCTGCAAGAGGGGCGCATGCGTCAGGCCGGCGCTCGCTTTCTGACAGCCGTGCATGCCACGCATCGCGACATGCCTGGCCCTGTCGGCGGCAACGCCTGGGCAGGCGTACTGTATGCCGCCTGGGTCTACGAAACAGGGGACCTGGCGCAAGCCTCACGATTGCTCGCCGTCTATGTCCCGCTGGGACGGGATGTTGCCCTGCCCGATCACATGATCCTGGGCTACCTCATGCTGTCGCGCATCGCATTCCTCAATGGCGACACTGACCGTACGTTTTATCTGCTGGGCGAACTGGAATATCTGGGTCACCAGCGGAGGCTGCCACGCATAGCAGCCAGCGCTCGGGTCGAACGAGCTCGATTCTTGCTGCTGCAAGGCCACAGCAGCGCCGCGCGCGATGAACTGCTACGCGCCGAGGATGATGACCTGTGGCAACGCGTAGAGCGTCTGCGCCTGCCCGCCAATGATCTGCTCTATCCGCGGCTGGGAAAACTGCGTTGGGCGTGTTATGCCGGCAACCATAGCGACCTGCAGTGGGCGATCGCCGAGCTTGAGCGTGACACTGACGCGGCGATCCAGGCCGGCAGATATCGCCGGGCCTTCAAAATGCGCCTGCTGACAGCAGTCGCCTGCGAAAAACTGGGGCAAGACAGCAAAGCACACACATTGCTGGCGCAAGCCCTGCAAACCGCCGTCAACGAAGACCTGTGCCGCGTCATCGCCGACGAAGGTACCGCTGTCGCTGATCTGCTGACACGATTTCACGCTGCACCGGCGGGTCAGCGTTGGCTGAGTGAGGAACCAAGAGCCCTGCCCTGGCTGCAAAAATACCAACTGCAGACGGGCCTGAACCTGGTTCCTCAGGCGGCTGACACGTCCGCCATTCTGACCGATCCGCTGACCACCAAAGAGACACGCGTCCTCGAACTCTTGGCCGAAGGCCATTCCAATATTTCCATCGCACGAAAGCTATTCGTCTCGGAAAATACGGTGCGCACGCATCTGCGTAATCTGAACATCAAACTGCAGGCAGCCAATCGCACCCAGGCCGTCGCCCAGGCGCGCAAGGCGGGATTGCTGTAGGAGAAACGGCACAAGTGCCGCAGCGAAGCGTGCACGCGACAAGCGTCATGGACACGCGACCGGCGAAACACGTTACGCGCCAAGTAGAAACCGCTCGAACAAATCTTCCGTGCCCATTTGCCCGCCTTTTAGCATGACTTCCATGCCGTCGAATTCAGGCACGTCGCTATGCAAGCGACACAGTGCTACGCCGGGTTGGACACGCGCGATGTGGGACAAGCCCCATGCGTCCAACGTCTGCATGGCAAGGCTGGAACTGTCTCCCCCTGCAACGCCCAGGCGCCTGACTGGAGTGCGGCGCAACACTGCATCTAATAGACGGCCACCTGCGCTAGCCAAGGCCTGGCTTTGTACGCCTGCGGTACGCTGGCCTTGAGCGTTGTCCATCCATGCGAGCACATGCTGGCCCTCGCGCAGCAGGTTGGCGAGTTCCGCCACCATGGCGGCCTGATAAACAGCATCCTCACTGGCCAGGCGTACCGGATCCAGACGGATTTTTCGATAGGAAGCAGCGGCCTGGACTTGTCTGGCCGTCATCGGCGATAGGCTGCCTGCCAATAACAACACCGGTCCTTGTGCCGCAGCAAAGGAATCGTGCGCCGCGTGTTTCTCGGCGCCACCCCATTGCGTTCCGAGTGCCTCGATCACACTGCTGGCGCCGACGGCCAGCAGGGACTCCGTCTCAGAGGCCTGCGCCAACACGGCGCCGATCGCATCCAGATGCCGAGACTCCGCAACATCGAACAGCACCGCATCCGCACCGTTATCCCATGCAGAGAACAAACGGGTGGCGATGGCATCAACGCCCAGCGCACACGTGCGCATGTCCACCCCCTCGACACGCCCCGCGCCCAGCGTCGCAAAATGACGCCGCAGATCGGCCTCATGCATGGGCGTAACCGGATGCTGGCTCATCGTGGGATGACGATCAATGCGATGAACCTCACCATCGGCGGCCGCGTACAGCTGCGCAAACACGCAGTACCTGCCCAGGCTGGGCTGGCCGCCGATAATAAACGGCTTGACCTGATCGACGGCCCTGCCCAATGTTTCCATGGCGACGGCGATATTGCCGACTTGCGGGGCACTGTCGAAAGTGGAGCACACCTTGTAGTGCACGACACGCGGCTTGAGCGTTTGAAAAAACTCGGCAACGGGCTGCAATTCGGCACGCATGGCATCGGGTGCCATTGCACGCGTAGCGCCCGCGATGCCTAGACAATCCAGCGGACCGACGCGTTGCAGTTGCGCCGCAGTCGGCACACCAAAGAACAACAGACTGCGCAAACCCATCCGCGTCGCCGTGGCCAGCGCGTCGGTAGCCCCTGTGAAATCATCGCCGTAATACGCCAGGCGAGGCGAGATGCCGCTCATTTTGATCCGAAAAACGCCAAGGCTCGGGCGAGCTCAGGTGCCTCGCGCGCATAGTCCGCCACATCCTCGCCTGCGCGTACAGCCTGCCAGGCCTGACGAATGCTCGTCACGCCCGCAGCCGGGCCGTCGGGATGCGCCAGAATGCCTCCGCCCGCCATGAACAACAGATCATCGCGGCCAATCGCAGCCCAGGTCGCCGGAACGGTACCCGCCCACTGCCCCGAAGAAAACGCCGGCATCACGACATCGTCTTGCGCCAATCCCTCTGCCAACGGGGTATAGCTATCGCGTGCGCCCGAGATGACTTCTTCGTCCGCCTGCGAGAATTTTCCCTGCAAACCATGCACATGCATGTGGTCCACGCCGGCCAAACGCCACAGCGTCTGGTAGGCCTGATAGCCAATGCCCAACAACGGATGCCGCGACAAGGCGCCAAATCCGTTGCGATGGCCATGCAAAGCCAACGGCGTATGACGGCGCAGGCTTTGAATAGCGGAATATCCGCAGGCATTCAAACTCGCCATCACGCACGTGCCGCCCTCGCGCTCGACCAGATCGGCGTGACGGCGCATTGCGTCGGTTTCGTCGGTGATGTTGAACGCCACCATGACTTTCTTGCCAGTGCGTTCGGCATGCTCTCGCACGACCCGCATCACGGCCGGCACACGTTGTGCCAACGGCGCATGCTCGGGGTCGGCGCATACTTCATCGTCCTTGATGAAATCGACGCCAGCCGCGCACAACTGCGCAACCAGTTCTGCAATCTGCGGCGCAGTCAATCCCACGTTCGGCTTGATGATCGTACCAACCAGCGCCCCTTGCGACACCCCGGTTGCACGGCGCGTACCGGCAATGCCGACACGCGGAAAATCGAATCGCTCGCGATACGACGCCGGGACATGCAACGTTTCCAGCCGCAGGCCCGTGACCTCGCCCAGATCGTATAGATTGCCCGCCACCGTGCTGGCCAGCGTGGGCAGATTTGCACCGATATTCGCCGGAGGAAAAGCAATATCGATGCGCGCGCGGCGCCATGGCCCGGGCTGACCGCGACGCTCCAGCCACGCATTGGGCAGACTGGGTGCATCGACCTCGTCCAACAATTGCACTGAAGTGACTGTCGCACGAGCACGCGCGCGCAAATCATCCGTCTCGCCCGCGACACGCGTAAACGTGCCGCTGGACTGTTCGCCCGCCATCACCTCGGCAACCGCCGCGGGATCCAGCGGTGTCTCGATGACATAGCTGGCCAGGATGCGGTCACCGCTCATTGGGCCCCCAGATTGGGAAACGGACGCACGGGATCGCTGCCGTCCCAGCCGTCCGCAGCCTCGCGGATTTGTTGGAACATGCGGCCTTTGGGGCCGGCGACTTCAGACAACTCGATCACCGTGCCGGGATGATATTCAGTGTCGAAATAAATGAAGCGGCCACGCTCGCCGACTTCGCCACTCATTTTGGGCTTGAACCCCTGGCGCAGCAGGCGTTCCAGATCGGCGTCGTAGTCTTCCGTCCAGTATGCGACGTGCTGCAGACCGGTACGGCCGGCTTGCAGAAAATCGCGGTACATCGACGGCACGTCGTTGCGCGTCTGGATCAACTCCACCTGCACAAAACCCGAGTTCGCCAAGGCCACCGAATTATGCGGCTCGTACGGTTTGCCGTCGTAGTGGTAATTCACGATAGGTACGCGCGGGTTGTAATACCAGGGGCCAACGCCCAGCGTCTTGCTCCAGTAATCCATAGCGGCCTCGATGTCAGGCACCACATAGCCCAACTGGCGGATCTGGCCGAGGAATCGGCTCATGACAATGCTCCCGTGCGAAATTGCGAAAGAAAGAAATGATCGGATTTACAGAAAACCGATAGAGATCCAGGGAATCGCGGCCACGAGCACCAAGCCCACCAGCAGCGCTGCCATATAGCCCCAGATCGGGCCGATCCCTTCGTTGGGATCGACTTTGCCCACCGCGCAGGCCCCGTAATAGCCCACACCGAACGGCGGAGCGAACAGACCCACGCCCATGGCCAGGATGACCACCATGGCGTACTGGACCTCGTGGATGCCGACTTCGCGCGCGATGGGGAACATCAATGGCCCGAACAGCACAATGGCCGGAATACCCTCGAGGACGCTGCCCAGCACGATGAATGCCACCAGCGACACCGCCATGAATGTGAATTTTCCGCCAGGCAGATTACCCATTGCCTGCGCCAGATCGTGGGCGAAACCCGATTGCGTCAGCGCCCAGGCCATCGCCGTCGCGCAGCCTATGATGAACAGAATCGCGCCCGACAAAGTCGCCGTCTCGATCAGAATGCCCGGCAGGCGTTTGAAATCAAACTGCCGATACAGCAGCAACCCCGCTACCACGGCATAGGCAATCCCGATGGTCGACACCTCGGTCGCCGTCGCCACACCCTCGACCACAGCCGCACGGATCACAAACGGCAGCGCCAATGCAGGCAAGGCCACGACAAAGGTCTTGCCGATCAATTTGCGCGACACACGCGGCACGCCGCTCAGGTCCTCATGACGATAGCGCCACCACACGATCACGCACAGCGCCAGGCCCAATACCAGCCCCGGCAGCATCCCACCGGTAAACAGGGCCGAAATCGATACGCCCGTCACCGAGCCGATCGTGATCAACACAATCGAGGGCGGAATCGTTTCTGTCTGCGCGCCCGTCGTCGACAGCAATGCAATCAAATCACCCGGCTTGGCGCCACGCTTTTTCATTTCAGGCAGAAGCACAGGCGCAATCGCCGCCATATCCGCCGTCTTGGAACCGGAGATCCCCGACACCAGATACATGCCGCCAATCAATACGTAGTTCAATCCGCCCCGCACATGGCCCAGCAGGCTCGACAGGAATTGCACCATCGCGCGAGCCATGCCGGTCATTTCAATCAACATCCCCAGCAGCACGAAAAGCGGCACGGCCAAGAGAATCAGATGCGACATGCCCTCGTCCAGACGTCCCACCATGACGAGCATGGGGGTACGCGTAGTCAAGGCGAGAAAACCAAAGGTCGCCAACGCGAACGAAAACGCAATCGGCACACCAGCGAACACGCAGGCCCCGACCACACCGGCAAAGAAGATCAACAGATTCAACTTGCCCAGCGTCATCAACCACGGCCCCGCCAACCAGAACACCGTCGCGATCGCGACAGCTGTCACCACCGCGGGCACGACCTGACGCGTATGCTCCGTGCGCAACAGACGCACGATGCAGACCAGCAACATCAGCAAGGTACCCGTGGGCAACGCACTGGCGCGCCACGCATTACTGATTTCCATCGCCGGGGTGACGATGATGGCCTCTTCGACCGCGTATTCCCAGGCATGCGGCATGAGCAGCACCAGAAACACCAGGGCCGCGGCCAACGCGAATATTTCCAGAAAAGCCCGTGTCTCGGGACGGCATTTGCTGACCAACGCGGTCATGCGCATATGCGCACCACGACGCAGCGCGATCACCGCGCCCAGCATCGACAGCCACAGGAACATGATCGCGGCAAGCTCATCGGTCCAGATGATGGGCTCGTGCAAGACATAACGGGCCACGACGCCCGACAGCAACACAGCGACCTCCAGCACTACCAACACGGCCGCCGGCCATTCGGACACCACACCCAGGGCGCGATCCAACCAGGCCAAGAGGCCATTGTTGGCGCGCGCGGACGCAGGTGCCGCCGCATGAGGATTCGATCCCCACACGGTCTTGCTATCGTGGCCCGCCTGCATCAGGACACCTTGCCGACGGAGGCTTCCAGCAAGGCCCACGCTTCGTCGCCGAACTTCTTCTTCCATTCGGCGTAGAAGCCGGCCTTGCGCAGTTGCTCGCGGAAACTGTCGGCCTCGGTGGTGTTGAACACCATGCCTTTTGCCGCGAGATCGGCCTGCAAGGTCTGGTTCAATTGCGCCAGATCGGCGCGCTGCTGCAGACCCGCCTCGTTGAATGCGTTGGTGTAGATCGCCTTCAGATCATCGGGCAGGCCACGCCAGGCACGGCCGTTGACCACCAAGTGGTAACCATCCCAGCTGTGGTTGGTCAGCGAGCAATATTTCTGCACTTCGTACAATTTTGCCGTCTGCAAGATCACCAGCGGGTTTTCCTGTGCATCCACGACCTTGGTCTGCAAGGCGGAATAGACCTCGCTGAACTGCAGGCTGGTGGGTGCGGCCTCCAGGGCCTTGAACATCGAGATCGCCATCGGGCTCACCGGTACGCGGATCTTGATACCGTCCAGATCGGCTGCCGTCTTGATGGGGCCGGCGCTGCTGGTCATCTGGCGGAACCCGTTATCCCACATCTTGTCCAGCGTATGCAGACCGACTTTGGCAAAGGCGGCACGCACGTGGTTGCCGAGTTGGCCGTCAACGGTTTTCCAGACTTCCTGATCGTTCGCAAATGCAAACCCCATGGCCGTGATCGCGCTGATCGGCGTCAGGGTAGCAATGACCATCGTGCCCGCGTTGAACATCTCGATACCGCCGCTGCGCACTTGCGCCAGCATATCGGTGTCGCCGCCCAACTGATTGTTGGGGAACACCCGTACTTCGAGGCGGCCGTTGCTTTCCTTGGCGATGCGGGCGGCGGCCTCTTGCGAACGGATGTTCAGCGGGTGACTGACCGGCAAGTTGTTGCCGTATTTGAATACGTACTCTGCCTGGGCGCTGCTGGCCAGACGCGGCATGCTGACCATGGCCGCCAGCGGCAAGCCCGCCAGGGTGCGCAACGCGCTGCGGCGCGTGAAAGACCTGTTATTCGTCATGACACTGTCTCCTGTGTACAAGCTTGCCGGCGTTACCGACGATGTTGGAAATCTCCAGACCGGTTATCCCGCGGCGGGGCCGGCGCCATTTATGTTCGTTATCTACGAGTGCGCGCTCTGCGGCGCCGCTATCGATAGGGTCGTAAGAATAGAAGCCCGCCTGCAAAATCCCAAGCACATTTTTTGATGGGTTTTGAGGTACTCATCAAGAATGCGTGTAAGGTATATCCCCTGTGTCCAGGCAGAAACGGAGAAACCCGGTGCCGCAGGCTTTACCTACCGTGATTGATATTGCGCGACTGGCGGGCGTATCCCCCGCGACGGTCGACCGTGCCCTGCATCATCGACCTGGCGTACGCCAGGCGACTCTGCAACGCGTCTTGAAAGCCGCGGCAGAGCTCAAATACCTGCCTCAGGCCGAGCTCTATGCCGCCATGGCGCCGCCACCGATGCGCCTGCTCTTTGTGCTGCCCAGCCGCAGCAGCCGGTTTCTGTGGATGCTGGGGGAATGGGTCAAGCACTCGCACGAGCATTGGGCGCCTTTCAACGTCAATTGCCGCGTGGCGCCTGTCGAGAGCTTCGACCCCGACGCCCTCACCCGTTTGTTGTTGCGTCGCGGTAAGCAAAGCGACGGCGTCGCATTTATGGCGCTCGAGCACCCAAAGGTCCGCGAGGCAGTCGCGGAGTTGAACGATCGGGGCATTCCCTGTGTCACGCTGGTTTCTGATCTCTCGCATTCCAAACGCAGCGCCTATGTGGGCCTGGACAATCGCGCTGCAGGCCGCACGGCGGCTCATTTGATCGGCCGCTTTCTGAGTCCGGCGCACGGCGCGTCCAATAGTCCGCAGCGTCGCGCCAAAGTGGCGCTGATCGCCGGTTCGCTGAACTATCGCGCGCACGAGGAACGCGAGGCCGGATTCCTGCATTTGTTCGCCGAGCAATATCCGGAGATGCGCGTCGTGGGACTACGCGAGGGCTATGACGATGCGCAGCTGAACTACCGGCAAACGCAGGCGCTCTTGAAAGAACATCCCGACCTGGCGGCGATCTACAACATCGGCAGCGGCGCCGAAGGCATCGGCCAGGCCATGAAAGAAGCCGGCCGCCAACACGAGATCGTATTCATCGGTCACGGCCTGACACCGGAAACGCGCGCGCTATTGATTGACGGCAGCATGGATGCGGTAATCAACCAGAGCCCATTGACCACCATCCTGAACAGCATCCGGATTTTTACGAACCTGCGCGATCACCGCAGTGTATTGTCGGGTGTGGAAGCCACGCGTACGGATGTGATTTTCAGGGAGAATTTGCCCTAGAAACACGATGGCCGGAGCAAGCCCCGATACTGGTGTGTCGGCATGTTCTGCGACCAGAAAGCAGCTCTCCCTCAGCGCAGAATGTACGCCAATCAGGGACGCGCACAACGGCAGCGAGGCCAGCTCAATCCTCGCGCTGCGGCACATGCGGCAAGAAAGCCCCCGCCACCTCGAACGCGCACTCCTGCCGGGCGATGTCAATCACCGTCGCCACGACAGGATTGACCAGGCTTTTCTTGTACACCGCGTAGTAATTGATGGTCGGCAAATCGGGCTGCACATCGAGTTGCCGCAACATGCCGCGCTCGACCAACGGCGCAAAATACGCGCCCGGCAGATAACTGATCCCCAGACCCAGCATCGTCAACTGCACCATCATGCCCAGGCTGTTGCACGTCAACACCCGCTTCACCGACAGGCCCTGCTCCGCAAACCACGCATCGTACAAATGCGACAGGGCAGAATTCGTCGGTTGGGAAATCACCGGATAAGGCGCCAGATCATGCGGCGTCAGCGGTGCCGATGCCGCAATGTCCAACTGTGGACTGGCCATCCAGACATTCGTCACAGCCCCCAGGTGAACGCAATCGTATTGATAGCTCCAGAATGGGCCGGGCATGATGGCCAGGTCCAACTGGTCCCGCTCCAGGCGTTCATACAGGGTGATCCCCCCATCGATCTCGGGCATGAGCTGCACGCGCGGATAGTGCTGCGTGATCTGACTGATCAGCCGGGCCAGCCAGGTCATGCCGACCAACTCGGTAACGCCCAGCCGCACGACGCCTTCGACACTGGCAGTATCGGCCATGCTTTGCACAATACGGCTGTTCAGTTCCAGCATCTCGCTCGCCAGATCGAACAGGCGACGGCCGTGCTGCGTGAGCGATAGCCGTTTCGCGCGCCGCTCGAACAAAGGTGCGCCCGTGAACGACTCAAGCTCTCCCACCCGTTTGGCCACGGCTGACTGAGTGGTGTGCAGCTTTTTGGACGATGCACTGAAGCTGCCAAGCTGCGCACTCCAATAGAACGCCTCGAGTTGCTTCAGGGTATACATTGCGGTGGGAGCCAGGTATCGGGAAACCGACACCTTACCACCCACCTCGGGCGGCGTGCTCATCCGCGCGGATGCAGAATATCGCTGAGAAAACGCTGCGCGCGCGGATGTTTCGGTGCGCTGAAGAACTGCTCCGGCGTCCCGCTCTCGAGGATCTCTCCGGCATCCATAAAAATCACGCGATCGCAGACATCACGGGCAAAGCCCATTTCGTGCGTGACGCACACCATGGTCATGCCGTCTTTAGCCAGTGATTTCATCACCTGCAGGACTTCGCCGACCATTTCCGGATCCAGTGCGCTGGTCGGCTCATCAAACAGCATGACCGGCGGTTGCAGCGCCAGCGCCCGGGCAATCGCCACACGCTGCTGCTGCCCGCCAGAAAGCGCGCCCGGGTACGCATCGATCTTGTGCGCCAGGCCGACGCGTTCCAACAACGCGTGTGCCAACTCAGCCGCTTGTTTGCGCGGGCGCTTTTGGATATTCAAGGGTGCGAACACCACGTTATCCAACACGCTCATATGCGGGAACAGATTGAACTGTTGGAACACGAAACCGATCTTTTGACGCAACCGATTGAGGTTGAGTCCCTTGGCATAGACATCCTGGCCGTCGACGCGGATAGTGCCCTTTTCGATGGGTTCCAATCGGTTGATCGTGCGGATCAGGGTCGACTTGCCGGACCCAGACGGACCGCAGACCACCACCACCTCGCCGCGCGCGACCTCCAGATCGACGTCTTTCAGCACATGGTGTGCGCCGTACCACTTGTTAATTTTTTCGAGCTTAATCATGAGAAAACGCCTTCAATACATTAGGCCATCGCGCGAGCGCGACGCACTCGCCGATCGAACCAATTCACACCACGGCTCAGGCTGAAACACACCAGGAAATACATGATCGCCAAAATGCCGAACACTTGCAGCGGCTTGGTCAGGACCAGGTTGTTCACCTGATTGGCCGCAAAGGTCAACTCGTTCACACTGATCACATAGCCCAGCGAGGTCTCCTTGATGGTCGAGACAAATTGACTCGTCATGCTGGGCAAGACGTTCACCAGCGCCTGGGGCAAGACGACCTTGCGCATCGTGGTCCAGTAGCCCACGCCCAGGGAACGGGACGCCTCTGTCTGTCCACGCGGAATCGCCTCGATCCCCGAACGCACGACCTCGGAGAGATACGCGCTCTCGTATAGCACCAGCGCGCACAGCAACGTCCAGAAACCGCTGACGACTTCGCCAGTCAATTTCGGAATGACGAAATAGGCCCAGAAAATCAGCATCAGCAGCGGCATGCCGCGCACCACGTTGACCAGCACGGCGCTGATGCGGCGCAGCCAGGCAAACGGACTGACACGTGCCAACGCGATCAGCAGCGCCAACGGCAACGACGCCGCCAAGCCACACACCGCCAGGATCAACGTCAGGGCCAGTCCGCCCAGCGGCCCGTTCGGATATTGCCCGACGAGAAACGTCGGCCAGTATTGTGCAATCACCTCAAGCATGCCGGCTCCTGCGGCCCGGCACGTAGCGGGCGTAAATATGTGAACCAATGAACATGATGCAGAACGAGCCCAGCAGATACATCGCCGTCGCGATCCCGAAGGTCGCAAACGTGCGATAGGTTTCGTTCTCGATTTCGCGGGCCTGATAGGTCAGCTCGACCACGCCGATCGCCATCGCCACACTGGTGTTCTTGAACAGCAGCAGCGCACGCCCGATCAGCGGCGGGATCGCAGCGCGCAGGGCCTGCGGCACGATTACGAATCGCATGCATTGCAGATAGCTGCAGCCCAACGCCCGTGCCGACTCGAACTGCGTCCCCGGAATAGAACGCAAACCGCTGCGGATGTCTTCGGCGATGTAGGCTGCCGATCCCAGCGCCAAGGCAATGGCCGCCAGCGACAACTCGGCATTATGCTCATACAGCCAATCGCGAACGCCCTCGGGCAATAATTCCGGCATACCGAAATACCAGAACAGCACCTGCACCAGCAGCGGCACGTTGCGGTGATATTCGACATAGGCATCGACGAACCAGCGGCATGGTGCCCAATCGGTCGTCCGGATCACCACCAACAGGACGGCAATCGTAAATGCCATGACCCAGGCAATCAGGAACAATTGCACGGTAGTCAGCATGCCATCGAGCAATTGATGTAGATAAATGGGTTCGAGAAAATCCATAAAACACTCTCTCAGAGAAACGCCGAGCGATCCATGGATGGATCACAACACGCTCACACAGACGCAGGCGCGGGNNGCACATGATGTGCGGCCCGCTCATTGCAAAACAGCAGATCAACCCGCGATCGGGCCGACCTTGAAATCGCGTTTGAGCTTGTACGGCGTTTCTGGTCCGAACCATTTGTCGAACAGCTTGGCGGCGTCGCCCGAGGTCTCGGCGTCGTTGAGCGCTTGATTTACTGCTTCCAGCAAACGGGTCTCGGATTTTTTGATACCCAGGCCCCACGACTCACTGAACACGGGTTTTTCGATCACGCGCACGGGCGAAGTCGGCGGGCTTTGCAGGACCAGGCGGGCCAACACCAATTCCGAGGCAAACTGCGCATCGACTTTCTTTTGCTGCAAGGCCAGGTACGCGGCCGAGCTGTCGCTAAAACCCAGGACCTTGGATTTCTCCATGATGCGCTTGATCTCGCGTTCCGAGCTGGAACCCTTGGTGGCGGCGATGCGGCGGCCGTTGACAGATTCGATCGTGTCGTAGTCCGAGTCGGCGCGGACCAGCAATTTTTGCGGGCTGACGTAATAGGCGTTGCTGAACGCGATCTGCTCGGCGCGCTCGGGCGAATAACCCAGATTGGCCGCCAGAATATCGACTCGGCCTTCGCTCAGCTCAGGCACGCGCGCAGCAACCGACAACAGCTTGTATTGCACCTTCACGCCCAGCTTGTCGGCAACGAGCTTGCAGACGTCCACGTCGTAGCCGACCAGTTGACGCGTCGAGACGTCCTGGAAACTGAACGGCTGCGACGTGCCCAACGTACCGCACAAGAGCTCGCCCTTGGCTTTGATATCGTCGAGCTGATCAGCCTGTGCCGAAACACCGGCCAAGGTAGCGCACGCCAGGCATGCGGCCATAATGGTTTTGCGTATCATCGATTGCCCCTTTTGGTCATTTAGTCGTGGTGAAAAAATTCCGATATGGATGAATGTCCAAGCGCTGCGTGGCCTCATACGTTGACGTCCACGCAGCGCTCGAGCGCCATCCTCTCGGATCAAGCAAGCTTTTCGCAGGCGGTGCGAATCGCCGAGCAGCCCTCGCGGATATCATCCAGCGACGCCGCAAAAGATAGACGGAACGTGCCCGGTGCGCCGTAGGCATTGCCATCGATCACAGCGACGCCCGCCTCGCGCAGCAAATAATGCGTCAAATCCGTATCCGTGTTGATCACGTCGCCGGCCGGCGTGCGCTTGCCCAGCAGCCCTTGGCAATCCGGAAAGACGTAGAACGCCCCTTGCGGCTCAACAATCTGCAGGCCTCGTGTTCCAGCCAGCGCCGCCATGGCCGTATCGCGACGTTCGCGAAACACCTTTGCGAACTCAGCGACACAGTCCTGCGGACCAGCCAACGCCTCCAGTGCAGCCGCCTGGCTGACTGACGATGCGCCCGACGTGCTTTGCGACTGCAGAATCGCCATCGCCTTGATCAACTCATCAGGCCCCGCACCATAACCGATACGCCAGCCGGTCATCGCATAGGCCTTGGACACGCCATTGACGACCAGGGTGCGATCGGTGAGCTCCGGCGCGACTTGCAGCGGATGCACGGTGGCCTCGCCGGAGAAATTCAGGCGGGCATAGATGTCGTCCGTCATCAGCCACACGTGCGGATGACGCACCAACACGTCAGCCAGTGCACGCAACTCATCAGCGCGATACACGGCGCCGGTCGGATTGCTCGGCGCATTCATCATCAGCCATTTGGTGCGTGGCGTGATGGCGCGCTCCAGGGCCTCGGGCGTCAGTTTGTAATCGGTTTCCGGCCTCGTCGGCACGGCGACCGGCACACCGCCGTTGACCAGCACCATATCCGGATATGACACCCAGAACGGTGCGGGGATGATGACCTCGTCACCGTCGTTCAAGGTGGCCGCCAGGCCGTTGAAAATCACCTGCTTGGCGCCCGTGCTGACGATGATGCGCGAGGCCGGGTATTCGACGCCCGTTTCTTCCTGCAGACGTACGCTGGCGGCTTTGCGCAGCGCGACCGTGCCTTGGGCTGGCGGGTATTTGGTTTCACCGCGATTCATCGCGGCTGTCGCCGCCTGGCGAATATGCTCGGGCGTCATGAAGTCCGGCTCGCCCACGGTCAGGTCAATGACGCGGCGGCCTTGTTCGCGCAGCTCGGCAATGATGGCGCGGGCCGCCACGCTGGGCGAGAGTTTGATGCGCTTGATCTTGTCGGCGATGATGCTCATTACGCCTCCCCCGATTTCTGCGCGATGATGCGGTCGACCCAGGGCTTGGTGTAGGTGCCGGCGTTCAGTTTTTCTTTGATGGCGGCCTCGTCGGCTTCTTTTTTCAGTGCCAGGGCCAGGACGGCCTCGGCGTGCTCGGCCGGAATCACGACCACGCCATCGGCATCGCCCACCACCACATCGCCGGGGAATACGACCTGGCCGCCGACCGACACGGGCACGTTGATCTCGCCGGGGCCTTCTTTGTAGGGGCCACGGTGCGTCACGCCGCGCGCAAAGCAACCGAAATCCTCTTGAGCGAACACGTCGGCATCCCGCACCGCGCCGTCAATCACGAACCCCACCACGCCACGCGTGCGGGCGTCCATCATCATCAATTCGCCCACCAGCGCGTTGTTGGTATCGCCGCCGCCGTCGACCACAATCACTTCGCCAGTCTCGGCGAGCGAAATCGCCTTGTGGATCATCAGGTTGTCGCCAGGGCGAGCCTTGACCGTCAACGCACGGCCCACGATACGGCGCGCTTGCGCGTGCAAGGGACGCAGCCCGGCCACGCCGTACAAGCGATTCATGCAATCGCTGATCTGCGCCGAACCAACCGTCGCAAAACCGGCCAAGACGTTAGGGGAAACGGCCGATTCAGGCCGGGGAAGAACGCGATATCCGATAAGACTCATGGGCTTTGGCAATGAATGCGTAAAAAACTGGAAGAAAACCAGCCCGCATTACAAACCCTAGGCTTCCAATCCTCAAAACGATATAAATTCGGCCAAATTCACGAAAAAATTTCGTGGATCGGATTATAGCTGGGCAGCCCCGGGCCGCGTCCGGACGTGCCCCCTCAACACAGCGACGATTGCGCTGACCGGCCCGCGGGCCGCAATGAGACACGCTAGGGCTTCGCGCCCGCGACTGTCAGTATCCGCGCGATCTCCTCGTACCCGTGCTGTCGCGCATGAGCCAGCGGTGTCACGCCACGGCCGTCCGGCAGATTGACATCCGCCCCCGCCTGCACCAGCGCCTGCACGATCTGCACATGCCTGGACCCACCATCGCCCAGGATGATGGCCTCGAGCAATGCGGTCCAACCCAGGCGATTGACATGGTCCACGTCCACCCCGGCTTTGATCAATCGGCGCACGGTCTCGACATGTCCGCGTTCAGCGGCGGGAATCAGCGCCGTGCCGCCATACCGGTTGGTGCTTTTCAGGTCTGCGCCATGTGTCAGGGTCATCTCCAGGATCTCATTCAGGCCGCGGGCGCCTGCATATAGATACGCACTATCCTGAATCGCATCCTTGGCATTGACGTCCGCGCCGGCATCGATCAATGCCCGGGCCGCCGCGATGTTGTTCTGGTGCGTGGCGACGAGTAAAGCGGTGCGTCCCCGTTCATCCCGTGCCTCCAGAACCGCGCCCTGTGCGAGCAAGGCCTGGATATCGGCGGCATCGCCAGACGCAGCCGTGTGCAGTAATTGACGATTCAAGGGGCTCTCCTCAGCGAAACTGCCCGCACCCATCCACGTTGCCATAAAGCAAGCGACGCAAATTGCAAAACGTTTGAACAGCATTGTTTATCTCCATCGACCCGGAAAGCCGGTGGCAACCAGGTTTTGAAGGTGCCGTACCCATAGTTGTCAGGCTTTCCACGACCATGATAAAAGCCAATCATCACATTAAAAAATTAAATATTAGAATGCCTATCAGTCCGAAATCGAATAACGTACTTTTCGAACTGGATTTGCTGAAAGCCATGGTCGCCGTCGTCGAGTGCGGCAGTTTCACGACGGCGGCGACACGGCTGCATTCCACGCAATCCACGGTCAGTCAAAAAATACGCCGCCTGGAGGACCTGGCCGGCCATACCCTGCTCGATCGCGGCAATCGCGACGTGCGCCCGACCGAGGCCGGGCATGTGTTGTTGCGATATGCTCGGCAGATGTTGGCTGCGAATGAGCAACTGGCCGAGGCGTTGTCCGGGGCAATGGTGGCCATCACGGTGCGGCTGGGCCTTCCTGAAGATTTCGCCACCGGCCCCATTACGAAGGCCTTTTCGAGCTTTAGCCAGCACTACCCACACGTCAAACTGGAAGTCACCAGCGGCCTGAGCCGCGATTTGTATCACGGCTACGAGCAAGGCGAACTGGACCTCGTGCTGGTCAAACAACGCCGGCATAGCCGCGCGGCCGTCACGTGCCGTCCGGAAAAACTGGTGTGGATCGACAGTGCACGGCATCCCTGCCTGAAACAGGATCCCATTCCGCTGGTCACTTTTCCGCAGCGAGGGCTGTATCGTGACGAGATGATCCAGGCACTGGAAACGATCGGGCGACGGTGGCGCATCAGCTTTACGAGTTCGAGCCTGGCGGGCATCCAGGAGGCCGTCGCCAACGGCATGGGCATCAGTCTGCTGCCGCGCCGCGCAGCGTCAAAGAATCACCAGATACTGACGCGGCGCAGCGGCTTGCCCGAGATTGATGCCTACGAAATGGGCATTTTTTATCGTTCCTCTGCGAATCAGGCGATCCGCGAACTCGCCGATGTGCTGGTTCAGTTGCTGGATCGTTCGGAGGCCAAATCCTGAACACGGCCTTTACGTATCACGCGACGCTCGGTGGGCACACTGGCCACGGCAGCAGCCGCATTGGGCGCCTTTACCGCCACGAATGTTGCCTCGTTTCCGATTGCCAATCCATAGCCGCCCAGGCCCAGCACGGCCGCCCCGGCCGACGAAACCAGGTGCAGTGCCGTGTGCAACGACTCGTCGGTATAGAACCCCGAGCGATACCCCACCAGCATGGCCCGCTGCAACATGTCGCCCGTGCCATACGGCCACCAGGCATCCTGAATGTTGTCATTCCCGGAGAACACGTTCACCCCGGCCTCGCGCAAACGCAGCACCGGCGGAAACGCTCGATTGCCCGGCGCGTTCGTCATGATGGCGACCCCCGCATCGGCCAATGCCGCCGCAATGCGATCCAATACCTCTGGCGTCACATCGCCCAGACTATAGGCGTGGCTGACCGCGACACGGCCCCCGAGCCCTGCCGCACGCGTACGGGCCGCAATGCGGTGCAGTTGCTCTACGCCCTGCAGTCCTGCCTCGTGCAGATGGATGTCGATTTTCACGCCATGTTTCTCGGCAATCCCGAACACCGCGTCCAACTGCCCGTCCGCATCGCCATCCAGCGTCGTGGGATCGATACCGCCGACGACATCGACGCCTGCGCGTGCGGCGGCCTCGAGGATCTGCACCGTACCCGGACAGGACATGACGCCAGCCTGAGGAAACGCCACCAGCTCTATATGCATGCGGTCGCGCCATTGCTCGCGTACCTGCATGATGGTGTGCAGATTTTCCAATCCTGTTGTCGCATCGACATCCACATGGCTGCGCATGGCGACCGTGCCAAAGGCAGCGGCTTGTGCGAGCAACGCCTGCGCACGCTCGCCCATCGGCTTTGCTTGCGCCAACGCCTGCTTTTCGAATGCCAAACGTTCACGCAGGCTGTTCGCGGTCTGATGTGGATGCCAAACGTCGCCGACAAAACTCTTGTCCAGGTGAATATGCCCATCGACAAAACCCGGCAGCACCACCCAGCCTTGTAGATCAACGACGTCTGCGCCCTCCACCACCGGTACATCCGGCCCCATGCCGGCGATATTGCCATCCGCGACAGCGATGCGCAGCGTGCTGCCATCGGCGGCAGCGGCATTAATGAATACACGTTCGATCATTGCAGAATCCTGATGGGTGAGCAGACGGGAGGCTTTTAATTATCGAATACCTCAGGCCAGCCAAGTTTTCACGATAGCGCCACCCACCAGGCATCGACAAGTTAAATGTCTGAATGCCATTCATTCGATTTATAAATAGCTCTGTAGGAGCGAACGGGATTCACCAGGATAACCCGCACACCATCCTCGTTGTTGAGTGACAGGATGGCAGAAAGCATTGAGCCGGTGTCCGCACTTGGCGAACCCCGGCTCAAAAAGTTTCGATGAATACCGGACTCATAAGTCCGGTATTCACCAAACCAGCACTATTGCGAGATAGCTTGGCTTACTTGCTGGCGTCGATACGAGCCTGCATGCGCGCCGCGCGATCCGGCGAGGACGGGTGCGAGCTGAACATGCTGCTCTCGCCGCCGTCGAGCTTGGCCAGCTTCTGGAACGCCGTCACCAGGCCTTCGCGCTTCATCTTTTTCTCGGTCAGCAGATCGAACGAGTAATCGTCGGCGTCCGACTCTTGCGATTGCGAGAACTGTGCATTGATGAACGACTCGGTCAGGTCGCCCAATTGCGAAGAGTTCAACGCGGTCGCGATGTTGTTGCCCGAGGCGTTAGCGGCGTCACGCGCAGCAGCGACAGTGTAAGCAGTCTGCATGGCTTTCTTGGAGTGACCCAGAGCGACGTGGCCCATTTCGTGGCCAATCACGCCACGCAGTTCGTCGTCGGTCATCAGGTCCATCAGGCCGCTGTACACGCGCACGCAACCGTTGCCCATGGCCCAGGCGTTGACGTCTTCGGTCAGGTAGACCTTGTAGTTGACCTTTTGGCCGTTCAACGTCATGTTGCCAAAGCCCTTCATGACCTTTGTCAGACGCTTGCTGTATTTGTTGCCAGCCGGAGCGACTTTGGAGGTCTGATCGCTCTCTTTGCACGAGGCATCGGACAACTGCACGATCTGCGCGTCAGTCAGGGTGGCAGCCGAGTACAGATTAGAGCCAGCCGACATGGCGCTATCGAGATTCATGCCGCTGCAACCAGCCAAAAACACGCTGGCAGCCAACGCCGTAGCTATAAATTTGGTTTTGCTTTTCATTTTCCGAGATCCTCTTCTCACTGGGCACATTATGTGGAACGTCGTTGCTTTTTCTCGGTACGCCGCTCTCCCGTCCCTTGGCGCAGACGCGTGCCGGCAATTGCCAGCCTGGACCGATTAAAAATTCGCAGGCTCGACTGTAATGACAAGTGTCTGATCGTTAGGTGTTATACGTTTTCGAAATGCAACCAAAAACTTAACGTTATATGGCATGAGGTGACAAAAAAAGCTGCTCGCTGCTCGTATCAGTCCAGCTCCCTCATGGAACAGATTCGTTGGGAATTCATAGGCATGCTGGTTTGGCTTATCGTCGACGGGCGTTAACTCGGCCCGAGAAAAACCTACATGATCACCTAGCACACAATGTAACCAAACATGCCAATTTAATGTTGGCTTCAGGGGCCACGCGGGCAAATAGCCCTCCTGCGTCCCGCTGCCATACGCTCCTGCACAATGAAACCCAATCCTTGATACCAAGCATCACTATTAAAGGTTAGAAAATATATCCTTTAATAGAACTAACACTATTAAAGGATCGCGTTATCTACTTCGCACATTCATTTCGCAAGCATCCTATTTTTATACCCGTGCCAGACCAGGGGCAGAGCGCGTCTGCCGCTCTACTTCGAGTAGTACCCCATCCAAGCCGGTGTACAGCGCGTTCATGACCTCGTGCGCGTGAAAAACTCGATCGCGACGCTGGGTCTGGTCCATTTTGCGCAAAATATCAAAACGGACCAACTCGTCTATAGCGGTATTAGCAGCAGGGAACGTGACGCCCAGACGTTGTGCAATGGCCCTCACCGTCACGACGGGCTGCCCCAACAGCAGGTCGATCACTTTCCAGATAGCCGCGTCGCGCCGCTTGCCAGCTGCCGCGAGCAAGCCTTTCCAGCGCGTTTGAATTGCCCGCAATACGCTGAAAAGCCGCACGGTATGGCGACAAGACGCGATCACGCATTCCAAAAACAACGTGAGCCATGGTGCCCAGTTCAAACGTTTCTGTGCTTGCTCCAACGCGCGGTAGTAGTCTTGTTTACGCACCTTCAGGAAAGTGGCCAAATGCAGGGGAGGCTCGCCGTCTGCTTTGAACATCAGAGGCAATAACAACCGACCCGTGCGGCCATTGCCATCCTTGAATGGATGTATCGCCTCAAACTGCACATGAGCGATCGCAGCCCTCATCAAGATCGAGACCATGGCTGGGCCTTCGGGCTCATATTGAAAGAGCCTCTCCAGATCCGCCATAAGCCGTGGCACCTCTGCAGGAGGTGGAGGAACGTAGGTAGCCGTTTCGATCGCGAATCCACCAATCCAGTTCTGGATTTCGCGCCAATGCCCTGGCGCAGCCTGCCCGTCACCCGCCATCAGCAGGCGATGCAGATCAAGTATCAATTTCTGGTTCAGAGCTGTCGGGCCAAGTTGATCAATTTGCTCTGCGCCGTATGCGAAAGCGTGCACGTAGCCCAGAGTCATATCTGCATCGGCGTCAGATTGCGCCTGGTCCGTGTTCTCGTTGATCTCGTGGATCAATAAACCGTCAAAGCTGGTACGTGTGCCCTCGATCTGGCTACTATCAACCGCCTCCCTGCGATTAAGCATATGGAGTAACAAGTCCGCGTAGGCCTGGTTGTCTGCAATGACCTCTCGGAGTACATCCAACTCTCGCCTGGCCAGCAGAATCAGGGCATGGCAGGACGGCACGTCGATAAAAGTGGGAACGGGAAGAGGAACCACAGCGAAACACCCTGATTTTTCAGGGATAGGAACACACGTCGCTCGCAACTGAGGGGGTAGATCGCTTTTTCGCATTGGAGCGCTATCCTTTAATGGCGCCATTACTATTAAAGGATAATATCACTAAGCTTTAATAATACGAAAACTAATAAAGAATAGATTTGTTTAGCTGTGCAGCCCTACGACCAACCGTGTACAGCGTACCCGTCCCTGTCAGCGACATATGAAGCGAACAGCCCGGTGTGACCATCGTTGAGGCAAAATAGCCCCCAGATTCAGTTCGTAACAAGGGCCTCACACGGTGCTTCTGCGTCTTCGCGTTCTCGTTCCTATTGTCCTGCTGCTCGCCGCAGGCGGTTTTGCCTATACCAAGGTCATGGCGAGAGCCGCCACCGTCACCCCACCTGATCTGGCCGCCAAAGCGCAGCAGGCCGACAGGATCGTCGTCTCCAAGGCCGACAAGGTGATGTATCTATTCCGAGGCGATACCATCCTCAAAAGCTATCGCATCAGCATGGGCAGCCATTGGGATCAGGGCCATAAACAGCGCGAGGGCGACGAACGCACGCCCGAAGGTAGCTATCTGATCGATTGGCGTAATCCCAAGTCGTCGGCCTATCTGAGTTTGCATATTTCTTATCCGAACGCGGACGACACCGAGCGCGCGCGGCAGAGCAATGTCAGCCCTGGAGGGAATGTAATGATTCACGGGTTGCCCAATGGCTGGGGAATGCTGGGAACGCTGCATCGTCTGATTGACTGGACCGACGGTTGCGTGGGGGTGACCAATGAGGAAATGCGAGAGATCTGGTCGCTGACGCCGAATGGCACGCCGATCGCGATTCATGCGAGATGGGAGCCGTAGGAATTACGGCGATCATGCTTTGGGCCCAGTCTCCTTGGAAGTGCGTGGCCCGCTTCTTCTATCGCTACCTTACCGTTTTTCAGCGACCTGTCACTGGCCTTGACGAGCGGGGTCTCTTCCGCCTAAATTTCACCCAACACGGCCCCTCTCGGTAACCTCGCTTCAGCGAGGAAACTGCTGAGGGGTTTTTTATTCGACCGTGCCTACCAATCAGCCTCCCACCCGCTCGTCGAGTGAATACTGTGCCCTTGATTGATGACAGCACCTCTACCCGTCGCTGTCGAGTCGTTTGAGAACTGCCGCCACAATAGCCTCCGGCCGATCCTCCTGGACGAGGTGCCCCGAATCAGCTACGGGAATGCACTCAGCGTCGGAGATCGCTGCCGCGAGGGCCACCCCCTTGTCAAAGGGTATCCATTCATCGTTTCGCCCCCACAGGACGGTCACCGGGCATTCCATCCGCGCGTACTGTGGCTCGATCTCGTCGGTGAATTTCTGATCCATCTGCGCAATCTGACGATAGAACGCGGGTTGGCCGACGGGCCCGAGCCATGGTGCGCTGTAGATTTCCAGGGCCTGTTCGGACAGCGGATTGTGGGCAGCGGTCTGTAAATAAGCTCGCAGCAGCGCCCGGTGCATATAGTCCGGCATCCCGGAGAAGGCTATTTCATGCTTGCGCACATGCTGGACCAACGGGGACCCCCACGGGGCAAGCGCAACGGCGTCAAAGATAGTCAAGGACCTATAGCGCAAGCCGTTCAGATAGTAGGCACGCAGCGCCGTGGCCCCACCGAAATCATGTGCAAGCACATCTGGACGGTCGAGGCCCCATTCCGAGAACAAGGCGGCAAGGACCTTGTTCTGTACGGCCAGTGACACGTCCTGCCCCTCGCGCATCTCAGACAATCCATAGCCGACCAGATCAAAATAGTAGATGGTTCTGCGGTCAGCGAGCTGCGGCACTATCCTGCGCCAGACCTGCGAGGAAAAAGGTGTCCCGTGAATCGCTACCAGTGGCGGCCCGCTCCCGACCTGGCCCCAGCGAACGGCGTTTCCTTCGATGATCGTAGTATTGGGTAGGTCCAACATGGCATCACTCACATTGTCATTTAGCTATATGAAAATATATAATCAAGGCCATGGATAGATCAACCCAAATCAAGGCGATGGCGAGCGAGCAGCGGTTAACCGTCCTGCGACTGTTGGCGGAGCCGCAAAAGCATTTCGGGCATCAGTGGTCGGCCGATCCGATCGAGTTCGGGGTTTGCATGACCTTGATTGCCGAGGCTCTGGCCGTGGCGCAGCCTACGGCCAGCCGGCATTTGGATATTCTCAGGCAAGCTGGCTTCATCACGGTGCGCAAGCACCTGAAATGGTCGTATTGCAAGCGGGATGAGGCCGCGATCAGGGACTATCTGGATTGGCTGGCGGCCGAGCTTTCGTCGACGTTTGAGGCGAAAGCTACGGGACGCAGAACGAACCGTCAGGCGTTGATCACACGTTAAACAAGAAATTCATCACATCGCCATCCTGCACGATGTATTCCTTGCCTTCTGCGCGCATCTTGCCGGCCTCTTTGGCGCCGCTTTCACCCTTGTAGGTGATGAAGTCGTCAAACGAGATCGTCTGCGCGCGGATGAAGCCGCGTTCGAAATCGGTGTGAATGACGCCTGCCGCTTGAGGTGCGGTGGCGCCGACCATGACCGTCCAGGCGCGGACTTCTTTTACACCAGCGGTGAAATAGGTCTGTAGGCCAAGCAGGCTGTAGCCCGCACGGATCAGGCGGTCCAGGCCGGGCTCTTGCATGCCCATGTCGGCCAAGAACGCGACCTTGTCGGCATCATCCAACTCGGCGATCTCGGACTCGATGGCTGCGCAGATCGCCACCACCGGCGCGTTTTGCGCCTTGGCGTATTCGGTCAGGCGATCCAGCAGCGGATTGTTTTCAAAGCCGTCATCGCTGACGTTGGCGACGAACATGGCCGGCTTGGCGGTGATGAAGCCGAACGACTTCAGCGAGAACATTTCCTCGGCGTCCAGGCCCAGCGCGCGGATGGGCTGGCCAGCGTCCAGCTGTTTCTGGCAACGCTCGAGCAATGCGACCAATTTGGCGGCTTCTTTGTCGCCCGAACGCGCCAGTTTGTTGTTGCGGTGAACGGCTTTTTCGACAGTTTGCAGATCGGCCAGGGCCAGCTCGGTGGAGATGACTTCGATGTCGGCGATGGGATCGACTTTGCCCGCGACGTGGATGACGTTGGAGTCTTCGAAGCAGCGCACCACGTTGACGATGGCGTCGGTTTCGCGGATGTGCGACAGGAACTGGTTGCCCAGGCCCTCGCCTTGGCTCGCGCCAGCCACCAGGCCCGCGATGTCCACGAATTCGACCACGGCGGGCACGACACGCTCGGGCTTGACGATCTCGGCCAACTGGGCCAGGCGCGGATCCGGTACCTCGACTACGCCCACGTTGGGTTCGATGGTGCAGAAGGGGTAGTTTTCCGCAGCGATGCCAGCCTTGGTCAGCGCGTTGAAAAGAGTCGATTTGCCGACGTTGGGCAGGCCAACGATGCCGCATTGCAGAGCCATGGAAATCCTTGATTATTCGGCACGCTCGGGCCCAACGTGGGCATAGGTGAAGTGCCGACGATATCGCCGTTACCTCAACTGCTTGCCGCACAGAATCACCCTAGCCAGGGCGTAAAAAAGCGCCGTTTTGTGCCTGATTTGTCCAAATTTATGTCGATTGTAGCTTTGTCGGGTGTCTGTATTCGGCCGTGAGAAAACTCGGTGCACACCCAGGGGAGGAAAAGCGAGGCTCGCAAGGTCAGAAATCGTCTTATTTAACCGACAAACTGTATAAATAAACAGCTTTTCATATTAAGTCGAATAGGCTGGAGGATCTCTGATTCTCTGGTGCGATAGTTGCCTTAGTGCAATCATTGCACTAAACTTTTCATGCCGACTCTCGTCCGCCTCGCCAAGAGCACAATCGTTCTGTACGCCGGTGATCATTTACCGCCACACTTTCATGTGCGAATGAACGACGGACGAGAGGCACTAATTGTCATCGACAACCTGACCGTTCTGTCCGGCTCAATCAAGCCGTACGAGTTGGCCGAGGTTCTTACCTGGGCTCAGAGCAATCGCACCGCGTTGAGACAAAAATGGCAGGAGTTAAACCCGTGAATCAGCCTCAATTCGTTATTACCAACCTATCCGTCACCGGCCCGCAAAGCTTGCGCCTGACTTTTGCGGACGGATACCATGCCGAGGTGGATCTGTCAGGCTTGATCGCCAAATACCCCACATTGGCCCGTTTATCTGACGGCAAGGTCTTTGCCAAGGCAGCACTTGACGAATGGCGGCGTGGCGTCATCTTTGCAGATGACGACAATCTGAGTTTGGCCAGCGACAATCTGCGCGCTCTGGCATTGGAACAAGCCGGCGAGTATTCACATCAACACGTCATCGTGTGGATGCATCAAAACGGATTGACGCTGGACGGTGCCGCTGAAGCACTGGGCATCAGCCGCCGAATGCTCGCGTATTACCGCAGCGGCACAAAACCTGTACCTAAGTCCATTGGACTTGCCATGCTGGGCTGGGAATCGCTGCATCATCGACGCAAGGCCGCGTGAATGCCTGCCGCCTCGCACTCGTTATGAAAACGGCATCGTATGCACTACCCACGCAGCAGTAATCCCCCACACTATTCAGGCCAGTCCCGACTGAAATGAGCACCGCGGCTTTCGTGGCGTGCCGCAGCAGCCTGCACGATCAGTGCTGCCACCTGCAGCAGATTGCGCAACTCCAGTAAGTCGCGGCTGACGCCTTGTGTCTGCCATAACCGTTCCGTCTCTGACACCCACTCGGCGATACGCTGCGCCGCGTGGGCTAGCGTGGCATCGCTGCGCACGATGCCGACCTCCTGGCTCATCAGCTCACGCAAAGCTTGCCGGGTCCGTGCAATATCCGCGTCGGCCCTGCCGGTGATCTGCACATGCCAGACAGGCGCTTCGATGTGAGACAGGCCAGACGCCTCAGCGCGAGGCGGAACGCGTACGCCAGACGAATCGAGAATAGTCTGCGCGGCCCCGCGCCCCATGACCACGCATTCCAACAATGAATTGCTAGCCAATCGATTGGCCCCATGCAGGCCCGTGCAGGCAGTCTCGCCAATCACATAGAGACCCGGCAATTCCGTCCGTCCGTCAACATCGGCAACGACGCCTCCGCAAGTGTAGTGCGCAGCCGGCACGACCGGAATCGGCTGAACTGCCATATCGATCCCGATCGCCAAACAACGCGCATAAATATTGGGAAAATGCGCCAGCAAGAAATCACGTGGCCGGTGGCTGATATCCAGGTACACGCAATCGAGCCCATGGCGTTTGATTTCTTGATCAATGGCACGGGCCACTACGTCGCGCGGCGCCAATTCGGCACGATCATCGTATGTGGGCATGAAACGCGTGCCATCGGGCAGGCGCAACAGACCGCCTTCGCCACGTACCGCCTCGGAAATCAGGAACGTCTCTCCTGTCGGGTCATACAGACTGGTGGGATGGAATTGAATGAACTCCAGATTGGCGACACGGCATCCGGCGCGCCTAGCCATGGCAATACCATCGCCCGTCGCAATTGAGGGCGTGGTGGTGTGCGCATAGACCTGCCCTGCGCCCCCCGTAGCCAGCACCACATGTGCCGCTGCTAAAGTCACAATCTGATTACGCAGCAGATCCAGGACATGCAAACCCTGGCACCCTGCTTGCGGCGTCCAGACCAGATCAATCGCGCAATGCTGTTCGAGCAAGGTGATGTTCGGATGGCTCCGTACTCGCGCACTGAGCGTGGCCATGATCGCGCGCCCCGTCGCGTCATCAACATGCGCGATGCGGCGTCGGCCATGTCCCCCTTCGCGAGTCAAATGCAGCTCGCGCTGTCCCGCCGAGACCGGCGTGAAATCCACGCCCTGGCGTTGCAGCCATTCAATCGCATCGGGCGCGCGGGACGCAATCCGGCGTGTGGCGTCAACATCACACAACCCCGCTCCTGCGACCAGGGTGTCCTGTACATGTTCATCCACACTGTCGTCGGGGTCCAACGCGGCGGCGATGCCGCCCTGGGCGCGATTGCTGGCACTGTGATCGATGGTGCCCTTGGCGATCAGCGCCACGCGTCGATGTGGCGCCAGCGCCAACGCCGCCGACAAGCCGGCCAGGCCGGTGCCGATGATGAGTACGTCGTAGTCCATGTGATTGCACTCCTGCCCTTCAAGCCGGGCCTACGTTGGCATACAGCGTCGTGTCGCGTGCCATGTCGCCGCTGGCACGTACGCGTTGCTTGCGCTCGTCGGCAAATGCCAGCATGCGGTCTATGGGGGTTTTCGCTCGCCGTCCCAGTTCAGGATCGAGCGTGATGGCGTTGTGGCCGTGTTCCAACACATCGGCCAGGTTGGACAACGCGTTCATGGCCATCCAGGGACAATGCGCGCAGCTCTTGCAGGTGGCGCTGTTGCCAGCGGTCGGCGCGGCGATAAAGGTCTTGCCGGGCGCAGTCTCGCGCATCTTGTACAAAATACCCTGATCGGTGGCGACGATGAATGAGGCGGCATCCAGCTTGCGGGCAGCGTCGATCAACTGCGTGGTGGAGCCGATCACGTCAGCCTGCGCCAACACCGGCTGAGGCGACTCGGGATGCGCCAGCACTTTGGCCTGCGGATAATCGGCACGCAGTAGTTCGAGCTCTGTACCCCTGAACTCGTCATGCACGATGCATGCGCCTTGCCACAGCAGCATGTCGGCGCCCGTCTGGCGCTGCACGTAATCGCCCAGATGCCGGTCGGGCGCCCACAGGATGCGTTCGCCGCGCGCGTGCAGATCGGCCACGACATCCAGTGCGATAGAAGACGTCACAACCCAATCGGCCCTCGCCTTGACCGCAGCGCTGGTGTTGGCATAGACGACTACGGTACGGCCAGGATGCGCGTCGCACCAAGCGCTGAACGCGTCCGGGGAGCACCCCAGATCGAGCGAGCAGGTGGCCTCCAAATCGGGCATCAGAATACGTTTGCCCGGGCTCAGGATCTTGGCGGTCTCGCCCATGAAACGCACGCCGGCCACGACCAGCGTATCGGCCGGATGGTCGCGCCCGAAACGGGCCATTTCCAGGGAGTCCCCCACACAACCGCCCGTGGCCTCGGCCAGCTCCTGCAGATCGGCATCGACATAGTAGTGAGCCACCAGCACCGCGCGTTCGCGCCGCAGCAGCTCGCGGATACGTTCAATTAATGTGGCTTTTTGCGCTGCCTGCAGCGGCTCCGGCACGTGGGCCCAGGCTTGCGCGACGGGCGTAAGGCCGGAAGCAGATTGAGCGGGCAGATCACATTCGATCGTTCGAGGGGCAAGCGTTTCCATCGCGAAGTCTCCATTGGGTGCTATCTGGGCAGCATGTTTATATGCTCAATATGAGCATATATTGATCAAAAAAAGAGCACAGGCACTTATGCTACCTTTGAGCATAAGTGCCTGTAAAGCCCTATTTGTGCGTCTGAGCCATTCGTGTGTCTACGCACACGCCCCCGCGCCATGGAAACACCCGCAGGCAGCGGTTTGGCATTGGCAGCCAGCGGTTTACGCCCCTTCCAGCCAACGCTCGATTTCGTTACAGAGTCACCCGCGGCTTTCACTCTGTTGTCACGTCCCCCTTTTAGGCTTGCATCGGCTTGACGCCTCGTCGCGTCGAGCCGTTTTTCATCCTTCGCAAACCTCTGACCTATGCCCAACCTTTCCTCTGTACGCCTATTGGCCGCGTCTCTGGCGATGGCCGTTCTGCTGGCGGCCTGTGGCAGCGGCGATGACGACGACTCATCGCCCGCCCCCAGCGATCCCGGCACCGAACAGCCCGCCCAACCCCAACTGCGCTGCGCGCCCTGATGCCCGCCATCCGCCCACGACCGCCTCACAAATCCCCATGACCTCCCGCCGCCAATTCCTGCAAACCACTACGGGCGCAGGCCTCGCCGCCGCCGTCCTCGCGACGTTTCCGCCCAGCATCCGCAAAGCGCTGGCCATCCCCGCCAACAACAAGACAGGCACCATCAAGGACGTCGAACACGTCGTCATCCTGATGCAAGAAAATCGTTCGTTCGACCATTATTTCGGAACGCTCAAAGGCGTACGCGGTTTTGGTGACCGCTTCACCATCCCCATGGTCAACAACCGCAAGGTCTGGCAGCAGGAACGCCAAAACGGCGCGCTCTTGACGCCCTATCACCTGGATAGCACGGCCAATAATGCCCAACGCGTATCAGGCACGAACCACACCTGGGTCGATAGCCAAGAGGCCTGGGACAATGGCCGTATGACCCAATGGCCCCGCTACAAGCAGGATCAATCCATGGGGTATTACAAGGAACAGGAAGTCCCCTTTCAGTTCGCGCTGGCCAATGCATTCACACTCTGTGATGCCTACCACTGCAGCATGCACACAGGCACGGACGCGAACCGCTCTTTCCACCTGACCGGCACCAACGGGCCGACCGCGCAGAACGTCGCCTACGTGAACAACGAATGGGACTGGATCGCCGGCACGGCGGGCAATGAGGAGACCGGCTACACCTGGAAAACCTACGCCGAGAATCTCGAGGACGCAGGCGTCAGTTGGATCTGCTACCAGAACATGCCTGACGAATGGGGCGACAACATGTTGGGCGCGTTCCGTCAGTTCCGTGCGGCCAATCTCGCCTCGGGCTTTCCGGTTTCCAGCGGCGGCGAGCCGAATTCGCCGTATGCCAATACGGGCCAAGCGCTGCCGTATCACGCCTACGACGCAGCCACGGATAACCCCGGCAATCCGCTGTATAAAGGCATCGCCAATACCTTGCCAGGCACCACGCCCGATACGTATCTGGATGCCTTCCGGCGCGATGTTCTAGAGGGCAAGCTGCCGCAAGTCTCGTGGATAAATGCGCCCTCGATCTACTGCGAACATCCCGGCCCCTCCAGTCCGGTGCAAGGCGGCTGGTTCATCCAGGAAATCTTGGATGCGCTCACCGCCAACCCGGAGGTCTGGAGCAAGACAGTCCTGCTGGTCAACTTCGATGAGAACGATGGTTTCTTTGACCACGTGCCCTCACCGTCCGCTCCCTCGCACAATGCCGACGGCAGTCTCGCAGGCAAGACCACGCTGTCAGAGGGCGATATGGCGTACGAATACTATACGCAGGCCTCGCCGGAGGGCAGCTCTGGCCAGCCCGAGGCTGACGGACGTGTATTTGGCCCCGGCCCTCGCGTTCCCCTGTACGTGATTTCCCCGTGGAGCCGCGGCGGCTGGGTCAACTCGCAAGTCTTCGACCACACGTCTGTACTGCGTTTTCTGGAGTCGCGTTTCGGTGTCCAGGCACCTCACATCAGCCCATTTCGCCGTGCCGTCTGTGGTGACCTGACCAGCGCGCTGAATTTCGCCACGCCCAATGAAGAGGTACTGCCGACGCTGAGCGGCCGTCTCACACGCGCCGATGCAGATCAACTACGCGATGCTCAGGCCGCACTGCCCCAGGTACCGTTACCCACCGATTTGCAGATGCCTCTGCAAGCCAGCGGCACACGTCCGTCACGCGCGCTGCCCTATGAGCTGCACACGAGCGCACGTGCCAACGCTGACGGCCAGGTTCAACTGCTGTTCTCCAACACGGGCACGCAGGCTGCCGTGTTTCATGTCTATGACCGCCATCATCTAGACCGCATTCCGCGCCGCTACACGCTGGAGGCCGGCACCACGCTGGATGACACGTGGAACGCGGGCCTGGACAATCTGGGACGCTACGATCTGTGGGTGCTGGGGCCCAATGGCTATCACCGTCACTTTGCCGGCGACACCGCGCGCATCGCCGACAGCGGCGCGCATCCGGAAATCCGTGTCTGCTATGACATCGCCAACGGCAATGTGTACGCAGAACTGATGAATGGCGGCTCGGCGGACTGCACCTTCACGATCACGCCGGTGGCGTATCGTGAGGATGGCCCATGGACGGTCACCGTCGCGGCGGGCGCCCAGGAATCCCTGCATTGGGAACTGGCCGACAGTGGTCGTTGGTACGATTTCCAGGTGAAATGCGATAGCGATACCGCATTCATGCGCCGCTTTGCCGGGCGTGTAGAGACCGGTGAACACTCGGTGAGCGATCCAGCGATGGGCACTGAATCTCAAACCTAGCACCACAAACAACAACGCCAACTCCGAAGAGTTGGCGTTGTTTTGCATCTGGTGGTGGGCCCTGCGAGACTCGAACTCGCGACCAACGGATTAAAAGTCCGCTGCTCTACCGACTGAGCTAAAGGCCCGACCGAAGCCCAAGATTATGACGAAACTGAATCAGCCTGTCAAATCTAAAATTACGTTCCTGCTCAAAATACCGCCGGCGGCAACGCGTATGCCGCCGATTTACGCCACCCCGAATTACCAGGCGGCAACCACCGCACCCTTGAATTTCTCAGCGATGAAGGCCTTGGTAGCGGCGCTCTGGTAGATGCTGGCCAGCTTTTTCAGATCTGCTCGGTCTTTGTCTTGCTCGCGCACCACCAGCACGTTGGCATAGGGCGACTCGGAGGACTCGCGCACAATCGCGTCCTTGTTCGGATCCAGGCCTGCTTCCATGGCGAAATTGGTGTTCACGGCGGAGGCATCGACGTCATCGAGCGAACGCGGCAGTTGTGCGGCATCCAATTCCACAAAACGCAGCTTGCGCGGGTTTTCCGTGATGTCGATCGGCGTCGCTTTGAGACCCGCGTCGGGGTTCAGCTTGATCAGCCCGTGTTGCTGCAACAGCAGCAAGGCACGGCCACCGTTGGTCGGATCGTTGGGGATACCGATCTGCGCGCCGTCTTTCAGCTCGTTCAGGTTTTTGACCTTTTTGCTGTAGATGCCGATGGGGAAAATCACCGTCTTGCCGATGCTGACGAGTTTGTAGCCACGATCCGCATTGGCGGAGTCCAGGTAGGGCTGATGCTGGTAGCTGTTCATATCCAGATCGCCAGCAGACAGCGCAGCGTTGGGCTGCACGTAGTCGCTGAACTCGATGATCTGCACTTGCAGGCCCTGCTTGGCAGCCTCTGCCTTGACCACGTCAAAGATCTGCGCGTGCGGCCCCGCCGTCACACCGATCTTGAGCGGCTTGTCTTGGGCGAGCGCGGGTTGAGTAACAACGGCGGCGCCCAAGGCCAGGGCGGCCAACGATTTCAAAAATTTGATGCTCATGATGAGACTTCCGAGGAGGACAAATTAACGATGCGACATGCGACGGACCAGCCAATCGCCTAGCCCTTGTACAAACTGCACCAAAACAACCAACACCACCACGACGGCCAGCATGACCTCCGGCTGGAAGCGCTGGTAACCGTAGCGAATACCTACGTCGCCCAGGCCGCCACCGCCAATGGCACCCGCCATGGCGGAATAGCCAATCAGACTGATGATGGTCACGATCGTGGCAGCCACCAACCCCGGCAGGGATTCCGGCAACAGGACTTTGACAATGATCTGCAACGGACTCGCGCCCATGGCGCGCGCCGCGGTCAACAGCCCCGAGTCGACCTCGCGCATGGCGTTTTCAGCGATACGGGCCATGAATGGAATAGCCGCGACAGACAGCGGCACGATCGCCGCCGTGGTGCCGATCGAGGTCTGGGCGATAAACCGCGTGAACGGGATGATGGCCACCATCAAGATGATGAACGGCACTGAACGGGTGATGTTGACGACGGCGCCCAACACACGGTTGACGGTCAGGTTTTGCAGCATCGCGCCGCGTGCGGTCACCACCAGGATGACACCCAGCGGAATACCGATGATGACGGCAATCAGGCTGGGCACGCCGACCAGCAGCAAGGTTTCCAGCAGCGAGGTGACGAGCAAGTCGAACAGTTGCGAACTCATGGGGCGATGTCTTCTACGGAAATATCTAATGCAGCCAGGGCGTTCAGCGCCTGATTGACGGCGTCAGGTGCGCCTTGCACCAATACGAACAAGGTACCGACAGCAACCCCCTGGATGTCTTCGACGCGGGCCTGGACCAGGCTGACATCCAGCGCGTGCTGACGCGTCAGGTCGGACAACAGTGTGCCAGCCGAGGCGCCGCCCGCCAGGCGAATACGCAGCAGACGCGCCTGCGTCCCGGGCCGTGCGGCGGCCATGTCGGCCATGCGTGCATGCGTGGCGGCCAGAGTGGCGTCGGTCAGGTCCGAGGCCGTCGCGGCCGACACCATGGCGCTGGTCACCTCGTGCCGGGGCGAGGCAAAAATGTCCTGCGTACGGCCGGACTCGACCACCTGGCCATGCGACAACACCGCCACACGATCGCAAATTTCGCGCACGACTTCCATCTGGTGCGTGATCATGACGACGGTCACACCGGTTTTCTGGTTGATATCCCGCAGCAAGGCCAAAATGTTGTGCGTGGTTTCCGGGTCCAGCGCCGAAGTCGCCTCGTCGCTCAGCAGCACATCGGGGTCGTTGGCCAGGGCACGGGCAATCCCCACGCGCTGTTTCTGCCCACCACTGATCTGGCTGGGATAGCGATCGCGCAGATGTTCCAACCCGACCAACGCCAGCAAACGCTCGACTTTGGCAGGGATCTGATCGCGCGGCACGCCAGCGATCTCCAGAGGCAAGGCCACGTTGCCGTACACCGTACGACGGGCCAGCAAGTTAAAGCCTTGAAAGACCATGCCGATGCGGCGGCGTTGGTTGCGCAGCTCGGTCTCGCCCAGGCAGGTCAGCTCGGTGCCCCCAATAGAGATCTGGCCGCTATCGGGACGCTCCAGCAAATTAATGCACTGGACCAGCGTGCTTTTTCCTGCCCCGCTGGGGCCGATGATGCCGAAAACTTCGCCCTGTTCGATTTGCAGGCTGATGTCGCGCAGCGCCTCAAAGCGGCCGTGCGGCGTCGCGTAAGTCTTCGATAGATGTTGAATGTGAATCATGGCGTTGCGATTGTCGAGGATCGCGTTTCTAAAGAGAACGACTGTTTCGTCTCTTTTTAATAACTATTAGAAATATAACTGCGCCATCTACGAATCCATCTGCCCCCTGCGGCAAGCAGGGGTACGAGGACGGATCAATGGGAACAGCAAGATCGGCGTCCATCGGCATTTACCGCCGATGGACGCCGGGAGACGCTGGTTACCGAGCGCGCGAGATGCGGACTTCGGCGCCGCGGCGTTTGACTTCCAGCCCTTCGGAGGGAAGGATGCGTAGGCCTTCGAGGCCCTTGATATAGCTGGACCCCTGCATTTGCATGACACGGATCTTGTTGCGCATCACCACGGGGTTATGCACCGGCATGCCGAACATCCAGACTTCGTCCAGGATGCGTGCGGAGTTGAACTCGCCCGCATGCTGCGCCACAGGGCCCAGACACAACATATGCCCTTCACGGCCAAAGACGGGGTATTTATCCGTTCCCCACTCGACGGCCAAGGTGGTGCCGCCTTCGTAGCGATAGCCGGTGTTCAAATCCCACCAGGCATCGCCCTTGGGCAGATACACGTTCACGCTATTGCCCGGCTGCATCACCGGGGCCACCAGCAAGGCCGGCCCTAGCAAATACTGCAGGTCCCAATTGTGGGCCTCAGGGTCATGCGGAAAACTCAATGCCATCGAGCGCTGCACCGGCAGCCCGGTACGCGCCGAGTCTTCGATCGCGCCCAAGACGTAGGGGACCAAGCGGTAACGCCATTGCAGCCAGGTACGCGACTGCTCGAGCGCCTCATCGCCAAATGCCCAGGGCATCAAGCCAGGAACGCCCTGGAAGCAGAAATTCGCCGAAAACACGCCAACAGTCAGCCAGCGCAGATACAGCTCGGCGCTCATGCCATCGAGCGGCGCCTTGGCAGAACCGATGTTATGCACCTGCACCGGCACACCACTCGCCCCGATGGACAACGCCGTACGCAAGGTCTGTTCCAATCCAACCCAGTCGTTGGTGACTTGCGGGCCGAGCTGCCACGGCAGGCGTTGGGCCGCCGGGAACAAATCGGTGCTGGGCACTACGCCCTCGGGGGGGACCTTGTGGCCCGCTACAGCCTCGAACAAGGCGCGGCGTGCCAGCAACGGATATTGGGAACGCAGGATCGCGCCGTTGTCGCCGTTGCGTGCGCTGACGTCGTCAGGAATGGCAATCTGCGCATCACAGACGGGAGCGTCCAGACCGTCCTCGATCAATTGACGATGGCGCTCGATCCAGAGGTTATAGACGTCGCGATAGGTCAGATCCAGCAGACCATAGGGCCGACCGGCCGTGGCTTCGTTGCCGTCGAAAACCTGGGCACTGCCATCATCGCGGGTCAATAGCCAGCCCCGATCCTCCAGTTCCTCGAACAGGGGACTGGCCTGGATGACGCCAGGAAAACCGGTTGCCGCGACGTGAACGTGGTGCTTGTGAAACAGCGCCAACATTTGTTTGGCATCCGGGAAACGCTGGGCGTCCCATTCAAAGACAGCCTTGTCGGACTGGAACCCCCAGGCCGAGGGTGCAGCCAGCTTGACGGCGTCCAGCGGCAACTGCAGCTCGCGCATCCGCTCGACCAGGGCAGCGGTCTCGGTGGGCATCTCGCCCTCGGCCTGCTGCAGCCAGGCACCCATCGCCCACAGCACCGGCTGGCCGGCACGGCCTGTCAACGCTGTGTATTGGTTCAGGATCTCGCTAGGGTCACCGACGAACAGGAACACGTCCAGCACGGTGTCTTCGATACTGACCGTGTAGGCAGACGCCGTCGGCGCCACCCCCAGATCGTGGTGCACGCGATGCATCGTATTGACATAGATGCCCCAACCGCGCGGGCTCCAGGCCAACGGCAGCGCGCGATGATCCGGGTCATCGGAAACGATCGCTTCTTCGCGACGATTCAGATCACCAGAGGTTTCGCCCAGGCCGTAGAGACGCTCATCAGCCTGCAGAGTGAAAGCCGCGCTCCAGACCGCATCATCTGCCTCATCCAGCGCATCATGGCCAAAAGCGGGCTCGTGCTCCGAGATATCAGAAGCAAGCACCTGCGTTTCGCCACGATACAAGGCGATCCGCACCGGATCCGTCTGGATATCGAACGACACCTCGCCCTGAGCAATACGCCAGCCTTTGCCGTCGTCTTGGGGCGTGACCGTACACTCGCCTACTGCTTCTTGGCGAGCCAACAACATTTCCGCAACGGCGCGTACGCGCGCGCTGGGTTTTTCCTCATTAAGGGCACTCGCCTGGCCACAGCGCAGGCGAAAGACACCAGGCGCATGCGCCTCGACTACCAGGTGCAACCCGTCTCCCGCGTCGAAATCGATGCGGCTCGGGCGTGACGACAGCAACTCGACGGACTCGAGTTGGGTAGTATGGGCAAAGTCGAACTTGGGCGGCACAGAGCATCCCCCGGCTTAAGCCAAAAAACCGTTAAAAGACGTTATTTTGACGGATTTGGCCCACGAAATAAAATCGCTTTCGTTTTTCGGGTCGAATCCCCATGTCAAACCAGCCGAAAACTTGAATACAGAACCCGGCAATCTGGGATTACCGCGTAGTATCTGCCGCACAGATTTATTTGATTTATCGAGGCTTCTGCGGTCAACAACCGCCATCGTGGCGTTAACGCGGCGCAATGGCGGCAAGCAGATCTGCCTCTAGCGGCAGCGGTTCCCCGCATAGCGCACTGGCAATCAGATCCCCGCTCAATGCCGACCAACTGAGGCCTCGCGACGCATACCCTGCCGCAATCCACACCCCAGGGGCATGTGACAAAGGGCCGATCGCGGGCAAGCGTCCAGGCAGGACGGCTCGCCATCCGGCCCACCCGGGCAGTTCGCCCGGCGTCAGCGATGCCCAGTCCGTGGGCAAGCCCCCCAAGAGTCCGGCGACTTTGTCCAGATTGGTTTGCCGGCCAGTTGCGCTGACCTCGGAAACCACGGCGCCATGCTCATAGGTACTGCCGGCCACGCACTGGCCCTGTATTGCAGGTAGCAGATACCCCTCACCGCCGACGATACAGCGCGGGCCGAGCCCTGCGCCGCCGGTCTCGTGTCCCTCGTACGCCGGCAGCAAGCTGACTTGTCCTGCCAGCCGATGCATCTGCGCCAACCTCGGCAGCGGATCCAGCAAACCGCTCTCGCGCAACAACGCCTGCGCCCCGAACGCGTTGGCCAATACCACGGTCGCCGCCTGAGCCAGGACCTCACCGTCGGCGCCACGAACCTGCCAACCCGAGTCCAGACGCCGCAAATCGAACGCACACCCCGATACACACCGCACACCAGGGGTGTGCAACAAGGCAGGAATCAACGCTGCAGGCTGTACCAATGACCCATCGGTGAAAAACAAGCCCCCTCTCGCGACCGATATGCCTGCCAGCGCCGAGGCCTCGTCACGATCGACGGCTCGCACCCAGTCTGCGGGAAACTGCAGTTGCCGCAATGTGTCGCCCAGCGCAGCCATACGGCCCGCGTCGCGCTCGAGCTGCAAGGTGCCGCAGCGCAACGGAGCAGCGTCCGATGCCAGCCCGGCCCAACGGGCTTGGGCTCTGAAACTGCCCGCGCGCGACAATCGTGCGCGGGAATTATCATCTCGAGCGATCACTGGCGTCAGGGCCGCCGCAACGTGGCCGGCATGGGCCAGGTCATCTGCCGAGTTTGCGGGATCAATCACCACCACTGACCGGCCTCGCAGCGCCAATGCCTGTGCGATGCCGGCTCCCGCCAGTCCGGCCCCGACAATGACGATCTCGCCCGCGCCGAGACTGTCCGCATCACGGGCCTGTGACCAGGCCTCATCCAGTGCGGAGATTTTGTGGCCCAACGGCGTGCCGCCTTTCGCTTGTGCAGATAGCCCCGATTGCACGGGCGGCGCGGCTTGCGCTGTCCGCACGCCTACCGTCATGTGCAATTTGCCCGCATATCCTGGCTGCTTGCGGACCTCGAACCCCGCTGCGCTCAAGGCCTGACGCACCACGCCCGCACTGGCCCACGTCGCCAGTGTGGCATCGGGCGCAGCCAAGCGTGCCAAGTCATGCATCAATGCGGGTTGCCACAAATCGGGATTGCGCTTTGGCGCAAAGCCATCCAAAAAATACGCATCCACGCTGGCACGTAATTGCGGTACGACGGTCTCGGCTCGACCAAACGCCAATGTCAGCGTGATTGCGCCCCGCTCGAACTCGAGACGATGCAGGCCCGGCAGGCACACCGGCCATTGAGCTGCCAGTTGATCCGCCAATGCGCGCAACGGTTCGGGCGCCAATCGCCGCAGCACCTGGGCCAGCGTATCGCGCGTAAACGGATGCGCCTCGACCGAGAGCATATGCAATCGTGCACAACGAGCGGGATCTTTGCGCCATGCATCCCACAACGCCAGAAAATTCAACCCTAATCCGAAACCCGTTTCGCACACGGTAAACGTGTGCCGACCACGCCACCGCTCAGGCAAACCGTTGCCCCGCAGAAATACATACTCTGCTTGCCCAAGCGCGCCCGCAGTCGAATGATAAACATCGCCATACGAGGCATTGCGAAAATGGCCATCGGCATCGAAACCGGCGTCAGGAGCAGTCAGCGGAACGTAAGAGGACATAGATACAGAGAGACAACGACAAGGCGGGCAATGTTGCTATTTTGGAGCAAATTACGCGATTTTCACGACGAGGCCCCGCGCCGCCTATCACCTCGTTGCGATAGACAGCATACCTAAGACGACAACACCATGACGTTGGGTGAAAGCCACGTATAAACGACTGATTCTGGCAGAAGTGCCGAGCCCACCGCTTCAAAGGCTTACACTGGACTCATGCTGAAGACCGGACGTACTACGATGCCTTCAACCTCCGCGCTGGATCTTGGCGCTGCGATCGACGCTGCCGCATCGGCAGCCCATTCAGGTGCAGCCATCCTGCAGTCCTATGCTCATCATCGCAGCGACCTCGTGATCGACCACAAAGCCCGCAACGATCTGGTTTCACAAGCCGATCGCGAGGCCGAGGCTGCCATTATCGAGGTGCTACGCTCGCGCACGCCTGATTTTGGCATTGTGGCCGAAGAAACAGGCGGCACCCCTCAGGGCCCCGCCACCTGGTATATCGACCCGTTGGATGGCACGACCAACTTTCTGCATGGCGTACCCCACTATGCCGTGTCGATTGCGCTGGTCGCGCATGCGGGCACACGAGTCCCCGGCACGGACCCTCTGCAAGAAGACACGCCGGTCATCGGTGTCGTGTATGACCCCTGCCGCGAAGAACTATTCACCGCCGTCCACGGCATCGGCGCGTGGCTCAACGGCCGGCGCATTACGTGCTCGCGTACCAAAACCCTCAATGACGCCGTCCTGGCGACGGGTTTTCCGTTTCGCGATTTCTCGTTCGCCGATCAATACATGCCCATGCTGAAAGAAGCCATCTGCATCACGCGGGGCGTGCGGCGCATGGGGGCGGCAGCACTGGATCTCGCATGGACGGCATGCGGACGTTATGACGGCTATTGGGAAATGGGCCTGGCGCCGTGGGATGTGGCGGCGGGCACCTTGATCATGCGCGAGGCAGGCGGTGTTTGCCACGACATGCACCAGCATGACCCGTGGCCTATCGGCGGGCGCGTGGTGGCAGGCAACCCCGCCATTGTGGAGGCCCTGCACGGCATGATCGCGCCGCATCTGCACAAGCAATGAAACTAGTCCGGCCGTAATTCGCGCCGCAGAATCTTGCCCACGTTACTCTTGGGCAGCTCGGCGCGAAACTCCACGCTGTGTGGGCGTTTATAGCCCGTGAGCTTGTCTTTGCACCAATCGATCAGTTGGGCTTCAGTCAGCGACTCGTCTTTCTTCACCACAAAGGCTTTCACGGTCTCGCCAGAATGCTCATCGGGCACGCCCACCACCGCGCATTCCAGCACACCCGGATGCGATGCGATGACGGCTTCGACCTCGTTCGGATAGACCTTGAACCCAGATACGGCAATCATGTCTTTCTTGCGATCGACGATACGGGTATAGCCCTGCTCGTCCATGATGCCAATATCGCCCGTCCGAAAGAAACCGTCCGCAGTCATGCACAAGCGCGTTTCATCGGGTTTTTGCCAATACCCCAGCATGACTTGCGGGCCGCGTATGCACACTTCTCCACGCTCTCCCAGCGGCAAGGGTTTGCCCTCGTCATCCAGAATCGCCACATCGGTCGATGGCAAAGGCAGACCGATTGAACCAGAATACGCCGTCGTGTCGGTAGGATTGACCGTGGCAACGGGCGAGGTTTCCGACAAACCATAGCCCTCTACCAAGGGATGTCCCGTGATCTGCAGCCAGCGCTCAGCCACATGGCGCTGCACCGCCATCCCACCACCCAGCGTCAATCGCAATCCAGAAAAATCCAGCTTGGCAAAATCCGAGTTGTTCGCCAGGGCATTGAACAAGGTATTCACGCCCGGGAAAATATTGATGCCGGCCTTGCGCCATGCATCGATCAAGGCCGGCTGATCGCGGGGATTGATGATCAGCACATTACGCATCCCCGCATAGAGACCGAACAAACCGCACACCGTCATGGCAAACACGTGATACAGCGGCAAGGCGCTGATAATGGTGAGCTGCGTGTTGTCCAGATCTTTCAGTGCGGGCCGCGCCACGGCCTCGAGCTGCAGTACGTTGGCAATCAAATTACCATGCGACAGCATGGCTCCCTTGGGTGTGCCGGTGGTCCCACCTGTGTACTGCAAAACCGCGACATCATCATGCCCCAATGGAGGGGCTGTGAACGCGGCCGATGCGCCCTGCGACAACACGTGAGACAAATGGTGTGCCCCCTCGATCCGCCAATCGGGGACCATGCGCTTGATGTAGCGAGCCACGAAGTTCACCAGGGGTGCTTTCAAACCACCCAATAGATCCCCCGGCCCCGTTACCACCACATGCCGCAGCGCACCACGGTCACTGACGGCTTGCAAGGTATGTGCGAAATTTTCCAGAATGACGATGACTTCGGCACCGCTGTCGAGCAATTGCCGCTGCAACTCATCTGTCTTGTAAAGCGGATTGACGTTGACCACCACCAGGCCCGCGCGCAAAGTCCCTAACAAGCACACTAGATAAGCCGGCACGTTGGGCATCATCAGCGCCACGCGAGCGCCTTTTTTCAGCCCCTGGCTCTGTAACCATGCGGCAAACGCGCGCGCCTGGCGATCCAGCTCCGCGTATTTGATATCCGCCCCCATGGCCGTGCACGCGACGCGGGCGGCATGCTTGCGGCAAGCCCGATCCAGCAAGTCGGGCAATGACGCATAAGGCTCGATGGATATTTCCGCAGGAACGCCAGCGGGATAATGAGCAAGCCAAGGACGCGACATAGTGAGGTCTCCACGTGTGATACATATTCTGAGGGTTTTTGTTTGATAATACCCTTGTTGCCCTTGGCTCAACTCCATCGAGACTCCGATGAATCTGTTAGAACCCATCGTCGCCTGGCACGAAGAGATCGCCCGTATCCGGCGCGGCATTCACGCACATCCGGAATTGTCTTTCGAGGAATTCCGTACCTCTGACGTCGTCGCCACCCAGCTCCTCGAATGGGGCATCGAAGTCGATCGCGGGTTAGGCGGCACAGGCGTTGTCGGCATCATTCGCGGCAATATCGACAGTCCTCGCACCGTGGGGTTGCGCGCCGACATGGATGCGCTGCCGATGCAAGAGGCAAACACCTTTGAACACGCCAGCCAGAACGCAGGCAAAATGCACGCCTGCGGCCACGACGGCCACACTGCCATGCTGTTGGCTGCGGCACGCTATCTGGCGCAGTACCGCGATTTTCCCGGCACCGTCTATGTGATTTTCCAACCCGCCGAAGAAGGCGGCGGCGGCGCGAAACGCATGATCGATGACGGCCTGTTCACCCGATTCCCGATGGACGCCGTGTTCGGCATGCACAACTGGCCTGGCCTGCAGGTGGGCCAATTTGGGGTAACGGCCGGCCCCATCATGGCGTCGAGCAACGAGTTCGTCATTACGATTCAAGGCAAGGGCACGCATGCAGGCATGCCCCATCTGGGCATAGACCCGGTCATGACGGCAGTGCAACTGGCGCAATCATTGCAGACCATCATCACGCGCAACCGCAACCCGCTGGATGCAGCGGTGCTGAGCATCACGCAGATCCATACCGGCAGCGCCGACAACGTCGTGCCCAATGTCGCCATCATGCGAGGCACGGTACGGACGTTCACGCACGAAACGCTGGACCTGATCGAACGCCGCATGCACGATATCGCTCGGCATACGTGCGAGGCCCTGGACTGCACCGTGGAATTCGAATTCCACCGCAACTACCCGCCGACGATCAACCATGCCAACGAAACGGCATTCTGTGTCGAGGTCATGCGCAGCATCGTCGGCGCGGAAAATGTCCACGACCACGTCCAGCCGACCATGGGCGCCGAGGATTTTGCGTTCATGCTGCAGGAACTGCCCGGCTGCTATGTGTGGATAGGCAACGGTGACGGCACACACCGCGACGTGGGGCATGGCGCGGGCCCGTGCATGCTGCACAACGGCAGCTACGATTTCAATGACGACCTGCTGCCGCTGGGCGGGACGTATTGGGTGGAACTGGCAAGGAAATGGTTGGCTCGTCCCGACTGACTCGGTACTGGTCACACCTCGGATCGTAGTGTCAGGCAAGACTCCAGAAAACGCTCGGCCGCGCGCGCCGAGCTCTGCGAGTGCGGGACGAGAATACTGAGTGTGCGTGTCAACGGCTGCGGCAAGAGCCGGATCACGGCCAAGGTACCATCCTCGTGCCGCATTGACAGCAGCGAGACGAATCCGATCCCCAGGCCGGCACGCACGGCCTGTTTCACCCCCTCGACGCCAGCCAGCTCCAATCCCACGGCAGGCGCCAAACCCTCGTCGGCAAACGCCCGCTCGACCAATTGCCGCACACCCGATCCCGGTTCTCGCATGACCAGGGCAAAATTGACCAGCTCCTGCAAATGCGCGACACCGTGCCGCGCCAAGGGATGGTCTGCACGCGCAATCGCCACGACCTCGTCCTGCCGCCACTGGTGGACCATCGTATCCACGGGCAGGCCCGCCGGCACCTCCCCCTCGATAAAGGCCAAATCCAAAGTAGGCAAACGCTCCACGATCTGGCTGGTGTTGCCGTCGGACAGATGCAGACTGACTGCCGGAAACCGCTGGTGGAACTCGGCGACGAGCGCGGGCAGCAGATAGCTGGCTGGCGTCGTGCTCGCCCCCAGCCGCAGCCTGCCCGTTTCCAGCCCTTGCCACGCCTCACGCAGGGTTTGCGCCTGCTGATAGACCTGGCGTAGCTGACGGGCTTGCTCGGCCAGGCGCTCGCCCGCCGGGGTCAAGACCACGCCATGCCCCTTGCGCCGATACAGCGGCTCGCCGAACCAGTCTTGCAGCAAACGTAACTGCCCCGATACGGCCGGCTGGGATAAATACAGCAATTCCGCCGCGCGGCTGATATTGCCCACGTCCGCAACATACGCAAAGGTCAAAAGTTGATCTGGTGTCATTGGAGGAAGGCCAGGGGTCCCGGTCGATATCGTTATTTCGAATATTTAATATCCAAATTAAAAATTTCTCAAATAACGCGGCCAGATTTAATATTCCTTCCAGTTATTAAGTTATGCAGCAACCCCCATGTCGACTTCTACTACCCTCCCCCTGGCCACGCCGTGGCGCGACAAGCTCAATGGTGTTTTCTTTGTTGCGCTGATGACCGTGGCAGTGATGCAGCTGAGCGACCTGCCGGCGATTCGCCAGCTGGGTTTTTCGCCGCTGATCATCGGCATCGTATGCGGCATGCTTTATGGCAATTTCCTGCGTGGCACCATGCCGGCCGATTGGGCGGTGGGCGTTAATTTCACTGCGCGCCGCCTGCTGCGTATCGCAGTCGCGTTTTACGGCCTGAACATCAGCATCCAGCAGATCGCCGCCGTCGGCCTGCCGGGCTTGGCCGTGTCGGTGATTATCGTGGTGGGGACGCTGCTAATAGGGACTGCTGTTGGCCAACGGCTGCTGGGCCTGGATCGCGATACCGCGATGTTGACCGCCGCGGGCAGCGCCATCTGCGGCGCAGCGGCGGTGTTGGCTTTTGAGCCCACGCTGCGTGCTGCCCCCCACAAGAGCGCCGTGGCGGTGGCCACCGTGGTGCTGTTTGGCACACTTTCCATGTTCCTGTACCCGGTAGCCTATCAGGCAGGCTGGCTCGCGCTAACGCCCCAGGAATTGGGCCTGTACATTGGCGGCACCGTACACGAGGTCGCCCAAGTCGTCGGGGCAGCCAGCAATATTGATCCCGCCACGACGGACGTGGCCACCATCGTCAAAATGACCCGCGTAGCGTTGCTGGTGCCGGTATTGCTGATATTGGGCCTGTGGCTGCGTAGTGCAGCCTCGGCCAGCGGACCGGGCCAGGCCAAGACGCGCTTGCCTATCCCGTGGTTTGCCGTAGGCTTTCTGGTTCTGGCCATCATCAATTCCCTGGACGTCCTGCCGGCAGACGTCATCACTGCCATCCGCCGCCTGGATGTCTTTGCCTTGACCATGGCCATGACCGCCCTGGGCATCGAAACGAGGTTTGGCCAGATCCGCCAGGCAGGCCCCAAGGTCATGCTGTTGGGATTGATCTTGTATGTCTGGCTGGTACTGGGCGGCTATGGAGTCGTGAAGTTGGTGATGTAGGGGCGTTTTCGCCTTGGGGCGGCCCGGCGGCGAAAAATCCCCATCAATCACCGCAGAGGAATGCGTTTTGCTGCATAATCGGCCGGTTTTCATCAGGACTGGAGCCGGCCCATGTCTAGCGTCAAAGATTTCACGACTACCCTGCCTGCCGGTCGGGATCCCGTGTTGCGTGTCATGCCCATGCCCTCAGACGCCAATATTCATGGCGATGTGTTTGGTGGATGGATCATGTCGCAGGTCGATATTGCGGGCTCGATCCCTGCGGCGCGCCGTGCTGCGGGGCGTGTCGCGACCGTCGCTGTCAACGCGTTTCAGTTCAAGCAGCCCGTATTCGTGGGCGATCTGCTCAGTTTCTACACGACCATCGTCAAGACAGGCAAAACTTCGGTTACCGTATCTGTCGAAGTCTATGCCGAACGTAATCGCATGGATGCCGAGGTGGTCAAGGTCACCGAAGCCGTCCTGACCTACGTTGCCACTGACGAAGCCCGGCGCAGCCGCCCCCTGCCTATTCTGTAAGTTTGTAGCCTATGACGCAGCCCGCCGCCGCGCCCGTGCCGCCCCGCCGCCTGGACCCTGAAGACGCTCAGCACGCCTTGGCTGAGGTCCAGGAACGCCTGCGCCGCCAACAGCTCGTCGAAGACCTCGTGCACCGCCAGGAACAGGGTGACGACAAAGCCTCGTTGGTCGAGGACCTGGTCCATCGCCAGCACGAGGCCGAACTCAAAGCCCTGGTCGACGCCCTGCATCCGGCCGATATCGCGTTCATTCTCGAATCCTTGCCCAAGGACGAGCGTCAGACCGTCTGGAAGCTGGTCAGTCCCGAACACGACGCCGACGTGCTGCTCGAGGTCGAGGACTGGGTGCGGGAGTCGCTCATCGAGGCCATGGATCGTCAAGATCTGGTGGCCGCGACGGGCAACATGGATGCGGATGAGCTGGCCGACCTGGCCCCCGATCTGCCTCCCGATGTGGTGGCCGAGGTCCAGAAAGGCCTGACCGAAGAAGAGCGTGCGCAACTGCTCGAGGCAATGGGCTACCCCGAGGACAGCGTAGGCGCCATCATGGATTTCGAGATGGTACGCGTGCGCGAGGATGTCACCCTCGAGGTGGTGCTGCGCTATCTGCGCCGCCTGCACGAGCTGCCCGACCATACCGACCAGGTGTTCGTCGTCGACCGGCAGGACAAATTACAAGGCGTATTGCCCTTGTCCCGCCTGTTGGTCAGCGAGCCCGAGACCGAAGTCCATGCGGTCATGAGCACGGATTTCCTGACGCTGAACCCGCTGGACTCCGATGCGGACGCGGCCGGCGCATTTGAACGCTATGACCTCGTCTCGGCGCCCGTCATGGACGACCAGGGCCGGTTGATCGGCCGGGTCACTATCGCGGACGTCGTGGACGTGATGCGCGAAGACTCGCAAGAGCAAGCCCTGTCGCGCGCCGGTCTGCAAGAAGAAGACATCTTCGCCCCGGTGGCCATGGCCTTGCGCAACCGTGCCCCCTGGTTGCTGTTCAACTTGTGCACAGCCGCGACGGCCTCGTTCGTCGCCTCACGATTCGAAGACACAGTCAGCCATATTGTGATCCTGGCGTTTCTGATGTCGATTGTGGCCGGCATCGGCGGCAACTCGGGCAATCAGACGATGACCATGATCATTCGTGCCTTGGCCGTGGGCCGTATTACCGGCCGCAACCTGTGGCAGTTGGTCAAACGCGAGATGATGGTCACGTTCATGGTTGGCCTCTGTGGCAGCGTGGTGGCGGCGCTATTCGCCTGGGCCATCTCAAACTCCATTGCCATCGCGGTCGTGATGATGGCCTCCATGATCTGCAACATGCTGGTCGGTGCGTCGTTCGGCGTGCTGGTCCCCATGTTGCGTGCACGCTTTGGCAAAGACCCCGCCATGGGTTCTTCGGTCTTGCTGACCTTTGCGACGGACTCGCTGGGTTTCTTTATCTTTCTGGGCCTGGCGACGGTTTTCCTGCTGTAGGTCGCTTGCGCGTACTTCCGCCTCGAAAGCGCGGTGCCATGCCATCACGCTGGCGTCTACGTCTGCCCGCTCCACTCAGTATGCTTCGCGAATAATAAGAAACATCCCGTTGCACCCAACTGAATCAGAGACACGCATCATGTATCTGACTTAAATCGGAAATATTCAATACCCGAGGCTCGGCCTCATGTTCCCGCTTGACGGTGAGATGTGCGGTATTCGGTTCGACCTGCCGTCTCACCTTGCTACGGAGTCCCTATGACCAAGAAACTCCGGGCAGTGTTGTTCTGCCTGCTTTGTTCGCCTGCTTTTTCGGTATTTGCCTGTGACAGCCTGCCGTCATGGGCTCAGTCCGCCTGCCAACGTATCGACCAGATCTGGACCGAAGGCGGCAATGAGCTCTATCTGACAGGTTATTCCTGGCACAACCGCGCCACGTACAGCAAAAAGAAAATCGATAGCTTCAATGAACTCGCCTGGGGCGGCGGGTTGGGCAAAAGCCTGTATGACGAAGATGGCGACTGGCACGCGCTCTACGCCATGGCGTTTCTGGATTCGCACAGCAAAATCGAGCCGATGGCCGGCTACGGATTCCAGAAAATAGGCAGGGCCGGCGAGAACTGGCGTTTTGGCGCCGGCTACACCGTATTCCTGACTTCGCGCTCGGATATTTTCAATCGGATTCCGTTCCCGGGGATTCTGCCCCTGGTCTCTGCGGGATATCGCAATGCCACGCTCTACGCCACCTATATTCCCGGGGGCAGCGGCAATGGCAACGTGCTGTTCATGTTCGGTAGCTGGGCGTTCTAGGGGCTCAGGCGTATCGGTCCGCCGTCAAGCCATCCAGGTCGACCTCCGGTTGCCGCCCCGACACGATATCGGCCACGATTTTTCCGGTACCGCACGCCTGCGTCCAGCCATTCGAGCCGTGACCGCAGTTCAAGTACAGATTCGCGTAGCGTGTCTTGCCCAGGATCGCCGGACCATCCGGGGTCATGGGACGCAAGCCCGCCCAGGCCTGGGCATCGTCGAGGCTCACGCCCTCGGGAAACCATTCACGCACGACGCCCTTTAAAAAAGCGACGCGGCCTGGATCAACGGCTAATCCGTAGCCCTTGAGTTCCGCCATCCCCGCAGCCCGCACGCGATCACCCAGACGCGAAATCATGACCTTGTTGTATTCGTCCATCAGCGCCGCGCGAGGAGCACGATCCGGATCATCGATACGCGCCGTAATGGAATATCCCTTCAGGGGATAAATCGGCAAAGACAGACCCAAAGGACGCAGCAAAAACGGCGTTTGCGGTCCCAGGGCAATCACATAGGCGTCTGCGCTGAATAGCTCGGCCTGGCCCTCGATCCGTACGCCCTGAATGCGGTCAGCAGCCTTGACCAGTGCCGCGACGGGCGTGTCGTAGCGAAACACCACACCTTGCTGCGCCAAATACGCAGCCAACCCCGTAGCAAACTTGTGGCTATCACCCGAGCCGTCACGAGGCAGATACAAGGCCCCCGCAATCGGCGCGCGAGATCCGGCCAAGGCAGGCTCCAGGGCTCTGGCCTCGTCACCGTCCAGCAAACGCCACGGCACCTCATATTCGTCCAATGCCTGTGTGATGCCTTTGACGACTTTCAGATCGGATTGACTGCGAAAAACTTGCAGCGTGCCGTCCCGGTGATAATCAAATTCGACTGGCAGCCCCGCACCGGCCAGATCCTGCAGGCATGCGTTGCTATAGTGCGCTACACGCTGCATCCGCAGTTTATTCGCGCGAAAACGTTCTGCATTGCAATTGCCCATCCAACGCGCCAGCCAAGCCAGTTTGCGCGGATTCGGCGTAAAGGAGAAACGAATCGGAGCTTCTTTCTGCAAGGCCATTTTCAAGACCTTGCCTATCATGCCGGGTGCGGCCCAAGGGCCCGCAAAACTGGGGCATAGCCCGCCGGCATTGCCAAAGCTGGTCTCGCGTGCCGCGCCGCTTTGGCGATCCAGCACCACGACTTGATGGCCATCACGCCACAGATAATAGGCAGCGGCCACCCCGGCGACGCCTGCCCCCAGCACTGCGACCTTCATCAGGGTCTCCGAAAACTCGCCGCTCAGATTCAGCGCTCAAACGCCGACGTTCAACTCGCGCACGCCGTCTTTATACTCCAGCACCAACCGTCCCAATCGGGGGATCAATGCTGTGTCGTCATGCACGACATTCAGCCGCAGATTGCCCAACACCACATCCCAGCCAGTGTCGACCTCTTCGACTCGGGCATCGGCGATGATCCCCAGGCGCCAGGCCACCGCCTGCTCCTCAGCGGCTCGCACCTCGATTTGATGGATACGCAATGCCCCATTGGGATGCGCCATGAGCGTCGGCATCCATACGCATTCGGGGGTGAGATGCTGGCAAAAATACATCCGAATCCCGGGTAACGGCTGCTCGGCAAACCGCACCGTGCGAAAGCTCGCCTGCATCTCGCGGCCATCTACCACCGCTGGACGGGTCAGCGCTTGCACAGGATTGACGGCAAAGCCCTCGTCACGTAAACGCGCATAGGTCGCGTCCGCATCGAAAGACCGAAACACCAACGCCTCTAAGCCGAACGGAGAATCAGCGATTTCCTTGCGTGCTGGCGGTGCCCCCGGTGGCCAACCCAATAGCTCGACATAGGTGCCTTGCAACGGAATCAGGCGATTGCACGATCCCAGGTTATGGACCGATTTATCGCTCACCAGGAAGCCCTGTTCCTCGAAATGCGGCGCCAGCTCATCGAGCCGATCACGCACCATGATCACTGCATGATCGAATTCAGTCTCGTCAGAGGGATGCAGCATGACTATGCCCGCCTTAAAAAAACACTGGGGATGGCAATTTACCATCCCCAGTGTTTAGCTCACCAGTGCACGATGCCTCATCGAGAGGCAGTGGCCGGAAAAGACATCAAGCCAGCTTGCCGTGGCACTGTTTGTACTTTTTGCCGCTACCGCACGGGCATGGATCGTTGCGTCCGACCTTGGGCAAGACATTGCGTGCCGGCTGCTGAGCCGATTGCTCGTTCTGCGTGGCCTCGTCGGCATTCGCCAAGGCCTCATCGTAATCAGAATGGTGATACTGCACATTCTGCACGTGCGACTGATTGGTCTCGGCCTCGGCCTGCTCGACCTGCTCGGGTGACTGCACCCGCACCGTCAACAGCACGCGGACGACATCGTCACGAATGCGATCGAGCATCCCCGAGAATAGCTCGAACGCCTCGCGCTTGTATTCCTGCTTGGGATTCTTTTGCGCATAGCCGCGCAAATGGATCCCCTGGCGCAAGTGATCCAACGACGACAAATGCTCGCGCCAATGCGTATCGATCGCCTGCAACATGATCGAACGCTCGAACTGCGCCCAAGGCTCGTCACCGACCAGAGCGATCTTGCCGGAATAGACCTCTCGCACCGCATCGTTCACGCGGGCCAGAATATCGTCATCGGTCAGGCTGGACTCTTTCTCCAGCATCTCGGTCAAGGGCAAGACGATCTGCCAATCTGCAGCCAGGGCCTTTTCCAGTGCTGCCACGTCCCACTGCTCTTCGACAGAGTCAGCAGGGATATGCTGGCGAACCAGATCGGTCACAGCGGCTTCGGCGAGATTTTCCACGGATGTCCGGATCGACGAGGCCTCAAGCACGTCGTTACGCTGCGCGTACAAGACCTTGCGCTGATCGTTGGAGACGTCGTCGTATTCGAGCAGTTGCTTGCGAATATCGAAGTTGCGGCCCTCGACCTTGCGTTGCGCAGTCTCGATGGAACGCGTCACCATGCCTGCCTCGATGGGCTCGCCCTCGGGAAGCTTCAGGCGTTCCATGATGGCGCGCACGCGGTCGCCCGCGAAAATCCGCATCAGCGGGTCTTCGAGAGACAGATAGAAACGCGACGAGCCCGGATCGCCCTGACGGCCCGCACGGCCGCGCAACTGATTGTCGATACGGCGCGATTCGTGGCGCTCGGTACCAATGATGCGCAGACCGCCCGCAGCCTTTACCTGCTCGTTGGCGGGTTTCCAATCGGCACGAACTTTTTCGATACGGGTTTCTTTGTCGGCATCGGACAGCGACTCATCCGCACGGATCAGATCGACTTGTTTCTCGATGCTGCCACCCAGCACGATGTCGGTACCCCGGCCGGCCATATTGGTCGCAATCGTGATGTGGCCAGGCTTGCCGGCCTCGGCCACGATCTCGGCTTCGCGGGCATGCTGTTTGGCGTTCAACACCTCGTGCGGCAGCTTGGCTTGCTTGAGCAAGCCGGCCAGCAGTTCGGAGTTTTCGATGCTGGTCGTCCCCACCAGCACGGGCTGGCCACGCTCGTGGCAATCGCGGATGTCGTCCAGGATGGCGTTGAACTTTTCCTGCGCCGTCTTGAAGACCTGGTCGTTTTGATCCTTGCGGATCATCGGCTTGTTGGTCGGGATGATGACCGTTTCCAGACTGTAGATTTCCTGGAATTCGTAGGCCTCGGTATCGGCCGTCCCCGTCATGCCCGAGAGCTTCTCGTACATGCGGAAGTAGTTCTGGAACGTGATCGATGCCAGCGTCTGGTTTTCGTGCTGGATCTTGACGCCTTCTTTGGCCTCAACCGCCTGGTGCAGACCATCGGACCAACGACGGCCCACCATCAGGCGGCCTGTGAATTCGTCAACAATCACCACTTCGCCGTCTTGCACCACATACTGCTGATCGCGGAAGAACAGCGTATTGGCGCGCAATGCGACCATCAAATGGTGCATCAGCGAAATATGGCGCGGATCGTACAGGGACTCGCCCTCGGGCAGGATGCCCTGTTGGCTCAGCAGACGCTCGGCAGTCTCGTGGCCTTTTTCCGAGAGATAGACCTGCTGGGACTTTTCGTCGACCCAGAAATCGCCTTCGGGCTCGGGTTCGTGGGCCTTGGGCTCGGAAGCCATGCGCGTCAACAGCGGCGGCACGGCATTCATCCGAATGTACAACTCGGTATGGTCTTCGGCCTGCCCGGAGATGATCAGCGGAGTGCGGGCCTCGTCAATCAGGATGGAATCCACCTCGTCGACGATCGCGTACGCCAGCGGACGCTGACGGCGATCTTCGACGCGATATTCCATGTTGTCGCGCAGGTAGTCGAAACCGAATTCGTTGTTGGTCCCGTAGGTGATATCTGCGGCGTATGCGGCGATCTTCTCGTCGTTGGGCTGCTGCGGCACCACCACGCCGGTGGTCATCCCCAGGAAACCGTACAGGCGGCCCATCCAGTCCGCATCGCGACGGGCCAGGTAGTCGTTGACCGTCACAACGTGCACGCCCTTGCCCGCGATCGCGTTCAGGTAGACGGGCAGCGTCGCCATGAGGGTCTTGCCTTCGCCAGTACGCATTTCGGCGATCTTGCCGTTATGCAGCGCTATACCGCCCAACATCTGCACATCGAAGTGGCGCATGCCGAATACACGCTTTCCGGACTCGCGGACCACGGCAAAAGCCTCGGGCAACAGATCGTCAAGCGATGTGCCCTGGGCATGCCGGCTGCGGAATTCATCGGTCTTGGCCGCGAGCTCTGCATCGGAGAGCGCGGCAGTCTTGGATTCCAGTGCGTTGATCTGGGTTACCAGCTTGCGATACTGCTTAAGCAACCGGTCGTTGCGGCTGCCTATGAGTTTTTTGAGCAAAGAAACCATGCGTGTCGGTGGCAGCGCCGTCGTTCCCTGTCCCAAAAAAGGCCAGGTACCGCTCGGCGCGGAATGTTACTTGGTTGAGCGGAGCAATCCCGCTGGGAAACGATCGAGTTTAACGCACCTGGGCGGTATCGGTCCCAAGCCGGATAAAACGAGCCGTGTTCACTCGATGCAATGTGCGCTTGTGGCGTTTGCCCACGCCGCACAAGCCGGAAACTGAAGGCGCTGGGACGGAGGAGTTATCCTGCACTCAGCGCGTCACGGACTGAGCCGGCGCCGGTCCTGCCCGCGCTACGGCACTGCCCGTCGCCGTACCGGCTGCCTGCCCGGAAACGGGCAGACCAGATGCCTGGGCCACCACAGGCCGCGTGGCATCCGGGGATTTCAGGAACAGGCGGGGATCCAGCGGCTGCCCTTCCAGACGCACCTCAAAGTGCAAATGCGGCCCCGTAGACTGGCCGGTCGAGCCCACCAAAGCGATTTCCTGGCCGCGGCTGACCAGTTCGCCAGGTTTGACCAGCAACTTCGAAGCATGGGCATAACGGGTGATCATGCCGTCGCCGTGATCCACCTCGACGGTATTCCCATAGCCTGATTGAAAACGCGACTCGAGCACCACACCGCCGGAAGCCGCCAAAATCGGGGTACCCGAGGGCGCAGCGAAATCCAGGCCCTCGTGCATGGCATACCGGTGCGTGACGGGATTGCGGCGCCACCCATACGAGGAGCTGAGAAAGGGATAGTCGCTGACCGGCATGGTCGACGGCAGACGGGCCTGGTCTGCCGAGCGGCGCGTCAGGGCCACATCCAGCATACGCAGATTGTCGGTCTGCTGGAGCAGGCGCGCCTGCAACTCATCCAATTGGCGGCCCAGCGATTCGGCCGACTCTTGCAGAGGCGGCGGCTGACGGTCGGTGAACAGATTATCCATCACTTGCTCGGCCTTGGCAGGCGCGTTCAGGCCCGCGGCCAGCTCAGGATCGGTATAAGCCACTCCGGCGACCTTGGCGACCCGGCGCCCGACGCTGTCGATGCCCACCAGCTTGGCTTGCAATTCGCCGACCTTTGCTGCCAGCAACCCTACGTTTTCACGCAAAAAAGCGGAATCGCGCTCCGGTTGTCCGCCGGGAGAATACGCAGCCCAGTCGACAGAATACGAAGGCGGCGCAATAGGAGTAAGGTAGCGCTGTACGGTGGCGCCAATCAGCGCCGCCGTGGCCAGGAAAGCGGCCAGCACCAGCCACAAACGAGCGCCGCCCAGGACCTGTTGTCCGGGCTGACCCTCGCGGGCGTGCATAATCACGAATTTCAAGGTACGTAAATCCTGTTATTGAGCTGGCATGAACAGACCTGCATCAAACCGTTCTCGTTCTTCTGCCAGCCGGCGGGGAGAAACCCCGCTGGGGTGGCTGGGTCACGATACGCGCGGCGCCGGCGTGCTGGCTACGGCGCGCGTGCACCTGCAAATACAGCATGCTATCGCCGCTGTGTTACCGCCAGCGCTCGGCGCTGTCTGCGTCGTGGCCAAGCTGGAAACCCCTCGGCTGCAACTAGCGGTACCGAGCGCGGCACACGCGGCCAAGCTGCGTCAGCTGGCTCCGCGGATTGCACAAACACTCAATACCCAAGGTTGGAACCTTAACGAAATTGCCGTCAAGGTTCAAGCCGGAATGCCCCGCCCTGGGGCAAAAGCGCCCCGTCCCCCAAAAGAAGCTCAGCCCCTGGGAGAAACAGCGCTCGATGCTTTCGAAACGTTACAAGGGAATCTGCGCCCGGGGCCGCTGGCCGATGCAGTCGCCAAACTGCTGGCGCACCACAAGAACAAATAGAGGCGTTGGGGCAGAAAAACGGCTCGCAGAGCCGCTCACAGCTCAGCGCATAATCAGGCGAGTTTCCACTCGTGGCGGAATGCCTGGGGGGCTGCAGCCTGGGATTCGTAAGTCACCAGTTCCCATGCATCACGCTGCGCCAACAGCGCGCGTGCAAGCTGGTTATTCAGACCGTGGCCGGATTTGCAGGCGACGTAGCGCGCCACCAAGGGCTTGCCCAGCAGGTACAAATCGCCGATCGCGTCGAGAATTTTGTGTTTGACGAACTCGTCGTCATAACGCAGGCCATCGCTGTTCAAGACCCGGTATTCGTCCATCACGATGGCGTTGTCCAGGCTGCCGCCACGGGCCAGGCCCATCGAACGCAGTGCCTCGACCTCGTTGACGAACCCGAAAGTCCGCGCGCGAGCGATTTCGCGGACATAGGAATGCGTGGCAAAGTCGATCTCGGCGAAATTAGCCGTGGAATCGATCGCGGGATGACGGAAATCAATCGAGAACGCCAAGGCGAAGCCCTCGTGCGGCTCCAGGCGCGCCCATTTCAGGCTGCGGCCCTCACCCTCGCGGATTTCGACGGGTTTCTTGACGCGAATGAATTGCTTGGGAGCGTTTTGCTCGACGATGCCAGCCGAGCGCAACAGATACACGAACGTCGCGGCACTGCCGTCCATGATGGGGACTTCTTCGGCAGTGAGATCGACGTGCAGGTTGTCGATGCCCAGGCCCGCCAGCGCGGACATCAGGTGTTCGACGGTAGAAACACGGACGTTGCCTTGTTGCAGCACAGACGCCATGCGGGTATCGCCCACGCCGTCAGCCTGCGCGGGCAGATCCACGACCTGCGGCAGATCGACTCGGTGAAAGACGATACCAGTGTTGGCTTCGGCAGGACGCAGAGTGAGCTCGACCCGACGTCCCGAGTGGACGCCTACGCCTGTTGTGCGGACGAGATTCTGAATACTGCGCTGTCGAAACATAGTTATTTGTGCTAGAGCCTAGCCGGCAAAAATCAATGAAATCACCGGCATAAGATCATATTGTAACCCCGGCAGGCGCCCTGCGCCACGCCTTTGATACATCTGCCGACACATCTGCCCCACTGTACCGAACCCATTACACCTGCTATCGGACGGTATTGAAAGCAAGACAAAACTTTCGAGCGCACACCGCCCGGCGTCCGGCCCGTCAGGGGAAACGGGCCGGCGCTGAGGGAGTCGGGCCAGTTCCCCAGCCCGGTTAACGCAACATCAATCCGCTTGCTTGCGCAGGAATGCCGGGATATCGAAGTGATCCATCCCCGAGCTTTCCAGAGCACGCACCTGGGCCGATGCCTGGGTGCGCGGGTTGCGCATTACCGAGGGCATGTCCAGATTGCGGTAGTCGCCCTGCTGGCCCGTCATCCCGCCCATCACAGGCATGTTGTCGGTACCGGTACGCAGGCCTTCGGCCACGTTTTGCACGAGCTTCGGTGCAGCAATGCTACGGCCCAGGCCGGTGGCAACGACCGTCACGCGCAGGCTGTCAACCATGGACTCATCGTAGGCCGTACCGAAGATCACGGTCGCGTCGTCCGAAGCGTAGCTGCGGATCGTTTCCATGATTTCGCGCGTTTCGCGCATCTTCAGCGTGCGGCTGGCCGTGATGTTGACCAACACGCCACGAGCACCATTCAGGTCCACGCCTTCGAGCAGCGGGCAAGCGATGGCTTGCTCGGCTGCCACGCGGGCACGATCGGCACCGCTGGCGGTCGCCGTACCCATCATGGCCTGGCCTTGTTCGCCCATGATCGTCTTGACGTCTTCGAAGTCAACGTTCACGTTGCCTTCGACGTTGATGATCTCGGCGATACCGGCGCACGCATTGTGCAGAATATCGTCGGCGGACCTGAAGCAATCTTCTTGCGTAGCGTCCTCGTCCATCAGCTCATAGAGGTTCTCATTGAGCACCACGATGAGAGAATGTACGTGCTTGGCCAGCTCGTTGATGCCGTCTTCAGCCATCTTCAGGCGCTTGTTGCCTTCGAAGGTAAAGGGCTTGGTCACGACGCCCACGGTCAGAATGCCCAGCTCTTTGGCGACTTCCGCCACCACCGGACCGGCACCCGTTCCTGTGCCACCACCCATACCGGCAGTGATGAACACCATGTGAGCGCCGTTCAAAGCCGAACGGATTTCTTCGCGTGCGGTTTCTGCCGATGCGCGGCCTTGTTCAGGCTTGGCACCAGCACCCAGGCCGGTACGGCCCAGGCGAATCTGCACCGGCGCGTTGGTTGCGGCCAGCGCTTGGGCGTCGGTGTTAGCGCAGATGAAATCCACGCCGTTGACGCCACTGCGGATCATGTGCGCGACGGCATTGCCGCCTGCACCCCCAACACCCACGACCTTGATAACGGTCCCTTTGGCGTTGTTTTCAAGCATTTCAAAGTTCATCATGATGACTCCCTCACAAGTCTGGATATGCAAATCACAAAAATTCCCCAACAACCTATGCTTTCTTTTGTGAATCGCTTCAAAGCCGACGCCGATCGGATAATCCGCAACGGGTTTGAAGCGTCTCCCCTATTCGGCCTGCGCCGTCTTGCGACGGATCAAGCCAGGAGCAGGCCCCGGTCTGCCCCTTGATCAATTCATGAACCACTCCTTCATACGAGCCAGCAGGCTCTTGAAGTTGCCCGTTTGTGCAGCGACTTTGCGGCCACGCACACGCTGCATGCGCGCTTCTTGCAACAAGCCCATCACGGTCGAGAAACGCGGATTGCGCATCACATCGGACAGGCTGCCTTCGTACTCGGGCGTTGCCACGCGCACGGGCTTGAGGAACACGTCCTCGGCCAGTTCGATCATGCCGGGCATCTGTGCAGAGCCTCCGGTCAACACCACGCCCGAAGCCAGGAGGTCTTCGTAGCCCGACTCCCGCACGACTTGTTGCACCAGCGAAAACAGTTCTTCGACGCGCGGCTCGATCACAGCGCCCAATGCCTGGCGTTTCACTTGGCGCGGGCCGCGATCGCCCAGCCCCGGCACCTCGACCGATTCGTCGGGACGAGCCAGGACTTGCTTGGCCACGCCGTAACGCAGCTTGATTTCTTCGGCATCCGGCGTTGGCGTGCGCAGCATCGCAGCGATGTCGTTCGTAATCTGGTCACCCGCGATCGGCAGCACCGCGGTGTGCCGAATCGCACCACCGGTATAGATCGCCACATCCGTTGTGCCGCCACCGATATCGACCAGCACCACGCCGAGCTCTTTTTCGTCGGCGGTCAGGCAGGCCAGGCTGGAGGCCAGCGGCTGCAGAATCAGGTCTTGTACTTCGAGGCCGCAGCGGCGCACGCACTTGACGATGTTTTGTGCCGCACTGACGGCACCAGTGACGATATGCACGCGGACCTCGAGGCGCAGACCGCTCATGCCGATGGGTTCGCGGATGTCTTCCTGGCCATCGACGATGAACTCCTGGGTCAACACGTGCAGCACTTGTTGATCGGTGGGGATGTTCACCGCTTTGGCCGTCTCGATCACACGTGCGACGTCGGTCGCAGTGACTTCCTTGTCTTTGACTGCCACCATACCGCTCGAATTAAAACTGCGGATGTGGCTGCCCGCGATGCCGGTATAGACGTCGCGGATTTTGCAGTCGGCCATCAGTTCGGCCTCTTCGAGTGCCCGCTGAATGGAGTTGACGGTGGTCTCTATATTGACGACCACGCCTTTGCGCATGCCGCGCGATTCGTGCTGGCCGAGGCCGAGCACTTCAAAACGCCCTTCCGGCAGGATTTCGGCGACCACGGCCACTACTTTGCTAGTGCCGATATCGAGGGCGACGATGAGGTCCTTGATGTCACGGGTCATGGCGTTAACGCTTCTTTGAAGATGTGGATGAAGATTTCGATTTCGGTTGCCCTTCTGGCAGCGGCGCCAGAGCCAGGGCGAACCCATTGGGATAACGCAGGTCGGCCTGTGTCACGCCTCGGCCCTCGAGCCGGCTGATGACTGCCGGCCAGGCTTGCACGAACCGCTGGATACGAGCCGCGAACGGCAGCGCGCCGGGCACGCCATGCGGGTCGGGCGCATCGGCACCCGGATCGCGGCCCAGATCGAGCACCAAACCGTTGGACATCGTGGCCTTCCAGGCATAACGCGGGCTCAAGTCCAGTTCGCGCACGTGTAAATCCAGCGGCGCGAACCAGCGGGCCAATTCGGCGTAACGCTGCACCACCAGCCCCTCTGTGCCCTCGGGCCCGGAGAACTGCGGCAATTCCGTATCGTCGTCGAGCTCGCCCGTATTGGCTGTGAACGCTTCGCCCCAGGTGTTGATCATCTGGTTTTCGTTCCACAGCGCCAGCGGCTGCTCTTCCTCGATCTGCACACGCAAGGTTCCAGGCCAGATGCGCCGGATCGATGCGCGACGTACCCAGGGCACCGATTCGAACACTTCGCGGGCTTCGTCCAGATTCACGGTGAAAAAGTTCCCGTCGAATCGATGGGCTATCACTGCGCGCACGGATTCGGCAGATACGTAGTGCAACTCGGTGTCGGGAGCCGGCTCCAGTTCGAGCGCCGACAACGTAAAGTACGGACGATGCCCGATCCACACTACGCATGCCGCGAGCATGGCCACCACTGCCAGCACGGCTAGCGTGTTGGCAATCAGGTTGGTGGTGCGAGCGTCGTTCCACACAGAAGATTCCGATTCAAATTACGATTGACGGGCGGGGCTGTGCACCTTGCACGAAGCCTCGGACAAAATAGCGACACACAATTCGGCGTAACTCATACCTACTGCCTTGGCAGCCATGGGGACCAGCGAATGGCTGGTCATCCCCGGCGAGGTATTGGCCTCCAGTAACCATGGCTGGTTGTTCGCATCCAGCATGAAATCAATACGCCCCCAGCCGGCGCAACCCAGCGCGCGATAGGCACGCTCGGCGATGTCCTCAACATGACGCGCCACTTCGTCGGGCAAATTGGCGGGGCAAAAATACTGCGTTTCGTCGGAAAAGTATTTGTGCTCGTAGTCGTAGTTGCCGCCTGGCGCCACGATCTCGATCACTGGCAAAGCGTGCGCTGCGCGCCCGGTGCCCAACACGGCCACGGTCAACTCGCGTCCGACGATGAATTGCTCGGCCAGGACCTCGTCATCAAAACGTGCTGCCTGCGCATAGGCCTCTTTCATGTCGGAATAGCCCACGACCTTGGTAATACCGACGGTCGAACCCTCATGCGGCGGCTTCAGGATCAACGGCAAACCGAGACGATCCGGAACGGTGCGCAACTCGGATTGCGCGTCGAGCGACTCAAAGGCCGGTGTGGGCAAGCCATACTGCAACCACACTCGCTTGGTCATGGTCTTGTCCATGGCCAAGCTGGACGCCATGGGGCCGCTGCCCGTATAGGGCAATCCCAGTAATTCCAACGCCCCCTGCAAGGTGCCGTCTTCGCCATAGCGGCCGTGCAAGGCAATGAATACGCGATCAAAGCCCGCTGCTGCCACATCCGCCAGCGAACGTTCGCCCGTGTCGAACAGATGCGCATCGACGCCCGCGCTCTGCAAGGCCTGATGCACGCCTTGACCAGACATGATCGACACATCACGCTCGGCAGATCGGCCTCCATACAGGACGCCAACCTTGCCCAGGGCCTTCACATCGATGAGCTGTTTTGCCGTCTGGCTCATGCCAACTCTCCTACCAAGCCGGGCACTTTGCTGATCGAGCCAGCGCCCATGACCACCACAACGTCACCGTCACGCACAAAGTCCACAATGGCTTGCGGCAATTCGGATACGTCTTCCACAAATAGGGGTTCCACGCGTCCCGCGACACGCAGCGCACGCGACAAGGCACGGCCGTCGGCCGCCACCAGCGGCGGCTCGCCTGCGGCATATACCTCGGTCAGCAATACCGCATCGGCATTGCCCAGCACGCGGACGAAGTCTTCGAAGCAATCGCGTGTACGGGTATAGCGGTGCGGCTGGAAAGCCAAGACGATGCGCCGATCCGGCCAGGCGCCCCGCGCAGCGGCCAATGTGGCGGCCATTTCCACGGGATGATGACCATAATCGTCGATCACCGTGAACGTTCCGCCGCCATGCGCCGCAGGCACCGCGAAATCACCCGTTTGCGTAAAACGGCGGCCCACACCCGTAAACGATGCAAGAGCCTGGCAAATCGCCTGATCGTCCACACCCAATTCGGTCGCGACCGCCACGGCAGCCAGCGCATTGCGCACGTTATGCAGGCCCGGCAGATTCAGTTCCACGTTCAAGGGCGGCAATGACACATCACGATCCTGACGCAGCACGGTAAAGCGCATGCGAGTGCCATCGGCTTGCACATTTTCAGCCCGGACCTGCGCATCGGGGCTCAGCCCGTAAGTCGTAATCGGCCGCGACACGAACGGCATGATCTCGCGTACGTTCGCATCATCCGCGCACAACACGGCGCTGCCATAGAACGGCAGGCGTTGTGTGAATTCGATGAACGCACTTTTCAGACGCGCGACGTCGTGACCATAGGTGTCCATATGATCGGCATCGATATTGGTCACGATCGCCATGACCGGCAACAGATTGAGGAACGAGGCGTCAGATTCGTCGGCCTCGACCACGATGTACTCGCCTTGTCCTAACCGGGCGTTGGCGCCCGCCGAGTTCAAGCGGCCACCAATCACAAACGTCGGATCCAGGTCGCCGGCGGCCAATATGCTGGCAACCAGGCTCGTCGTGGTCGTCTTGCCATGCGTGCCCGCCACAGCAATCCCGCGCTTCAAGCGCATCAGTTCAGCCAGCATGATGGCGCGCGGCACCACCGGAATCCCTGCGGCGCGTGCCGCGATAACCTCGGGGTTGTCTCCGGCGACTGCCGTCGACGTCACGATCGCATCGGCACCGGCAACATTAGAGGCCGTATGGCCGAGGGCGACCGCCGCCCCCAACGAAGCAAGACGGCGAGTGACCGCCGACTCGCTCAAATCAGAGCCGCTGATGGTATAGCCGAGGTTCAGCAGCACCTCGGCGATGCCGCTCATGCCCGAACCGCCGATACCGACGAAATGAATATGCTGGATTCTGTGTTTCATGTTGCGCGCCTCGCTGCTTGTTCGCAGACATCGGCGATATCTGCCGCAGCTTGTGGACGCGCATGATGACGCGCCCGTTCCGCCACGGACTGGAGTTCAGGACGCGTGCGCTGGCGTAACCACTCAGCCAGCCACTCAGGCGTCAGTTCGGGTTGCGAGCACAGCCAGGCGGCCTGCACATCGCTCAAAAAGCGGGCATTGGCAGTCTGGTGATCATCGATGGCATGCGGAAACGGCACAAACAACGCCGCCACACCGGCGGCCGCGACCTCGGCCACCGTCATCGCGCCCGCGCGGCAAATCAACACGTCAGCCTGGCTCATCGCCGCTGACATGTCGTCAATAAAATCGCGGCAATCCGCTTGCACACCCGCTTGGGCGTAACCGTCACGCAATGCTTGCAGATGTTGTTCGCCGGCTTGGTGCGTGACCTCCGGACGGGATTGCGGCTCGATCAGGGCCAGCGCGCGCGGCAACACGGTGTTCAGCGCTTGTGCCCCGAGACTGCCTCCCACGACCAGAACTCGCAACGGCCCGGTACGCTCGCCATAACGCGCAGCAGGCTCAGGCAGTGCGCACAGATCTTGGCGCACTGGATTCCCGAGGACTTCCCCACGCGGCAGTACATTCGGAAAACCGCTCAACACCCGGCGGGCACGCTTGGCCAGCCATCGATTGGCGGTACCGGCTACCGCATTTTGCTCATGCACCACCAAAGGCATGCCACGCAACGACGCCATCATGCCGCCAGGAAAGGCGACATACCCGCCCATGCCCAGCACCACATCGGGACGGACCTGCGACAAACGCTGCCAGGCTTGCATGCAAGCGCGCGCCAACAGGAACGGCAACTTGAGCAGTGCCATGAGGCCACGCCCGCGCACGCCCTGAAAGCGCATCGGCACCAGATCAAATCCACGGGAAGGCACCAGGCGGCCTTCCATTTTGTCAGGATTACCCAGCCACAGCACGCGCCAACCGCGCTCGCGCAGAATCTGCGCGACGGCCAAACCGGGCATGATGTGTCCGCCCGTGCCACCTGCCATGATCAGGATAGTGGGCGCCGTCATACACGCCCCCCTCGCATCATGATGCGATTTTCAATATCGACCCGCAGCAAAATGGCCAGCGCAATCAGATTCATCACAATGCCCGAGCCGCCATAGCTCATCAACGGCAGTGTCAGCCCCTTGGTCGGCAACAGCCCCAGGCAGACGCCCATATTGATGAATGCCTGTACACCGATCCAGATGGCGACACCCTGCGCGACCAAGCCGGCAAAAGTACGCTCCATGGCGATGGCCTGCCGGCCAATATCAAAACCGCGCTGAATAATGACGACAAACAGGAACAACACCAGCAACACGCCGGCGAAACCCAGCTCTTCGCCCACGACGGCCATCAAGAAGTCGGTATGCGCCTCCGGCAGGTAATGCAATTTCTCTACGCTGGCACCCAGGCCGACACCAAACCATTCGCCACGGCCCAATGCGATCAGCGAGTGTGACAACTGATAGGCGCTGCCGTACGCATTGGCATCGTCCCAGGGATCCAGATAGGCAAACAAACGCGCGCGCCGCCACGGCGACAACCAGATCAACAGGAGAAAAGTCCCGACCATCACGCCCGTGAGGCAGCTGAAGTATTTACCGTTGATGCCCCCGACAAACAGGATGCCGATCGCGATCGCTACGATCACGATGAACGCCCCCAGATCGGGCTCCAGCAACAACAGCATGCCCACTGCACCTAAGGCAAACGCCATAGGCAAAAAGCCCCGCACGAAAGACTGCATGTATTCCTGCTTGCGCACGGTGTAATCGGCGGCGTAGAGCAAGGCGCACAGCTTCATCATTTCCGACGGTTGAAAATTCAACGGGCCTAGCGGAATCCAGCGATGCGCGCCGTTGACTTCACGGCCGATACCCGGAATCAGCACGGCGAGCAGCAAGGCCAACGCGACCATGAATCCCGGCACCGCCATGCGCTGCCAGAATCGGATGGGCATCGACAACGCGACAGCGCCTGCGATCAGGCCGGCCGCGAGGAACAAACCATGGCGGATCACAAAATAGAACCGCCCATATGAGGCATAGCGAGGCCCGTCGGCCAAGGCGATCGACGCCGAATAGACCATCAACAGGCCGAGCAACAGCAGCGTCACGGACGCCAGCACCAGCGGCGCATCGTAATTGCGCATGCGCGTGCGTCCCGGGCGGACGGCGTTCAGGCTGGTCGTGAGCTCGGCGAATAGACTCATCTCACACCTCTCCGTGATCGCGCGCGAGGTCTTCGACCTCTTCGGCGAACACCGCACCGCGATGCGGGTAGTTGCGGAACATGTCCATACTGGCGCAAGCCGGAGACAACAGCACGGCATCGCCAGGCTCGGCCAGCTCGGCGCTGCGGCGAACTGCCTCACGCATATCTTTTGCTGAGACGCACGGCACACCAGTCTCGGCCAGCACGCGCCCAATCTCGGGGCCGTCAGTGCCGATCAACACCACGGCGCGCGCATAACGCNCCACGACGGGAGACAATGGCGAGAAATCCTGGCCTTTGCCCAATCCGCCCGCAATCAGGACAACGGGCTGGCCCAGTCCTTCCAATGCAGCGACAGTAGCGCCAACATTGGTGCCCTTGCTGTCGTTGATGTAATCCACGCCATTGACCGACCGCACGAACGCCGCACGATGCGGCTCGCCCGTGTATTCACGCAACGCGCGCAACATGGGGCCCCAGCCAATATTCAGCACGCGGGCCAACTGCAAAGCCGCCAACGCGTTCAAACCATTGTGCAGCCCACGGATACGCAACGCGTCCAGCGGCATCAACCGGCTGATGCGCCCGGTCTCCCGCTGCGGAGGCGGCGCGTTTTTCTTGCGCTTGACCGGCGGTGCCGGCTCATCAAAGTCTGTGGATTCGCAGGCCACGAGCCACGCCATGCCTTGGCCCAGCTCCATACCCATATCACCGATCAATTCGGGCATGTCGCGACCGAACGAGCGCACATTCAAATCCGGCAATGCTTGCACCATTGCAGCGACCCGCGGGTCATCACGGTTCACGACGGACACGCGCGCAAGTTTCAGCAACCGGGCTTTGGCTTGGGCATAGGTTTCGATATCGCCGTGCCAATCCAGATGGTCCTGCGTCACATTCAGTACGGTTGCGGCATCGGGTGACAGACTCTGCGTCGTTTCCAGTTGGAAACTGGACAGCTCCAACACCCACACCTGAGGCAGATCGTCCTCGTCGAGCGCTTCCATCAGCGCAGCCAGTGCGGCCGGGCTGATGTTGCCCGCAGCACGCGCGCTGAAGCCGCCGGCCTCAACCAGTTGCCGCGTCATCGCCGTCACTGTGGTCTTGCCATTGGTGCCGGTCACGGCCAACACGTGAGGGCGATAATCCTGAGATGCCGCCAACTCGGCCAACGCCCTGGCAAACAGCTCGATTTCACCGACGACCTCAATACCGCGCTCAGCCGCCAGTTGCAACAACGCCTGCGCAGGCGCTTGATTGGGCGCCAAGCCTGGGCTGAGCACCAGCTGCGACACGTCATCGAGCAGTGCCGGTTCAAAGACATCCCCACAACCCAGACGGTAATCCACGTCCGATCCGGTTTCAGCCAAAGCAGATTTCAACGCGGCCAATCCGCCCGGCTCGGCACGCGTGTCGGCCACTCGCAGCGCCGCCCCTTGGCGGGCGCACCAGCGAGCGGCGGCCACGCCCGTCTCGCCCAATCCGAGGATCAGGACAAGCGGCGACTCCGCGCGGAGGGTGTCAGGACTATTCATCGCAACTTCAGGGTAGAAAGGCCGATCAGCACCAGCATCATGCTGATGATCCAAAACCGTACGACGACCTGGGTTTCCTTCCAGCCGCCGACTTCAAAATGGTGATGCAGCGGCGCCATGCGAAAAATCCGCCGCCCCTGCCCATATTTGCGCTTGGTGTACTTGAACCAGGTCACCTGCATCATCACGGATAGGGTTTCCACCACAAATACGCCGCCCATGATGAACAACACAATTTCCTGACGCACGATCACCGCAATCGTGCCGAGCGCGCCGCCGAGTGCCAGAGCACCCACGTCGCCCATGAAAACCTGCGCCGGATAAGCGTTGAACCACAGGAACGCCAACCCGGCCCCGCCGATCGCTGCACACAACACCATCAACTCGGCCGCCCCCGGGATATAGGGGAACAACAAATATTTGGAGAAGTCGACGCGACCCACCACGTAAGCAAAAATCCCCAGCGCACTGCCGACCATGACTGTGGGCATGATGGCCAGGCCATCCAGGCCATCGGTCAGGTTCACCGCATTGCTCGTGCCCACAATCACGGCCCATGTCAGGACCACGAAGCCCAGCACGCCCAACGGATAGCTGACGGATTTAAAGAACGGCACGATCAAATCGGCCCGCGTCGGCAACGGCATGGTGAAACCGCTGCCCACCCATGCCTTGAACAAAGGCCACAGTTCGGCATTGGCCGGCGCCGACACCGCAAACGCCAGATACACAGCAGCCACCAGACCGATGGTGGCTTGCCAAAAGAATTTTTGCCGGGCCGGCATACCTTCAGGATCGCGATGCACGACTTTTCGGTAGTCGTCCATCCACCCTATCCAGCCGAATCCGAATGTCACCAGCAACACGACCCAGACGAAACGGTTGGTCCAGTCTGCCCACAACAGTGTGCTGATGGCGATGGAAATCAGGATCAGCGCTCCACCCATCGTGGGCGTGCCGTTCTTGACCAAATGCGACTCCGGACCATAGGCACGTACTGCCTGGCCGATCTTCATCTCGGTCAATTTGCGAATCACGCGGGGTCCGGCCACCAGACCGATCAACAAGGCCGTGGCGCATGCCAGCACGGCGCGCATGGTGATGTATTCCAGCACGCCGATAACGCGCACATCGTCAGACAGCCAACGAGCGATTTCAAGCAGCATGAGAGCCTCCTTGGCGCGCAGCCGTCATATTGTTGTTATTGTCGGTAGACAGCACCTTCACCACCCGCTCCATGCGCATAAAGCGCGAACCTTTCACTAATAAACTCGCCGGACGCATGCTTTGCAGCGCCGCCACAATGGCCTCGACAGACTCGCAAGATACGGCCCCATCGCCAAACGCGGCCGCCGCATCGCGACTGGCCTCTCCCAGCGTATACAGCGCGTCGATACCATGCTCACGGGCATACTCACCCACTTCGCGATGCATCGCCGGGCCGTTATCGCCCACCTCGCCCATATCGCCCAACACCAGGGCGCGCGGACCGGGCAATTGCGCCAACACGTCTACCGCTGCACGTACCGAATCCGGATTCGCGTTATAGGTATCGTCGATCAGGGTCGTCCCGTCGGGCAGGACCTTGCGTTGCATCCGGCCCGCCACGGCGTTGAACGACTCCAGTGCCCGCACGGCTGCGGCTAGCGGCGCACCGGCTGCCAACGTTGCAGCGATAGCAGCCAACGCATTGCGTACGTTATGCAGGCCTGGGACCGGCAGCACCAGATCTGCAGACCCCGCTGGCGTCACGACGTGGCAGCGCGTGCCCTGCTCGGTCGCCGTCAGGTTCTCGGCATAAACATCCAATCCAGGTTGCAGGCCGAACCGCAATACGCGCCGCGCTGCGGCCTGGGCTTCCCACACACCGCAGTGCGCGTCATCTCCCGGGAATACGGCGACGCCATCATCCGGCAGCGCCTCGATAGCCGCGCCGTTTTCTTGCGCCACGGCCTCGACCGAGTGCATGAATTCCTGATGCTCGCGCTGCGCATTCGTGATCAATACGACCGAGGGCGCCGCCATGGCGGCCAATACCGCGATCTCGCCGGGATGGTTCATGCCCAGCTCAAATACCGCAGCACGATGCTGTGCGCGCAGACGCAACAGCGTCAGCGGCACACCAATGTCATTATTAAAGTTGCCCGCTGTCGCCAGACGGCCTGCTTCGCCCAGCCAATCGGCCAGAATCGCAGAGACCATTTCTTTCGTCGTGGTCTTGCCGTTGCTGCCCGCCACCCCGATCACCGGCAGCGCGAATCGCGCACGCCATGCAGCACCGATACGCATCAACGCGACACGGGTGTCTCCCAAGACCAGTTGCGGCAACGATACGTCAGCGACCGGATGCGCCACCACGGCCGCGCAAGCCCCCGCCTGCTGCGCCTGCGACAGGTAGTCGTGACCGTCGAAATTCTCGCCCGCCAGCGCCAGGAACACCTCATCGGCACCCACCTTTCGCGTATCGGTAGACAAGGCTGCCGCATGCGGCAGCAGCAAAGCCAGCTTTGCCCATTCGCGATCGTCGAAAGGCAACTTGACGCCTGCGACTTCCTGGTATGTCTCGTGCCCCTTGCCCGCCAGCAAAATCACATCATTGGGCTCGGACGCCCAGATCGTCTGCATGATCGCGCTCGCGCGATCTGCCTCGACGGTGAGCCGAGCGCCGCGCGGAATACCGGGCAGGATCTGCGCAATGATGGAGGCAGGATCCTCGCCACGCGGATTGTCGCTGGACACCGTGATCTTGTCGGCCAGGTCGGCGGCAATACGCCCCATTTCCGGGCGCTTGCCGGCGTCGCGTTCTCCACCGCATCCGAACAGACACACCAACCGGCCTCCTCGCGCATCCGCGATGGGCCGCAACGCAGTCAAGGCACGCGCCAACGAGTCCGGGGTGTGAGAGTAATCCACCACCACGAGAGGGCCACGGCCTGCAGCAGTCCCCGCATTCAGTGTCAAAGGCTCCACCACCTGCAAACGCCCGTCCACCGGTCGCGTCTCGGACAATGCACGCGCAATCTGCGTCAGCGGCCACCCGAGCTTGGACAACACGCCGGCGACCAACAACAGGTTCGAGACGTTGTGACGCCCTAAAAGCGACGTCACTATCTGCGCTTCACCATCCGGCGACACCAAGGTAAAGACCTGGCCATGCGCCGTCGCCTGCAGGTCTCGGACCTGAAACGCAGCGGGCGTATCCTGCTGGGTATATCCCAATGCCAAGGTATCGGGCAACGATTGCAACAACCGCTCGCCCGCGGCGTCATCGGCGTTGATGATGGCTGCGGCCAGCCCAGGCCAACGGAATAACCGTGCCTTGGCCTGCTCGTAGCTGTCCATCGAGCCGTGGTAGTCCAGGTGATCGCGGGTCAGGTTGGTAAAGCCAGCGATTTCGATACGCACGCCGTCCAACCGCCCCTGCTCAAGGCCGATTGACGACGCTTCGAGCGCGACCGCCTGGGCTCCCGCCTCACGCATCAACGCCAAGATGCGATGCACCGTCAATACGTCCGGCGTCGTCAAGCTGCCGCCCAGCGACTGCCAATCCGGCAGCAACGCACCCAGCGTGCCAATGCTGCCGCAGGGTTTGCCTGCGGCTGTCAACGCCTGCGAAATCCATTGCACGCAGGAGGTCTTGCCGTTGGTGCCGGTAATCGCCACCACGCTCAAGGCCGCCGAAGGCTGCCCATACCACTGGTCGGCGAGTTCGCCGAGCCAGGTGCGCAACGCCGGCACAGCATGTACCCGGGCATCATTCTGAGCGCCAGCCGGCGCGGGTGCTTCGCACAACACCGCCGAAGCGCCTTGCTCCAAAGCCCGTGCAATGTAATCCCGGCCATCCGCCGAGCCGCCCGGGCAGGCCACGAACACATCGCCCGCTGCGATCTCGCGGGAATCCAGACGCAAATCGGCGTCCGCCGCCGCATGCGCGCGCAGCCAGACCAATGCCTGGGCAGCAGCGGACAATTGACGAGCGGCGGTCATCGCGCCTTCTCCTGTACGCCGGCCACAATGGTCGATTCGAACGGCGCATCGGGCTGCACGCCCATCATGCGCAGGCTGCCGCCCACGATCGTGGAGAACACAGGTGCCGCCACCGCGCCACCGTAGTAACCGCCGACCTTGGGTTCGTCAATGGACACGGCCACGACAATCCGCGGATTCGACACCGGGGCGAACCCGACAAACGAACTGCGATAGCGTTGGGTACTGTATTTACCATCCACGATCTTGCGTGCCGTACCGCTCTTGCCGGCGACCCGATAGCCCTGTACCTGGGCAGCTTTGGTGCCCTCGGGGCCTGCCGCTGCCTCGAGCATGCTGCGCACCAGTTGCGCCACCTCGGGGCTATAGACTTTCACGCTGGTCGGATCGCTATCCCGCTTGATCAAGGTGGGCGTCACCATATCGCCATTACGCGCGAAAACCGTATAGGCGCGCGCCACCTGCAACAAGGACACGGACAAACCATACCCATAGGCCATGGTGGCTTTTTCAATCAAACGCCAACGGTCCCAGGGACGCAGACGCCCGGGCGCAGCCCCAGGGAAACCCAGTTGCGGTACACGGCCAAAGCCCAATTCGGTAAAGCGTTCCCACATCTCGCGCGACTGCAGCTTTTCCGAGATCATCGTCATTCCGATATTGCTGGAACGACGCAGCACCCCCGCCACGTTCAGCATGCCATTGCGGCTCACATCATGAATCGTGCTGCCTTGATAGCGGAATGCACCATTGCCCGTGTCGAACTGCGTTTTGGTATTGATACGCCCCAGATCCAGCGCCAAGGCCGCGGTGAAGGGCTTCATGATCGAGCCAGGCTCGAACGTGTCGGTAATGGCCCTGTTACGCAGATTGGGGGTCTGAAAGCTTTCGCGGTCATTCGGGTCGAACGTCGGCAGACTGGCCAGCGCCAGAATCTCGCCCGTACGCACATCCATAATGATGGCGCTGGCCGCAGAGGCCTGGTGCTTTTTCACCGCCTCGCCCAACTCGCGGAACACCAGATATTGCAGGCGGGTGTCGATCGACAGGCTCAGATCGCGCCCATTGACCGGCGCTGTCACCGCCTGGACGTCTTCGATGACGCGGCCCAGCCGGTCTTTGATCACGCGGCGGCTGCCTGGCGTGCCCGACAGCAACTTGTCGAATGTCAGTTCGACGCCTTCCTGCCCCGAGTCCTCAACACTGGTAAAGCCCACCAAGTGGGCTGTGACCTCGCCATCCGGGTAATAGCGCCGCGTCTCGGCTTGCTGGTGAATACCCGGGACTTCGAGTTTTTTGATCTGGTCGGCGATTTCCGTGGGGACTTGCCGTTTGAGATAGACGAAATTGCGGTCCACGTCCGCCAAGCGGCCACGTAGATCGGCAACCGACAGGCCCAGCAGCTTGGCCAGATTGGAAAGCTGCTCGGCTGTCGCGGGCTTTGCATCCTCGGGAATCGCCCAGATGGCGCGCGCCGGCACGCTGGAAGCCAACACCACGCCATTACGGTCGAGAATCTTGCCACGCGTCGCGGCCAGCGTCAGCGTACGCTCGTAGCGGCGCTCACCCTGCTGCTGCAAAAACTCGGTAGACAGGCCTTGCAAATACAGCGCGCGCCCTGCCAACACCACAAAAGCTGCCAGCAACAGCACGAGAACCAGCCGAGCACGCCAGGTAGGCAGTTGCCCACGCAGCATGGGATTGTCGAAGAACGGCACGCGCTTCATTGCACACCTCCGACAGCCGGAGCCGGAATCGGCGCTTGATTCAAATAGATGGTGCGGTCAGGCACGATGGGGATCATCTTCAGATCCTGGCGCGCCGCATGATCGATCCGTGCGTTGCGCGCCAGCTCGGCGCGCTCCAGTTGCAGGCGCCGCCAATCCGTGTCCAACGTATTGGACAGCGTATTGCCGCGCTCTAATTCAATAAAGAGTTGGCGCGATTGATACCGGCTGGTGACCAGCGAGATGGCCGACAGCATCAACAATATAGAAACGATGAGGCTCAAGCGTGCCATTAGCGCGGCCTCCGTTTGGCGCCGCGCCTGGCGGCAGGCGATTCGCCCGGCACACGCATGGCCGGCACAAATGTGGCCGCATCGGCATCCAGGGGTGTGCTGGTACGCTCGGCAACTCGCAACACCGCCGAACGCGACCGGGCATTGCCAGCGATCTCGTCATCGCTGGCAAGCACCCGCCCCAACGAACGCACCAGCGGCTGGGGCAATTCGCTCTCTCGCAACGGCAGACGTGCATGCGCGACAGCAGGCTTGGCTGCCGCCGCGATGCACTGTTTGACCATGCGGTCTTCGAGCGAATGAAAGCTGATCACCGCCAACCTCCCCCCTGGGGCAAGCAGTTCTAGAGCTGACGCGAGGGCGCGCGCGAGCTCTTCGAGTTCCCGATTGATGTAAATCCGTAAAGCCTGAAAGGTGCGAGTGGCCGGGTGCTGGCCTTTTTCGCGCGTCCTGACGGCGCTGGCGACGCACTCGGCAAGCTCGAGCGTGGTGCGCAGCGGCCGTGTTGCGCGGCGAGCAGCAATCGCCTTTGCAACCTGAAAAGCAAACCGTTCTTCGCCATAATCTGCTATGACCTCCCGCATCTCATCCACGCTGGCATCTGCCAGCCAATCCGCAACCGTTGGGCCACGGGTCGTATCCATACGCATGTCGAGCGGGCCTTCGCGCATAAACGAAAAACCTCGTCCGGCATCATCCAATTGAGGTGAAGACACCCCAAGATCCAACATCACGCCATCGATATGCTCGATGCCGAGTCCTGCCAACGCCTCGCGCATGGTGGCAAAACCATCATGCACAACCGTCACTCGCCGATCGCGCGCCGCCAACTCCGTGGCCACCGCAATCGCCTGAGGGTCCTTGTCGAACACCACCAACCGGGCCTCAGGTCCCAGACGGCTCAACAACTCACTGCTATGCCCACCGCGCCCGAAGGTGCCGTCGACAAACACGCCACGCAGTACGCGCGCGTGAGCTTGTGCTTCGGCCTGCGCGTCATCCGCCTGGCCTGACCGTGCCGCGCCCTTGCCGCCAAAATTGGCCTGCAATAACGCATCCACCGTCGGCGCCAGCAGCACGGGCCGATGTTCGAATTCCATACTCGGTTTCAGAACGAAAACTGGTTCAACACGTCCGGCATCCCCTGAGCTAGGTCCTCCGCCTCGCGGCGGGCCAGGGAAGCGGCATCCCAGAGCTCGAAGTGCGCGCCCATACCGAGCAGCATCACATCGCGCGTCATACCGGAAGCGTTGCGCAGTTCAGGCGCGATGAGCACACGACCGGAACCGTCCATCTCGACGTCCTGAGCGTTGCCCAACAACAGCCGCTGCAGTGCGCGCGCCGACATGGGGAACGCAGCGATCTGATCGCGCTTTTTTTCCCACTCTTGCCGCGGATACACCAACAAGCAGCCATCGGGGTGGCGGGTCAGGGTCAGCCGGCCTTCGGCCTGCGCAACGAGCGCGTCACGATGCCGGGTCGGAATCGAGATCCGTCCCTTGGCATCGAGCGTCAGCGCGCTGCTTCCCTGAAACACCACATTCACCCCACTTAATTGCACAAATTCCTACTTTTTCCCACTCTACGGTAATGGACAAAGCGGGTCAAGCGGACGGTTGCAATTTTTTCAATCACAACAAGGACTTAGAACAGTTTTTGAAATGGCAAAAATAAAAACCCCCTGATAAATCAGGAGGTTGCGGTAACAATTAAAAGTCCTTAGTCAGGAGTGGGACAAATAGAGCGCCCTTTCAATGTTTTACGTTCGGTCTTGCCGCAGCAAAACCGCCCCGTTGATGGTATTCAGCTGCAAGACAGGTCTATAGGCCGGATTCTGTACGCCGAGTCACCTCGGCGGGCAATCATTCCTCTGCGCGGACCATTGCTGAGCCGCTGTAGCCACCTACCCGCATGCTAGAGCGAGCCGCCCTTCAGGCCCGAAAGCCGTGCACATGCCTATTTGGTGTTGCTCCGGATAGAGGTTGCCGCGTTTCACCCTGCCACGCCGCCCATCGTCGCCGATGAACGCAGTACGGAGATGGCCGTACCGGTGCGCGCCAAAGCGCGCCCGCGCCGCAGACTCGTCTCTGTGGCCCTATTCCTCAACCACCGGCCGGACGTGAGTCCGGCGGCGGCTGGACGGCCGTTAGCCGCTATCCTGCTCTGTGGAGTCCGGACCTTCCTCGATGGATTCGCACCCACCGCGATTGCCCGACCTGCCTTGCGGACGCCATTGTACGGTAAGCCGGCGCAGCAACTCGGTCCCTATTTAGATAGGCTGAGTCGGACGCTATACGGAACGCAAAGCGCGCGACCTGCGACAATAGCGATATCGCAGCAAATCACCGCACTTTGTCTATTTCATGGCCAACAACACTTTGATTACCTTGACGGACGTACAACTCGCGTACGGCCACCACCCGTTGCTGGACCACGCTGATTTCGTCATCCAGGAAGGCGAACGTATCGGATTGATCGGCCGCAACGGTGCCGGCAAGAGCTCACTATTGCGCCTGCTGGATGGGCGCAACGTGCCTGACGATGGCGACATCGCCCGCAATTCCGGCCTGAAAGTCGCCACCGTCGAGCAGGAACCCGATCTCGACGAAGACGCATCGGTATACGACGTGGTCTTTAATCGCGACGATGATCACGAAGACTGGCAGCGGCCATCGCGCGTCCAAGCCTTGCTGGAACGGCTCGGCCTGCCTGGCGACGCGCGCATTGCCGGCTTGTCCGGCGGCACACGCAAACGTGTCGCGTTGGCGCGCGCGCTGGCTGACGAGCCTGACCTCCTGCTGCTCGACGAGCCTACCAACCATCTCGACTTCACCGGCATTGCGTGGCTTGAGGAACTGCTTCGCACTTGGCGCGGTGCGGCCGTCATCATCACCCACGATCGGCGCTTTCTGGATGCGATTGCCACGCGCATCGTCGAACTGGACCGCGGCAAGCTGCTGAGCTTTCCCGGCAACTTTTCACAATGGCAGGAGCGCAAGGCACAGTGGCTGGAGTCCGAACGCCTGGAAAACGCCCGGTTCGACAAACTGCTCGCTCAAGAAGAAGTCTGGATTCGCAAAGGCGTCGAGGCCCGCCGCACCCGTAACGAAGGCCGCGTGCGGCGTCTGGAGCAGCTGCGAGTCGAGCGCTCCGAACGTCGCGATCGTTTGGGGAATGTGAGCCTGGCCATCGCCGAAGGCCAGCGCTCGGGCAAGCTCGTCGCCGAGCTGGACAATGTCTCCAAAAGCTTTGGCGACCGAGTGGTGATCCAAGACTACAGCACGACGCTCATGCGCGGCGACCGCATCGGCATCATTGGTCCCAACGGCGCCGGTAAAACCACGCTATTGAAAATCATGCTGGGCGAACTGGCGCCAGACACCGGCAACGTCCGCCTCGGTACCAACGTGTCGGTCGCCTACTTTGATCAGATGCGAGCACAACTCGACGAAAGCGCGAGCCTGGTCGACATCATCAACCCAGGCAGCGAGTGGGTAGAAATCGGCGGCACCCGCAAACACGTCATGAGCTATCTGGGCGATTTTCTGTTTTCGCCTGCACGGGCGGGTTCGCCAGTCAGCAGCCTGTCCGGCGGCGAGCGTGCACGTTTGTTATTGGCGCGCCTGTTTGCCCGCCCCGCGAACGTACTGGTACTGGACGAACCCACCAACGATCTGGATATCGAGACCCTGGAACTGCTGGAAGAGCTCCTGCAGGAATACACCGGCACCGTCCTGCTCGTCAGCCACGATCGTGCCTTTCTTAATAATGTGGTGACACAAACCATTGCCTACGAAGGAGAAGGCAAATGGCGTGATTATGTCGGTGGCTACGACGACTGGGTCGCTCAACGTCCGGCTTCGGCCGCTCCTGCAGCCCAGCAGGAAAAACCCGCGCGCGCGGCCGCCAGCGGCGCGAACACCACAGCCACGAACAACTCGGACACTGGGACAGCGGCCCTGCGTACCAAGGCCACCCGCGTAGCCAAGCTCAGTTCGTGGGAACAACGCGAACTCGAAGGATTACCCGACGCGATCGCCAAAATCGAAGCGCGCCAGGAAGACCTATCCGCTCGTTTGGCGGACGGTACACTCTACCGCGATGCGCCTGATGAAGTCGAACGCATCAATACCGAACTCGCGGCCCTGGACAAAGAACTGGAAGAAAAATTCGCCCGCTGGGAATTGCTGGAGGCTCGGCGCGGCGACAGCTAATCAATAGACTGCAACTGGCAACCCTGCCACCTGGACGGGCACCTTGGCGAGGAGTTCACACCTCGCCAAGGTGCAGCACAATTCCATGCCGATCCAGCCCATCAGGCGATGGGGCATCACCGCCAGAAGCTCTCAAGCCACACGCCAATCCAGTGATTCGCCGGCCGCCAAGGGGACCAACGAGGTATCGCCAAACGGCAACTCAGCGGGAATCGAGAACGACTCGCGCCGCAACGTCAGCGTATCGGTGTTGCGTGGCAGGCCGTAAAAATCCGGTCCGTGAAAACTGGCGAAACCCTCCAGACGATCCAGGCGCCCGGCGCGCTCGAATGCCGTGGCGTAGAGTTCCATGGCGTGCAGTGCCGTATAGCAACCCGCACAGCCACAGGCATGCTCTTTCAATCCGCGAGCGTGCGGAGCGCTGTCCGTGCCCAGGAAAAAGCGCGGGCTGCCGCTCGTGGCGGCATCGACCAGCGCCTGGCGATGCACCTCTCGCTTCAGGATAGGCAGGCAATACCAGTGCGGCCGCACGCCGCCCTGGAAAATCGCGTTCCGGTTGTACAGCATGTGCTGCGGCGTGATCGTCGCGGCTGTCGGCCCCTCGGCATCACGCACATACTCTGCACCGTCCTTGGTCGTGATGTGTTCGAACACCACCTTCAGGCCGGGATAGGCTTTGCGCAGCGGACGCATCACGCGATCGATAAACACGGCCTCGCGGTCGAACACGTCAATATCCGGGTCGGTGACTTCGCCATGCACCAGCAAAGGCATGCCGCAACGTTCCAACGCTTGCAGTGCCTTGCTGCATTTGCCCAGCAGATCCGTCACCCCGGCGTCGGAGTTCGTGGTCGCCCCGGCCGGATAAAGCTTGACCGCGTACACCTGGCCGGACGTATGCGCGCGCATGATCTCATCGGCCGTCGTATTGTCCGTCAGGTACAGCGTCATCAAAGGCGTAAAAGCCGGGACATTTTCCTGCTGCCGCAAGGCGTCCTCGATCCGTTGGCGATACGCCAATGCCTGTTCGGTCGTCGTCACAGGCGGACGCAGATTAGGCATGATGATGGCGCGCGCAAACTGGCGCGCCGTATCGCCCACCACGGCCTGCAATGCCGCACCATCGCGCAAATGCAAATGCCAGTCGTCGGGACGGGTAATCGTAAGTTGAGTAATGTTTTGATCAGACATGAGAGCAACCTGGCTTATTCAGCCAAAGGCATGCCACGCTCGGCCAAGGCGCAAAACATCGCGCTACCCAGCGGAATCACAGCATCATTGAAGTCGAAGTGGGAATTATGCAGCACGCAGCCGGATTCGGCTCCGCCCTGGCCCAAGCGGAAATAGGCCCCGGGACGGGATTGCAGCATGAACGAAAAATCCTCGGAGCCCATCGAAGGCACCAGATCGCGCACCACGTTTTCTTTGCCGATCATATCCGTGGCGATATCGGCGACTAAATTCGCGTGCTGCGGCGTATTCAGGGTCGCGGGATAGATACGCTGGTAATTGATTTCAGCTGTCGCCCCAAAACCGCCGGCGATCGCGTTCACCAGCTCGCGCATCCGCGTCTCGACCATTTCCTGCACCGATTTGCGGAACGTGCGGACCGTGCCCACCAATTTGGCTTCGCGGGGAATCACGCTCATGGCCCCCGGGTGCCCTGCCTGCAGCGATCCGATGGACAGCACCGCCGAATCCAGCGGATTAACATTTCGCGACACAATCGTCTGCAGCGCGGTAATCACATGGCCTGCGATGGTGACAGGGTCAATCGTCTGGTAGGGATGCGCGCCATGGCCGCCACGCCCCGTAATGGTGATATCGAAACGATCCGCCGCCGCCATCATGGGGCCGGGATTGATCCCGACGGTGCCGGGTTTTAAACCCGGCCAATTATGCAGAGCATAGATGGCGTCACACGGAAAGGTATCAAACAACCCGTCCTCCATCATGGCCTTTGCGCCACCCCGCCCTTCTTCAGCCGGCTGAAAAATCAATACGGCGGTGCCGTCAAAATTGCGCGTTTGTGCCAGATAGCGTGCAGCCCCCAGCAAAATCGTGGTGTGCCCATCGTGACCGCAGCCATGCATCAATCCGGGTTTGTTGGATTTGTACGCAAAATTGTTATCCTCTGTCATGGGTAGCGCGTCCATATCGGCGCGCAGACCGATCATGCGCCCGCTATCGCAGCTTCTGCCGCGAATAACGCCCACAACCCCTGTCTTGCCTATGCCCCGGTGTACTTCGATGCCCAGAGCCTCTAATGAGCCCGCCACGATGCCTGACGTACGCACCTCTTCGAAGCCCAATTCCGGGTGGGCATGCAAATCCCGGCGTATCGCCGTCAACTCGTCATGGAATAGACGGATAGAATCTAGTGCTGATCTTGCGTACATGAGACGTTACGCACCTTGAACAGAAGGGGGTCAAGCCCCTATTTTAGTTGCTACAGAGCATAAATGGCTTTGTCTTTGAGAGAGAGACACGTTATGCTCCGCCCGCAGGACAATTTTTCCAACAGCCAGAGAAGGAGCGCCGTAATATGGCTACAACCTCCAAACCCGCGACCGCACGCAAGCCGAATGCCGCATTCATGAAGCCCCTGACTCCCAGCGCCGAGCTGGCTGCAGTCATTGGCTCCGACGCCGTGCCGCGCACCGAGGTCACCAAAAAGATCTGGGAATACATCAAGAAGCACAACCTGCAAGATGCCAGCAACAAACGCAACATCAACGCTGACGCCAAGCTGCGTCCGATCTTTGGCAAAGATCAAGTCACGATGTTCGAATTGACCAAGCTGGTCAACGCCCACCTGAAGTAAGCAGGTAACGGGTCGTACCCAGTACGTCCCCCGTCTGCTGTCGTGGGCCGTTTATGACGGCCCATACGCCCAGGGCTTGCCGCACCGGGCGTGCATCAAGACGCGAGCCCAAATAAAAACGGCTGACCACGGTCAGCCGTTTTTATTTTTACCTGCGCAAAATAAATCTGGCCGCCTGAACGTAGCAGACGGCCATAGGCAGGATTTAGCTGTACTGGGTAGGCACCGAGCCTTCCATGAGCGCCAACCAGCCTTTAATCAAGCGATAGAGCACCCAAACCACGGTGGCCACTACACCGAGCCAGCCGATAAAAATCAACGTAGCTATCGCGCTGATCGCAAGCCACAGCAGGGCCCACCAGAACGTACGTAACAGCCAATCAAAATGCGCTGCATACATCGTGCCTGCCGCATCAGTACGTTTGAGGTACATCAACACCACAGCTGCCAATGTCGCTATACCCAAAAAGCCACCGGTCACAAAACCCAGGGCATATAAGCCATAGGTGACGTGGGTCAGCGTACGCAGGTCGAGCGAATTGTTGGGTTGAGTAGGGATCTGGGGATCGCTCACGATAACCGCTCCATCGAATAGATTTAGCCAATCTTACCGCACAAAGACGCCAGATCGGGGATAGAAATCGAGATGAGGTTTGAGCGCCACATCGTAGAAAAGCGGCTCAGAATCCGCCAGCGCGTGACCTCGAACGAAGCTGATCCACGTACATCGTTTTTTATGATCGCCCAAAGACAAAACCCCACCAGAGGGAATCTGGTGGGGTTTTGAGGATAAGAGCCTGACGATGACCTACTTTCACAAACGAATGTTCACTATCATCGGCG
>NZ_CBCSJH010000015.1:121299-121770 GCF_965139195.1 Bordetella tumbae | reverse complement strand
ATCTCTCTCCGGCAGACTACGAAAAGACCAATATGGCCACTCTTTAAAAAGTCCTATCCTCGTGTCCAAAATAACTGGACCAGGACAACCAGGGGCCTCGGCCCGCTTCGCGGGCTAAATCGCGGCTCAACGGCCCGGTGTGGCTTCCAGGCGCCCGACAGGGACTCACAGTGAAGCATGCCGCGGATGCTGGCTGGTAGAGGTCCGCATGCTGTCGCGATGGATGGCACACCACAGCCGTTCGATTAGTGATGATGCTCATCACGCTAAACACCGGTGACCGCAGATCATCCGTAAAGTGCAGACAACGCTAGCCTGGGACTGCCATGTAAAGGCTGCGCCGGCCCGTTGAGTCCGCCGAGCCATCCTTGTCAGGCGGGGGGCAGTCGGCTGGGCATGTCTGAGCGCAGCGCAGCGGAGCGAGTTTGCCCAGCCGCCCCGCCTGGCGAGGNTGGNGAAGGGCAGTGGGGG
>NZ_CBCSJH010000015.1:89073-121289 GCF_965139195.1 Bordetella tumbae | reverse complement strand
GGTCGCGCAGGCGACCAGACCGGACGATAGGGCCGGCGCAGCCTTTACATGGCAGCCCCAGGCGTTTCAAGAACTCCTACGTCGAAGATTCTTCACATCCACGACGCCAAAGACTTCTTCACGCCTGCGCAGACCCCTCAGCGTGATACCGCCCCACACGCTCGACTTCATTCTTCGACCCGAGCACCACACTAACCCGCTGGTGCAGTTTCTCCGGCTGAATATCGAGAATCCGCTGCTTGCCGTCAATCGACGCGCCACCCGCTTGTTCGACAATCCAGCTCATCGGATTAGCCTCGTACATCAAGCGCAGTTTGCCCGCCTTGCCCGGCTCTCGTGCATCCCAGGGATACATAAAGATCCCGCCACGCGTCAGAATGCGATGCACATCCGCCACCATCGAGGCGATCCAACGCATGTTGAAGTCCTTGCCCAGAGGCCCCGTTTTACCGGCCAGGCATTCGTCGATATAGCGTTTGACCGGGGGTGCCCAGTGACGCATGTTCGACATATTGATCGCGAATTCCTTGGTGTCCTCGGGAATCCGGATGTTCTCATGCGTCAACACCCACGAACCCATCTCGCGATCCAACGTAAAGCCGACGACACCATTGCCGATCGTCAGCACCAACATCGTCTGCGGCCCATACACCGCATAGCCAGCGACAACTTGTTGTTTGCCCGGTTGCAGGAAATCCTGTTCGCAGACTTCGTCCGTGCCGGCCACCCGATGCGGTGCGCGCAAGACCGAGAAAATCGTGCCGATCGAGACGTTGACGTCGATGTTCGACGAGCCATCCAGGGGATCGAACAACAACAGATATTCGCCCTTGGGATAGCGGTTCGGAATCAGGTGGATGGTTTCCATTTCCTCGGACGCCATGGCCGCCAGATGGCCGCCCCATTCGTTGGCTTCCAACAGGATTTCATTGGACAGCACATCGAGTTTTTTCTGGACTTCGCCTTGGACGTTCTCGGATTCCAGAGCGCCCAGCACGCCACCTAGCGCGCCTTTGCTGACGGCATGGCTGATGGCCTTGCAGGCACGGGCCACGACTTCGATAAGCAGCCGGACTTCCGGCGCCAGGGCCTGGGCAGAGCGCTGCTGCTCGACCAGGTATTGGGTAAGGGTTTTGCGTTTCAAGAGGGGTCTCCGTAATCAACGTAAAACAGGTGAGCCGCACAAGCTGCCCGCGAATAAGCAGGCAGGGGGCAAGACCGAGGGCGGGGATGTTTGCGCCCTCGGTGACGTGGTGTTAAGCCGCAAACTCCAAGGCTTTCGATACGATCTCCAGCACATTGCGTGACAAACCCGGATGGTTGCGCACGCGCTGCAGCGCCGCTTGCATGGGGGCGCGTAATTCAGGCACGAAGCGTGCCCAGTTATCCAGCGCACGCGTCAGGCGGGCGGCGATTTCGGGGTTCAGGGCGTCGAGCGCCAGGACTTGTTCGGCCCAATAGTCGTAGCCAGCGCCATCGGCCCGATGCAGGCCGCGCGCATTGTTCAGGCAGAACTGAAAAACCAGCGCACGGGCGCGATTGGGGTTGCGCAGCGTAAACGCCGGATGAGCCATCAGCGCGCGCACGCTATCGACACTGCTGCTCAACGCGGTGGCCTGCAGCATGAACCATTTGTCGATAACCAGCGGATCGTCTTTCCAGCGCGCATAGAACGTGTCCAGCGCTTGCGCCGCGATATCGCCAGGGGCGTAGTTCACGAGGGCGCCGAGCGCGGCCAGGCTGTCGGTCATATTGCCCGCCTGACCGAATTGCGACTGGGCCAGCGCCTGTGCGCCCTCGATGCCGGCAGCCATCAAATGGCCGAGCGCCTGGTTTTTCAGGGCGCGCTGACCGGCGGGGCCTGGCGCAGGGCTATAGGCCCCAGAGGTCTGGTTGGCGTCGAAGGCCTCGCGCCATTGCGCAGCTAATTGCCGTCCCAATTCGACCCGCAGAAAATCCCGCGCGGCTGCCAGGGCAGGCGGGTCGATGGCTTCCTGGCGCTCTGCCAGGGTCTTTTCCGAGGGCAAGGCTAAAGCACGCGCACGATATCCTGCATCCAGCGCCGGATCGGTGAGCAAGGCCCGCCACGCGTCGATAAACCCGGCGTTGACCTGCAGCGGCGCACCTGCCTGATGTTGGGCCGCCAGGGCCAAAATCTGGCGAGTCGCCAGTTCCTGGCCGGCTTCCCATCGGGCAAACGGGTCGCGGTCGTGAGCAGAGAGCAGCGCCAGTTCTTCATCCGTCCAGTCGTATTCCACGATGACGGGCGCCGAAAAACCGCGCAGCAATGACGGGATCGGTTTAGCGGGGACGTTCTCGAATACCCATTGCTGACGGGACTCGGTCAGCTCCAGCAGCGCCGTGTCTTGTGGCTGCGAGGCGCCGTCGAGGTGCAGGGGTAGAGCGCGACCCTCAGGGTCGAGCAGTCCCAGAGCAAAGGGGATATGGAAAGCCGCTTTGACATAGTCGCCGCCCGCGCGTTTTTCCACGCCGACCGGCGGGCAGCTTTGGTTCAGCGTCACGGTGCAGCGTTGTCCGGCGGCATCGTAGTCCAGTGTCACGGCGACGCGGGGCGTACCCGCCTGGCGATACCAGTGGCGAAATACGGACAGGTCGCGGCCGGGATTCAAGCGGGTATAGACTGATTCCATGGCGGCGACAAAATCGTCGCACGTGACCGCCTGGCCATCATGGCGGCGGAAATACTCGTCGATCCCGGCACGGAAACCCTCTGCGCCCAACAGCGTATGCTGCATGCGGATGACCTCGGCGCCTTTTTCGTACACTGTCGCGGTGTAGAAATTGCCGATTTCCTGGTAGCTTTCCGGGCGGATCGGGTGGGCCATGGGGCCCGCGTCTTCGGGGAACTGCGCCGCACGCAGCGTCACGACATCGTCGATGCGCTTGACGGCACGGGCGCTGGCCGTAGCTGCCGCGTCCAATCCGCGGGCCATCATATCGGCGGTGAATTCCTGGTCGCGGAAAACCGTCAGGCCCTCTTTCAGACTGAGCTGGAACCAGTCGCGGCACGTGACGCGGTTGCCCGTCCAGTTATGGAAATATTCATGGCCAATGACTGCCTCAATGCCCTCGTAATTGGCATCTGTCGCCGTGTGCGGGTCGGCCAGCACATAAGCAGCGTTGAAGATATTCAGGCCCTTGTTTTCCATGGCGCCCATGTTGAAGTCGCGCACGGCGACCACCATGAAGCGGTCCAGATCCAGTTCCAGTCCGAATCGGGTTTCGTCCCATTGCAGCGCCCGTACGAGGGACTCCAGCGCCCACTCGGTGCGATCCTCGGAGCCCGGATCGCTATAGACCTGCAGCAGGACAGGGCGCCCGGACGAGGTCTTGACGGTAGTTTCCCGGTGCGTGAGCTGGCCAGCCACCAGGGCAAATAGATAGCAGGGTTTGGGAAAGGGGTCTTCCCATTGGGCTTCTTGGCGGCCATCGGGCAGGGTGCGCGTGGACAGCAAGTTGCCGTTGGACAGCAGCACCGGATACGCATCGCCGGCCCGCAGGGTCACCTGATAGCGCGACATGACATCGGGCCGGTCAGCAAACCACGTAATACGGCGAAAGCCCTCGGCTTCACATTGTGTAAAGAAATTGCCGCCCGAGACATACAGACCCATCAGGGTAGAGTTGGCGCTGGGCTGGCAACGGCTGACGATCTCGACGGTCGCCTGGGCGGGCAGACTGGACAATACCAACGCCGCATCATCCAGCGTGTAGTGCTCGGCCGGCCAGGGTTTGCCGTCGACGTGCAGTGATACCAGCTCAAGTTCGGTGCCATCCAGGACCAGCGGTGCATTGGCCGCAGCGTCGGCCTTGCGCTCGACGCGCAGCGTGCTATGTACCAGTGTGGCTTCGGGATCCAGGTCGAACGCCAACGCCACTGTCGGGATGGCATAGGGATAGGGCTGATAATCTTTGCGATATACGGTTACAGGCGTTTCGGTGCGCATGCCTAGATCGGATCAGAATAGGTAATGCCCTATTGTAGTAGTACCCCGGCGGGCATTCGTTGGATAGAAATATCCAGTTGAAAAACTTTTACTCGCCAGCGATGTCAAAGTTTGCCCAGGTATGATGAGTTTCGTGTGCCCACGGACACGCTGGACGGATCCCACGCCCGGCCCTGGGGCCTCATTAGGAGACCCGCGATGTTTGAATCCCGCAAATGGCTAGGCCTGTGCCGTCTGGCGGGCGTGGCCGCCATGTTGACAGCGACCATTCTGGTGACGGGATGCGCCACCCCGACGGTACAGGCCAGAGTGACTTCGTTCCAGCGCTGGCCTGCTGATGTGGTGGGGGCGACCTATCGGTTTGTCGATGCCACGCCCGGCCAAGCGAATAATCTTGAATATCAGGCATACCAGGATGCGATGCGTGCCAGTATCGGACCGACCGGTCTAGTCGAAGCGCAACCGGACGCGTCAGCCCGATTTAATGTGTCATTCAAATATGGCACCGAGCAAACCCAGGTCATGACTCGCCAGCCCTACGATCCTTATTTCTATGGTGGATTCGGCGGGTTTTATGGCTCGCCAATGTGGGGGGCAGGCTATTGGGGACCTACCTGGGTAGACGTGCCCACGGTGGCCTACCGTAATCGTTTGACGGTTGAAATCTACGATAACGCGCGTAAGGGCGCGGAGGTCTACCGTTCGTCGGCTTATATTTTGAGCGGCCGGGAGGACCTCGTGCGCACCATGCCCTATTTAACGCGGGCGATATTCGATAATTTTCCCGGCAATAATGGGTCAGAGCGCGAAGTCGAATATCCCATTAATCGTTAACTGTTTTCCATTAACAGCAATAATCAGGCGGGGCCGAGCAGAGAATAATCCAGATGTAAATATGTCGGACTATGTCGCCGGGTGCATCGCACAAGCCGATTTATTCGAAATTTTAGGGACAGATTAAAGCGATTGGCTCGACTATTACTGCCCCAGGGGAGGCCCCGGGGGCAGTAATTTATTCGGTAATGAGAAAGGTTTCGCGGCTGTTGCCGGCGGCTTCTTCGGCAGCGAGCCAGCGAGGGGCTTTGCCACGGCCACTCCATGTTTCACCGGTCTGCGGGTGGCGATATTTAGGCGCGACCTGGCGTTTGGCCGCGGCGGGTGCGGCCGCCTTGCGGCTGCTGGTGGCACGGGATGCTTTAGCAGTGCCATTGAATGCAGCGGCAACTTCTTCCGGAGTGATATTGTATTCACGCATGGAAGAGACGATCGAGGCGATCACCGGTTTGCGGCGTTTCGTTTGCAGTGCTTCAGCTTTTTTCTGCAACTTGCTGATTTCTTTTTCTATTTTGGCTTGCAAGGTAGCGTAAGTTTCACGAGGCATGATTTAGTCCGGGCGATTAATCTGACAGATTTGAATAGGGATATTGTGCCGAATATTGTTTTGATGCGGCTATATCACCAATAATACCTAAAATAACCCACGAATGGATAGATGAGTCAAGCTCATCACATTAAAAGTAGGTAATGAATGAGTAATTCCAAATTGAATTCGATATCAGTGGCTGCTATTCAGATGGTTTCCAGTCCGGATGTGCTAGATAATTTGCACCAAGCCGGTGAGTTAATCCAAAAGGCAGCTGATTCGGGGGCAAAGCTGGTGTCATTGCCCGAGTATTTTTGTTTTATGGGGACCGCCGATCTACAGAAACTCGAGATCAAGGAGCAACCCGGCTCCGGGCCGATTCAAGACTTTCTGGCTGAGCAGGCGGCCAAACACCAGATCTGGTTAGCGGGCGGAACCTTGCCCCTGGCTTGTCCCGATGCGGGGCGCGTGTTCAATACCACGTTTGTTTACGGGCCGGACGGGCAATCTGCTGCCCGATACGACAAAATTCATTTATTTAATTTTCAGCGCGGTACTGAGGCGTATGACGAATCGATCGCCATTCGCCCCGGAGATGCGGTGCAAACTGTGCAAACCCCGTGGGCGCGTGTAGGGTTGTCGATATGCTATGACCTGCGATTTCCCGAGCTTTATCGGGCGTTGGGGCCGGTGGACTTGATTTTGGTGCCTGCCGCCTTCACCTACACTACAGGGAAAGCCCATTGGGAATTATTGTTGCGTGCACGCGCCGTCGAGAACCAATGCTATGTGCTGGCAGCCGCCCAGGGTGGGCATCACGTCAATGGCCGGCGCACGTGGGGGCATTCCATGCTGATTGACCCGTGGGGCGAGATTATTGACGTGTTACCCGAGGGGCCAGGCGTGGTCAGCGGTACCATAGAGCCTGAGCGCCTGACGCAAGTGCGCGCTTCGTTGCCTGCGTTGCGCCACCGAGTCCTGTAAAACAGAGATTTTATGAACCTGATCGATCCCGATATCCAATCGTTGGCTACGGCCAAGTCATTATTGCTGGACCCCTGGGGCTTGACTGAGTCCGACATGGCGCGCGCGCTAGGGGAAATTTTCACCCACAAGGTCGATTACGCCGACTTGTATTTTCAATATACCCGCAGCGAAGGCTGGAGCCTCGAAGAAGGTATCGTCAAAACCGGCAGTTTTTCGATCGGGCAGGGCGTGGGCGTGCGCGCCATCAGTGGCGAGAAAACCGCTTTTGCCTATTCCGATTCCCTGTCGCCCGATGCCTTGTTATCGTCGGCCCGCACCGTGCGCGGCATTGCCCGCCGTGGCGCCGGCAAAGTCAAAGTGGCAGCGCAGGTTCCGCCGCTGGCGGGCCGCAGCCTGTATGCAGACCTGGACCCGCTGACGACGCTGAGCGCGCCGGACAAGGTGGCATTGCTGGAACGCATCGAGCGGATGGCGCGTGCGCGGGATCCGCATGTCATCCAGGTCATGGCTGGCCTGGGGGCGGAATATGACGTGATTCTGGTAGCGGGCAGCGATGGCCGTTTGGCCGCTGACGTGCGTCCGCTAGTGCGTTTGTCTGTGACGGTGATTGCCGAGCGTAATGGCCGTCGCGAGATGGGGCACGCCGGCGGCGGTGGCCGCACGGGGTTGGCCTATTTCTCGGACGACATCTTGCAAGGTTACGTCGAGCGCGCTGTGCACGAGGCTCTGGTCAACCTGGAAGCGCGTCCTGCTCCCGCCGGCGAAATGACGGTGGTGCTGGGCTCGGGCTGGCCGGGTATTTTGCTGCACGAGGCCGTTGGCCATGGCCTGGAAGGCGACTTCAATCGCAAGGGTTCCAGCGTGTTTTCGGGCCGCATTGGCGAGCGTGTCGCGTCCAAGGGCGTGACCGTGATTGACGATGGTACGTTGCCGGATCGCCGTGGCTCGCTGAATATTGACGACGAAGGCAACGCCACGCAACGCAATGTGCTTATCGAAGACGGCATTTTGCGTGGCTATATGCAGGACACCCTGAACGCCCGGCTGATGAAAACGTCCGCGACGGGCAATGGCCGCCGCGAATCGTTTGCGCACTTGCCGATGCCGCGTATGACGAACACCTATATGCTGGCTGGTCAAACTCCGCCCGAGGAAATCATTGCTTCCGTGAAACACGGCCTCTATGCCGCGAACTTCGGCGGCGGGCAGGTCGACATCACGAACGGCAAATTCGTGTTCTCGGCCTCCGAGGCTTACATGATCGAGAACGGCAAGATCACCTACCCGGTCAAGGGTGCGACGTTGATCGGTAACGGGCCCGACGCGATGAATCAGGTCAGCCTGATCGGTAATGATCTGCAGTTGGATTCCGGGGTCGGCACGTGCGGCAAAGATGGCCAGAGTGTGCCAGTCGGCGTCGGAATGCCCACGGTGCGCATGGATGGCCTCACGGTGGGCGGCACGGCCTGATAGGCTTGAGAGGTCAGACGCGGCGGTGGACGCCGCGTCATGACCGATCAAAAGCGCCAACTGGCTTGCAGCGACAGGCTCTGGTTACCGTAGCGTTTACCGAATTCACCTAGATAGGCAAGCGCGACAGCGGTGTTTTGCGTGTGTTGCCAGGTGAGTGCGGCTTGCATGAGCAAGGTGTCGCGAGCCAGGGGCACGCCGGCGGCGGTAAACGAGGCATCCTCCTGGAAACTCAGGCGCGTGCTCGGCGTACGCGAGCCCAGGGTGTGGAGCCAGCCGGCTCTGCCCTCCAGGCGTAGTTCGCTGTGTTCAGAGAACGTCCAGCGTTTATCGGCACGCAGTCCGAGTGTGGTGAATCCGACATTCATATGCGAGGAGTCGCCGTCGAGCCCCGCAGCGCCGGATTCGTTGAACGCGTTGGTATGCACGTAGGTATAGGCCAGCCCGACAAAGGGTTCCAGCGTCAGGGAGTCGAGTTGTTGTGGCAGGCCGGCTTCCACATATGCCTGGGCGGTGCGGCCGTTGTAGGTACTCTTGCTGCGTGGCAGGCCGTCGAGGGTTTCACGGCGGCTGTCGATATGGTGCAGGCTGTAAGAGGCACCGTAGCGCAAGGCCACGCGATCGAGATCGGTGTTGCCGTAGGCGGCCAGGGTGTAGTTGTCGATGCGGGCACTGTCGTCGCGACCGCGGGTGTCTGCGGATGAGGAGCCGAGTCCGAATGCCAAGCCCGCGCGAGAATGCTGACCGATGGTGGTGTCACCGCCGAAAAGCATGCCTTGATAGGTATTGTTCATACCGGCGGCATTACCGTCGCTGTCAAGATGCGAACGCATGGCCAGATAACGGCCCCAGATATCGACGCCCTCGGCAGCGGGCTGCGCCAGTCCGCGGTTGATCAACGCGGACTGCGTCAGACGGGATTGGGTGGCCAACGTGGAGAGCAATGAGGGATGGCTGTCACCGGTTAAACGAGACAACGAAGAACGAGCCCAATCCGCATCTTGCGCCATAATCAAGGTATCGAATACTGGGTTGCCGGCGCTCAGATGATCCACTGCATGTCCTACCGCGCGTTGGTTCGCGGTGTCTCCTACCGCGGCAAAACCACCGGCCTTTCGATCGATCGATAACACATAGCGATGGCTGTTAACCGAGGGGTTAGCCGCGATAAAGACATAATCTTTGGCGACGACTTTGCTGAAATCTCCCGTCAAGCCGCCATCGGCGTCTATCAGTGTGTACTGCTTGCCCACCATGACGGGTTTGATATCCGGCGTTTGCAGGGTTCCGCCCATCAGTTCGGCGCTGCCTTTGACATGCAGCTTGCTGTTTTCACCGTTTGCATCAACGGATGCCAGTAGCGTGGCCTGATCCGTTTGACGATAGTCGCCAGCGACGGTCAAGGTGGCCGCTGACCCGTCGATAGTGGTGGGCGATATTGCGCCTGCCGTCCAAGTCGTACCGATCGTGCCGCTACCGGCCAGGGTGCCTTGCGGCTCTACGTGGACGCTAGAGGTGGCAATGCTGCCGTCAATGTGCAATGTGCCACCGGCAATGGTGGTGTTGCCCGTGTACGTATTCGTGCCGGATAGTGCCAGCGTGCCTGCGCCGCGTTTTGTCAGGCCGCCGCTGCCGATGATGTCGCCTGACCACTCCGAGTTGTAGCCCTGGGTGTTGACGTCGAACACGGGGTTGAAGCCTTCGGCCCCGAATTCACGGGGCCCTTGTATGGCGCGCGCGATGTCCAGCATGCCGCGGCCATAGATCGCGCGGTCGGCGAGATGGCCCGAATGATTCGTGGTGGTCAGCAAGAGCTCGATGGTTTGCCGAGCGTCCAGATAGGGGAATCTGCCGCGCAAAACGGCGGCTGCGCCCGCAACGAGAGGCGATGCCATTGAGGTGCCTGACATGACGCCGTAGCCTGATGGAACGGTGGACAGGATGCCGTCATCGGCATTGTCTCCGTCACCGCCGGGTGCGGCCATACACCATTGCCATGCCACGCCGCAGCGGTTGCTGTAGCTGGCAATGCGATCCGCATTGTCAGTGGCGACGACGGCAATCAGCGTGCCCTTTAAGTGTGAGTAATCGACGTTGGCTAGCCTGGGGTCGTTGGGGGCTATGTAGTCATAGGTGTTGGGGTTATCGGGATCAAACAGCTCCGTGTCCTCTGACACCGAGATAAATCGATAAACCCCTGTGTCGTGATGCTCGGGCGATATGTAGGGCAATATGCCATTGCCGCTAGGATTGGCGCTGGCCAGGGGCTGTTCCCTATATTCGTTGCCAGCGGCAAAGACCATGACGACATCGGCGGCCGCTGCTGCTTGGATAGCCTCTGCCTCGGGTTGATCAAGCGGTAGGCCTTCGTCCTCGTTGAAGAGCAATATTTGATGAGGCAGTTCCTGGTATGTCGGGTTCAATACCCACTGGCCCGTTGGGCTCTGTATGAATTTCGGTGGCATGGCGTTTGGGCCATAGCTGCCGTTGACGACTTTTACCTGGTGGGCGGCGGCATAGTACAGCGCTTGCGCGGTGGCGCGGTCTGCCCCGTCATCATCATCGTCGTCATCGTCATCGTCATCGTCGTCATCACCGATGGCACGCAAGGCCAGGATTCGCGCACCGGGGGCGATTCCGTACATGGGGCCTGTTCCCCGACCCGCCGCGATAATGCCTGCCACGTGCGTACCGTGTCCGTCCGGATCTTCGACTGCGGCCGGGTCTGGGCCTACAAAATTCCGTGACTGCCCATCTATGCGGCCAGCAAAGGCGGGGTGCCGAATATCCAGGCCGGAATCGATGACGCCGACCAACACGTCCTGTCCTATATAGCCGAGATCTTGGACAACATCTGCATTGACGCGTGTCAGGTTCCAAGGCACTTGTGCGACCGAAGGGGCACAAAACAGTGCGCAATACAAAGCTGCCCATCCAGGGGTCAGCCTAAACACATAGGGGCGGGGCATTGATTGACTCACATGGTTACAGTGACGCGGACTGTACCTATCCCCCCGTAACTCGCCGTTTAATTTATTTCACAGGGGTTTGATGCCATTGCGGGCTAATTAAACCGGTCTTAAACGCGGCCTTCCTAGAATCCGTTGATATTTGTAGTTTCAAAATGTCAATCAAGAATACGGACTCTCTATGAAGCACCCGCAGACTTTCGCGTATTACGGCAGTCCCCAGTCAGGTATGACCCTTCTTGGGAGCCAGTCCGCGGGGGCAAGATTTCCTCATATCCCTTTCTTGTTACGCGCAACGGTCATTGCACTGTGGATGATCCCGGCAGGCGCCTATGCGCAAACCAGCACGACGCCCGTCAAGATCGAGAAGCATGGTAGCGACGGCCGCAATGCCAGCATCTTCCGGGGGTCTACAAGTGGCGGCGATGCCGATCTCATTGTGTTTTCTCAGGGGGCGGGCGCTTCTTTGGATACGTCGACAAACATCGCGTCGATCCTGCTTGACTCGCGTGGTGGCCGAGGCGGCGAAGGCCACCATGGCGTAATCGCTGACACGACGGGTTCCATGGGCGGATTCTCGAAAGGAGTTAACGCCGATATCTCGGGCCGCATTGTCAATAGAAATGCAGGCGGGGCTGCGCATGGTGTCAGTGTCTCCGCAGCGGGCGGCGATGCGGGCTCGCGGATGAAAGGCGGCGACGGCGGTGGCAACGCTGGGTTGATGGTGGTGACGGCCAAGGGCCTCACGATCAGCACCGCCAGCAGCAGTGCCGCCGCACTCGAACTCAAGAGTCGCGGCGGTCAGGGCAATACGGCCTATCAGGCCGTGGGGATTCGTTGGTCGGGCAGCAATGGCGGCAATGGAGGCATCGTCAATCTGCGCAGCTTCAGTGGAAATATCAGTGCGGGTGGGCGAGGCATTGATATGAGTTCCAAAGGGGGCGATGGCGGTAACATCGACGGCGGTTTTATTCAGACGTCTGGCAACCATGGAGGTACCGGCGGCCAAGGCGGTTTGGTGACAGCGACGCTGACAGGGCTCTCTGGCGGCGGCGCATCAGAGATTACGACCCGTGGCGTGAACGGCCATGGGTTGAGACTGTCGAGCCAAGGCGGCGACGGTGGGCGAATCACAGGAAGCAGCTGGTCCAATGGCGCGGACGGCGGTTCGGGGGGCGCAGGGGGAAACCTGATCGCCGACTTGAACAATGTGACGATCACGACCAGTGGCACGGGAGCGCGCGGTGTTCTCGCCGAAAGCGACGGCGGCGATGGGTTCTGGGGCGGCGGCTCTGGACTGGCTCGAGGCGGCAAAGCCGGCTCGGGCGGAGACGGCGGAAAGATCGATGTGAAGTTGGGCTCGAACGTGCGCATCAACACGACCGGGGATACCGCGACTGCCGTACAAGCTGTCAGCCGAGGCGGTGGTGGCAGCAACGGCGGGGAAGGCGGGGTCTTTTATTCTCCTGGGGGCGACGGTAGCTCGGGCGGAACCGGAGGCGCGGTGTCGTTAAGCAGCGCTGCGACGATCGATACCCGAGGCAAAGATGCCTATGGTCTGTATGCGGCCAGTCTCGGAGGCGCATCGGGCAACGGCGGCAAAGGCGCAGGCATCTACGCTGTAGGTGGCCAAGGGGGTGCGAATAGCCATAGCTCGACAGTGGCGTTGCGTAATTCCGGCACGGTTTCTACCCGCGGCGAGGCCAGCCACGGGTTGTTTGCCGAGAGCATCGGTGGCGATGGCGGCGCGTATTACGGGTTGGGCCAGGCTGCTATGGGTGGAGATAGCCGTTCCAATAGCCCGAATGCCAATGGCTCGGAGGTCGTCGTTGTCAACAGCGGTAGTGTGGCGGTGCAAGGCAAGTCCGCCAAAGGCATCCTCGCGCAGAGCATCGGTGCGGGGGGCGGCAATGGGGGGAGTTCGACCGGCCTGATCAGTATCGGCGGCGATGGCCATTCCAGTGGCAACGGCAACACCGTGAACGTAGAGAACACCGGCAAGATCACGACGCAAGGCGAACAAGGCTATGCCATTCATGTTCAAAGCATAGGTGGCGGTGGCGGCAGCGGAGCAAAGTCGGAAGCCTTCGGGCTCGTCTACAACCTCAGCACCGGCGGCAAAGGTGCCGCCGCGGGAAATGGCGGGACTGCCACCATCAATCTTGGAAAAAGCAGCGATATCACCACTTCGGGCGCCGATGCCTCTGCTGTGGTCGCACAGAGTATCGGCGGCGGCGGGGGCGATGGGGGTATCGCTACCTCAGTGGGTTTTGCCAATGTGATGATCAATAGTGTGGGTGGATCGGCGGGGGCGGGAGGCCACGGCGGGCGTGTGCAGATCAATACCGATGGCGGCATTACCACCCAGGGAGCAGGCGCCGTCGGAGTCCTGGGGCAGTCCGTCGGTGGCGGCGGTGGAATCGGCGGTAATGGCACGAGCGCTGGGCTGGCGTTGGTTTCAATAGGGGTGGGTGGGGCTGGTGGCAGCTCTGGGCGTGGCGGGGAGGTGAGTTTCACCAATCGTGCGCAGATCAACACCGCTGGCAATGATTCCCACGGCGCATTACTGCAAAGCGTTGGCGGTGGCGGTGGCGCGGGGGGCAACGCGGTGGCGATTGCTATGTCGGCATATCCTCAGTACTCCGGCAGTGCCGCTGTTTCTGTAGGCGGCACAGGGGGCAGCGGTGGCCAAGGCGGTGGTGTCCAGTCAAACAATTTTTCATCTATCACGACCAAGGGTGAAGGAGCGAAAGCGCTCGTCGCGCAGAGCATAGGCGGAGGCGGCGGCACCGCTGGGACGGCGAGCGCGTTCAGTTTTTCCGCGTCATTGGGAACGACTGTGTCTCTGGCAATTGCGATCGGACGCAGCGGCGGTGATGGCGGGACGGGCGGTACCGTATCCGTCGACAACCAGGGTGTGTTGAAGACTGCCGGTGAACATGCGACGGGCCTGCTCGCTCAAAGCATCGGCGGCGGCGGAGGTGTGGGCGGGGCGGCGACATCGCGGGCAGTAGCCTACGGCGCCCAGAGTTTTTCCGGCGCTTTATCAATAGGTGGCGAGGGAGGAACAGGGGGGAACGGCGACACGGTGACGGTCAAGCAACAGGGCCGCATCGAGACCGCTAGCAATGCCGCCATCGGCGTTGCGGCACAAAGCATAGGTGGCGGTGGTGGCAATGGGGGCCTGACGCACGGCGATACGCGTGCCGACACGGTCAATCTTGCGCTTGTGTTAGGGCGCAAGGGAGGTGACGGTGGCGAGGGAGGGCGTGTCACGGTGACGCAGCTTGGCCAGGCCACGATAGAAACTCGTGGCATCGCCAGCGACGGTATCGTTGCGCAAAGCATAGGAGGCGGTGGCGGCATTGGCAGCTCGCTAGGCGATAAAAATATGCCTCCCTGGCCTGAACCCATGCCCATCCCTGGTGGAGGCGGCTACGAATACGAGGGATACAGCGGCAGCTTGACGATTGCGCTCGGCGGTGCTGGCGGAAGTGGTGGCTCGGGCAATGCCGTGACGGTGACGCAAGACGGCGGTATCACCACCCATGGCCGGCAAAGCAACGGGTTGGTGGCTCAGAGTATAGGTGGCGGTGGGGGGCGAAGCGGATCCAGCTCGTCCTCTGCGCCAGGCGGTGATTTGTCATTGTCATTGAATCTGGGCGCCAAAGCGGGCTCAGGCGGAAACGGCGGCGCCGTGAAAGTCAGTCAGAATGGCGTGATTCAGACGTTGGGTCGGGATAGCATTGGATTGCTGGCGCAAAGTATCGGCGGCGGTGGCGGCAATGCATCGAGTAGCGAGGCCGGGCAATCGGCCGGCAAGATCGGTGTCAATATCGCTATTGGTGGATCCGGCGGCAACGCGGGCCAAGGCGGAAGCGTCGAGGTCACTCAGACCGGTGAAATCTCGACAAAGAACGGCGACGTGCTGGTTGCGCAAAGCATAGGCGGTGGTGGTGGCCTCGCTGGAACAGTCAATGCGGGCCTCAGCGTAGACGGCATGGCCGACATTATTTCCGGCAACGCGCCTACGCAAGGCGGTGCATTTACGTTGGCGGTCGGTGGCCGAGGCGGCGCAGGAGGTAACGGCGAACGGGTTCGGGTCGATAACAGCGGCACGTTGCTCGCCGATGGGGCCATCCATGCCGGCGCTTTGCTGCAAAGTATAGGGGGCGGCGGCGGCATGGGGGGGATGGCGTCCTCGTCCTACGAGACTTCCACGATCGCGCCTACTAGCACGGTGCAGGTATCGATGGCGGTCGGTGGCAAAGGTGGCTCGGGCGGCAACGGCGGCGCCGTGACGTGGATGCAAAACGATACAGGCATCGTGCAAGCCAGCGGCCTGCTGGGCGATGGGGTGCGCCTGCAAAGTATCGGTGGGGGTGGCGGCGTCGCGGGAGGCGTGGCGGTAGGCGTTTCCGAGTCGCCATCGGAACAAAAGGTTCGTATCGATGCGGCGTTGATCTCCCTGAACGGCGCGTCAGGCACGGGTGGCAACGGTGGTGTGGTCAACGCAGAGAACAGCGCCGGTTCCCGCATCGTGACGCTCGGCGATGGCGGCATTGGCATGGTGATGCAAAGCATAGGTGGCGGTGGTGGGTTGTCCTATTCGGTTTATCCGCAAGGCATCCAGACCGCGACGGTCAATCTGGGTGGCGGCAAAGGCGACGGTGGCGTGGTCAGCCTGATACAAAACGGCGCCATCGATACGCAAGGCAAAGCGGCGCATGGCATCCTGGCACAAAGCATAGGTGGGGGCGGGGGCGCGTCCAGGCTGATAGGGGCTGGCAATGTGGTCACGCAATTCAACACGGCTGCTACGGCAAACGGTAATGGCGGCCAGGTCGATATCACGATAGATGACAAAGGGCGGGTGACAACGCGGGGCGCCGGTGCTTATGGCATCCTGGCGCAGAGCATAGGCGGCGGCGGGGGATACGCATGGTCCGGCGTAAACACGGCGCCCGCAGCGGGAACCATCAGTCAGTCCAAGGCCGGGACAGGCAATGGCGGCGCCGTGACGGTGCGAGTGCAGGGGGCGGTGCACACGACAGGCGAGAATGCGCCTGCTGTTTTTGCGCAAAGCATCGGAGGGGGCGGAGGCTGGGTTGATGGCGTTGCCGGCCAGGGAACGGTCGCCGGGCAGGGCAGCGGTGGTCCGGTTGCTGTCGTGGTCGATGGTTCCGTTCAAGCATCCGGTGATGATGCCTCCGGCATTTTTGCCCAGAGTCGTGGAGCGACAGCCGGCGCGATAACCATCGATGTGCGGGATGGTGGCACTGTGCTAGGCGGGTCGGGCAATGCCGCTGCGCTCGAACTCGCTGGCGGCAAAGACAACCGTGTCGATATCCGCGAGGGCGCGTCGGTGTCTGCTGCGTCCGGTATCGCGATTCGCGCACTGACAGGCGATGCGAGCACCACCGTGGAAAACCGCGGCACATTGCAAGGCTCTATCCTGTTGGAACAAAACGTTCCGGGCGTGCTGAATAATCTCGGCACCTTGCAGGCGGGTGAGCTTATCGCTTTGACGGCCGGAGATCTCCACACGACCACACCGGGCCAATTTACCAACAGAGGCATACTGGCCATCGGTAGCGGCAACGCCATGGCGGCCACTCTGCTAAAGGGCAACTATCGCCAGGAAAGCTCGGGCAGCTATGAGCCCAAGGTCGATTTCCAGCTTGGCACAGGGGATGTGCTGACGACGACGGGCTCCGCCTACTTGGACGGTAAGCTCGCTGTCGAGGGCCGCAACCATCTGCCGGGCCAAGTCGTCAACGTGCTTCAGGCACAGTCTGGGCTGACGCTGGCACAAGGTTTTTATTCACAAGGCAATGCGGTGTTCGATTATCCGATTGTGCGAGAGGGTAATAACCTGTCGGTGGGGATCAACGCGGACTTCACGCGGCATAATCACCTGCTCTCCGACGAGGAATCCGAGGTCGCTGAGTATCTCGGCCGCAAATGGGATGGGATTAAAACGCGGGTTGCTGCAAACCAAGGTGCCAGAAGCGTGATGACGCAGGCGCTCAGTGCGGATGATGCTCCTGCCGAGGAAAATACAACTCGCCTGATGCGTGGCGCGGACTTGGCTCCTGTTGCCCGGGCAAGCGCGTCTTCTGTTGTGACGACGCAAGCCGACAGTGCCTCGGCCGTCAGCGCAGCGTCGAACCATCCTGGGCAAGCCTACGCCAGCGTTTTTGATACCGTCGCGCAAGCCGACGATCCGCAAGCCTATGCAGATGTCTTAGAGGAGATCGCCAACGATGCCATCCAAGCGCCTGCCGCCATCATGCCGCTGGCTCATCGCATGTTTCTGAACCGCACGATGAACTGTCCCGATGCGGCAATGGCGATCGGCACGACAGAGGAGCGATCATGCTTGTGGGGAGACATTCAGGGCAATTGGCTGGATCGCCGAGCCGGGCCTGATGATTCGGGCTTTGACTACAACTCGGTACGCTACATGGTGGGCGGGCAGCAGTTCCTGGGTAACGGTTGGTTCGCCGGCGGAGGCGTATCCTATGAGACCGCGAACGGCAAGGCCACCAGCACCCCGCTGAGGACATCTGGGCATAGCACCAGCGGTGTGGCTTTCCTGCGCAAGATCAACGGTCCCTGGTCATACGCTGGCGCCTTGAGTGCGGGGTACGGTTCCTATGACACGCATCGCGCCGTTTCTACCATCAATGGCATCGAGCGCCCATACGCCGATTGGAATACGAGTTTTGCGGCGTTGCGCTTGCAAGCATCCTATGTTCATCAAATGGCGGACATGTATATAAAACCGACGATGGATGTGGATCTGATCTATCAACGTGTGCCGTCCTATTCGGAAAAAGGCGGTGGCGCGTTCAACTTGGCATTCGATGGCCACAGCGACGTGCGCGCGATGATCAGCCCCTCTGTCGAGTTCGGCGGCCGCTTCGAAAAGAACGACCTCGCGTTGCGGCCTTATGTCGGCTTGGGCGTGAACTGGATGCCTGGCAATGATTGGAACACCAGCGCGCGTTTAAAGATCGACAACAGTGGTGATCGTTTTCATCTGACGCAAGAGTTGCCATCGGTATTCGCCGAATACCGCCTGGGGATGGATATCGAAACTCGCGAAGGTATGGTTCTGCGCGCGGAGTGGCGTCAGCGTCTGGGTGACCGGTATAACGATCGCTCTGCCCAACTGCAGTTGGGAATGCGGTTCTAAAGCGATAAAAAAAGGCCCAATACCGTGTTGCGGTATTGGGCCTTTTTCTATGCCTGCACGATGGCAGGCGTCGCGTTACGACAAATCAGAACCGCCAGCTAGCCTGAACTGACAACCCCTGGTTGCCGTAGTTCTTTCCGAATTCACCCTGATAGGCTAGCCCGAACGCCACGTTTTGCGTTTCGCGCCAGGTGAGAGCGGTTTGCAAGAGCAGGGTGTCGCGAGCCAGCGGAACGCCAGCGACGGTAAACGAGGCTTCGTCTTGAAAACTGAGTCGGGTATCGGGCGTACGCGACCCCAACGTATGACGCCAGCCGGCTTTGCCCTCCAGACTTAATTCACGCTGCCCGGAGAATGTCCAGTTTGCATCCGCGCGCAGCCCGAGCGTGGTGAATCCCACATTCAGATGAGCGGACTTGCCATCCAATCCGATATCGCCCGATTCGCTGAATGCATCGGTATGTACCGAAGCGTAGGCCAGGCCGACAAAGGGTTCGAGCGTGACGGTACCGAGCGGTTGAGGCAGTCCTGCTTCCAGATAGGCTTGAGCAGTGCGGCCGTTGTAAGAGGCGCGGCTGCGCGGCAGTCCGTCCAGGGTTTGCCGGCGACTGTCGATATGATGCAGGCTGTATGACGCTCCGTAGCGCAACGCGACGCGATCGATATCGGTGTTGCCATAGGCAGCGAAGGTGTAGTTGTCGACGCGGGCGCTGTCGTCGCGACCTCTGCTGTCCATCGATGATGCCCCGAATCCCAGTGCTAGTCCCAGACGAGAATGCTGGCCAACGGCGGTATCGCCACCAAAGAGCATGCCTTGATACGAGTTGTCGACCCCGGCAGCATTACCGTCGCTGTCGGTATGCGAGCGCAAGGCGAGATATCTACCCCATAGGTCGACGCCGTCGGTCGCAGGGTGCTCCATCCCACGCTCAATGAGCGCGGATTGTGTCAGGCTCGACTGAGTGGCCAGGGCCGTGAGTAAAGACGGATGGCTATCGCCCGTCAAACGAGGCAAGGCGGATTGAATTGCCGAGCCGTCCGGTGCGGAAAAGTCCAATGTCGTCAAGAGCGCTTGAATTTTCGGTTGCGTCTGGTTTGCGGCGGAATAGAGGGCTGCACCCACCGCGCGGGTATTCGCGGTCTCGCCGTACTTCGAATATGCATCTCCAGCACGCGAAAGCGTCACCTCATAAGTATTCTGACTGACCTCTGTCGCTGCGGCGGTCAAGGTAGGGGACTGCAGATCCGTGGTGAGCGTGGCAAACGATCCTGTGACGGTATCAGCCTGCAGCCATTGGTTCGATGTCACATTGAACCCATTGGCATAATATCCGCGGTCCGCAGTGAAACTGAGCGTACCGTTAATATCGGCGCTTCCGTTGACGACCAGATTGCTGATCTCGCTCTTGTCATTGAACGCGAGTTGCAATTCGCCAGATGCTTTTTGTACATAAGATCCATCAACGATCATGGGCTTGCCGGGACCCAGCGGCATGACCTTGCCTTCGTTGATAAAGGCGCCGTCGTGATTGATCTGATAACGCCCAGAACCGGTCAAACTGGCACCTTGTGCCACATTGACCGCATAGAGCTCGTGATTGCCGCTCAACTGCGTGACGCCGCCGATCAGTTGCAGGGACAAGTTATTGATACCAACGATATTGCCGTCGTAGGCGAGAGAAAAGTCCGCATCGGCAATGCCGGTCGAATGCCCGCCGGTGTCCGGCTTGTATCCGAACGTCAGGCGGGTGATGCGCTGGTTATGATCTTCATCGGTCTGGTTGTATGCCGAGATGATGTCGCCGGTGATTTGCGCCTGGCCCATGACGTTGATGTCACCCACATAGGAGTTGTCCGCCATATAGATCGACGCATACGTGCCCGCCAGCCGTCCTGTCAGATCAACACGCGTGACCAGCGGACCGTTCAACTCATCGAGCAGCGGCGCATCCTGACCGGTTACTGTTGTGATATACGAACCCCGAGATTCAATATCGTCGCCGACCGCGTTATGGCCGAAATCGAAGCTCGCGGCGATTCCGTGCTCTCCTAGTGCTTCGATATCACCGCGCTGCGTCAATGTGTGATCCTTGCCATACGCAAACATGACCCCGCGCCCATAAGCGCCATTGGCGTGAACCCGGGTACCGGGCAGGACGGTCAGATGGTTTCCCTGTCCATCCACGCGAATACCGCCGCCTCCCGCGCCCGAGGATAGTAAATCTGCGCGTTGTACGATGGTGTTGTTGCTGCCGTAGACATGCAGGCCCAGCCCCTGCGTCGCCGTGTTGTAGGTGCCGGGCACATAATCTGTCCCGCTCTCATTGCGTGCGAAAAATGGATGGTCGTTCGTCAACGTCTGATTATCGCCATAGACAGAAAATCCCCAGAAATTCCTGCGATCTATCTGATAACCGATATCCTGAAGGACAGCGACTTCGGCTTCCATCAAGTTGGTGTAATTGCGATATCGTTGATGGCTCATCAGGCTGTTTTTGAACTCGAGATGAGACCAAGCGGGTGTGTCCAACACCAGGCTGTTCTGTCTGTACAACGTCAGCGGCACACCAGGCAATGCCCCGGCCAGAACCTCATTGACGTGTTTTCCCGCGAAATAAGCCTTATCGTTTCTGGCGTCGAAAATGTCTTCTGGCGTCAGCGGCCTGCCATCCGGCGTTTCGGTGTAATTCACGCATGATTCGCAGTAGACAATCTGCCCCGCCCGGGCCTTTTGGTTATTGTCGTCGTAGAGATGCTCTTCCCATGCAGACAGCTCCTCAGGCATGACGATTAATAACCTGCCACTTTCTGGGTCCACGGGGTCGTCACCGTATCCTAGCGCTGAACCAATGCCCATGGCGTGAGCGACTTCATGGATCACGACCGAGGTCATGTTGACCTTCGGGGTCAACACAATTTGAGAGGGCGTATAGGGTCCGCCGGCCCAGTTCATGGTGCCTACATTGATATAGCCGTGTGCACCGAAATCCAGGGGGCCGGAGGTTTGATTGTTAATGGCGGCATGAACATTGGTTCCAGCGCCTGCCTCGTAGGATGCCAGATAACTTAGCGCGGACGCTCCCGCTCCATCGTAGGTGCCAATATTGATGATCGCGGGATTCTGGCCGGGTACGGCTTGTATGAGTTCGGCCCAATAAGCGACAGCTGACAAGACGCGACTTTTTTTCGTATCGTCCATGTTCCAGGTCGATACAGTGGCTTCTCCCCAGTCGTCCAGCGTGTAATAGCCATCGTTGACACCAAAAATTCTGGTTTGAAATATCGGAACCCCATTGTGATCCAGGATATTTTTGACCTCTTGAGACCACGCCGTCGTTGATGCAAAAGTACCGATCAACAGTGATAGCGCGGATACTGCTTGGAGCTTCATGATTTTTATCCTCTCGTAAGCCGAACCGACTGACCCATACAGTGCAGGCACTGTATGGGTCAGTCGGTGGCCAGCCGTTTAATCGTCTGGAGAGGAATGGCAGGTTATTGCCGTGGAATTAAACCGTTGTTAAACGCGGTATTCCCGGGCGCTTCGAATGACGAATGCGCCGGGACTGTGCTCAGCGAGCCATCGCACGCCGTGGTCGGGCGCACTGGTCCTGGGTGTCCGCATCTAGTGCAAGCAACCGAGTGTTCGCCCATTGCTCATAGGGCACCAACGCCATGGTCTTGGCCTCGTCATAAGCGTGTTGCCAGCTAGCCCGTGCCCGTTCGAGATCGCCGAGACGGTGCCAGGCATCGCCTCGCAGGCAGTGGATCTCGGACCTCAGGCTGATTGAATCATGAGCGTGCCCCAACGTGTGAGCCTCGTCCAGCAGCGTCATGGCGCGCGGGATATCGCTCATCGCGATATATGCCCGAGCCAGCAGGCACAGATGGCCATCCACGGACACGGGCATGCCCTGCCGGATCGCGGGCAAGGCAGCCTCCATGGCTGCAAGCGCCTGAGGATCTTGGCGCGTCAATACCTCAGGCAACATGGCATAGCCGATGGCGATGGCTTGCCAGGGCGTGAGGGTGTCGATCCCGGTTGTATGCTGGACGATATATTGGCTTTGTTGGCGGGCGAGATCCAGTTCACCTTTCAGATAATGGATGCGCGCGCAGGATAGTCGGCAGAGCACCGATATCCAGGCCGAATCCCCGGTAGCGCTCAGCTGTATTGCGCGTTCGATGGCGGCAAAGGCGAGCGGGTACTTGCCCTGTAGTCCATAAGCCAAGGCCAATGAGGCAGGGACCAGCGCCTGGGCATTCGCGCCGAACGGCGACATCGCCGGTGTCGGTGCGTTCGCGAGCATGGTTTCCGCGTGGCTGAGCAAGGATTGAGCCTCGCGCCCCGATCCTCGCCACAAATAATATTGCGCGAGGGCGTACACGGCCCATCCCTGAATGTTCAGATCCTGGACGGTGTTGGCGGCGTGCGTCAACTGCTGCGCCAGACGCAATGCTTCTGAATGATTGCCAGAGTTTTGCGCCAGCATCCACTGGCCCCACAGCGCCACAATCATGGCACCGAGGTCTCCCGATGAGGCAGGCGTCGTCGTAGAGAGATAAGACGCCGCCGTCTCGGGGTGTGCTGGGCCGGACAGCGCGCTCGATGTCGTGCTTTTGAGCATCTGGCATTCGAACACGAACTGATCGCGCTCTGCATCCGAGGGGATCAGTTCGTTGCAGCTCAGGGCTTTGGAAATCAGCGCGTCTGCTTCATGCAGTTGGCCTGCCCTGAGCGCGGTCGTCGCGGCGTTTTTCCACGATATCGGCGCGCGAGCATCCTTGATCTGTTCCAGAAAATGCGCGATGCGTGCAGGTGGTAGCTCGGTATTCAACAAATACTGAGCGATTTCCTGGTTCAGTTGTTCATACTCTGCCGGGCTTAGCTGGCCGCGAATGATATGAGCCACCAACACGGGACAAGACCACGTATGGTTCGCATGCGCCGATACGATGCCCGACGACTGCAATACCTTTAGCCGTTGATGCAGCGTCTGCTCGCTGCAGAGCATGATGCTCGTCGCATCCACGGTCGATAGCGGGGCGTCGAATAGAGCGCACAGATACGCCAGCTTGCGCGTGCCCGCATCCAACAACGGGAGTTGCACGTACAGCCTGTCCGTCAAACTGACGGGCTGGTATTGAGCGCCGGCTACGCCGGACTTTATCCAGGCTCTTTCGTGCGAGAGAGCGGGCAGCTTCGAGCTGCCTGGTGTTTCTTGAGGAACTTTGATCGCAATATCGGTCATCAAGGCGGTCAGGTGCGAAGGGTCACCACCCCCCAGCCTGGCAATATCTGCCAGGGTGGATTTGTCCAGCTTCAGTTTGCGAGCACGCTGCGACGCGATGTCGAGGTAAGCCTTCTCATCCAATGGATCGAGCGGCAAGTCGGACGCGATGCGCGGCGAGGTCAATGTGCCGCGCCGCGTCGTCAATAACATTGAGGAGCGCCCGAGTGAAATATTGGCCATTAGCGCTAGCCATTCTTTTGTCACGGCGTCTGCCCATTGGATGTCTTCGAACACGATGAGTAATGGACGATCTGGACGCCAGGGACTCATGATCGCGCGGCTGGCAATTTCCAGCGTTTCTGGCCGGATGTTTGTCCTGTGTGCCGGCGTGTCCAGGCGAAACAGATTTGCCAGTGGCGTACACATGGCAATCGGCAGGCCGAGCGCCGTGCTCAGCATCTCGTCAGTGACAGGATCCAACGAGGCGGGTAGCCGACTCATGAGCCATAGGCGAAGGGGGTGCAAAGCGTTGGTTTGCTGGTCCTGTAAACATTGCAGCCACACCACATCGGTATCCATCTGGCTCGCGTGCCAGGCGAGATTGCTCGCCAGCAGCGATTTGCCGGCGCCCGGGACGCCGATGATCGACATGGTCTCGTTGCGAGCCTCGATATCGCAGCGGCGCAGCGTCTGCAATAGCATATTCAGTTCGGTCGCGCGCCCGACCGCTTTTTGCAATTCTGGCGCGGAAGTATTCCCTAGCAGGCGCACCATCTTGCCATTGCGCCGTGTCTCCAGGACGTCGTATTCCATCATGCGTGCGTGGGCTTGAGCTGTGAGCAGGATTTCGCTCCAGTTCCCATGCATGGCCAGCGTCAGCGCCGTTTGCGCGAGCAGATTGCCATAGTCGGGTTGACTGTCGTCGCATAGGCCGATGTCCGCGTGCACGCCCATGTGCATCGACAATACTCGGGGCAATGGCAGCTCACGCAAAGTGCGAGCCAGTGCGACAGCGCGCAGCACCGGCCGTTCCGACCGGTTGGGAAATCCAAAATAAATGATGAACTGATTGGCCCCGGCTGGTGCCACCCATCCCCCGTACAACTGGGCGTTGCGCCGAACGGCGAGGTCGACCCGGTGAAGCCACGTCAAGGCATCCGTCTGCAGCAGACTCGCCGCATTTTCCACGAGGCAGCGCAACGTCACGGTCAGCACCGCCAGTGGCCGATAATGATGCTGTCGGCCCTCGGTGTTCGGCGTCAACGACAGGGACGTCGGCGGAGGCAGCTTGGCAATCAGTGCCTGCGTGTGCTCGTCGGGTTGTGTATCGGCGCGCAGGCGCAGCATGGCCGCGTATTGATCGTAGGCCTGGCGCGCCTCGGTGTAGCGCTTATCGCGCACCAGCAGGTCAATCAGCAACTGGTGACAGCTATCTTCGCCGGGCCATCGTTGAATCCATTGACGCGCTTGCGTCAACGCATGCTGCACACGACCCTCGGCCGTCCACATCGAAACCAGCCTTTGCCTGCATTGGGCCATTCGGGTGTTCAGGCGCTGATTCCAATGTTGGAACCACTCGTCCAGCGGGCCGTCCATGCGGGAGCATAGGTCTTCTAGCAATGTGCCCCGGTACAGTGTCAGGCACATTTCATCAGTCATGGCGCTTGGGCCATCAGCAAGCAACGTGATCACATCGACCTGGAGGGACTCCGGCGCGATAGCCAAGCGATCATCTTGGCTCTGAAGCACGGTATGGTGCGATCCCAGCGCCTGACGCAATACATGTAATGCATGCCGAAAACGGGTCTTGCCTTGTGACTCTGACAGATTGGGCCACAGCATGTGCGCCAGGCGATTGCGGGAGAGGGCTTCGCCGTTGGCTAATGCAAGGATCGCCAGCAATAAGCGTGGCTTATCGTAGGTCAGTTGACTGGCTCGGCTCTCGCGATCAACAAATAGATCAAAATGATTTAACAGTTGCAGCTGTATGGGGCGCGGGAGCAAAGCGGCGAATGAGTTAGGCAAAATTTCATATGGATACTCCATGTCACCGATAATACATAAAAGACTATATTTCGTCACAGTATGTTGTTTTTTTATTAATTACTGATTGACCCCCATGGAATGGCCATCACGAATGGACGTTTTTTCGTTCTTGTGCTAGAGTTTCTGCCTATGAAATTCGCGTCCCCCGCCTTTTACTTTTATTTTTATGGTTTTCTGAAGCCGCTGGCGGAGGAAGGGACGCACTTGGACTAAAGTCCGCACAAAATTCCCTAAAAAACCGCCAGCGTCGCTGGCGGTTTTTTTTGCCGCCAGCCTGGTGGGTCACCCAGGAGTCTCTCGTGTCACACAATACCGACGATCTTCGCATCCGCGAAATCAAAGAACTGAATCCGCCCTCGCACGTCATGCGCGAGTTTTCCTGCACCCAGCAGGCCTCCGAAACGGTATTCGCCGCGCGCCAGGCGATGCATCGCATTCTGCATGGCATGGATGACCGTCTGATCGTGGTCATCGGCCCGTGTTCGATCCACGACACCAAGGCTGCACTCGAATACGCTCAGCGCCTGAAGCCCGTGCGCGATCGCTTGCGTGGCGAGCTGGAAATCGTGATGCGTGTGTATTTCGAGAAACCACGCACGACGGTGGGCTGGAAAGGCTTGATCAACGACCCGGGGCTGGACGGCAGTTTCGATATCAATCGCGGTATTCGCGTGGCCCGTGAGTTGTTGCTGGACATCAATAGCCAAGGCCTGCCGGCCGGCTGCGAGTTTCTGGATATGATCACGCCGCAGTACATCGCCGACCTGGTGTCCTGGGGCGCCATCGGGGCGCGCACGACCGAAAGCCAAGTTCACCGAGAGCTGGCTTCCGGCCTGTCGTGTCCGGTCGGCTTCAAGAACGGCACAGACGGCAATGTGAAGATCGCCGTGGACGCGATCAAGGCTGCCTCGCAGCCTCACCATTTCCTGTCGGTGACCAAAGGCGGGCATTCGGCCATCGTCTCGACGGCCGGCAACGAGGACTGCCACGTTATCCTGCGCGGCGGCAAGGCGCCTAATTACGATGCAGCCAGTGTCTCGGCAGCCTGCGAGGATATGGCGAAATCCGGTCTAGCGCAGCGCGTGATGATCGATGCCAGCCATGCCAACAGCAGCAAAAAACCGGAAAACCAACCCTTGGTCGTGGATGATGTCGCGCGGCAGCTCGAAGCAGGCGATACGCGTATTGTCGGCTTGATGATCGAAAGCCATCTGGTCGCAGGCCGCCAGGATATGGTGCCCGGCGAACCGCTGGTGTACGGCCAGAGTATCACCGACGGTTGCATCGATTGGGATGCTTCGGTGGCGGTATTGGAGCGGCTCGCTGGGGCGGTGAAAGCCCGGCGGCTGGCCGCGGCTGTTGTGGGGAAGTGAGGCTGCGCAGGGCGTAGAATAGGTTTTTTTACTTTCTACGCCGTTTGCCTGCCATGAACGCTCCTGCCCATACTGAATCTTTGCGCCGACCTGTTCCCGCCGCCTGTCTGGATGCGCTGCGTGAGCGGTTTGCGGATCGCCTGTCTGTCGCCGAGGCCGTGCGCGAGCATCACGGCCGCGATGAGTCACCGTATCCGCCCATGCTGCCCGATGCGGTGGTCTTTGCGCAAAGTACTGAAGAGGTCGCTGCAGTGGCGCGCTTGTGCAACGAACACCGCGTGCCGCTGATTCCCTACGGTGCAGGATCGTCGATCGAAGGGCATTTGCTGGCGATCCAGGGCGGTATCAGTCTTGATCTGTCGCAGATGAATCAGTTGCTGGTGGTCAATGCCGAAGACTTGACCGCGACGGTGCAGGCCGGCGTGACGCGCAAGCAACTGAACGAAGAGATCCGCGATACCGGTTTGTTTTTCCCGATCGATCCGGGCGCAGATGCCAGCCTGGGCGGGATGGCGGCTACGCGAGCCTCGGGTACGAATGCGGTGCGTTACGGCACGATGCGCGAAAACGTGGTGTCGTTGACAGTGGTGACGGCCGATGGCCGTATCGTGCGCACCGCGAGCCGCGCCCGCAAATCGTCGGCGGGCTACGATCTGACCCGCGTCTTTGTCGGCAGCGAGGGAACACTGGGCATCATTACCGAAGTCACGGTGCGCCTGTATCCGCAGCCCGAGGCGGTGTCCGCCGCGATCTGCAATTTCCCGTCGTTGAACGACGCGGTGCAAAGCGTGATCGAAATCATCCAGATGGGTGTGCCGGTGGCACGTGTCGAGTTCATGGACGAGGCCGCCGTGCGTTCGGTCAATCTGCACAGCAAACTGACGTTGCGCGAGACACCGTTGCTGGTGTTCGAGTTCCACGGCAGCCCGGCGGGTGTACAAGAGCAAGCCGAGATCGTGCAAGGCATTACGGCCGATCATGGCGGCATGGATTTCGAATGGGCCGAGCGTCCCGAGGACCGCAGCCGACTGTGGGCGGCACGGCACGCTGCTTATTTTGCCGGCCTGCAGCTGCGGCCGGGATGCCGTGCGAGCACGACCGATGTGTGCGTGCCTATTTCGCGTTTGGCGGATTGCGTGCGCGAGACAGTCGAGGAACTGGATCGTGCCAGCTTTCCTTACACGATCGTCGGCCACGTCGGAGACGGTAATTTTCACGTGCTGATGTTGCTGGATCCCGACAACGAGGCGCAATGGCGCGAGTCGGAAACGATTAATCACAATTTGGTCAGGCGTGCGATTGCAGCCGATGGCACGTGCACCGGCGAGCATGGAATCGGTCTGCACAAGATGCAATTCATGGCAGAAGAGCATGGCGAAGACGCCCTGGCGCTGATGCGTAGCCTGAAACACGCCTTCGATCCCAATAACATCCTCAATCCCGGCAAAATCATCAACTGGTAAGACGCGACGCCGCGGTTCGCTGAACTGCCGGTCTGGACAAGGATGATGTGGCGGATGCGGGTAAATCCGCTCTGCCACGATTGATAGCGACACGCTATTGTTTAGAAATGAACTCATTGGTTGAGCCCAATTTGCGTCACACCGAGCAATCGTTTTCCGCGAGTCCGGTTCTGGATGCGCTGCACAGTGTCTTGCCCACGCATTGCATCCTGCATCGCGAGGAGGACACTCGTCCTTACGAATGCGATGGCTTGTCCCTCTATCGGGCCTTGCCGCCTATCGTGGTGTTGCCCGAGACCGAAGAGCAAGTCATCGCCGTCATGCGAGTCTGCAAACGGTTGAGTGTTCCTATCGTGGCCCGAGGCGCAGGAACAGGTCTATCGGGCGGCGCCATGCCGCACGCACAAGGTGTGCTGCTGGGGTTGGCGAAATTCAACCGTATCCGGCGAGTCGATCCCGTCAGTGCCACGGCGGTGGTCGAGCCTGGTGTACGCAACCTGGCGATATCCGAGGCTGCGGCGCCCCACGGCCTGTATTACGCACCTGACCCCTCCAGCCAGATCGCCTGTTCCATCGGTGGCAATGTGGCGGAAAACTCCGGCGGCGTGCACTGCCTGAAGTACGGTCTCACGGTTCACAATGTATTGCGAGTGCGTGTAGTCACCGTAGACGGTGAGGTGGTCGAGTTGGGATCCGAGGCGCCAGATGCGCCGGGTCTGGATCTATTGGCCTTGTTCATCGGTTCCGAAGGCATGCTGGGTGTGGTGACGGAAATCACCGTTAAACTCATTCCGAAACCCGCGTGCGCCCAGGTGGTCATGGCCAGTTTTTCCAGTGTCGAGACCGCCGGGCAGGCCGTGACCGACGTGATTGCGGCTGGCATCATCCCTGCTGGCCTGGAAATGATGGACCGCCGCGCCGTGCAAATGGTCGAGCCTTTTGTGAAAGCCGGCTATGACATGGCGGCCCAAGCCATTCTGCTGTGCGAGTCCGACGGCACGGTCGAAGAGGTCGCGCATGAGGTCGAGCGCATGGAGGCCATCTTTGGCCAGGCCGGCGCGACGCGTTTGCAAGTCTCGCGCGATGAGGCCGAGCGTTTGTTGTTCTGGGCCGGACGCAAGAATGCCTTTCCTGCAGCAGGGCGTATTTCGCCTGACTACTATTGCATGGACGGCACGATCCCTCGCCGTCATCTGGCGCGTGTGCTGGGTGCGATCGAGCAGATGGAGGACGAGTTCGAGCTGCGCTGCGCGAATGTCTTTCATGCGGGCGACGGCAATCTGCATCCGCTGATCTTGTTTGATTCAAATAAGCCTGACGAGGTCGAGCGGGCAGAAAAATTTGGCGCGGCAATTCTCGAATTGTGCGTGCAAGTAGGAGGCACCCTGACTGGGGAACACGGGGTGGGTATGGAGAAGATAAATCAAATGTGCGTGCAATTTTCGCGTGATGAGCTGGAGGCATTCCTGGCTGTCAAGCGGGCGTTTGATCCGCCCGGTCTGTTAAACCCTGAAAAAGTCATTCCGACCCTCGCACGCTGCGCCGAATACGGCAAGATGCATGTGCATGGCGGGGAGCTGCGCTTTCCTGATCTCTCGCGTTTTTAGGCTCGTCGAGTATGGAATTCGTTCTGTCGGAGCTGTGTGATCAGGTCATGACCGCGCACGCCGGTCACAAGCCGTTATTCGTCCGTGGCGGCGGCAGCAAATCGTTTTACGGCAACCACCGTCCGGTGACACCGCAAGACGGGCACTGCCTGTTGGATATGACCGCCTACAACGGCATCATCAATTATCAGCCCTCTGAGCTCGTCGTGACGGTGCGTGCAGGCACGCCGCTGGCCATGCTCGAGGCCGAACTGGCCGAACAAGGCCAGATGCTGGCGTTCGAGCCGCCACATTTCAGCGCTTCGGCTACGGTCGGCGGATGCGTGGCGGCCGGCTTGGCCGGGCCGCGCCGCATGACCGCAGGCAGCGTGCGCGACTTTGTGCTGGGCGCGCGCCTACTGGATTCGCAGGGCCGTCTCTTGTCATTTGGCGGAGAGGTCATGAAAAACGTGGCGGGCTACGACGTATCGCGCCTGCTCGCGGGATCGTTGGGCATCTTTGGGGCGATCATCGACGTTTCTCTCAAGGTCCTGCCCAAACCCTTCGAAGAATGCAGCCTGCGATTCGAGGCGACGCAGCAAGAGGCGCTGACGTACTTTGCGCAATGGCGCAGCCAACCATTGGCGATCTCGGCGACGAGCTGGAGTCCCGCTGATGGATACGACGCTGGCGCTGCACAGGCGGATCATGGCGCCAACGCGGCCATTGGCGCTGACGCTGCGAGTATGGCCAACGCTGCCGGCAACGCCAACCCCGCAGGCTATGTCACCGTGCGGCTGTCCGGGGCGCCGCCTGCCATCCGTGCCGCCAAGGCAAGCATAGGCGGTGATGAGTTGGACGCTGAGCAAGCCCATCTGTGGTGGACGTCTTTGCGCGAACAGGTGCATCCGTTTTTCAAACAAGATCGACCGTTGTGGCGTGTCGCATTGCCGCCGACCACACCGGCGCAAGACTTTGGTGTGCCGACCTTGGTAGAGTGGGGCGGTGGCCAGCGCTGGCTGAGCGGCAACCTCGATGCGCAGGCGGTCCGGGCGAGGGCAGAGCAGTTGGGCGGGCATGCCACCTTGTTCCGATCTGCCGGCAGCGCGATTCCGGCCGATGGGGTCTTTCATCCTCTATCGTCCGGTGTCGCCGCCATTACACGGCGATTGAAACAAGAGCTGGATCCTGCGGGATTATTCAATCCTGGCCGAATGGTGTTGGAGCTATAGCGCAGTATGCAGACCAATTTAGCTTCCTGGGTGCGAGACACTAACGAGGGCCGCGAAGCCGACGCTATTCTGCGTCGTTGCGTGCACTGCGGGTTTTGCACGGCGACGTGTCCGACTTATCAGGTGTTGGGCGACGAGCTCGACAGTCCGCGCGGGCGTATTTATTTGATCAAGCAGGTCCTGGAGGGCGCCGAGCCCACGCAAGCCACGCAACAGCATCTGGACCGTTGCCTGACATGCCGCAACTGCGAAACCACGTGCCCGTCGGGCGTGGAATATGGGCATTTGATTGATATCGGTCGCCACTTGGTAGATCAGAAGGTCAGCCGGTCTTGGTCTGATCGTATGCGCCGTCTGTTGTTGCGCAAAGGCATTAATTCGTCGTTGTTCGGCCCTGCGATGCGTTTGGGGCAGGCGCTGCGTCATGTGTTGCCGGACGCGCTCAAGCGCAAAGTTCCCGTGCGTCGTGATCCCGGGGCATTGCCAACTGTGGCGCAGCATACGCGCCAGGTGCTGATGCTGACGGGCTGTGTGCAGCCCTCCATGATGCCGACCATCGACGCTGCCACGATCCGAGTGCTCGATGCGATCGGCATTGGTGCACGATTGGCTCCTGGCGCAGGATGTTGTGGCGCCGTGAATTTTCACCTCGATGCGCAAGCGGATGCACTCGATCAGATGCGCGCCAATATCGATGCATGGTGGCCCCTGATCGAAGCAGGCAACGTTGAGGCGATTGTGATGAATGCGTCTGGCTGTGGCGCGATGGTGAAGGAATACGCGCACCATCTACGCCATGATGCTAATTACGCCAGTCGTGCGGAACGCATTGTTTCTTTAGTCAAGGACGTCGCGGAAATCGTTGCGCCTCATGCTGAGGTGCTGCGTGCCCGGTTGGCGCCGGGTGGGCGTGCGGCGTTTCATCCCCCATGTACTTTGCAGCATTGGCAAGGGTTGCGTCCGTTGAGTGAAAGGCTGCTTCGTGACTTGGGTTTTGAGTTGCAGCCGTTTGCGGATACGCATCTGTGCTGCGGGTCGGCGGGGGCGTATTCGGTGTTGAATCCGGAGATGGCGTTGACGTTACGGGATCGGAAGCTCGCGGCGATTTCACAGGCGGAGCCGTCGGTGATTGTTTCGTCGAATATTGGGTGTGTGTCGCATCTGCAGAGTGGGACGGATGTGCCGGTGCGGCATTGGATTGAAGTGGTGGATGAGAGGTTGATGGCGCGCGGGTGAACCCGTCTTTGCGTGTAGGGTATGGTGGCATGCGTAATGCTCGGTTCTATAAGCGCCGCGTGTTGGCGGGCAAATGCCATGCCGGCCC
>NZ_CBCSJH010000015.1:0-89068 GCF_965139195.1 Bordetella tumbae | reverse complement strand
GTNGNNCCCGCCGAACCTGCCTTGTCAGGCGGGGGGCAGTCGGCGGGGNNNNGGGCAAACTCGCTCCGCTGCGCTCCACTCAGACATGCCCAGCCGACTGCCCCCCGCCTGACAAGGCAGGTTCGGCGGGCTCTACGGGCCGGCATGGCATTTGCCCGCCAACACGCGGCTCACGTTGTCTCCAAGTTACGGGTGCTTTTTTAGTGGCAATGAACATCAGGGGCCGCCCGAGGCCGTTACTGAAACAAAAACACCCTGCCACCTGCATGGGAATACAAACAAGGGGATCCAGCAAGACGCGATAAAATCCCGCCATCATGTCTTTAACTCCCCATTCTCCCTCCGGCAAAGGCCGCGTCGTCGTCGGCATGTCCGGCGGCGTTGACTCTTCGGTAACCGCTTGGCTGCTCAAGCAGCAGGGTTACGAGGTCATCGGCCTGTTCATGAAAAACTGGGAAGACGACGACGATTCCGAGTACTGCTCGACCCGCCAGGATCTGCTGGACGCAGCCAGTGTGGCCGACCTGGTCGGCGTGGATTTCGAATACGTCAATTTCGCTGCCGAATACAAAGACCGCGTCTTTGCCGAGTTTTTGCGTGAATACTCCGCAGGGCGTACGCCAAATCCCGACGTCTTGTGTAACGCCGAGATCAAATTCAAAGCGTTCCTCGATCATGCCATGACGCTGGGCGCCGACCACATTGCGACTGGACATTACGCGCGGGTGCGTGCCGTCGAGGGTCAGAGCGGCCCCGAATACCAGTTGCTCAAGGCGCTGGATGGCACCAAGGACCAAAGCTATTTCCTGCATCGCCTGAATCAGGCGCAACTGTCGCGCACGCTGTTTCCCTTGGGCGAGATTCATAAAACCGAGGTCCGGCGCATTGCGCACGAAATTGGTTTGCACAATGCGGCCAAGAAAGATTCCACTGGTATTTGTTTTATCGGTGAACGGCCGTTCCGCGAGTTTTTGAATCGCTATTTGCCGACCGAACCGGGGGATATCCTGACGCCAGAGGGCAAGCGAGTCGGGCGTCACCACGGCCTGTCGTTTTATACCCTGGGCCAACGCAAGGGCCTGGGCGTAGGCGGTGTCAAGGGCAGCCAGCGCGACGACGGTACGGCAGACGCCTGGTATGTCGCCCGCAAGGACCTGGCGCGCAATGTGTTGTACGTCGTACAGGGGCATGATCACCCGTGGCTCTTGTCTGATCGGTTGCAGGCGCTGGACGCCAGTTGGATCGCGGGCCGGCCGCCTGAGGCAAAGGATTACGGCGCCAAAACGCGCTATCGGCAGCCCGATGCGGCCAGTCATGTGGTGTCGGCGGATCTGAGCGCATTCGAGTTGTCGTTCAGCCAACCGCAATGGGCAGTGACGCCGGGGCAATCGGCCGTGTTGTATGACGGGGATGTATGCCTGGGTGGAGGGATCATCGCGTCATCGGAGGCGTAATGTCTTAGAGGGGCGTGTTGCGCGCGCCCTGATTGCATGATGCGGGGATTGTTCGATGCGTTTCCTCGGGTAATACCGCGATGCGCCTCAAGCGCGTCAAGATGATTTGAGCTGCCGTCCGGAGGGGACGGCGTTGTTACCTGAGTCATGGCATATGCCACGATGGTCTCAGGTGTGTCGTTAACGAAGAGGAGGTCGAAGTGGATGTCAATGTCGTGCTAGTGGTGTGCTTGCTGGCGTTGGGGGCGGTTGCCGGGTTTGCGGCAGGATTGCTGGGCATCGGCGGCGGAATGTTGCTGGTGCCGTTCCTGACGATGTTGTTTGCCTGGAATGGCATGCAACCAGACTTGATCGTGCATGCCGCGATTGCCACGTCGATGACCTCGATTCTGTTCACTTCGCTATCGAGTGTCCGGGCGCATCAGCGCAAGGGCACCATCCAATGGAAGATCGTCCTCGCCATGGCGCCCGGTATCATCGTGGGCGGCCTGTTGTCGGGCGGTGCCGCATTTGCCGCGATCAGCACGGCCTGGCTGTCGCTGTTTTTCGCCTTGTTTGTGAGTTACTCGGGCTGGAACATGCTGCGTAACTCCAAGCCCAAGCCTTCGCGTCAGATGCCTGGCATCGTCGGCACCTCTGCCGCGGGCGTGGGAATAGGCTTCATATCCGGCCTGGTGGGGGCAGGGGGCGGCTTTCTGTCCGTGCCTTTCATGGTGTGGTGTAACGTCGCCCTGCATGCGGCGGTGTCCACGTCGGCTGCCTTGGGTTTTCCGATTGCGCTGGCCAATAGTGCGGGCTATATCATCTCGGGCTTGGGTCAGAGCATCTCGCAGCCGGGCATGCTGGGCTATATCTACTGGCCCGGTTTGCTGGCGCTGGTGGCCACCAGCGTATTGACGGCCCCAGCGGGTGCCCGTATGGCGCACCAACTGCCGGTCAGCACGTTGAAGCGGGTTTTTGCCTGCCTGTTGTTCGCCCTGTCAGCCTACATGTTGTTCAAGGCTGTGCAGGCTTTCAGTCACTGAGCTGCGAGCGGCGCGCGGGCTGTTTTATCCCAGACCGTCCCGCGCAGATAATCACGTTCCCGCAAAGGTAGTTCACACCCTGCGGTGTTGACGGAACGCTATAAGAAAAACGCCCCGAAGGCCGGACTCGAAATCCGGGCTTCGGGGCGTTTTTTCGGCTTTTTCAGGCTGCAGGAGGCGGCGGGACGCTATCGATAAACGATTGGCGTGCCGAGAGTTTTTCGTAATGGCGTGCCAGGTTGGCGTGGCTCTCGCGCCAGTTCAGATGAGAAAACCGCAAGTCCAGATAGCCGAGGGCGCAGCCCACGGCGATATCCGCCAGGCTGTAATTGACGCCCATGCAGTGAGGCTGCTCGCCCAGGCTTTCGTCCATGGCGTGCAGGGCGGCGTCGATTTTGCCGTATTGGCGTTCGATCCAGTCCGCGCTGCGCAGCGCCTCGGGGCGCTGGTTTTCGCGGACGATCAGGATGCCGGCATCCAGCAGGCCATCGGCGATGGCTTCCCAGCATTTCACTGCCGCGCGGTCGCGGCCGGATTGAGGAATCAGCCGCGCCACAGGCGAGAGCGTGTCCACGTACTCGACGATCACGCGCGAATCAAACAGCGCGCCGCCGTCTTCCATGACGAGGCAGGGCACTTTCCCTAGCGGGTTGTAGGTTTGGATTTGCGTGTCGGGTGACCAGACATTTTCGAGTTCGAGCTGGTAATCCAGCTTTTTCTCGGCCATGACGACTCGCACTTTGCGAACGTAGGGGCTAGTGAGTGAACCGATTAGTTTCATGGGGGCCACAGGCGAAGTCGGAAAGCGGGCGAAGTATAGCAGGGCAGACCCCGTAAAAATGCAAAGATCGCCCTGCGTGACCTTTTTACCGCATGATGACTCTGCCCTGGGTGATAAAATTACAGGTTGCCTATCTCTTTTTTTATCCGTTCACGCCATGCAGATCGCCGACCAAATCAGTCACCTCAATGCTCTTTCGCCGCTAGATGGCCGCTATGCCTCACGCGGGGATGCGCTGCGGGGCTTGTTGTCCGAAGCCGGCTTCATGGCGCATCGCGTCGAGGTCGAGGTTGCCTGGCTGGTGGCGTTGTCGGATGCCGGTCTGCCCGAGCTGCCGAGCTTTTCGCAGGGCGCACGGACGCGCCTGGCCCAGTTGGTCAGCGATTTTTCCGAGGCCGACGCCGCTCGCATCAAGGACATCGAGCGCACCACGAACCATGACGTAAAAGCGGTCGAGTATTGGCTGAAAGAAAAGGTCGCAGGCGATGAGGAGCTGGCGCGCGCGGCCGAGTTCATCCACTTTGCCTGCACGTCCGAGGACATCAACAACACCTCGCACGCCCTGATGTTGACGCGCGCTCGCGCTGAGGTCGTAGTGCCGCGTTTGCGCCAGATCGCGGACACGCTGGGCGGCATGGCTCGCCAGTATGCCGACCAGCCCCTGCTGTCGCGTACTCATGGCCAGCCCGCCAGCCCCACCACGCTGGGCAAGGAATTCGCCAACGTCGCTGCGCGCTTGCAACGCGCGATCGCCGCTATCGAGGCGGTCGAACCGCTGGCCAAGCTCAACGGCGCTACGGGCAACTACAACGCGCATCTGTCGGCCTATCCCGAAATCGACTGGCCCGCTTTCAGCGCGCGTGTGCTCGGCGGGCTGGGTTTGACACAAAACCGTCACACTATTCAGATCGAACCGCATGACTGGATGGCCGCGTTGTTCGACGCCGTGGCCCGTGCCAACGTCATCGTGCTCGATCTGGACCGCGATATCTGGGGCTATGTGGCGCTGGGCTATTTCAAGCAGCGCCTCAAGGAAGGCGAGGTCGGCTCGTCCACCATGCCGCACAAGGTCAACCCCATCGATTTCGAGAATTCCGAGGGCAACCTTGGCCTGGCCAACGCCGTGCTGCGTCATCTATCGGAAAAACTGCCCGTGTCGCGCTGGCAGCGTGACCTGACCGACTCGACCGTGCTGCGCAACCTCGGTGTAGGCTTGGGTTACTGCCTGGTGGCGTGGGATTCCTGCCTGCGTGGCCTGGGCAAGCTCGAGGTCAACACGGCCGCCATCGACGCCGACATCGACGCCTGCTGGGAGGTCCTGGCCGAGCCCGTGCAGACCGTCATGCGCCGTTATGGCCTGCCGCAGCCGTACGAACAACTCAAGGCCCTGACCCGCGGTAAAGGCATTACCGAATCCGCCTTGCGCGAATTCGTCAGCGGTCTGGCCTTGCCGGACGAGGCCAAGGCGCGTTTGTTGGCCATGACGCCGCGTTCCTATATTGGGCTGGCCGCTGGTCTCGCACGAGAGGTATAGTCGTGTGTGCCGGCTGGTCCGGCACCTCGTCGCACCTATCGGGAGATCCCCCTATGAAGCAATTCCCCTTGCTGGCCGCTGCGGCCTGTACGATCGCTGTGTCTCTGTGGTCCGCTCCGGCGCAGGCACAGTTTGCCAAGCCGGCTGACGCTATCAAATACCGCCAGGCCGCTTTGACGCTGATGGCCTCACATTTCGGCCGCATGCAGCCAGTGATCAAGGGGCAGGCCCCCTACGATGCCGAGCAAATCAAAGCCAATGTGAAATTGCTCAACACCCTGGCCGAATTGCCCTGGGCGGGCTTTGGGCCGGGTACCGAGGGTGGCGAGGCGCGCCCAGAGGTCTGGAGTGACGCCGCGGGCTTTCAGCAAAAGCGCGATGCACTGAAAGACAATCTGGCCAAGCTGCAGGTGGCTGCCGACTCCGGTGACCTGGACAAGGTTCGCGCGGCGTTTGGCGGCGTAGGCTCCAGTTGTAAATCCTGCCACGATAGCTATCGCGAAAAGAAATAAGCGCGAAGCAATCCGCCGGCAAACCCACCCGAGGCATTAGGCCGGGGTGGGTTTTTTTTACCATCACCAGGGGGCCGTGATAGTCGGCGGCCCTGGATGTGTGGGGAAATGCGGCAACACGTCCTCGGCCAGTTCCTGAATCACCTCGGCCGCTGGTCGCCGCGCGAACTGTATCCCCAGCGCAGCATGATTGACACCTGCCGCCTGCCATTCCTCCAGCAAGGCGATGAGGCCATGGCGTCCGGTGCGCAGAACGTAGCCGCCTTGCAGCGGCGTGCGCGGATGGTGGGGGTCGTCCACCAAATCCAGCCACTCATTTGTCATGTGCGGACGAAAGCCGCCATCGGGAATGAGGTCGCGCCAGGCACGGATTTTTTGGGCGAGGCGCTGAGGCCCTTTGGGCGTGTTCGTGGCATCGGGATAGGTCAGCCAGCCATCGGCGTGCTCGGCGATCCAGGCCAGTGATTGGCCTGATGAGCCGGTCACGATCAGCGGAATCGAACCCGTAGCGGGCTGCGGCAGGAATTCCGCATTCTCAAAACGCCCCAAGGGCAAATCTATTGTCAGCCGGCCGGCCTGCATGAGTCGGCGGAAGTAGGCGACAGCCTGCACAAACCGCTCGCCGCGCTCCCCGTGTTCCAGTCCATAGGCAGGGAACTCGATGGGCCGGTCGCCTGAGGCGATGCCCAGCACCAGGCGGCCGCCCGACAATATGTCGATGGTTGCCGATGCCTTGGCCAGGTCAATCGGATGGCGCAGCGAAAAAATGGCGCTGCCCGTTGCCAGTGCCACGTTCTTCGTTCGTGCGGCGAGAAATGTCAGATAGCTGAAGGGATCGAAAACCTGCCCGGCATCGCCAAACCGGGGGTCGAACAAGGGCACGTCACGCACCCACACGGCGGCGAAGCCGTGGCGGTCGATGATTTCCACCAGTTCCGCCTGTCCGCTCAGGACGCGCATATCGCCCTCGTAAAAGCGCAGCGGCAGAAAGATGCCAATGGTCAGACGGTCGGGCGCGAACATGCGCCTGTAGCCGGGATGGGAGTGAAACGCGGTAGACGGCGCACCTTTGATGAGGGGCGTAATCGTGCTTGTAGTGTCCATCGTGTCGGCCTCCCTCATGCGCCCGTTGCCGGTTCGGGCAGTGTGATGCCCTTGCGCACGGCAGGCCGCTGCGCTACCCGTTCATGCCAGGCGCTCATGTGCTTGTGCTGGCTGAAATCGAAGTCGACGATGCGCGCGATGTGCGTCCAGCCAAAGTGCGCAATGTCGGCGATCGAGTAATCATCACCGGCCAGGTAAGATTGCCGGGCCAGGCGGCTATCTACGACGGCGAACACACTTTCTGTCAGCTGGCGGAAACGCTCGATGGCGGCCGGTATCTTGTCCTCGGCGAACAGCTCGAAATGCACACGCTGCCCGATGATGGGGCCGACGCTGGATGAGTGGAACTGCAGCCACTTGATCGCCTCCCAGCGCTGCGCGGGACCATGCGGCAGCAGCCGGCCGGTCTTCTCGGCCAGATAGAGCAGGATGGCGGCCGACTCGAACAGCGTGATGCCGGTTTCATCGTCGGTGATGACCGGGATGCGGCCATGCGGGTTCAGCGCCAGGAATGCTGGCTGCCGGTGTTCACCCGCATTGAGGCGGACATGGTGCAGACGGTAGGGCAAGGCCAGTTCTTCCAGAGCAATCGTCGCTTTGAAGCCGTTGGGCGAACTGTCGGTGTAAAGATCGATCATTACAGCATCCAGGGTTAAGGTTTGCTAAAGGCAACTCATCACACTAAACTTCCTGGATCATCGCTGCATTAGTAAACAATCGGAAGCGATCATTTCTCGCTTAAGTCTTTAGAAAAACTAAATCGAATGGCTACCTCACTCCCTTTGCCGGCGCTACGCACCTTTGTCGAAGTTGGCCAGCGCGGCAGCATCAAGGCCGCCGCCGAAGCCCTGCATGTCACCTCCGGCGCAGTCAGTCAGCAGATTCGATTGCTGGAAGACCGGCTTGGGATAACGCTGTTCACGCGGGAACGGCAGGGCTTGCGCCTGACCGAAGCTGGCGCCGGTGTGCATCCTTCGCTGCTCGAAGCGTTCGCGCAGATCGACAAAGCCGTAAACACGCTGGAAGCATTCAAGGGCCGCCAAACGCTGACGGTCAGTACCGTCGCCACCTTCGCCGCGTCCTGGCTGGTGCCGCGATTGGGTCGCTTTAACCAGCGGCATCCGCAGATCGAGGTGCGCGTCGAGGCGACTTCCGCCTTGATGGACATGCGACGCGACGGTGTGGACGTGGCGTTGCGGCATGGGCTGGGCAATTACCCCGGCCTGGAAGTCACTCGCCTGATGGCTCCCGTGTTGGTCCCGGTGGCCTGCCCGGATCTAGTGGCGAATAGCCATGCCATCCGAGAGCCGGAAGACTGCCTGAACTACCCGCTCCTGCACGATTCCGACCGGGTGGACTGGCAGCTTTGGTTCGCCGCGCACGGTGCGGCCAAGGATCCTCGCGCGGAGCGCGGCACGGCGTTCGAGGACGACTATCTGCTGATCCGGGCTGCTGCGGCGTGTCAAGGGTTGGCCCTGGTACCGCAAGAATATGCGCGCGAGGAAATCGCCGCAGGCCGCCTCGTGCAAGTGTTGGACAAGCCCTGGCCGGCGCGCTTTGCCTATTACCTCGTCACGCTGCCGGGTGCCATGCAGCGCCCGGAAGTCCGGGCGTTCGCGGAGTGGATCAAAGAAGAAGCGCAGGATGCCAAAGCCGGCCAATAGAGACGCCGCGCCTGCGCTTAGCGTTCCATCACGCGCCACCATTGCTGGGTAGTGCTTGTCACAGCGCGCGCGTGACTACGAAAACGAAAAATCCGCCACCAGCTCCAGCGAGCGGATCCACAATACCAGGGCGGTCACCGCGGCCGCGATGATCGCGGCGCGCAGCCAGATCATGGGACCGTCTTCGGTCGGCGGTGTGCCAGCCGGCAGGTCCTGGGGCCGGGCGTTGCCGGTAATCATCGGACCTACGATACGCCGTCGGCGCACCGCAACGTACCAGATGATGGCGACAAAATGCAGAACGACCAGCCCGATGATGATCCATTCATTGCGCTCATGCCATGAGGCGAGCCAGGACGAGACGCTCTCGTCGATCCGGCCATATAACGGACCCTGCGTCATGATGTCGTCGCTGATGAACAGGCCGCTGATTGTCTGAAAACCGAGTACCGCCAGCATGGCGATGACGGACAAAGCGCCCAGGGGGTTATGGCCGGCAGAGGTCGCTGCGCCCTGTATATAGCGTTTGATAGCACCGGGGCCGCGGACAAAGGTGGAAAAACGCGCATAGCGTGGACCGACCAGCCCCCAGAGCACGCGAAACACGATCAGGCCTAGCGTGGCCAGCCCGAAGCGGACATGCCAGTCCATGTACAGGCCGCCCAGCTTGACGCTGACGTAGGCGCCGATGACACAGATGGCCAAGGCCCAGTGGAATAGACGAGTGGGAAAGTCCCAGATGCGAATACAGGAACGCGTGTGCAGCATGGGCGGAGCCGGCTCGGAAAAGGGAAAACCACTTTATCACGGGCCTGCTGCATTCTGCGTTTTGATAGGGATCAAGCCGCCTGTTTGCGGACAGGCTCGATCCGATGCACGTGTTCGTGACGGAATCGAATACGCATGCCGGGCTGGTCTGCGCAGCCACGGGGGCGTACGACCTCGGTCGTGTACGTGACCGTGCCGTTGATCGGCGCGTTGTAAATCACCGTGGCGCGAATTGCTGGGCCATGAGCCGGCCGCAGGTGCACGATATCGCCGACGTGGATCGGCATCTGGTCGAGCTTGGTATGTCCGCGGCGAGGCAGCAATTCAGACGGCGTAATAGGGTGAATGGAGTGGTTCATTTTGAGTTCTCGTTATGGTTATGGAAATGCAATGACAAGCCTTGAGCAAGCTGCCTGAACGCAGGGTTGACCAAAGGGGAGTCAATCTTTAGTCGCAAATGCTGCACGGACGTTGGCCGTATGCGCAATGCGGCGAGTGCCTCGGTTGGGGCGGGGCAATTTAAAAAATGGCCAACGGCCATGGAGTCAAGGCAGGATGGCGGATTGATGTTGGGTATATTTCGCCAAGACTGCCGCCGGGGATGGATTATGGATTTAAATAATGTGCCAAGCGTTTTGCCGAGCAAATCCCTAGAGGCGTTTACTGCCAAGCTTTCTACTATAAAGCTAAATTATTGTTTTGGCAAGACTTTTCTTAGCAGTGGCTGCCATGGGCTTGCTGGACCAAGCCCACGGCAGTAAATGACAAAATATTACTGGCGCATCGAGGCCTGCTGGTGTGCCAGGCGTTGGGCTTCGATGATCTGGTCTTCGAGTTCCGGTGACATTTCCAGCGCGACTTGTGGCGTACCACCCGAAGCCGCGGTATCCAGCTTCAGAAGGATGCGCTGGCCATTGAACGCCGCGGGTGCTGCCTGGATGTCTATATACCGTTGAACCAAGGCGTCGACCGCTTGTTGTGCGCGGGCCATGGCGGTGTCATCCAGCGACTGGCCGGCTAATTCCTGGTTCACCACACGTGCGAGATCCGATGTGAAAAACAGGAATGCCGATGAGCCCCGGCAGTCAGGATGGGTGTAACCCCAGGGTTGCGATTCGCTGGAGCCGGTAACAGAAGGCGAAGAGTTGGATGCGTTCATGTCGTCATTGTAGGGTAGTCTATGCGGCGTAAGCGATACGGCTGCGGTGTGAGCGAGAGGCCACAGCCGTATCGGCGTATTTCAGGAGAATCATGCGCATCGCCTTTCAGTTCATCAGCATCGTCTTGCTGAGTATGGCCATTGCCGGCTGCGTCAATAAGGAGCCGGAGCAGCGTGCCGCGTTTATTGCATGGCTGCAGACACAGGTGATTGATACTGCCGATCACCGCGTTCCCGCGCTGGACGAGACACAGCGCGATGCGTTGGGCGATTATGCCGACCAATATGCTGTGCTGAGTGCCGTGGATAATGTCGTGCAGCAACAGGTGCAGAATCTGGCGAACGCCTTTGAGCACGAGGGGCTGACATCGTTGGCGCAGCTGCAGGCTCGCCACGAGACCCTGCGGGCGGACCGTCAAGCCGTGGCTGCCGGACAAGAGGCATTGCACCAGGCGCAGGCTCACGCACAGTCCGAGCGTGCCGAGTGGGAGCAGCCTGCGGACCTGCAGCCTGTGTATACCGAGGCCTACGACAAGATCGTGACCCAGTCTGCCGGCGTTCTGGACGAGCTGACTGATACAGCGCTGGCGTCGTTGGACGATGCCCTGCGTGCCGCGGATTTTATCGCCAAGCACGCGGATCAGATCACGATCGAGGCCGACTCGGCCGCGGCGCGCGATCCCTCTGTGCAACGCGAACTCAACCAACTGCTCGATACGTTGAATAGTCACGCTGCCGCCGTCGAGCAGGCGCAAGCTCGTCTGCAAACTTTGCAGCCCCTATGATCCGACCATTTGTACAATCGCAGCACTCGCGGCCAACGCCGCGCATGGAATTCACGCTATGAATGGCTCCAACCTGCATTACCGCTTTTTCTTGTTGCTCTTGGTGGGCGTGTCGATCGCCTTTGTCTGGCTATTGTGGCCACTGTATGGCGCGGTTTTCTGGGGCGCGATTCTGGCCATTATTTTTGCGCCGATTCATCGGCGTATCGCCGCCAAGCTGGGCGGGCGGCGCAATCTCGCGGCACTGATCTCGTTGATGCTGGTGTTAGTCGTGGTGATCGTGCCGGTAACGTTCATTGCCGGCTCGCTGGTACAGGAGGGCACCAGTCTGTACCAACGCGTCAAGTCGGGGAATTTGAACTTCGGTTCTTATGTACAGCAGATCCTGGATGCGTTGCCTGCCAGCGTGCAAAACATGATGGATCGTTTCGGGATAGGAGATCTGTCCAGCATGCAGGAAAAGCTGACCGCGGGCGCCATGCAAGGCAGTCAGTACATCGCCACGCAGGCATTCAATATCGGCCAGAACACCTTTGAGTTTCTGATCAGCTTTGGCGTGATGCTGTATCTGTTGTTCTTCTTGTTGCGTGATGGCTCGATTGTGTCGGCGCGGTTACGCGAGGCAATCCCTTTGAGCGATACACACAAACTGCACTTGCTGCGCAAATTCACCACCGTGATCCGGGCAACCGTCAAAGGCAATATCGCTGTTGCCGCTGCGCAGGGCGCACTGGGTGGGGTGATCTTTTATATCCTCGGCATCCAGGGGCCCGTGTTATGGGGCGTAGTGATGGCATTTCTGTCGCTGCTGCCGGCCATCGGTGCGGGTTTGGTCTGGGGGCCGGTTGCCGTCTATTTCCTGGTCTCGGGCGAACTTTGGCAAGGTGTGGCGCTGGCCTTGTACGGTGTGCTGGTGATCGGCATGGTCGATAACGTATTGCGTCCTTTGCTGGTCGGTAAAGACACCAAGCTTCCCGATTATGTGGTGCTGATTTCCACGCTGGGCGGGATGGGGTTATTCGGATTGAATGGGTTTGTGATCGGGCCGCTGATTGCCGCGTTGTTCATTGCGTCATGGGATTTGTTTTCGTCCGATTTCGCGGCTTTGGCGAATCCAGGAAAGCCGGGTCAGCGTTCTCAGCGGCGTGACGGTCATGAACGGCGTACGCCCCATGACGGTTCAGCCAGTCAGATGCGCTCATCCCAGGCGCCCCGTGTCGCACATGCGCAACGTTCCACAGATACAAAATCCGCGGATTCCTCGGGCGGCTCGCAACATTCCGACCAAAATAAACAACCCCGCCAAAGCACTCACTCACGGGGAAGACGGCGATCTGACAAGATCTGAGCCCAAAAATAGGGCACGAATGTACTGAATTATGGCTTATGTAACCTTTTCGTAATGGTTTTCAAAGATTGCAAATAGCCATAGTTTGATCATGTTATTGATCTACTCTGAATGGGCAGGACATCATCAGGGAGATCCGCTATGGACACTTATGCTGGGTTCGCTTCCAAGGTGAGCTATACCATCCGTCCTCGTGTGCACGAGGCCGACCTGGGCGAATATCGGGGGTGTGTCGAGGTCATTGGCCGTGAGTCCGACTGGACGTTCAGCTTTACGCGTTTTTGCGAGGTTGCCCGTCCCAGCCGCGAGCGTGCCGAACACGACGCCATGCGTCTGGCACAACATCTGCGGGATACCGAGTGCGGCGATGGCAAGAGTTGGATCTTGCCCGGGCAGATCAGTCAGTCCGGTGAGCAAGCACTGCTCGTCGATATCCCGAGCAGCTTGCTCAACCCCGCTCCCAGCCCCGCGACGGGCCGCCGTGGCAAGCGTCATCTGCGTGTGGCGGCGTAGTCGCTGCAATCAGGCCGCTAGTCCAGCTTGAGATTGGCGGCCTTGATGACCGGTTTCCATTTATGGAGATCATGCTCGATCGTTTGCGCAAATTGATCGGGCGTTGTGGGCATCGCCGTTGCGCCTTGAGCTGACAGCGCGTCTTTAATGTCCTGGAGCGCGAGGATTTTGTTCAGCTCGGTATTCAAGGTCTGCACAATCTGCTTGTCTGTCTGGGCCGGCGCCAGCAAACCGTACCAGACGCGCACGTCGAAATCGGGATAACCCAGCTCGGCGACGGTCGGTACGTCCGGCATGGCGGGGCTGCGCTTGGGCGAGGTGACCGCCAACGGAATCACGGTGCCGGCTTTGATCTGTGGTGCCGATGAGGGGATCGACGTAAAGATGATGGGGATCTGTCCACCCAACAGATCGGCCATCGCCGGACCAGAGCCCTTGTAGGGCACGTGCACCAGTTTGATATTGGCCTTTTGCTGCAGCAGCTCTGCAGCCAGATGGGTAATGGTGCCTGCGCCCGGCGAGCCATAGTTGATGGTGCCTGGGGCTTTCTTGGCGGCTTTGATCAAATCATCCAGCGATTTGTAGGGACTGTTCTTGCCCGCTACGACGATGAGCGGGGCTTCACCTACGATGCCGATGGGGGCAAAGTCCTTGATCGGGTCGTAGGTGAGTTTGCTATAGAGCGAGGGGGCGACGGCCAGATTATCGGTCTGGCCCATGACGATTTCGTAGCCATTGGGTTGTGCCCGTGCTGCAGCCGAGATACCTACCGTGCCACCCGCGCCTGCGCGATTCTCTGCGACGACGTTCCATTTGGTGGTCTCGGCCAATTTGGCTGCAACGGTGCGAGAAAGAAAATCGGTACCTCCGCCGGGCGTGAACGGTACGATGATGCGAATCGGTTGGTCGGGATAATTTTTTTGCGCGACGGCGGGCATTGCCAGGGCCATAAAGCAGCCTGCGAGTAGGGTTGCACGTAGCATGATGTCTGTCTCCTTTGGGGGTTCGCGCTGGTCATGACGCCAGCGTTGCGTACTGCTCGATATAAACAAGACCTGATGGCAGGCCTGGTGTGGGTATGTCAGACTTTGCCAGCCTGGCGTAATTGTTCAATATACTCGCGAGACAGTCCCAGCCCGGTGAGTACGTCGTCGGTATCGCCGCCCAGTTCAGGAGACGCACGGTACGCTCGGCAAGGGGCTTCGGCGAACTTCACGGGAAAGCCCAGCATGCGCACCTGTTGGCCATCAGGATGCGGGACGTCAATCGCCATTTCTTGATCCGCGACTTGAGGATCGGCAAAGACTTCTTGCAGGTTCATCACCTGTCCGCACGGGACGCCATAGCGATTCAAGCGTTCGATCCAGTAGTGTGTGGCTTGCTGTCGAGTGCGCGCCTCGATGATGGCTTTGATCGAGGTCCGGTTCAACATGCGATCGGCGTTCGCCTGAAAGTCTGGATGGGTGCGCAACTCCTGTAATTCCAGCGCATCCAGGAATTTTTCATACATGGCGTCGTTCGACGGCGCAATCGCCACCTGACCGTCTGCCGTTTCGAACAGACCGTATGGCGCGACGATACCGTGATCGTTGCCCGTGCGGGCAGGCAATTGTCCGTTGGCGAAATAGTTCGCCGCGTGAAAACTCAGCAGGCCTATCATGCTGCTCAACAGGCTGACGCTGATCGTATCGCCGCGGCCCGTGCGCTCGCGCCGAAGCAATGCAGCCATGACGCCCAACGCGCCGTTCATCCCTGCAATCAAATCACTGATAGGCGGTGCGGCGCGCATGGGGGGATCGCTTTCCGCGCCATTCAGGCTCATGAAGCCGCTCATGGCCTGAGCGATGAAATCGAACGAAGGCCGGTCACGATAGGGACCCGATGTGCCGAATCCGTTGATACTGCAGTGAATGATATCAGGCCGCAGGGCCTTTAGCGCGTCGCTGCCCAGTCCCATTCTTTCCATGATGCCGGGGCGATAGTTCTCGATGATGACATCGCAGCGCGGGATCAGGCTGCGCAGGATGTCTTTGCCTTCCTGGCTGTACAGGTCCAGGGTCACGGATTTTTTGTTGCGGTTGTAGTTCGCGAAATACCAGCTCAGGCCGTCGCGGATGACCCCCTGGCGGCGCACGGGATCGCCTTCGCCCGGTGTTTCGATCTTGATTACCTCGGCGCCCATATCGGCCAGAATCGACGTGCAATAGGGGCCCGAAATAATTCGGGTCAGGTCGAGAACGCGAATTCCCGATAGTGGCATGTTCGTGTCTTGTTCAGATGGATGCATGTGTCAGCCGCCCAGGCTGGGTAGCCATAAAGTCAGTGGAGGAAAGGCGCAGATCAACGCGAGTACGATCAGCGACCAGATAAAGAAGGGAATGACCTCGCGTACGATGGGGCCGATAGGCGTGCGGCCCACCGCAGACGTCACAAAGAGCAGAATGCCGACGGGCGGAGTCAGCATGCCGGTCATGAGATTCAGGATCAAAATCATCGCGTACTGGATCGGGTCCATGCCCAGTTGCGCGCCGATCGGCAATAGCGCGGGCAACGTGATGATCATGGCGGGCAGGGGTTCCAGGATTTTTCCCACCAGGATGAGAAACACATTCACCGTCAACAGGATTACCCAGGGTTGATCTGATATCCCGAGGATGGCATTGGCAATCGTGGCCGCGACACGAGATTCGCTGATCAGCCAGCTGAAAGGGCCTGCCGCCGCCAGCAGAAACAACACCACTGCCATGGTGCGCCCGGCCGAGTAAAACACTTCGCTCAAATTTCCCGGCTTCAGTTCGCGGTAGACCATCAGGCCTACCAACAGGGCATAGACTGCGACAAAGGCGGCTGCCTCGGTGTCCGTCAACAGGCCGAAACGAATCCCCACAATGATCAATATGGGCATCATCAGCGCCCAGATCGACGCGCGCGTCACGCGAGCGCGCTCAGGCCAGCTGGCGCTAGGCCGCGAACGATAGTGATGACGGCGCGCCTGCCATGCGCATATCGCCATATAGCCGGCCAGCAGCATGAACCCTGGAATGATGCCTGCGAGGAACAGGCGGATGATCGACAAATTGGCCAGCACCGCATACACAATCATCGGGATGGAAGGCGGCAGGATGGGGCCCAACATGGCGCCACAGGCGATGACCGCTTCGGGATAGCCGCGCCGATAGCCCTCCTGTTTCATGGAGGGAATCATCGCTGTGCCAATGGCGCTGGCGTCGGCAACGGCCGAGCCGCTGATGCCGGCCATGACCAGATTAGTGGTCAACGAGACTTGCGACAGACTGCCACGCAGATGGCCCACCATTGCCATGGACCAGTTGATCAAACGCAGGGTGACGCCGCCGCGGTTCATCAGCTCGCCTGCCAGAATAAAGAGGGGAATGGCCACCAAGGCAGTTTCGTCGATGCCACCGAGCATCGTCAGCGGCGCCTGCACGATGTCGACGCCGCCGCCCGATTTGAACAGCATCCCTACCATCGCTGCCGTGATCATCGAAAAGCCAATGTCCAGGCCCATCAATATCAGCACGATGAACAGAATGACCGAGCCGATGATCATGATGGGTCTCCCGGCGACACTGTCGTGTTGCCCATAGCCGGCTCGGTGTGAAAGATATCTTCTGGAGGAGGCGCCTGGGGAATGATCAGGCGCAGTACCAAGAACAAGATGAAAAACACCATGCCCGTTGTCAGCGAGGCATAGCTCACGGCATAGGTAAACGGCGTACCGACGATGTCTTGAAACTGGCCGACGGCGACGACATCCAGTCCTTTGACGAACAGCGTGATGGCCAGTACGAGCAACAGCGCGTCAAAAAGTTTGTCCCGGACTTTACGCACGCGCTCGGAAAGGTGACGGTCGATGATATCGATGACCACGTTGCGGCGTTCCCTCAACGCCATCGCCGCGCCTAAAAAGGCGGACCACAGCATGCCGATACGGGCAATCTGGTCCCATGCATCGAACTGAGTCTTCAACGCGTAGCGGTCCAGCACCTGGCAAAAACACGAAATCAGCACCACGGCCAGCGTCAGGACGACGCTCAATCTGCCGATCCAGCAAATCACGCGGTCCGCGCGCAGTACCCACGAGCGCCAGCCGGCGGGGGGGCGCGGGACGGCTGAGGACGGTACAGCGGCGCGTATCGGCACGCTCATGGCCTACTCCTGCATTTTCTGAATGCGTTCGACCATGCCTTCAGGCCAATCTTTGCCTTCGTACTGTTTATAGACGTTCGCCAGCGCGGCCTGGAACGCGGCTTTGTCGGGTTGCGTATAGGTCACGCCAGCATCTTTCAGCAGTTTGACGGCGTTGTCGTCCAGTTCTTTATCCAGTTTCGTCGCGACCTGGCCGCCGGCCTTGGCGGCGGCGACCAGCGCAGCACGCTCCTTGTCGCTCAGGCCCTGCCAGGTACGTTCGGAAATGAACCAGCCTGTGAGCTCATAGGCGTGGTCTGTCGCTGCCCAGTACTTGGCTTCTTCGTGAAAGCGCAAGGGGATAGACAGATCAAAACCATTGTCTTGTCCGTCGATCATGCCTCTGCCCAGGGCCGTGTAGATTTCCGTCATGCCCAGAGGCACAACTTGTGCGCCTAGTGTTTCGAACGTGGTTTTCAGGATCGGAATGGACGGAATACGCAGTTTCAAGCCTTTCACGTCTTCCGGTTTGTTGATCGCGCGTGAGACGGTTTGCAGCGCGCGAGGGGAACGGATGCCAAAGGCGGCGAATACCCGGACGCCGGACTTCTTGGCGACCTCGTCGAAGAGTTTCTGGAATTCGTCGCTGTTGACGATACGTTCGGCTTGCTCGCCGCTTTTGAATAAGTAGGGCGCGTACAGGATGTTCAGGGGCTGCGCGCCGCGTAGAAAGACCACTGAACCCAGGCCAAAATATCCCATGTCCAAGGTGCCCAACTGCATGGACGAGAGGATCTTGCTGATATCCCCCAGTTGTCCATCGGTGTAGACATGCACCTTTAGGTCGTCTTGCGATTGTTTGGCCGCCTCGTCAGCGAAGGCGCGCATCGCATGGTCCCAAGGGCTGTTCGATGCGGCGATGGTGGCGATTTTCATCTCGCGCGCCTGCACGTCGTTTGCGAAACCTAATGTGCCGGCGACGAGCGCAGCGGCTACCGATACGGTCAAGAATATTTTTTGTCTGCAGGCCTGCATAAGCCGTTGCTGCTTCATGATGTCTCCTCCCTGGGGGCTCGTCGTCTACGGACGTATTGCCTTTGTGATGCGCGATGAACATCGCGCCGATCTTTACCAGTTCCAGTGCACGGGTTTCAGGCCAGCGACGGGGGCGTCGAATACCGCCAACGAGGTGCCGTTGATGCAGCCCATATACGCCGTTTTTCTATCGGACCCGCCAAAGGCCAGGCTGGTGATGTTCTGCAGCTTTACGCTGTGGTTGTCGTACACCAGGGGACGGCTCAGGCGATTTGCCAGGTATTCGGTTTCCAGTTTGTCGATATGTGCGGCATCGAGGTCTTCGATGATCAGTTGCTGCTGGCCGTCGGGACTGACGCGGATGACGCGGTTGGACACAACACTGATGACCCAGATATGGCCTTCTTCGTCTACCGCCATGCCATCCGGATAGGTGCCTTTGCCAAATTCGGTAATGACGGTGCGCTCACTCAGGGTGCCATGCGCCCCGATGCGAAAGCGCAGCAGGCGGCGGCCAAAGGTCTCGTTCACGTAGAGGAACTGTCCCGTGGGATCCGTACGGCACTCATTGGTCCAGTGTATGTCCTGTGCGACGACGCGCACGCCTTGCTGGTCCTGTACGGCGATGAATCCATCGGCAATATCACGGCGGAACTGATGATCGCCTTTGCGTACGGTGCTGACACAGATCCATAGCCGTTCGGCGTCATCCAGCCAGACAAAATTCACACTGGGCAGGGCGATGCCATCGATCTCCTGGATATGCGGCGCGGCCTGCCCATTGCGGGTGATGCGCCATACGCCGCCGTTATCGGCTAGATTGGCGACGGTAAAGGATCCGTCGCGCATCAGCGCAAATCCATTGGGAATGAGGCCTGGCTGGGCGCCGATCAGGCGCGCGTCGCCATTGGACTGGATGTGCCGAATGCCGCCAGCCTTATCCGATACATAGAGATCTCCCGTGGCGGTACAAAGCACGCATTCCGGACGGTTGAGGTTGACGGCAGTTTCACGTATCGCTGAGATCGGCAGTGCGGCAGGCGATAGACGGGTCGTATCGTTCATCGGAGCTCCTCGGCGTTAACCCACGGCGGCAGTGGCGGCATGCACGTCATGCAAATTGAGGCGGGGGCCTGCCTTCATCAGTTGCCCGGGCAGACGCCTTCCCACCACGGTTTCCAGGCGCTGTGCAATGCGGATCAACGCCTGCAGGTCAATGCCGCTGTCGATGCCCATTTCGTCCAGCAAATAGACCAGGTCCTCGGTACAGATATTGCCTGTGGCGCCGGGCGCGAACGGGCATCCGCCGAGGCCGGCCAATGAGGACTCATAGGACGTGATGCCTGCCCGCAGGCCTTCGACGACGTTGACTAGGCCTATGCCTCGCGTGTTGTGAAAGTGCAGGGATATTTTCATGTCGGGGGCTTCGGCGAGCAGGGCCTCTACCGTCTGCCGTACCAGCTTCGGTGTCGCCATGCCGGTGGTATCGCCCAGCGTTACCGCGTTGAATCCCAGCTCTACGAAGCGGTTAAAGATGGTCTTGACCACGCCCAGGTCCACATCGCCTTCGAAAGGACAGCCAAAGGCCACGGCGATGGCGCCCTTGCGTTGCAAGGGTTTGTCCTTGAGCAATTCGGCGATCTCTTCGATATCGCGTAGCGATTGCTCGATGGGGCGGTTCAGGTTTTTCAGGTTGTGGCTTTCCGTGGCCGACAAAAACACCACCACTTCGTCTGCCTGGGATTCCAGCGCACGCTCGACGCCTTTGCGGTTGGGGGCCAAGGCGCTCAGTACCACCCCCGGCTTTTTGCGCACCCCTGCAAGTACGTCGACCGCATCGCGCATCTGTGGGACGGCGCGCGGAGACACAAAGGATGTGGCCTCGAAATGCCGCACGCCGGCATCTATCAAGGCATTGAGAATGTCGACTTTTGTGTCGGTAGGCACAAACTCGGATTCGATCTGCAATCCGTCGCGCAGGCCTACCTCCACGATCTCGACTCGATCTGGAAGCGTCACGGTGTCTGTCTCCTGATGGCCAGGCTCGCAGCGGTCGAACCCGGCGTGCTGATGTTTGTTTTTATGTTCGGAGATCAGCGCCGATGCGACAATTCGTGAATATTCGACGGGGCATCGTCAAACGCGATGGCTGATGCAGCAAAAGTGGAACCCGTCGTTGCTTCAGAGCCTCCTGCAGGTAGCCAGTAAACCCCTCAATGCGAAGACACATAGACAGCAGCCGAGTGTGCAGGCGGCACGGCAAACTCCGCCTTCATGCGCTTGACCTCTTCGACCGGGCTGCGTCCGAACAGGCGCTTGAACTCGCGGCTGAATTGCGAAGGGCTATCATAGCCGACGTCGGCACTCGCCGCCGCGGCCGTCATGCCGTTGCGCACCATCTGCAAGCGTGCCTGGTGTAGGCGTATCGACTTCACGTACTGCACTGGAGACGTCTGCGTTACGGCTTTGAAGTGCGTATGGAATGTGGGCACGCTCATTCCCGCTTCCCGTGCCAGTTGCTCGACACTGAAATCGGCATTGAACGAGGCATGAATGCGGCGCAGCGCACGGGCAATCTTGCCGAACTGTCCGTGCATGGACAGCGCCGATCGCATCGACGCTCCTTGTTCTCCCGTGAGCACATGGAAATAGATTTCCCGAACTAGCGCCGGTCCGAGTATGCGGGCCTCGAGCGGATGGCTCATGGCGTGCAGGAAACGCACGAGAGATTCTCCTAGCCGGAAGTCCATCGGCGTGGATATCAAGCCCCGCGGTTGGGCGGGCTCTGCACCACCATGCTGATCGATCTGCAACATCAAATCCGCGGCCAACTTGAAGTCCAGATGCATGTAAATCGCGAGCAGCGGTTCTTCGGCGCTGGCGTCGGTCTCCATGGTGAACGGCACGGGCACTGACACCGCCAGGTAGTGCTGGTCATCGTATAGATAAACCCGGTCGCCAAAGTACCCGAGCTTTCTGCCCTGGCACACGAATACGATGCCGGGATCGTAGAGCACGGGGACGGCGGACAAAGGACGGTTGGAGCGCAAGAACCTGACGTCAGACAGCGCAGTCAGGTTGTATCCCTCGTTAGGAGCCATCCGTGCCAGCATTGACACCATTCGTGTTCTCAACGCGTGCATGCTGCCCGCTGCGCCGCCGCTGGCCGTCCCCATAGCAGACCCTCTATCAATAAACGCCTGACATCTCAGGATAACGCTATGTTATCTGTAATCATAGAATCAGGCAAAGATATGAGACTGTATGCCATGTTTTATCGATCCATCAATAACTATTATTCAAGGCACCGACCGAGCCATATTTTCGCATGGCCGGCGTTATGGCGATCAATCGGAGCTGCAAAACATCATGATCAACGTAATTAATCCTGCCGACGGTTCAATCGTCGGGCAAGCCCCTGACATGGACGCGATCGAGGTGAGGGCGGCGATAGACCGTACCTGCGATGCCTTTCCCGCGTGGTCACGCAAACTGGCAAAGGAACGCGGCGACATGCTGCGCCGCTGGTTCGACCTGGTTAGCGCCGACAAGCAAGTCTTCGCTGAAATCATGGTCAGCGAAAATGGCAAGTGCCTAGCCGAAGCGCTGGGTGAAATCGAATACGGACTCGGATTTATCGAGTGGTATGCCGAGGAGGCCAAACGGGTGTATGGAGATACCATTCCATCGCACGCCGGTAATGCCATGGTCTTGGTCACGAAAGAACCCGCCGGTCCAACCGCGGCCATCACGCCTTGGAATTTTCCCTTCATGATGATCACGCGCAAAGTGGCGACGGCGTTGGCAGCGGGCTGCACGATGGTGATCAAACCGTCTGAAGAAACGCCGCTGACGGCATACAAGCTGTTGGAATACGCGCGTAGAGCGGGTATCCCCGAAGGGGTCTTCGAGATGGTGACGGGCTCTCCGCAGGTCATCGGAGAGCTGTTTACGCAGGACGAGCGCATTCGAAAAATCTCTTTCACTGGCTCGACTGCGGTGGGCAAGCTGCTGGCCGCCGCCAGTGGGCGGGCGCTCAAGAAAATGACGCTTGAGCTGGGGGGGAACGCGCCGTTCATTGTCTTTGACGACGCTGACCTTGATCAAGCTCTGGCAGGCTTGCTGGCCGCCAAGCTGCGAAATTCAGGGCAGGTGTGTATTTCACCCAATCGCGTCTATGTGCAAGAAGGCATATACGACCGATTCGTGGCCGCGCTGGTCGAAAAGGTCGCAGAAGTCCGCGTGGGTCATGGAATGCAGCAAGCCTTTGTCGTGGGGCCGCTCATTAACCAGGCGGGTTTGGACAAAGTGCTGCAATTGATCGAAGGCGCCAAACAGCAGGGCGCGTCAGTGCTGTGGGGGGGCAAACCGCACGCCCAGGGCGGGCTGTTTTTCGAGCCCACTGTTCTGGCTGAACTCAACGACGATATGCAGATTGCCAAGACCGAAATTTTCGGCCCCGTTTTTTCGATTTACCGCTTTCGCCACGAGGATGAAGTGGTCGATAGGGCCAACAATACCGAATACGGCTTGGTTGCCTATGCCTATACGCGGGATGTCGGACGCGCGTTCCGCCTGTCCCGCGATATCCAGGCGGGCATGGTGATCCTGAATTCCGGATCGGTAGGCACGGCGTCCGTGCCGTTTGGGGGCGTCAAACAATCTGGCTACGGGCGCGAGGGCAGCTTCTATGGAATCGAGGAGTATGTCGAAGTCAAGTATGTGCTAATGGGTGGCCTGGATACTTGAATCCGATGGCGATCATTTCTGCACGGACGGCAACGTAAAGGACATGGAGCACGGATCAGACTTGATGCAGGGCTCGGCGACGCAGGTGCGGGCCAGACTGAAATCAACGCTGCACCGGATTACTCTCGCCCTGGAAGCATTACAGGTGCCGTCCATTGCGGCAGTGAACGGGGCCGCCGTGGGCGCTGGCTGCGACCTCGCGCTGATGTGCGATGTGCGCGTAGCGAGTAGCCGTGCCACATTCGCGGAGAGCTTTCTACGGCTGGGGCCGGTTCCGGGATTGGCGGCGCGTGGTTTTTTGACGCGGCTGGCGGCGAGTTTTTGGCTCTCAATCCACTCGGGAAGCCGCCTGCAATATCAGGTGGTCCAGTAGTAGCCGTGCCGCGCCCGACAGTGTTTCGTTGCTGCGCACGCATAGTTTCAACTGGCGTTGGGCCCAGCTGTCTTTGAGCGGAATGATGCGCAGGTCCTCGGCCGCGTGGATGGACAAGGCCTTCACCGGCACAATGCCCAGTCCCAGATTCGCTCGTACCATGGCGACCAGGGCATCGTAGGACGTGACCTGGAAACGTAAGCGTAACGTTCGATTAATCGCCGCAGCTTCCCGGGTAAATAGGTAGTTTGCAGCGCTGCCCCGGTGCATACCGACGTGGTCGAAGTTCAGGGTTTCCGAGAAAGCAACGGACTTGCGACGTGCCAACACGTGGCTGCGTGGGACCACCACAGCCATCACATCACGATGATAGGGATAAATGTCCAGGCCCTCTTCATCGTCGGATTGCGTATACACGCCTATGTCGGCGGCATTGTCGACGACCGCTCGCGTGACGCCCGCGCTGACGGATTCTTCCAGGTCTATCTGCACATGAGGGTGCTGGTCCATGAAGCGCCGCAGCTCCATAGGCAGAAATTGTGCGATTGACGATAGGTTGGCCGCCACCCGAACACGGCCGCGCAGGCCGGTGGAATAATCCTGTATCTCGGCAGCCAGGTCTTGCGTTTGATGCAGCAATGCACGGGCACGCCGGGCCAGGGCGCGGGCGGCGCTGGTAGGTTCGACACCGCGGGCATGGCGTTGGAACAGGATGACGTCTAGCGTGCGTTCCAGTTCAGACAGGCGCTTTGACAGTGCCGAGGGGGCGATATGTTCGCGCACGGCGGCAGCAGCGATGCTGCCTTCTTCGAGTACTGCCAAGAAGACCTGCAGCGAGTAGAGGTCTAGCCGAGTCGTCATACTTCGCAAGTTTACGTGCCGTGCGCTCCAGAATCCAGCCGCTGACGTGGGGGAAATGTCAGCAGCTGCCTGCGATATGGCGGTTACTTGATCCCGATGAACGGCAGGGCGGACCCTGGCACCTGCGTTTCCGGGAGTTTGCCGTCCCATTTTTCGACCGCGTTCAAATTCACGAGATTAGTGTTGGTGGCCAAGGCGCGGGCCTTGGCTTCAATGGCTGCTGCTTCGGCATCGCCGCGCAGTTTGATTCCGTCGGCCTCGGCTTTGTAGGCAGCAACGCGCGCGCGGGCGGCAGCCTCTGCCTGGACGACCTGGATTTCAGCCTGGATTTCCGCGGTCTGCTTCTGCTGGCGGGTCGTTTCGATCTGCACCTGGGCCAGCATGCGTTTTTCGATGCTGTCTTCGTAGGCCTTTGAGAAGCCGACTTCTTCGATTTGTACGCTCACGACGTTGATGGGCACATCCTGCAGCGCCGCGCGCATGGCGGTGTTGGCATCCATGCCCATTTTTTCGCGCTGTTGGATCGCACTGGCTGCGGTGTATTTACCAAAGACGTTCTTGATCACGTCGAAGGTGCGGCGCTCGATCACGCGCTGTTCCACATTTTCGAGGGTTTGATATTCGGAATACAGTTCAGCGACCTTGGTGGGCGGCACCTGATAGGTGATAGACACGCGCAGCGTGGCCGGTTGCTGGTCATAGCTGTAGGCCTCCAGCGGCGCCGAATGCTGGCCGCCAAAGGTAATGGTGTGGTCCCGCACGGAAATCGGATGCACCGCGTCGATGACTGGTATTTTGAAACCCAGGCCAGGCTCGGCCACCGCCACGATTTTGCCGTTGCGCAGCACCACGCCGCGATCACCCTGGTCCACCTGGAACCATGACCCGAAAACGAGCGTCAAAATGATCGCAAAGATCACGATGCCCAGGAATCCCCACTTCACTGCCCCGCGCGCCTGTTGTGCGGCGTTCTCCATTTGCTGCTTGGTTGCCATGAGGCTCTTCTCCGATTATTTGAGACGGTTGCCGTTGCGTTCGGCAAGATAGGCTTTAATGCCCTTGACCAGAAAGAAAGCGACCACGGCTATCCCGATCAGTATGAATACGGTACGCATGCGTATTATTCCTTTTTTGCTGGTACGGGCCGAATCATACGTCATCTACAATTGGGCGCTGTGCCGGCGATAGAGATGCGCCGGCCCGCAGCCTCATAAAGTAGTATGACCCGCGCCAAGAAATCAGCCCCGAAAAAGAAACGTTCAACTTCCAAGAGTCCATCCAGGCCGGCCAATCGCTTGATGCGATTTACGCGGGCGTTCGTCGTTGCCGGGATAGCGGGTTTCAGTGCCGGCACGTATGTCCTGAATCCGCAATGGGACATGCCGTCTCAGTGGCAATTGCCGAGTCAATGGCAGTTGCCCGCATCGGCAAAAGAAATCCTGGCTCATCTGGGCTGGCAATGGGGGCGGCTGACGCAAGGCGCCGGGCAGGGGGCATCTGCCCAGACTGCACCCGCCGTCAAACTGAGCGGCCCATCGGTTCAAACTCAATTTTTTGCGTGCCCGCAGTTTTTCCCTGGCCAGCATTCGCCCATCGTCCCGGCAACACAAGGGTTGCGTGAGCTGTGTTTTTCCGGATTTGCCGTCTTGCATAGCGGCCAGACCAAGACGCCGGTTTTTGTCGCTGAGCGCTTGAATCGCCAGTTGTTGACGCAGGCCCAAGGCTTGCAACGGACCGACAAGTTCTATAGTGAAGCGCGCTTGCCTCAGGCCGAGCGGGCTGATCTGGACGACTACAAGGGCTCGGGCTATTCGCGCGGCCATATGGCGCCTGCTGCGGATATGTATAGCTCGCAGACCATGGCGCAGAGTTTCTCGTTGGCCAATATGGTGCCGCAGGACCAGACGCACAATGCCGGTCCCTGGAGCCGTATTGAGCAGGACACGAGAAAATATGTGATGAGGGCGTCGGGCGACGTTTACCTATTCACCGGGCCGGTTTATACCGAAAATCCCAAAGCCATCGGCACCGGGGTCGCCGTGCCCACCTATCTCTACAAGCTCGTCTACGACGCGACGACGGGGCGGTCATGGGCATATTGGCAGGCCAATAGCGCCAGCACCAAGGCTGGTCCACCTATCACGTACGACGAATTGGTCAAACGGACAGGGATACAGTTTTTGCCGGCAAAGACTCTGGGGGCTGCATCGGCGATGAGGTCCGGTGGGGCAGCTTCAGGCCCATCGGTTCAGTGACAGGACTGCGCCAGTGAATGGCGAGTGAGCATTTTCAACAGAGATGCTTCAAATGTAATCTTTATTAACTGTCATACAACTGGCATCTCGAAAATCTAGCATGGTCCCGAAAATGTCATAGTCGGATCAGGGTTATCCGCACTCATCTAACACTTGGATCGAGTTGGGATCATGAATAGAGTCGTTGTCGCAGAGACCGCCCTGGGCGCGGTACTGGAATTCAAATGCATGCATGGGCGCGAAGCGCTGTCCGAATTGTATGAGTTTGAAGTAGAGCTCGTGGCGAAAACAACGGCCATCAGTGGCACCTCGGTATTGGGCAAGCCGCTGACGCTGGAAATAGAAACCGAGGGCGGCGCAAAGCGTTATCTGAGTGGCGACGTGACCCGGTTCGCCTATATCGGGCAGGAGTCCGGCGGTCGGCGCCTGGCACGTTATCGCGCTACCGTCAGTCCTTGGCTGTGGTACCTGACGCGCAATCGCGACTGCAAGATCTATCAGAACAAAAGCGTAGTCGAAATACTGGACGAGGTGCTCGGGTCGTATTCCGGCTACGTTTACGAGAAACAGCTGCAAGGCAGTTACCGGACCCGCGAATATTGCGTCCAATACGAAGAAAGCGATTTCGATTTCGTCAGTCGGCTGATGGAGCACGAAGGGATTTATTATTATTTCAAGCACGAAAAAAATCAGCATATCCTGGTGCTGACCGACGATATCGGCGAGCACAAGCCTTTGCCGGATTATCCTGCCTTGGATTATTTTCCCCGAGACAAGAACGTTCTGGCCAGCGAGCAGACGATTCATGCCTGGAGCAGTGGCGAACAGCTGCGGGGTGTCGAGTACGTCGTCAATGACTACAACTTCAAGAAATCCAGTTTGAACCTGCATAGCCGTCTCAAAGAGGCCTATCCGGTGGAGCAGGCCAATCGCGAGATCTATGAATGGCAGGGCGGATACGCCGATATTCAGGACGGCGAGCACTACGTCAAGATCCGGCTCGAGGAAACTCGTTCGGCCAGTGAGCGCAGCAGCGGCAGCGCCAATGTGCGTGGGTTGGCGCCCGGCTATACGTTCAACTTGCGGCGCAGCCCGCGCAAGGTGGACATCAAGGAATATCTCATTGTCTCGGTCGAGTATTTTCTGACCGAGGCGGGTTATCACTCTGGCAGCGAGGACGGAGAGTATCGATTCGAGTTCACGGTTCAGCCGACCAGCTTGCCGTTCCGCGCGCCGGTGATCACGTCCGTTCCCAAAACCACAGGCCCTCAGACAGCTGTGGTGACGGGCCCGGCGGGGGCAGAGGTCTATACCGACGAATACCAGCGCGTGAAACTGCATTTTCGCTGGGACCGGTATAACCAGCCCGACGAAAACAGCTCGTGCTGGGTGCGCGTATCGAATGATTCGGCGGGTAATGGTTATGGGGCGGTCAGCACGCCGCGGGTCGGCCAGGAGGTGGTGGTGGACTTTATCGGCGGCAATCCCGACCGTCCCTTGGTGACGGGGCGCGTCTATAACGATCGCCAGATGCCGGCGGGCGGATTTACGCCGTCACCGACTATTGTGGGATTCAGCAGCCGTTCCCATCATGGGACTCCCGCCAACGAAAGCTATTTTTATATCGAAAATAAGCTGGGCGGCGAGTATGTGCGGCTGCATTCGGAAAAAGATCTGCACGTGGTCGTCGAGGGCCTGGAGACGCGTGACGTAGGTGAATCGCGTACCACCACGATCGGTGATTATGAGGACAATACGGTTGTCGGGTATCAAAAGAACCTAGTCAAGTCCTATCGGGATACGACCATCGAGGGATACGACAAGCTGACGGTCACCGGTGGTGATCGAGAAGAAATCTTCAAGCACAATTACAAGAACACGACGACATCGAACATCGACATGACCTCGACCTCGGGTCATGTCCACATTAAAGCGGACAGCGGCTACGGCGTATTCGAGGCAGATAACTATATACGCGTCAAATCGACTGGCGACAACAGTGTCTGGCTGCAAAAGGGCGGACCGGACCATCAGTTGGAGTTGATCGGGGACAATGCCACGCTGAAAGCCCCTACGGACGTCTATATAGATGCCACCGGCGGCAAGGGCGAATTCACGACGGCCACCAGCATGAAGCTGTTTTCGGATGCCGGGCCGCTGGATATTCAGCGAGGCGGTGCGGATCATTCCATCAACATGACGGGTGGCGACATGATGGTGAAGTCGCCGAGTACGATCACGCTCAAGACAAACCAGTTGATCATGGATGCGCCCACGGTCACAGATACTCATAAATCGAATTTCACAAAAGGCATATGGAAAGGCGAAGCCTTCGTTGAGATATATCAATTCCGCGCTTTCCATCAGTCCATTTCGGCGGCGAGACATCAGGTGAACGTGTCGCAGAATACCTACTATGTGAAAAAGCTGGATCTGGGAGTGCTCAAATTGGATTACTGCGCATTCCGCGGCCAAAATGAGCCTGCCAGATTCGAGCTGGGTGGCCCCAAGGTATTGCTCAAGGCGCTACTCCTGGTTGTTTGATGAAAGTCCTGAAGCCCAATCGACTATCGTGCCTGACGCGCCCATATCGGTATCTGAACAAAAACTACCTGGCGGTCAGCGCATATGTGATGATCGACTTTTCTTCTGAGTTGTTCCTGGAGACTGAGCAAAGGCTGTGGGGCATATTCAATGAAGAGTCCATCCTGAACTTCGGTGTTGAAGCTCTGGATCTGGGCATTCCCAAGCGCACACCGGAAATTATTTTGAACGCCTATGGCTTCGGTGCCTATGCGATCGAGGGCAGGACGGCCGTATCGGTGTGCGTCAACCATGTCAGAAAAGATTTATGGGTGACCGGCGAGCGCTATTGGTCGGATGGCCGGCCCAGCCGGGCGCTTCCTTTCGACAGGATTCCTATCAGTTGGCGCAATGCCTACGGCGGCGCAGGCTTTGATGAAAACCCGCTGGGCAAGGGCTATCTGGAAACCGACGTCAACGGCCTGCGTGCCCGATTCCTGCCGAATATCGAAGACCCTGCGAACCCCGTTGTGCGTGAAGGACAGCACTATCGCCCAGCGGGATACTCGGCGATTGCCATCGAATCGCCTGGCAGGAACCGGATGCTCGGGACCTATGACGAACAGTGGCGGATCCACGAGTTTCCTGGATTTGCCAGGGATATCGATTGGAGCTATTTCAATCAAAGTCCGGCGGGCCAACGACTGAATCGTCTTGAGGCTGGGGACGAGATTACGTTCATCCATCTGCATCCGGAAAAGGACAAGCTGGTCACGACCGTGCCGCCGCTGGCTGCCAAAGCGTTTATCAAACGAGAGGCAGACATGGCAACGAATAGCGGTTTCCTGCAAGACGTGCCGCTGAATCTAACGACCTATTGGGCCTATCCGCATCTGGAGAAGACGATTCTGGTGTATCAGGGCGTCGTGGAGATCAATGAGGACGATGCCAGCGACATCAGCCATATTGTGTATGCGGTTGAACACCACGATTCGCCCAAGACATTGGCGTACTACGAGGATATTTTCCACAAGCGTACTCATCCTGAAACGGGAGGATTTCATGCGTTGCTGGATAAACAGCTCGTTGACGCCCGCTGGATTCGTGCGACTTCGCTGGACGAGGTGGAGCTCTCTCCGCTGCTGCGCAACAAGCTCAGGAAACTGGAGAAAGAGCTGACGAACAACGTCCTGCAGGATGCGCCAACGTCAGAGAAATCCGCAGCGGTGCTGGAGGTGGAGGCAGAGCTCGCCTGGTTGAAAAAAAGCCAAAACGGAAAAATCGCGCAGGACGAGATGATTGAAGAGGCGCTTACCCGGCAGCGGCAAACCATGACGCTCAAGGCTGCCAAGGAGCGGTTTCGCAAGGGGCGCAAAAGGCCCGAGCCAGCCTCCGATGACGTGCCTCAATCAATGATCGAGGCGCGCGGGCGCTTTTTGAAGGAGCAGCAGGAAGCGCTATTGGCGTCGCTCAGGGAAGAGGCCCAGAAGCAGGTCGAAGCGGTCGGGGGCGCGCAGGCGACGACCGCCAGCGCCGCGCAGATTCAATTGCAACAGCTGCGGCGACAGCAGCTCGAACAGTTCGAGGACACCGTGGCCAGAGCACCCGGTGCACGGACCGGAAAGCGCGATTATTCCGGCAATCCGAGGACCTTGTATCGTATTTTTGGGCTGAATCAGCGCAATACCGAGCCGCTGCCAGCGGGTTTTGATGGCTACGGATTGCACGAATTTATCGCGACCAGCGCGTCTTACTCGGGCTGGGATGTGAGTGGCCTGGTCATCAGAGATAGCCGAATTTCTGATTGTGATTTCAGCAAAGCGAAGATGGCATGCTGTGATTTTGATCGCGTCGTTTTCACTGGATGCGATTTTTCGTCGGTAGATTGGAGCCGGGCGCACTTTAATGAGTGTCAGTTTATCGATTGCCGATTGTCTGGTGTGCAATCGGATAAGGCGCGGTTTGACGGCTGTCGCTTTGTTCGATCGGATCTGCAGGAGTGGATGCATTTCAGGATCAGGCTGAAAGACTGCCGTTTTGAGCACTGCCGCTTTGTCAATTTCCCCGTCGTGCGTGGCAGATTGGAGCGCGTCGTCTTTGCGCATTGTCATTTTTTAAGGCACACCTTTCTCAAGGGATCGATCGACGGGCTGCGCATGGAGGCTTGCCATATCGATTCGATGACATTCGTCGAGATGCAAAAGTTGCGGGCGTTTCACATGATCGAAAGCAATGCGTCCAAACTCTATATTGCGCCCTCGACCACGATCGGCGAGCTGGAAATTTCCCACTCGATTATTTCGGCATCGAGCTTCAGGAAACTCGATCTCACTCGCGCAAAGGTCATGGCCAGTGACTTGAGTACATGCGATTTTTCAGAAACGAGGATGCATGACGTCAGTCTGTCGGATAGCTTTTTTAAGCAGAGTCTGTTTATCCGGACGGATTTTTCTGGTGCACACATCAGCAATTCGGATTTTAGCGAGACGCAAATGAAGTCCGCCGATTTACGTGCAGCACGGATGCTGCACGTGTCTTTTTTCAGTGCCGAGCTGGCGATGATCAAGGCCGATGCAGGCACAGTTCAGCGCGATATGTTGATGGAACGATCCAATATTTATCCGTTGCGTAAATAAACCATGGAGCAAGCAGTAGTACAGCAGCAGTTTCTATCTAAAGTGAACGATGGAGAATCCATCGAGGGTTTTCTATGGAAAGACCTGCATTGGCAAGGGATCGAATGGCACGGTGCGGAAATCCGGAAGTGTATTTTTGAGCACAACAGATTTATCGGGATGGACTGGTGGTCATGCCACGTGGACACCGTCGTGTTCGCCGGTATCCGCTGGTCGGAAACAACGCTCAGAGATTGCGTATTTACGAGCTGCAGATTTGTGAATTGCGTTTTTGAGAAAACGACTTTCAGAGCACATCAATTTGTCGAATGCGCGTTTGATGCCTGTGTATTCACTGAGTGCCAATACCTCGAGGGGGCGCTGGCCAATTCGCCCATGCTGGATCTGAACATAGAGGCCTCTCGCATAGAAAAGCTGGTCGTGACCGGCAACCATCAGGTGAGTCTGCGGTTCAAGGACTCGACCTTTGCGCATCTCGTTTTGACGGACTTTGATTTCAAGTATCTGGCCTTGGAAAATACCGCCTTCACGAATCTGATTGCGCTGGAATGCGTCGCGAAGAACTATAGCTTTCAAGGCGTGCAGTTGATTCAAAGCCAGTTTACGGACAGCGATATGGCGGGCAGCGATTTCTCGCACGCGAATTTATCTCAGGCTTGCTTCAAGGGGTGTGGATTGCAGGAGTGCCGATTCGATCGTGCAGATATGCGCCAGGCCCTGATCATCGACGCCAATGCGGCTCAGGCAGTTTTTGCGGGTGCGCAGCTAGAGTGCGCTAATTTGTCCGGCACCAACGGCGAGCGTGCTGTATTCCGTGGCGCCAATATGACGATGACGGCACTCAACCGCTGCAATCTGCAGTATGCGGATTTTTCTGACTGCAGCATGGAATTCACGGATTTCTCGTACGCCAATATCAGTCATGCTGATTTTCGTGGGGGGCATTTCATGCGCAGCAAACATCATGCGGTGATTGATGACGGGACTCGTTATGGATCCAAGCAAGGCATTCTCCCGCCCGATCATGAATTATTGCGTGCTGAACAATGGGTGAAATTATGATGAATCATCGTCAACCGGATAACGACGTGCAGGTCGGTCTCGACGGCGCGGCGGGTAATCAGGTGGGGCGGCCGGATCCGTTGCAGCCGCTGCTGCAAAAGAGGGCGAATTCGCTCAATGCCGATACGCATGTTCATAGCGCGTTTCTGGTCGAGGCGCATGACCATGCCCTTTTTACTGTCAGCAATCGCGAACACGGACGTCAATATGAGGTCAAGCGCGCGGCGAGTTGCCTGCTGTTGCCCGCGCCGGGCGACAAGGTCCTGGTATCGGGCGATGCTGCAGGCGGGCTATATATCATTGCCGTGCTGGAACAACGCACGGCCGGCAGCATGACCTTGCAGGTGGATGGTGCGCTGACCGTATCCGCAGACGAACTCTCGTTGCAGGGCAGCCAACGTCTCGCGATGAATACGGAAGACTTTAGCCTGGAGGCAGGTTCAGGGGCCGTGGATGCGAAAACCTGGGCGGTCAAGAGCCATTACCACATGCTGGCCAGCGTAGAACTCAACGTCGTGGCGACGACATCCAAATATAGCGGTGACCAACGAGAGTCGTATTACCGGTCGGTCACGGAAACGGTGGGCCAATCGTCACGGTACGTGGCAGGCACTGATATGGTCAAAGCCATCAATCTGGACTATGCCGCGGAGTTCATCACCCGGCTCAGCGGTAATACCACGCTCATCAATGGCGAGACCGTGGTGAAGGCTGACGGCAAACAAATTTTGGTGGGCTAGCAGTCAACTCCCGCAAAGGAAAACGTCATGTTTGCGAATGCACAGTTTGGCGGAATGGATCTGGGTTTCCCGGATGTATGCAAGACTCCTATTCCCCCGATTCCCTATCCGAATATTGCATTAGGGCCGCTGACTATCCCCATCGCGTTCAATGTCTTGGCCGGTGGCGGGCCATGGCATAACCTGATGAGCGTCCGTCCGTTGACGATGGGTGATACGCCGGGTATTGGGTTGGGTTTGGTTTCACAAACGGTGATGTCCCGGCAGCAGCATGTCACGGGCGCATTTACGGTTATCGTGAGAGGGACGCCGAGTACGCGGGTAACCAGTATCGGTCCGGCAAACCTCATCAATTGTCCGCTTTCATGCCGCATCGTTCCCAGCCAGCTGAAAGTGCTGGTGTGTGCGCCTTGATGAATACGCACGGGTGCGGTGCGATGGCTATCACGGATGCTTCGCTATGACCGAGACTCTGATTTCGTTATTCGTGTGGATGACGGACGAGGTATGGCCGTTTCCCGTTTTTATTCTCGTTCTGGTGTCCGCTGTATTGCTGATTGCCCGGCTGATGCACGTGCCTCAATCCAGCAAGGCGCTGCTCGCCGTACTGGTGGTGTTGATGCTTTTCATCCCATTTGGCACGCCAGCCGTGCTTATTTTTGGCTCCAGCCTGACCGCGCCATTGATCTATCACTACGGCGTCCCGGGGCAGGCGGTAATCGTCTCCAGCGAGGAGACCAGCAATATCTATAACAACCAGCCTGTAGAGCGTTATACCGTCGAGCTGCAAAAAGCCGATGGGCAGAAGATAGCAACGCACTTTGATAGTTCTGACTTCAATATTTACCCGGCCCGAAATCAGGTGCGCTATCCGACCGTGGGCCAACCGTTCGCGGTGCGTTATCTGACCAGCCGCCCCCAGAGTTTCGTGATTTTGCTCGACGAACGGTAGGGGCTCTATGGGAATAGGTGCGCTGATGCCGGGGAGGACAGGGCGTTGATCCTCTTTGCAGGATTGGTCTGGTTTGGACGTTTTGCTGGATAAATAACCAGATATTTGGTTTGACGTGGATAGTATCTCGGGGATGTAAACCAGATGCGTCTACCGATTCCAGATCGATGCGACTCTCGCGCAAGTGATAGTGCCGGCCCACGAGTCGATAGCGCTGCACCAGCGGCATTAATGTATGTACAATAAATATGTGCGAATCACATTCGATCCCGCAAAGGACCTAGGCAACCAACGCAAGCACAGTGTGTCATTGTCTGAGGCGAGGGAGTTCGAGTGGGACGAGGCATTGGTGCGGGAAGATACGCGCCGTGAGTATGGTGAGTGCCGTATGATCGCCTTGGGTTACGTCGGCGCGCGCTTGTATTGCGCGATATATGTTGACCGTGACGATGGGCGTCGAATCATCAGTTTGCGCAAGGCAAACTCTAGAGAGGTAAGACTTTATGCCGAAGCTTAAACCTGGGACTATCGTTCCCACACCGGAAGAAGACGAGGCTATCGACCGTGGAATTGCTGCTGACTCCGACACTTATGAATTGACTGCTGCCGACTTGAAACAGATGAAAAAGGTGGGGCGACCGAAGGCGACTACGACGAAGGAGCGCATTACCATTCGACTGTCGCCAGATGTCGTCGATGCGTTTCGTGCGGAAGGTAGCGGCTGGCAAACTCGGATGGACGACGCCCTGCGTCAATGGCTGAAAGAGCATCGGGCGTAGTTAAAGGAAGAATGCCGGAGGCTGTCAGCCCCTCAACCTGATTCAACGAAGGCAAAGGCTCGCGAAAAATCTCCCTTCGCGGCGTCCTGGCGGTGGATCATGAAGACGTAGTCGCCGTAATCGGAAAAACAAAAATCAGCCTCGCCACCCGAGGCAAGCTTGATCAGGATGAACCACGCATCGGGCGCCGCAATGTCGGCCCAGCCTTGCTTTGCCGCATAATCAGCGGCCAATGCCTGGAGGCTGGATAGTTCTCGCACGCCGGTGATGCCGAACATCTGGTGTTGTGGGCCATCGCCGACCTGGAAGTTTTCCTGGATCGCCAATGCAAAATCAGATGGGTCTTCAATACCTGACTCCGCATAGACTTGCGGATTATTGATGCCAGGGAGCCCAAACGGCGTGCTGAGTGAGTGTTCGATCCGTAACAACTGTGCTGATCGGCTGAACTCATATTCAGAGGCAAATACCCTCACCGCTAGGCCATCGCGCTTGAATGTCATGCGCCCGTTCTTGTCCGTGTCGACTGACAATCCATCTACGGAGAGCCCGTTTGCGGTGAATTGTTTACGGTTGCTGTCCCAATTCACCATTCGAAATGCCGATTCCGTTGAGTTCCGGGCATCGTCCGACAGGGCTTGGGCCATGAGTTCAGTGCCTGGCGGCGTATAGTGCACCAGCCAATCGTTGCAATCCGTGCCGCTGAAAAAGAAGAGCAGTCCGGCCCCTGGCAGGTTTTCCGGGCGCTCGGGCAGGTCGGCCAAATCAATCTGCACCAGAAAATTCAGGTAAAAGCCGCTGGCATCGCGCGGCCAGTCCATGTTTGCCGGTAAGTCAGGCCCGCCGCCGATGCGGCTGCGTCCCGTCTCGCCGGGCACGGCCACATCAACCTCGGTCAGCGAAAGGGTCGGCATCACGATTTGGCGCAATGCGTCGCGTTTGTCGGTCAGGCCGGCAGCAGCTACCGCTTTGTCAAAACGCATTTCTATATCGGCAACAGGCGCTTTGGCGCGGGCGGCTTTTGCCGCCTGTTCAAATGCTTTTTGCTGGGTGCGGTTGATGGCGGACAGTTCGTCCATGTTCTTTTTCATGCGGTCAAACATTGCCGCTTTTTCTAGCTCAGCGGTTTCCCGCGCCGTGTTTGCGGCGTCGCCTGTCAGCTTGATCTGGATGGAGCCCAGCAAGCGAATGAAATCCGTCTCGATGAGGGGAAGATCAATATCGCTGGCCATGGCGGTTGCGTGATACCACGTGGCGCCGTCGGCTGAAACGAGCAGCGCACGCAGCCGGTACCAGTCTCGTTCCTCTTCAGTTTCGTAATCCTTGAGACGATCCTTGATCTTGCTTATTTCACCGGCCATGCCGCAGAGGGTGATTGCAGTTCGTTCGACGACAGGGCCATTGTCCTTCAACGTATCCGTGAGCCAGTCTTGCGGCGACGGGTCCTTTTCCGCAGCTGTCGTCCACACGCTCATCTGGGGGGAGAATGCGGTCTCTGGGTGACACCTCAGTCCAATCGACCCCGCGAATATGCGGACCGTTTCAAACATCGGATGGATGTCGATGGAAAATTCCGAGGTTTCGGCTAGTTTCATACTGAGGCTCGCTCCTCGCATTGGAAGGCTATGCGTATGCTAAATCAACGGAAAAGGCCGCGGACTATGGTGTGTCAAAATTCGTATCGGCATTTACCTGATAATCTGGGGCGTGGCTGATTATCTCTTGTTCATTTTCTATGGGCCTTGGAAATCATGATAACCCCGACGAACGAGACTCTGGAAGACAGCCTGGCAAATCTGGCCGGACTGCACGCCGACGATTTTCGCGGGGTCTTTAAGGTGCAGGAAGCCTGGGCGCGTCTGATCCAGAGCGACCCGGCTGTTCTGGAACACCTGTACGCCCGCTATCTGGCGATCTTGCGCCAATGGTTGGCGCAAGGGTACAGCGCGACCGATAGGGTGGAGGCATACAAATTTGTCCTGGCGTTTTCCTCGTCGCGCTATCTGTCTATGCGTCGCACCGAGGCTTGGCAATTGCTGCGCGAGGCGCATGCGGAGCATATCGAGTTGATCCGGCAGGCGTTGGTGCGACCGGATGAACTGATCTCGGCGCGGCATACCCGCACTAATACCGGTCACTGGGGCGACATTGTCGAATCCATGTTGGAGATGTATTGCTGGCATTTACCGTATGGCGAACAGGACGCTGTCGTGGCCGAGGCGGCACAACTGGTTCCCGCGTTGTACCGCACGTTTCCAATGCAGCAAGGTTTCATGCTGCCTGGGCTGTTGATGCAACATCCCCATGCAGTCCGCGAGGCCGCCGGGTTGCTACGCTTTTATGCGCTGGACCGCGGGAATCTGCAAGAAGGCCCGATGCCCAGCATCGCGCTGGACTTGCTAGGCCATTATGCCGACAAGCGAGATCCCGCTCATGTGCAGGCTGGCGCTATTTTGGCAGGCGCGCTCGACGATTCTGCGCAATGGCCGGATGCGGTGGCAGGCGCCTTTGTCGAGCGGATCATTCTCTATCCGCTGGGCATCGAGACCTATACGGTGGAGCAGGCTGCGGCGAAGCTGCGCGCCAGTATCGAAAACCAGCGGCGTATCTTGGCAGAGGACCGCTACGAAGCCAGCATGGGGATCTCGGCGCAGAGTGCGCGTGAGCGGGACGAACAATACCTGAAAGACTATGAGGCGGAATTGGCACTGATCGAAGGCGACTTCGCTCAATGGAACACCCGGCGCCGCCGCAAGGCCGTGCAGCGTGTGGCCGTATCGTCACTGACCCGCAAGGCGCTCAAGGCCGCGGCTGCCAAGCTGCCTGTTGGGCACAGGCCTACTGTCCAGGGCTTGCTGGACGAGGCGGCAGACTATGCCGCACGGCCCAAGCGCTTTCCTATGCCCAAAGCCGCCGACAACCGTTTCAAGGATTTCGGCCTGAAGCTGTTGGTGATCGAAGAGCTGATGTATCGGCAGAAGGTGCTGGAGCCATGCTTCGATATCCACGAGTTCGCGCAGGAATATGAAAAGCGGGAGATCTCGGTAGAGGCCGATGGCTATGCCATCATCCCCGAGGCAGAGCGATATTTCCGCAATCTCGCTGTTCCCGACAATTTGCTGGCCCAGGTTGAGCGACTGCATCAATCGAGCGGTCTGGACGGTGGTCCCTCATTTCTCGATCATCTGTTTCCGTTCTGGGATCCAGGCGTGGGTGATGAGCCTATCTCCGTGACCGTCAAGGCCGCGGACGATCTCGCGTTGTTGCCTAATCTGAAGCGTATCAGCGGCCTGGAAAACAGTCGGCCGGGTCCCAAACTGCTAAAGGCACTCGCAGCGCGAGGTATTGAGTTGCTGGACGAAGAGGGTGCTGAATAGCCGGTCGGGCAGGGCCGTTGAGTTCGAAGCTCCGGAAATATTCGTTTCGCATCGTCACAATGTTGATTACACGTGTTGCTACACTCGACGACTCCTTTTGAAGGGTTTATCACATGTCTCGTTGGCTATATGCGGTTCCATGCGCGCTCTTGGCGTTTTCCATTCCCGCTTTTGCTCAATCGGACCGGCAAGTCGTCGAGAGCATGGTGACCCGGTCAGCCAATGTGTGTCCCGGCCATAGTGCGGACCGCACAACGCCCACGGTGAGCGCCGTGCCTGTTGGTGCGTTGCGCGTGATGCTCGACCGCGGCTTGGTAATGTGTCCAGATCGTCGTCTGGACAGCGATGCGCCAGCGGTGTTCTACGGACGCGTAGGCGTGTTTGAGTGGAATCCCGAGGTCAAGGAAGGCACGGCAGTCATCGTGCAAAAGATTGATGCCATGACCCGAAAGGATGAGTATCCGCAGGAGACTTTGGTCTGGGATGCCAAGGGCAATGAGCTCAAACAACGCACTGTCCCGGCATTCGAAGCAAAGCCAGGTGCTGCTGTGCTTTATCGGATTCAATAGTCGAATTGATTGCCGCAGTTTGCTATGTGACTAAGGCGCCTCCCCGTTTATGGGGTAGAGCCGTAGAGCCCAAAACAAAAGGCCCACAATCGCTTGTGGGCCTTTGAATTCCTTGGTGGCGCATCCCTGATTCGAACAGGGGACCTGCGGATTATGATTCCGTCGCTCTAACCGGCTGAGCTAATGCGCCTTTGCATCTGAGGCGGCCAATGATGTCGGCTGTGCCCCTGCTGCAATCTCGCGAAGCGTCGTGCTAAGCAAGAACGAAATTCTAGCATGAAAATTTTTACGTATGCAAATCGGAATGACCTAAAAGAAAAAAGATTCCTCTAGCAAAGGTCGTTACAAAGTGGCCTGCCTGGTTTCATTGTTTGGCAATACACTTGCGTCGCCTCAAATTTTCGGAAATATGTTGATGAAACTCCTCTGTACCTTGGCCGTACTTGCCGGCCTCTTGGGCGGTTGTGCGGTTTACACACCAGACGGCGCCGTGATCGTGGATCCGCACGGTGTGGGTGGTGGCGGCGGTGGTGGTGGATTTTGCCCGCCGGGCCAGGCTAAAAAGGGCAACTGTTGATAATCGGGTGATGTAGGCAAGCTCGTTGCCTACACATCCCGCGACAGCCGTATCCCTGAAAATTGCCAGCGCGCCTCGGGCGGAAAGAAGTTCCGATACGACGGTCGGATATGGCTGGCCGGCGTTACACAAGATCCGCCGCGCAGCACATATTGATTGCACATGAATTTGCCGTTGTATTCGCCGACTGCGCCAGCGGGCGGCGCATAGCCGGGATAGGCATCGTAGGCGCTGCAGGTCCATTCCCAGGCGTCGCCGAATAGCTGTGCGGGATTACCGCCAGCAGGGACAGCGGACGCAGCGATGGGACGCAGATGTCCGCTTTCCAGCAGATTGGCGGCCAGGTTGTGATCGCTCGGCATTTGCTGCGCAGCATGTTCCCATTCCGCCTCGCGCGGCAATCGGACACGTGCCCAGCGTGCATAGGCATCGGCTTCGAAATAGCTGACGTGCGCGACGGGCGCCTGGGGTTCCAGGGGGCGCAGGCCGTGCAGCGTGTAAATCTGCCAATCGTCCTTTTGCCCTTCCCAGTACAACGGCGCGCGCCATTGTTCGGCGCAGACGCGATCCCAGCCTAATGACAACCACAGATCGGGGCGCCGATAGCCGCCATCACGAATAAACTCGAGATATTCGCCTTGTGTGACGAGGCGGTCGGCCAGGTAAAAGGGCGGCAATAGAACGTCATGGGCAGGACTTTCGTTGTCAAAGGCGAATCCTGACGTTTGATGGCCGATCCGTGTGCGGCCGCCTTCGTAGCGCACCCACCCCGGCGGCGCACTCGTCCCGGCAGCGGCGTCGCGGTGCGGCATGTAGGGTGGTTGCAGCGGATTCAACGATAGCGCGTGTTTGATATCGGTCAGGATCAATTCCTGGTGCTGCTGTTCGTGATTCAGGCCCAGTTCCACTAATTGATCAAAGACGGGATCCGTACCTGCCATACGGATGAACAGGCGGCGCATTGCCTCATCGATGACATTGCGATAACGCCAGATATCGTCCAACGGTGGGCGCGACAGCAGCCCGCGCTGAGGGCGCGGATGCCGGGCGCCGATGGTGTTGTAGTACGAATTGAACAGCATCCGGTACTGGGGATGAAAGGCCGGCCGGTCAGGCTGAAAACGGCTCAGAATGAAGGTTTCAAAAAACCAGGTCGTGTGTGCCAGATGCCATTTCACGGGACTGCAATCAGGCATCGACTGTATCTGGCAGTCTTCGGGGCTGAGTGGTTCGGCGAGTATGCGGGTCTGCTGGCGTACTTGCTCGTAGCGAGCGGCCAGCGCGCGTGCGGGGTCTTGGCGCGTCATGGGATGGGTCAGCAGGCAGGCGGGGTCCATGAAAAGAAGGGCTCCTGTTCTGTCGCAAGTGGCATGCCCACGGTCAGGCACGTGCGCTGAATACGGAAAACCATCCGCACGCGTCCGACCAGTGTTCTACGTGCGAAAAACCGGCACGCGTCAAGAGATCGCGAAAACCTTCGGGCGTGTATTTGTACGAATTCTCGGTATGGATGCGTTCGCCTTTGCGAAACGTTCGATGTGCTTGGGGCCAGTGAATATCCACGTCGGTTTGAGCCTGCAGATGCATCTGAACCCGGGCATGGTCCTCGTCATAATGCGCGACGTGTTGCCAGTGCCGTACATCAAAGTCGCTGCCGAGCCGTTGATTCACATGGCGCAGTAGATTCAGATTGAATGCTGCCGTCAGATGCAGCGCGTCATCGTACGCCGGTTCCAGAACGTGGCGTGATTTGACGCGATCGACACCTATCAATAGGCCGCCGTCATCGCACGATTGCCGAATGCGGATCAGCAGCGCCAGCGCGCGCTCGGGGTCCAGGTTCCCGATGCTGGAGCCAGGATAAAAAAACAATCGGCCAGATCGGGGGATGGTGTCGGGCAGCGTCAGTTCATGATGAAAATCTTCACCGATCGGCGAAACGTTCAGGTCGCGGTAAGTGTTTTTCAAACGCTGTACGGCGCTATGCAGATACTCCACCGAGATATCGATGGGGATGTACATCTCGGGACGCAATGATGGAAATAGCTTTTCCGCTTTGACGCAGTCGCCGGCGCCCAGATCAATCAATGCGCTGACTTTGCCTGCATGCTGGGCGATGTCCGTGGCATGATCACGCAATATCTCAGCTTCGCATCGAGTGGGGTAATACTCGGGCAGTTGAGTGATGGCGGTGAACAGGCTGGATCCCAGTGCGTCGTATAAGTATTTCGGATCGATGTGGGCAGGGCGAGCCAGCAGCCCCGCCTGCAATGCCTCGATAGCCTGCGGGGGGGCGTGATAGAGGGGCGCCAGATAGTCGGATGGCGTCCCGGCGAGCATGCTGCTGGACTGGAACATGGGATGGTTCCTTGCAGAATTGCGTTGCGCGAAGCCTATTGTGGCCTATCCCCCCTTTGCGTTGTCAAGCCTTGCGTGTGTATTACGGCGTCGCCGGTACGGCAGCATTTGGCGTGATCGCGGCAGGGGCCGTCGTCGCGTTGGTCTGAGCCAGGTGTATGGCGGCCAAAGCGGCCGTCACGTCGTGTGCGGGTTTGAACGAATCTGCGCGTGCCATCGACCAGCCCACTCTGAAGACGGTGTGGCGGAATTCGCCACGCAACAGTTCCCCCGGCTCCAGTTCGGGAAATAAGGCGGACAGCAGACGAACCTCGCTGGGCGAGATGCGGCGGGCGATGTGATGCGGGCGCAACTGGTTGGGGTGCGTCAGACCGGCGGCTTGTAATAGCTCGGCCAGGGCGTGCAGACTGTTGCGATGAAAATTCGCGGCGCGTTGCGCCTTGTCGGGGACGACGAGGGCGCGTTGGCGCGCAGGATCCTGGGTGGTGACACCGGTCGGGCATTTGTCCGTGTGGCAGGCCTGTGCCTGGATGCAGCCTACCGCGAACATGAAGCCGCGCGCTGCGTTACACCAATCGGCGCCCATGGCCATCACGCGGGCCATGTCAAATGCGGTGATGATTTTGCCCGAGGCGCCCACGCGGATACGATCACGCAGATTGACGCCGATCAAGGTGTTATGCACGATGCGCAGGGCTTCGCGCAGCGGCGTGCCGACATGATCGACGAACTCGACGGGCGCTGCGCCCGTGCCGCCTTCGGCGCCATCGACGACGATGAAATCGGGCGTAATGCCGGTTTCCAGCATGGCTTTGACGATGGCGAACCATTCCCAGGGATGGCCCATGCAGAATTTGAATCCGACGGGTTTACCTCCGGACAGCTGGCGCAGCCGCGCCACAAACTGGAGCAGGCCGATAGGCGAATCGAACGCGCTGTGGCTGGAGGGCGAGTTGCAGTCCTGGCCGATAGCCACGCCGCGGGCTTCGGCGATTTCTGCCGTGACTTTGGCGCCGGGCAAGATGCCGCCATGGCCAGGCTTGGCGCCTTGCGACAGCTTGATCTCGATCATCTTGACCTGCGGCGTACAGGCGTTGCGGACGAAGGCCTCTTCGGAAAAGGCGCCATGTTCGTCACGGCAGCCAAAATAGCCCGAGCCGATGTTCCACACCAATGCGCCACCCGGCTGGCGGTGATAGCGGCTGATGCCGCCTTCGCCGGTGTCATGCGCAAAATTGCCTTGGCGCGCACCCTCGTTGAGGGCGAGAACGGCATTGGCCGACAGGGCGCCGAAGCTCATTGCCGAAATATTGAACGCCGACATCGAGTAGGGCTGCTCGCAATCGGGGCCGCCGACTGTGACACGAAAGTCGGGGTCGTTGATCTGTGCAGGGACCAGGGAATGGTTGATCCACTCGTAGCGGTCGCCGTACACATCCTCCTGGGTGCCAAAGGGCCGCTTGTCGACATCCTGCTTGGCACGCTGATAAACGATCGATCGCTGCGCGCGCGAGAACGGGGCGGCGTGTGTGTCGTCTTCTAAAAAGTACTGGCGGATTTCAGGGCGAATGAATTCGAACAAAAACCGCAGATTGCCCAGTACGGGATAATTTCGCCGGATGGCGTGGCGGGGCTGGATCAGGTCGTAGATACCCAGTAGTGTCAGCAATGCCAACGGTATGGCTGCCCAGAGCCAACTGATGGAGACCCATAGGGTCAGCGCCAGTGTGACGAGGGTGCCCAGCAATACCAGGGTGAATGTCGTATATCTGCCAATGATCCAGCTCATGCCATGCTCCGGGGCGCGCGAATAGTAGGCAACCATAGCAGGGATGGTTGGCTGTCGGCTAGTCGCATTGTCACCAACGACTATTGCAGGCGCAATGCCAATGCCATCAAGGTGACCAGCAGCACAGGCAGCGTGAGGACGATACCGACCTTGAAGTAATAGCCCCAGGTGATACGCAAGCCCTTGCGCGCGAGCACGTGCAGCCAGAGCAGGGTGGCCAGACTGCCGATCGGTGTGATCTTGGGGCCCAGGTCGGTGCCGATGACATTGGCGTAAATCATGGCGTCGCGAATGACATCGGTCGCCGTTGTGTCGGCAATCGCCAGTGCGCCTACCAGCACGGCGGGCAGGTTATTCAATACCGAGGCCAGGAGGGCTGTTACCAGACCTGTGCCCAGCGAGGCCGCCCAGACGCCATGGTGGCCGAAGACCTCCAGCAATTGCGTCAGGTAGGCCGTCAGGCCCGCATTGCGCAGTCCGTAGACGACCAGGTACATGCCCAGCGAGAACACCACGATATGCCAGGGAGCCTCGCGCATGACCCGGCGTGTACCGACGATGTGTTGCTGGCCGGCGACCAACAGCAGTACCAGTGCGCCAACGGCTGCGATGGCGCTGACGGGGATGCCCAGCGGCTCCAGGATGAAAAATCCCGCTAGCAGCAATACCAGGACCGCCATGCCGACGCGAAAGGTGGTGCGATCGCGGATGGCAGACTGTGGAGGCGGGATTTGCGCGACGTTGTACCGCGACGGAATCTGTTTGCGGAAATAGAGGAACAGGATCGCCAGCGATGCCGCGACGGCGGCAAAATTGACCGGGACCATGACCGATGCGTAGCGATCGAAGCCGATGCCGAAAAAATCGGCCGACACGATATTGACCAGATTCGACACCACAAGCGGTGTGCTGGCGGTGTCGGCGATAAAGCCTGCCGCCATGACAAAGGCCAGTGTTGCGCCCAACCCAAAGCCCAGCGCCAGCAGCATTTCCATCACGATAGGGGTCAGGATCAAGGCGGCGCCGTCGTTGGCAAAGAGCGCGGAGACGGCTGCACCCAGCAACACAATCAGTGCAAACAGCCAATGGCCTCGCCCGCCACCCCAGCGGGCCACATGCAGCGCAGCCCATTTAAAAAAACCCGCGGCGTCGAGAATGATGCTGGTGATGATGATGGCGATAAAGGTGGCTGTTGCATTCCACACGATGTGCCAGACGGCAACGACGTCACTCGGTTGTACGACGCCTGTCAGCAGCGCAACCACGGCGCCTGCCGAGGCGCTCCAGCCGATGTTCAGGCCTCGAGGCTGCCAGATGACCAGGATCAGCGTGGCAATGAAAATGGCGGCGGGCAGCAACATGATGGACGGTATTGGATGGTCAGGGAATGGCGGCGAATCGTCAGGAATGCGCAGTGTGGTGGGCCGGGTGAAGCTTCAAGCGATGAGGCGACAGATTCGATGCATGCGTTAAGTGCCTCAATGTAGAGGCTGTTTACTGATCCACGCCACCAATAATGAAACTGTGATCACGGACAGTATCGTCGACAGCAAAATCGCGCGCGATGTGGCGCGGGCGTCGCGCCCATAGAGTTGGGCCAGCATGAATGGTCCGGTGCCTATCGGCAGAGCGCTCATGAGCACCGCGCTCCAGGCCCATAGCGGTGGTGCGGGAAAGAGCCAAAAGACGAGAATGGCTGTGGCTGCGGGTTGCAGCAGCAGCTTGCCGGCGACGAGTTTGCCGACGGCCCGGTGATCGCCGCCGGGCGTTGCTTGAGCCAGAAACAGCCCTATCGTCACTAATGCGCAGGGGCTGGCCGACGCGCCCAATAATTCGACATAGCGATCGATGCCCAAGGGCAGGGTCAGGCCCGATAAGGCCCAGGCCAGTCCGGCCAGAGGGGAAATCAATAAGGGATTGCGGATCAGCGCCCGGGCGACCTTGAACAGTGTCGTGCCCAGGCTGCGATCCCGGTGTTGATCGAATTCGATCAAGGCGATGGCTGCGCCGAACAGGACGCAAGCCGTCATCAGGGTGCAGATGATGGCGGGCGCCAGGCTGGCCGGCCCCAGCAATGCCAGGCATAACGGAATGCCCATATATCCCGCATTGGCGTACGAGGCAGCCAGGCCTTGGATGCTGAGATCGGTCAGGCGGAGATCGTGCCGGCGCGAGACCAGGCAGGTGATCGCAAAGGTGATGGCGATACCGCCAGCCACCGACACCACAAAACGCCAGGACATGAGACTCAAGTCGGCTTGCGCCATGGCGCGAAACAGCAGCGCGGGCAACGACAGATAGGCGACGTAGCGATTGAGCGCGTCTGTCGCCGCCGGACCGAGTACGCCGCAGCGGGCCGCCAGCCAGCCTGTCAGGATGAGGGCGAATACCGGCAAAGCGGCGGTGACAACGGCGTCCATGGTACGGGGCGGAAAGAAAGAGCGGACATTCTACTGTGGCTTTATCATTAGCCATGCGGTGGTATGTCCGCCGGGTTTATGTTTTATGAGCAACGCAGGAGAATCGTCATGCCTAAACCGCTTCCTATCCGTATTGTCTTGGGAACCTGGGATCGCCTGCGTGATGATGCGTATCTCGTTCGCCACGAGGTCTTTGTGGTCGAGCAGGCCGTGCCGGTCGAGGTCGAGTTGGACGATGATGATTCGTTGTCAGTGCATGCCGTGGCCTACGGGCCGGACAATGTGCCGGTGGCGACGGGGCGTTTGTTGCCCGATGGGCACATAGGCCGTATGGCGGTGCGCAAGTCGGCCCGTGGGACGGGGGTGGGTGGCCAGGTGCTGGATGCGCTGATTACCCAAGGGCACGGCGACGGACACCGGATGCTGCTGTTGCACGCACAGACGCATGCCCGTGGGTTTTATGAGGCACACGGCTTTACGGCCGAAGGCGAGGAATTCATCGAGGCGGGTATCGCGCACGTTGCCATGACCCGCGCACTGGGCAACTGAAAAAGAAAAACCCCGATGCGGTTAAGCAATCGGGGTCTTCGGCGCACCGCGAAGGTAAGTCGCAGTGTAGTAATTGGTGCCCAGGAGAGGACTCGAACCTCCACACCTTGCGGCACATGGACCTGAACCATGCGCGTCTACCAATTCCGCCACCTGGGCGCTGTTGTTCTGGCACACTGTTGCCAGTGCGTTTGAACATCAGAGGACGCGCATTATGCACACTTTTTTTGAAGTGTGCAAATGGGTGGGCAAAATAATGTGAAAATTGCCGCCCTTAACGGACAGGGCCAGAGTGGCGATGGGTTCAGCCTGCACGTCAGGCGAGGGTATCGATATTGATGGCGGTGAATGAGATTGACGAGAGCGGGCATGCAGGCAGCGGTGGCGCGGATTTTGCGCCGGTGAACAAGCGGCCCAAGTGCGAGCGTTGTCGGCGGCCGATGGCGCATTGTTTGTGCGCGCTGATTCCCACCTTGGATAGCCGCACGCGTGTGCTGGTGTTGCAGCATCCGGATGAGTCGCGCCATGCACTGAATACTGCCCGGCTGGCGGTGTTGGGCCTGCGTAACGCGGCGCTGCATGTGGGGCGGCAGTTTGATGCGGCGCTCTGGAGCTCTGGGCAGTACGAACCCTTTTTGCTGTTTCCGGGTGAAGGGGCGCGGGTCTTGGTTCGCGGGGTTGCTGTCCGGGGCGGCACGGCAAGGGCGGCAGCGCGAGGTGCGGCTTTCGATGTGGAGAGGGGGGGTACGCATGCGGCCGCCGCCGAGCCCATCGGACCAGGCTCTCGCCTTGGTGCAGAGGCGCGTCCTGTTTTACTAGTGGTGCCTGATGGCACCTGGCGGCACGCGCGCCATTTGCTCGCGACGCATTCCGATCTGGCGGCGTTGCCACGTGTGACTTTGCCAGACGGCATGACGACGCGATACCGGGTACGTCATGCGGGAGACGCGACGGCTCTGTCCACTATTGAAGCGATCGCCGCTGCTCTGGATGTGTTGGAGGCGCCGCAATCGTTTGCAGCATTGTTGGCGCCGTTCGAGGCCTTGGTCGCCACGCAGATCGCCGCCATGGGGGCCGAGCGTTATGAGCGGCACCACGTGAGGCGGGAGGGCAGCCGTGAGGAGCGCACAAAAACAAACCCCCGGGAACCATAAGGCTGCCGGGGGCGTGCGACGATCGAATCGTCTGAATTCCGTGGTGCCCAGGAGAGGACTCGAACCTCCACACCTTGCGGCACATGGACCTGAACCATGCGCGTCTACCAATTCCGCCACCTGGGCACTGTGCAAAATTTTACGGGTTTGTGTGATACGCTTCGAAGAAATAGAGACGTATCAGCAGTTCCCAGACCAATTAGTGTTTTAAACTTTAAATCACCGCTTGGTTTTTGCTACAGTGATCAGCCTAGGGCAGACCACAGAAGCAAAAGATTATATACAGGATTTTAAACTTTGGCAAAACGATCGAATAAAGATTCCAATAACAATAACAACGGCAGATCCGGATCCGTCTTGCCCGAACCCCCCCCAGACTTTGATCCCGATGTGCCGAGCCGAGAGACCATTCTCAAGGCGCTGCGCTCGGCCGGGTCACCCCTGTCGCCGACCGAGCTGGCCGAGCGCATGGGCGTCGAGCGGCCGGCGACGCTGGTGGGATTCGAGCGCCGCCTGAATGCCATGGAGCGCGACGGTCAGCTCATGCCCAATCGCAAGGGGGTGTTGCTGCTGGCCACCAAGCTGGATTTCGTGGCTGGCAAGGTGCAGGGTCATCGTGACGGTTTTGGATTTTTGTTGCGCGACGATGGCGGGCAGGATTTGTTTTTGTCCCCACGCGAAATGCTCAAGGTCCTGCATGGCGACCGTGTACTGGTCAAGCCGTCGGGCGAATACCGGGGCAAGCCTGAGGGCGTGATTGTCGAGGTCATCGAACGCCGCACCAACAAACTGGTGGGGCGTTTCCTGCATGAGCATGGTTTGTCGATTGTGGTGCCGGAAGACCAGCGCATCAAGCATGACATCCTGATCCCGCCGGGCGACACCAACGGTGCCCAGCACGGCCAGGTCGTGTCGGTCCAGATCATGGAGCAGCCCACGCGCCATACACAGCCGCTGGGCCGTGTCTTTGAAGTACTGGGCGAGATCGATGATCCTGGCATGGAAATCGAGATCGCGGTGCGTAAGTTCGACGTGCCGGTGGATTTTTCCGAGGCGGCCGCCAAACAGGCTGCGCGGTTGCCGGACGTGGTGCGCAAGTCCGATCTGAAAGAGCGGTTCGATCTGCGCGACGTGCCGCTGATCACCATCGATGGCGAGGACGCGCGGGATTTTGACGATGCCGTGTACTGTGAGCCGGTTGAACTGGGCACAGGCCAGCGCAAGCGTCCGGGTTGGCGTTTGCTGGTGGCGATTGCCGATGTCAGCCACTATGTGACGCCCAACGACGCGTTGGACGATGATGCGCTCGAGCGCGGCACCAGTGTGTATTTCCCGCGCCGGGTCATTCCCATGTTGCCCGAGTCGCTGTCCAATGGTTTGTGTTCGCTCAACCCGAACGTGGACCGATTGGTGTTGGTCTGCGATATGGTGATTCCGGCGACGGGGGCCAAGGCCGGTACGATTTCGGCCTATCAGTTTTATAACGCCGTCATTCATTCGCATGCGCGCACGACCTATACCCAGATCTGGGAGGCCCTGCAGCAGCCTGGCGGTCCGGTCGCAAACAGTCTGAGTGCGGTGATGCCGCATGTGCGCCATTTGCACGAGTTGTATCTGTTGCTGGTACAGCAGCGTAAAAAGCGTGGCGCCATTGATTTCGATACCGTCGAGACCAAGATCGTCTGCAACGAACTGGGCCGGATCGAACAGATCGTGGGGCTGGTGCGTAACGACGCCCACAAGCTCATCGAGGAATGCATGCTCGCCGCCAATACGTGTGCGGCAGATTTCATGACTCGCAGCAAGCACCCCGGGCTGTATCGGATTCACGAGGGCCCGACGCCGGAGCGTCTGACATCATTGCGTGAGTTCTTGCGCACGATGGGGCTGTCGATAGGCGGCGGGGATGCGCCGACGGCCAAGGACTACGGCGAGTTTCTGGATTCGGTGCGCGGCCGTCCTGACTTTCAACTGTTGCAGACCATGTGTCTGCGCTCGATGCAGCAGGCGATTTACAGCCCGGATAACGTCGGCCATTTTGGGTTGGCGTATCCGGGTTATAGCCACTTTACGTCACCGATCAGACGTTACCCTGACTTGCTGACGCATCGCGTCATCAAGGCGCTGCTGGCGGGCAAGCGTTATGTGCCGGGCCTGGAAGACCAGCCCCTGGTCATTGGCCGCACGCAACGCGAACACGAACATGCGACCTGGGAAAAACTGGGCTTGCTGTTGTCGGCCAGCGAACGTCGTGCCGATGAGGCCTCACGCGATGTCGAGGCCTGGCTCAAGTGCTGGTTCGTCAAAGAGCGTGTGGGTGAGGATTTCAGTGGCACGGTGACGGGCGTTGCCAGCTTTGGCATATTTGTGACGTTGGATACCCTGCACGTCGAGGGGCTGGTGCACGTTTCCGAGCTGGGAGGCGAGTATTTCCAGTTCAACGAAGCCTTGCACGAGTTGCGTGGCGAGCGCACGGGCCTGCGGTATCGTTTGACGGACAAGGTGCAGGTCCAGGTTTCGCGCGTCGACCTCGAGGCACGCCGTATCGAGTTCCGCCTGGTCAAGGGTACGAGCTTTGACGCGTTGCGCAAGGCGGCATCGCGCAATCCGGATGAGCCGCGCAAAATCAAGAAGGCGGCGGCTCCCAAGCCCGCCGCCCTGAAAGGGCAGACCGCCAAGCAGCGGCGCGCGCAAGCGAAAAAAGAGGCCAAACCCGCTGCGCCGGCGCAAAAGCGTTCCGCCGTCAAGAAGGCACCGGCGCGCGGGCGTCGTTGAGTGTCGCCGTATGGCCCCGACCGCGGGGCCTGCGCGCCGGCAGTATCTCTCCGTATACATGTGATGGGCCATGGCCTCGCGGGCTCGCGAGGCCTCGTTGGCCGGCCGGTTGCCGTCATGGTTGCGCACGCTGGCGAGCCACGCAGTAACATGACGGTTGCGCCAGGTGATGCATAGGCATTCAGCCCGGCGGGCAGGCGCGTTGGCGCCGGCCTTTCTTTACGCATATAAGGTGAATATTCATGGCGTCAGCCCAAGTCCTGGCGGGGTTTCACGCGGTGGTGGCGCGACTGCGGCACGCACCCGAATCCGTCAAAGAGATCTACGTCGAGGCCTCGCGCCGCGACAAGCGCATGCAAGGGCTTATCGAGCAAGCCGAACGCGCAGGGCGCCGCGTGCATCCGGTGACAATGGAACGGCTGGACGGTCTGGCGCGCGGGACGCGCCACCAGGGCGTGGTTGCGCTGGCCGAGGAACGGCTCTTGGCGGTGGATGTCGACGAGGTATTGGATACCATCGAAGGCCCCGCGCTGTTGCTGGTGTTGGACGGGGTGACTGACCCGCACAATCTTGGCGCATGCCTGCGTACAGCCGATGCGGCAGGCGTGCATGCAGTGATTGCGCCGCGTGATCGCGCGGTCGGGCTCAACAGCACGGTGCAGCGCGTGGCGTGCGGTGCGGCGGATACGGTGCCTTACATCACGGTGACGAATCTGGCCCGGACCTTGCGCGCGCTGAAAGAGCGTGACGTGTGGGTGGTCGGTACGGATGATCAGGCGAGCGAAAGCCTCCATGCCGTTGATGCCCGCCGTTCCATGGCGTGGGTGATGGGCGCCGAAGGCGAGGGGATGCGCCGCCTGACGCGCGAGACCTGCGACCAGTTGGTGACCATTCCCATGCTGGGCTCTGTCGAGAGCTTGAACGTCAGCGTGGCCAGCGCCGTGTGCCTGTACGAATCCGTGCGGCAGCGGCAAGCGTAAACTTTGTGCGTGACACGCAAGGTGACTGTCGGGTGTTCCCGGGTCCTTTGCGCACTGCTTGGAACGGCTGAGCCAAACTCAGCCCGGCGTGCCGTCATCGGCCATTTACTTTTTTCTGTCATTCATCATGCATAAGAACGGCTTTACTACTACGATTCTTCATTCTGATCGTCGCCTGTCCGTCGAGCACGGCGCTGTGCATAAGCCTATCCATACCTCGTCCGAGTTTGCCTACGCCGATGCGCGCGAGCTGGCGGCGGTGTTCCAGGGCAAGGCGGGCTTTACCTATGGCCGCCAGGGTACGCCGACGACCACTGCGCTGGAATCGAAAATCACCCACATGGAAGGTGGCGTGGCAACCGTCTCGTTTGCCACGGGGATGGCGTCGCTGGCTGCGGTGTTTTCGACCTTGTTGCGCAAGGGCGATCATCTGCTGTCCAGCCAGTATGTGTTCGGCAACACGAACAGTCTGTTGGGCACCCTGATTGAATTGGGGGTCGAGGTCACCTATGTGGATCCCACCGATCTGGATCAGGTGCGTGCGGCATTGCAGCCCAATACGCGCATGGTGTTTACCGAGACGATCGCCAACCCAGGCACCCAGCTGGCGGACCTCGCCGGTATCGGCGAACTGTGCCGCGAGCGCAATCTCGTGTATGTCATCGACAATACCTTGACCTCGCCCTGGTTGTTCCAAGGCCGCTCGGCCGGTGCTTCGTTGGTGATGAACTCCTTGTCCAAGTACATCAGCGGTCACGGCGATGCGCTCGGCGGATCGATTACGGACACGGGGCTATACGACTGGGCAAGCTATCCCAACATTTACGATAGCTACCGCAAAGGTCCGTCCACCGGCTGGGGGCTGCTGCAGGTCAAGAAGAAGGGTCTGCGCGACATGGGGGGCACCCTGTCGGCCGATTCTGCGCATCGCATTGCCATCGGCGCCGAAACGCTGGCGTTGCGTATGGCGGCGCATTGCAGCAATGCGTTGGCGCTGGCGCAAATGCTCGACGCCCATCCCGGCGTGACCAAGGTGCATTACCCCGGTCTGCCCACCCACCCGCAGCATGAGCGTGCGGCAGCCTTGTTCGGTGGCCGATTTGGCGGGCTGCTGGGCGTAGAGCTGGCAGACGGAATCGATTGCTTTGATTTTCTGAATCATTTGCAGATCGTGCTCAATGCCACCCATCTGGGCGATACCCGCAGCTTGGCGCTGCCGGCCGCGCACACGATTTATTATGAAATGGGTCCCGAGCGTCGTGCCCAGATGGGTATTGCGGACAGTCTGATCCGAGTGTCCGTCGGGATCGAGGATCAAGCGGATCTGCTGCACGATTTTGATCAGGCATTGCAGGCTTGCATGGGCTGAGACTGGCGCGCCCGATGGGCCGCGCCGTGGATTTGCAGCGTCTTGCGGGATTATTGCGGAAATATGCGTAGATTGGATGCTTATTACGAAAACACCTGGGAGCTAGTATCCACGCGGCTTACAGCGGAGCCTTTCCCCTTGACGCCGTCGCAACGAGAGGCCTAATATGTTCCTGCGTCGCTGATGTTTTAGCACTTTCTCAGGTGCGAAAGACATCCGCGACGTAGCAATTTTGCCGTTGCGTTTGGCAGGGCACTGAGATATGCGCAGTGCCCAAGAAGCATATCTACCTCCGTTTGCTGGCACCTTGATTGTTCTGGTGTCGGCGCGCATCCGACAGAACCAACACCTTGAGGGGTAAACCTGAATGAACAAAACCGAACTCATCGATCATATCGCCAGCAAGGCCGATATCTCCAAAGCTGCCGCCGGCCGTTCGCTTGATGCCCTGATCGGTGCCGTAAAAACCACGCTCAAAAAGGGCGGCACAGTGACGCTGGTTGGCTTTGGCACGTTTGCTGTGTCGGCGCGCGCTGCTCGCACGGGCCGTAACCCTCGCACTGGCGAGACCATCAAGATCAAAAAGGCCAAAGTGCCGAAATTCCGTCCGGGCAAAGCCCTGAAGGATGCCGTCAACTAATCGACGGTCATGATCCCGCGGCAAGCAAGATCGCCGCAAAACACGAAAGCCCTTGAAGGCAGCGCACTGCGCTGAATATTCAAGGGCTTTTGTGTTTGTCGGCAGTGCAGGGCGGTCTGGCAAAAAAACCCACGCTGCGCCTTCGGCTTGCTGCCCCCGAGGGGGCGTTTTTGCCTTGGGGCGGCCCAAGGCAAAAAAATGGCATGTCCAGCCCTTAGCGAAAATCGCCAAAGGGCCAAAGGGGCTGCGGCTGTGTGGGCCACGCGTCACATGGGAGCGTCGCGGCAGCCAGCCCAAGCGGGCTAGCCTCCTTCCGTCAGCATCCCGCGGAGTCGTGCACGTCGCTGCTCAAGATCCGCAATCTGTCGCTCTATGGAAGCGAGTCGTCGGCGTTGCACTTCGGTCGTTTCGGGGCACGCCGCAGCGCCTTCGATCATGCGCATGCAATCGGGAAATCCGCGGATTTCCGCCAGGCTGAAGCCTGCGGCGATCAACCTCTGGATCTGACGAACTTGCGTCACGGCTGTCGGGGGGAACAAACGATAGCCATTTTCTGCGCGTACAGAGGTCAGAAGTCCGTTGTCGTCGTAATGCCGGATTGAGCGCAGGCTTGCCCCTGTCTTGCGGGCAAGCTCGCCAATGGTCATAGGGCCTTGAGGCTTGGACATAGAAACACGATACCACTTTTCCGCTTGACACTCACATCAATGTGAGGCTTGAGACTGTGCGCATCCTAGAAACCCAGGAGTATTTGTTCATGTCTCTGTCGAAGCTTCATAGTGCGCTCGGCGCACTGATCGTGGGACTCGCGTTACTGGCAGCCTCGTCAGCTGCGTTTGCCGGAACCGAGGACTACACCGTCACTGCGCCTGATGGCGTGGTGCTGGCCGTGCAGGAAGCCGGTGATCCCAAGGGCGCTCCCATCATCTTCGTTCATGGCCTGCTTGGCAGCCGCCTGAACTGGACCAAGCAACTGCAAGACCCTCGATTTCAGCGTTACCGATTGATTACCTACGACCTGCGTGGACACGGCCGGTCAGGCAAGCCGACCGAAGCAGATTCCTACACTGACGGACGCCGGTGGGCCGATGACTTGGCCGCGATCATCGAATCGACGCACGCACACAAACCGGTGCTCGTGGGATGGTCGTTAGGCGGTGCTGTGATATCGAACTACCTGGCCGCCTACGGCGACAGCGGGATCGCCGGTGCCGTATATGTCGATGGCGTGATCGAGCTGAAGCCCGACCAGATCGTGGCGCATCCCGAGGTCTATCGCGACATGATCGCTTCGGACTTGAAAACCCATTTGGATGGTGAACGCGCATTCCTGCGCCTGTGCTTCCATCGCCAGCCCGATGCGGCCACGTTCTCACTCCTGCTGGCTAACGCTGCACTGGCATCGTGGGATATGCAACGTGCCGTGCAATCAATGACGGTCGACGCAGCCGGAGGGCTGAGCAAGGCCGACGTTCCGTTGCTGCTGATCTACGGCGCCCAGGATGCGCTGGTGAAGGCCAAGCCCAGCATCGCTAGGGCCAAGAGCCTCAACCCACGGATTCAGAGCAAGCTGTATGCGGCCTCGGGACATGCGCCGTTTCTCGAAGAGCCAGACCGCTTTAATCGCGATTTGTCGGATTTCATTCGTTCGGCTGTGTCGCGTTAGCAACAGGCAGAGCGAGGAGGCATTGATGCCGAGCATCGAAGGAATTGCATCGCGAGGCTTCTTCCCTTGATTTTCCGAGTGGCATGCCGAAGCGGGCGGCCGGGCAACAAAAAAGGCACCTGGAATAATCCGGTGCCTTTTTCACATCCAGCCCAGTGGCCGGGTGCTTTATTCGGGGGACTGGTGGGTGCTACAGGGGTCGAACCTGTGACCTACGCCTTGTAAGGGCGCCGCTCTACCAACTGAGCTAAGCACCCCCGAGTGCTGCGTGATGTCGTGCATCACGTTCAACGAGGACGGCAGTATACCGGAGCAAAACGAGTTCGGCAAATGCAGTGTGACGCTGATCGGGATGCATGACATTCACGCCTGGCATTACATGCCGGGCATCGGGTGCATCATGTTGGCGTTCATGTTGTGCAGCACCCAGAGCGAGCCCACCACGATGATCGCGATCACGAACACGGCGAAGATGAAAGCCGACAGATTGTCGCGCTGGGACTTCGAGGTGCCCATGTGCAGGAAGAACACCAATTGCACCAGCAGCTGTGCCACGCACAGCACGATGATGCCGGGCAGGATCATGCCGCGCGGGACGCCTTCGACCATGAGCAGACCGAACGAGCCCAGGGTCAGGATGATGGACAGGATGAAGCCTACGATGTAGGACTTCAGCGAGCCGTGATCGGCGCTGTCGTGGCCGTGATCACCGTGACCATGGCCTGCAGTAGAAGTCGTGTGGTGCGACATTAGATCGCTCCCATGAGGTAGATGAAGGTAAAGACGCAGATCCAGACGATGTCCAGGAAGTGCCAGAACAGGCTCAGGCACGCCAGGCGACGTTTGTTGATCGAGTCCAGACCGTGGCGGCGAACCATGTCGATCATGACGATGATCCAGATCAGGCCGAACGTGACGTGCAGGCCGTGCGTACCTACCAGCGTGAAGAACGACGACAGGAAGGCGCTGCGATCGGGGCCGGCGCCGATGTGGATCAGATGATGGAATTCATAGATTTCCATCCCGATAAAGCCTGCGCCGAACAGGAACGTCACCATGAGCCAGCCGATCACGCGGCCCTTGTTGCCGGCGTGCATGTTCAGCATGGCCATGCCGAAGGTGAAGCTGCTGATCAACAGCAGCATGGTTTCGACCAGCACGAACGGCAGTTCGAACAGCTCTTTGCCGGTGGGGCCGCCGGCGGTGGCGTTGGACAGTACGGCGAACGTGGCGAACAGCACGGCGAAGATGAGCAAGTCGCTCATCAGATAGATCCAGAACCCGACTACGGTCTTGGAGCCATCATCGTGATGCTCGTCATGGTGTCCGGCGTGAGCGCCGGACCCGTGGGGGAGGGATGTTGCAGCGTGAGTCATGACTCAGACGGCCTTTTGAATAGAAGCAAGATGGGCGGAGTCGATGCGCTCGACTTCTTTTGCGGGCACGTAGTAGTCCACGTCGCGGTCATAGGCGCGCACGATGAACGAACCGATCATGCCGACGAAGCCCACGATGGCCAGCCACCAGATGTGCCAGACCAGGGCGAAGGTCATTACCAGGCCAAAGAAGCCAATGACGACGCCAGCACCGGTGTTACGCGGCATATGGATGTCTTCGTAGCGGGCCGGACGGGCATAGGCCGTGCCGTTTTCCTTGTCTTCCCAGTGTTGATCCAGATGGTCGACCTTGGGCAGGTGGGCAAAGTTGTAGAACGGTGCGGGCGAAGCGATCGACCATTCCAGCGTACGGCCGCCCCAGGGATCACCGGTGGTGTCCAGGTTTTTCTTGCGGTCGCGGATGCTGACGAAGATCTGCAGCAGGATGAAGCCAATACCGGCGGCGACGAAGCAAGCGCCGATGAAGGCCACGATCAGGTAAGGCTGCCAGGTCGGGTCGTCGTAGTGGTTGATACGGCGCGTCATGCCCTTCAGGCCCAGGATGTACAGGGGCATAAAGGCCAGGTAGAAACCGATGAACCAGCACCAGAACGAGTATTTGCCCAGACGCTCATTGAGCTTGAAGCCAAAGGCCTTGGGGAACCAGTAGGTCATGGCGGCGATACAACCGAACACCACGCCACCGATGATCACGTTGTGGAAGTGAGCAATCAGGAACAAGCTGTTGTGCAACACGAACGACACGCCCGGGATGGCCATCAGCACGCCGGTCATGCCGCCGATCACGAAGGTGACCATGAAGCCGATGGTCCAGAGCACGGGAGTGGTCATTTCGACACGGCCGCGATACATGGTGAATAGCCAGTTGAAGATCTTGACCCCGGTCGGGACCGAGATGATCATCGTGGCGATACCGAAGAACGTGTTGACGTTGGCGCCGGCACCCATGGTGAAGAAGTGGTGCAGCCACACCATGAACGAGAGCACACCGATGGCCGCCGTGGCGTAAACCATCGACTTGTAGCCGAACAGGGGCTTTTTCGAGTAGGTGGCGATGATTTCCGAGAACGCGCCAAAGCAAGGCAGGATCAGGATGTAAACCTCGGGGTGGCCCCAGATCCAGATCAGGTTCACGTACATCATGACGTTGCCGCCGAGATCGTTCGTGAAGAAGTGCATGTCCAGATAGCGGTCAGCCGCCAACAGGGCCAGCGTACCGGCCAACACCGGGAAGGCAGCCACGATCAGGATGTTGGTAACCAGGGCAGTCCAGGTGAAGACGGGCATCTTCATCAGGGTCATGCCAGGCGTACGCATACGCAGGATGGTGACGACGAAGTTGATGCCGCTCAGCGTGGTGCCTACTCCTGATATCTGGAGCGCCCAGATGTAGTAGTCGACCCCGACGCCCGGGCTGCCCTCCAGTCCGGAAAGCGGCGGATAAGCCAGCCAGCCCGTGGCAGCGAATTCGCCCACGAACAGCGACAGCATCATCAGCACGACACCGACACAGAACAGCCAGAAGCTCAGCGAGTTCAGGAACGGGTAGGCCACGTCGCGCGCACCGATTTGCAGCGGCACGACGACGTTCATCAGGCCCGTGATGAAAGGCATCGCCATGAAGAAAATCATGATGACGCCGTGAGCCGTGAAGATCTGGTCGTAGTGGTGAGGGGGGAGGTAACCGACAGCGTCGGCAGCGGCGACGGCCTGCTGGCCGCGCATCATGATGGCGTCGGCAAAGCCGCGCAAGAGCATGACCAGCGCAACGATGATGTACATGACACCGATGCGTTTGTGGTCAACGCTGGTGAACCATTCGGTCCACAGATATTTCCATTTACCCAGATAGGTAATCGCGCCCAACAGCGCAACGCCACCCAGGATCACGGCGGCCATCGTCACCATGACGATAGGCTCGTGATAAGGGATGGACTCTAGTGTGAGTTTGCCGAACATCAGTTATTTCCTGCAATCAAATTCTGCGACGTGGGCGTGCAGCTTGCCGGGTCCAGGCCAGCTATCTTGCTCATCGTGTTGTGCATGATGTTGTCGAACATGCCGGTCGGTGCGCTGGAGTAGAGCGTGACAGGGTTACGTTCGCTAGGCTGAACCAGGGTTTGGTACGACTCGGGCGTCAACGGGTTGTTGGCAGCCTTGGCCTGATTGATCCAGTCCTGGAATCCTTCGTTGCTGGTCGCGATGGCGCGGAAGCGCATGCCGGAGAAGCCGGCGCCGCTATAGTTGGCCGAGATCCCGGCGTAGTCGCCAGCTTCGCGAGCAATGAGGTGCAGCTTGGTTTCCATGCCGGCCATCGAGTAGATCTGGCTACCCAATTGCGGAATGAAGAACGAGTTCATCAACGACGACGAGGTGATGCGGAAATTGACAGGCGTATCGACCGGGAACGCAATCTGGTTGACAGTCGCGATGTCGTAGTCGGGGTAGATGAACAACCACTTCCAATCCAGCGATACAACGTCGATGTTGATCGGTTTGACCGAGGACTCGATGGGTTTGTAGGGGTCCAGCGCGTGCGTCGACTTGTAGGTCAACACGCCCAGGATCGCCACGATAATGCAGGGGATGGTCCATACGACCACTTCGATACGCGTCGAGTGCGACCAGCGCGGCATGTACACCGCTTTGGTATTGCTCGCTCGGTATTTCCAGGCGAAATACAGCGTCATTATGATGACAGGCACCACGATAAGGAGCATGAGTCCCAATGAGGTGAGAAGCAGCGTTTTTTCCTGGGCGCCGATGTCTCCCTTGGGCGACAGCACTTCCATTGTGCAGCCGCTGAGCAGCATGAGCGCACCAATACCGAGCGTTCGCCCGACGGTGGTGAAGTGGGGGTGTTTCACGTACAACCTTGAGGGTTAATTGCCGAAGCCGGCAAGAATGCACAACGCGTCTGATTAGGACGCAAAGATGCGGTGAAGCCGCAATGCTAGCCGTTTGTTGCGGCGCAAACCTGCGACGAAAGGTCGCATCGCGGAAAAAGCGCGGGCATTGTAAACGGCAGTAACGCCATTAGGGCAAGGTATTTGTGCGTAGCAGCAGGGGTGCGACAATGTGTCGCATTGAATTTGAGGGGTGGCGCCGAATCCGACGCGATTCGATGAGTGGGGGCTGAAATGATCGGAGATGGCGCAGGCCGCTGGCGCGCGCGGCTGTCAACGCGCTGAATGTCGCCGGACGGTTATCTGGCGACTCAATCTAGGACGAGATCACGCTCGGGGCCGGGTTTTTTGGCGAGCTTGCGTTGCAAGGAGCGTCGATGCATGCCCAGCAGCCGGGCCGCGGCGGAGACGTTGCCGCTGCATTCGTGCAATGCCTGTTGGATGTGTTCCCATTCCAGGCGATGCAAAGGCGTCATGGTGGCTTCAATTGCGGCCGACTCGGCTTTTACCATCCCCAGGGCGCGCAGGATCATGGGAGCGGTGGCAGGCTTGGGCAGGTAATCGTCCGCGCCGCGCTTGATGGCCTCGACTGCAGTCGCCACGCTGGCGTAGCCCGTGACCAGCAAGATGCGCATGTCGGGACGCAAGGCACGCAGTGGCCGGATCAGAGTGAGGCCGGAGTCTTCGCCCAGGCGCAGATCGACCAGCGCGAAAGCAGGCAGGGTTTCTTCGGCTACGCGCAAAGCCTCGGCAATGCTGGTGGCGACGCGAGTGTCCAGGTGGTGCCGCGTCAGACTGCGCTGCAAAGTGCGCACATAGAGTTCATCGTCGTCGATCAATAGGCCGACATCAGGGGCATTCATAATTGAGTTCCGGTGCCACGCGTCGCGAGTGGCGTCAGAGGCAAGTGAAAACGGATACGGGTGCCGCCGCCCTCGGCGGGGGCCATCGTCATGTCGCCGCCGAGCTGTTCGACGGTGGCATGTGACAGGGCTAGCCCGACGCCGAGTCCGCCGGGCTTTTCGCTATTGAATAGGCTGGTGGCGGGCAGCAGCGAATGGTCGGGATCGAAGCCGTGACCGTGATCGCGCACTTCGCCTTCGAGGGCGCCGTCGCGATATTCCAGGTGCAGGTCGACCCGCGAGTGACCCGCAGTTTCGCCGGCATCGGCGGCGTTATTGAGCAGGGCTTGTATCAGGTGGGAAATCGACGGTTCGACCCGTAGCGCCGCGGGCAGTTCGCCCGTGCGATGCAAGTCGATGGTAGGGCGCACGAGACGCCATTGGCTGACCTCGCGCACGAGATCGACCTCGGTGGGCACGGCCAGATTACGGATGCGCTCGCGGCATAGCGCCAGCAGTTGGCGCAGCAGCTCGGCGTCGGCGCGCAGATCGTCCGTGTCGACTTCGGCGGCGATTTCGTCGGCCAATAGGGTCATGGTGGCCAACGGTGTGTTGAGCTCGTGCGCCATGGCGGCGGCATGGGTGGCTAGAGCGACGATGCCCTCGTTGCGGGTAAAACGCTCGCGCAGGGCTGCCAGCTCGCGTTCCCGGCTGCGCAGATCGGCCGCCAGGCGAGTGGAAAAATACAAAACCACCATGGCCGAGATCAGGAAACTGGCGGCAATGCCCGAAACGATGAGTGCATAGGGGTTATGGTGACCCTCGAGCGGCTGGCCCAATAAGCCCGAAACGAGGTAGCCGATCAGGCAGGCCATCGCTGCGGCCAAAGCCCAACTGCGCGGCAACGCCAAGGCGGCCAGCGCGATCAGGATCAGGAACATCAGCCCAAAGGGGTTATGGATGCCGCCGCTCCAGCCCACCATCCAGCCCAGGACGATGATATCGACGAGCAGGTGGGCGAAGGCGACAGCAGGGGAGATCTCACCGCGGCTGTGCAGCACTCGCAGCGTGGCATACAGGTTGAATGCCACCAGAATGCCGATGCCGCTCCAGAGGGCGGCCAGGGGTAATTCCAGGTCCAGCAGCTCGCTGGCGACGAGCACCGTCGTGGCCTGACCAGCGATGGCCAGCCATCGTAATGTGCATAGAGAGCGCAGGAACGAATTGGCGGAACTACCAGGCATAACAAAAGTCAGGGCCAAGCGAAGGCGCGAACGCCAGGCGCGAGGGCTCTGGAGAGGCAAGGACCTGCAGTGATGGGGCAAAGCAGGGGCGACGCCCTGGGATAGGCAAGCAGACCCTATTGTATTGCGATTCGATGCGCACTGCTGCGCTGCAATGAGGGACGGTTGCCGGCCACTCGCTGGCGCAAGCATACTGGCGGCTGTGGCATCAAGTGGGATTGCCGTAGAGTCTGGCCCGGAGTGTTTCATGACTGTCGAATCAAATCATCCTCAAATAACGATCACGTATTGCACGCAGTGCCAGTGGCTATTACGTGCCGGGTGGATGGCGCAGGAACTGCTGTCTACGTTCAGCACCGATCTGGGATCGGTGGCCTTGGTGCCTGGCACCGGCGGCGTTTTCCGTATTCATTACGATGGCGACCTCATCTGGGACCGCACGGTGGACGGAGGGTTCCCGGATGCCAAAATATTGAAACAACGTGTACGCGATCGCCTCGATCCTCAGCGGGATTTAGGGCATATCGATCGGTAGAGTGTGCGGTGTTTCGTGGGGCACTGGCCAAGCGCCCGCCATAGGGCAGAGTGGTTTCGGGCGGTACGGGGCAGGGGTGGTTGACCGTGCTTCATGGCCGGTCTGCATTTGGTTTACGTGCCGCCGGGCGTAACGCTCAGACCAGGGCGGCGGCTTTTTGCATAGAAGCGTGTGCGAATCATTCGCATTTAAGATATCATGTCGGACTTGGAATTTGCCGGTTTTGGCGTTTCCGGCGTGGTGCCGGTTGCGTGGCCGGCCGACACTTCGACGTTTTTTGGCTGATTCATGCCTCGTCTTCAACACGGTTGGTCTTCTGGTCCACAATCCTCCGCTGCTTTGCGTATTGGCGCCGGTCTCACGGTGCTGGCAGTGCATTTGGCGGTGGTAGGGGCGATTTACTGGATGCCCGACGAAACTCCGCCTGAGCTGCTGGAACCCGAAGCGGTGATGGTCAGCGTCATTGAAGCGCCGGTGCCTGAAATTGCAAAGGCTGAACCTACCGTTGAGCCGCAACCAGAGCCGCCGCCAGAGCCAGAGGTGGAACCGCCGCCTCCAGAGCCGGAGCCGGAGATAGAGCCCGAACCAGAGCCGGAGCCCGAGCCCGTGGTCGAACCTGAGCCCGAGCCGGAACCGGTTATCGAAAAGCCGGTGGAGCCTGCTCCCAAGCCAAAGCCCAAACCGAAACCCAAGCCCAAACCTAAACCCAAGGTCGAAAAGCCGGTCGAGAAACCGAAGCCGCCCAAGCCTACGCCGCCATCCGAGGCCCCGCCTACGGGTACGCCCGAAGGGGCCAAGGTGACACAGGCTCCGGTCCAGGGGCCGCCGCCGGACGAGCCGATCCTGGTGTCCAGTGTCGAGTATGCGGGGCGTCGTCCGATGCCGAACTACCCGACGATGTCCAAACGCTTTCGTGAAGAAGGGCGGGTCGTGATTTTGGTCGAGATCAACACCATCGGTGTCGTGGAAAAGGCAACGGTGGATAAGAGCTCGGGCTTTGATCGTTTGGATGAGTCTGCCCTGGCAGCGGCGCGTAAAGCACGCTTTAAACCCCTGATGCGCAATGGCGTGCCTTATCCCGCCAAGGCCAAATTACCGTTCGATTTCGTACTAAGGAACTGAGATGTCTAACGCTATGCATAATGCCATTTTGGTGGCGCAGGCAAGCACCACGCCGACGGCGCCTGCAGCCTCTGGCGCTGCGGCGGCTGCAGGCTCGGCCGCTCCGGCTGCTTCGGGCATTGCGCCCGCCGCAGGTGCTGTGACGCCTGCCGCTTCCGGCGCCGCTCCTGCTGTGCCTGGCGCGCAACAAGCCGCCGATGCACTCCATCAGGCAGGTCCCGCCTTGTCGCAGGCAGGCGATACGTTGCAGCAGGCCGCCGGCGCGCTGCCGCCCCTGCCCACGGTGCCGGACATGGGTTTCCTGCATTTTGTCGCGCAGAGCGATTTTGTCGGCAAGACCTTGTTCGCCATCCTGATCATCATGTCGCTGGTGACGTGGTATCTGATCCTGGTGAAGTGTGTCAGCAATGTGCGCATGCGCCGCCGTGCTTCCGATTTCCTGAACAAGTTCTGGAATTCCAGTTCGTTGGAACAGGTGGAGAACGAGATCGTGACGCATGGTGCGCGTGATCCGTTCTCGCATTTGGCCAGCCATGCCATGCATGCGCAGGCTCACCACGCCAAATTCGGGGCGACCAAGCTCGAAGAGTCGGGCGCCAATGGCGAGTTTGTGACGCGCACGATGCGTAAAGTCATCGACGAGGAAACCGCCAAGCTCGAAAATGGTTTGACGGTGTTGGCGTCGGTCGGCTCGACGGCGCCGTTTGTCGGCTTGTTCGGCACGGTGTGGGGGGTGTACCACGCGCTGGTCGGTATCGGCCTGGCCGACGGGGTGACGATCAACCGTATTGCCGGCCCGGTGGGCGAGGCGCTGATCATGACCGGTCTGGGTCTGGCAGTCGCGATCCCGGCGGTGTTGGCCTATAACGCATTTGTACGTAATAACCGCGTGTTCCTGTCGCGTCTGGACGCGTTTGCGCATGATTTGTTTGCCTTCCTGAGCACGGGCCAGCAGGTGGAGTTGTCTGATGGCAAAGTGCGTGCACTGCGCCGTCATGGCCAGGGCGGGAATGGCCGAGGAGCGGAATAATGGCTTTTGGCAGCTTTGACAGCAAAGGTCCGGGCAGCCACGCGGTGTCGGAAATCAACATGGTGCCGCTGATCGACGTGATGCTGGTGCTGTTGGTGATTTTCATCATCACGGCACCGTTGATGGCGCATTCGGTGCGCATCAATATGCCGCAGGTCAGTTCTGAACCGATCGACCAGGAACCCAAGAGCGTGGATCTGGCTATTGATCCCGCCGGGGCGTTGTTCTGGGACGATAAGCCCGTGGCGATGGATGACCTGCCCAACCGTTTTTATACGATAGCGCAAACCAAGCCACAGCCCGAACTGCGCATTCGTGCCGACCTGAATACGCGTTATGAGACCTTGGCCAAGGTCATGGCGGCAGCGCGGCGCTCGGGATTGTCGCGGATTGGCTTTATTACCACGCCAGCGGCCCAGAGCGGCGCGCCGGCGGCGGCACCAGGCAGTGCTGCGCCAGGCGGCGCACCCGCTGGCGCCGGAACGCCGTCTAGCGGATCGCCCGCACCGTCTGCCGCGCCTGCGGCACCGGCGCCCGCTGCGGCACAGTAAACCGCTGCCGACCTCGGCATGACGCACGCTGCGATGTTCATGCCCAAAACGTGCCAGACTCATTGGGTCTGGCACGTTGCGTTTCAGCGCTTTGTCATCGAGGCAGCTAGCCCGCACGTCCCGTATCGGCATCTGGGCACAACTGTCACAAGTTTGACGCAGTGCATTCCAGTGCCTTGGCATATCATGTCGCGGATTCGACGCTTGGTTTCCAGTGCCTTGGCAGCGCCTGTCTCACCCTTTAACTGCGGCAGACACGGCCGGGCGCCTCAAGCCGAATTTCTTCTAAACCATACTTCGCGCTAGAATTCCGCCATGCGAGTACTTGTAATCGAAGACGACATGACCCTGGGCCACGCGCTCCAGGAGTTTTTGGCCGACCAGGGTTATGCGGTCGATTGGTTAACGGACGGTGACAAGGTGCTGGGCGCCTTGGCCGGGCAGACCTACGATCTGCTATTGCTCGACTTGAATCTGCCGGGCCGCAGCGGGTTGGATGTGTTGCGGCAGTTGCGCCAGGACGGCAATCAGGTTCCCGTGTTGATCGTGACGGCCCGCGATGGGCTGGACGATCGCGTGGCGGGGCTGGATGCCGGGGCGGACGACTACGTTACCAAACCCTTTGATTTGCCTGAGCTGGCCGCACGCGTACGTGTTTTCGGGCGCCGCCGCTCGGGTCAGGCGCAGCCGTTGATCGAGGCGGGTACGCTCAGTTTCGACACGGTCGGCCGCGAGGTCCGCGCCAACGGTCAGCGCTTGTCCCTGTCGGTGCGTGAGCTTTCCGTATTGGAAATGCTGATGGCCCGCGCGGGACGCGTCGTGACCAAGCGCCAGATCGTCAATTCTCTGTCCGCCTGGGACGCAGACTTTAGCGAAAACGCTGTTGAAGTCTACGTCTACCGTTTGCGCAAGCGCCTCGAAGGCACGGGCGCCAGTATCCAGACGGTACGGGGTTTCGGCTATATGCTGGAAACGCAAGCAGCGTGAATACCCATCGCAGGTCCGCGCACGCCGTGCCCCGACCTGCGTCTTCCACTATGCTGGATTCACATTCCTCTATTTCCGATGCACCTGCGACGGGGCGCTGGCATTTTCCGCGCGGCTCGCTGGCACGCTATCTGGTCAAACGGCTGCTGCCGCCCATCCTGGTGCTGGTGGCGCTGGATTTGCTGGCAACCTGGGTCATCAGCCATAAGTTCGATATGGCCGGCTGGATGCTGGAGGATTTTTTCTGGGTCATGGTCCTCGGCCAGGCGGTGCTGGTGGGGGTATTCGCCGCTGTGATTGTGCAGGGTGTGCGATCCGGATTACGTTCGGTCAACCATCTATCCGAAGAAATCCGCCAGCGATCTATCGACGATATGCAGCCGCTGGAGGTTGCGGGGGTGCCGGCCGAGATCGCGCCTTTGGTGACGCACACCAATGATCTGTTGTTGCGTCTGGATGCTTCATTGGCTGCGCAGCGCCGATTCATCGGCCACGCCGCGCATCAACTTCGTACGCCGTTGAGCGGGCTGCGGATGGAATCCGAGCTGATGTTGGCGCGTCCGCTGCCGGACGATGTGCGGGCGCGTGCCGAACGCATCAAAGCCGTCAGCGATCGCATGATCCGGCTGGGGCAGCAACTGCTGGTATTGGCGCGGTCGGATCCAAACGCGCGTCCGCAGGACAGTTTCGTCCGCATCGACCTGTGTGAATGGGTGCGGGTGAGCGGTGCGGAATGGATACCGCATGCTCATGCGGCGCATTTTGATATCGATCTGGTGGCGCCGGATCATCCTGTCTGGATTGATGGCGATCCATTGTTGCTGGATGAGTTGCTGGGCAATCTGATCGATAACGCCGTGCGTTATGGTAATGGCAGCGGTCGTATCACGCTGACGGTCGGTGAGAATCCGCCGACATTGGTTGTCGAGGACGACGGTCCGGGAATCCCTGGCGAGGAACGCGAGCGCGTGTTCGAGGCGTTTTATCGTTCGCCCGGCACCAGTGCCGGCGGTTCGGGATTGGGGCTGGCCATTGTGCGCGAGATTGCCCATGCGCATGGCGCATGGTGGAAACTGACCAGCCGGCCTGAATATCCCGGTACGCGTTTGTCTGTCGCTTTTCCCGGCCCTCGCAAAGGGGCGCAATTGACCCGTCAGGATCGTACTGTTTGACTCACTGGGAGTAACGGATGAGTTCGCCTGTGCAGGGCACTATTTCATCGGGCAATGAGCACGCTGCGTCGTCCAAAGCGATGCTGATGCTGGGGGCGCTGGGAGTGGTTTATGGTGATATCGGCACCAGTCCGCTGTATACCTTGCGCGCCTGTCTGGTCGGCTTTGCCGATGTTGAACCTGATCACATTCTGGGTGTGCTGTCGATTCTGTTCTGGCTGTTGATGCTGGTCGTCTCGTTCAAGTACGTCATGTTGGTGCTGCGCGCCGATAACCGGGGCGAGGGTGGCACACTGGCATTGCTGGAGCTGGCTGTACGCGGGCGGTCGGATCGCTCTCGGTGGCTGCTGGTGGTGCTGGGGATTTTCGGGGCATCGCTGTTTTATGGCGATAGCATGATTACGCCGGCGATTTCGGTGTTGTCAGCGTTGGAAGGTATCGGCGTGGTGTCGCATACGCTGGATCCCTGGATCGTCCCGTTGGCGCTGGTGGTCCTGATATTGCTGTTCGTGATTCAGTCGAAAGGCACCGGGGCCATGGGCAAGCTGTTTGGCCCCATCATGGCGTTGTGGTTTACGACGCTGGCGCTATTGGGGGGATGGCAGATCTGGCAAGCTCCTCAGATATTGCAGGCCTTGAATCCCGCGTGGGCGCTGAGCTTCATCGATGAGTTTCCCTTGGGTAGTTTCCTGTTGCTGGGCGCAGTGGTGTTGGCGCTGACAGGGGCCGAGGCGCTTTATGCCGATATGGGCCATTTTGGCCGTCCTGCGATTCGCCGTGCCTGGTTCTCGATGGTATTGCCGGCTTTGGTGCTGTGTTATTTCGGTCAAGGCGCATTGTTGCTGCGCGACCCGCAAGCCATCCGCAATCCCTTTTTCCTGATGGCGCCGGAGTGGGGGCTGGTGCCCCTGGTGATCTTGGCGACCATTGCCACGGTCGTGGCGGCGCAAGCCGTGATTTCCGGTGCGTACTCGGTGACGCGCCAGGCAGTGCAGTTAGGGTTTTGGCCGAAGATGCAGATTTTGCACACGTCCGCGGTCGAAAAGGGCCAGATTTATTTGCCGCAGGTGAATGCGTTGCTGCTCGTGTCAGTGTTGATTCTGGTCCTGGTGTTCCAGGATTCCGAAAACCTCGCTGCGGCGTATGGTTTTGCGGTCACTGGCACCATGTTGGTGACAACGGTACTGGCGTTTGCGGTGTTGCCGCGCGGTGCGACCGGCGGCAAGCGGGTGTTGTGGTTGGCGACGCTCGGCGTGTTGCTGATAGTAGATATTCTGCTGTTCGGCGCCAATATTTTCAAAATCCACGAAGGCGGCTGGTTGCCTTTGCTGGTGGGCGCGATCGTCTTTTCCTTGATGATGACGTGGCGAAGGGGCCGCCAATTGCTGGCCCAGCAGCAGCGCCGCGATCAACAGCCGTTGAAAGAATTCATGGTGCAGCTCGAGGAGTATCCGCCTGCGCGGGTGCCAGGCACGGCGATTTTCATGACCATGAGCCCAGGCCTGGTGCCGGCCGCGTTGCTGCACAACTTGAAGCACAACAAAGTGCTGCACGAGCATGTGCTGTTCTTGACGGTCGCGGTGGCGGATGTGCCGTATGTGTCGGCGCCCGAGCGCTTTACGGTCGAACAGATCAGTGCCTCGTGCTGGCAGGTTGTGGTGGATTATGGGTTTAAAGAAGATCCCAATGTGCCTGATGTCTTGAGGCATGTGGCCGAGGCTTACCCGGAAATTGATCTGGAGCCTATGCGGACGTCGTATTACTTGTCGCGTCAAACCGTTGTTGCGGCGAAAAGGCCTGCGATGTGGCGCTGGCGGCGCGGGGTGTTTGCGTTCATGGCGCGCAATGCGACGCGTAGTACGAAGTTTTTCAAGATTCCGCCGAATCGTGTGGTGGAGATGGGGATGCAGGTCGAGGTTTAAGCGGGGCTGCGTGGGTGGTTACGTGTGTTGTGGAGCTTTGTTCTAGGCGACGAGGGAGTGTTTGCTGGCCTGGTGGCGGAGTTTTTTTAGCCGTTTCTGCCGGTCGCCCGGAAGCCGCGCCGGGCCTATCGCGCGGACTCGGCCCATGACCAGGGGCCTCGGTCCGCTTCGCGGACTGGGATCCGCGCTCAACGGCCCGGNGCGGCTTCCGGGCGACCGGCAGAAACTCGTAGAGGTGGCTGGCCGTCGCGGCTTGATAACTGTCGAAATCGAAATGATCCGGGCCAAAAAAACCGCACATCAGTGCGGTTTTTTTATGGGAGGATGTTTACTTCTTGCCGTTGTCTTTCAACTGGGGCAATGCCGTGCCGGAGGCGGCCAGCAGGCCGGTTTGCACGTAGGTGAAGAGCTTGGCGCGCGTGTCGGTGATGTCGAGGTTGCGCATGGTCAGCTGGCCGATACGGTCCGCGGGGGTGAACGGGGCGTTTTCCACCTTTTCCATCGACAGGCGCTCGGGCGCGTAGGTCAGGTTCGGCGACTCGGTGTTCAGGATAGAGTAGTCGTTGCCGCGGCGCAGTTCCAGGGTGACTTCACCCGTGACGGCGCGGGCGACCCAGCGCTGGGCCGTTTCGCGCAGCATGATGGCTTGCGGATCGAACCAGCGGCCTTGGTACAACAGACGGCCAAGTTTGCGGCCGCTCTCGCGGTATTGCTCGATGGTGTCTTCGTTGTGAATGCCGGTGACCAGGCGCTCGTAAGCGATGAAGAGCAAGGCCATGCCCGGGGCTTCGTAGATGCCGCGGCTCTTGGCTTCGATGATGCGGTTCTCGATCTGGTCGCTCATGCCCAGACCATGACGGCCGCCGATGCGGTTGGCTTCGAGCATCAGTTCGACGGGATCGTCGTACGCGACGCCGTTCAGCGCAACGGGCTGGCCTTCTTCGAAACGGACGGTGACTTCCTCGGCTTTGACGGCGACGTCATCGCGCCAGAACGCCACGCCCATAATGGGCTTGACGATGCGGATGCCGGAGTTCAGGTGCTCGAGGTCTTTGGCCTCGTGCGTAGCGCCCAGCAGGTTGGAGTCGGTCGAGTAGGCTTTTTCCGCGGACATCTTGTAGTCGAAGCCGGCCTGACGCATGTACTCGGACATTTCCGAGCGGCCGCCGAGCTCGTCGATAAAGCGCTGATCGAGCCAGGGTTTGTAGATTTTCAGGTCCGGGTTGGTCAACAGACCGTAGCGGTAGAAACGCTCGATGTCGTTGCCTTTGAACGTGCTGCCATCGCCCCAGATGTTGACGTTGTCTTCCTTCATGGCGGCCACGAGCATGGTGCCGGTGACGGCGCGGCCAATGGGCGTGGTGTTGAAATAAGTGATGCCGCCAGTAGAAATATGGAACGCGCCCGATTGCAGGGCAGCGATGCCCTCGGCAACCAGCTGCGGCCGGCAGTCGATCAGGCGGGCGCTTTCAGCGCCGTAGGCCAGGGCTTTGCGCGGAATTTCGTCGTAGTCGGATTCGTCGGGTTGGCCCAGGTTGGCGGTGTACGCGTAGGGGACGACGCCGTTATTGCGCATCCACAGCAGGGCCGCGCTGGTATCCAGGCCGCCCGAAAAGGCGATGCCGACTTTCTGGCCGATGGGCAGATTGGGAAGAATAGTGGTCATGGTGTGTAAATCGCCTACGGGACGACGACGAATGAAACGAAAGAAGAACCGCCAGACGCGTTGAGCAAGGCAAAGCCAAGCGGCGCGTATGCGGAATCTTCCATTTTAACGCGTTTACTGTGAGTGGTCGTAACCTACCACTGGGCGCGGCGCTTCTGGTTTAAGCATCCACCTTCCAACTCCCTAGAGAGCAGCAAAAGCAGCCGTTCCTAGCTGTGAGTTTGCCGCAGCCGGGGCGCAGTGGCGGGCAGGCCTGTCGGAGGCTGCCGAGTCCGTGAACCATCGGCGGGGGCAGTCCGGGGGCCATGTTTGAGTGGAGCGCAGCGGAGCGAGTTTGGCCCCCGGCCCGCCGATGGTTCACGGACGTAGGCCGAGTCCCCGTTGAGGGGATGAGTCAGCCGACCAGGCCTGTCCGCCACGGCGCCCCGGCTGCGGCAAACGGCTCAAGAACTCGCTTTTCCCGCCGCCCCAAGACGTCAAAGCCACACGCCCAAGCACAAGAACTCAACCGAGCCTCGCACCCGAGCTCACTTTCAGTCAATTTTTCCCAGCAGCAGGAATTCCATCAGCGCTTTCTGCACATGCAGGCGGTTTTCCGCCTCATCCCAGACAACGCTTTGCGGCCCGTCGATGACTTCACCGGTGACTTCTTCGCCCCGGTGAGCGGGCAGGCAGTGCATGAACACGGCCTGGGGATCGGCGGCAGCCATCATTTCCGCGTCAACGCACCAGTCGGCAAAAGCGGCACGGCGAGCATCATTTTCGGCCTCGTAGCCCATGCTGGTCCAGACGTCGGTCGTCACCAGGTGAGCGCCGCGGCAGGCCTCGATGGGGTCGGCGAACTGGCGCAACACGCCCTCCGGCGGGGTGCCGATGCGGTTAGACTCGAGCTCATAGCCGGCCGGCGTCGACACATGCAGCGTAAAGCCCAACATTTCGGCCGCCTGCAGCCACGTGTACGACATGTTGTTGGCATCACCGATCCAGGCAACGGTCTTGCCGGCGATAGGGCCGCGGTGCTCGATGTAGGTAAAGATGTCGGCCAGAATCTGGCAAGGGTGGAATTCGTTGGTCAGCCCGTTGATGACGGGCACGCGCGAGTGCGAAGCAAAACGTTCGATGCGGGTCTGCTCGAACGTGCGGATCATGACAATGTCGACCATGCGAGAAATCACGCGGGCCGTGTCTTCGATGGGCTCGGAGCGGCCCAGCTGCGAATCGTTGGAAGTCAGGTTGATGACAGAGCCGCCCATTTGGTACATCCCGGCCTCGAACGAGACGCGGGTACGGGTGCTGGCTTTCTCGAACACCATGGCCAGAGTACGGTCATGCAGAGGCATATGGGGCTCGTAGCGCTTGAACTTGTCTTTGATCAAGCGGGCGCGGTCGAGAACATAAGCGATTTCACTGGGGGAAAAGTCCCGGAACTGCAGGAAGTGCCGCAACGGGCCAGTCTGGTGCGCAGGAGGTGTCATGATGAAAAGGGCGAAGCCAAAACATCAATCATATACAATTCGCGGCGCGGGCCGCATCTTTGTCGTTTGTCCGATCCGGACGCAGCGCACGCCGCCCGTGGTGAAAAATTCATGACAAATCGCGTCAAACAATTCGTTATTCACGGTGTCACCGAGAGTGGCTCCCGTTTTCGTCCCAGTGATTGGGCCGAGCGCCTGGCCGGCGTGATGGCCCAGTTCCGGCCGCCTGGCTCGGCCGGCAGCCACTTGACTTATTCGCCCTATGTTTTACCCATGTTGATCGATGGGGTGCGGGGAGTGGTGGTGGATCTGCGGCTGCGGGAACTGGAGCCCCTGGCTTACAAATTCGTGGTGGATTTCGCCCGCGACAATAACCTCAAGACCGAGGAACGCGAGGTGTGAGGCCCAGGCCTAATATTGATACCCCAGCGTCAGCATGGCGGTGCGGCCATCCCCCAGCGCGACGGCGTTACGCAAGCCTCCGGTGAAGTAATCCTTGTCGAACAGGTTTCGCACCGTCAGTGCGGCCCGCCAATGTGCCGCGTGATACGCGACGCCGACGTCTGCGACGGCGTAACCGGGAATTTCGTACCCGTAGGCATGACGGGGGCTTTCTCCGCGTACGGCGCCGTTCAGTTCCCAGCCTAGCAGTCGGTCCTGCAGGCGATAACGCGCCGTCAGGTTGAAACTGTGCCGTGGCACGTTGTCCAGCCAGTCTCCCTCAGTGGAGGGTGATTGTCCGCCATCGTCGGTGATGACGGCAGCGGTATAGGCGTAGCCGCCCATCAGGCTCAGGCCGTTGCCCAGGTCGGACGCAAAGCCGATTTCCGCGCCCCGGGTACGTTGTTCACCTACGGCGATACTGAAGCCGTCGTTGAAGGGGTCGGATTGCAGGACGCTGCGGCGGCGTAAATCGAAGGCGGCCAGCGTCAAGCTGGTAGCCCCGTCATCCAGATCGAATTTCACGCCGATTTCCCATTGTGATCCTTTTTCGGGATCGAACACATTACCGTCGACGTCGGTCCCGCTGTTGGGAAAAAACGAGGTTGCATAGCTGATATAGGGGCGCACACCGGGCCACATTTCGTACATGAGTGCTGCAGATCCTGTCGTGGCTTGAGATGGGTTGTCCGCGCGTTCGCCATTCAAATGATTGGTGGAGTAGGTCGCGGCCTGGTCGCGCCTCAAGCCTGCCACGAGCTGCCAGCGTTCACCGAACGCTATCTGATCGCGCAGATAGACGCCCAATGCGCGTAATGTCGAGGTCGTATCGGTCCGGGGGTTGGCGGGGCACGAGATAGCGCTCCCGTAGACGGGGTCGTAAACATCCAGCGAACCTACGCTGCAGGTATACGACAGCGCGTTTTCCCGCGAACGTAGATAGTCGACCCCGACAGTGATGGTGTGACGGCCCAGCGGGGTGTCGAAAAGGCGCTGAGCATTGGTGTCGAGCGAAAAGGTGTCACCATCCCAGGCCTGGTCTGTCGCGGTGCGCCGCAGGGTTCGATTGTCCGCATTCAGCGTGCCGTTGGCGATCAACTGCCCCGTGACCGAGAACTGTTGCCAGCGCAGGTTTTGGTTGACGGTCCAACCGTTGGCAAAGCGATGGGTGAGGGCATAGCCGATGCGGCTCTGAAATGCCCGATAAGGGTCCTGGTCGGGTTCGCCGATGAATCGGTTGCGAGCAATGCTGCCCAATGGATTGGGCAATACCGAGCCCGCCAGCGGCAAACCCTGCTGGCGGATGTAGCGGCGTTCTTGGTAGCTGGCCAAAATCGTAAAGTCGGTGGCGGCGCCCAGGTCGAGTGATAACGAGGGGGCGATCCAGCGATTCTTGAACCACACGTAGTCGGTCGCGTCGTGTGAGTTCATGGCCAGTGCGTTCAGGCGAAACGCCGCCTTGCCGCTGTCGGAAAGCGGCGTACCCATGTCCAGTGTGCCCTGATAGAAATCATGGCTGGCCACCGTGACATCGGCGCGGGCAAAGACCTCGGCTTGTGGACGTTTGCTCACCATGTTCACCAGTCCGCCCGGCAATACCAGGCCATACAGCAGTGACGCGGGTCCTTTGAGGACTTCCACTTGCTCTACGCCGAACAATTCTTGTGCGACGCGGTTGCTGTCCGAGACACGCAGGCCGTCCAGAAAAATGGAATCCGATGCCACTTGACCGCGAATGATCAAATCGTCCCAGCCGCGGCGGCCAAATTGATTGCTGACCACGCCCGGCACATTGTGCAGGGCATCGGCCAGGGTCTGTGCCTGTTGGCTGTCGAGTACGGCGCGTGGCACTACGGTGATGGATTGGGGCGTTTCAGATAACGGAACAGAGGATTTATTGACTTGCGGTGGGGCGACCGGATTGAACGCATCGGGGTTGTCATCGCCGGTTATCTGTACCGCCGGCATTTGCGCGACGTCATCATCGGTACTGTTTGTCGTGGTGGGCTGCGCTATGGCGAGGGCAGGGACGAGTGCGATCAGGCAAGCAAGGGGACGTTGCAGCAGCGGCGAGGGCATGGCGTGATGTGAAATGCGGCGAGGTGAGAGGGCGAACGAGATCGGCGGAGAGCATCGGTTGATACTCACGCGTAAGTAATAATTATTGCACTAATAATGATAATTGTTTTTATTACTAAAATTCGGCGCGTTGCCGATGATGCGCAATGGTGTTGGATGGCCCCGAGGGAAGCGCCTGACTCTGTAAGCCAAGGGATCAGATTCAGGTGCGATAGCGGGCGTTGCACCCGCTCGGCAGGCCAGTGCCGGCATGATAGTGAGCCGTCGCACGGCTCACTATCATGCCGCGGATTTATTCGACCGGCGTGACGAGCTTGCCGTTCTGGAAATACGATGCCAGGTTTTCCAGCATCAGGTCTTCCATGGCTAGGCGGGTTTCGTAGGTGGCGCTGCCGATGTGAGGCAGCAAGACGGTGTTGTCGCTATCGACGAGGGCCTCGGGTACCTTGGGCTCGTATTCGAAGACGTCCAGGGCGGCGCAACCGAGTTTGCCGTTCTCGAGTGCGGTTGTCAGGGCCTGTTCGTCAATGACGGGGCCGCGCGCGATGTTGACAATGATGCCTTTGGGGCCCAATGCCTCGATGACCTGCTGATTGACCAGGTGGCGGGTTTCCGGGCCGCCGACGGTGGCAACGATCAAGAAATCGGCCCAGGCAGCGAGATCGACCAGCGAGGCTTCGTAGCCGTATGGCACATCAGTACGTGCACGGCGGTTGTGATAGCGGACCTCCATGTCGAAACCGTCGCCACGGCGGGCGATGGCCTGACCGATACGGCCCAGGCCGATCACGCCTAGTTTTTTGCCGCTGACGCGGGTGCCCAGCGGAATGTTGCCATGGACCTGGCCCCAGCGGCCGGCGCGTACAAAGCGGTCGCCCAGGCTCATGCGGCGCGCCCCGGCGATCATCAGCCCCCAGGCCAGATCGGCCACGCAGTCGGTCAGAACGTCGGGCGTATTGCTGACGAGCACGCCGCGGGCACGGGCGGCCTGTACGTCGATGGTTTCATAGCCCACCCCCCAACTGCAGATGGCTTTCAGATCAGGCAACGCATTGATCAGGTCGGCGTCGGCGCCCATGGTTGCCGAGGTGACCACGGCGGTGATGCCTTTGCCGTAGTCGGTGAGGGCAGCTTTGCGATCACCATGTTTCCAGAGCTCGAAAACGTCGTAGTCGTTCGCGAGCCGCTGGTTGGCAGAAGGGGAGCCGGACAGAGAGCCGACCTGAAGAATGCGTGGCTTTGTGGTCATGTCGTTGTTGGTTGGGGTGGGAAAAAGTACATGCTACTTGATTTACTGCAACTCAATGCCGCCTTCTTTGATGACCTGTTTCCACCGGGCGACCTCGGCTTTTTGGAAGGCGGCGAACTCTTCGGGCGTGTTGGCGACGACCTCGAAGCCCAGGCCTTGCAGGGTTTTCGTCACGCCGGGTTCGCGCAGGGTCGTACGCAGCGCATCGGACAGGGTTTTCACGACAGGTGCCGGGGTGTCTTTAGGTACGGCAAAGCCTTGCCATGAGTACACCACCATGTCTTTGATGCCGGCTTCGGCCAGCGTGGGTACATTGGGCAGTTCTGGTGAGCGCGTATCGCCGGTGATGGCCAGGGCCTTCAGTTTGCCGGCCTGCACGTGTTTCTGTACCGCGCCCAGGTTTTGGAACGAGACGTTGACCTGGGCGCCCATCAGGTCGGCAATGGCCGCGCCGCCGCCGCGATAGGGGACGTCTACGCCCGTCGTGCCGGTGCGTTGGCGAAACAGGATGGCAGACAGATGGTCGGACGATCCCGTGCCGGATGAGGCGTACGAGACTTTGCCGGGATTTTTCTTGGCGTATTCCACCAGCTCGGCGACAGTGTTGGGAGGGAACGAGGGCGGTGCAACCAGGATGTTGGGGTTACGCACGGCCTGAGTCAGATAGGTGAAGTCTTTGCTGGGGTTGTACGAGAGCTCTTTGTACAAGGCCTCGTTAATGGCAAAGGTGCCGATAGAACCGACCATCATGGTGTAGCCGTCTGGCGTGGAGCGTGCCAGAGCCTGCGCGCCGATCGCGCTGTTTGCACCAGGTTTGTTTTCGGCCACGAAGGTCTGGCCCAGGAGCTTTTGCATGCCCGGCAAGACTGAACGGGCGGTGATGTCAGACGAGCCGCCGGGCACAAAGGGCACGATGACGGTGACGGGTTTGTCGGGGTATGAGGCCGCCTGGGCAGCGGTTCCGCCGAGCAAGGTGACGCTGGCGGTTGCGATGGCGCTAATCAGTTTCTTCACGATGTCTCCTGTGCGCGTTTTGGCGCATCTTGTGAGAGGGAGTCTTGTAAAACAAGACCAAGCGTTGAGAGTATGCTTGTCAACCAAGTATACTTTTCCGAGGCCGTATCGTACGGTGATAAGCACGGCATTTTTAGCAGTAAATACCCTAGTGCGAGCACGCTCGCACAGCGAAGATAACGATAAGCCGGAGACAACTTTATGCGTGATATTCCTGCTCTACAGTCCGCTGCCGTATTCGAATCAAAGCAGACGAATCCTGGAGATGAAGCATCGGTCAATAGCGGACGTCGACGTTGGTTGGCGGGCGTCGGCGCAGCGGCGGTGACGCTGCCCACATGGGCGCGTGCCTGGGAGCCTGCCGCTGCGTACCCCGATCCTTCGGTACAAGTGCTGGACGCGGCGTTTGAACCCTATCGGTTGTTCAATGCGGGCGTGGAGCGCATTGCGACGGGCATGCGTTGGAATGAGGGTCCGGTGTGGTTTGGCGATGGGCGGTTTTTGCTGTGGAGCGATATTCCCAACGACCGCATCATGAAATGGGACGAATCCACGGGGGCAGTCAGCGAGTTTCGCAAGCCCTCGAATTACTCCAATGGCAATACGCGCGATCGGCAGGGCCGCCTGGTGACGTGCGAGCATCTGACGCGCCGCGTCACCCGTACGGAATACGATGGTTCAATCACGGTGCTGATGGATAGCTATGAAGGCAAGCCGCTGAATTCGCCCAATGATGTGATTTGCCATTCGGATGGTTCTATCTGGTTCTCGGATCCTCCGTTCGGGATCGGCGGAAATTACGAGGGCCGCAAGGCCAAGGCCGAAATGCCGCATACGGTCTATCGCATCGATGCGCAGACGGGCAAAGGCGAGGCCATGATCACCAATCTGAAGGGGACCAATGGTTTGTGCTTTTCGCCTGATGAGGCGCTCTTGTATGTGGTCGAAGGGCGCGCTACGCCGAACCGCTTGATCCATGTGTATGACGTGACAGATGGGGGCAAAAAGCTGTCCAACGGCCGTGTGTTCCTGGATGCGCAAGGCGGCACCATCGACGGGATGCGCTGCGATGTGGACGGCAATCTGTGGCTGGGCTGGGGCATGGGTGAGGGCAAGGACGGCGTGATGGTCGTCTCGGCTGAAGGCAAACGCCTGGGTCACATTCATTTGCCTGAGCGCTGTGCCAATCTGTGCTTTGGCGGTGCGCAGCGCAATCGCCTGTTCATGGCGTCGTCGCATTCCATTTATGCCTTGTATGTGAACACGCAAGGGGCGGTTGGCGGTTAACGGGTCATGGCGACTACACGTAAACGAGCAGCGAGCCCAGGGGCGCGCAGGGCGAATGCGAAACCCTTGGCCCCGGCAGCGAACGCGGGGGCAGGTACGAACGAGGTGGGCACGGCATTGATCGAGAAGCCGAGCAGCGGCGCCCTGGTCCTGGAGCGAGGCCAGCGCGTGCGTTTGGCGGATCAGTTGTATGGCCAGATCTTTGAGCAGATCGTCGAGGGCGGGCTGAATGTCGGCGACAAACTCCCGTCCGAGCACGAGATCTGCGAGCGTTTTGGTGTCTCGCGGCCGGTGGTGCGCGAGGCGCTATTGCGCTTGCGTGCTGATGGGTTGGTAACGGCGCACCAGGGCTTGGGGACGTTTGTCAGTCATCAGCCCGCCCCGCGTTTAAAAACGTTTAACGATGTGCAGAATGTAGGGGCGTATTTACGTGCCCAAGAGATCCGCATGGCGCTGGAGGGCGATGCTGCTCGTCTGGCAGCGATGCGGCGCACGGACGAGGAGTTGCATCAGATCGAGCAGGCGCATGCTGCGTTCGTGGACGAGCTGGAGCGCGGCCATATTTCGGCCGAAGCAGACCTGGCCTTTCATGCCTGTATTGCGCAAGCGACGGGCAACGATTATTACCTGGGCGTGCTGGAATCGATCCATGAGTCGATCAGTGGTTTTATGCGTCTGACATTGAGCCTGACGCGGACCGGGTCACGTCAGCGTGCGCAGCGTGTGGTGGATGAGCATGCTGCCATTTTGGCTGCGATACGCGAGCAGGATGGCGAGCGGGCGCGGGTGGCAATGCAATTCCATCTGGGTCAGGCACGTCATCGCTTGGTGGATCGTGAACGCGATCAATGAGAATCCAACGGCTGGGCGCGATGCGGTGTTGTTGAACGCAGGTATGGGTGGCAATACGGGTGAATGCCCGTTGAGAACAAGGGTGTGAAGCCCGAAGGAGAACGGTAGTGAAGGGTGGGAGTAGCCAAGTGACCAATGTGCCGGCGCAGCAGGTGCGTCAGCAAATACGGCTTGTATTGATGGCGTGGGGGATGCCGGAGGATCTGGCGGTCACCACATCGGATCTGATGGCAGAAACGGATTTGCTGGGGGTCGATTCGCACGGCATTTCGATGTTGCCTGCGTACGAGGCCAAGTTGCGCGCGGGTACTTTGCAGATCGGTGCGCGGCCTCGTGTGGTGCGCGAGGCTGCGTCTACCGCGTTGCTCGACGGTATGGCAGGCCTGGGGTATCCCGTTGCAGCGCAAGCGATGAGTCTGGCGGTAGACAAGGCCCTGGAACACGGCGTAGGCGCCGTGTCGGTAAGAAATTCGCATCACTTCGGCGCGGCAGGTGTTTACGCGCGCATGGCGGTGCGGCGCGGCACGGTGGGTCTGGTCACCAGTAGTGCGACGACGCTGATCATGGTGCCCACGCATGGCGCATTTCCGATGCTGGGGACCAATCCGATTGCGTTCGCGGCGCCCGCGGCACAGAACGAACCATTTGTGCTGGACATGGCCACGACTACGGTGGCAGCGAACAAGGTCAAGGTGTACGACTTTCATGGCAAGCCCCTGCCGGAAGGGTGGGCGGTCGATGGCCAGGGCGGCAATGTGACTGATTCGGCTGAAGCGATGCGCTATATCTTTGATCGCCGCGAGGGCGGATTGACGCCGCTGGGCGGTACCGCCGCCATGAGCAGTCACAAAGGCTATGGTCTGGCAATGATGGCGCAAATCCTGGGCGGCACGTTGAGCGGCAGTGCCTTGGCGGCACGGCAGGCCGCGGTGCGTCGTCCGGGCGATCCCGACGATATCGGGCATTTCTTTTTGGCGCTGAATCCGGATGCATTCCGGGAGTCGGGGTCATTTGAGGACGAGCTGGACGAGGCGATCGATACCTTGCATGAGACGCCGCCGGCCGACCCGGCCAAGCCCGTGCAGGTGGCCGGAGAGCCCGAGGCCGTCGAGCGGGAGCGTCGCTTGCGTGAGGGCATTCCCATCCCATTGGCGTTGGAAGAGCGCCTGCGCGCCATTTGTGAGCGTAGCGGGGTGGACTACGTCCTGACCCCTGTTGGCGCAGCCTGAGCCTCTGACGCTGCGTTTGATTGATATTTTCCAGGGGCCGCGTGTCGCGCCACGTTTTTGGCTCTCGTTGCTGGATTTTGTGCCGCAACGGGAGCGTTCTACTTATCCAAGGAAGTGATCATGAGTTCACCGTTGCCTAACCGTTTCCGCCAGCAGATTCTGGCCCGCGAACGGCTGATCGGCTTTTGGATGTGCATGTCCAACCACATTACCGCCGAGCTGGCAGGCCTGGCCAACTATGATTGGTTGCTGATCGACGGCGAGCACTCGCCTAACGAAGTCCCATTGATGTTGCAGCAGTTGCAGGCCCTGCAGGGCAGCACCAGCGCGGCGATCGGCCGGCCGTCGTGGAACGATCCAGTCGAGATCAAGCGTTTGCTGGATATCGGGTTCTATAACCTGTTGATCCCGTTTATCGAGACGGCAGACGAGGCGCGCCGTGCCGTCGCCGCGACGCGATATCCGCCGCAGGGGATCCGCGGTGTGGCGGGCGCGCAGCGCAGCAACCGCTACGGCACGGTGCCGGATTATCTGACGACGATCAACGACAACGTTTGCGTGTTGTTGCAGATCGAGAGCCGAGCCGGCGTCGATGCCGTCGACGACATCGCGGCGGTCGAGGGCGTGGACGGGATCTTTATTGGTCCGTCGGATCTGGCGGCGGGCCTGGGGCATCTGGGCAATCCGGGGCATCCAGAGGTGCAAGAGGTCATTCGCCATCTATATGACCGCGTCACCGCCCAGGGCAAGGCCGTCGGCACGTTGGCGCCTGTGCAGGCAGATGCGCGCCGCTATCTGGACATGGGCATGCATTTTGTCGCGGTGGGCACAGACCTGGGCGTGTTCAAACAAGCGACCTTTGCGTTGCGCGAGGCGTTTGCAAAGTAAGCGAAATCGGCCGGCGGTCCGGCCGATTTGTTTGCTGGCGCATGTCGCGCAGGCATACATGCCTCGGCGGAGCCTGGGATCAGCGGCGGCATGCGAAAACCGTTGCTGCAATAACAAAAGGATGCCCACGGGCATCCTTTTGTTTTGCCGTATTCATGCAGCCCTGCAGAGCAGGGGCAGCAGAATGGCTTAGGCCAGCGCCTTGATGGCGGCAGCCAAGCGGCTCTTGTGGCGAGCGGCCTTGTTTTTGTGGATGATGTTCTTGTCAGCCACGCGATCGATCACGCTGGTGGCTTTTTGGAACACGTCGCTAGCCGCCGCCTTGTCGCCGGCTTCGATCGATTGGCGTACGCGCTTGATGGCGGTGCGCAGCATCGAGCGCAGGCTGGAGTTGTGCTTGTTACGCTCGACGGATTGGCGAGCGCGTTTGCGGGCTTGGGCGGTATTGGCCATGTGTTGATTAATTAAGTGAATTCGGCAAAGTCCAACATTGTAGCAAGTTTGCCGGGGATTGCAAGGAATTTCTAGCGTTGTATCTCAAGATTGTGCCAGAGCGCCATGGGCGTGTCGCGAGGGCAGCTGAAGTAGCGCTACGTCAGGTCGAGGCAACGGCAATGGAGGTAACCCAGGGCGTGAAACGTTGCACCGTAATGGGCAGGTCCTGTTCGAGGCTGCGCAATGTTCCGTTAATGTCATCGAGCGAATATTCGCCGGAGACGGGTAAACCGCCAGCTGCTACGGTAACACGTAGTGTCCCCGAATAGTAGGGGCGTAGTGTCTCGACAATTTCATTCAGTGTCACGTCGCGCGCCACGATGCGTCCCTGTTCCCAGGCGGCTCGGGCGGCCATTTCGCGGCTGGGCTCACCCAGGCGAAGCGCATCAAATCGCATACCCATGCCGGGTTGCAAAATGGTATGTGCACCAGCACGGGTCTGGATTTCGATCGGCTCGTCGTGCGCCACAACCAGCGTGCGATGCGATTGTTGGCGCACCATATAGCGGGCACCGTGAGATCGAATCAGCCCCTCGGCAGTCTTTGTCAGGAATGGCCGGTTTTCGTTCGCGGTAGCCGCGATAGTGACCGCACCGCTTTGCAAATTAAGCTGGCGTAAGTACGGGGTATAGCTCAGGTCCAAGGCGCTGCGGGCATCGAGGAGCAAGCTGCTGCCATCGGTGAGGGTGTAACGACGCCGCTCGGAAGTCCCGGTCGCTGCATCCGACGTCAAGTTTTGCAGCGGGTAAAGCGCGTTGCATGCATACGCTGCAGCCCCGCCAGCGAGTACCGCGAGCCCCGTGCGAGCCAGGAAGCGGCGCCGGCTATAGGAGGCGGTCGCCGATGAGAGAGGCGAATCGTTGGACTGATCAAAGGCTGCGCCATCGATGCTGGTGGTCAAAGTCTGCCAGGCTTGATGGTGCTGAGGGTGAGCATCGCGCCACGCGCGGAACTCTGCGTAGTCGTGCTGCGTAGCACGGCCTGAGCGCAGCAATAACAGCCAATCAATGGCTTGGTTTGCCAGAGGGGACGCGTGGCTGAAGGGAGGCATCATTCCCATAAGCGAATCCGAACGGCTATTGAAGGTTAAATAATAATGCTATTTTTACTTTAATTTACATTAACTGTGAATATTCTTTTAAATAAAGTTAAAAACTTTTTTATTCTTAACAATCCACGGGAGATTATTTGCTGCGCCGGCGGCCGAAATCGCGTAGGCGGAAACCAAAAATAAACAGCACAGCAAAGTAGGCCAGTCCGCTGGCGGCTAGTACGGCGGCCAGCCAAAGCGCGCGTTGCGCCGGGTGGCTTTGTAACGCTATCCAATCCAGATGGCCGTCGGCGTAGTAAAGCACGGCGGCCAAGGCTGCCAGGGCAGGCAGCAGCCGCAATGTGAATGCGAGCCAGCCTGCGCTGGGGTGGTAAGTCCCGCGGCGCAATAGACCGAACAATAAGGCCAGCGCGTTGAGCGTGGCGCCCAGGCCGATAGCCAGCGCCAGGCCCGCGTGAGCCAGTGTGGGGACCAGGGCCAGATTCATGAGCTGGGTCACAATCAGCACCATGATGGCGATTTTGACCGGTGTGCGGATATCTTGTTGGGCATAAAAGCCGGGCGCCAGGATTTTCACGCTGAGAATCCCGATCAGGCCGACGGAATAGGCCATCACGGCCAGTCGGGTCTGGGTGACGTCTTGCGCCTGAAAAGCGCCGTAATGAAAGAGTGTGGCCACCAGTCCGTCCGACAGCAGGGCCAGGCCTAACGCCGCCGGCAAGCCCAGCAACATCACCAGCCGCAGCCCCCAGTCCAGCAGAGCGGAATAGCCGGCCAGGTCTTGTTTCGCGTGTGCCGCCGACAGGCTGGGTAACAATACGGTGCCCAGTGCGACCCCCAGCAATGCGGTGGGAAACTCCATCAAGCGATCGGCGAACGATAGCCATGTAACACTACCTGGCGTGAGCCAGGTGGCAATATTGGTATTGATCAGCAGCGATATTTGCGCCACGGATACGCCTAAGGTGGCTGGCGCCATTTGCTTCAGGATGCGTTTGACCGTAGCGTCACCCCAGGCTTGACGCAGATTGGTCGCAAAGCGGGGCGTCAGGCCCAGGCGCGCCAGGGCAACCCATTGAACGGCCAGCTGGGCGATACCGCCCGCCATGACGCCAATTGCCAGGGCGTAAATGGGAATGTCCATGCGCGGAGCCAGCCATAGGCATGCCCCGATCATGGCGACGTTCAGCAGAACGGGAGTGAAAGCCGGTACGGCAAAGCGCCGCCAGGTGTTCAGGACCCCCGAGGCAAAGGCCACCAGCGACATGCAGAGGATGTACGGGAACATCATCCGTGTCATCCACACTGCTGCACCAAACTCAGTCCCGCGAGCTTCGCCGCGCAAGCCGCTGGCCATGGCGGTGACGACCCAGGGGGCGGCCAGAATGCCGATAAGGGTGACGGCCATCAGGGCCAAAGTCAGCAACAGCGCCACCCGGTCCAACAAGGTGCGTACTTCGTCGTCTGTGCGTTCGTTGCGGGCAGCGCCCAGGATGGGCACGAAGGCCTGGGCGAATGCTCCCTCGGCGAACAAGCGCCGCAGCAGATTCGGAATCCGGAACGCGACCCAGAATGCATCTGTCAACGGCCCGGCGCCAAAGGCGCGCGCGACCAGAATGTCGCGAACCAAACCGGTGATACGTGACAACAGCGTGAAGCTACTGACCGTAGCAGCCGAGCGAAACAGACTCATGGGGTGACAGGGAGCAAAAAAACGGCAAGAAAAACGCGCATGCCGTCGGGGGGAGTGCCGTCCCGGGCATGCCCGGGACGGCATGGTGCGCACCTGCAGCGTCGGTGCGCAGGGCTTGCATCATTTTGGCGGCATGCGGATGGCACCATCCAGACGGATGGTCTCACCATTGAGCATGTCGTTGGTGACGATGCTGTGCACCAGTTTGGCGTAGTCCTCTGGACGACCCAGGCGCGCGGGGAACGGGATGCTGGCGGCCAGAGAGTCCTGAACGTCCTGGGGCATGCCGAAGATCATCGGCGTGCCGAAGATCCCCGGTGCGATGGTCATGCAACGGATACCGGCTTTGGACAGATCGCGCGCGATCGGCAGGGTCATGCCCGCGACGCCGGCTTTTGAGGCGGCGTAAGCCGCCTGGCCGATCTGGCCATCGAATGCCGCAACGGAGGCGGTGTTGATCAATACGCCACGTTCGCCGGTTGGCTCGGGGGTGTTGCTGCTCATGGCTTCAGCGGCCAGGCGCATCATGTTGAAGCTGCCGATCAGGTTGATCGAGACGACTTTCTGGAACAGATCCAACGGATGGGCGCCATTTTTGCCGACGATCTTGGCGGCAGGGGCGACGCCTGCGCAGTTGACCAGGCCGAACAGTGCACCCAGCTCGAGGGCGGCAGCGACGGCTCGCTGGCCGTCAGCTTCTTGGGTGACATCGCAATGTACATAGCGTTGGCCCAGCTCTTTGGCCAGGGTTTCGCCGGGCTCGTCTTGAACATCGGCGATGACGACTTTTGCGCCGTTTTCGACCAGCATGCGTACGGTGCCGGCACCCAGGCCGGAGGCCCCGCCAGTCACAATGAATACCTTGTTCGCGATTTCCATACGGGTTCTTCAGAGGGAGAGGTTCAAAGAAACGCCGTGGCGTGCCACGGCGTCAGAGAGCAGCGCGAAGGCCTTAGCTGGCCAGCGCCTCGAATAGGCGAGTCTTGATTTCATCAACTGCGCCTACGCCCGAGATCTTGCGGTATTTGGGCGCCTTGGCATCGCCTGCGTCGGCCCAGGACGAGTAGTAGTCCACGAGCGGGCGCGTTTGGCTTTGGTAGACGGCCAGACGGTTGCGTACGGTGGCTTCGCTGTCGTCGTCGCGCTGGATCAGCGGCTCGCCGGTGACATCGTCCACGCCCGCGACCTTGGGCGGATTAAAGCGCACGTGATAGCTGCGGCCGCTGGTCGGGTGGACGCGACGGCCACTGATGCGCTCGATGATGTCTTCTTCGGGGACGGCGATTTCGACGACGTAGTCGAGTGCGACGCCCGCGCTTTTGAGTGCATCAGCCTGAGGAATCGTACGCGGGAAGCCATCAAACAAATAACCGTTGGCGCAATCGGGCTGTTTCAGACGGTCTCGCACCAGGCCGATGATGATGTCGTCAGAAACCAAACCCCCTGCGTCCATGACCTTTTTGGCTTCCAGACCGAGCGGGGTGCCGGCCTTGACGGCCGCACGCAGCATATCGCCGGTGGAAATCTGCGGGATGGCGAACTGCTGGGTGACGAAGGCGGCCTGGGTGCCTTTGCCGGCGCCGGGCGGACCGAGCAGAATGAGACGCATGGGAGGAGCTCCTGAATAGTGGATGAATTTTAAGAATGAGGACGATTATGCCGCAACGCGGGGGCTGGTGTGATTACCAGAATCAGGGAAAACCCGTCATTGGGAGTGATTGGCATACCACGCACGGACCCGATCGAGGTCTGCAGGGGTGTCTACGCCAGCCATGGGAGGTTGCGGAGTGCGATGTACGACGATGGTGTGGCCATGTTCGAGCGCGCGCAGTTGTTCGAGGGCCTCGAAACGTTCCAGTGCGCCTTGAGGCAGACGCGGAAAACGCCGCAAAAATGCCACGCGGTAGGCATACAAGCCAATGTGATGCAGTGCCGGTAACCCAGGGGTCAATACGCGTTCGCCACTGGCCAGGGCATCGCGAGCCCACGGAATCGGCGCGCGCGAAAAATACAAGGCGCGTCCGTCAGCGCCGCAGACGACCTTGACGACGTTGGGATTGAAGAGGGACTCAGCGTCGGCCAGGGGACAGGCGCACGTCGCGATGTCGGCATCGGGATGATCGAGCAACAGTGCTGCGACGGCGTCGACGAGCGCGGGATCGATCAGCGGTTCGTCGCCCTGGACGTTGACGACGATGGCATCATCGGCCAGACCCAGTTGTTCGACGGCCTCGGCCAGGCGATCGGTACCGGTGGGATGGTCCGCACGGGTCAATACGGCTTGATAGCCGTGTTCGGCTGCCGCCTGCTGCACGCGGGTATCGTCGGTGGCGATGGTGACTTGTGCGGCCTGCGAACCCGCGGCGCGCTCCGCCACGCGCACGACCATGGGTTTGCCGGCTATATCGGCCAACGGCTTGTCGGGCAGGCGTGTGGACGCCATGCGCGCGGGGATCAGGGCGATGAAGCTCACGATGCCGCTGCGTCGGGGCGAGGGGTGTCCAGCGACCGGGCCTCGGACTCGAGCATGACGGGAATACCGTCACGCACGGGGTAGGCCAGGCGGTCGGCGCGGCAGGTCAGTTCGGCCTGGGCGCGGTCGTAGTCGAGACGGCCCTTGCAAAGCGGGCAGACGAGCGTATCAAGTAGGCGGGATTCCATAGGCGTAATTCTAAAGCAGTTTGGGGCCGGAACGGACGCAGCGCTACCCGAGATGCGAGGTTCGATGTGACGTTTTTAGCCAGGGGCGCGGTGGTGTTTGCGCCGATCGGCGATTTTGCGCAGATGTTGGTCGAGCCAATCGAACAACGACGGATCGGAAAACTGCGCCCGGACCGGGATTTCCCAGAGGCGCGCATCACGCTGAGTCTGGCATTTGATCGCGTCTTTCGAGGTGATCAAAATCGCTTCGGCCTGCACGGATTCAAAGGGGGACTGACGATAGTCGTAATGATCGGGCAGCGCTACGCAAGGATCCGGCTGTATGCCGGCCGCCTGCAAGGTTGCGAAAAATCGGTTGGGATTACCGATGCCGGCCACTGCGGCAACACGGCGAAAGGCCGATGGATCGGCAAAGTCGGCTAGCGCACGTTGCACGCCCGTTGCGATCTGGCGGGCGGCATCGGGATGCAACTGCATGTCGGTGTGCCTGGGGCCAGTCCGGCTGTCGCTGGCCGATGATATCGATTGCGTACCACCGGCAGACCGATTCGTGACGATGACATCCACGGTATTCAATCGGGATACGGGCTCGCGTAATGGTCCGGCAGGCAACAGGTGCCCGTTACCGACGCCGCGTTCGTCCTGCACCACGATTTCCGCGTCACGCGCTAACGCCAAGTGTTGCAGGCCGTCATCGGACACAATGACATCCGTTTGCGGGTACTGTTCCAGCAGGGCTTGGGTGGCCAGTGCGCGGCGCGGATGCACCGCTACAGGGGCGCCGCTCGTATGGGCGATCAAGGCGGGTTCGTCGCCAAAGTCCGCAGGATTTAGTTCACCGCGACCTACCCGGGCCTGGGGGCCGATTTTGACGCCGTAGCCCCGGCTGACGACGCCGGGTGTCCAACCGCGTTCGCGCAACGCCTGTACGGTTGCGATTACCACGGGGGTTTTACCCGTACCGCCGACATAAATGTTGCCGATCACGACCACTGGCACGGGGGCGCGATAAACCGGACGCTGGCCATTCACATACTGCGCGCGACGTCGTTTCACATGCCACCCCGTCAGGGCGGCAAGCGGGCGCAGCAGGGTGGCCAGCCAGCCGTCACGCTGCCAATGACGTTGCATAACGCCTGATGCGGACGGCGAGGGGGACGAGGGGTTGCGTGGCACGGCGGGGATCACCGGGCGTTCTGAGCGGCAAAATTGACGCGGCTGATACCCGCCAGGCGAGCGGCCTCCATGACGTTGACGACGGATTGGTGCGTGGCTTGCGCATCGGCGTTGATCAGCAACATGGGGGATTCTTTCCCCGCCGCCGCCAGGGCGAGCATGTTGGCGATGTCGCTGGCGTTGGCGGCGTCGATCACTGTTCCGTTCAAGGCATAGCGGCCATCGCGACTGACGTCGAGCGTGATCTCGGGAGCGGTGTCTTGCTCGATGGCGGCCTCGGGCAGGGTGATCTGCAATTGCGTATAACGGGCAAAAGACGTGGTGGCGGCCAGAAAGATCAGGATCACCAGCAAGACATCGATCAAGGGGATCAGATTGATGTCGAGTTCATCGCGGTCACCGCGCCGGCTGCGAAAATTCATGGCTGGGCCCTGGGCGGAACAGTCGGGCGGCTCAGCCGTGCGAGGCGTGCCGCGGCCTGTTCCATGTCATTGAGCAGGTTATCGGCGCGGCTGCGCAGATAACGGTGGGCGATCATGGCGGGAATGGCGATCAAGATGCCGAAGGCGGTGTTGTACAGCGCAATGGAAATGCCACGCGCCAATTGGGCGGGGTCACCGCCAGCGGGGGTGTACGACGCAAAAATCTCGATCATGCCCACGACGGTGCCGAACAGACCGAGCAAGGGGGCGATGACGGCAACCGTGCCGAGCGCGGCAATATATCGGTTCAGATCGTGCGCGACAGCTCGGCCGACGTCTTCGACGGCAGAGCGCTGGACCTCGCGCGGTTGATTCCGGTGACGCAGGACTTCGGCCAGAATGCGGCCCATAGGCGAATGCTGTTCCAGCCGGGTCAGTGCTTCAGGGCTGTCCTGGCTGTTGCGCTGCATTTCCAGCACTTGCTCGGCCAAGCCTTTCGGCAAAATCAAATTGCGGCGCAGGGACAGCAGCCGTTCGACGATCAACGCCAGGCCCAGGATAGAGGTAATCAGCAGCGGCCAGATTGGCCAGCCGGCTTCGCGGATAATGGACAGCAAAAGAAGGGCTCCGGGAGAGGGCTGCGGTGAAGGTCGCAGCCGATTTAAGCGCGCACTGTACCGGTCAGAAGGGGGCTATGG
>NZ_CBCSJH010000014.1:72059-133904 GCF_965139195.1 Bordetella tumbae | reverse complement strand
AGGCCAGCGTGGCCCATGGCAACCGGCCGCGACGTGTTAACAGCGAAAACCTACGCCATCAAACACTGTCATCCTCATACCAAACCCCTTCAGCCAACATCATCCGATGATGCCCCTCACCAGCAGGCATCATGGGAAAACAGTTCTCCTGCGCAGCCACCGCAACGTCCAAGAAGTACGGTCCAGGATGCGCCAGACATTGCGCCAACGCCTCATCCAACTGCGCCGGATCATCCACTCGCGCCGCTCCCCAGCCAAACGCTTTGGCAAGCGCAACGAAATCGGGCAGAGATGCGTTGTAGCTGTGGCTATAACGTCCACCGTGAATCAATTCCTGCCATTGACGCACCATCCCCATATAGCCGTTATTGCACAACACGACCTTCACACGTGTGTCATGCTGCATGGCTGTGGATAACTCCTGGATGTTCATCAACACCGAAGCATCGCCACTGACACACACCACCGTTTTATCTGGATGCGCGACCTGCGCCCCGATCGCAGCCGGCAGCCCATAGCCCATCGTCCCAGCACCGCCCGAGGTCAGCCAACGATTCGGCTTGTCGAAACGTAGATACTGCGCGGCCCACATCTGGTGCTGGCCCACATCGGTGGAAACGATCGCATCGTGGCTGGCCAACGCAGTGTTCAACTGCTGCATCAACTGCTGCGGCAAGATCGCTTCCGGCGTGGACGAATAGGCCAGGCAATCTTTCGCGCGCCATGTGTCGATCCGCCGCCACCAATCCGTCAGTCTCGCGGCCGGCAAGGGATGCTCGTTCAGCGCACTGCGCAGCGCATCGATCAAAGGTAGGCAATCGCCAACAAGAGCAACGTCGACGCGCACCACCTTGTTGATGGATGCAGGATCGATGTCGATATGGATCTTGCGGGCATGGGGGCAAAACTCAGCGAGTTTGCCGGTGATGCGGTCATCAAAGCGTGCTCCGATGCATACCACCAGGTCGGCTTCGTGCATGGCCATGTTGGCCTCTAGCGTGCCGTGCATGCCGAGCATGCCCACGAATTGCGGGTCCGATGCAGGAAACGCCCCCAGGCCCATCAACGTCAGCGTGCAGGGCGCCCCTGTGTGACGCACGAGGTCGGTGAATGCCTGGCAGGACTGCGGGCCAGAGTTGATCAGGCCGCCGCCACCATAAAAAACCGGGCGACGCGCCTGTGCGATCAGGGCCGCAGCACGGCGCACCGCGGTCTGCGGCAGTTTCAACGGGGCTTTGCCCGCCTGCCGGCGCGCGCGCAATGCGGCGACACGCGAGCCTTCTGAGGGCTCTGCGGTCTCTGGTGATGAGGGTAACGGGGTCAACTGCACGTCTTTCGGAAAATCCACGAGCACAGGCCCCGGCCGTCCCTGGCGTGTCAGATCAAAGGCGCGCCCGACCACGTCGGCCACGTTGTCGACGGTGCGAATCTGGGTATTCCACTTGGTCACAGAGCGCGAGATCCCCATGGCGTCGCACTCTTGGAAAGCGTCCGTGCCAATTGCGGTGGTCGCTACTTGGCCGCTGATGCACAACACCGGGATCGAATCGCACATGGCGTCCAGCAAACCGGATGTCGTGTTCGCCATCCCCGGACCCGAGGTCACAAACACCACGCCGGGCCGGCCGGTGGTGCGTGCATAGCCTTCAGCAGCATGGACCGCCGCCTGCTCATGGCGCACCAGCACGTGACGCAAGCGCGGCTCGGCGTACAGCGCATCGTAAAGCGGCAGTACGGCGCCCCCCGGATAACCGAACACGGTATCGACACCACGAGCAATCAGCGTGTCGAGCAAAATTTGCGCCCCGTTGCGGGCGGGGCGGGTATCGGAGTTCAAGGCGGCGAGGGCGCTGGCGTGGAGTCGATCGTTCATAGTGGATATCTTATGCCTTTCCGCCCAGAAGATTTCTCTTATTTTCTCCAAATTCCGGGATTTTCCAGTAAATTAATCTTTGTTTTTAAGGAAACCCGGAAAATGAAACTAGACAAATTTGATCTTGCCATTTTGAGGGCCTTACAGCAGAACGCCCGCGCCAGCCTCAACGAGATCGGCGCCGAGGTCGGCCTGTCTTCGACGCCCTGTTGGAATCGCATCAAACGCATGGAGTCTGCGGGCGTCATTCGCGGCTATACGGTGGACCTGGATCCCGCCAGTCTCGGCTTCATGGATACCGTTATCGTGCACATCACGCTGGAAAGCCACAGCGAAGAAACCCTTTACGAATTTGGCCGCGCGCTGGCGCAGATTCCCGAGGTCCTGGAGGCCTTTCTCGTATCGGGCGACTATGACTACTACATCCGCATCGCCGTGCGCGACACGCGCGACTATGAACGGCTATTGCGCGAACAGCTTTATCGCATTCCAGGCATTCGCCATAGCAAGTCCTGTTTCGTACTGCGCCGGCTGAAGGAAACGCAGTTGCCGTTGAATACCGAGATCACCACATGATGCCTGCGCAGAACGCGTTGCCTTGCCCAATGCGCTTGCCCTCCAAGGGCCACGCGGATATGGCAAAACGCATTGCCTAGGGACTGTCATCCATTGCACCTATAATCCCCGCTGGCCCGCTACCTGGCTTTGCCTTCATGACCACTGCAGAATCCCCCAAGCCCTGGCACGTCGTGCGCCGCTCCAAGCTGCACGGCAATGGTGTCTTTGCTGCCCGCAAGATCCCCGCCGGTACCCAGATCATCGAATACCAAGGCGCACGCATCAGCGCCAAGGAAGCCGATCGCCGTCATCCTACGAATCCCGACGATCCGTTCCACACGTTCTTCTTTTCGCTGAGCTCGGGCCGCGTGATCGATGGCGGCGACAATGGTAATGATGCACGCTGGATCAACCACGCCTGCGAGCCCAACTGCGAATCGCAGGAAAGCGCAGGCGGCAAACGTGTCTTCATCACGGCACTGCGCGATATCGCGCGTGGCGAAGAGCTGTTCTACGACTACGGCCTGGTGCTCGAGGACAAGATCACCAAAAAGCTCAAGGCAGCTTATCTTTGCCTGTGCGGGGCGCCGACCTGCCGCGGCACCATGCTGGCGGTCAAGACAAAGAAAAAGAAAAACAAAAAAGACAAAAAGGACCTGGAAAATCAGGCCTCCTCGGACTAGGCGTACAATGTCCTTCGTGCCGCGTGTTGCGGCATAGCAGTACGTCTTCAGGGCGGGGCGAAACTCCCCACCGGCGGTAAGCCACACTTGGCGAGCCCGCGAGCGCCCGGTCTGTCTCATGGCAGCCGGGGTCAGCAGATCTGGTGCAATTCCAGAGCCGACGGTCACAGTCCGGATGAGAGAAGATGTGCCAGCTGAACCCACCCAATCGCGGGCAATTCGTCTCGGCCATAGGCCGTCGCGTGCTGCTTGGCCGTTGTACGGGCAAAGATGGCTATCATGTGCCCTGAAACGTTTTTCGCCACCTTTTCTGCGAGAGCGTTTCAATGTCTAGTGTCACTTCTACCGCAACTCCCACCAGCCACAGCGCCGGTATCCCTGCCTCACCGTATTCCCCTCCCGATCTCTACGCGCAGCCATTCCAGACGCGGCTGACGCGGGCGTTGCATCATCTGCGCCTGGGCCGTCCCGTCATCTTGATGGACGACTTCGATCGCGAAAACGAGGCCGACCTGATCGTCGCTGCCGACAAGCTCACTGTCCCCATCATGGCACAGCTGATCCGCGACTGCAGCGGCATCGTCTGCCTGTGCCTGACTGATGAAACCTTGGACCAGTTGCAACTGCCTCCCATGGTGACGCGCAACGAAAGCCGGTTCAGCACCGCCTTTACCGTGTCCATCGAGGCCCGCAATGGCGTGTCCACAGGCGTCTCGGCCGCCGACCGCGTCACCACCATCCGGGCCGCGATCGCCTCCGGCGCGCAGGCCGAAGACATCGTCAGCCCCGGCCATGTGTTTCCCTTGCGTGCGCAGCCCGGTGGCGTGCTGACACGGCGCGGACACACCGAAGGCTCGGTCGATCTCGCCGTGCTGGCAGGTATGCGTCCGGCCGCCGTACTGTGCGAACTGATGAATCCCGACGGCACCATGATGCGGGGCCCGGCCATCGCACGCTACGCAGCGGAACATGGCCTGGTCGCCTTGACCATTGCCGAGCTGGCCGATCATCGCCGTCAATTGGAGCAGGCAAGCGCAACAGCGCCGGATGCTGTCGCTGCCTGAGATGCGCCTGCGTCTGATCCGTCAGGCGCCCTCTGTATCACGCAGTGCCTGCGCCATGCGAGCCAGGCACTGCGCTGCATCCCCTACGACCACCGTCGCACTGCAGGCCAGCATCAGATTCAGATTCAGGCCAAAATCCTCGACGGTATAGCCGTCGCGATCAACATGGCGCGGCGGATCATTACGTTGCGCCACAGCCAGGCGCTGTACCAACGAATCCGCCTCATCCACATAGGCCCATACCGGCTTGGCCAGCGCCGTGGCATAGCCGACCTCAAACGCCGTCCCCGAATCGGGTTCGGCGCCGCGAAACGCATTCAGATTCGCCATCACCGCATCGGCCTGGCGAATCAGCACGACATTGGCCTCATAAATCCACTGTGCCAAAGCCCGTCCCGAGAGATCGGCCGGCGCCTGGTTATCCAGGGGGTACGACCCCTCAAAGCCATGCTGGCGGCATTGCTGTTTCAACCATGCACCGTGAGCCAGCGAGTCCGCACGAAACACATCAAAACCCGCCAGATAGATCTTCTTCATCGGTTACCTTATCGGTGTCCACACCCCACGCCGCCCAGGCCCGCGCAGCCTACACGCTCGCTGCGCGCTGTGCCTGATAGACCTGCAGATGGGTATAAGCCACTCGCAGATACGGCACGTCCAGCTGCAATACGCCAGCACGCCGCACCATATCGCCAATGATGTGATCGGCCTCGACCGGGCCATTCAAGCTCAGGTCGCGGAACATGGATGCCGTCATGGGTGACTGGCGGTCCGTCAGGATCTTCAGTGCCGACTCGTCCGCCTCGGCACGCACGGCATGCCCGGACGCCGCAGCCACCTGCTGGCATTCCCCGAGCAAGCTGCGCAGAATGTCCTCTCCCGAATCCGTCGACGCGATCTGTCCGATAGGCCCGCGCATCAAACACGTCGCCGACGCCATGGTGGTCAGGAAAACGTACTTTTCCCAAACGTCCTGCTGTATCTCCGCACTCAGTCGGCTGGTGAACGCCGCATCGGCCAATGCGGCCTCCAGTGCAGTACAACGCGCACTGCGCGGCTCGCCGGCGCGTTCGCCATACACAAACACTGCATGTTGTCCCAGATGCTTGACCTGACCCTGCGCCCCCAGCGTCGCATTGATCTGACAGAGCCCGCCCAATACGCGCGATGCGCCAAACGCCGCGTCCAGGGCATCGTATTGCAGCACCCCATTCATGATCGGCAAGATCGCCGTATCCGGCCCGACCGCAGGGCGAATTGCCTCGATCGCACTGGTCAGGTCATAAGCCTTGCAGCTGACCACCACCACGTCATAGGCCGCGGTCAATTCGTCCGCCGTGACCAACTGCGGCTGCACGACGGCATCGCCACGCGGACTTTCGATTTTCAACCCCTCTGCCCGCAGCTTTTGGGCGCGCGCCTCTCGTACCAGAAACGTCACATCGGCGCCCGCTTGTGCGGCTCGCCCGCCGAAATAGCCGCCAGTACCGCCCGCGCCTAGGAACAACAATCTCATGTGTTTCTCCAGTGAATGCTGCGCACCGCTTCAGGCCGGGCGCGTAATCTGAAATTATGCACCCATGCAGGCCTCACACCGGGCACAAGCTGCCTATAATCATCGCTACGCGCAGTAACGACACACGACAGCGCCAGCCCGTCATGTTGCACTGCGTGACTTATGCGCATGGTGCGATCTTATGCCGCAATGTTACTGGGCGATCAGGAACCTCACCCATGACTATTGGTGCTTCTTTGCCAACAACCGAACAAACCCGACGACGCGCGCTACTGCAGCTCGGCGCAGCCGTGGGCGCGATCCTGATAGCAGGAAAACTCCAGGCGCAAACCGGCGTCAAGATCAAGGTCGCCGCCGTCTACACCGTTCCGATAGTGCAGCCTTGGGTATCACGCGTGCACACAGCATTGGTGCTGGCGCGGTCGCGCGGTGAGATCGACTACCTCTATTCGGAAAACGTCGTTCCCGAAAAGTACGAGGCAACAATGCGCAAATACGCCCAGCAGGGCGTACAACTCATCATCGGTGAAGCCTTCGCAGGCGAGTCCGGCATATATCGGGTTGCCAAAGACTATCCAAATATCGCATTCCTGGTCGGCTCGACCAACCGTCCACAGCAACCCAACCTCTCGGTTTTCAATAACTACATCCAGGAACCCGTCTATCTGGCCGGCATGATTGCCGGCGGCATGAGCCAATCCGGCACCATCGGCCTGGTTGCCTGCGACCCCATCCCGGGTATCAACCGTTTGTTGCATGCCTTTATGGACGGCGTACGCGAAATCAACCCTGACGCAAAATTTCTCGTCACGTTCATCCACTCACGCTTTGATCCACTCAAAGCCAAACAAGCGGCCTTTGCTCAAATCGACCAGGGTGCCGATGTCCTTTACGCAGAACATGTCGGCGCAGCCGAGGCTGCCGAACAACGCGGCAAGCTGATCATCAGTAACACCGTGGATATGCAGGCTCAATATCCCGATACCGTTGTCGCATCGGCCATATGGGACATGGTACCCACCATCGAACGCGCGTTGACCATGGTCAGGCGAGGCACGTTCAAAGCAGACGACTACGGCAAATACTCGCAAATGCGCTATCAGGGCGCGATGCTGGCGCCGCTAGGGACCTTTCAAGACAAAGTCCCCAGCGCACTGATCGCTCGCGTAGAGGCTCGCCAGCAAACCATGCTCGATGGGCGCTTCACCATCAAACTCAACGACGCGCCACTGCCCCCGGCCGGCCACTCACCGACTCAGGCGAGCGGCAAATAAATACGCGTTTTTAGATCCGAAGCAGGGGTTGTCTTCGGATCATTGACGTATTCTTCCCACATGGGAAAATCCCGCGTTTCGTAGCCGCTATCCGGCAGCCATTGCCCGAATAACCAGTTATACGCCGACTCCAGCTCACTGTACGGTCCCGTATATTCCAATACGGCGCAACGCGTGGCAGGCAACGCAAATGGTTCAAACACCGCATCCACGACCGCCCCATCGGGCAACGTAAAACCCGCTAGCGCGCGTAACTGATCAGCCGGCACCTGTTGCGGATCGTCGAAATACACGCCAAACGACCGTGTCGCGGGCTCGATCAGCTCCCGGCTGGACGCCAACAAGAACAGGCGATCGAACGTGGTTCCGATGTGTTGATAATCGCCATGATGTGCCAGCGTTGCCAACGATGCGCCCGCGAAAGTTTCGATGCTAGTGGGATACATACCAAGCTCCTGAGGATTAAAGGGCCTGGAGCGCGCATGCCGGTAACGCCCCGGCGGTACGCCGAACGTTGTCCCGAAAGCCCGGTTGAACGCCGCTTGCGATGTATATCCCGCACGTTGCGCCACCTGCTGCATGGACCGGTCCCCCGCGAGATCTGTCGACGCACGATGCATACGCAAGCGCGACATCGTGGCGTTCACCGTCTCCCCCATCAACGCGCGATAGACACGGTGAAAATGATAAGGCGACAGGCACGCCAAGTCGGCCAGCAGGTACAAGTCCGGCGTCGCATCAGGATGCGACGCCAACCACTGCAACACGGGTTCCAGCCGCTTGGCGTAATGAATGCGGGTTTTGGCTTTCATTCGTTCTCCAGTGCTTGCACTGTAACGAGGACCCATTTGCAGATTTTGCGGTTTTGCGAGGCCTGGAGGGTGCTACGTGGGATACGTCCCCGGCAGCAACATGCTTCGATCGCCCGGCGTCAACGACTTGCGCCCGCACAGCGCCATCGTCACGTCCAGCTCCTTGTAGAGGATTTCCAGGGCGCGGGTCACGCCCGCTTTTCCATATGCCCCCAGGCCATACAAAAAAGCACGCCCGATCATGGTGCCGCTCGCGCCCAGGGACACGGCCTTCAGCACATCCTGGCCCGATCGAATGCCGCCGTCCATCCAGACCTCGATCCGTGATCCCACCGCCTCCGCAATAGCGGGCAACGCCGCGATTGACGACATCGCGCCATCCAATTGACGCCCGCCATGATTACTGACAATCAATGCGTCAGCGCCGCTATCGGCGGCCAAACGCGCATCCTCAACGTCCAGCACGCCTTTCAGAATCAGTTTCCCGCCCCAGCGCTGCTTGATCCACTCGACATCGTCCCAGCTCAAGCAAGGGTCAAATTGCTCTGCCGTCCACGACGCGAGCGACGACATATCGGCGACGCCTTTGGCATGACCAACGATATTGCCGAACGTACGGCGTGGCGTGCCCAGCATTCCCAGGCACCAGCGCGGTTTGGTCGCCAGGTTGATCAGATTCGCCAAGGTCGGCTTGGGCGGCGTCGACAGACCATTGCGAATATCTTTGTGGCGCTGCCCCATGATCTGCAAATCCAGCGTCAACACTAGCGCCGAGCAATTCGCCGCCTTGGCGCGATCAATCAGATTCCCGACAAAATCGCGATCACGCATCACATACAACTGAAACCAGAACGGCTTGCCCGTCGCGCGCGCCACGTCTTCGAGCGAGCAGATGCTCATCGTCGACAGCGTAAAAGGCACACCGAACTCGGCCGCCGCCTGCGCCGCCAGCATTTCGCCGTCCGCGTGCTGCATGCCTGTCAAGCCCGTAGGCGCGATCGCCACCGGCATGATGGCATCGGCGCCCGCCATCGTGGTGCGCAATGAACGGCCTTCCATATTGACGGCGACCCGCTGGCGCAGCTTGATTTTCTGAAAATCAGTTTCGTTGGCACGATACGTGCTCTCGGTCCATGCCCCCGAATCGGCATAGTCATAGAACATGCGTGGCACGCGTTTCTGCGCCAATACACGCAGGTCTTCGATGCAGGTCATCTTGGCAAGATTCTGGGTCATAGGACACTATTGCAAAATAGAGGGCTCCGAAAGTATACGCGTCGCTCCCGCAGCCTCGACACCAGATCAACCAGGTATCAAAGGATTCTCATGCAAGTCCCTCAACACGAAACCGTACACGCCATCATCAAGGGGGTCGTACAAGGCGTGGGCTACCGGCACGCCACCGTGCGCCGCGCCCATATGCTGGGTGTCACCGGATGGGTGCAAAACATGGAAGACGGCACCGTACAAGCCATGGTGCAAGGCAGCCCTGATCAGGTCGATCACATGCTGGAATGGCTGCGCCGCGGCCCGCCCGCTGCTCTCGTACGTGAGCTGATTACCGAACGCATCTACGCCGACAAACGCTACGTCCGCTTTGAACAGCTGTAGCCGGCAATCGCCCCCGATCTGGATTCACCAAGCCACGGCGGGCAAAGATCAATCGTCAGGCAACACCGCAAAATGATCGGCCATGAAATCGATCAGCGCCCTGACCGCCGGCAGTTGCCCACGCCTGGAAGCGAACACCGCGTGCACGATCTCGCGGCGTGGCGCCCAATCAGGCAATATCGTCACCAGCTCGCCGCGCTCGAATTGCCCGCGCAGCAACATGGTGGGCAATTGCACAATTCCCACGCCTGCTACCGCTGCAGCCCGCAGCGCCAGCATGCCGCGCGTAATCAAGCGTGGTTGATGACGGATGGCGGCATGTGCACCATTCGGCCCGAATAAATTCCACACATGCTCGCTCTGCGGTAAACCCAGCCCCAGGCTGGGCAGATTCGTCAGATCCGCAGGCGCGGCGGGCTTGCCGACACGCTGCAGCAGCGCCGGGCTGGCGACCAGGCACTGCCCCCGCTCGCAAAACACCCGCATGATCAGATCGCTGTCTTCCAATGGTGGCGGCCGCACGCGGATCGCGACATCGATGCCTTCGGCTACCACATCCACACGGCGATTCGTTTCCTCCAGGTGAATCTGGACCAGGGGATACTGCACCATAAAAGCCGCCAGCATCTCGGCCACCTGCGCGTCCAACAGCGCCACGGGACAAGTCACCCGGACCGTACCGCGCGGCTCGGCCTGCGTGAGCGCCACGGCTTCCTGCGCTGCCTCCGCCTCGACCAGCATCGCTTTGCAATGGGTATAGAACGTCTGACCGATCTCCGTCACCGCAAAATGGCGGGTCGTACGCATCAGCAATCGCGTATCCAGCCTGGCTTCCAACAAAGCAATACGCCGGCTCAGTTTGGACTTGGGCACGCCCAGTGCACGTCCGGCGGGTGCAAAGCCCCCGTAATCCACCACCTGTACAAAGTAATAGAGATCGTTCAAATCCTGCATGGTGGCTCCTCACTCCTGGCCCAGTGTTCTCATAATAGAACAGTGATAACGAATTTTGCCTACTACCGCCAAAATTGTCCCGAATCTATAGTTCTAGTCATGGCGCTGCGACACATAGCTCGCAGCCGGCACTGGAGAAAGATGATGAAGAAAGTCCTCGGCGTTTACAGCGCTCCGCGTCCCCACTGGGTTGGCGACGGCTTTCCGGTTCGTTCGATGTTCGGCTACGACAGCCACGGCAAGCATCTCAGCCCGTTTCTGCTGCTGGACTACGCCGGCCCGGCGCAATTCGCGCCAGCCGCCCGTCCCCGTGGCGTAGGCCAGCATCCGCATCGCGGCTTTGAAACCGTCACCATCGTGTACCAGGGCGAAGTCGACCACCGCGACTCCACCGGCGCCGGCGGCCACATCGGTCCGGGCGACGTTCAATGGATGACGGCGGCCGGCGGCATTCTGCACGAGGAATTTCATTCCGAAGCGTTCACCCGCCAAGGTGGCGCACTGGAAATGGTGCAACTCTGGGTCAATCTGCCAGCACGCGACAAAATGTCCGCGCCAGGCTATCAAACCCTGTTGAATCGCGACATTCCCTCGGTAGCGCTGCCCGACGGTGCAGGCCAGGTCCGTGTCATTGCAGGCGAATTCGATGGCCATCGCGGCCCGGCACAGACCCATACCCCCATGAATGTCTGGGATGTGCGTCTGAACCAGCAAGGTGTCGCGACGTTTGACGTACCAGAAGGCCACACCCTGGCGTTGGTGGTGCTGCGCGGCACAGTGATGGTCAACGGCGCTGAAATCGTTCGCGAAGCGCAGCTGGTCCATCTCGAGCGCGATGGCACCCAAGTCCAGGTCGAGGCCAATAACGACGCCACGCTGCTGCTGCTCAGCGGCGAACCGATCGACGAGCCCATCGTGGGCTACGGTCCCTTCGTCATGAATAGCGACGCCGAAATCCGTCAGGCCATCGACGATTTCAACCGGGGCCGTTTTGGCCAGATGACGCATTAGTCTTGACCGATGCGCGCCGTCCTCGATCCGACGGCGTGCATCGCCTCCCCCTCGCCCATGCGAGCCATGCTTGACCCTGCCCACCCGGGCGCCACCTGAGTGCCATTGGAGACCATCATGACCAAACCCTACACCCGTCTGGACAAGAACAACGCTGCCGTTTTGCTGGTAGACCACCAAGCCGGTCTGCTGTCCCTGGTACGCGACATCGACCCTGACAAATTCAAGAACAACGTGCTGGCCTTGGCCGACATGGCCAAGTATTTCGAACTGCCCACGATTCTGACCACCAGCTTCGAGACCGGCCCGAACGGCCCGCTCGTACCCGAACTGAAGGCCCAGTTTCCCGATGCCCCATACATTGCGCGTCCCGGCCAAATCAACGCCTGGGACAACGAAGACTTCGTCAAAGCCATCAAGGCCACCGGTAAAAAGCAACTGATCATCGCCGGCGTCGTCACCGAAGTCTGCGTCGCATTCCCTGCGCTGTCAGCCCTGGAAGAAGGCTTCGAAGTATTCGTCATCACCGATGCATCCGGGACCTTTAACCCGCTCACCCGCGATGCCGCCTGGGACCGCATGAGCGCCGCGGGCGCCCAGCTGATGACCTGGTTCGGCGCAGCATGCGAACTGCATCGCGACTGGCGCAACGACATCGAAGGCCTGGCCGAATTGTTCTCGAACCACATTCCTGACTATCGCAACCTGATCACCAGCTACAACACGCTGACGCAGGCGAAATAATCAGCTTATTGCACCGCCCGGCGGGAACCCTCGGGCGGTGCGCTACCGACGATTCGCAACGGCTTCACGCCTCATCACCAGCAGGCGTCAACTGGTCACCCAACCACAATCTGGGCCCCGGTCCCTTGCGGCCAATACAGTCGGCGCGGTTGAACACATTGCAGACCTTCATCGACAAGCAACCGCATCCTATGCAGGACTCGAGGTTGCGGCGCAATTGCTTCAGCTCCCGTATGCGCTCGTCCACGCGGCTGATCCAGACAGGCGAGAGACGGCTCCATTCTTCACCGGTAGGAGCATGATGTTTGGGTAGCCCGTCGAGCTGCGCAGCGATTTCGTCCAGTTGAAACCCCAATCGCTGGGCAAACACGATATAGGCCACTCGCCGCAGCGTCGAGCGGCGATAGCGGCGATGACCGGATCCGCTGCGAGTGGACTCGATCAGGCCGAGCGATTCGTAATAGCGCAGGGCCGAGGCATTGACCCCGCTGCGCTGCGCGATAAACCCTATTGGAAGCAAGGCATCATCCCGCTCGTCCATGTCGCAAACTCCATTTTGTCACTTGACTTAAAGTTGACTTTAACTTTGAAAATACATTCCTTCAACGAGTAAATCGGGGCGCCTTGCCCCGTGTGGCCGTTGCGGCCACGCTCATTCCTGGAATGTGAAGATGACATCGACGATCAGCCAGCGCTGGTTTATGCGACTGGGTACAGCGGCCATGACCATGGCCGCACTATTGGGCTTGAGCGCTTGCGAACAGGCTGCCGGAGGCAAGGAGCAGGCCGCGGAACCTCCCCCCGCCCAGGTAACCGTCGAACCCGTGGAACAACGTCAAATACAACAATGGGACACGTTCAACGGCCGCATTGCCGCCATGGAAAGCGTGGAGATCCGCCCCCGCGTCAGCGGCTACATTGACGCCGTGAACTTCCAGGATGGGCAGCCGGTACGCAAAGGCCAACTCTTGTTCACGATCGACGCAAGACCCTATCAGGCCGCGCTTGCCAGCGCCCAGGCACAGCTGCAGCACGCCAAAGCGGCGGCGGCCTTGGCCCGCACACAGGACAAGCGTGCCCGTGCGCTATTACCGGATCGGGCGATCTCCGCAGAAGAAGCGGACAACCGTGCCAGCACCTTGGCGCAGGCCCTCGCCAACGTACAGGCCGCAGAGGCGGCCCTTGCCACCGCGCAGCTGGACCTGGACTTTACCGTAGTACGCGCGCCGATCGACGGTATGGTCGGTCGTGCAATGCTGACGGCCGGCAATCTGGCACAGGCCAATACGAGCGTCCTGACCACACTGGTGTCACAGGATCCCGTTTATGTTTATTTCGATGCGGACGAGCAAAGTCTGTTGCGTAATAAACAGATCGCCCGCACGGCCGGCAATCGCGGCACAAACGCCACACTCGTACGGATCGGCCTGGCAAACGAAGATCATTTTCCGCACCAAGGCGCGGTGAGCTTTACCGATAACCGCCTCGATCCGCAGACCGGCACCCTCCGCGTGCGCGCCACCCTTCCCAATCCTCGGGGCCTGTTCACGCCCGGCATGTTTGCACGTGTACAGATGCAGAGCCCTGCCAGATCCAACGCCATCCTGATCGACGACAAAGCCGTCTTGACGGACCAAGACCGCAAATATGCCTACGTGGTGGGTCAGGGCAACCGCGCTGAACGTCGCGAACTGCAACTGGGCCGTCTGTTCGAGGGCCGGCGCATTGTGGAATCAGGACTCCAGCCGGGAGACCAAGTGGTCGTCGCAGGCATGCAGCGGATCTACTACCCAGGCATGCCACTGGCGCCCACCACACGCAACGACAAAGAGCCAGAAAAACCCGCTTCGACAGATCGAGATCAAACGCGAAACTCCGTCGCGCAGTTAGACGTTACGCCGTACACAGAACAAACCGCCGCCGTGCATCGGCCGTAAATCGAGGCCGCCATGGATTTCTCAAAATTCTTCATCGATCGGCCGATCTTTGCGATCGTGTTGTCCATCATCATGTTCGCCGTGGGCTTGATTGCCATCCCGCTGCTGCCCTCTGGCGAATATCCCGAAGTCGTCCCACCCAGCGTCGTCGTGCGCGCCACCTATCCGGGCGCCAATCCCAAAGAAATCGCCGAATCCGTCGCCGTACCGTTAGAAGAAGCCATCAACGGTGTAGAAGGGCTGATGTATATGAAGTCCGTCGCGGCGTCGGACGGCACCTTGCAAGTAGTCTCCACCTTTCGCCCCGGCACTGATCCCGACGATGCCACCGTACGCGTACAAAACCGCGTCAGCCAGGCGCAAAGCCGCCTGCCAGAAGAAGTACGCCAGTTCGGTATCACGACACAAAAACAGACGGCAACGCCGCTGATGTATGTGGGATTGGCCTCTACCGATGAACGCCTGGATACCCTGTACCTGCGCAACTACATCACGCTCAAAGTCAAAGATGAGCTCGCTCGTATCCAGGGTGTTGGCGATGTCGGCGTCTATGGCTCGGGCGATTATGCAATGCGTGTGTGGTTGGACCCCGACAAAATCGCTGCCCGGCAACTCACCGCAAGCGAAGTGATTGCCGCCGTACGCGAGCAAAACGTGCAGGTCTCTGCCGGCCAGCTCGGCGCAGAGCCCAGCACCAAGAACACGGACAAACTCCTGTCCATCAACGTGCAAGGCCGATTGAAAACCGAACACGAATTCGGCGACATCATTCTGAAAACCGGCGCAGACGGACAAGTCGTGCGTCTGTCAGATGTAGCTCGCATCGAGCTGGGCGCGAGCGACTACACCTTGCGCGCCTCGTTGAATGGCCAGAATATGGCCGCAATTGGTATCTTCCTCACGCCCGGCGCCAATGCCCTGAAGGTGGCAGAAGAGGTGTACCAGACCTTGGATCGCTTATCTCGCGATCTGCCCCAGGCGGCCTCGTTCGAATACCTGTGGGACCCCACCGTGTTCGTACGCGAATCCATCACGGCGGTTCAGCATACCCTGATAGAGGCAGTCATCCTGGTCGTGTTGGTCGTCATCGTGTTTTTGCAGACATGGCGCGCATCGATCATCCCACTGTTGGCCGTGCCCGTGTCTATCGTAGGCACATTCGCGTGGCTGCTGCTGCTCGGCTATTCCATCAATACGTTGACCTTGTTCGGTCTGGTCCTGGCCATCGGTATCGTTGTCGACGACGCCATCGTTGTCGTGGAAAACGTAGAACGATTTATCGAAAAGGGTCACAGCCCGCGCGATGCAGCCCACCTGGCGATGAAAGAAGTGTCCGGTCCGATCATCGCCATTGCGTTGGTACTGTGCGCCGTATTTGTACCGATGGCCTTTCTGGACGGCATCACTGGGCAGTTCTACAAACAGTTTGCAGTCACGATTGCGATCTCCACCGTGATCTCCGCCATCAACTCTCTCACGCTGTCGCCAGCATTGGCCGCAAAGCTGCTGCAAGGCCACGGCGCACGCAAGGATCGACTGGCGCGCGTCATAGACTGGAGTCTGGGTTGGTTCTTCAAACGCTTCAACCGCGGGTTTGACCGCAGCGCGCAGGCCTATGAGCACACGGTTGGCCGTTCGTTCAAAAAACGAGGGATCGTATTTGCCGTATACATCGCGCTGCTCGCAGGCACAGCGGTACTTTTTAATAGCGTGCCCGGCGGGTTCATCCCGATGCAGGACAAGCTTTACCTGTTTGCAGGCGCCAAGCTACCCGAAGGTGCCTCGTTGCGCCGCACCGACGAAGTCACGCAAGAACTCACGCGTCGCGCATTTCAAATAGACGGTGTGCAATCCGTCTCGGCATTCGCAGGTCTGAACGCCCTGCAAACCACCAACACCCCGAATCTGACCAGCGCCTATGTCACCCTAAAACCATTTGGCGAGCGCAGCCGTGACGCCACGGAGATCAGTGCAGAACTCAACAGTGCATTGGCAGGAATGGAAGGCGGCTTCGGTTACGCGCTCATGCCGCCTCCCATACAAGGCCTGGGCAATGGATCGGGCTACTCCTTGTTTCTGGAGGACCGCGCAGGCCTGGGTTACGCGGCTTTGCAACAGGCGATGAATGCCTTTCAAGCCGAGATCGTCAAAACGCCAGGCATGAGCTACCCCGTTAGCGCCTATCAATCCAACATCCCTCAACTGGAAGTCAAAGTCGATCGCACCAAAGCGAAAGCACAAGGCGTAGCGCTCAACGATCTCTTTCAAACGTTGCAGACGTATCTGGGGTCCGTCTACGTCAACGACTTCAACGCTTTCGGGCGCGTCTATCGCGTGATGCTGCAAGCCGATGCCGACTACCGTCAGACCGCCGAAGACATCGGCAAACTGCAAACGCGCAACAGCGATGGGCAAATGGTGCCGATCGCGTCCATGGTGACCGTGGTTCCCGCCTACGGCCCCGATCCGGTCATGCGATACAACGGTTTTCCTGCGGCGGACCTGATAGGAGACGCCGATCCGCGGGTCCTGTCTTCGGCTGAAGTCCTGGCCAAGCTGCAAGACATTGCGCAGAGGACATTACCGCGCGGCATTGAGCTGGCGTGGACAGAAATGAGTTATCAACAGGTTGAACAAAGCGATGCGGCGGCCGTCGTATTCGCGCTGGCGGTGATGCTGGTCTTTCTCGTACTCGCCGCACTATACGAGAGCTGGACCATGCCGCTGGCTGTCATCCTCATTGTCCCTGTGTGCATCTGCGCAGCGCTTTTCGGTGTGTGGTTATCTGGGGGCGACAACAACATCTTTGTGCAAGTCGGCCTGGTCGTCCTCATGGGATTGGCGTGCAAGAACGCCATCTTGATCGTGGAGTTCGCGCGTGAACTGGAAATGCAGGGCGCCAGTATCTGGGATGCCGCCCGCACTGCCTGCCGCTTGCGCCTGCGCCCCATCGTCATGACCTCCATTGCCTTTATCGCTGGCGCAGTGCCGTTGCTGATCGGGCAAGGCGCAGGCGCCGAGGTTCGCGCGGCGACAGGCATCACCGTGTTCTCCGGCATGCTGGGCGTAACGCTCTTTGGTCTGTTTCTCACCCCCGTGTTCTATGTCACGCTACGCAAACTCAGCGGCACTCAGCTCAGGCCGCACGACAATGCCGCCACGCCAGGCGCAGCAACCCAACGCCATCATCCAGAATCACCGGAGCAAGCTCATGGCTAAGTCCCTAACGCTGCGCAGCCTGGCCGTCGCGTGCAGTCTCATCGTAACGGGCTGCGCAGTGGGGCCGGACTTCCATAGCCCGGCGGCCTCCGTGCCCACCTCGGCGCAGTTCGCACGCTACGAGGCCGGCGACGTCAAACCATCCGGCAGCTTGCACTTACCCGTCTTCGATGTGCGCGACGCGGACTTCTGGACTCAGTTCGGCGACGAGCAGCTGACCGCTCTCGTGCAACAAGCCTTGACCGGCAATCGCGACTTGCATGCAGCCTTCGCCCGCTTGCAAGGCGCCGATGCCATGTTGAACGAGGCCCGGCTGGATCGTTTTCCCACGGTGACCATGAACGGCGAAGCCGCTCAGCAAAAACTCAGTGAGGACCAACTCAGCCCTGGTCAGCCGCGCTCTGCACGCAACTACAACGCCCAGATTCAGGCAAGTTGGGAATTGGATCTGTATGGCCGCGTACGGCGTACGGTAGAGGCACAGCAGGCGCAGCAACAGATGACCCAAGCCGACTTGGCCGCATTGCAAGTCGTCATCGCCGCTCAAGTCGCAGATACCTATACACAGCTGCGCGGTACACAACTGCGCATGCAGATCGCGCTGTCGCACGCGCAGAACCAACGCGATACGGCACGTCTGGTAGATCGCCGGCTACATGCCGGAATGGGCACAGACCTGGACCAAAGTCGCGCACAGGCGCAATTACAAAGCACGCTGGCGCGCCTGCCCGCGTTGCAGGCACAAATATCCGTGCTGCAGCACCGGCTTGCAGTGTTGCTGGGCGAGTCCCCAGAGAGCCTCATTGCACACCTGGACGCGGTACGGCCCTTGCCACAAGTACCGTCCATGCTGGATCCAGGCACACCTGCCGAATTGCTGCGCCGCCGGCCTGATATTGCCGCGGCGGAAGCACGTCTGCACGCGGCCACCGCCCGCATCGGCATTGCCACTGCCGATCTCTTTCCGCGTTTATCGCTCGGAGGTCTGTTAGGCAGTTTCGCCTTGAGCGGACATAATCTGTTTAACGCCAGCACAGCGACCAGCAATGTTTTTCTGGGCGTAGATTGGTCATTTCTCGACATCGGCCGCGTGCGCGCCCGCATCGCTGCCAGCGAGGCGGGTGCTGCCGAGGCGCTGGCCAATTATCAACAAACCGTGCTGGGTGCGTTAGAGGAAACAGAAAACGCCCTCGTACGCTTGAATAGAAATAGAGACGAACTGCAAACGCTGCAGGCCGCTGTACAACAGCGCAACAAAGCAGAACATCTCGCTCAACGCATGTACCAGAGCGGCACCCTGGGTTTATTCGAAGTCCTCGATGCCCAACGCGAACAACTGGACGCACAAGACATCGCGGCTGAAAGCCAGATCAATGCCGTGCGTTCAAGCATCGCCCTCTATAAAGCGATGTCAGGCCGCTGGGATCAAGCGGCAGATCTACAGCGATATGCGAACAACTGACGATAAAAAGCCGCTGTCAGCGGCTCTTTTCACGGAATCTAGTGTTACGGAGAAAGCACTAGATTTTCATCGACAGCGTTCTCGTCTGTGGGGTGCATTTGCCTCTGGACTTACATAGAAGGATCGAATCATCCAATCAATTTACGAGCTTCCACACTGCTTATGTCATCAATGTGCCGGAATGCTGGCGCGACTTTCTCGATATCCTGCGAGCTCACGCCAAACTCGTCGAAGGCCACCTTCCATTCCCGAACGACGGCCCACACCTCCGCGACCAATTGACCCGCACGAGCCGGGTTGATGGAGAACTGACCAGCACCCGCCAAGGCGTTGTCGACCGTTGAAATTCGACCGTCAGGCCCGACTCCCAGATGCAGGTATCTATCGGTGGCAAGCGACGGTCTAGGCAGTACATCATACAAAGGACTAAGGCGCCATCCTGACAGAGTCGGATCCCAAATAAACCCATGATTGCGCAGGTGGTCGTCATCGTTGTTCACCATAACGTTGAACACCATGCGTTTGAATAACTCCTCACTGTCCTGGCGGATCACCGTTGGGTGACAATATTTTCGTACTGCCGCAGCCAAGTCCGAGTATGCCTTTGCATTGGACTCCGACTCATCACATCCGACTAGCGTCAGACCGCTTACGAATGCCATCCGACGCTCGGAACGACCGGCCTTCGGCGCCAGAGTGAGGTCAGTCTCGCCGTCCGGCATGACTCCCTTGTCGAGCCAATACCGGTCGAATCTGCGGATCATCATAATTCGTCGATCACCCAGCATCTGCGTCTGTACCGCCGGCACGCGGAGGCCCGCCGCCCCAGCCAACCGCAATGTCGCGGTCTCGACAGCAGGAATGTCAAAGGAGTCTTTCCTCGTAGCGAACTTCGCCAACATCAAACGACCCGATTCATCTCTCACTGTAGCTTTTGGCCTCGCGCCGCCCAACGCTGTACCTTGAATGAAAATTTGCTCGAGATGGGCCGGTACTGGCAGACCTTCGTCAATTCGCTCTGCGGCGTCCAGCAGATGCTCCAACTCGTGGACACCACCAGTCGAACCCTCTGCGGGCTCCGAGTCTCTCGTCAGTCGTACATCGAGGGCACCCACCCTGTTGCTGCCGGCATGGAGGAGATAGTCGGACTCGCGCAAGCTGTTTGCGGGTACCTTAAGTTTGGCCTCTATAACGCGCCGTCCCCAAGAGTCTGGCGCTGCATCTCTAATGCCGCCAAAGCTGGTTAACTCGTTCACGGGCAACAGGACTTTGCCTTTGACTGAGTCACCGTGCAAACCCAAGCTCACAGGGTCTACCTCCACAGCATTTAGTCTGTCGAGATACCTGGTCCCATAGGAGAAGCGCGAGGCAAGCAGAGTCGAACCTTCCTCCGTCATGGTTAACAGCCCACATGGCGCCCAACCTTCATCCAAATAGGCAAAGGCGACGACTTCCCGGTCTTTGGCCATCTGAAATAGTCCTTAGAAGTCGAGCTTTGCCAGCTCAGAAGAAGGTAGATCGCGAACGCGACGCGTAGCCTCGCGGGACGCAAGCGATTTGAGCGCCGGGTCAGACTCGGCCAAAAGGTCGGCCAGGGTAGCACCGGGAGAGATTGCATCCAGGTACCGGAGAATCTGTCCGAATGCTAGGCCTGGATCGCCTTTTTCCAGACGATAGGCTGTATTGCGGGAAAGACCCGCGCGCAACGCAGCATCCGCCTGCTTAATGTGCCGAGCCAAGCGCAGCCGAGCCAATAGATGTCCGACATGCCTTGATTGCTCGGCCAGCTCGGGAGAAATCGTAGAGGATTGAGAGATTTTCATGATCGGGAAATCACCTATAAGCCCCTTACAGTTCGATTTAAGATGCACTGTACAGCAAAAGATGCCGTAGGGGCTATATGCTCGTAAAATTGAGCGCATATGGCATAAAGATCGATTTTAGATGAGTCCGGTCGGCCGGATGAGCCGAGAGGAAGTCATGCCGCGAAGCCCGTTAATCCACTTGCACATCTCGACCCAGATCACAGACATGCGCCAGCAAGGCGCTTAGGCCGAAGTGCTGGATACCCACAGGCCGACGCGGTACTGCAGGCCCTCTAAAGAAATAAAGGGCTGCCTCATTCAGCAGCCCCTCATCGAAAAATCTAGGTCATCCGAGACAAATCTGACGCCCCACAAGACCCTAGAGCATCAAGCGTCAATATTCGATGCCGACAACGCATGCGTTTCAATGAACGCACGACGCGGTTCGACATCGTCGCCCATCAAGGTCGTAAACACCTCGTCGGCCGCGATCGCGTCTTCGATCTTCACACGCAGCAAACGACGGACTTTGGGATCCATCGTGGTTTCCCACAATTGCTCGGGGTTCATCTCGCCCAGGCCTTTATAGCGCTGCTTCGAAATACCGCGCTCGGCCTCGCTGCGCAGCCATTGCATGACCTCGCGGAAATCCGACACGAATTGCTCTTTGCGTTTGTCGCCTTCGCCACGCGCTACCAGTGCGCCCGCGCCGATCAAGCCCATGAAGGTCTTGGCCGACTTGGCCAGCACTGCATAATCCGCGCCCTGCACAAAGTCCGCATCGATGACGCTGACCCGCACATTACCGTGATGCATGCGACGCACCATCAGACGGTATTGCTCGTGCGCTTCGTCGAACTCGGCGACGACTTCCACACCGTTGCCTGCGACGGCGCCACGCAATGCTTCGGTCAAACGTTGTGCCGATGCGTTAGCGGCATCAGCCGAGGACAAATCGATTTCCACGCCTTCGGCCATCGCCGACAAGGCATCCACATCGAACAGGCGCGACAAGCGCGCGATCACCGCATCGGCCAACACGTATTGACGTGCGAGTTCAGCCAGGGCCTCTCCGGTGATAGGCGCGGCGTCTTGCGAGGGCGTTAGCTGCGCGTCTTTCAACGCCAGCTGCAGCATGAATTGCGCTTCTTCCTGGTCGTCTTTCAGATAACGCTCTTCGCGGCCGACCTTGACCTTGTAGAGCGGCGGCTGCGCGATGTACACATAACCGCGCTCAAGCAGCTCGGGCATCTGACGATACAAGAGCGTCAACAACAGCGTACGAATGTGCGCACCGTCAACGTCCGCGTCAGTCATGATGATGAGACGGTGATAGCGCAGCTTTTCCGCATTGAAATCCGGCCCGATGCTGGTGCCCAATGCCGTGATCAAGGTCGCGATCTGTTCGCTGGCGATCAGGCGGTCAAAGCGCGCTTTTTCCACGTTCAACACCTTGCCGCGCAGCGGCAGGATAGCCTGGAATTTACGGTCGCGGCCTTGCTTGGCCGAGCCGCCTGCCGAGTCACCCTCGACGATGTACAGCTCGCACAATGCGGGGTCTTTTTCCTGGCAATCGGCGAGCTTGCCGGGTAGGCCGGCGCCCTCAAGCACACTCTTGCGGCGCGTCATTTCACGCGCTTTGCGGGCAGCCTCGCGAGCACGTGCAGCCTCGACGATCTTGGCGCAGAGGGCTTTTGCGTCATTGGGGTTTTCCAACAACCAGCTCTCCAGCGTACGCGCCACCGCGTCTTCGACGGCAGGGCGGACTTCGCTGGACACGAGCTTGTCTTTGGTCTGGCTGCTGAACTTGGGCTCGGGCACCTTGACCGACAACACGCAAGCCAGGCCTTCGCGCATATCATCGCCCGAGGTGTCGACCTTGGCTTTCTTGGCCAGCTCGTTGTCGGCGATGTACTTGTTGATGATGCGCGTCATGGCCGCGCGCAGACCCGTCATATGGGTACCGCCATCGCGCTGGGGGATGTTATTGGTAAAGCACAACACGGTTTCGCTATACGAATCGTTCCATTGCATGGCGACCTCGACAGTCACCGGCACGCCACCGGCGCTGGACTCGGCGCTCACCGCGAATACGTTCGGATGCAACACCGTCTTGGAACGATTGATGTATTCCACAAAGCCACGCACCCCGCCGGAAAACGCGAAGTTTTCCTCTTTGCCCTGGCGCTGGTCGACCAAACGGATCTTCACCCCGTTATTCAGGAACGACAACTCGCGCAAGCGCTTGGACAGGATCTCGTAGTGATATTCGATGTTGTTGAAGATGATCGGATCGGCCAGGAAACGGACTTCCGTTCCACGCTTGTCGGTCGTACCGGTCACCGCCAGGGGCGCGACGCGCTCACCTTGGCGAAACTCCATCTGATGCACTTCGCCATTGCGGCGAATCGTCAATCGCAACCACTCGGACAAGGCGTTCACGCACGACACACCCACACCGTGCAGGCCGCCGGACACTTTGTACGAGTTCTGGTCGAACTTACCGCCCGCGTGCAATTCGGTCATGACGATTTCGGCAGCGCTGCGGCCGAACTCATCGTCCTTATGGACGTCGGTAGGAATGCCACGACCGTTATCAGAGACGGAAATCGAGTTATCCGTATGGATGGTCACCACGATGTCGTCGCAATAACCCGCCAAGGCTTCGTCAATGGCGTTGTCCACCACCTCGAACACCATATGATGCAAGCCCGTGCCGTCGGAGGTATCGCCGATGTACATGCCCGGGCGTTTGCGTACGGCCTCCAGCCCTTTGAGCATCTTGATCGAATCGGCGCCATAGCCGGTGTTCTCGGGATTGCTGTTCTGCTGATCTGACATGTTTATATCGCTAACACTTCAAAAAACGGCCTCACGGCCAGAGCGCGGCGGACGGTAGAGCTACACGCCCCCACGGCATCAACCCATGGGCAAAAATTAAATCCGCATGGGCATGACGACGTACTTGAACTGGTCGTCATCGGGCAGGGTGAGCAACGCCGATGCATTGGCATCCGGCATCACCGACCACTGAATGTTTTCAGCCTTGACGTTGGACAACACGTCCAACAAGTAGCTGACGTTGAAACCGACATCCAAGGGCTCATGGCCGTAATCGATATCGAGTTCTTCCTGGGCTTCTTCTTGTTCCGCGTTGGAAGAAGAAATCTTCATCAGGTTTTGCGCCAACTGCAGGCGCACGCCCTTGAACTTGTCCGTCGTCAAAATCGCGGCACGTTGCAAGCTGCCTTGCAGCGCCTCGCGGCTGATGAGGAACTGGCGCGTGTAGTTCGATGGGATCACGCGCGTGAAATCGGGGAACTTGCCCTCGACCAGCTTGGACACGAGTTCGACTTCGCCGAAACGGAAACGAATCTGGCCCGGCGCCACGTCGATGGATACCGGCTCGTCCGAGTCCTCGAGCAAGCGCTGCATTTCCAGCACAGTCTTGCGCGGCACGATGACTTCGTGACGTTGGGCAATGCCTTCGGCCTCGGTCGCGCAATGCGCCAGACGGTGGCCATCGGTCGCCACAGCACGTACGCAGCCGGCTTCAAACACCAGCAACATGCCGTTCAGGTAATAGCGGATGTCCTGCTGCGCCATGGCAAAGTGCACCATGTTCAGCAAATGACGCAAGGTGCGTTGCGGCAGCGTCAGCGACACATCCCATTTCTCAGGTTGAGCCACGGTAGGAAACTCGCTGGCAGCCAGCGTTTGCAAAGCAAAACGGCTCTTTGCCGATTGCACCGACAGCTTGTTGCTGGCCAATGCCAGTTTTACCTCGCCCGTATCGGGCAGCGCCTTCAGGATGTCCAGCAGCTTACGCGCGGCCACCGTCGTGGACTCGTTATCCTCGCCCACACCAAAATCCGCGTGCGTGGTGATTTGCACTTCAAGATCGGTGGCAATGAAAGCAACCTTGCTGCCCTCTTTGCGCATGAGGATGTTCGCGAGGATGGGCAGGGTATGGCGTCTTTCGACGATTCCCGCCACTGTCGACAGCGGTTTCAGCAATGCATCGCGCGTGGTTTGTACGAGTTGCATGTTCATCCTTTTAGAGTTTGTTCCAACACGTGCAGGGTATGGTTCAGCTCTGCCTGCTTGGCGCGGGCATCAGAGATCTTGCGTACTGCGTGCAGCACGGTCGTGTGATCGCGGCCGCCGAATAGATCGCCGATTTCGGGCAGGCTCTTTTGGGTTAGCTCCTTGGCCAGGTACATCGCGACCTGACGGGGCAAAGCAATATTGGCCGGCCGCCGTTTCGAATACATGTCGGCGACCTTGATTTTGTAGAAATCCGCCACGGTTTTCTGGATATTTTCCACCGTGATCTGGCCATTCGATACGGACAACAGGTCTTTAAGCGCTTCTTTGCACACATCGACCGATACCACATCGCGCCCGTGAAAACGGGCGTAGGCCAGGACCTTGCGCAGGGCGCCTTCGAGCTCACGCACGTTGCTGCGCAAGTGTTTGGCGATAAAGAAGGCGACCTCTTCGGGCATCGGCACGCCTTCGGATTCGGCCTTGCGCAGCAGAATGGCCACGCGCATTTCCAGCTCGGGCGGCTCGATCGCCACCGTCAGGCCGGAATCAAAACGCGAAATCAAACGGCTGTCGATACCAGCGAGTTCTTTAGGGTAGGTGTCGCTGGTGATGATGATCTGCTTGCGCTGCGCCACCATCGCCTCGAACGCATAAAAGAATTCTTCCTGCGTGCGGCTTTTGCCCGAGAAAAACTGAATATCGTCGATCAGCAGCAGGTCCAGCGAGTGGTAATAGCGCTTGAAGTCGTCAAACGCCTTGCGCTGATAGGCCTTGACCACATCAGACACATATTGGTCCGCATGGACGTAGCGCACGCGCACACCCGTGCCCGCCGCCACCATGGCGTTGCCAATGGAGTGAATGAGGTGAGTCTTGCCCAGCCCCACGCCACCGTACAAAAACAGCGGGTTATAGGAAATGCCGGGATTTTCAGCCACCTGCAATGCCGCCGCGCGGGCCAATTGGTTGGCCTTGCCGGTGACAAAGTTTTCAAAGGTCAAATCGGTGTTCAGGCGCGAACGTTCGTACACCACGCCAGCGGCATCAGCCTGCATCGCCGCTGCCACATTGACTGCGGGTGCTGCAGGAACAGGCGCAACAGCCGCTGGGGCTGGCGGCGCCGCCGCGGCAAGCGCGGCGNCCGCGACTGGACCCGGCGGTGCGGCGCTGGGTACCGGCGCCCGTGGGGCCGTCGGAATACGGGCTGCAGCGCCATTGGCGGGCAACTCGAACGCCACCTGTACCGGCCGCTGAAACCATTCAGCGGCCAATGCCTCGATCTGGTGAGAAAAGTTCTTGCGCACCCAATCCAGCTTGAAGCGGTTGGGAGCGGCTACGCGCAACACTGCCTGCGTTTCGTCGTACGCAAGCGGTACCAGCGGCCGTATCCAGGCGCTGATTTGCTGAGGGGGGAGTTCCTGCTCTAGACGACTGACGCAGGTCTGCCAGAATTCTTTCATGTCGCTCTTATTCAAACCTCGATTCTACCTTGGTTAGGGGCAGGTTATCCACAGGCTATTCTGGTCCCTTCACGGCTCCTTTGCCGTAACTGTTTGACAAAGCAGAGAAAACTTGCTGAAATGATGGGCTTTTCCGAATTCTGTCTGTCAGAAGGTTCTTTTACTACTACGCCTGAGAGGCCCCGCGCCCCTTAGCCACTATGTAGGCCAACGCACAATGCACTGGCCAGGAACCCGTCGGGCAGGTCCCTTCTGACTCTTGTTCTTTTTGTGGATCGTCCATGAAACGCACCTACCAACCTTCAGTTACCCGCCGCAAGCGTACCCACGGCTTTCGCGTGCGCATGAAAACCCGCGGCGGCCGTGCCGTGCTGAACGCTCGCCGCGCCAAGGGCCGCAAGCGTCTGGCCGTCTAAGGTCAGCACCGGGTCTGTTGCGTTTCTCGCATCGACCGCTGGTTGTTCATGCCGCGCGCCACGCTTCCTCCAGAGGCGCGGCTGCATCGCCCCTCTGAGTTTGCTATCGGCCTGAAAGGCCGACGGCTGGCCCGAGGGGCTTTCTTCATTCTCAGTGCCGCCGCGCCCAGTGGCTTGCCCACGGGTCAAGCGGCTCAGGCACGTCTGGGCATGGTCATCGCCAAGCGCTTCGCCGCGCATGCGTCGACGCGCAACGCGCTCAAGCGGGTCATTCGCGAGGCCTTCCGGCATCGCCGGCTGCAGCTGCCCCCCCAGGACTACGTGTTGCGTTTGCACAGCAAGGTGGCACCCATGTCCTTGACGGCACTAAAACGGCTGGCTCGCGCCGAAGTGGACGCTCACTTTGCTCGCCTCAAGCCACGGGAATGACGCCATGCTCAAAGCCCTGCTCATTGCGCCCATCCGGTTTTACCGCTTTTTTCTCAGCCCCTGGCTGGGGCGGCAATGCCGGTTCACGCCGACCTGTTCGGCTTATGCAATCCAGGCGATTGAACAACATGGTGCCTGGCGTGGTCTATGGTTAGCGGCGCGCCGTATTGGCCGCTGTCACCCTTGGTCACCAGGCGGACACGACCCGGTACCGCCTTCGCATCACCCCGATGGGGCCTCATGCTGCGCGCATCATCGCCGCACTGATCCCAATTGACGCTAAACTTGCGGGTTTGCCGCTCCGATTTTGGCCGGCCCGCATACCTACCGTAGGCACCATGGATATCCGACGAACCATCCTGTGGATGATTTTTTCCTTCTCGCTGTTGCTTCTGTGGAACAACTGGCAAGTCCATAGCGGCAAACCGTCGCTTTTCGGGACGCCTCCCGCTTCCTCCAGCGCAGAATCATCCACCAACGGCGCGCAAGCCGGTGCCAACGGACAGGCTGCGACACCGTCGGTGCCCAACGCGCCTGCTGCCGCTGCGCCCAGCACGGTTCCCGGCGCAACGCCAGCACAGGCTCCCGCCCGCGCGGAGCAGGTCGTCATTACGACGGACGTGCTGCGTCTGACTTTCGATACGGCAGGCGCCCAGCTGGTCCGTGCCGAGTTGCTGAAATACCCGACCGCGGGCCAACCCAACAAGCCCACCGTGCTGCTCGATCGCTCTCCCGAGCTGACCTACGTCGTGCAGTCCGGCTTGGTGGGCGCGCCCAATGGCGAAAGCTTCCCCAATCACCAGACACCGTTCCGTCTGACCTCCACCGAGCGCGAGCTGTCGGGCGATGCCCTGAACGTCTCCTTCGAGGCCGAATCCGGTGGCCTGAAAGTCACCAAGACCTATACGCTGCACCGCGGCCGCTACGACATTGACGTCCAGCATGCCCTGAACAACGTCTCGGGCCAGGCGCTGGCGCCTTCGCTGTACCTGCAGCTCGAGCGCGACGGCAATGATCCGGCCGATACCTCCAGTTTCTATCACACGTTCACTGGCGTCGCGGTCTACTCCGAACAAGACAAATTCCAAAAAGTCACCTTCTCGGATATCGCCAAACAAAAGGGCACCTATATCAAGCAGGCCGACAATGGCTGGCTGGCGATTGTTCAGCATTACTTTGCCACCGCCTGGATTCCGCCGGAAGGCAAGGCCCGTACGAACGAACTGCTGCAGGTCCAACCCAACCTGTACGCGGCCCGCAGCATCGAAGCCGTCGGTACGGTGCAGCCCGGCGCGACGACCCAGGTCGACTCGCACCTGTGGGTCGGTCCTCAGGACCAAAAAGCCATGGCCGCGCTGGCGCCCGGACTCGACACAGTGGTCGACTATGGCTGGCTGAGCATCATCGCCAAGCCGCTGTTCTCGCTGTTGACCTGGCTGCACGGCCTGCTGGGCAACTGGGGCTGGGCCATCGTCGCGCTGACCGTCATCATCAAAGCGGTGTTCTTCCCGCTGGCCGCTGCCAGCTACCGCTCGATGGCACGGATGAAACAAGTCGCGCCCCGTCTGCAGGCCCTGAAAGAAAAGTTTGGCGACGATCGCCAGAAACTCAATCAGGCCATGATGGAGATGTATCGCACCGAAAAGATCAACCCCTTGGGCGGCTGCCTGCCCATGGTGGTACAGATCCCGGTGTTCATCGCCTTGTACTGGGTGCTGTTGGCCAGCGTCGAAATGCGCGGTGCGCCGTGGATCATGTGGGTACATGACCTGTCGGTACGTGATCCGTACTTCATCCTGCCGGCAGTGATGATGGCTACGATGTTCCTGCAGATCAGGCTGAACCCCACGCCGCCGGATCCCATCCAGGCCAAGGTCATGATGATCATGCCTCTGGTGTTCGGCGGGATGATGTTCTTCTTCCCGGCGGGCCTGGTGTTGTACTGGTGCGTCAACAACACGCTGTCGATCGCACAGCAGTGGACTATTACGCGCGGTATCGAGCGCAAAGCCGCTGAGGCGGCCAGCCGCTAACGTCCGGCGTCGCCAGGCGAAAGCCCCCGCGTTGCTGCCCAGCACCGGGGGCTTTTGTCATGAGCCCGCATTATTTCGAATCCTTGAGCTTGCGCGCGGCCATGGCCAGCCGGCGATACCGTTCGGCAATCTCGTTGATTTCGTCTTCTTCCATGTCCTCGATATCGACCAATTGGTCGCTGGCACCCTTTAGCGCCATCAGCAACTCATCCAGCTTGACGTGTAAGGCACGGCTATCCTTGTTCTGATTCTGCTGGATCAAAAAGACCATCAGAAAAGTAATGATGGTCGTGCCCGTATTGACGACCAATTGCCACACTTCGGAAAACCCGGTCCACGGGCCAGCCAGCGCCCACAACAGAATGATCAATACAGCGCAGCCAAAGGCCAGGGGAGAACCCGTGGCCCGGGCAACGGCGCTGGCGAAATGATCGAACAGGCGGGCCATCCTCGATTGAGAGGATCCGGTCTGCTGATGTCTATGCTCTCGAGCCGCGGTGCTGCCCGTTAAACGATCGGCCGCGGTATCACGCTGTCGCGCCTTATTGATTTTGTGGTTCATGGCATGCTCCTCTGCAGTGAGGGAAAACCGGAGCCCGCCAAGGTTTCTGCTACAAACCCAAGGCGGACAGCATCAAGAACGTAGCGAATAAAGCGAAATGCGTCATGCCTTCGATGGCATTGGTCTGGCCGTCGTTCAGATTGATGGCGGTCACCACCAGCGTAACCAGCACCATCATGGTCTGGATCGGCGTCATGGCCATCTCGAAGGGTTGGCCGGTATAGAGCGCCAGCGCTTCCATCAGCGGCACGGTAAGAATGACCGTCGACAACGACGCCCCCAGGGCGATGTTCACGACCGACTGCATGCGATTGGCCAATGCCGCCCGCAACGCAGTCAGAATTTCCGGGCTGGCCGAGATCAGCGCGACCACGAGGGCAGGAAACGCCGGCGGAACATCGACATGTTCGAGCGAGACATTCAGCGACTGGGCCATGACCTCCGACAGGGCGCCGATGATCACCACACCTACCACCAACAACCCCACCGACCATAACGTATCGGGGCCACGAGACGGCGGCGTAGCTGCTCGACGCCGTTTTTCGGGATAGGCATAACTGAAAAAATAACTGTGCGGTCCCGTCTGCATACGCAGAAACACCGCATACAGCATGATCATGATGAAAATCGTAAAGCCGGAATAAAGATGCCAGCGATCGCGCGGAACGAACTCGGGCACGATCATGGAAATCGCCATGGCCGTGAGTATCATCACGGTATAGACGCGGCCCGAGTCGTCGTTGTATGACTGTTCGCCATGCTTGATGCCGCCCATCAGCGCCGCCAGGCCGAGAATGCCGTTGATATCGAGCATGACCGCCGCATAGATGGTGTCGCGTACCAAGGTGGGCGAGGTGTCGTGCGACATCACAATACCCAGTACAACCACCTCGACCAACACGGCCGACAACGTCAGCACCATCGTCCCATATGGGTCGCCGAGTCGATGCGCCAGTTGCTCGGCATGAAAGGCCACCCGCTGCGATGCGCAAATGATGGCTATCACCAACAGTGCCGTCGCGACGGCAGCAGTGATAGCGCCGTGAACGGTCAAGCGGTCGCCTGCCGCGTAGGCAATAACCACGGCGACGACAGCCAGCAGCAGCAGTTTTTCCTGCTTCAGTAGTGCTTGCATGAAATTTTCCCGGGTTGGTACGGCAGCTTACTCCCGGGATAGTATTGTGCTCAATCATGACTGCCCACAGCAAATCGCATGCCTGGGGCGTCCGCAAACTGATTGATCTAGCGTTGCATGCCCCAACGCCGTACCGTGACGCGTTCCAACGTATTGAACACGAGATTCTCCACGGCCAGCCCTATCAGTACCACCGCGGCCAAGCCCGCAAACACGCGATCGGTATAGAGCTCATTGCGGTTCTGGAATATGTACCAGCCCAGTCCGCCTTTGCCGCTAGAAGCACCAAACACCAGTTCCGCCGCAATCAGCGTGCGCCAGGCAAAGGCCCAACCGATGCGCAATCCAGCCAGAATCGCAGGCAGCGCCGCAGGAATCAGAATACCCAGGACATACCTCGGTCCCTTCAGGCCATAATTGCGCCCGGCCATGCGCAAGGTTTCTGGCACCGCCTGAAATCCCGAATAAATATTCAATGCCAGCGCCCACAGCACGGAATGAATCAGCACGAACACCAGGCTGCCTTCGCCCAGGCCAAACCACAACAAGGCCAGAGGCAGCAAGGCAATCGCAGGCAAAGGATTAAACATGGCCGTCAGGGTCGACAAGATATCCCGTCCAACGCGCGTCGACACGGCCAACGTGGTCAGCAGGAATGCCAACACAATGCCTGCAACATAGCCCTTTAAAAGCACGGCCAGCGATTGAAACGCACGGGCCGGCAACTCACCATCGATCATGCCCTGTGCAAAGGCCTGAGCCGTCTGCCACGCGCCTGGCAACAGCAAATCATTGTCGGTATAGCGCGCAGCAGCCTCCCATACCAAGGCCAACACCAATAAGATCAGCGTCTTGCGAAACGCCGCATGTTGTCGCAGCCGCTCAAACCAGGACAGGGGGGTTTCTGCCGTTAAACCCGGCAGAGGAGGCAAGACATATTCAACTTCGGGGCGCACCACGGCGCCATCCGCACGAAGCGTCATGGCAGATTCCTTTTATCCAATAAAGGCGCGAGGCCCATCAGCGCTGGGATGCGACGCCTCGCAACCGACAACCCGCCGACACCACCTCGTGGATCAAGCGGCACGCCGCTGCGCTTGATGCTCGGCATGCTGAGGTGAGGGCACATCAAACAACAAATCGTGAATACGCCTCGTGGCTGTTTGAAATGCCGCCGAACCTTGGCTATGCAACGCAAATTGATGGGCGTTCAGTTCCGCGCGCACGCGCCCCGGATGCGGTGACAACAGCAGTATCCGATTGCCCAGCACCAGCGCTTCTTCGATGGAGTGCGTCACGAACAACAGCGTGAAATTTGCTTCTTCCCAGAGTCCCTGCAGTTCTTCTTGCATCTTGCGGCGCGTCAACGCATCGAGCGCAGCAAAGGGTTCATCCATCAACAGAACACGCGGCTGCATGGCCAGCGCACGGGCAATGGCCACGCGCTGCTTCATCCCGCCCGACAGCGTATGCGGATAGGCATCGGCAAACGCCGTCAAACCTACCTTGTCCAAGTAATGCAACGCGCGCTCGCGCGCCTCTGCGCGGCCCAGTTTGCGCGTGGCGACCAACGGAAACGCGACGTTGTGCAACACCGTCTTCCAGGGAGGTAATTGATCGAACTCCTGGAACACAACGATGCGATCAGGTCCCGGACCAGAGACAGCCTTGCCATCCAGCAATATCTGTCCGGCTGCAGGCGGTACAAAGCCAGCAATCGCCTTGAGCAATGTCGATTTCCCACACCCCGATGCGCCCAGCAAAATGTAGCGATCGCCGTCATACACATCGAAACTGACTTCGTGCGTAGCGCGCACGCGGCGCTGCGGCGTCTTGTATTCCAGCGTCAGATCGCGAACCTGCAGCAACGGAGCGTGGGCGGTAGACATTCAGCTTCCCTCGCCAATGGCGGGATCTTCGAAGAAATAATCACGCCAGCTCACAGGCGCATTCTTGATCGCACCGATCTGATGCATGAACTTTGCCAGGCCCAGCGTATTGTTCGGCTGCAGCGTGAATTTCACGTCGGGATTGGTAATGACCTTGATCAGGAAATCGCGATCCAGCTTGGCACCCGTGACACGGATATAGGTGTCGGCCGCCTCTTGAGGGTGAGCCGTCACGTACGTCGCTGCCTCTTGCAAAGCTTGCAGAAAGGCACGATACGTCTTGGGGCTGTCGTTGCGGAATTTTTCCGTAGCGAACAACACTGTTGATGATGCCGGGCCGCCCAATACGTCGTATGAGTTCAGCACGATATGCGCCTTCGGATTTTCAGCCAGCTCCTGGTCTTGAAAAGGCGGATTGCCAAAATGGGCAGAGATCTCCGTTCCGCCGGAGATGATGGCCGCCGTCGCATCAGGATGTGGCACGGCGACCGAGATCGCATCCAGCTTGGCGTATTGGTCATTACCCCATTGCTTGGCCGAAGCCAGCTGCAAGACTCGCGATTGCACTGACACACCCACCGCGGGGACCGCGATACGGTCCTTGTCGGTAAAGTCTGCGATAGTTTTTACGGCCGGGTTGTTCGACACCAGGTAATACGGAAAATTACCCAGCGACGCCACGCCCTTGACGTTCTGCCGGCCATGCGTGCGATCCCAGATCGTCAGCAACGGACCCACGCCCGCTGCAGCAATATCCACACCGCCCGAGAGCAGTGCATCGTTGACCGCCGCACCGCCCGATAATTTGACCCAATCGACTTTGATGTCTACACCGGCTGCCTTGCCGTGCTTCTCAATCAGTTGCTGATCACGTGCGACATTCAACAGCAAATACACCACGCCATACTGCTCGGCAATCCGCAGGCGGCCTTCTTCCGCCACCGCAGGCGTGGGCGAAACGAGCGCCATGATCGCGATCGCGACGGCAAGCAAGCCTGCACCGACGGCGCGGCCCACACGTTGTTTAAGAATATGAGTCATGGCCATGGTCAGAACGGCGTGTCGCCTTCAATAGTGGTTCGGTAGAGTTTGCGGCGCAGATGCGTCGGGGTGCCTGCCGCCAAATGGATCAGCGACCGGTTATCCCAGAACACCAGATCATGTTCGCGCCACTGATGGCGATAAATATGTTCGGGCTTGACGCTGTGGGCAAAGAGTTCTGCCAGGATCTGTTGGCTTTCGTCCTCAGGCAGCCCCTCGATGCGGGTAGTGAAGCCTTCGCTGACGAATAGCGCTTTGCGCCCCGTTTCAGGATGCGTACGCACTACGGGATGCGCGACTTCCTTGACCTGTGCGAGCTGCTCTGGGCTGAGCGTCGGTCGCCAATTTGCCTCTTTCTGCATCTGGCCGTACTTGGCCAGATACGAATGCACCGCTTGACGGCCATCGATAGCGTCGCGCAAGTGCGCAGGCAGCGAGTCGTAGGCCACGTGCATATCGGCAAAGAGCGTATCGCCGCCCTCGGACGGCAACTCTTGCGCATGCAGCAGCGAGCCCAGGCTGGGCAGCGGCTTGTACGAGATATCGGAATGCCAGTATTTGCCGGCATCACCCAAGCCCACCGGTTTGCCGTCTTCGACGATGTTCGAGACGATCAGGATCTCGGGATGCCCGGACAAGTGAAACTGATGCAGTACATGAATCATCAGCTTGCCAAAACGGCGGCTGAAATCGATGTGCTGCTGGGGAGTAATGCGTTGATCGCGAAACACCACCAGATGGTGATCCAGATGGGCGCGATGCACACGCGCAAAGTCGCTGGCGTTCAGCGTGCAGCCTAGATCAATGCCAACGATCTCCGCGCCGATCCCGCCGGGCAGAGGCCGAACCTCGAATGCCTGCGCAGCGTCGTCGACTTCATCAAGGCGTGCCGCGTTGCTACGTGTAGACATGGATTGCTCCGGTATTCAGAGCAATCCATTATGCAAAAGGCTTATTCAAACCCAAACGACGTTATCGGAGTTTAATCAGATCACTTTGTCATATGGGTTTGGAGTTATTAACTTATGCCTTTGCCAAAAATTTCTCGACCAGCTTGACCCAATACGTTGCACCGACCGGCAGCAATGCATCGTTAAAGTCGTAGTTGGGGTTATGCAACTGGCATGGACCCATGCCGTGATAGCTGGCGATCCGGTGGTCCCCATCGCCATTGCCTAGAAACAGGTAGCAGCCCGGGACTTTTTCCAGATAAAAAGAAAAATCCTCGGCGCCCATGAACGCCGGAATATCGCAGTTGACCTGCTCGTCGCCAAACACCTCGCGTGCGAGGTCTGCGGCAAACTTGGTTTCTTTTTCCCAATTCACCAGCGGCGGATATGCGCGCACGAAATCCAGCTCGCCGGTGGCGCCATATACCTGGGGCAGCGTCGTCGCGATGCGGCGCATTCCGTCTTCGATTTTGTCGAGCACATCCACGGTATAGGTGCGCACGGTGCCCCGCAATACGGCATCGCCGGGGATTACGTTATACGCGTCTCCGGCGTGAATCTGCGTGATCGTCAGCACCGCCGATTCCAAAGGATCCTTGCTGCGCGAAATCAAGGTCTGCAAAGCGTGCACCATGTCGGCCGCGATGATGATGGGATCTACCGCGTTATGCGGCTGTGCGGCATGGCCGCCCACCCCACGGATCGTGATATCCCAGCGGTTGCTCGACGCCATGGCCGGTCCGCTGCGAAAACCGAACTGATTGACCGGCATGCCCGGCATATTGTGCAAACCAAACACGGCGTCACACGGAAAACGGTCAAAAAGACCGTCTTCCATCATGGCGCGCGCGCCGGCGTTGCCGCCTTCTTCGGCCGGCTGAAAAATAAAATGTACCGTGCCGTCGAAATTACGATGCTTGGACAAATACTCCGCCGCTCCCAGCAACATCGTCGTATGCCCATCGTGGCCACAGCCATGCATGCGGCCTGCGATCGTCGATTTATGCTCAAAGCGGTTGTGCTCCGGCATCGGCAAGGCGTCCATATCGGCGCGCAACCCCAATGTCTTGCCGCTGTTGCCTGATTTCAGCACGCCCACCAGACCCGTTTTGCCCAAGCCCGTATGCACCTCGATCCCAAAGCTGCGCAGGCGCTCGGCAACCAGTGCCGAGGTCCGCGTTTCCTGGAAAGCCAATTCCGGATGCGCATGGATATCACGTCGCAAAGCGGTCAGGTCAGCATGGGCACGTTCGATTTCGTCTAGAGTTTTCATGGCAGAAGGTAAACAAAATAAAAGGGGTTAGATCCCGTAGGAATCCGCATCCGATATCAAATTTTCAGCACGGCGGGCATACTGCGACCGGAGGCCAGCCATCATCCCGACGGCAAATGGCCCGCTGGCGCGTCATTCAAATGGCAGGCGCTGGCGTGACCTGGCGCCACCGCACGCAACAGCGGCCGCTCCGTGCTGCAACGCGGCATCGCATGCGGGCACCGGGGATGAAAGGCGCACCCAGCCGGAGGCGCCAGCGGCGAGGGTAGTTCGCCCTTGATCGGCCGGTAATCGCGCCGGCCGGGCCGCAAATCCGGCAGTTCTTTCAGCAACGCCTGCGTATAGGGGTGATTCGCCCGGGAAAACACCGCGTCGGTCGAAGCAATCTCGACGATACGCCCCAGATACATAATGGCCACGCGATCCGAGATATGGCTCACCACACTCAGATTATGGCTGATAAACAGATAGGTCAAATCCAGCTCGTGGCGCAATTGGGCGAACAGATTCAACACCTGGGCTTGAATCGACACATCCAGGGCCGCCACGGCCTCGTCACACACGATCACCGACGGCTTTAACGCCAACGCCCGCGCAATGCCGATACGCTGGCGCTGTCCTCCGGAAAACTGGTGTGGATAACGCTGAGCATAAGTCGGGTCCAGCCCCACCTGGCTCATCAGGCCCGCGACATAGCTGGCCTTCTCTCCCGAGCGGATCAGGCCATGCGCCACAGGTGCCTCGCCGATGATGTCGACCACCCGCATACGGGGGTTCAACGAGGCGTACGGATCCTGAAAAATCATCTGCACGCTTAATTCGTACGCACGCCGTTGCGCCGCCGACATCTGCGTCACAGGGGTTCCCTGGTAATCGATCTGTCCCCCTGTCGGCCGCAAAATTCCCGCCACCATCCGGCCCAAGGTCGACTTACCGCAGCCGGACTCGCCCACGATGCCGATCACCTCGCCTGGATAAACATCCAGATCCACCCCAGCGACCGCCTGTACCACCAGCGTTTTCAGGCCTGCGCCAAACAAGTTCGCAATACGGCCCGCCAGGTCGACCGGCTGGACAAAGTGCTGCTCGACCTGCCGCAACGACAAAATAGGCACGGTATTGGCGACAGACACGCTGGAATCCGGTGGCACGAGTTCAACAGTCTGCACTAGCGTTCTCCTGCATGCCAGCAACGTGCCCAATGCCCGGGCCGATGTTCCACCGCCTCGGGCGCCTGCGTACAGGCATCGGTCGCGCGATGACAGCGCGTGCGAAAGGCACAGCCTTGCGGCAGATTCAATAACGAGGGCGTCATGCCAGGTATCGGGTCCAGGGGCTGGCCGCGCGTGTTCGGTGTGGGGATAGACGCAATCAAGCCATGCGTATAGGGGTGCAGGGCATGGCTGATCACGGCCTCGGTCGTTCCGGTTTCTACGACACGGCCCGCATACATGACCGCCACACGGTCTGCCAATCCTGCCACGACGGCCAGATCGTGAGTAATCCAGATCAGTCCTGTCCCCGTCTCGCGGCACAGCTTCTGCATCTCATACAGGATCTGTCCTTGAATCGTCACATCCAGTGCGGTGGTCGGCTCGTCCGCGATAATCAGGCGAGGCTCATTCAACAACGCAATCGCGATCGCCACCCGCTGCCGCATACCGCCCGACAATTGATGAGGATAGGCACGCAATCGTTCCTGAGGCGAGGGGATGCCGACTTTGGTCAAGACCTCCAATGCACGGGCCTGTGCTTGCGTGCGGCTGACGCGCCGATGCGCCAGCACCGTTTCTATCATCTGCGTATCTACGCGCAATACGGGATTCAGCGTCATCATCGGATCTTGAAAGATCATCGCGATATCGTTGCCGCGCAGCTCGCGCCAGCGTTGTGCCGATGCCTGACGCAAGTCTTCGCCGTTGAAACGGATCTCGCCTTCGACGACCCGGCCAGGCGCATCAACCAGACCCAACAAGGAAAAACCCGTGATGCTCTTGCCCGAACCGGACTCCCCGACCAATCCCAGAATCTCACCCGCTCCCACCGACAGATCCACACCGTCGACGGCCTTGACCACTCCCGCGCGGGTGAAGAAATGCGTTTTCAGTCCACGCACCTCCAACACCGTCCTGCCGTCACGGTTCGCAGCACTCACAGGGGCCGCTATGGGAGCACTATCGCGATGGTCAATGGTCGTTTGAGAGCTCATAGTCGTCCGCTGCTCAAGCCGCGTTATGCGGATTCAATACATCACGCAGATGATCGCCCACCAGATTGATGCCGATAATCGCAATGGCCAGGGCGATGCCGGGAAAGAAAGAAATCCAATACAGTCCCGACAGCAGATATTCAAAGCCATTGGAAATCAACATCCCCAGCGAGGGTTCCGTCACCGGCACGCCTACGCCCAGAAACGACAGCGTGGCTTCCAGGGCAATGGCATGCGCCAAATCGATCGTCGCAATCACAATGAGCGGCGGCATGCAGTTGGGCAACACGTGGCGAAACAACACGCGCCCCCAACCCAATGACATGCAACGGGCGGCCTCGACATATTCCTTGCCGCGTTCGACCAGCGCGGCTCCGCGCGCTGCGCGTGCAAAGTAGGCCCACTGCACCACCACCAGCGCAATGATGACCTTATCCACACCCTTGCCCAGGATAGCCAGCAAAATCAAGGCCACCAGAATCGCCGGAAACGACAACTGGATATCCACAGCCCGCATCAAGAATGCATCGATGCGGCCGCCAAAGTATGCAGCGATCAAGCCGACCGTAGCGCCGATCGCAAATGCCGCCAGCACGGAAATCGAACCGACCATCAGGCTCGTGCGCATGCCATACAGAATCGCCGAGAACACATCCCGCGCCTGACCGTCGGTACCCAACCAATAGGTCATGCTGCCATCGCCACTCACGCTGCCGGGCGGCAATTTGGAATCGAGGATATCCAACGTGGCAATATCAAAGGGATTCTGCGGTGCGATCCATGGCGCGAATATCGCTGCGCCTACCGTCAACAGCAGCAGCACGACGCCGAACAGCGCCAATTTACTGGCACAGAAGTCCGCCAGAAACCGGCGCAGCGGCGTTTCCACCCGCGCGACGGGCGCAGATGTTGTCGTTGTCTCGACAGGGGAAACCGGCGTCGTCATGTTCGACGCTCCAGACGTACGCGCGGATCCAGCACGGTATAGATAATGTCCACCACCAGATTCAGGATAACCAGGAAAAATACAATCAACATCAGATAGGCCACCACCACAGGGCGATCCAGATTGATGATGGAATCAATCAGCAGCTTGCCCATGCCTGGCCAGGAAAATACCGTTTCTGTCACGACAGCAAACGCCACGACCTGCCCAAACTCCAGCCCCGCAACGGTGACGATCGGAATCAGGATGTTCTTGAGCAAATGCACGCCTAGCACACGCTTTTCCGCGAGCCCTTTGGCACGCGCAAACTTGATGTAGTCCATGGGCAGCGCCTCGCGCGTGGCCGCCCGTGTGACGCGCACAATCATGGCGCATTTGGCCAATGCAATCGTGGACGCCGGCAAGATCAGGCTCGCCCATCCATCCAGCGTCAACACGCTCAGCGGCACGCCCAACACCGACACCGTGTCGCCGCGCCCGCTCGCCGGCAGCCACCCCAGCGTGACGGCAAAGAGCATGATCAACATCAAGCCGACCCAGAAATTAGGCAGGGAAAATCCCAGCACCGAGCCCGTCATGATGGCGCGAGAACCTACCGCCTTGGGCCGCAAGCCCGCGACGATGCCTAGTGGCACACCGATCAGCACAGACATCAGCATGGCCACACAGGCCAGCTCGAGCGTGGCCGGCATGCGCTCCAGGATCAGGCGCATCGCCGGCTCGCCCGTCAAAAAGCTATTGCCAAAATTGCCCTGCACAGCATGACCGATGAACACCAGATACTGCATCCACAACGGCTTGTCCAAGCCCAGCGATACGCGGATTGCTTCACGCTGCGCATCGGTCGCCTCGGGGCTGGCCAACATCGAAATCGGATCGCCCACCAGATAAATCCCGGTGAACACCAACGCCGACATGACCAGCAGCACGATCAGCGTCTGCAACAGCCTGCGAATAATAGTGGCCAGCACGTCGATGCGACTCCTGGCTTACTTCTTTACGGTCGCGTATTGCACCAAGGTAGTCTGATCCGGCCGGCCCTGGTAACGGACATCGTCCTTCATCGCCCATACGGACAGCTCAAAGTGCAAGGGCAGCAGGGCATAGTCATCCATCGCCATATTGCTGGCCTGTTGCAGTAATGCCGAACGCTTGGCGTCATCCATCGTCCCGGCGGCCTCACGCGCCAACTTATCCATCTCCGGGTTCGAGTAACGCCCGCGGTTGGTCGTACCCTCGCCCGCATCGGGATTACGCGTCATCAGCAACGAGGCCAAGGGGTTCAACATCTCGCCACTGGTTACCGACCAGCCCGCCAGATAGGCGCTGAATTCATAGCTGTCGCGCTTCTTGAAAAACACCGAGGGCGCCAAGGCTTCGACGTTGGTTTTGACGCCAATGCGCGACCACATGGACGCCACGGCCTGCGCGACCTTGGAGTCATTCACGTAGCGGCCCGACGGCGCACCCAAGGTGATCGCAAACCCATCGGGATAACCGGCCTCTTTCAACAGGGCCTTGGCTTTCTCTACATCCGCCTTCGGCGCCTCGGCATGCTCTTTAGACGAACCGAACATGGGATAGGGCAGCATATTGCCCGCGGCCTTGGCCACACCGCCCATCACGCGATCGACGATGGCATCGCGATTGATGGCCAGCGACAGCGCCTCGCGCACACGCTTGTCTTTCAGCGGATTTTTCTGCAGGCCCGGGATGCCCGGCGTAGGTTCGGCGAATTGATCCATCGCCACATACATCACGCGCACCGATGGCGTTTCTTCGATGTACAGCTTCTTGTTCTTTTTCAGATTGGCCAGATCATCCGTTGGAGGATCTTCGATCAAGTCCACATCCCCGGCCAACAACGCCGCCACCCGGCCCGCCGCGTTGGACATCGGGCGATAGATCACCCGATCCCATGCAGGCGCAGGGCCCCAGTAATTTTCATTGCGGGCGAAGACCAGCTCAGCACCACGCTTCCACGACACGAATTTATAAGGGCCCGTCCCCGCCAGCCCGTTGCCGCCGTTGAGTTCTGTCGTGGTTTTACCTTCGGGAGCGGGTCCGGATGCCGCCGTCTTGGACAGAATCGGCAACTGCGCCAAGTTGATCAGCAGATTTGGCGCAGGTGACTTCGTCGTGATGCGCAGCGTCAGCGGATCCACCGCTTCGGTCTTGGCCACCGAGCCCAAATACAAAGTAAACGGCGACGGACTATTCGGAACCTTTGGGATGCGATCATAGCTAAACACGACATCGTCGGCCGTAAACGGCGAGCCGTCCGAGAACTTGACGTTCGGGCGCAGCTTGAAGGTCCAGACGTTCCCGTCTACCGTCCAGGACTCTGCCAAAGCAGGGATCGGCTGCAGCTTGGAATCCGAGCGCACCAGAGGATCGAACAGCGTTTGAGAGATCTGCGTATTGGGCGTCAACGCATGGTATTGCGGATCCATCGAGCTGGGCTCGGTCTTGAGTGCCACCACCAGATCGCGCGCAACAGCGGAACTCATCGCCCCCAGTGCCATTACAGCCGTCAATGTCCCGCCCGCCAATAAACGTAACCAATGTGACGCCATCGTGCTCTCCCTAGCCTGTGCTGTAGGTTGGACTGCCTAGGGCACATTAACCAGCAAACAGGCGCGTGCGCAACAGTTATATTCCCTTATTGCCGTCTTGAATGAATCCCCCCATGTCCTTATCCACACAGGTCCCCATCGCTGCCATCGCCACCGCGCCAGGCCGCGGCGGCATTGGCGTTGTCCGGGTTTCCGGCCCCGATTTATCGGCCCTGGCACGCCGCCTGTTCAACCGCGAACTCACACCGCGTCACGCCCATTATTTGCCCTTCACCGCAGAAACCGGCGAACACCTGGACGAAGGCATTGCTATCTATTTCCGCGCTCCCCAGTCTTATACGGGCGAGGACGTACTGGAGCTGCAAGGCCACGGCGGGCCGGCCGTATTGCGGCGCATCCTCGATCGCTGCCTGCAGGCGGGCGCGGACATGGGCGTGCGTTTGGCCGAGCCTGGCGAATTCACTCGCCGCGCCTTTCTGAACGATCGCATGGATCTGGCCCAGGCCGAGGCTGTTGCCGATTTGATTGATGCCTCATCAGTAGCCGCGGCGCGCGGCGCCATGGCCTCGCTGTCAGGGGAATTCTCGGCGCAGGTCAATGCACTATCGGATCGGATCATTCACCTGCGCATGCTGGTCGAAGCCACACTGGATTTCCCCGAAGAGGAAATCGATTTTCTAGAGAAATACCAGGCACGTCCCACGCTGGAGGCGCTGGCGGCAGACCTCGCCACATTGATCGCGCAGGCGCGCCAAGGCGTCATCCTGCGCGAAGGGCTGCACGTCGTACTGGCGGGCAAGCCCAATGTGGGCAAGTCCAGCCTGCTCAACGCGTTGGCCGGCGACGACATCGCCATCGTCACGCCGATCGCCGGCACCACCCGCGACAAGGTCGTGCAGGAAATCCATATCGATGGCGTGCCCCTGCACATCGTCGATACGGCCGGCCTGCGCGAGACCGACGACACCGTCGAGAGCATCGGCATCGCCCGCACCTGGAAAGAAATCGAACGCGCCGACGTCATCCTGCATTTGCAGGATGCAACCCAACCGGCCGACGAACTCGACGCGCAAATCGTCGCCCGCCTGCCGGCACGCACACCCTTGTTGACGGTATTCAACAAGGTGGACCTGCTCGATACGCCTTTCGTGGCGGGCCCTCAGCAGTTAGGTATCTCTGCCCGCGAAGGGGTAGGGCTGGACGCGCTACGCGACAAGCTGCTGGCCTTGGCCGGCTGGAACCCCGGCGCAGAATCCCCCTGGTTGGCCCGAGAACGCCACGTACGCGCATTACAGGACGCGGCCGAACACTTGACCACTGCCACCGAACACGCGGCCCAGGATGACCGCGTATTGGATTTGTTCGCCGAGGAGTTGCGCCTGGCGCATGACAGCCTGAGCAGTATTACGGGACGGTTTACCAGCGATGATTTGTTAGGTGAGATTTTTTCCAGTTTTTGTATTGGAAAGTGATTCGCCTTTCCGGCCGGTCGAATCGAATCTCGCTCTCCATCGCGGGCTCGGCTACCTTTCCCTGGCGAAACAAATCTCCCGCTGCAGCGGGAGATCGCGTAAACCGTTCAAGATCATGTCCTGATGCTTTGCCACCGCGCTGCCTTGCTCGGTGGCCCGCCGGCTCCAATGAATCGCCTCACACAGACCGCCCGAAATCGAATCCCCATACAACACCGGTCCCGCCAACAACACGCTAGCTAACATTTCCTGGGCAGGCAGGTCTCCGGCATAGCCTGCTTGTCGCAGCAATATCAACATCGCAGGGTAATCCCCCACACTCCTAGCTTCCAGGGCGAGCTGGTAGGCCTGCTCTGGTGTAACGGATGTATGCTCGGCCGCTTGCGCGTGCGTTCCGGCGTACAAGGCGAGACTCGCCGCCAAGCACCATTGCATCAACGCGTGGACTCGACGCGATCGGCTGTCACGTGCAGTCCGATTGAGAAACGATACTGAGATCATGGAAATCTCCTTGTCGAAAATTAGACTTAGCAGATCACGGCGCAAACCGCATGTCACCGATCAAAAGAACGGCCGCGATGCCAACTCGAACCCCAGCACCGCCAAGAACATCAAGAAGCATTGTTTAAACCGCTTGGGACTGATCCGTGCCCGAACTTTCTGCCCAGCCCACATGCCTATCAGCGCCGGAACGATCGCCAACGTGGAAACCCCGAGTTGGTTCAGATGAAATGCGCCATGCACCATCAGGCCAGCCGCCAAAGCCATGGTGGACACGGTGAAGGACAGCCCCAGGGCCTGAACCAATTCGTCTTTATCCAAACCAAGTGCCTGTAAATAGGGCACCGCCGGCATGACGAACACTCCGGTCGCGCCGGTAATCGCTCCCGTTACAACGCCGATCACGGGCGACAACCAGGGTTCTGCCCGCACAGAGACAGACAGGGCAGGGCCGAGCAGGGCGTATAACGCATAGACGATCAACGCCACACCCAGAGAGAATGCGGACCACAATGGGTCGACCCGCACCAATAGCGCAGCGCCGCCCACTGTCCCCACCACAATCGCCAGCATCATCGGCCACAACCGGCGCAGCAAGCGTGCCGTTGCCGGACCGGACAATAATTGCCAGACATTGGTCACAAATGATGGGATGACCAATATCGCGGCGGCTGCCGCAGGCGGCATAACGGTGCCCAACAAGCCCATCGCTACGGTAGGCAGTCCCATGCCTGTAACACCCTTGACCAGCCCAGCCGCCAAAAAGGTCAACGTGAACCAAAAATAGAAATTCGCAGATTCATTCATGCTCCTATTGGAGTCTCACTCGCAACTTGGCACAATGCGGTTTTCGGGTACTTGCCTTCGGATTATCCGAAGGCAAAAAGACAGCAGGAGACACCATGCGGCTCGATCTGGCGGATCTTCATCTATTCCTTTGCATCGTGGATGCGGGCAGCATTACCCGAGGCGCCGCACACGCCAATCTGGCGCTGGCCTCTGCCAGTGAACGGCTGCGCAACATAGAGGCCGATGCGGAGGTCCCCTTGCTGCAGCGCCATTCACGCGGTGTGATCACCACCGAAGCAGGCGAAGCGCTGGCTCATCACGCCCGCCTGATCCTGCGCCAACAAAATCTGCTCAAAACCGAGCTGAAAGACTTTTCCACAGGCGCGCGCGGCACCTTGCATCTCTATGCCAACACGGCCGCGCTCACCGAATTCCTGCCACCACGGCTCGCCCCCTGGCTCGCCGCACGTCCTCGATTGCATATCGACCTGAAAGAACGCACCAGCACCGAAATCATCACCGCCATTACTGCCGGTCTCGCCGAGGCGGGCATCGTATCCGACGCCGTAGACGCCCCCGGCCTGCAACGGCAACCCATCGCAAAAGACCACCTCGTTCTGATCATGCCTGCCGGACATCGCCTGGCACACCAGCGCAATCTCCGCTTGACGGACATTCTGCATGAATCTTTTGTCGGACTGGCTCCAGGCAACGCACTGCAAGACCACATCAACCAATATGCCCAGGCGGCAGGTAAACCCCTGAACCTGCGGATCCGTATGAAAACCTTTGAGGGGCTCTGCGAGATGGTGGCTCATGGTGTCGGCATGGGCATCGTTCCGCAGACGATTGCGCAACGCTATCGTCGCAAACACGACTATCGCACCGTCGTGCTAGCCGAAGACTGGGCGTGCCGGCAGCTGTGTGCGTGCTTTCGGGACTGGCGCGAATTGTCTGCGCCGATGCGAAGCCTCCTCGCTCATCTGGGTGCAGTCCCGAACTCGCCTCACATCGGTGCATCGTGATGCACCATTTGTGGTCCTGCGCACCACATTGAGGAATGCCTTCAGACAAGGTCTTTTGTGACATTGGTTCTTCGATAGCCGGGATGAATTCCGTCGCACTGGCACGCTTGTTGCTTGATCTCTGACGCCGAATACCGTTTGGCATCACGGCTTGTTCCTATCCCAAGCAATAGCACCTTGGCCTTTGCGGTCCGAGCATGCTTCTTAAACGACAGAATCCGTTTGTCCGCTACAGGAAACCAATATGTCCTATCTGGCTCCTTCAGAGTTCGTCACCAAGATGGTGGATGCAGGCGAATCGAAGATCTACATGGCAACGCGCGACGCCTTGATCCGCGCCTGCATGGCAGGCGCCATCCTCGCCATTGCTGCGGTATTCGCCGTGACGATCAATGTGCAAACCGGTTCTCCCCTGCTGGGAGCTGCCATGTTTCCCGTGGGCTTTTGCATGTTGTATTTAATGGGATTCGATCTGCTGACGGGCGTCTTCATGCTCACCCCGCTGGCTTGGTTGGAAAAGCGTCCCGGGGTGACTCCCGGCGTCATCCTGAAACACTGGGGCGTCGTCTTCATTGGCAACTTCATCGGCGCACTGACCGTCGCCGTCCTCATGGCCATTATTTTTACTTATGGGTTTTCCATTCCTGCCGGTAAGGTCGGTGAAGTCATCTCGCACATCGGTGAAAACCGCACACTGGGCTACAAGGAATACGGCGCGGCCGGCATGTTGACGATTTTCATCCGTGGGATCCTGTGCAACTGGATGGTGTCGCTGGGCGTGGTTGGCGCCATGATCTCTACCAGCGTCAGCGGCAAGGTCATCGCCATGTGGATGCCCATCATGCTGTTTTTCTATATGGGTTTCGAACACTCGGTGGTCAACATGTTCTTGTTCCCATCAGCGTTGATCCTGGGTGGAAATTTCTCTGTCATGGATTATCTGATCTGGAACGAAATTCCGGTGGTGCTGGGTAACCTGGTCGGCGGGATTTCGTTGACTGGGCTGACGCTATACACCACCCACATGAGAACCGCCCCCAAACGCCGTTTTGATTGATCGCAATACCGATAATCGCGTCATCGTCAAAGATACCGGCTCACCGCCCATGGATCGCGCGAACACAGGTCCTGCCGTCACCCAATTGCAGGTGACGACAGGCCAATATTCGGATCGTGGCCGCAAATCCGGTAACCAGGATTTCCACAGCCTCTGTATTCCGGATCGGCCCTTGCTGCACACCAAGGGCATTGCGGTCGCTCTGGCCGATGGCATCAGCAGCAGCGACGTCAGCCATATCGCCAGCGAAACCGCTGTCTCCAGTTTCATCGAAGACTACTACTGCACACCGGAAACCTGGTCTGTCAAAAAATCCGCCCAGCGCGTTTTACACGCATCGAACGCCTGGCTGCATGCACAGACGCGTCAAAGTCAGCATCGTCACGATCAGGATCGCGGCTACGTATGCGCGATGAGCGTACTGATACTGAAATCCACAACCGCGCATCTATTTCATATCGGCGATGCTCGTATTCTTCGCTTGCGCCATGGCGCCGTCGAACAACTCACAGAGGATCATCGAATCTGGGTCGCACACGACAAGAGCTATCTCAGCCGTGCACTCGGCATGTCTCCCCATGTGGAGATCGACTATCACACACAGCGTCTCGAAATAGGGGATGTGTTTGTCCTGGCCACAGATGGTGTCTACGAACATATCCACAGCGACAACATCATCAACGCCATCACGACCCACCCCGATGCCCTGGATAACGCTGCCCAAGCGCTGGCAGAACTCGCCTATGCCTGCGGCAGTGTGGATAACTTGACGGTCCAAATCGTACGGATAGATGCGCTGCCCGCGGCCGATGCCAGCGAAATGGCTTCTCAGGCCAGGACCTTGCCCTGTCCGCCTCTATTGACGGCAGGCATGCTATTCGAGGGCTTTCGCATCATTGAAGAGTTACACGCCAGCAGCCGCAGCCACGTCTATCGTGCCATAGATCTCGATACCGAAAACCACGTCGCCATCAAGATACCCTCGTTAGACTTGCGTCACGATCCCGTTTATCTGGAACGGCTGCTGATGGAGGAATGGATCGCCCGGCGTATCGATAGCCGCCACGTGGTCAAAGCCTGGCCACAAACGCATCCGCGTCAACACCTGTATACCGTCTGTGAATATCTGCACGGCATCACGTTGACGCAATGGATGGCAAACCACCCCGAACCCGCGCTCGAACAAGTTATCCACATCGTTGAACAGATCGCCAAAGGCCTGCAGGCCTTTCATCGGCAGGAAATGGTGCATCAGGATCTGCGTCCTGAAAACATACTCATCGACGAACAGGACACCGCCCGAATCATTGATTTCGGTTCGACGCAGGTTGCCGGTATCGCGGAAATCGCCACGCTCAACGATACGCCTCACATATTGGGTACTGCTCAATACACTGCGCCTGAATACTTTGTGGGAGAGTCCGGCTCGACAGTTTCCGACATTTATTCCCTGGGTGTGATTACTTATCAAATGCTGACGGGCCGTCTACCCTACGGCACACAAATCGCCAAAACCCGGACGCGCGCGGCACAACGCTATTTACGGTATGACTCCGCGCTGGACGAGCACCGCGCCATTCCCACCTGGGTAGATCGCGTTCTCAGCAAAGCAGTCCACCCCGACCCACAATCGCGTTATCAGGAATTGTCAGAGTTCGTCTATGCCTTGCAACACCCGCATGCCAGCATCGACAACACGTATGTCCCTTTGCTTGAACGCAATCCGCTGGCGTTCTGGAAAGGCCTGAGCCTGATGCTGGCGATCGTGATCATCGCGTTGTTGGCGTTACGCTGAACCACCGTGGATCACGATCGCCAGTGCATTCAATGTGTCGACTCTTTGGACTGATTATTCAGCAATAAAGCACGCCCTGCGAATAGTCCGCCGTTGACTTCCAGTTGGAAACGTTCGGCATCGCGTTTACGGATTTCATCCGCAATTTCTTCTGCGGCTTCAGGTGTCGCGCCCAAAGCCTGCGTGGCCTGCCTGCCCAACACCATTGCAGACTCAAACGTTTCGCGGACCTGAAAATCTACATCCACTTTATGCAGATCCAGTGCGTGCTCACGATCAAAAGCACGCGCCAACACCACAGAATGCGGACACATGGCCTTGATGCGTTCGACCATTTGTGTCACCGTGTCCTTGCCGTCCGCGCAGATCAAGATCGCTTGCGCGTTCTTTGCTCCAGCAGCATGCAATACATCGGTACGCGTGCCGTCACCGTAATACACCTTGAACCCGAACGTGGCGGCGCTACGTATCATTTCCGGGTCATTGTCGATGATGGTGATTTCAGCCCCCATCGCCAACATATGTTGGCTGGCAATTTGTCCCACACGGCCAAACCCGATCACCAGGGCATTCCCGATCTGGTCCTCTGGCGCCTCCAGATCGTCAGTGGATAGATTCGTACGCGGCATCCAGCGTTTGTGGATCAACACCACCAACGGCGTCAGCGCCATCGACAGCACCACGATGGCCGTCATATTGGCATTGACGATGGGATCGATGACACCATTGGCCAATGCGGCGGCAAACAAGACAAAAGCAAATTCGCCCCCTTGTGCCATCAATATGGCGCGATCTATTGCCTCTGCACGAGTGCTTTTAGCCAATCGCGCGGTCCAATAAATACACAATGCTTTGACCAGCATCATGGACAGCACCCCGGCCACGATCAGCGGGGCATTCTGCGCCACGACCGTGAGGTCCAGCGACATGCCCACACCCAGGAAAAACAGACCTAGCAGCAGGCCGCGGAAAGGTTCGATATCCGCTTCCAGTTGATGACGGAAAGTCGATTCCGACAACAAGACGCCGGCGAGAAATGCCCCCATCGCCATGGATAGGCCACCCCATTGCATCAGCAATGCAGCGCCCAGCACCACGAGCAATGCCGCCGCGGTCATGACCTCTCGAGCTTTGGCACGCGCCAGCAAGCGAAACAGCGGATTCAACAACCATATGCCCGCGACGACCAATGCCGCGACGGAACCAACCCCTATCCCGATATCGATCCAGCGCGATTCGGCTGTCGCGACTTCTTGATGCGCACCGGGCGGCGCAATAAACGCCACCAATGCCAGCAATGGCACGATCAGTAAATCTTCCAGTAGCAGGATGGAGACGATTTTTTGCCCACGAGGTTTTGCGATATCACCACGCTCACCGAGCAACTGCATCACGATGGCGGTAGAGGTCAAGACAAACCCCATGGCACTGATGAACGCCACGGCCAGCGGAAACCCGAACGCGACCCCTACGCCTGTCAACAGCAAGCCGCAAATCAATACCTGCAGACTGCCCAGACCAAATATCTCATTGCGCAGCCCCCACAAGTGCGATGGACGCATCTCCAGACCGATGATGAACAGAAACATCACGACGCCTAATTCAGCCGTGTGCAATATCGTGTGGGGATCCCGAAACAGACCCAGGCCAAACGGACCGATCACCAGGCCGGCTGCCAGATAGCCCAAGACCGATCCTAAACCCAAACGCCTAAAGATCGGTACCGCCACGACTGCCGCGCCCAGCAGCACGACCACCTTGGCCAGTTCGCTTGCGTCGCCTTCTACTGCCATGAAATCCCCTTGTCCGGTTGACCGGACGCTTCGCCCGTATGCACCAATTTACCTTCGGCTGCCTGCCGAATGGCAGCCACCAATGTGGTGGCATCAATATTTTTGATTAAAAAACCACGCGCACCATCCCGCAACGCCTGCGCCAGTTCGTCTGCTTCTTCGGATACGGTCAGTATCAGCACGGCAGCATCTGGCACATCCTGGACCAATAGCTTCAGCGTTTCCAAACCCGACAGCCCAGGCATATTCAGATCGAGCAGAATCACGTTGGGCTGAAACGCTTTGGCGCGCTTGACTCCCTCGATGCCATCGGCCGCCTCTGCGACGACATCGAAATCGGGCTGCCGTTGCAAAAGCAATCGCACGCCCGATCGAAACAGGGCATGATCGTCAATCAAGATAATACGGATAGTCATAATGTCGCAGATTCAGACCACTGAACGTTCGGAATGCGGCAATACCAGCCGCACGGTGGTTCCTGCTCCCGGTTGGGATGAGATCTCCAGCTCAGCATGCAACCGCGCAGCTCTCTCACGCATGATATTCAATCCAATGTGATTTTCGTCACCGTGATGGATATCATCCATAAGAAAGCCTACGCCATTGTCGGCAATATTCATTGCAAAATCACAGGCATTGCGTAATGTCACGTGCACGTGGTCCGCCTGAGCATGTTTGCGAACGTTCGATAAGGCTTCTTGCAAGATGAACAATACTTGCAACTGTTGCTCGGGCGATAACGGACGTCCCCGTTTGTACTGCGTATCCAGATCGATCACAATGCCGGTCTGCCGTTTAAATCGTTCGATCGTATCTTCGATGGCAACCGACAATTCGACCTGATCGAGCTTGGTACGAAAGTTCACCAACAGCTCACGCACATCCTGATAACTTTCATCGACTCCAGTGCGTAGCAACGGCACGATCTGCTGCAGATCTGCGTAATCTGCGCGCTGCATGGCGTCTTCGAGCAATTGCAATTGCAGCTTCAGAAAATTCAGACCCTGCGCAATACTGTCGTGCAAGCCCTGCGCCATCAGACTGCGCTCACGAATCACTGCCAATTGCCGGGCTTTGGCCTCCAGGCGGCGATTATCCAAGGCAACGCCCAGATGTTGACCGAGGGTCTCCAACAATTGAGTTTCACTGGGCAGCAACTCGCGCTCAGCGTCAAAGTACAACGTAAACGATCCCAGGTTCTCGTCACGGGCGATGATGTGAAACGTCGCAATACTTCGCGCATCAGTGCGATAAACCGCCAAGTCGGCATGCGCGCTGATCGTGTCGGACACAAGTTCGTCGCCGTCTGAGGCAATACCCTCGGACACAACCACATGTGCATGCTCGTTGGGCCGTTCAATCAGGCGGACCGTTCCGCCGGCAGCAGCAAACTCTCTGATTACCCGTTGCAAGAAACCCTGGCAAATTGACTCGATGTCGTTAGGCAGGTTCAGAAAGGCCGTCACGACATACAAAGAGGCAATCTCGCGATTGCGCTTTTCGAGTTCGGCGGTTTTGGTGCGTACGCCGTTTTCCAGCTCCAGGTACAGATGCTCCAACTTGTCTGCCATCAAGTTGAACCCGTGGGCCAGCACGCCGAATTCATCACGTGTTTTAACGGGTAATCGCGTATTGAACTGTCCCGCCGTCAACCGATGCAACCCTTCCCGCAAACGCAGCATCGGTTGGATGATCCAGACGTACAACAGATAAATAGCCAGACCCGTACCGACACTGCCAATCACTGCAATGACGCCTTGAAAAAAACGCAGCAGCGTTCTTTTCTTGTCGTTGTCCATTTCAATCATGCCTGCCAGCCGATCTGTCTCTGTCATGAACGCCGGCAGGCTGTCCAGATAAGTATTCGTCTCGCCGTTTTTTTCAGCCTCGGCAACAGCCGGTTTGAGATGTTGGGTCCATAGTCGGGAAACGGTGGTCAGTTGCTCGCGAATATGTGCGACATACGGCAATCGTAGCGGTTTGGAGGGGCTCCCGCTGGCCAAGAGCATTAGAGCCTGATCTTGCACATGCAACGCTTGATCCAATGCGGCATGTTGGTCCGCATCGGGGCGGATGAGCGCGATAGCAATTTGATTTGCCATCATGCGCAGATTGCCTATCTCTTTCGTCGCAGCATCGGCGCGTTCCAGCCCGCGCGATAGCGACAGCATCCACGCTAACAACATCAAGACCACGACCAGAGAAAACAACAGGCTCGCGATCACCCGGGTAGGCAGGCGATCTCGCAATGTGGGCAACCCGTCTAGACCCACGAAAAATTCTGAAGGCGTCATGGTGTGCTGTCAGCGAAAGAGGCGGGCAGTGTATCTGCTTTCGTCTAGAACATAAAAACTGAAATAGCCGGCTTCATTCGCCTATTTCAGCCGTCTGCGATTCGCGATGCAACAGTTCACGCTTGCGCGCCACGCCCCAGCGATATCCCGAAATGTCCCCATCACGTCTGACGACACGGTGGCAGGGAATTGCCACGGCCAATTGATTGGCGCCACACGCCTGCGCCACCGCGCGCACAGCCTTGGGAGCGCCGATACGCTCGGCGATTTCCGCATAGCTCACCGTAGCGCCCGGCACGAGGTCCCGCAGCGCTTGCCAAACACGTTGTTGAAATGCCGTTCCACGAACATCAAGCGGCAAATTCAACCCCAGGCTGGGTGCTTCTACCAATCCCACCACTTGCGCTACCCACTGTTCAAACACAGGGTCATCGCCGCTTATTTGGGCAAATGGAAAACGGTCCTGCAGATCCCGTACCAATTGGTCAGGGTCGTCGCCCAGCCAGATCGCGCAGATGCCTCGCTGGCTACGAGCCACCAGGATAGCCCCAAGTGAGCATTCACCAACGGCAAAACGTATGCCTGTATTGGCTCCGCCAGACTTATAGTCTTTGGGGCGCATCCCCAACAGATGGTCGGATGCTGCGTAGAAACGGCTATTGGAATTGAATCCAGCATCGTAAATGGCCTGGGTGATGGTTGGCGCGCCCGCCAATTCGTCGCGTAGTCGCCTGGCACGAAGCGCGTCCGCATAAGCCTTTGGACTGAGGCCGGTTTCAGCCTTGAACAAGCGATGAAAGTGAAAAACGCTGACACCAGCCTGCATGGCCAACGCTTCCAGCTTAGGAGGTGTTTCCGCTAGTTCTATCTGGCGACAGGCTTGGGCAACGAGTTCTGCCCTACGGCTGGCGGCCGTAGTGCGATCTGCGCTTGCTCGCCGGCTGGGGCGAAAACCTGCCGCTTCGGCTGCTTCGGGCGTATCAAAAAACAGCACGTTCTCACGGCGCGGCAAACGCGCCGAACTACTGGGCCGGCAATACACCCCAGTGGTGCGTACGGCATAGACGAAATATGCATCCGCCACGGGGTCCCGGTTCTGTACTGCCAGCCAACGCGCCTGGTCAGTCGTGTATGAGCCTGTATCGCATGGGTCTGCCGAATTCGACATGATTCACCTGGAAAAAGCGCCATTCAAAGCAATGGATTTCACTGTAAACCCGAATTCAAGCGCAAGACATCTCATTCTTGCGCTTGAATTTTTTAGTGGCCAAGAATTCGTGAAAGTAAGTATTCACACCATATCCACAGAAGCCCATTCGACCCAAAAACGCCCTGTGGATAACCTCTAGAAAGCAGGACTGTGCACAGCGTGTGGACGTAAATTGAACAAACCGGCTTTTTTGGCCGGGACCAAAAAGTTGTTCAACTTGGTCCGCAGCGCTAAACAGAACTGCTACACAGCCAAAAACCGCTACAAGCTCATGAAATAGAATGGCTTTTTTGAGTTGATGCAGTTATCCACAGACTCTATTAATCATTAGTCTTTATATAAAGAAAAAGAAAAGAGAAAAACAAACATGCACTCCCACCAGGCCCAAGCGGTGCAAAAATAAGCTATGCGTATCCTCCTCATAGAAGACGAATCCGAATTGGCTCGGTGGTTATCCCGCAGCCTGGCCCGGCATGCCGGTTTTGTTGTTGAATGGGCTGACGATGGCCTGGTGGCCGAAAGACGATTGGCTGTGGAAGAGTTCGATGCAGTCATTTTGGATTTGGGCTTGCCCGGTATGGACGGCCATACCCTGCTGGCGAAAATCCGGGCTCGCGACGACCGGACTCCTGTTCTGGTACTGACTGCACGCGACTCTCTGGCCGAACGTGTCGATACCTTGCATGAGGGGGCCGATGATTTTTTGCCCAAGCCCTTTGTGCTCGAGGAGCTCGAAGCACGATTGATCGCGTTGATCCGCCGCAGCCGTGGGCGGGAACATCCGCGGCTGGCACTGGGTGATCTGGTGCTGGATACTTCTGCACAGCGATTTACCGTGCGCGGTCAGCCGTTACAGTTATCGCCCCGTGAACATGCTGTGCTGCGCGTACTTATCCAACGCAGTGGCGAACCGATCAACAAACAGCAAATCCTGGATCGCATTCAGACAGATGACTCAGATATCAACCTGGAAGCCATCGAAGTACTTGTACACAGGCTGCGAAAAAAACTCGCCGATACGGGCGTGCAAATTGTGACGCTGAGAGGAATGGGATACTGCCTGGAGGCGATTCTTGAAACTTAGGCCTCGCCATCGCACCCTGAAATCATTGTTGTTGTGGTGGCTGATTCCGGCCCTGGTTTTCATCATGTTGATAGCTTTGTGGCTGTCAAATTATCAACTGCGCAACCAGGTGGATCAGGCATATGACCGTGCCCTTGCGGGAGCACTGCGTTCTATCGATCACAACATATCCACAGCCAGCGGTGGACTAAGTCTCGAGCAGCCGTATTTGATGCTCGAATTTTTCGAGCTCACTGCCAACGGCAACGTGTATTACCGCATTGCCACGGAAGACGGTTTGGCAGAAATCGGCAACCAGGACCTGCCTTTGCCGGGCAAGCCCTTGATTTCAGGGCAACCGCAGTTTTTTGACGCGCAATACCAAGGCCTATCGTTGCGTGTCGCGGCCTTGGCCCGGCCGATGGATCCCCCGCTGTACAACAACCGCGGTGGCCGGGTCATCGTGCAGGTTGCCGAATCACTGGAAACCCGTGAAAATTTTCTGAATCAGTCGTTATTACGTGCGCTCGAGCGCGACATCGTGGTGATACTGATTGTGGTGCTGGTGGTGGTCTGGAGCGTTTTTCGGGCGGTGCGTCCTCTCGAGCGGTTACGCCAGGATGTGGAAAAGCGCTCAGCAGACGATTTAAGCCCCGTAGACGCGCCGGACATCCCAAGTGAGGTCGCCCCCTTGGTCGATGCCGTAAATCTGCACATGAGCCGTTTTACGGCTCAGGCGAGGGTCCAGCGGCAGTTCCTGGACGACGCTTCGCACCAATTGCGCACGCCCTTGTCCGTTTTGCGGACCCAGACGGCTTATGCACTGCGGGAAACCGACCCGACCGAAATACGTACAGCGCTGCTTGCCATGCAAGAGGGCCTGGATCGAGCGGTGCGCACCACGAACCAGATGCTGGCGCTGGCACGCGCCAAAAATGCGTCGCTGAGCGAAGCCGGCTTGGTCCCCGAAGACGTCGACCTGGTGGATATCGCCCAGAACGTCATTCGCACATTGCTGCCCGCTGCACGAGCACGCCACCTTGATCTGGGACTTGAGGCCTCGAGTCTGCCCGTTCGCATCCAAGGTGTTGATTGGTTGCTGCGTGAAGCCCTCAGCAATCTGGTGGACAACGCAATCCGCTATACGGCACCCGCAAGCCAGGTCACCGTACGGGTCTACGCGGACGAGCGCTATGCCCGGGTGACCGTTGAAGACTCCGGGCCAGGCATGTCATCAGCAGACATTTCCCAAGCCAGCGTACGTTTCCGCCGTGGTGCCGCCGGCAAAAACAAGCCTGGGGCCGGTTTGGGGTTGGCTATCGTCGGAACGATTGTGGAAATTCATGGTGGCCGATTCGTGCTGGAGAACCGGCAACCGCAGCCAGGACTGCGTGCGGCATTAGTGTTTACCCTAGGTTCGTTCCCGAATGCTGCACTGCGGCACGAAATTGCGGGAAATTGAAAGGTTCCGGAAAGGCCGGATTGAGTACGGTTGCGATCCGTTGGCCATGGTCCCGTTTTGTGGGCATGGTCGGCTCACGATGACATCTAAAAAGCGATTCACGGAGACCGCAAGATGCAACTCTTTCTGAAAGCCCGCCTGGCCGCAGCATTTGGGGCATGTGCCCTGGCTTTGGGTATGGCAACTGCCCACGCTGCCGACGAACCCCGTCGGCCCGAATGTATTGCTCCCGCTCAGCCTGGCGGCGGCTTTGACCTGACCTGCCGTTTGGCCACCGAAGGCCTCAAGCAAAGCGGCGCACTGAAATCCGCCATGCGGATTGTCTACATGCCCGGCGGCATTGGCGCGGTGGCGTACAACAACATCGTTGCACAACATCCTGACGAGCCTGGCAGCATCGTGGCGTTCTCGGGCGGTTCGCTGTTGAACCTGGCGCAAGGCAAGTTCGGCAAGTACAACGTCAATGACGTGCGTTGGTTGGCAGGCATCGGTACCGACTACGGCGTGGCCGTGGTGCGCGATGACTCCCCCTACAAAGATCTGAAGAGCCTGATGGAAGCCTTCAAGCAGGATCCGACCAAGATCGTGCTGGGCGCAGGCGGTACGGTAGGCAGCCAGGATTGGATGAAAGCCGCCCTGACAGCCAAAGCCGCGGGTGTGGATTTCCGCAAAATGCGTTTCGTTGCCTTCGAAGGCGGTGGCGAAGCCGTAACGGCATTGCGCGGCGGCCATATTCAGGCATACATGGGTGACGCTGCCGAGGCTTTCACCATGCTCGAAGGCGGTGCGCCGATCCGCGTGCTGGCGGTGTTTAACGACGAACGTTTGCCTGGCAAACTCAATACTGTTCCTACGGCGAAAGAGCAGGGCTACGACATTACCTGGCCCATCATCCGTGGCTTCTATGTCGGTCCGAAAGTCTCGGACAAGGACTACCAGTTCTGGGTCGATGCTTTCAACAAGACGATGGCCGCGCCGGAATACGCCAAGCTGCGCGATCAACAGGGCTTGTTTCCGTTCCAAAAGACGGGGCCTGAGCTCGATGCCTACGTCAAAGAACAAGTACAAAAATACCAAGAGCTGGCTGATAGCTTCGGCCTGATCAAAAAGTAAAACGCAATTTGTAGGTTTTGCCGCCAAGCGCCCGAGGCAGCAGCAAGCCGAGGGCGTAGCGTGGCGACCTTTTTTGGGGGCGTCAGCATCCGACGCCCTGTTTTGCGCCGCCTTGGTCGCCATGCATGCACCGCGTGAACCCCGGCGCGCCGATTTCAGGACAAGAGATCATGACTGATCGAACTCTGGGCATTTGTGCCCTGCTCTTGGCTGCCTTCATGACATGGGCCGGCTGGGGTATCGAAGCACCTTTCGCTTACGAGCCTGTCGGGCCGCGCGCCTTCCCGATGCTGATCGCCTTGATGATCGGGTTGTGCGGGCTGCGTCTGGCAATCAAGGGCGGCAACCCCGTCGAGGGGAATCCTCCCGGCGCCAATTCGCGTATTGCGTTGATGGTGTTGGGCGCGGCGGCTTATGCGTTTCTGTTTCAGTGGTTGGGCTTCATCATTGCGACCGCGTTGATGACGGTTTACGTTGGCCGCTTGTTTGGCGGCGCGTGGCTGAAATGCGTGACCGGCGGCGTGATTATGGGCGTTTTCTTCTTTTTCTTGTTTGACAGAGCGCTGGATGTTGTCTTGCCCGCCGGTCTGCTGGGAGATCTGCTATGAGCGGCATCGTCGATCATTTATCCATTGGTTTTGGCGTCGCATTTTCGCTGACAAATCTGTTGGTTGCGGCGATCGGTTCTTTTATCGGCACGATGGTGGGGGTCTTGCCAGGCCTGGGTCCTATCAACGGCGTGGCCATGCTCATTCCGATTGCATTCGCGATGAACCTGCCGCCTGAAACCGCTTTGATCCTGCTGGCCGCGGTGTATGTCGGAGCCGAATACGGCGGACGTATTACATCGATTCTGTTGAATGTGCCTGGCGAAGCCAGCGCCATCATGACGACATTGGATGGTTATCCACTGGCGCGTCAAGGATTGGCTAACGTCGCATTGTCGTTGTCTGCATGTTCGGCGTTTGTCGGCGCGATCGTGTCCGTGACGGGCATCATTTTGCTGGCCCCGATGCTGGCCAAGTGGGCATTGGCGTTTGGTCCTGCCGAATACTTTGTGCTGATGGTTTTCGCGTTCTGCTGCCTGACGAGTCTGTTGGGTAAACAACCCATCAAGGGCGTACTGGCTGCGATGATAGGTTTGGGCATTGCAGTGATCGGCGTGGATTCCAACTCGGGTGTGTATCGCTACACCTTCGATTCGGTGCACCTGGCCGATGGTATCGACTTCGTGGTGGTGGTGATCGCGCTGTTTGCCGTGGCCGAGATGCTGGAGATGCTGGAAAAGGTCGTGGCCGGACACAGCGTCGAGGTCAAGTCCAGCGGTCGCAAGCTATTCAACCTGAAAGAGTTGGCGTTCACGTGGTGGAGCATCGTGCGCAGCTCGCTGGTAGGGTTCGGCGTAGGGGTATTGCCTGGCGCTGGCGCCAGCGTTGCCGCAGCCGTGGCTTACTCCCAGGAAAAACGCATCATCGAAAGCAAAGATCCCAATGCCAAGTTTGGCAAAGGCGATATGCGTGGACTGGTTGCACCGGAATCCGCCGCGACGGCGTCGGCGATTGGTTCTTTTGTGCCGATGTTGACGCTGGGTGTTCCGGGATCGGGTACGACGGCCGTCATGATGGGCGCGCTGACGCTCTACAACATCACGCCGGGCCCGGTATTGTTCGATACCAAGCCCGAGCTGGTGTGGGGCCTGATTGCTTCGTTGTTCATTGCGAACGTCCTGTTGTTCGTGATGAACGTACCGATGGTTCGTGTGTTCTCCAAGGTACTGTCCGTACCTGGTTGGCTGATGGTGCCAGGTATCCTCAGCATCAGCTTCATCGGTGTCTATGCGATCAACTCCGGTACGTTTGACCTGTTGATGGTGGTCGGTATCGGTACGATTGGTTATTTCTTGCGCAAGTTCGGCGTGCCCATGGCGCCATTGGTCCTCGGGGTCGTCCTCGGCGACATGATGGAACAGAACCTGCGCCGTGCGTTGTCGATCACGAACGGCGATGTGGCCGTGCTGTATCAAAGCCCCGTGTCGATCGGCCTGTGGATTGCCGCGATTGCTGTGGTGGTGGTTCCGCAGTCGCTACGCAAATTGCGTGAGCGCCGCAAGGTAGAACAAGCCAGCGCCTGACGCGGGAAGTAAAATGGGGTCGGAAGGCACTGTGTCTTCCGACCCCATTTATTTTGGGCGGCGATATAACCATCGCCACATCCGCCACTTTGCCAATGGCGGCTAAACCGATTTAAACGCCCGCTAAGCGTTCAATCGCCTGATCTAGGGTTGCGTCCTTCTTGGCGAAACAAAAACGCACCAGGTGGTGATTAGAGGCCTCTGCGTCGGGATGTTGATAAAAGGCAGATAGCGGGATGACGGTGACGCCGTGTTGCACCGTCAGATCTCGAGCGAAGTCTGCCTCGGATTGCCTGGAGATCTCGCTGTAGTCGGCCAACATGAAAAATGTCCCGGGGCTGGGCAAAGGTCTGAAGCGGGTATTGGCCAGCCCGGCGGTCAACCGGTCCCGTTTGGCTTGGTAAAACGATGGCAGTTCGGTATAGGGCTTGGGATCCTGCATGAATTCCGCCAATGCAAACTGCATGGGCGACGACACGGTAAAGACCATGAATTGGTGGACTTTGCGCAACTCGGCACTGAGTTGACGCGGGGCGCAGCAATAGCCGATCTTCCAGCCCGTGGTGTGATAGGTCTTGCCAAACGAGGAAATGACAAACGCATGTTCCGCCAGCAACGGCCGAGTGGCCAGGCTGGCGTGCGGTTTTCCGTCGAACACGATGTGTTCATAGACTTCGTCTGATAGCAGCAAGATACCGGTATCTCGAACAATGCTCTCGAGGGCATCCAGATCGCTTTCCTCGAGCACGACGCCTGTGGGGTTGTGCGGGAAATTCAACATCAACAACCGGGTGCGGGACGTGATCGCATCGCGCACGCGTTGCCAGTCAATGCGGTAATACGGGTCTGCCTCAGTTGGTGCACGCAAGGGCACCGGTACGGCCGTGCCGCCGGCCAGACGGATAGCTGGCAAGTACGAGTCATAGCAGGGCTCGATGACAACGACTTCATCACCGCTGTTGACCGCCGCCAATACGGTGGCCATCAGGGCCTCAGTGGCACCGCTCGTGACGGTAATCTCGGTTTCCGGATCGTAGCGGTGACCATAAAGGGCCAGGGTCTTTTCCGCAATGGCCTGGCGCAATGGTGCTACCCCAGGCATATAGGGGTACTGATTATGTCCTGCGGCCATGGCACGCGATACCAAATCACATAAACGGGCATCCGGGTCAAAATCAGGAAAACCCTGTCCGAGATTAATGGCTTGATGTTCGATAGCCAAACGGCTCATGACGGTGAAAATGGTGGTGCCCACATCAGGCAGTTTGGATCGGATCATGGCAATAATGCAGCTAGGGGTGAAATAAAAAGCGAACGGGCAAGTATCCCATTAACTCGAGAATGCGGTTTTGATTAGTCCCGATTTATGACCGATATATTGCCTCAAAGCAGATATGGAAAAAATGCGACATACGGGTAAACAACTATTTGTTTCGTCAAAGATGCGTGAGTATGCTAAGTCTCGCAGTTGATTCAAGCGTTGTACGAGCCTATTTCTAGTCGGCGTCCTTGATTCACTAGCATTCATTTTTATTATCGGGACGCTACACAAATGGTTCAGAAGGGCAAAGTCAAATGGTTCAACGCCGATAAGGGTTTCGGCTTTATTACGCCGGACGCCGGCGGTACGGACGTATTCGCACATTTCTCGGCCATTCAGGGACGCGGTTATCGCAGCCTGAACGAAGGCCAGGAAGTGGAGTTCGAAGTCAAGGATGGTCCGAAAGGACCTCAAGCGGCCGAAATTCGCCCGCTTTAATTCGGGAAATCCCGCTTTTCCCGTGAGCCAGGTTCTACCTGGCTGCAACGCCCCGTGGCTGTATGGCTCCGGGGCGTTGTCGCATTTGTATGTGTGAACTTGATGCGCTCGCAATCTGACCGGCAGGGATAACGGGGTAAATGTCACCCTGTGGATAATGTTGGGAATAAGTTTGTGGATAAGGCTCGCATCTGGCGGTGGGGCGAGTTTCGGGCTAGAGGGCGCCTCGGTGGCGTGAAACCTGGGTTTTGCACAGAAATACTATATAGATATCTTGGCCCATAGTGCTCAAGCTATCGAGGCTGATTGTTATTCTGTTTATCCGAGCTCAGGCATTTTTTCGTGGTTTTTCAAGGCTTAAGGCGGCAAGCCTGTGACGAGTTCGCAGGAAAGGTTCCATCAGAATCAATATTTTCTGTGCTTGTGTGCCGAGGATTCGGGCGCCGAAAGCTCAGTTGTTCACAAAGATATCCCCAGGGGTTATTTGGGGGGTTTCTGTGTGGTTTTGGGCTTTATAAGGGGCGAGATTATTTGTGGATAGATTTGTGATTATCAGTGCCGGAACGATGGGTCGGGTGTTTTGATGAGAGGTTGTTTTCGAATAAGGGGCCGAGTTATTCAACTCGGCTTTTTTATTCTTTGATGTCGCAAAGATATCCACTGGGTTGATAAGGCGGGCTGAACGTGGAGGTTGGAGTTTGTGGACAAGTTGTGGTGGCAAGTTTCAGGTGAAACAGGGCGTGAGTGGTGGGGGCTTCTTGTGGGTGGAGGGTTTGTGGATAACGTTTGGTGAGTGTGGTTTTGGGAGGCAGGGTGTGGATAGGTTGGTTTGGCAGGCTCTGGGGGAGTAAGGGGGGTGCTGGCTGTGGATAAGAGTTCTTTTGGCGTT
>NZ_CBCSJH010000014.1:63720-72016 GCF_965139195.1 Bordetella tumbae | reverse complement strand
CGTCGCTGCGCTCCTTCGGTTTCCCTCGCTCGACCACGAGGCGCCCCCACACGGCTTCTACCCCCGCTCAACTCGCGTTATCTCGTATTTCCACAGCGGCGGGACGACTGTCTTGCTTAGGCTTCGTAGGAGAGGGTGAGGCACGGAAGAATGTCTTACAGGGTTGCTACGGTTGGGCACCTACGGGCGCGCCCAACCGTAGCGATTGGAGAGTTCAGGGGATGATGCTTTTTTTGAGGTGCGGATCTAGAACAGCTAATTAGATGAGCTCTGGTAGGAGAGTAGGAAGGCGGCGGCTCGGGGTAAGAGGCCGAAGCAAGGAGGTGCGTAAGGGGCTGGCAGAGACTAGACGACGGGTTAGACAAAAGGCTGGGAAAAAGGCTGGGCAAGGAACTGGGCAAGGAACTGGGCAAGGAACTGGGCAAGGAACTGGGCAAGGACCAGGCAGAGCCCCAGGCTAGAGACTCAGGCATGTGCTGAGTAGGGCTTTGAGGGAGGTATTTCGGCCAGGGATAGGGCTGGCTTGTGCGAGGCTGATACTCGGTTCTGTGCAGCTTAAGTGGCTCCTGGTCGGGATTGGGTGTCGAGAAAGGGGATTGGGGAGTGACGGCAGTGCGCGTTTGGGAGGGGGATAGCGCGTAGATAGTCTCTCTCGTATGTGGGGTATGGGAGTCTTGCTTGGCCCCGGGGGTGCTTAGCTCAGATTAATTGTGGTCGTGCGGCGTATCAGTCGCTGTCGCATCGTCGTTTACTCGATGTGCTGTAGCGCGCCGTTTTCGTTGTTAACAGTCGGCTATCCGAGGTCAGGATGAAGCGTCAATAAGGAGTCAAAGAGCTGACAAGGTTCACATTCCTTCCCAACGGAAGGTGTACTGCGACATTCGATCACCGTTATCGCGCATTGTTCCACGTGAAACAGGAGCTCAATGAGCTCACTAGAGCCGTTGGAGAGTTCCTTGATTCCGCTCAGTAACCTTGCGAAAGGCGTTGCCTGGCGGTGGTCATAGGAAATTAGCGCGCCGCTTCGTAACGGCTAGGACTGGTATTAATCGATCTGTCGACTTATTTAGGGTCGGATATAGGCATAAGTCCCTCTGCCGGGGTGCTCGTCTCGAGTGAATCCGGGAGTTACGGCGAGGTATTTTTCATCCAGCTCATTGGTTAGTTGGGGGTTGGGCGAAAAGTGCCACAGTATCTGCTGGCCCAGAGGGAGGCATCCTTTTGACAAGTGTCTGTTGGCACGGGCAAGTTGCCTTCCCACTTAGGCTCTGTCGTAGATTGCCATGTGGTTTTGGCCCACTGTACCGTTAGAGGCATACCGATGGCACCGAGCACTGTGTATGACTCATATGAGTCACCAGGTCTTAGAACTCGATATTTTTGTCGTGATAGAGCTCATCTCTACGCCTTGAAGTTCGCCGGACCTAGGCAATGTTCCACGTGAAACAGAGGCCCCCCACTTGAAGGCCGAGTCTTCGATAAAACCTAAGGGCATTTTGGGATCCACCGGGTCCGGGGCATAGCCAACCTATGTTCCACGTGAAACATTACCTTATTTCTAGATGGCGTGAGTTGCGAGGAGTGCGCTGTACCCCTAGTTCATCCGAGTTTCGCTGCAAATATCTCTCGCACGGAGGGTACACATTATGTCTGTGAGCCAGCATCTGCGAGATAGTGTCGAAGACTGAATCATGACCCCAGAGCTGTTCATGGAGAATCGATAGCAAAGAAGATCCTTTCCCTCGATTGTCCCAACACCCCTGCGGCTCTCCGACCCATATGTTCCACGTGAAACATTCCCCAAAACTCACCATCACCCCATATCTCAACCAATCGACTCCCGATTGTTATCAGTGGGCGCGCCCGTAGGCGCCCGCTGATAACAGCCCTGCAAGACCTTCCTCTTTGCCAATATGCTTCACCACGAAGCCTAAGCAAGACAGTCGTCCCAGCAATGCAGCGATCCAAGATTCCGTGAGGTGAGGTGGGGTACTAGTGAGGGAGGGGCGCCTCGTGGTCGAGCGAGGGAAACCGAAGGAGCGCAGCGACGAGGTTGACGAAGCGGTGTCGGACGCGCAGGCGGCCGACCAGCCACGTGAAGCCCCNACGCGNCCACTGCCNCGCATCGACGCCAANAGNACTCCTCTCTAACAACAGCAACAACCACTACACCCCGCACCAGCCNCCCTTTTGGCCCGGGGAAGCCCACTTTCACATCCCCGTCACGCAACCTTAATCCCCCCGTAACCTCCCTCCCCAATCATTCCCCTTCCACCAAGACACATTCCGACACACCGCGATGAAAAACTGGAAGAGGACCACCCAAGTCTTGCTGCTAAGCAGCCTGACCCTGCTAGCCGCCTGCAGCAACAGCGACGACGATGACGATGACGACACCTCGTCCCCCACGCCGCCCGTCAGCCAGGCGATGGACCTAACGATCCTGCACATCAACGACCATCACTCCAACCTGGACAGCAAAAGCAAAACCCTGCTGCTGAAAAATGCCGCTGGCACCCAGACCGAAGCCACCGTCGACGCCGGCGGCTTCCCGCGCGTCACCGCAGCCATCAACGAACTGGCGACCGCATCCACCAACGTGCTCAAACTGCACGCCGGCGACGCCATGACCGGCACCCTGTACTTCAACCGCGCAGGCGAGGCCGGCGAAGCCGACGCCGCCCTGATGAACACCGTGTGTTTCGATGCCATGACGCTCGGCAACCACGAATTCGACAAAGGCGACAGCGGCCTGCATCGCTTCATCGAGTTTTTACACGCCGGCACCTGCCAGACTCCGCTGCTCAGCGCCAACGTCAGCTTTGGCCCCAACTCACCCCTAAATGCAGCCAACGCTCCCAACTGGGTCCAGCCTTCGATCACCCTCGAACGCGGCGGCCAGTCCATCGGCCTCATCGGTTTGACCATCGCCGGCAAAACGCAGCAGTCCTCCAGCCCCGATCCCGGCACCACCTTTTCCGACGAAACCGAAGCCGCCCAAACACAGATCGATGCCTTGCGTGCCCAAGGTGTTAACAAAATCATCGTGATGAGCCATATCGGCTACAGCTACGACAAAGAAATCATCCCCAACCTGAGCGGCGTAGACGTCGTCGTAGGCGGCGACTCGCATTCCTTGCTAGGTCCCGATGCAATGGAAACCTACGACGTAGGTACACCCGCAGGTACCTATCCCACCGAACTGACCGACAAAGACGGCAAGCGCGTCTGCCTGGTACAAGCCTGGGAATACGCTCAAGTCGTCGGCGAACTGAAAGTCAGCTTTGACGCCAATGGTGATGTCACCTCATGCAGCGGCACGCCTCACGTCCTGATCGGCGACACACTGACCGTCGGCGGCACGACGCCCAACCCTGCAGACGCAGCCGCCATGCAGGCCGACATCGAAGCCAGCGGCATCCTGCGCGTACAAGCGCCCGACGCCAACGCCACGCAAACCCTGCAACCGTTCAAAGAGCAAGTCGACGCCTATAGCCAGAGCGTCGTCGCCAACGTGCCGCAAGAACTCTGCTCGCGCCGTGTCCCCGGCGGCCCTGGCTCGGTCGATTACAGCCGTTCCAGCGCTGCCTGCAACGCCGAAGGCAGCGTCAACGTCCGCGGCGGAGATATTCAGCAACTCGTCGCCCAGGCCTATCTCGAAGTCGCCAACGCCGAATACGGCGGTGCCGACATCTCGCTGCAAAGCGGCGGTGGCGTGCGCGTCCCGCTCGAGGGTAACGTGACCGCCGCCAACGTCATCGAAGTCCTGCCATTCGGCAACATGCTGTGGCGCCTGGACATTACCGGCACCGAAGTCATCGGCATGCTCGAAGACGGCCTCGAGGCGGTCTACGGCGACGGCGGCACCACCGGCCCCTACCCCTACACGGGCGGCTTGCGTTATGACGTCAACAGCCTGGCCGCCAAGGGCAGCCGTGTATCCAACGTGGAAGTATTCGATTCCACCACGAACACCTGGCAGTCCCTGGACGCGACTCGCACCTACAAGTTGTTTGTCTTGAGCTTCAACGCAACAGGCGGCGACGGCTATACCACGCTGGCCAACGTCCCCGATGAGCGTCGTCAGGATATCGGCGTGCTGGATGCCGACGTGCTGCAAACCTACATCGATATGCAGGCCAAGGACGCCAACACGAACCTGCCAATTCTCAATCGACTGCCCATCGAGTTGTACAGCACCAAGAACTACGTCGAGTAACGCGTCCTGCACGACGGGCAGCACGTGCCGTAACCTGAAAGAGCCTGCGCCAGATAGGGGAAAGCCCCCCGTCTGTTGCAGGCCACAACAAAACGGCCGGGATATTCACTATCCCGGCCGTTTTGCCTATTGCACCCGACAGTTGAGCCGGACGTTCAAGGCTGTCCGATCCCGCTCAATCCTATCAACGCCCCCGCCAACAACATCCACAACGGATGCACACGACTGAAAATCGTCACGGCAGCTACGAGAGCGGTGATTCCCCCTAACACCCACGTATGCACAGAAGCCTCGGTAATCAACGACGCACTGGCCGCCATCAATCCTACCGTCATCGGGAAAATACCTGCCTGCACGACACGCCGCCACGGTTTGTCCTTGAACCGTTCCCACAATCCCAACGCGACCGCCGTCAAGATCGAGGATGGACCGAACTTCGCAATCGTCGTGACCAACGCCCCCTGCCAGCCCGCCACATTCCACCCCACCAGCGTCACAATCATCAGATTGGGGCCAGGCGCGGCCTGACTCAATGCGAACAACGCACCGAAATCGGCATTGGACATCCATTGATGGATCTCCACGACCTGCCGCTGCATCTCGGGCAAAATCGTATTGCCGCCGCCAAAGGCCAGCACCGACAACTGCGTAAAAATAACGAAGAGCGAAATCAATACGGAAGTCATCGCGCCAGCCTCCAGGTCACCAGGATACTGATCGGCGTCAACACCAGCATTGTTGGCAGCAGGGGCGTACGCAGCACCGCAATGCAAATAAAGCAGGCCACGGCCACGGCGATCCCCGCCCATTTGCCACGCAACGGCTTGGCGATTTTCACGGCCATCGAAATCAGCAGGCCCGCGGCCGCGGCAGCCAACCCCGCAAACAGATGTTGAATATGCGGATCGTCTGCATACCTGTCGTACACCATACCCAGTGCAATGACGATGAAAGACGGCGCAGCGATCAATCCCATCAAGGCCGCAAATGCTCCCTTGACCCCACGGAATTTCATACCCAGCGCCACGGACATGTTGATGATGTTGCCGCCCGGCAAAAACTGGCACAGCCCGAGCAGCTCAGTGAAATCCTCCGAAGACAGCCATCGGTGTTTTTCCACCACCATGTGGCGCGCCAATGGCAAGGCACCGCCAAAGGCACTCAATCCCAACCAGAAAAATCCCTTGAACAGGGCCCAGCAGGTAGGCGGTGGCGAATCGGATGTGGGGGATACGGCAGTCGAAGACGAGGTGTTCATCAAAATTCCAGCAGAGATCGGGACGCGATGATTCCTGTGCAGCGAGCAAGCTGCTCTGAACGCCAGGAGATGAATCGGGACGAAAGCCTACTCCTGCTCGCACCGGTGCGCAATTGCACCCGCCAATTACCATGACGCTGGAGGGGGCAAATCGGCCTTGAGGATGATGAATGACTCCGTTCGATCGAGATCCCGCCTCATCAGTCACGCAAAACCAGAATCGCCCTCACCGTTAGGCCTCTCTTGTTGCGCGTAGAATGTGCGACGTACCGGCCCTCTTGTGCCGGGCTCTATGCAACATGTCCGCATCCACTGCTCCCTCGCCCACCCCTTCGCTTTATCCCATCCTGTTGATGATGATTGCCATGGTGTCCATGCCGAGTGGCGCAGCATTGGCAAAAAGCCTGTTTCCCATGGTAGGCGCGCAGGGCACGGCGGCGCTGCGCTTGTTGTTCTCGGCGCTCATGCTGCTGGCCTATTTCCGGCCATGGCGTGTCCGCCTGACGCCATCGGGATGGCGCGTGGTGCTGGCCTACGGCTTGTCGCTGGGGATGATGAACCTGCTGTTCTACATGTCGCTGCGCACCATCCCGCTGGGCATTGCGGTCGCTCTGGAATTCACGGGTCCTCTGACGGTAGCGCTCTTGAGTTCACGCCGCTTTGCGGATTTCTGTTGGATCATGTTGGCGGCCGCGGGCATTCTGTTGCTGATTCCCCGGGGCGCCGAAGTCCACACGCTGGATCCGGCAGGGATGCTGCTGGCGCTGGGCGCCGGGCTATGCTGGGCGCTGTATATCGTGTTCGGACGCCGTGCCGGCCTGCACCATGGCACCCAGACCGTGGCACTGGCCTCGACCGTCGCCACCGTGGTGGTCTTGCCCTTTGGATTCGCGCAGGCAGGCATGGGCCTGTTCGCGCTGGAGGTATTGCCCTGGGCATTGGGCGTCGCCGTGCTGTCCAGCGCATTGCCCTACGCGTTGGAAATCACCGTCCTGTCCCGTATCCCCGTCCGGGTCTTTGGCACACTGCTCAGTATGGAACCCGTCTTGGCTGCCTTTTCCGGCATGCTATTCCTGCGCGAGACGCTATCCCTGACCCAGTGGGCAGCCATCGTCGCCATTGTTGCAGCATCCATCGGGATCACCATGGGCAATCGGCAGTCCGCAAAGGCACGCCCCAAACAAAAACGATAAGCACGCTGCAATCGCCGGACAGCCTCGCAAGAATATGGGGCCAGCCCGCGCACCCGCCGGATGAAACGAACTCCCCATCCGCAGATGGGGGATCAAACTCAATCGCGGAAATTCTGATACTGCAGCGGCAGATCGACGTCGGTCTTGCGCAGCAACGCAATCGCCTCTTGCAAATCATCGCGCTTTTTACCGCTGACGCGCAGCTTGTCGCCATTGATCTGGCTCTCGACCTTGAGCTTGGCAGCCTTGATGGCAGCGATCAATTTTTTTGCGACAGGTTGCTCGATGCCTTGGCGGACCGTGACTTTCTGGCGGGCGCCGCCCAGGTTTTCCAGCGGATCAGCCACATCCAGGCAGCGCACGTCGATGCCTCGCGCGGACAGGCGGCCACGCAAAATATCGAGCATCTGTTTCAGCTGAAACGCGCTGGGCGCGATCTGCGTCACGACGAACTCCTCGAGTTCGAACTTGGCGTCGGTGCCTTTGAAATCAAAACGGGTGGCCAACTCGCGATTGGCCTGGTCCACCGCGTTGCTGAGTTCGTGTTTGTCTACTTCGGAAACCACGTCGAAACTGGGCATGGCTGCAACCTACAAAAAAAGAGTCAATCAAGGATAGCGCCATCCATTACGATGCGCATACCCGCACAGGTATCCAGTGTAAGACGATTTGCGGCGATCTGACTGCCCCCCCTTTCCACGGTATCAACGCCGCGGTTTCCCGGAGCAATGGATAATACCGGCTATGCGGCGCCTATCCCTGGCTCTGCGACTCACGGAACACTCTGCCATGTTTTACAGCGTTCTCAAGCTCGTACACATCCTGGCCATTCTGCTGTGGGTAGGCGGGATGATCTTCGCCCACTGTTTTCTGCGGCCCGCCGTGGCCGCGCTGGAACCGCCCCAGCGGCTGCGCCTGATGCGCGATGTGCTGGCACGCTTTCTGAACGCCGTGCTGGGCGCCGTCCTGCTGGTACTGCTGAGCGGCGCCTGGATGATAGGCCGCACAGCCCGCCAGGTCGCGGACACCGGCGGCAGCTTTCAGATGCCGCACGCCTGGATGACCATGGCGGTATTGGGCGTCATCATGGCAGCGATTTTCGGACATATCCGCTTTGCCCTGTACCCGCGCCTGGATCGTGCCGTACAAGCCGGTGACTGGCTCGCGGGCGGCCGCGCGATGCAATCGCTCAAAACCTGGGTGACCGTCAACCTGGTGCTGGGCCTGCTGACTATTGTGGTAATCGTTCTCGGCTAAAACCGTTTTCGGGGCAGTTCTCAGGTGTGCACGAGTGAAGGTGGTGTGCTTATTGGACGTCGCGAAGTCGTGTTGCGAACGATCTCCTGCTGATCTATGAGAAATCGTTACTCGAGAGATCCCCTGTTTGCCCCCGATGCCAAAGCCTTCGCATGCAGATCACGAACGCTATTCATTGGTGCGCCCGTAGGCGCCAATGAATGGCAGCCCTGCAAGATCTTCATCCTTGCAAAAGCCAGTTCCTACGAAGCCTAAGAAAACCACCCGTGCCAGCGACGAGGGAATCAGAGACTCTGCGAGTCGAGGCGGGGCAGTGACCGTGTTGGCGCGCCTCGGAGTCGAGCGAGGGAAACCGAAGGAGCGTAGCGA
>NZ_CBCSJH010000014.1:0-63657 GCF_965139195.1 Bordetella tumbae | reverse complement strand
CGGTTTCCCTCGNNCGACTCCGTGAAGCGCCAACACGGTCACTGCCCCGCCTCGACGTCCAATAGCACTCAATCCCCCGTGCTAGCAGCCCCGCAGAGCGTGAAAAAAATCAGCCCGTCCGAACATACCGGACAGGCTGATAGCAAACCCCGCAGCGACGAACGCGAGCGTTTAATCCACCTTCGCGCCCGACATCTTGACGACTTCCGCCCAACGCGCGATATCCGCCTTGTGCACGCGCTCGAACGCAGCGGGGCTGGGATCGGCTGGCGGCGTGATGCCTTGCGTATCGATCAACCAACGCTTGAACTCAGGCTTGGAAATTTCCTTGATCACCGCATCGCTCATGCGCTTCTGGATATCCGCAGGCAGCTTGGCCGGCCCAAACAGCCCATACCACGTGCTGCTCTCATACCCCGGCAGCCCGCACCCCTCGGCCACGGACGGTACCCCAGGCAGCGCCTCGATCGGTTTGGATACCGTCACGCCCAGCGCGCGCACCTGCCCCGAATTCACGGCGGCGATCGATGCCGCGCTCTGATTGAAAAAGAAATCGACCTCGCCCGACAAGAGCGCCGTCATGGCAGGCCCCTGTCCACGATAAGGTACGTGCACGATGTTGACTTTGGCCATCTGCGTAAACAACGCACCGGCCAGGTGACCCGAGGCTCCATTCCCGGTCGATGAATAGTTCATCTTGCCGGGATTCTTGCGAGCCAATTCAATCAGATCCTTGCAGGTCTTGATGTCGGGGTGTTTTTTCGGGTTGATCAATAGCACGTTCGGCACATCACCCAGCAAGGCAATGTGCGTGAAATCGTTCCAGACGTCAAAGGTCAGACTCTTCTTGTACAACTCCGCATTGATTGCGTGAGTGCCAGCCGTGCCGAACAAAAAGGTATAGCCATCAGGCGCTGCCCGCGCCACCATATCCGACGCCACGTTGCCGCCGGCGCCCGTACGGTTTTCCGCCACGATGGGCACACCCAGCGTCTCCGTCAGACCTTGTCCTAATTTGCGGGTATACAAATCAGTCCCTGCCCCAGTCGGGAAGCCCCCGACAATGGTAATGGCATGTGTAGGCCATTTGCTGTCCTGCGCAACGGCCGGCATGGCAGCGGCCAATGTCATAGCCGCCAACGCGGCAATACTGAAACGACGCAACATGATTATTCCCCTTGAAAAAGCATGGCTGCCGAACCCGGATATCCGAAAATCTTTAGCCTGCGATATTGAATGTGCGTGATGAATCACTGTGCGGCACTGACTGTCCGTCGTGACGGACAGCCGTTGCTGCGTTAGCTCAACTGCTCAACTGCCTTTGCAATACGCTCCAACGCCGTCTGCAACTGGGCCTGCGACGTGGCATAGCTGATCCGGAAATACGGCGCCAGACCGAAAATCGTGCCAGGTACCACCGCCACATCATGATCCTGCAGCAAGTACTCGCAGAAATCCGCATCCGTTTCCAGACGCTTGCCCTTCGGCGTGGTGCGGCCCAGCACCCCTGCGCAGCTGGCGTAGGTATAAAACGCGCCTTCGGGCAGACGGCAGCTCAACCCCGGAATCGCATTCAAACCATTCACCACCAAATCCCGCCGCACCTGGAACGACGCACGGCGCTCTGCCAACACATCCTGCGGTCCGTCCAGCGCCTCGATGGCCGCCGCCTGACTGATCGAGCACGGGTTCGACGTGCTCTGGCTTTGCACCACAGCCATCGCCCCGATCAATTCCTTCGGTCCGCCCGCAAAGCCCAAACGCCAGCCTGTCATCGCATAGGCTTTCGACAAGCCATTGACGGTCAATGTGCGTGACTTCAGGCGCGGCTCGACCTGCGCCATGGTCTTGAACGTGAAATCGCCGTAAATCAGATGCTCGTAAATGTCGTCGGCGAGCACCCAAACATGCGGATGCCGCAACAATACCTCGGCCAACGCCCGCAGATCCGCTTCACCATAGGCAGCGCCCGTCGGGTTGGACGGCGAATTCAACATGACCCAGCGCGTACGCGGCGTGATGGCGCGCTCGAGATCTGCGGGATCCATACGGAAACCGTTTTCCTCGCGGCATCCGACCTCGACCGTCTTGCCGCCGGCAATCGTGATCATGTCGGCATAAGACGTCCAGTACGGCACGCCAACGATGACCTCATCGCCGTCATCCAGCGTCGCCATCAAGGCATTGTGGATCACTTGCTTGGCGCCGGCGCCTACGTTGATTTCGTCCAGGCCGTACGTCACGCCATTTTCACGTTCGAACTTGCGCGCGATCGCGGCTTTCAACGCCAGGGTGCCATCGAGCAAGGTGTACTTGGTCTCGCCAGCGTGTATCGCACGAATGGCCGCTTCTTTCACGTTGTCCGGCGTATCAAAGTCGGGTTCGCCCGCCCCCAATACGATGACATCGCGCCCTTCGCGCTTCAGTTGTGCGGCGCGTGCGCCGATGCGCAGAATCTCCGACACCGCAATACGGGAGATACGACTGGCGCGGCGAAACGCCGGCGCCTGAGAATTATCGATAGACATATCCATCCTGAAAAAACATTCCCGCCTACAACGCGGCGGTCACCATTATCTCGACGAGAATTTCCGGCAGAGCCAGTTCGACGGCGCCGCAGCAACGCGCCGGCGCCTGACCGGGTACGATCCATGCATCATAGACCTCGTTCATCGCCTGAAAATCAGACATGTGCTGCAGCCAGATCGTGACATTCAAGAGCTTGGACTTGTCCGTGCCCGAGGCCGCCAACATCTCGTCGATCTTGGCCAGCACCTGGCGCGTCTGTCCTGCCGCATCGGCGCCACGATCGTCAGCCGTATGGCCGGCCAGGTACACCGTGCCATTGTGAATCACCGCTCGCGAACGGCGTGTGTTCTGGTCCAACCGGGTGATCGGCGCGCTCATTGCTGCACTCCCTTGCCCGAAATACGGCGGCAGTGATTCAGAGCGGATTGAATCAGGTTATCGCTGGCCTCGGGGGTACGGAATGCCGAGTGGGCCGACAGCGTCACGTTATCGAGCTTGGTCAACGGATGGTCCTTGGGCATGGGTTCGGTGACAAACACGTCCAGACCCGCATGACCCAGTTTGCCCGACTTCAGCGCGTCGATCATGGCGTCCTCGTCCACCAACGCGCCGCGCGCCGTATTGACCAGGATCGCACCATCGCGCATCGCGTTAATGCGCTCACGCGAAATAATGCCGCGCGTCTCGTCCGTCAACAGCAAATGCATCGACACCACGTGGCTCTTGGCCAGCACCTCGTCCAGTTCCGTGAAACGCACGCCCGGATGCGATTTCGCGCTGCGATTCCAGGCGATGACTTCCATGCCGGCGCCCTGGGCCAGACGCGCAACCTCTGCTGCGATGCCGCCGAAACCAATCAGACCCAGCGTCTTGCCCGTCAATTGCACGGCATCGCTGCGCAGCCAATTCCCTGCGCGCATTTCACGATCCATGCGCCCAAAGCCCTTTGCCGATGCCCACATCAAGGCAAACGCACACTCGGCCACGGCCGTATCGCCGTAGCCTTTGATGATGTGCACCTCAATGCCGATCTCCGCCAATTCCTCAGGATTCATATACGAACGCGGACCGGTTCCCAGGAACACGACATGCTTCAGACCCTTGCATTGACGAGCGATATCGGTCGGCAGATGCGTATGGTCGATGATGGCGATTTCTGCATCACCCAGCACGGCCGGCAACTGATCCGAGGTGATATCCGGCTGACGGTTGATGACCAACTCCAGATCATCGGCACGATGCAGGCGCTCGGCCACCGCGGACAAAGTAGGGTTGGCGTCAACGAAAATAGCTTTCATGAATAGTCCTGGTAAAAGTGAGATGTAAATCAAAACCTGCAGTGATGCCGGCTCGCGGCTGGTGTCAAGGAAGCGCCGTCAATCCCTCGTTTCCTTGACACCATCAGAGGAAGAGGCCCAGTCCTCCTGGTGTTCCATAAAACGCGACTCGGCATAATCGGCCAGCGCATTACCCGTATAAATCTCGGCATAACCCGCGCGGGTCAGCTCAATGATGTGATCCAGATGCTTTTCGATATGCTGGCTCATCAATGCCTGCACCACCGCCTGGTCACGTGTCTGCAGCGCGCGCACAATATCCGGATGGTCATTGCGCGTCTGACCACGGCGAGCCTTCAAATCGATCCAACGCGGAAAGCGCAGGCGCTCGTTAATCGAACGTACTGAACGCAAGAACTCGGGGTTGCCCGCCAAGGCAGCCAGATGCTCGTGAAAAGCTTCATCCCTGGACAACAGCCGCAATGCCTGAGCGTCCGTGTCGTCCTCGTCCCGGTTGCCTTCGACCATGGTCGCCAAATCGGCCAGCTCCTGGTCGGAGGCGCGCATACAGACCAGGCGCACGACTCCCAATTCCACCGTGGCCCGGTACTCGTAAAGGGCCATCAGTTGCTTCGCGTCCAACCCTCTCACGGTATAGCCACGATTGGGCGTCGCCACCAAAAATCCCTCGGCGGCAATGCGGCTGAGCGCCTCGCGCACAGGCGTGCGGCTCACGCCCAGTTGACGCGACAGCTCGAGTTCATTCACCTTTTCGCCCGGGCGCAGGCGAAATGTGGTCGCCATGGCCTTGATGCGATCATAGACCTGGCTGTGCGAGGAAGCCCGAGCGGCGGAAGTGTCAGAAGTCATGCGTCAATTATCAAAAAAATCACGCAGCCACGGCCGCCGGTAAAGACAAGCCATGATGAAAGCGCTGTAAAAAGGATTTCAGGCGTTCGTTACGCGGATGCCCGAAGATTTCAGAGGGAGTATCTATTTCGGCCATGACGCCGTCCAGCATGAATCCCACTCGATCCGACACATCGGCGGCAAACGCCATCTCATGCGTCACCAATACCATGGTCATGCCTTCCGCCGCCAGCGCCTTGATCACCCCCAATACCTCGGATACTAACTCGGGATCAAGCGCAGACGTCACCTCATCGAACAACATGACATCGGGCCGCATCGCCAGCGCCCGTGCAATGGCGACACGCTGCTTTTGCCCGCCCGACAGGCGGCTGGGAAAGGCATCGACCTTGTCCGCCAGACCGACTTTGGCCAGCAACTCGCGCGCCAGGTCCGAGGCCTCGGCACGCGCCATGCCTTTGACCTGCATGGGCGCCTCGATCACATTCTGCAGGACCGTCATATGCGGGAACAGGTTGAAATGCTGAAAGACCATGCCAATATCCCGCCGTAACGCGGCCAGGCAAGCATCCTTGGGAGCCTTCTGTTTTCCGTCGAACTCGAATTGATGTTCTCCGACAGCCAGACTCCCGGACTCAGGCATCTCCAGCAAATTCATGCAGCGCAGAAAGGTCGATTTTCCCGACCCGCTGGCGCCGATCAGCGTGACAACCTCTCCCTTGGCGACATCCAGCGACACGCCCTTTAGCACGTGATGCGCACCAAACGACTTATGGATGGCCGATGCCTGCAAAGCAGGCGTAGCTACAGCGTTTTTTGCATTCATCGGTGTGCTCCCATGCGTGCCTCTAGGCGTTGTGCAGCCAGCGTCAGCGGGAACAGCACGACAAAATAGACGACCGCCACCACGGTATAGGTCTCCAGCGGACGATAAATAGCAGCCGTAATCACGGACCCTTGGTACAACAAGTCGCCCACGGCAACCGTCGATACCAGCGACGTGTTCTTCAACTGCAAAACGGTTTGATTGATGAACGAAGGAATCATCACGCGCACGGCCTGCGGCAGAATCAAACGCCGGAAAATACGGCTACGCCGCATCCCCAGCGCCTTGCCTGCCTCCCATTGGCCGCGATCGACGGCTTCGATTCCCCCGCGGAAAATCTCGGCATAGAACGCGCCCCCATACAAAGACAGCGTCAGAAAACACGCCATCCCCGGCGACATTTCAACCTGGATCAAGACCGGCAGTGCGTAATACATCCACACCAATTGCACCAGCAGAGGCGTGCACCGAAAAATCTCGATATAGGCGACCACCGGCACATTGACCCAGCGGGGCGCGTTGGTACGCAACACCCCCGCCACCAGGCCAATGGCCAGGCCAGCCAGGGCCGTGGTCACCGTAAAGACAATCGTGATCCACAGCCCCTTCCACAGCAGGCCCGAGTACGGGGCGAGCGCGCCAAAATCCCATGCGTAATTCATGGTCGTGACCCGATCAGAATTGCACTTCGGGCGGGATATCGCTTTCCTTGACGTCCAACTCCGCCAGGCCTTGCAGGAACCATTCGCGGGTTTGCGCCATGGATCGGTTGTAATCGGCCCACACGCTCAGGAAATCGCGCCAGCGCTTGTCCCCGTCGAGCCGGACGGCAATATTGGTGGGCAGCGTCAAAATGGGGCGGGGAATCGCGATCTCGGCCAAGGCCGGATTTTTCTTCAGCATGGGCAATGCCAAAATGGCCAGCACCACATTGCAGTCGGCACGGCCCGTCGCCACCGCCAACACGGCTTCATCCCGGGTCTTGAACGACAAAATCGTGGCGTTCGGCGCGTAGCGCCGCGCGATCAATTCGTGCGCCGATCCCATGTCGACGGAAATACGCACTTCAGGCTTATTCAGGTCATTCCAGGTCTCGGGCTTGGCAAACCCCTTGCGCGTGACCGCGGTAAACGAGTGCACCAGGATAGGCGTAGCAAAATCCACCATGAGCGCCCGCTCGGGGGTGGGATTCACGGCGAAAGCCAGGTCAATCTTGTTCGATTGCAGATCCAGAATCTGATTGCCCCAGGTGGTTTCAACGGTCTCCACTTTGGCATTCAGCTTTTTCGCGATGTCGTTCGCCATGCTCAGACACGCACCCGACCACGTGCCATCGGTCAGGTTTTTGGTGAAGTACGGCGCCTGTCCCACGATCACCCCCATGCGCAATATCCCCGTTTTACGCACACGGTCCAAGGTGGAATCATTACTTGACGCCGCCTGTGCCGAAGCACGCGCGGGAATCCCGACGCTGGCAATGGCGGCGGCGCCAATCAGGGCGGAATGACTAAACAACTCTCTGCGCTTCATCGATTAACCCCTTGTATATGTATGAGAAAGGCGCCGAGACGGCACCGCACAGCGGATGAATGTGTACACCAAACTGTGCACATATATTGAATATTGTTTTGTATACAGTCAAGTGTTATGATTTTTTCACCCTGGGCGGCGCTTTACGCCACGTCCTTTCCTCACCGGTATCTCAATGGGCACAGATCAACACATCGTCATCATTGGCGCCGGCGCAGTCGGCGCAGCGACCGCCGTGCAAGCGCTCAACGCGGGAATGCGAGTCACCCTGGTCGAGGCCGACACGCCCGGAGGCCGGCAGGTATCCAGCTATGGCAATGCAGGTTGGTTGTCGTCGCACTCCATCTTGCCCCCAGCCGCGCCTGGCGTCTGGAAACAGGTTCCTACCTGGCTGAAAGACCCCCTGGGCCCATTGGCAATCCGCTGGAACTATCTGCCGCGCGCCATCCCCTGGCTGGTACGTTACCTGGCCTCGGCCTGGACATGGCCGCGCGTGGAACGCATCGCACATGCCCTGCGTTCATTACTGGCCGGTGCGCCCGCGCTGCATCAAGCTTTGGCCGAGCAGGCAGGCGTCTCGCACCTGATCGAGCAACGCGGCCTATTGCATGCCTATCTCTCGGAACAACATTTCCGCGCCGATAGCCGGGCATGGGACATCCGCCGCAACGAAGGAATCCAGTGGCAAGAGTTGAATACCGAGGCCCTGCGCGCGCTGGAACCCGACCTGCACCCGCGCTACACCTTTGGCGTACTGGTTCCTGAAACTGGCCACTGCCGCAACCCAGGCGCCTATGTAGCGGCCCTGGTACAACTCGCTCAAACTCTCGGCGCCGACCTGCGTCATACACGCGCCACCGGGTTTGATATACAGGCAGGAAAATTGCGGGCCGTGCGCACCGAGAGCGGTGACATTCCCTGCGACAAGGCCGTCATCGCGACCGGCATACGCTCACGCGAACTTGCGCGCCTGGCTGGGGATCGCGTCCCGCTTGCGGCTGAACGCGGCTACCACGCCGTCATCAAACAACCAGAGGGTGCGCCGCGCGTATCCACCATGTTTGCCGACTGCAAAGTCGTGATCAACAACATGGAAAATGGCCTGCGAGTCGCAGGGCAAGTCGAAATCGCCGATGTCGACGCACCGCCCGACTGGCGGCGTGCCCACATCCTGCGCGACTTGCTGATGTCTATTTATCCCGCACTGCCGGCCAAGCCCGCCGACGAACGCATCGACTATTGGCAAGGATGCCGCCCCAGTATGCCCGATGGCCTGCCTTGCATCGGTGCGGCCTCGGCGAGTCCTGATATCGTGCATGCGTACGGACACGGCCACATCGGCCTGGTCGGTTCAGCCCGCACAGGAGAGCTCGTCGTGCAACTGCTGCAGGGCCAAGCCACAACGATTCCGCTAGAGCCATTCAGTCCGCGTCGTTTCGCGTGACTCTCCCCTTCCCTCAAGGAACCCGTCATGTCCACGCTTTCCTCACCCGGCCGCATTGCCCGCGGCGGCAAATCGCTATACGGCGCCCCGCTGGGCATATTGATGCTAGATGCGCGTTTTCCCCGGATTCTCGGCGACATGGGCAATGGCCAGACGTGGCCATTCCCCGTTCTATACCGAGTCGTACGCGGCGCCAGCCCTGAAAAAGTCGTTTTACAAGGCGCACGCGGGACATTGGACGCCTTCATCGAGGCAGGCCGAGAATTGGTCGACCTGGGCGCAGAAGCCATCACCACGAACTGCGGCTTCCTGGCCCTCTTCCAACAGGAATTCTCGCAGGCGCTGGGAGTCCCCGTTGCCACATCGTCAATGATGCAAGTGCCATGGGTGCAAGCCACCTTGCCTCCAGGCAAGCGCGTAGGACTGGTCACTGTTAGCGGATCCACCTTGTCCCCAGCGCATCTGGCAGCGGTCAACGTCCCGGCTGACATCCCCGTCGCCGGCACCGAGAACGGCAAGGAATTCTTCCGTGTCCTGATCAAAGCCGAGAAAGAAGACATGGACATCGATCTGGCGCAACAAGACATCCTGGAGGCTGGACGGGACCTAGTGCGCCGCCATCCTGACGTCGGTGCGATCGTGCTGGAATGCACCAACATGCCGCCGTATGCCGCAGCGCTGCAAGCCGAACTCGGATTGCCGGTCTACGATATCTACTCAATGATTACGTGGTTCCATGCCGGGCTACGTCCCCGAGCGTTTGGTTAAGACCACATAGAACTTGCCGCTGCGTGCAGGCGGCTGATCTGCGCAGGCTTGCTTCCACGTCAACGCAAGCCTGCCTTACCCGGTATCCGACCGGTTCGCTCGCCTCTCCTCTGTGGCTCGATAGCCATCCCTTCCCCGCAAAGAAACAAAAAGACACAAATCTCTGCTTGATTCACCTACCTACTAGTAGATAACATACGTCTCATGGTTGGTCAGCAAACAAATCGCCCCAACCACCGCGCAAAAGAGCAGTCACTGAGCGCGTTTTTATTTCCCCAGTTATCTACCTATAAGTAGATAGTTTTAAAGACACTTTACTTTAAAGAGAACCATCATGAAAACCCTCGCTTCCGTACTGCTGATTTCCGCTTCCCTGGCTGGCACCGCTGCCTACGCTGCCGAACCCTCTGGTGAACTGGACTACCCGCCCACCATCACCCAGACCAGCCAATTGACCCGCGCTCAAGTCGTCGCCGAACTGCAACAAGCCCGTGCCGCCGGCCAAGTCACCTTTGGCGATATCGACGAACCCGTTACGCAAGTGGCCGCCAGCACCGTCACCCGCGCCCAAGTCCACGCCGAAGCCGTTCAAGCCAACGCCCACGGCCCTGTCGCATTCGACGGCGAAGGCTACCCCAACACCGGCGCTTGATCGACTTTTTATTTGACTACAAACCTACCTACACATAGATAAAGAGAATCATCATGAAAACCCTCGCTTCCGTACTGCTGATTTCCGCTTCCCTGGTTGGCACCGCTGCCTATGCTGCCGAACCCTCCGGCGAACTGGACTACCCGCCCACCATCACCCAGACCAGCCAACTGACCCGCGCGCAAGTCGTCGCCGAACTGCAACAGGCCCGTGCTGCCGGCCAGGTCACCTACGGCGAAAACGACGAACCCGTCACGCAAGTTGCCGACAGCAACCTTACGCGTGCCGAAGTCCACGCCGAAGCCGTTCAAGCCAACGCCCACGGCCCTGTCGCATTCGGCGGCGAAGGCTACCCCAACACCGGCGCTTGATTGGCTGTCGATCCGACCAAGCCTCTAGCGATAAAAAACTTTTTAAAAAGAGAATGATCATGAAAACCCTCGTATCCGCAGTGATGTTGTCGATGACCATGATGGGCGCTGCCTATGCTGGCGAACCCTCGGGAGAGTTGGACTATCCGCCCGTCCAAAGCAGCATCGGCACGGTCAGCCGCGCCCAGATCCAGGCTGAATTGCAAGCTGCGACAGCAGCCGGTCAAGTAACGTTCGGCGAATTGGAACAACCTGCCGCCTACAACGCCGGCCCGGTTCCCACGCGCGCCGAAGTGCAAGCCGAAGCCCACGCCGCACGCGATAACGGCAGCGACGCGTTTGGCGAACTCGACTATCAAGCCAGCACTGGCGTGAACTCCTCGTCCCGCAGCTAAGGACAGCACATGTTGTGTTCTGCGGCGCCGCCCTGCCTTCATACGGCGGCCCGCGTTTACTTCATTACTTGAGGAGCCTATCCGCCCCTTTTTCTATCAACCCTGCTTTCACCCGGTAGCGTCATGACTATGAAACCCGAAAACACTCGCGAACAAATCGTGCAACATGCCCAGCGTTTGATTCAGGAACGCGGCTACAACGGTTTCAGCTACCGCGACTTGGCCGACCTGATCGGCATCAAGACATCCAGCATCCACTATTATTTTCCGCAGAAAGAAGACCTGCTGCTGGCCGTCATACAGCAATACCAATCGCGCTGGAATGAGGCCATGCAAGGAATCGATCCGGCGTTGAGAGCCGACGCAAAGTTGCGTGCCTATGTCGATGCGCACCGCCGCGCGTTCTGCGGCACCGAACGTATTTGCCTAGGCGCGGCATTGGCAGCAGAACTCGGCGCCCTGCCCGACTGTGCGCGGCAAGGATTGCAGAATTTCTACGCGGCGAACGAAACCTGGCTCGTCAAACTGTTGGAACAAGGCGCCCACGAAGGCAGCCTGCGCGTTCCAGGAGATTTGCGCGCATCGGCCCGCGCGTTATATGCCGCCCTGCAAGGCAGTCTGGTCAGCGCTCGACTTTTTAAAAACGCAGAGCGCGTGGAAGACCTCTTGCCCGCGGTGATGGCGTAACGCAGACCATCAAAACAAGGCCTATGCATATGCGCGCAGGCCTTGGTGCATGATGCGGGCTAATGCCCCGTAACGATGGCGGAATCTCGAGCACGCACAGGCACGGCCTTTTACCGCACAATGCGGGGCCATGGTCACCGCAACAGAATCAACTAGGCGGCGACGCCGTGTTTGCAGCACACAGCGGTGATCACATCATCCAAGCGTTGCTGGTCCTGAAACAGACGCGAGCCCATCAGCGCCCCCTGGAACGCGGCAAACAGCCAACGGCCATCCGCCGCCGTATCGCCGCAAGATTTCAGCGAGCCGTCCTCTACTCCGGCAGCGACGACCTCGGACAGCCAGGTCTCGTGCATACGGAAAAACGCCTGCACCGATTGCCGTGCCCGGTCCGACAGCGAGGCAAAATCCGCAGCCAGCATGCCGCACAGGCAAATCTGGTCGGTGGGTCCGCCCCGGAACAACGCAGCATAACGTGCCAGCCGCTCGTTGGCGGGCACGGACTTGTCGATGCCGTGCAACATTGCATGGACCTGCACCGCGTACTTGTCGATAACGGCGATCAACAGATCGTCCTTGGCGGGGAAATAATAGTGAATACTGGCGGTTTTCACCCCTACGTGATCGGCCAGGTCCCGGTAGCTAAAACCGTTATAGCCCCGCCGCCTGATCAGGCACTGGGCATGTTCCAGAAGTTGGTCGCGGGTGGTAGCAGTATTCATAGTAGGGATATTGTTACCTACTAGTAGATCAGGGGTCAAGGCGAGCGAGTATCCTAGACTTTATTGTCGTTTTCTCCGCCACAAAGCGGCCGATTATTTACATTCACCCCCACTGATGTCCGACACTCTAGCCGCCTGGATTCCCCGTTTAACCGCCATTGCCGCCTCAGACAACCAAGACGACGGCGCACACGACCTGAACCACCTGCAACGCGTCTGGCGTGTCGCCCGGACCTTGCTGGACAGCTATCCCGAGGCCGACGCGCTGGTCGTCCTGACCGCCTGCTATCTGCACGACCTGGTCAACCTGCCCAAAAATCATCCCGAACGCGCCCAGGCCTCGCGTCTAGCAGCGCTCGAAGCCCGCCATCGCCTGGGGCAGACCGATTTCCCGGCAGACAAGCTCGATGCCGTCGCTCACGCCATCGAGGCGCACAGTTTCTCGGCCGGCATTGCGCCCACGACGCTGGAGGCCAAGATCGTGCAAGACGCAGACCGCCTCGATGCCTTGGGCGCCGTCGGCCTGGCCCGACTGTTCTATACCGCGGGCCGCATGGGGTCGGCTTTTGCGCACCCAGACGATCCCCTCGCACGCACCCGCCCGCTGGACGATCGCACCTACGCGTTGGATCACATCGAAGCCAAACTCGCGACACTGCCGCCGACCATGCATACGGCGGCTGCGCGCACAATGGCCGAGGCTCGGCTGGCGTGGTTACGAGAGTTTCGCGATACGTTTGTCGATGAATGGAGTCATCAGAGGTAATCACTGGAACTGATATAAATCAACTCAAGGCCAGCCCCCCTGCATTGCAAATGCGTTCGCCAACACATTCTGGGATATGCCGGCGAACCTTCAGTTGAAAACTTATATATCAACGAACGACACGAACTCCTGCAATTCCAGCTTGTCCAGGTTCATGTTGTTCTCGGGCACGCTGTTGTCGGCGTACCCGAGCGACATCCCGGCCACAACCATCTCACCATCTGGAATTCCCAACGCATCCCGCAGCACGGCCGACTGCAACGACCAGATCTGCTGCGGGCAGGTGTCCAGCCCTTGCGCACAGGCAGCAAGCATGATGTTCTGCAAAAAACAGCCATAACAAATAAAGCTTGCCCATTCGAGACGGCGATCCATCGTAAAGATCAATCCGACCGGCGCCCCGAAAAAACGGAACTGGTGCTCCACGTCTCGTCTTCGCCCCGCCAGATCACTTCGATGCACGCCCTGCGCATCGCCGAGCATGCCGCGAAAAGTATTGAAGCGCGATGAGAATGGCATCGGCAGCTCCTTTGGAAAGAAGGGGTACTGCGGCGCGAGTGCATCCTGCCCCGAGCGATAGGCCTCCACTGCCGCAGTCGTAACTTTTTCACGCGCCTGGCCGGTTAATACATAGCAGCGCCACGGTTGCGTGTTGCTGGAACTGGGTGCGTGCTTTGCGACCGAAAGGATTTGCCTCACCATGGTCGGTGATACAGGCCGATCCAGAAATTTACGTTTGCTGCGCCTCCCGCGAATCAAATCCGCAACCAGACCCGTTTTATCGATCTGCTCGACCATTGTCGTTTCCATCTCTATCTCCATGTCCATCATCTCCGTGGCCTTCTCATCTGTCGCGGCCGTGTTGAAAATCATAGACAAGTAACGGGAACAGAACAGCGGGGGATGTTTGCCTTTTGCGTTCATATGTTTGAACGACACCTCGCTTACGCAGCCAGAATCGAACGTCCATATTCGTGAACGATAAATCCAAGAACCGGACCTGCACGGCCGAGTCCGAATGGCCTATCTTCTTGTCGAAACGGCTCACATCAAATAGCGCCAACACACTTTCGGAGACGGACGGATGGAACAATTGAAATGCTTACCTCAGGAACATATCGTCTGGGGACGGGATATCGCAGGGCAAGTTGCCGTGTCGCTCGGCAGCTACGGCATCAAACGCCCCATCACGTTTACAGTCGAGTTCCTCAAAGCGTTGTACAGCGAATATCTGCAGCCTCATATCGCGGATAGCGTGGGAATATTCAGTGCGCTCCCACCGCACGTACCGGACTTCGCTGTGCATGAGGCTCTGCAAGCCTGTCTGTACGCACGTGCAGAGTCTATCGTCGCGCTCGGTGGCGGATCTGTACTCGATGCTGCAAAAGCGGTGTCGGACCTGCACTACCGCCAAACGGGACGCTACCTGCCGATTGCCGCCTTTCCGACTACGCTGTCAGGCTCTGAGTTCTCTCACTACTTTGGTGTGACAGAAACTGACGGGCCGCGCAAATTCAAACGCAGCTATGCAGTTCGCGAAACCACCCCCAAGCTCGTCGCCATCGACCCGCAGCTTATCGTCAATACGCCGCGCTCGCTGTTGCTGAGCTCCGCCATCAAAGGAATCGATCATGCAGTGGAAGGCATGCGCCTTGTTGGCCGCGATCATCCTCACGCAATACTTGCTGCCCGAGGGGTGGAGCGCTTCTTCAATGTGCTGGAGAAATGGCCCAAACAACTCGAAACCCGCGCAGCGCTCGAGCGCGGCCTAATTGACATCGACGATTTACTCCAACTTCAGCTCGCTGCCTGGCAATGCTATTTTTATCCTGCCTCAGTCATTTATGGTCTCAGCCATCGCATAGGGCATATCCTCGGCGGCACGTTCGGGCTGCCACACAGCATGACGTCATGCATCACACTGGCGCCCGCTATCCGAGCCTGTGCCGGCATCTATGGTGACAAACTGGACATCTTTTTTCCACACCCGCAGGGTATCCCGCCGGCCGCACTGCTCGCCGAACGGATTGCAAATCTCGTTGACGCACTGGAATTGCCCAATCGCCTAGGCTTGCTCGGCATATCTCGCGACCTGCGGCCAGATATCGAAGAAATGCTGGCGCAACACTACCCCGTCGAAGTGAGCGACTTGGGCGACAACGCTCGACGAAAACTCGCAACGTTGCTGGAGACTCTGTGGTGAGCTACTGCATCGAATCATCGTCGCCCATCATGGGGAAGGTTGCCAGTCTGCGGCATATTCACCGGGCCCTCGCAGGACGAGAAATCACGGCGACTGCGCTGACAGAACAAACGCTCAGAGCAGCAGAGGCAAGCCAACGTGCTGTCAACGCCTTTGCCAATATCGACTGGGATAGCTCACTGACCGCGGCTTCAGAGAGTGATCGACGCTACGACAACGGAACGGCACGGCCTCTCGAAGGATTGCCCATCACGATCAAAGATCTGATCGACACAAAGGATATGGACACATGCTATGGCTCGCTGGCATACCTTGGCCATCGTCCTGCCGCCGATGCGGATATCGTCCGCTCGCTGCTCGATTGTGGCGCGATCATCATCGGCAAAACCACCACGCATGAATTCGCATGGGGCGTGACGACGGCTAGCGAACCTTTTGGAGACACACGCAACCCACTCGATCCGACACGAATACCAGGTGGTTCTAGCGGTGGCGCCGCCGCCGCCATCGCGTATGGTGCTGTCACTGCCGGCGTAGGCTCTGACACCGGCGGGTCCGTACGGATTCCTGCCGCTTTATGCGGTCTGGTCGGTTTCAAGCCCACACTCGGCAGGCTTTCCACGCGAGGCGTCTTTCCCTTGTCGCCCACATGCGACCATGTCGGCTTGCTGGGACGGCAGGTCGACGACGTGCTGTATTTGGGCAATGTACTGAATTGCCAAACTCCCGAGAGTCATGCGCCGTCATCGGCACGATTGGGCGTGGTGCGCGAGATCGCTCCCGTGTCGCCGGCCGCCGATGTCGCCCTACCCTTTGATGCCGCAGTGCGGCGGCTCGCGCGGAAGTTTTCCTGCGTAGAGTTGGATTCGGCAGGTCTGTTTGACGGGATATTCGCCGCCTTTTCGAGCATCGTACTGATTGAGGGCGGCATTGAACATTTCAGGCGCAATAGCTGGGACCGCATCGTCACGAGCTACCGTGCGGAAACAGTCAACAGACTCGAGCGGGCGAGAGACATGGACATGCGTGCGTATGTCTGCGCCCAACGGGCCAGGGGAAGATTCATCGCCAGCCTTCATGACGCCATGCATTCGGTCGAGTACCTCATTTTGCCCACCTGCCCGTGCACCGCACCTGCGCTGAATACCGCCAGCATCGACATCGGTAATTGGTCCGGTACGGTGCGAGAGGCGTTGATGACCTATACCGCCCCCTTCAACATCGCGGGATTTCCCGCGATTTCAATTCCTATACCCGCCATGGACAAAGGCCTGCCGGCATCGCTACAGATCGTTGCCAGGCCCGGAGATGACGGTGCGCTGTTGCACATTGCCCAGCAGATCGAAGCGATCGTGTGCGGCGACGGCACCATAGAAAACTAATGAACACGCTCAATAACGAGGAGACCAACATGAACCAACCGTTGAAACTTTCCGTCGGTATCACGCCGACGGGACAGACCCCCTACAGCGCATGGATACAGACGGACGTGCTGCATACGTTGCAAAATCCTGTCAGCAACCATCCGGGAGAACATGCATGGATCACATCGGTACAAGTCTCGGAGCTTTACTGGATGCTCATCATCAAGGAAATCCGCACTGCTCAGACACAGCTGAGAAACGATGATATTACCCGGGCCTGCAACACCCTGGAACGGGTAGTTGCTCACCATGAGCCACTCAATGCAACATGGAAATCCATCGCCTGGATGACGCCGGCCGATCTACTCTCCATTCTTTCACATGCCGTCTCCAAATACGGCCAGGATACCGCCTTGCAAGGATGGACCTATCGGCAAATGGTCTATTTGCTGGGCATCAAGCAGCCTGAACATTTGCAGCACTTCGCTTCCCAACCTGCACGCTGGAAACAGTTGGACGATACGCTTGCTGAACCCAGCCTCTACGACGACGTCCTGGCGTTCTTGCACCGTGCGGGACTGCCGATACCGCGGACGAACGAGCACGATCACCGCGCCCCCTACACACCTCGTCCGGAAGTTGAAAATGCCTGGCGCGAAATCTATGCCGACCCAGACAAATACCACGACCTTCGGCGATTGGGCGAGACGCTGGCCGACATAGCAGAAGGCTTCTCGACCTGGAAGCACCTTCATCTAATGGCCACTCGCCGTACATTCGGCCACCGCGCTGCCTACTTCGGCACTGAGGGCATATCCTGGTTGCTCCCCACGCTGCAAGAGCTGCCTTTCCCCGAGCTCTGGACCGTGCGCAGTACCGTGGGAGAGCCGCCTGCAATATGCCCGCACCTGTCCAGACAACAAGGGAGATAAACGGTATGGCTACTCATCAACTTCTGGCGCTGGCGATTCAGGCTCGCACTCTCATGGCCGATCCTGCACGCAGTATCGTCATCGGCAATGACGCCAATCCTCGCTTCGAGCTGTTTCACGCGGCAAGCTCTTTGTGTTCACAGAAAGTACGAACCGTATTGGCCGAGAAACAACTGTCCTATCGCTCGAACGAGATGATGATTCTGAGTTCAATGAGCGATGATATCTTCGTACCAGCAGAGCACTATCATCCACCCTATGTCCGGCTCCGATTGATGGCCGGCCGGGAGATAGACAAACCGTTCGTCAATAGCTATAGCGGGCGTACCTCCGTGGAAACAGAGGGCTTCGACCCCTGTGTGGTGCCGTTGCTGGTCGATTATGAAGCGGGCCGCGTGATCGCGGATTCGATGCGCATTTGCTGCTACCTCGATGAGATATCGGCCACGCCGGTCCGCCTGGTACCAGAAGCAGAGAAAACCCGCGCTGCCGTGATGCATCAGGCAACCATTGTCGATCGAATTCCAAACGGTGGGTTGCTCTACGGATTTCACCCAGATGCAGACCGTCGTCCCGAAGCACTTCGGACCATGATGCAGACGGTATACGACTACAAGATGATGGCACTCGAATCAATGATTGCCGCCAATGCCACCGATATGGAACTCGTTTCCGCCTATCGTGCGAAAATCATCAAGGAAAGAGGCGGAAAGTCAGTTTGCCACGATGCGGGCTTCCAGCGCGCGATACGCGAACAAGTTGCAGGGCTGCTCCGGCAACTGAATCGAACATTGACATCGGGTATATCCCCTTGGGTAGTCGGTAATTCCTTTACCTTGGGTGACGTGATGTGGGGAGTGAACCTGACCCGGCTCGCCTATCTGGGGCTCGCGTCGATGTGGGAGGAGCTGCCCGCGGTGAGCCTGTATGTCGATACATTGATTCAACGTGCATCGCTGCGCCAGGAGGCGATACAGGCCACGATCGATTCGTTGCCCTACTCTGCCTATTTGGACACGTTGATAAAACGCGCCGAACATTTATAAATTAAAGACATCCCCCCCTTTCATATTGAGAGGGGGGATTTCAAGCAATCAGGTCAGCCTGAGCAGATCAAACAGAGATGGGCTCAAGGCGCGCCAACAATTCATCCTTGCGATCGGCAAGCCAGGGGGGCAGTTGGAACTCTTGGCCAAAATGACCAGGACGCTCGTCGATGGCAAAGCCGATATCCGTGGTGGCCGCTTCAAAGATAACGCCACCGGGCATCTTGAAATACATTGACCGGAAGTAATTTCGGTTCACTGACTCCGACGTGTCGATGTAGCCCAGACCCATGAACTTTTCCTTGAGCTCCATCTGCTGATCGACATTGTCCACGGCAAAAGCCACATGGTGCACAGTGCCTTCACCATAGACTGACGACCCTTGCATCCGGTCAGGTTCATGCAAAAACTCTACCACCATACCAGGGCCCCCGGTATGCGTCTCAAAGCGATAATAGGCCCCCGATTGACCGACAAGGCGAAATCCGATTGCCTCGCTCATGAAACGAACGGATTCGACCACTTCACGCAACGACAACGTAATGCTGTGCACGCCTCGAACCGCATAAGTCTCAGAAATGTCGCCAGTCACGCAAGCCGGACGTTTATCCAGATCTGTCTCGACAAGATCAAACTCGATTCCGCACGGATGATAGAAGCGCTGGCGTCGCTCATCGAAGCGCTCGACAATATGCGCATCGTACCGAATATTCATACTATCGAAGCGGCTCCGCCAGAACTCAAGCGATCCGCGCGGCACCGAATAGTTGATGACCCGTACCTGCCCGGAACCGGGACGTGCCTGTACGCCTCGTTGGCGAAACGGAAATGACGTCACCAGCGTTCCAGGATCGCCGTTCGCATTGCCGTAGTAAAGATGGTAGATAGGGTCATCCCCGTCAAGCAGCACAGTCTTCTTGACCAAGCTTTGACCCAGCAGTTTTACATAGAAATCCACATCTTCCTGGGCATGCCTGACACCCGCAGTCAGGTGGTGAAATCCTTTGATCATCGACATTTTTGCTCTCCACATTGAATAGGCATTACAGAAACAGCATGAGGCTGCTCTTGTGCAATAGCTTAAGCACTTGAATTCGTTTGTGAAGCCGCTTGGCATGTACGCAAAGTTCAGCAAAATCGAACGACGCTCCGGAGGTTTGTCCTTATAGAACAGCTACCTTCCATGAGGTAAGATCGGCGTCCATTTACAGCTTCCTTGCGGGCACCATTGTGATGATGGTGAATGCAAACTCACGCCATGCTGGATCTCAAGGACGTCTATTTTTTTGTTCAAGTCGTCGACCGCGGCGGATTCACGGCAGCCGGAGAAACGCTGCAGTTACCGAAATCGACATTGAGTCACCGCGTCAAGGAACTCGAGGCAATGCTGGGTGTACGCCTGATCAATCGGACGTCACGGCAGTTCAAGATGACCGAAGTCGGGGTGGAGTTCTATCAGTACGCCATGGCGCTGCTGCGCAGTGCCGAACTGGCCGAAGAAGCCATGCGGCAACGGTTGACAGAGCCGAGCGGCATCATTCGTGTGACAGTCGCCATCGAAATCGCACAATTTGCATTGCGCCATGTTCTACCTACGTATTTATCGCAGAACCCAAAAGTCAACATCATTGAAACCGCAACGGACCGCATACTAGACGTCGTAGGCGATGGTTTCGACTTGGCGATCCGAGGACACACAGGGCAATTGCAAGACTCCAATCTCGTCCAGCATCCTCTCGCGCGGACACCCTGGTACCTGTTCGCCGGAGCTGAATATCTTCAACGTATGCCGCCACCACGGCAGCCCGCAGATCTGACGTCTCATTCGATCATTTCGCATTCCGGCAAAGCAGCCCAGCAATGGACACTGCAGGGGCCGGAAAAGCAGGTGGAAACGCTATCGGTAGAGCCAAGATTCCAGAGCAACAGCCTGATCTCTCTAAAAGAGGCGGCCCGCTCGAATATCGGTATCGCCGCGTTGCCAGGATACATCTGCCAAGCCGAACTAAAGACGGGCGAGCTGCACCAAGTGCTACCTGAATGGATTGCCGCAGATGCCCGTATTACAGCGTTGATTCCCTACCGCACCGGGCTGTTGCCAGCAGTACGAACGCTCGTCGACTATCTCGCGGTAGTGCTGCCAACAGTCACGGCGTTCGACCGTAGTTAGCTTTAGAGCGTTCACGGATTAGTACTCGACTATCCCCGGACGAACCTCTGTTAATTCGGCTCCGAAACCACATCCCCGGATAGCTGCACTTTCTTGACCTCCGAGATATACATCACAATCAACGACACCCAGACGATGCCGTACAGCAGCATGAAGCAGCTGGAGCGGATCGGCACCAGTTCAGCCAGCACGCCGAACATCAGCGGCAACAGAAAACCGCCCAACCCGCCGGCCAGGCCCACGATCCCGGTGACGACGCCCATGTTCTCGGGGAAATCATCGGCCACGTATTTAAAAGTCGAGGCCATGCCAAAGGCAAACATCGCGCCCAGCACAAAGAGCAGCAACGTGAATAACCACACGGGCAAATAAAGGTGAAACGACGCGGAGCCGTTCAAGGTCTGGACCGTCAACGTCGTATCTGGATAAGACAGGACAAACAGGGTCATCCAGGCGACCCATAGGCACCACCACGTCATTTTGTGTGCGCCGAAACGATCGGCCAGGCCACCGCCTACCGCGCGCAACACCGCACCAGGCAGGGAAAAACCCGCGGCCAATGCGGATGCCGCTACCAACGTCAGCCCATATTCGGCCTGAAAATACTGAGGGATCCACAACGACAGCGCGGTAAAGCCGCCAAAAGTGATCGAATAATATTGGCAATAACGCCACACTCTGGGATTCTTCAGAATTTTGAACTGCTCGAGCAGTTTGCCGCCCGTTTTCCCGGCGCCGGGATCGGGGGCAGCCACAAACCAGAACATCACGGCAGTCACCAGCAAAGCAACCGCGTAGATCTTGGGCACCATGCGCCATCCGTAAGCCTCCAGCAACACCGGTGTCACAAATAAATTAACCGCAGCCCCAACGGTACCCGCGCCGAAAAACCCCATGGCAAAGCCCTTGCGTTCGGCCGAGAAAAATCGCGAAACATAAGGCGTCCCCACCGCGAAAGATGCCCCGACCAGCCCCAAAAACAAACCAATCACCAAAAACTGCCACAGGGCCTGCGCGTAGCTGACAAAATAGACCGGGACCGCGCAACCCAGCAGTAACACCGTCATCACGATGCGGCCGCCAAAGCGATCCGTCCACATGCCCAGAGGTAGACGAAAGATCGCGCCCGTCAACACGGGGGTAGACGTGAGCAACCCAAACTCAAAGGCATTCAGCCCCAGTTCCTCGCGAATGCGGATGCCCAATACGCCGAACATCATCCACACCACAAAGCACACCATGAACGCAAACGTACTGCTGTACAACACCGCATAGGCACGTGGATGGTTGCTCATCGCGTTATTCCTGTTCGATAGGTTCACATCACGATCAATTGAGTTCGGCTCACTGCAACAGCGGGGAATCAGCGCCGGAGATATCTACGCCCTCGATGCGGGCCTGCCCTACCAACCACTGCAAATACTGGTGCGTCGCACGACGCTCGGAGGCCTGCGCCAGCCAGGCGGCGATACGCTCGTGGACGGCGTCAAAAGTCATGAGCGAGCCCTCGACCTTGCGCCCGGTACGCACGATATGAAAACCATGGCGCGTCTGCACCAGGCGATTCAACAAGGTATGTGCTGGCATGGCGAACACGGTCTCTTCGAACTCGGGCAAGGTCTCGCCGCGGCCGATATCCCCCAGCCGGCCGCCCTCTTGGGCGGACAGGCAGTTCGAATACTGTCGCGCGTAGTCTGCAAAGGCCTCTGGCGGTGCACGATGCACCTCTTGCAACACCTCACCCGCGCGGGCGCGCAGGCGCTGAGGATCCACACGCGGCGTGAGTTGGAACAGGATGTGCCATACCTCGACCAGTGCTCCGCTGATGAAGCGATCCTCATTCTGCTCGTAATAGCGGCGGCAACTGGCCTCGTCCGCGACCGGCGTTTTCACCTCGGCAGCCAACACTGCCTGTATCGCGGCATCGTCACCGTCCTGCGCCACCCCCAATTCACGGGCGCGCTGCAACAGCAACTCGCGCAGCACCAACTCATGGCCTGCGCGCTGTACCGGATCTGCGTCACTCTGATGACGCGCCAATTCTGCCTGCACCTGGGCATCGCTGATCGAAACGCCGTTCACGACAATCATGGTTGCTCCCTATTAACGATTAACGCGAACGCACGAGCTGCCACGCGCGGGTCAGATATCCCACTGATGCAAAGCCGCTCCAGACATGCACCAAACGCGTGAACGGAAAGATCAGGAACAATGTCATGCCCAGCACCATATGCACCTGATACACCCACGGCACGCCCACCATCACCTCAGCAGCCCCGGCACGAAAGGTCACGATCCGCTGTGCCCAATCGCCCAGCAACAACATCAAGGAACCATCCTTGTGTTCGGCCGAGGTCAAGATGGACAACAGTCCCAGCGACAGTACGATCAGGATCCAGATGAGCGTCACCCAATCTGAAACGCGCGAGGTCGCTCTCAAGCGCGGCTCGGACATCCGTCTATAGATCAAGATCAACAGGCCGGCCAGACAGATCAGCCCAAGAATGGCCCCGACCACGACGGCCATCAGTTGCTTCGCCTCGGTAGACAAGCCCACCGCGTGATATACCGCGGGCGGGGTCAACAGCCCGAACAGATGCGTAAAGAACAAAGACAGGATGCCGATGTGAAACAGGTTGCTGCCCCAACGCAACGCGCCTCGTTTCAACAATTGGCTGGAGTCGCTTTTCCAGGTGTATTGATCACGTTCGAAACGCGCCAGACTGCCGAATAAAAAGATGGCCAGCGCAATATAGGGGTACACCGCAAAAAAGAAATGATGCAGATAGGCAGACATGCGGGTCTCCTTATGACGAAGCGGAACCGGACGCAGCCCTTTCGCGCCGAGGGTCCGTTTCGTAGAAATGCACGGGCTGTGCCGTTTGCGTACGCGCCCGCAGCGTGGGCTCGGACCCATCTGCGTCTGGGCCGAATGTGATCATGGACTCATCCAGGTCCTCTGGCGCAGGATCTGGCAAGGGCTGCGGCACAGCAGAGGTCAGCTCGCGCAATACGGCGAACACCGTTGCATATGGGCTGCCGTATTGCGTCAGTTTGTCGCCAATGCGCGCCAGCACATGAATCGCATCGCCCAGCAATGCAGAGGCCTTCTCGGCAGGAATCTGCCCGAGAAACTCCAGGAACAGCGGCACATAATCAGGCAGTTCCGAGGTATCCAGCACCAGCCCATGGCGCAAATACTCTTCACGCAAATCAACCATCGCCTGCCCGCGATCGCGCGATTGACCGTGAATGTGTTCAAACAAATGCAGCGAATGAGCGGGCCGCCGATCAAATGTCGCTACGTATTGCTCCTGCACATCGATCAAATCATCTGCACTGCTCAACATGTCAAACAAAGGCGCCAACTGCTCACGCTGCGACGCCGTCACATTGGCCTGCAGTTCGGGCAACGCCGCCAACAACGCCTGATCGGGATACGTCAACAATGCCGACAGTACGCGGTACACCGATACTGGCGGTGCCGATGATCCGCCCGTCTGGATATGCTCGATTGTCATTACGCCCCCTACCCCGAGACCTTGTCGCGCTGCACTTCCATGAACACCATTTTCTGGGCATCGCCGCGCGGTCTGCTGCCAAACAGACTGCCCTCGGATACCCCATCCGAGCAGCCGTTGCCGAACGAAAACCCGCAACCGCCCCGCATATCAAACGTGTTTTCCGCATACTCGCGATGCGAGGTGGGGATCACGAACCGGTCTTCATAATTCGCAATCGCCAGATAGCGGTACATTTCCTCGATTTCATTCTTGCTCAAGCCCACCTGCTGCAGAATATCCGCGCGCTCCTGGCCATCGACGGTACGAGCCCGCATAAAGGCCCGCATCGCCAGCAGACGTTCCAGCGCAAGCGCCACCGGCACTTCATCGCCCGCTGTCAACATATTGGCTAAATACCGCAAGGGAATGCGCAGCGATTTCACATCGGGAATATCGCCGAACGCCCCGATGTGGCCGCTATTGGCCGCGGCCTGAATCGGCGACAGCGGAGGCACATACCACACCATCGGCAAGGTGCGATATTCCGGATGCAAGGGGAACGCGATGCGCCATTGCACTGCCATTTTGTAGGTCGGCGAATGACGTGCCGCATCCAGCCAGCCCTGAGGCACGCCATCGGCCAGCGCTTGCGCAATCACGGCGGGATCCTCGGGGTCCAGGAACACGCTGAGCTGCGCCTCGTAGAGGTCTTTCTCGTCTTCGGTGGCAGCCGCCTGTTCGATACGGTCAGCGTCATACAACAACACGCCTAAATAGCGTATACGGCCCACACAGGTTTCCGAACAGACCGTCGGCTGGCCGGCCTCGATACGCGGATAGCAGAAGATGCACTTCTCGGCCTTGCCGCTTTGCCAGTTGTAGTAGATCTTTTTATAGGGACAGCCGGATACACACATACGCCAGCCACGGCATTTGTCCTGATCGACCAGAACGATGCCGTCCTCTTCGCGTTTGTAGATCGAGCCCGACGGACAGCTGGCCACACAGCTCGGATTCAGGCAGTGCTCGCACAGGCGAGGCAAATACATCATGAAGGTATTTTCGAACTGACCGTAAATATCCTTCTGCACGTCCTCAAAATTGACGTCCTGCGACCGTTTGGAAAACTCACCGCCCAGGATCTCTTCCCAGTTCGGTCCCCATTCGATCTTTTCCATGCGCTGTCCGGTGATCAACGACCGAGGACGCGCCGTGGGTGCCGCCTGAAGCTCTGGCGCACTCTGCAGATGATCGTAGTCGAAGGTAAAAGGCTCGTAATAGTCGTCGATCTCGGGCAAATTGGGGTTGGCAAAAATATGCGACAGCAGGCGCAGCTTGCCTCCCTGACGCGGCTCGATTTTTCCCGAGGCAGTGCGTTTCCATCCGCCATTCCAGCGTTTCTGGTTTTCCCAATCTTTCGGATAGCCTATACCGGGCTTGGTCTCGACATTGTTGAACCAGGCATATTCCATGCCTTCGCGTGAGGTCCACACGTTCTTGCACGTCACCGAACAGGTATGGCAGCCTATGCACTTGTCCAGATTCAGCACCATGGCGATTTGCGCGCGTACTTTCATCAGTCTGCTCCAGTGCTCAGGCTTGAGAGGTTTCGGCACGGTCGGCACGCTTGCCTTCCAGCCAGTCGATCTTGCGCATCTTGCGCACAATCACAAACTCATCGCGGTTCGATCCTACGGTGCCGTAGTAATTCAAACCGTACGACTGTTGTGCATAGCCACCGATCATGTGGGTGGGCTTGAGCACAATGCGCGTCACCGAATTGTGAATGCCGCCGCGTGCGCCGGTGATTTCCGAGCCCGGCATGTTCACGATTTTTTCCTGGGCGTGGTACATCATCGTCATACCCTCGGGCACCCGCTGGCTCACCACCACCCGTGCGACTAGCGCGCCGTTTTCGTTGTACGCCTCGATCCAGTCGTTATCGACCAGGCCGGCCTTGGCGGCGTCCTTTTCCGACATCCACAGGATCGGTCCTCCACGCGACAGCGTCAGCATGATCAAGTTGTCGGTATAGGTCGAATGAATTCCCCATTTCTGATGCGGCGTGATGAAGTTCAACACCACCTGCGGATGACCATTGTCGTGACGGCCGTCCAGCATGGACTCGAGAGATTTCGTATCCACCGGCGGCCGATAGACGCACAAGCCCTCGCCAAACGCACGCATCCATAGATGGTCTTGATACAGCTGCTGGCGTCCCGTGAGCGTGCGCCACGGAATCAACTCGTGCACATTGGTGTAGCCCGCGGTGTAGCTGACATGATCCGACTCTACGCCAGACCATGTCGGCGACGAAATGATCTTGCGCGGCTGCGCTTGCAAATCGCGATAGCGTATTTTTTCGTGCTCGCGAGGCAAGGCCAGATGCGTATGATCGCGGCCGGTCATCACTGACAGGGCCTTCCACGCCTTGACCGCCACCTCACCGTTGGTTTCGGGGGCCAGGGTCAGGATCGTCTCGACCGCATCGATATCGGTATCCAGACGAGGCAGGCCTTGGCTGACGCCTGCCTCCTCCACAGCATAGTTCAGCTTTGCCAGCAGATCGCATTCGTCGCCAGCAGGCCAATTGATGCCCTTGCCCCCGACACCCAGCTTGCGCGTCAGAGGTCCCAGCGACGTGAATTGTTTATAGAGTTCGGGATAGTTACGCTCGACGACCGAGATCGCTGGCATCGTCTTTCCCGGAATCATCTCGGCCTGGCCTTGCTTCCAGTCCTTGACGCCAAAGGGATCGCCCAATTCCGCCGGGCTATCGTGCTGCATGGGCGTCAAGACCACGTCCTGCGACGCCGGCAACTCGGTCTGCGCAATCTGTGAAAAAGCGCGTGCAATGCCTTTGTAGATTTCCCAATCGCTACGGGATTCCCAGACAGGATCCACGGCGGCGGAGAACGGATGAATGAACGGGTGCATGTCCGAGGTATTGAGATCGTTTTTCTCATACCACGTGGCCGTGGGCAGCACTACATCGGAATACACACAGGTCGTGGACATACGAAAATCCAGCGTGACCAGTAAATCCAGCTTGCCGCGCGGCGCCTCGTCATGCCAGACGATCTCCTGCGGTTTGTCACCGCCGGTCTCGCCCAGATCCTTGCCCTGAACGCCATGCTCTGTCCCGAGCAGGTGCTTGAGAAAATACTCATGCCCCTTGCCTGACGAGCCTAGCAAATTGGATCGCCACAAGAACATATTGCGCGGGTAGTTATCGGGATGATCGGGATCCTCGCAAGACAGCTTTAAACGTCCATCGCGCAGCGCCTGCACGACATAATCAGCAGGCGATTGCCCCGCCTCTTGTGCATCGCGCGTCACCTGCAACGGATTGGTCTGCAACTGTGGCGCCGATGGCAGCCATCCCATGCGTTCGGCGCGCACATTGAAGTCGATCAACTCGCCCTGAAAATCGTCGGATTCGGCCAATGGCGACAGAATTTCAGAGACCTTCAGTTTTTCATAACGCCATTGATCCGTGTGCGCATAGAAAAACGACGTGCCATTCATATGACGCGGCGGACGACACCAGTCCAGGCCAAAGGCCAAGGTCGTCCAGCCCGTCTGCGGCCGCAGCTTTTCCTGGCCTACATAATGACACCACCCGCCGCCCGATTTGCCGACACAGCCGCACATGACCACCAGATTGATGATGCCGCGATACGCCATGTCCATGTGATACCAGTGATTCAGGCCGGCTCCCAGGATCACCATCGACTTGCCCTGCGTCTTGTCTGCCGTCTCGGCAAACTGCCGCGCCACCGTAATGACGTCCTCACGTTTGACGCCAGTGATGCGCTCTTGCCACGCAGGGGTATACGGCACATCATCGTCGTACGAGGTAGCGACGTTCACGTCCCCCAGACCTCTGTCCAGGCCGTAATTGGCCATCAGCAGGTCGTACACCGTCACGGCCAATACCTCGCCCTCGACGGTCTGTACTCGCCGCACTGCCATGTTGCGTTCCAGCACCTCGGGATGATCCGTACCCTGGAAATAATCGTGCTGACGCCCGCCAAAATACGGAAACGCCACCGGCACCACGTCGTCATGGCTACCCACCAGCGACAGGCGCAGCGGCAAGGGATTCCCCTGCGCATCCTTGGCGTCCAGATTCCATTTACCGAGATCGCCGCCTTCTTTCTGTCCCCAACGAAAGCCTATCGACCCATTCGGCGCGACCAGATCGCCCGTCGTGTCGTCGCAGGCCACGGTTTTCCATTCGGGATTATTGGTTTGCCCCAAACCATCGGCAAAATCCGAGGCGCGCAACATACGCTCAGGCACATAGCGCGTGCCCTGGCGCACCAGCCGCACCAGGAACGGCATGTCGGAATACTGCCGGCAGTACTCGCGGAAATACTCGCTCTTTCCCTCGAGGTGAAACTCTTTGAGAATCACATGTCCCATGGCCAACGCCAGCGCAGCGTCAGTGCCCTGTTTGGGATGCAGCCACACATCGCCGAATTTCGCGCCCTCGGCATAGTCGGGGAAAATCGATACGATCTTTGCGCCGCGGTATCGTGCTTCGACCATGAAATGCGCATCCGGTGTGCGCGTCTGGGGCACATTCGAACCCCACATCATGATGAAGCTCGAGTTATACCAATCCGCGGATTCGGCCACGTCCGTTTGCTCGCCCCAGGTCTGAGGACTGGCGGGAGGCAGATCGCAATACCAATCGTAGAAGCTCAGAATCGTGCCGCCCAGCATCGACAGATATCGGCTGCCCGCGGAAAACGACACCATCGACATCGCCGGGATAGGCGAAAAACCGATGATGCGATCTGGACCATAACGCTTGATCGTGTAGACGTTGGCCGCCGCGACCAACTCGTTCACCTCGTCCCACGTCGCCCGGACAAAGCCCCCCATTCCGCGCATGCGTTTGTAATCGTCTGCCAGGCCCGGCGTCGTACAGATATGCTCCCACGCCGCCAAGGGCGCCATGGTCTTGCGGGCCTCGCGCCACAGGCGAGCCAGGCGCCCGCGCAACATGGGATATTTGATGCGGTTCGCGCTATACAGATACCAGGAATACGACGCGCCGCGGGAACAGCCGCGCGGCTCGTGATTCGGCATGTCGGCACGGGTGCGGGGATAGTCCGTCTGCTGGGTTTCCCACGTCACGATGCCGCCTTTGACGTAGATCTTCCACGAACAGGAGCCTGTGCAGTTCACGCCATGCGTCGAGCGCACGATCTTGTCATGCTGCCAGCGATCCCGATAGGCTTTTTCCCAGCCGCGGTCTTCGTGGACAACGGCGCCGTGTCCGTCCGAAAAGGACTCTTTGGCGCGCGTAAAGTATTTGAGGCGATCAACGAAATAACTCACTGTCAGGCTCCTGGCGTTATTGGGGAAACAACAACATGCTCAGAAGCTAGGGTGGCGGTCGAACGCGTCTGCACGAGAGAAATGCCATCGAACCTTCCTTGTCGACGATCAAGCTACATGCAAAACGTGACTACCGTACTGTGCGCAATAAATAACGTCAAGATTCGAAATAATTAATAAGAATCATCATTATTAGCAATAAGTGTCGCGTTCTGGGCAACGGGGCTACGATAAAGCTCATGCCGACTTGATCCACGCATCGGCCGGCCGAAAGATTGATAAAGATCAAGCGCACAGCATTTAGTCTCGCGCCAGCCCTAACATTCCGATCACAAAAGATACAGTTTTGCGCAGTGAGGGCTTGCTAAGCTTGCCGGCTCCACAGAGAGGAACCAGCATGCAAGGGATCACCGCACCGTTTGCACTGACCTTTCGCCTATGGCGACGCTTCTGGCCGCAATTGGTCGCCCTGGTGCTGATCGGCAGCCTGGCCCATGTGCTCTTGCTGCGATTGGCGGTCCATACCGGATTCGCAAACCATATGGCGGGGCTGGTGATGCTGACGCTCGTGGCCCTGGCCCAGTTGGTGGTTACCGTGACGATGTTCCAGGTGTTGCTGCCCGGCCTGCCGGCGATCCGTGCCGCCCAGGACGCGGCGCGTGGCGATGTTGCACCAGACCCGAAATCACGCCGCTTCCTGTCCGTAGTGTCCGTGGCCCTGCTGCCCTTTTTTGCCTACTACGCCGCCTGGGGATTCCTGGGCGACACCGTCAGGCAATACTCACGTCTCGCGTACAGCCTGGATCCCATGGGGCAACACGGCATGATCCTGGACGCGCTGGATTCGCGCTGGCTATTGATTTCAGTCGCCATCTCGTGGCTCGTGCGCAAGCTGGCGCTGCGACTACAAAAAGCCACGGGGCGCCCCTTCTGGCAGATCGTGGTGGTGATCTGTGAGACCAACTGGATCCTGGTCGGCCTGTATGTCATCAGTCGCTGGAAAGACCAGTTTTGGGCATGGGTCGCAAACAATTCCGTGTGGGAAAACCTGCTGTCATTCCTGAACGTGGTGCTCACGCCGATCGCCACCGCCTGGGCGGCGGCCGCAGACAACGGCCCGCCCATCCCTGTCGAAGACCTGGGCGATACGCCGGGAAAGCTGCTGGTGAGCTTGTTTTTCTATGCCTTGCTGCCTGTGGTCTGGTTAGTGATGACCGCGTTGGTTTACGGCTATGACGTGCGCAACGATCAAGAACTGCTGCGATCCCATCGCCGCATCGAGCGTTTCGGCGAACGCTATCAAGCCATTCCGAAATTCTTGCGCGATTTCCTCGCGCACTTCATCGGCGGATACCGGTCGCGTTATCTGCCGGTAGCCAATAGCGTGCGGCTGACATTGAATGCCGGGGTACTGCTGTTGATCACCTTGATCGTGGGCTATCGCCTGATTGATTGGTGCAGCGCTCAGCTATGGATCGTCGGCGGCCGTCTGCTCGGACCACTGGATATTGATTCGGCACAGGTCGCCGCCCAGGGCTTGTCCTTGTTGCTTGGCAGTCCGTTTCGGGATTCGTCTACAGGCATTTTGATCGAACCGCTGCGGATATGTTTTCTGGTGGCGATTCTGGAAACGGCATTTGCCCAGCCTCTGAGACGCGCTTCATCCCCTGCGTCTCCTGCCGGACAGGCTGCCTGATCGCGCTTTCGGCGACTCTCTGACGGCCTGTCGCCAGGGGCGTTCCTCTTGTCTCGAAAACAACAATCCGAAAACATTAATGGAAATGAGAATCATAATTAGATAATATCCAGGCCGGTCACCTATCCAAGAAGAATTCTCATGTGCCACGCCGGTCCTCGAAAGCTGCTCCCCTTTTTCCTCTGCGCCGGTACGTTGACTCACCTGCCGCTCGCTGCGCAAGACGCCGACACCACGACATTGGCGCCCGTCATCGTCCAGGGCGCGGATGACGGTGAGAACGGTCTGGCCACAGCGCCTGTATCCAACGGCGCGCTGGGGACCCGCAATGCGTTGAATACGCCGTTCTCCATCACCTCGGTCGGCGAAGAGGCGCTGGCCGACCGCCAGGTGTCGTCATTAGGCCAAGTCTTCGCGCGCGACGCCAGTGTGATTGCGGTGGGTAACAGCTATAACAGCCGGCCCTCGACGCTGGTGGTGCGTGGTCTGCAGCTGGATGCGTTCAACAGCTACAAAATCGACGGCATGTCCATCGTGAACTATGGCGTAGAGCTCCCGCTGGAACAGTTCGAACGCGTGGACCTATTGAAAGGTCCCGGCGGCTTTATGTACGGGTTCGGGTCACCAGGAGGCATCGTCAACTACGTCACGAAAAAGCCGACCGAAGACTTTTTGGCCAGTGTGGATGTGGGCTATCGGTCGGACAGCATTTTTCAAGAACATGTGGACTTGGGCGGACGCGTGGGGCCGGACAAGCGCCTAGGCTATCGCCTGAACTACACGCACGAACAAGGCGATACCTATAACGATGGCCGCATCAACCGCGACTCGTTCTCGCTGGCGCTGGACTTGCGGCTGACGCCGGACCTGCTCTGGACGTTCGAAGGCCTGTATCAAGACCGCGACACCGACGGCACCGTGCAGGCAGTCGCGCTACCGGCTGCGCGATATACAGGCAACGGCCTGCCGGACACCATCAGCGGACGTACCCAATTGTCGACCGATGGCAGCGGGTATCACGCAGTCAGCAAGTTCGCCAAAACGGGGCTGCAGTGGAAGTTCGCGCCAACATGGACGGCGTCGGTGGACTACAGTTTCAGTCAGGCGATTCGTACCTACAAAGAAGAAACCCTGAATCTGCTGAATGAGGCTGGCGACTATGACGACTACATGTACGATCAGAAAAATGCGTACCGTTTTAACCAACTGCAAGCCATGGTCCAAGGCCAATTCGCTACCGGCTTTCTGACGCATGAGGTGGTGCTGGGCGCTGCGACCCAGACGCAGGCCAACGATTTCAATTCAAATGGATTTTACGGATCGATCGGCTACGGCAATCTCTATGACGGTGCACGTCCGTCTCCATACACCGGATCGCGAACGCCTCAAATGTACCGCGGCGCGGAATTCGATCAGGATGCCTTGTTTGCCAGCGATACGATCAGCATAGGCGAGCATTGGTCGTTATTGGCCGGCGCGCGCTATATCTCGTATCGCCAGCGCAGTTTCAATGCCGCAGGGGTTGCAGGCGAGGCCTATAAAAAACATCCTCTCACACCGACTTTCGCGTTGATGTACAAGCCCGCGGCAGGAACCACGGTGTACGCCAGCTATGTCGAATCCTTGGAACAGGGCAGCACAGTAGGCAGTCAGTATGCGAATGCGGGTGCCACGCTGGCACCGCTCAAGAGCAAGCAGTACGAATTCGGCGTCAAGACGGCGCAAAGCGATTGGGGCGCTTCCGCGGCGCTGTTCCGCATCGAACGCGGAACCGGCTATGTCAATAACGCCAATGAATATGTGCAGGATGGCGAGGGCCGCATCCAAGGCCTGGAACTCGCCGGCAATGTCCGTGTGGCACACGACTGGGATATCCAGGCCAACGCCATGTGGCTGAGCGCAAAATACCAGACCGGCAACGCCGCCTTGGAGGGCAATCGCCTGCCGGGCTCCGCGCGCTTTATCGCATCGGGTCAAGTTGCTTATGCCCTGCCCGCCCTGCCGGGGCTCAGCGTCGCCGCCGGCGTGAAATACGTGGGGTCGTCCAATCTCGATTCGGCCAATGATCTGACCGTGCCCAGCTATTACACCGTAGATCTGGGCGCGGTATACCGTACGCGAATCGCCACCAAAAACGTGGTGCTGCGCGCAGCCATCGATAACCTGACCAATCGCCGCTACTGGTACTACGTGGGAGAAAACAGCATCCTGCCCTCGCCGTCGCGCACCGTCAGCCTGAATGCCCAGGTCTATTTCTGATTATCAGGCGGGTTGACCTGCATCAACTGCGGTGGCTGCGCAAAACGTAGATAGCGGGGCTGCTGCGGCTGTAGCGTCACCACTACCCGGAGCGAATCGGCCACATCTCGGGGCGCGAGAAACGCCTCGCGCACGCGCACGGTAGAGCCAGACTTTGCACCCGACATATAGATCGTCGCCGTGCAAGGCCGCGCTTGCGAGCGAGGCAGGCGCATGGCTTCTGTCGCCCCCCAACGCCGGCCATCGGGGCTTTCCAGGGAAATAGCACAGTCCCGCCAGTTCTTGGCCAGATCCGCGTCCTGCACCTGTACCTCGAATTCTGCCAACATCCCCATGGCCCCCTCGGGAATGTCTTTACCGGCAGGGACCGGCACCATGCGGAATTTACTCAGTTTCCATTGCGAGCCCCCGAAATCGCCGCTGCCATTGATGGCGACATCTTGGGCCAGACGATCCCGGCTCAACCACCATGTACTGATCGACTCATAGGCAGTCACGCCGATAAACAGAGGCAGCAGCACAATCAATGCGTAAAGACCGCGGCGGCGCCAGCGCTTTTCATCGACATCCATCGGACTATCGGTGCGCCCATTCATGGCTGCGCTCCGTCCAATCGATTGAGAGACACGAGATCTGTCACTTCCAACGCGCCATCCGCTGCCCAGGGCAGGTCGTCCAACGCGATATGGGCCTCGGCATCCAGGCGCGGCGGCAGCCCTGACGGCCACACGACCAAGGTCGCATCGCCCACCTGATCCGGCCGGACCTCGAACAGAAAACGGCCGAGTGTGGACAGGCCCGGATCCAACCTGATGGGCGTCATATGGGGCGGATTCACGGCGCGATCGGATTGCTCGTAGCGCAGCCCCTGCGGCCCGTCCCAAAAACCTCTCGTGATAGACACGGATTCCGAGCGCGCCGTCAGGGAGGCAGTCACAATCGCCCACAGACCCGATGTCGTAAGGACCACGTCTTTACCGATATACCGATACGCGATTTTCCGGGCAAATTGCACGCGCTGCACCTCGATATCGAACAGCCGCGTCGACGCGGTCTGGTGCATGCCGGCGCGCACCGGGATCGCGCCGGTCAACTCGTCATAACGCGGCGTCGTTCGCTGCATCGCGAACAGTACGGCAGCGGCGATCAGAATCAACGCCAAAGTCGCCAGGCGCCGCTTCACGAGGCTCGCTCCGTCGAGCCGGCAGTGCGCGCAGCGGCGGGTAGCGTGCGAGTGGCTGCTGCGGCAGGTGGCGTGCTAGTGGCCGGTGCCGTAGCGGTGTCCACCGGCAGCGTGAATTGCCCGATCACTTTAGGATTGGTCCACAAGGGCGTGCCGTAGAGGTTATCGACACGTTTATAGGTCTGTGCGATAACCTCTATCGGCATTTTTTCCGGTAGCGCAACCGAGCCGGACAAGACCCAGACATAGGCCACGCGTTCAGGCATGCCAGGATGCAGCAGAGGAATCAGTTTCCCATCACGCAACAGCGCCACGTCGGGGTTCTCGGGTTTGGCGCCCGCCGGCCATTTGGGTTTGAGCGTGTCGTCATACGCACGGCTCGAAGACGCCGAACGATTATTCAAATCGACTTCCACGACCAGGGCCTGTTGCCCCGGCTGCACTCGGACGCCATAGACGCGTTCTGCCTTGCTGATCCACGCGCGATGCGGCACCACCTGCCAGCGGCCCGCATCGATTTGCGCGCCTGCTTGATACTGCGTCACGGGCGCAACGGCCCCCGCACCCATGATGGTGTAGACCGTCGCCGTGCAGACCGCCACGGTAGAACCCACCCCAGTGGCAATCCGGGTTTTGAGCTTGCCCAGTGCTGGACGCATCCGCGCTCCCATATCAACGTGCGTAGATTGGGTGTTGCCGAAAGTCCGAAATCGTAGCGCCCTCGCCGCGCCAGAATCTTGCAGTTTTGTTTCTATACGTACAGCATTATTTCTTGCTGCGGTGCTGCAACTGCTGCGAAGCGAACCCACAGCACGGCCGCCCTGCGTTTCTGGAACACGTTGCCAAGCATGCATGCCAACGGCATTTTTATGCGTGGCTCTCTGCTGCAACGTCAACAGAGAGAGCCACGAGCTCACTACAAAAGATGTCTACGATCCTTCCTTTGCCGTCGGCTTATACTTTCTCACCAGGTCCAACATAGGGCTTGTCTCGTCCCTGTTTACAGGCGCATATTGGTATACAGACTTTCCGCCCCTATCCATGGCTTGGATATTTGCTCCCTTATCCAAAAGGAACTTCACTAATTTCCCATTCTCCTCAGGTAGCGCGTGCATTAGCGGAGTTTTTCTATAATTTCCCGCCTTGTTAACGTCAGCGCCATTTTCCGTCAGGAACTTTACCCTTTCGAAATCGTTATCTCGCGCTGCGTCTATCAATAACGTATCGCCATTCGCTCGTTGCGCATTGACGTCGGCTCCGACTTTAATGAGTGAGAGCAAACCCTCGGATCTATTATCAAAGGCTGCTATCAACGGGGTATTTCCCGCCTCGTTTTTAAAATTAATGTCGGCGTTATTCTTGAGCAATGCTTGGACAACGCCGTCAATAGATTCCTTAGGCGAGTCTGCGGCATACGCCAGCGCCGTGCGGCCAATCGAATCCTCGTCGTTAAAATTAGCACCATACTTGGCCAACAGGTTTATGGCAACGATGTGGCCACTCAGAGCCGCCAGCATACCTGCCGTAGCCCCGTCTTTCGCCCTGGCGTGAACGTCTGCCTTATTTTCAAGCAGCAGCGCCGCCACATCGAAGTGTTTATTTTCCAACGCTCTCATGAGAGCGTTTTTTCCCTCATTATCCTGTGCATGAATATCCGCAGCCGGAGCCGAGCGCGCTACATCGCCGGCCGATGCGTAGCCTAAAAGCATTTTTATCACTTCCAGCGCACCAGAAAGCGCTGCATATATGAGCGCCGTAAGCCCCCGATTGTCTTGCATATCAGGAGACGCGCCAGCTGTCAGCAATGTCTTGACCACGTCCACGTTTCCGTGTTTTGCAGCCAATATCAAAGGCGTACTGCCATCTTGATTTCGCGCATTGAGGGCTTGTGGCGGCAGATTCCGGACCAGGAGTTCTATCATGTCCGCATGCCCCAGATCGGCAGCTCGATGCAGCAGTTCTCCCTTTTCCGCCAGCCCTGCTATCAGCTCGACTGAATGAGGCTTGGAGAAAAAACCCTGAATTGCTTCTTTATCGTTGGACTCTATGAGCTTGGTTATCGTAACTTTAGCGTCCTTAGTCTCTTTGTCTATGGACATCTCGGAAGCGGGCATTTCTGAAATTGCCTCCGAAAGACCAGGATTACTTCTATTGACACCGATGCCAAGTTCCATGAATGCTCCTCGTTGATGTGTCTCGACGCTAAAAGCCTCGGCCTAGCGTTATGGCCCAGTCATTAGCAATACGCGCATTAGTAACAGGAGCGTTCCCTCAGTTCCATACTGAACGAGGTGTTGTGGTCATTATTTTTTACACAACTCGGAGACATGCCCTTCAAACTCTCGGGCAAGCAAGGACGCCACATCCGCGAAAACGGACGTTGCGACACAGCAGAATGAAACAGTAAAAACTGGCCTAAACAAATACCGCGCCTCGATCGGCCAACAATTGGCGTAACACACTGCGGTGGCAGCGATTTTCGTCTTCGCAATAACATCCCACGGAAAAATCCGTGGTCGACGACAACGCCGCCAATACGTCCAGCACCTTGGCCGCATCGCCATGATCCAGTTCAGTGCGCATCTTGCGGGCGACCGTGCGCCATTGTGCGTCCGTTGTTACGGCCAGTGCCTGCGTGACCAGCTCTGGGCTAGGAGACAGCGTAGGCAGCCAGACATCGTAATAGTTGCGGCTGGCGAACTCGGCCTTGGGCACGCCACGCGGCGGACGCCGCACGGTCCCGATACGCAGCCCCTCACCCTCCAGGCGCGGGGAACCCAACCGCACGATGCGAACGCTCATGAATCACCTCCGCCGCTGCAACCGATATACCAACGTATCCAGTCTCGCCAAGCCGCGCTCTTTGAATTTTGGTTCTTTGTCCAGAATATCGCGCCGATCGATCAGCGTCGCATCCGAGTGCCCGGCATAGATGACCTGCACCTCATCATCGCCGACTGAGAATGGCGGCCCCTCCATCTGACTTTGATCGTAGTCCAAGGTAATCAACAGGCCACGATACGCGTCGGATAACTGTCCGTAGACGTGCTTCGCGTAGCGTTCGCGCATATCCTCAGGCAACGCCACCAGTGCCGCCCGGTCATAGGCGCCCACGCATTCGCCGAGCACATCAGCACCCAACGCAAAAATATCGCCGCAATAAATCTCGATACTGCCGGCGGCGTAATACATCCCTTGGTCCGCTTCGCGCACCGAGGGGGTCAGATTGTTTTCCGCGAAAAACTGCTCCACGGCCAGCGACGACAATTCGACACCCAATACTTGATGCCCCTGCTCGGCCAGCCACACCATATCCAGCGATTTCCCGCTCAGCGGCACCAGCACTTTGCTGCCTGCCGGCAATTCCAACGCTGGCCAATATTTCGCCAACAGCGGCGTCACGCGCGTCTGATGAAAGTGCGTGCGCCCATCACGCCAGCGTTCCAGCCAAAATTCTGCGTCCATCCGATGCCCCTGCTCCAGGTGTTGTCGATATGGATATTATTGTAGAAACAACGGGACAGCAGTGGCGCTTTTGCAAACAAGCGGACTTCCGGTATGCTCTTACCCATGGACAACACGTATGCCTGCTTCTGCCACCCGCATTCGCGACGAACGACTCGACGATTTCGTTGAGTGGCTTTGTCTTGTCCCGACACCGTAATTGGTGTTCCCCTCAAAGGCCACGATACCGCGTGGCCTTTTTGTTGCGTATTACGTTTCCTCGCCCCCGCGGTATCCCACGGCCTTTGTTTTTCAACCCTGAAGGAACAAAGCGTGAATCCGACCGAGTTTTCAATCCGTACATACCAGCCCGCTGACGCGGATGCCGTTGTGCAATTATGGACAGACTGCGGCCTGACGCGGCCGTGGAATGATCCCTATAAGGACATCGCTCGCAAGCTCACCGTGCAACCCGAAATGTTTCTGGTGGGCACAGTGGGCAATACCCTCGTGGCGGCCGTCATGGGCGGCTATGACGGCCATCGTGGCTGGGTGAATTATCTAGCTGTAGCGCCCGATTATCAGCGGCGCGGCTACGCCGCGGCATTGATGCAGGAAATCGAGCAGCGGCTGCTTGCCCTGGGCTGCCCCAAAATCAATCTGCTGGTACGCGGCGGCAATACGGCGGTGGTGTCGTTCTATGAAAAGCTGGCTTTCAAACAGGACGATGTCATCAGTTTGGGGAAACGGCTGATTCCCGATACCGCAGCCCAATCGACTATGGCAACGGCATCTTGATCTCGCCATACTGTACGAAAAAACTTCCTGGGGATAGCGATGTGCCATACCCCAGGAACAACTGCGGATATTTTGCTACCGAGAAACGGAATCGTTATCCCGCTCTGGCATTCTCTGGCGTAGGGAAGAGTGCCGGGTGGACAGCGAGGACGCCAGGGTTCGCAGCCGCCGCCAGCAGCGCGCCAAAGTTAGCCTGTGCATTTTCATGACCGGCAAGTGCCTGGTGGACAGCGGGGACGTCAGGGTTCGTAGCCGCCACCAGCAGCGCGCCAGCGTTAGCCTGCGCATTTTCATGACCGGCGAGTGCCTGGTGGGCAGCGTCCTCTGTATGGATGGCAGCTTGAACTAGTGCATTTACGGCATTCGTCGGCAGGATGGGCTCATCACCACTGCTCTCCGTAGCGATATCGGCACCGTGCGTATCCGATGTCATGTGATCGCCATAAAGGCTAGAAGGCTCTTCGTTGCTTGGTTCTGAAGTATCAGACCAAAAGGCGGTCATGATCGAATTTAGAATGTTGCTGAGTTGCATGAATACGCCTCGTTAATGTGTAATCCACGTCAATGGCCCGCGCCGGTTTCGTTGACGGGCCATTGACGGTACGATGACATTAGTAACAGGGAAACTTCCTCAGTTCCCTATGCAGAGGTGTAACCTAGTTATTCGTTTCACATGATTCGGGAGCTGGCCGTTCAAACTCCCGCGCATGCCTATACGGAGGAGTTATGAAGCGTCATCTGAAGGTCACGTTACTGGCAGGTTTATTCGGTCTGGCGGCCAACGCCTACGCCGATGTCACGGTACCGCTCCACCTGGCCACGGACAAAGGCCCGGGCCAGGAAATTGGCTCCGTCAGCCTGGCCGATAGTAAGTACGGTCTGGTACTGACGCCCAACCTGAAAGACTTGCCGCCGGGTGTGCATGGATTTCATGTGCACGAGAAAGGCAGTTGCGACGCTACGCAACAAGACGGCAAGACCGTGCCTGCGGGCGGCGCTGGGGGGCACTACGACCCGGACGGTACCAAGAAACACAGTACGCCCTGGGACGACGGCGGCCATCGCGGCGACTTGCCCGCGCTGTATGTCGGTGCCGATGGCACCGCGACCACGCCAGTGTTGGCTCCCCGCCTGAAACTGTCAGAGGTCCAGGGACGCGCATTGATGGTGCATGCGGGCGGCGATAATCACAGCGATCATCCCAAACCGCTGGGAGGCGGCGCAGGCCGTATCGCCTGCGGTGTTATCCCGAAATAACGGGCACAACGCAGGCATTCGCCGCGGGAAACTCCGTCAGGAGTCCGCCGCGGCGACCATTCCCACTAGCCCGCTGCCGCCTGAGGCTCTGCCACCGGCGCCTGAGTTTCCTGCCCATCGATCGCATAGCGGATGGCATCCTCTATCCGGTCCAGCAGCAGGAACTTCAGTTTTTGACGCGCTTCGGCGGGCACATCGTCCAGATCCTTTTCATTGCGTCGAGGAATCATCACCGTCGTGATCCCCGCGCGCAATGCAGCCAGGGTCTTTTCCTTTACGCCGCCGATAGGCAACACCAGACCGCGCAGGCTGACTTCACCCGTCATCGCGATATCCGAACGCACGGGCCTGCCGGACAGCAGCGAGGCCAACGCCAAGAACATAGCAACGCCCGCGCTAGGGCCGTCTTTAGGCGTAGCGCCAGCCGGCACGTGGATGTGCACGTCGATTTTTTCCAGCGAATCGCCGCTCCAGATTTTGGCCAGCGTCAGCGCGGTCTGCGCGGATTCCTTCATCACGTCGCCCAGTTGGCCGGTCAAAATCAAGCGGCCCGCACCCGGGGTTTTGCTCGCCTCGATGAAGAGGATATCGCCGCCCACCGGCGTCCAGGCCAAACCTGTGGCCACGCCCGGCACGCTGGTGCGCAAGGCAACTTCGTTCTCGAAACGATGGGCACCCAGAATTGCAGGCAGATCGGGAGCATCGATCACGATATGCTCGGCCTTGCCCGCCGCCACCTGCATGGCGGCATGACGCAGCGTCGCACCGACCTCGCGTTCGAGCTGGCGTACGCCCGCCTCGCGGGTGTAGTCGCCCACGATGGAGGACAAAGCTGCATCCGTCAATTCGGCTTGCTCGGGCTTGAGCCCATTGGCTTCCAACTGACGCGCGACCAGATACCGGCGGGCGATCTGGATTTTTTCTTCTTCCGTATAGCCAGGAAGTTGAATGATTTCCATACGATCGCGCAGCGGCCCTGGAATCGTGTCCAGCATGTTCGCCGTGCAAATGAACATCACGTGCGACAGATCGAAATCCACGCCCAGGTAGTTGTCGCGGAATTTGTGATTCTGCTCGGGGTCCAGCACCTCCAGCAAAGCGCTGCCCGGATCGCCATGAAATCCACCGGCGCCGAGCTTGTCGATCTCATCCAGCATCACGACCGCATTATTCGTGCCTGCACGCCGCATGGCCTGGATGATGTTGCCCGGCAAGGCGCCCAGATAGGTGCGGCGATGCCCGCGGATTTCCGCCTCGTCATGGACACCACCCAGCGCCACCCGCTGAAAAGCGCGCCCGGTCGCCCGTGCGATGGATTGCCCCAGCGAGGTCTTGCCCACACCCGGAGGCCCGGCAAAACACAGAATCGGGCTGCGGCCCTGCGGGTTGAGTTTACGTACCGCCAGGTATTCCAGGATACGACGCTTGATTTTGTCCAGGCCGAAATGGTCTTCGTCCAGGATTTTGCGCGCCTCGGTCAAGTCAATGGGTGGCTGCGGCGACTGCTTCCAGGGTAGCTCGGTCAGCCACTCCAGGTAGGTGCGCAGCATGGCCGACTCGCCGCTGGCCTCGCCCATGCGTTGCAGACGGCCCAGTTCCTTGCGCGCGTGGCTCAGCACCTCATCGGGCATGCCCGCTGCTTCGATGCTTTCTTTCAGGCGTGCGACTTCCGCCGCGCTGTCATCGACCTCGCCCAGCTCTTTCTGAATCTGACGCAGTTGCTCGCGCAGCACCGTCTCGCGCTGACGCTCATCGAATTGCGCGCGAGTACGGTCGCCGATTTCTTTGGACAGCCGCAATACCTCGACACGCCCGGACAGCAGTTCGATGGATTTATCCAGGCGGCGCGACAAGTCGAACGTTTCCAGGATGTCCTGTTTTTGCTCGGGCTTGATGTCGATCATGTGGGTGACCATATCGGCCAGCAAGCCTGGAGACTCAATGCTGCGCACGACACCCACCAACTCGTCGGGCACATTGGGCAACAGCGCAATGGCCTCGATCGCCTGCTCTTTCAATTGCAGGAACCGTGCCTCGGTCTGGCTGTCCTGCGCTTCGGCCTCTGCGACCTCGGCGACACGGGCCACCATGTACGGCCACCCCTCCAGGAACTCCAGCACGCGAAAACGCGACTGCCCCTGCACCAGCAGGTGATGCGCGCCTTCCTGGCCCGTAATGTACCGGGCGATCGGCCCTTCGGTGCCTACCCAGCACAAGTCATTCGGCCCAACGTCGTTCTTGGACGGATCGCGCTGCAGGAGGAACCCGACGGGGCGCTCGGTTTTGACGGCCTCTTGAGCCGCAGCAATGGAAGACTCGCGCCGCACTGTCACAGGCGACAGTACGCCGGGAAATAGCACCGCGTCGCGCAACGGAATGATGATACGTGCGTCGTCGGGCAGAATGCGGGTGTCGCTCATGGAGCCTCCCTTACTTTGTTCAGCGTCAAAACCAGGCAGCCATCTGCCAAGGTAGAGGATTCGGGTTCCAGCGCATGCAGCGGCAACGCGATGCGGCGGCGGAAACGGCCGTAGGGAATTTCAAATCGATGAATGCGGGCGTTGGCCGCACACGGCATGGGGCGCGCGCCCGACACCGTAATGCCGCCAGGATCGAACGCCACCACGAGCGTGTCAGACGGCACACCCGGCAGCGCCACATAGACCATGACGGCAGTAGCGGTTTCAATGATGTCCACCGGGGGTTCCCAGTGGGGTGCATCCGCGGGGCCGGCGCGCAGCAACTGACGATGCAGGCGCTCGGCGTGTTCTAGCAGCGATAGTGCATCGCCCCAGATCCAGGATGAAAAATCTCGCGATCTCATGAGCTTGCCCTCTTAACCATACTAGGTATGTAGCGGCGAGTTGGCGTATTTCAAGCCGGTCGGGGCGAATCGCGATCAGGCCGCGTGACTCAACATTTTTGATGTGGTGCGTGAGCGACACCACAGAAACATCAACCAAAATCCTATCGGGACCGGATCCATGCCGGTCCCCTTCAGGTTACCTCTACATGAGGTGCCGTGCACATCTCGTTCAGTGACGCCTACGCCGCCTTGTCCGCGACGGCGACGGGCCTGCCGTAGAACGGGTAGCTGGGATCGCTATAACCCGGTGTCGAGGCATGGCCAGGTGTCACCCATGCATTGACCATGGATTCCTCCTCAGGCGTGATCTCCAGATCCACGGCGGCGTAGTAATCCTGCATCTGGGCCAGCGTACGCGGGCCGGCGATGACGGCGGAAATCAAGGGATTGGCCAACACCCATGCCGTGGCCAGTTGACCTGGTTTGACGCCTCGCCCTTCGGCATAGGCTGTCAATTCAGCCGCGATTTTCAGCGACTCCTCGCGAAACTCGGTGTCCATGATGCGCTTGTCCCCACGGCCGGCGCGGGTATCCGCTGCGGGCTGTTGACCCGGCGCATATTTGCCCGTCAACACGCCGCGGGCGATGGGGCTGTATGGAACCACGCCCAACCCATAATGGCCGCAGGCTGGCAAAATCTCGACTTCCGGGCCCCGGTTCAACATGTTGTAGTAGGGCTGGCACACCACTGGCTGAGGCACACCGAGCTCGCGGCACAAACGAACGACTTCGGCGATCCGCCAGCCGCGGAAATTCGACAGGCCAAAACTGCGCAGTTTCCCGGCGCGAATCAAATCACCCAACGCGCGGATTGCCTCTTCGAGGTTTTCCTCGTGGAAATCGCGGTGCATGTACAAAATATCAATATAGTCAGTGGCTAGACGAGCCAGGCTCGAGTCCACGCTTTGTACAACCCACTGACGGGAATAATGCGACCGGTTCGGGGCTTTGGCGACGGCATTCCCCATTTTGGTAGCCAGGATCCAGTCATGGCGCTGTCCGCTCAGCAACTTGCCGACAACCTCTTCCGATCGTCCGCCGTTATAGACGTCGGCAGTATCAATGAAATTGATCCCCGCCTCACGAGCCGAGGCCACAATACGCTGCGCCTCGTCAAAGGGCGTTTGCTCGCCAAACATCATAGTTCCCAGGCACAACGGGGAAACACGCAAATTGCTGGTACCGAGACGACGGTATTTCATTCGAGATTTCCTTGCTGAAGAAATTGAAAAACACACAGACGATCTATAAGCGACAGCGTACTGCGGCAACCTTTCAATGCCTAGGGTCTGGGCGAGCTGCCTTTTAGGGCGAACAGATGCTGGTGGTCGCCCCCAGCCATATCCCCTGCTCTGCGAACGTTCTCGCCATGCGGGTCAACATCACGCGCGCTGCGAGTCCGGCGGGTGACAGCTCATCATCAGACAGGCTGACCAAAAAACATTTACGCGCCATACGGCTGCCTGCGACGGGAATGACAGACAGGTCATCGTCCTTGCCATAACCAAAAGAAGGAAAACCAGCCTGGCTCGACAACAACGAACCTGGCTGGACGCTAGCGCCCACCCCTGCCCGCACTGCCCTCATCAAGGTATGGGCGCCGTCGATTTCGAGAATCACATTCGGCGTCGCACCGTCAGTCCGAAAACCCTCATCGACCAGCGAACGCAAAGCATGCCCGGGGCCCGGCAGGATGAGGGGCAGCCGCTCGATGGCGCTGAGCCTGATCCCGTCAGCGTTACTACAGGCGGGCCATCCTGCCAGATTGGGCCTGCCGATAATGAACAGGCGCTCTTCGGCCAACGGGATGACGCTCCAGCGTTTTGCTTCGATCCCTCCAAAAACGACAGCGAGATCGAGCTGCCTCGAGTTAAGCATCACCTGCAGATTGCTGGTCAGGCCTTCGATCAGGCGCACATTGACTGTGGGATAACTCTCGCGCATCGCTTGCACAAAGGGCAAGGCCAACATGGTCGCAGTGGACCCGGTCATCCCGACGGTCACTTGGCCGGACAGCCTGCCTTTCTGTGCCACAGACGCCGCGATATCGACCTGTTTAAGAATGACTTGCGCCTGGTGCCAGAAATCCAATCCGGCATCGGTCGGATAAACCCCCGTCGGCCTGCGCTGCAATAAACGCGTGCACAACTCGCTTTCCAGCATGCTGATCTGCTGGCTCAGCGTAGAAGTCGCCAAACCCAGTTCCACCGCGGCGCGTCCCATGCTGTTGAGTTCCACCACCCGAACGAAAGAACGCAATTGTCTGAGTTCCATGAGAAACCTGGAAATGAGGGACCGATCAACCGATTCAACCAGTATAGCGTGTTCGAAAAAACCGAAGCCCTCTTTGCACCAACCTAATGCGTGGGTCGGCAGAACCCGTCAGACTCTCTGGATACTCAGCATCCATCTGTGTCCGGCCACATTATTAGCCGCTCAGGAATGAATGCACGACAACCCGTCAACCACGAGAAGCACATGTCTCATACAGGTCGAATCCATATCCCGTCGATGAAATCCCACTGCAGCGAAGCGGAATGGAAAGCCCGCGTCGATCTGGCCGCCTGTTACCGTCTGGTCGAGCTCTACGGCATGGCCGATATGATGGCGAACCATATTTCCGCCCGCGTACCGGATGAAGACGGCGCTTTCCTCATCAATCCGTACGGCATGATGTACGAGGAAATCACTGCCTCCAGCCTCATCAAGGTCGACCTGGCCGGCAATATTCTGTCCAAACCGGATTTTGGTGATTTGAACTACGGCATCAACAAAGCCGGCTATGTCATCCACAGCGCCATCCATGGGGCGCGTCACGAAGTGGACTGCGTCATTCACACACATAGCTGGGCCTCGATGGCCGTCTCGTCTCTCGCGTGCGGGCTGCTTCCGCTCACGCAAACGGCAATGCGATTCCTGAAAATCGGCTATCACGATTATCAGGGTGTGGTGCTGGATACCAAAGAACAAGCCTCGCTGATCGAGGACTTGGGCAACGGAGAGGCCTTGATTCTGCGTAATCACGGTGCCCTCACGGTGGGCCGCACGGTCGGCGAAGCCTTTAACTGGATGCATCGACTGGAACTCGCATGCCGCGCGCAGTTGGCTGCACAGGCTGCGCAACAACCCTTGCAGGCGGTTTCGCCTGAAGTATTAGAGGAAACCTGGAATAACTACCAACCAGGCACACGGCGCCCCTACGGCGTCATGGAATGGCCCGCATTGCTGCGCAAGCTGGATCGTCTGGACAACAGCTACCGGGACTGACGCGTCATAGTGCGCGCACGATAACGATAAAGAGAAGGAGACTACGATGAAAGCAAGCTGTATTTCCATGTTGGCTGCGGGCATGCTGGCCCTGTTCACGGGACTGCCCGCGCAAGCTGCCTATCCGGAACGACCCGTCAAGGTGGTCGTAGCATTCACTGCCGGAGGAACCACGGACAAACTCACTCGCAGCACCAGCGAGAAACTTGGGCAAGCACTGAAGCAATCGTTCATCGTCGAAAATCGCCCCGGCGCGGGCGGTAATATCGGCACGGAGTATGTGGTGCGCTCTGATCCCGATGGCTATACGCTCATCGTGGACTCGGTGGGGCCGATCGCGGTCAACCCGTCGTTGATGAAGCTCGACTATGATCCCTTGACCGATCTGGTTCCCATCGTACAGATTGCTACCGTCCCGAACGTGCTGGTCGTGCCGCCCAATCTGCCGGTCAAGACTTTCGAAGATTTTTTGAAGTATGCCAAATCCAAGAAAGGGTTGAACTATGGATCGACAGGCGTAGGCACCTCGTCACACCTGTCTAGCCATTTGTTGATGCAACACATCGATGCACAGGATGCTACGCACGTACCTTATAAAGGTGCCGATGCGCTCAACGATCTCATGTCCGGTCGACTGGATTTCATGTTCGCGACCGCACCTTCTGTCATGGGCCAGATACGCGCAGGCAAGCTACGTGCGTTAGCCGTCAGTACGCAACAACGCCTGGCGTCGCTGCCGGACGTACCCACCGTCGCCGAAAAAGGCTTCAAGGATTTTGACTCAGGATCATGGTTTGGTTTCTTTGCACCCAAGGATACCCCTGCGGACGTCATCGCCACCATCAACAAAGGTGTGAACGACGCGTTGCCGACACTAAAGGCCGACATGCTGAATGAAGGTGCGATCGCGGTAGGCGGCACGCCGGAAGACTTCGGAAAATTCACCCATATCGAATACGAAAAGTGGAAGAAAATCGTCGAGAAACTGGATACCAAAGCGCAATGAGCCAGAAGCATCCATTGCATGTCCTGTGCTCGGAACAGGAAGCCTCAGCCCTCGCTGCAGGTATTGCGGCGCTGGGCCAGACGATAACGTTGTGCCATCCCGGCGAGGAACGGGCAGCCCTCGCCGAGGCTGCCTTTATCTCACGGGATATCACGGGGCGCTCGACCAAATTCGAGATCATGCCCGAGACCGAGCATTTCTACACCGCCGTACGCGCCGCCTCTAATCTGCAATGGATGCACGTGCATTCTGCAGGTGTGGATCGCGACTTTTATCAGGAACAACAGCAACGCGGCGTCCGTGTCACCGCATCGCACGGCGCATCAGATGCGGTCGTGGCACAAACTGCGCTGACAGGTGTGCTGGCGCTAGCCCGAAAACTGCCGCAACTGATGCGAGCTCAGCAACGTCACGCCTGGGAACCGTTGATGGGCAAAGACCGGACTCCCCGCGATCTGCAAGGACAGCGCGCTGTCGTCGTCGGGTGGGGCGGTATCGGACAGCGTATCGCGCAGTTACTGCAAGTGCTGGGATTAACCGTTTCTGTCGCCAGACACGGGAGCGAGCCGGCCGGCCCCGGCCTGCACACCGTACGCTATGACGGCCTGCGTGACATTCTGCCCGAGACGTCCTGGCTGATTCTGGCCTGTCCGTTAACGGACACCACGCGTGGCCTCATCAGCGCGGAGCTGCTTGCGATGTTGCCCGCGCATGCTTGCCTCATTAATGTGGCGCGCGGCCATGTGGTCGATGAGCCCGCGCTCATTCAGGCTCTACAGAACAACCAGCTCGCTGGGGCCTTTCTGGATGTGTTCTACCACGAGCCGCTGCCTGCCGAATCGCCGATATGGGATTTGCAGAATGTCATTGCCTCGCCGCACAGCGCGGGCTTTTCTGATGGCAATCCTGCCCGGGTGCGGCAGATATTCATTGACAATCTGCAACGGTGGATACAAGGCACCCTTTGACGTGACGCGATGCCGATTCGCGTCATACGGTTGAAAACGGTGCGCCGTACAGATAACACTGACGGCGCACTGCCATGATTACTCTACGGTAATACCGCCGCGCTTTATCAACTCGCGCCACTTGGTGATCTCTGTGTTGATACGCTGAGCAAATTCCGCAGGCGAGCTGCCGACTGGATTAAAGCCCATATCGGTCAATTGCTTATGCATACTGCCGGACTGTATCGAGGTTGCGACCGTCGACGATAATTTGTCGATCACGGCGACAGGTACTCCCGCCGGCGCAACCAGGCCGAACAAGGGTGAGAGATTCACGCCTGGCAGTCCGGCCTCCGTAAAGGTGGGCACGTCAGGCAATTGCGTTGAACGTTGATCACTGGTCACTGCCAATGCCCGCAAGCGCCCCGCCAAAATATGGTCACGCAAGCTCGGCACGGTCGCAAACGCAAACTGAATCTGCCCGCCCAGTAAATCGGTAAAGACAGTACCGCCACCGCGATACGGCACATGCAAAATTTCAATATTGGCCTCTTGCCGCAATTGCTCCCCAGCCAAGTGCGGACCACTGCCCACACCTGCCGATCCGTACGACAAGCTGCCCGGCTTGGATTTCGCCAAACGGATAAACCCTGCCAAGTCTTTAACAGGCACAGAGGGATGCACCACCAGAACAAACGGGGCCGTGGCCATCAACGAAATCGGTGCAAAATCTTTCTGCGTGTCATAAGGCAATCGATCTCCCAACAATCCCGGATTGATCGTGAAGGACGAATCCACCATCCCTATCGTGTAACCATCCGGCTTGGATGTCGCCAGCGTGCGCGTACCGATCGTCGTACCGCCGCCGCGATTTTCCACGATGAACGATTGCCCCAGCGTCTGGGTATAGGTCTGGCCCGCCATCCGTCCCAAGGTATCCGTGGCCGCCCCAGGAGGATAGGGAATGATCAAGCGCACGGGTTCCGTGGGATAGTCTGCGGCAAAAGCGGGCCGCCCCCATGCCGCTGCCATTGAACCGAAAGCAAACGCGGCACTGCCGGCTATGAATGTTCTGCGTGATGTGTTCATGGTGTCTCCTGTCTTTTCATTGATCTACGGGGCTGCGCCGATACTGAGCATCCACGTTTTGCGCACTACACCGCCGGGTTCCGATCAAGCTGTCTATTGCCGATACTGTCCTTGCGCCAGCGCCTGCTCCGGATCTGCTCCCAACCCCGGCGCACCGGGCACAACGACCCATCCGTCCTTGATCGGCACCGTTTCGCCGTAAGGCACGTGCGCGAGCTCTACGTACAAGCGCTCCAACGACACCTCGTCCTGTTGCGCGGCGATCAGATGCAAGCTCGCCAAATATCCCGGGCCAAAAAACGCCACCTGCGGCGCGCACCGTACCGACGTTCCCTGGCATTGCTGCGCCAGCCCCCATGCTGCGGTGAAGCCCAGTTTGATTACGCTGGGTTGTACGTACTCCACCGCCTCTTGCTCGATCAAACGCGTCAGCGCATACACACTGCTGGCGTTTTCCCCCACGGCCAAAGGCACCGCACATTGACGCCCTAACTGCATCAACGCCTGGTCGTCCTCCGGCGGCCACAAGGGCTCCTCGATCCAGAACGGGGCATACGGCATCATCGCAGCGATGGCGGCAGGGGCTTCGGCTGGCAGCCATGCACAGTTGGTATCGACCATGATGGGAACCTGCGGGCCTGCTGCGCCTCGTGCCGCCCCCAAGGCATCAGCCGTGCGCTCATGCAATTTGATTTCGGTATAGCCTTCGTCCAGAGCGCGCGTCACGACTTCGTGCAAACGTTGCGCATCGCCGTAGTACTGCAACAAAGACGCGTAAGCGCGAACGCGATCCCGGCGCTTGCCGCCCAGCAGCGCATAGAGAGGAACGCCCTCGCGCTTGGCGCGTAAATCCCATAACGCAATATCCAGGCCTGCCAGGGCATGCACGACAGGCCCCGATCGCCCCAGGTTATGCAGCGTGCGCTGCATCAGCGGCAACAGGGTCTGGTCCGCGGCATCTTTGCCGCATGCCAGCGGCGCAATCAATGTCTCGAATACCGCCTGCAGCGCACGCGGCTCTACACAATAGGACTCGCCCCAAGCGACTGTACCGTCCTGGGTCTGGACACGAACCAGTGCGCTGTCCAACTTGTCGCGCGGACGCCCCGCAAACAAAGGGGGAGGACTCCAGTGAAAAAAAGGCAGCCGCATCGGGATGCAGTCGACAGACACAATCGTATTAGCGCTCATTGATTCGGCTCGGGCTGAGCACCGCGGGTCTTGCGGGCAGCTCATCTCACAAAACAGGATGAGCAGGATTGTGTTGGCTCGCCTACCATATGGTCAAATAGATAAATTGGCTGATTTCATACAAATTTCATATGCTAAACCGTCGCGAACTGACCTTGTTGCGCGCTATGTACCAACACGGCACGGTGACTGCCGCAGCCGCTGCTGCTCACATGACGCAGCCTGCAGCCAGCGCCCTGCTGCGCGATCTGGAAATCCGTCTCGGCTTTGCGCTCTTTAGCCGTGAAAACCGCCGGCTGCAGCTCACGAGCCAGGGGCGCACGTTGATACCTGAAGTCTTGAACGCGCTGGCCGGGATCGAAGCAGTCGACCGGCTGGCGGGAGACATCCGCCAGGGCGCTCAGGCACGCTTGGCGGTGGGCGCTGTGGCTATCGCCGCCTCCAGCCTGCTGCCCGCAGCACTGGCCAGCATGCGTGAGCGCCATCCTTCGATCGCCGTCACGGTGCGGGCAGGCACAGCGCTGGAAATCATCGAAATGGCCGTAGACCATCGGATCGATCTGGGCATCATTATTGGCTCCCCTGCCGATCAGACGCGCGTAGCCAGCCAGCAACTCAGCCCGTTGAGCTTGTATGCCGTCATGCGCGCCGACCACCCTTGGGCTGAATTGCCCGACCTGACGCTGGAGAAAGTCGCGGCAGCCTCCCCCATCGCGCTAGCAGCGGCCGTGCCCGCCGGTCGCGCTACCCGGCAGGCCACCGAGGGGCGCGGCCTGGCCTTTCAGCCCACGATCGAAGTCGCTCAGTCGTCCGCCGCCTGCGCCCTCGCTGCCGAAGGATTGGGTATTGCCATCGTCGAAAGCCAGGGGGCGCGCTATGCGCAGCGTCAGGGATTGCTGGCCCGCCACCTCCTGACACTTTCCGATCCGGTGTTGGCCCTGGTATGGGCTCATGACCGTGCGCTCAGCGATGCCGCACGATGCCTGCAGCAGTGCCTGCAGTCGCAGGCGGCAGGCCAGCCTGAATCATTGCTGCCAGCCTGACGACACGATTGCCCATAATTTGTTCACTTTTACCGATTTTAGGGGGCAAAACCGTGCAAATAGGCCGCAACGCGTGCCCATCCGCCTCACACCCTGTAAACTGCCGGATTTTGACTCTGGCCGTATGGTGCAAGTACCCCGGCGAGGTGTCAGCGGCCCCACGCTTATCCGTCTGCTTGCCCGGCTGACGGACGCTGACGTTTCCGAATCCCGCCAACCGCTCTCAGATCGACTCAGCCTCTGGTTAGGCTGGACGGACGCGATCGCCCTTTCTACTGTGTTAGAGGGCGGTCCGTTGGCGGTGACCGCCAATCCAAAGTCGCTCGATAGCGCCGAAATGCGGGAATACGATCGCATGCGCGCAGCGCTGACCTACGCCATCGCCGACGAAAAGGCGTATACGGCGGACGTGTTTGTGCCGACTCAACGCGGTGCGCCACGAGCCGCCCCTGTCTCGCCCGACGAGGCGCTGCTCGAATACACGATTTACCGGAAACGCTATCAGACCATCCAGCAGGCGATGGAAACCAACATTGCCAAATTACGCGGCAGCCTGCGAGCCGTTCTCGCCGCGCAAACGCCTGACCGGGCTCGGCTGGCCATGGTGGACGCTATCCTGGAACGCTCATTGAGCCTGCAGGAACGCCGGCTCTTGGCTACCGTGCCCACCCTGCTGGAAAAGCACTTCAAACGCCTGCGCCAAGCCGCTCAGAAAGCCGAAAAAGAAGCCCAAGAGCGCGCGGCGAAAGCCGCCGAGGCGGCAACGGCCGCGCCNGCTGGCCCGGCCGCCGACGCAATAAATAATGACGCCCAGGCAGACTCCGCCGCCTCCTCCCCTATCGAAGGGGCTCAGTCCGCCGGCGAATCCGTGCCGCAGACATCAGCCTCGCAGGCCTCTGCAGCAAAAAATACTGCATCATCTCGCTTTGCGGCAGCACCGGCCACGACTGCCGAAGCCGCCGCGACGACCTCTCCCCCTGTCCAGCCCACGACGCGCGCCGTTCCCCTGGCCAATACCCGCTACACAGCGAACCGCGCCAATAAACCGGCCGCGCCCGTCGTGCCCTTGTGGCTCTCCACGTTTCGCAAAGACATGCGCAGCGTGTTGCTGGCCGAACTGGACATCCGTTTACAACCGATCGAAGGCTTGCTAGCCGCTCTGCGCGCCAGTTGACCGAACCCCTATGACCCGAACAATCATCTCTCTCGTCGTTTTCCTGGCCGGTCTGGCCGTTGTAGGCTGGATCGGTGCCGGTTACATAGGCACCAACCTGCTGGCATTAGCCATCATTTTCCTGATTGGTCTCGTCTATCTGACCGGGGTCATAGAACTCCAGCGTTATCAACGGACCACAGACACGCTGTCTCGTGCCGTCAGCAGCCTGACCGTGGCGCCGTCGAGCCTGGATGGCTGGCTTAGCCAGTTGCACCCGAGCCTGCGCGGCGCGACCCGCTTGCGCATCGAGGGCCAACGAGTCGCCCTGCCCGGCCCCACACTGACTCCCTATCTGGTGGGAATGCTGGTGCTGCTCGGGATGCTCGGGACTTTCCTGGGAATGGTCGCCACCTTGCGCGGCACGGGCGTCGCCCTCGAGAGCGCCGTCGATCTGCAAGCGATCCGCGCCTCTCTCGCCGCCCCTGTCCAGGGCCTGGGTTTCGCGTTCGGCACCTCGGTCGCCGGCGTAGCGACCTCTGCAGCATTAGGTTTGCTGGCCACGATCTGCCGGCGCTCGCGCATTCAGGCTGCGCAACAACTGGACGTCATGATCGCGACCACGTTGCGGCCCTATTCCCAGAACCATCATGGCGAACAGACCTACAAACTGATGCAGCAGCAAGCCGAGGCCATGCCTCTGCTGGTCGAACGCCTGCAAGCCATGATGACGTCCATGGAAAAGCAGAGCCAAGCCTTGCATGACCGCCTGGCCGCCAGCCAGGACGCCTTTTACGGCAAGACCGAGACCGCCTACACCGGCCTGGCCTCGTCCATCGAACAATCGCTCAAGCAAAGCGTCATCGATAGCGCCCGCATGGCCGGCGAAGCCATCCAGCCTGCCGTGCAAACCACACTGGCGGGCTTGGCACGTGAAACCAGCGCCTGGCAGGACACCCTCGCCATTGCCGTTCGCCAACAGTTGGACAACCTGTCCGGCCGTTTCGAAGCCACCACCTCATCTGTTGCTGACATCTGGAATCAAGCCCTGTCACAGCAGCAACAGGCCAACACCAAACTGGCCGACGACAACCAACGCGCGCTGACAGCCGCCACCGCCAGTTTGGAACAGCACGCCTCGGCATTGCTGCGCAGCGTGGACCAGTCCCATGCAGCGCTGCAAAACAAACTGGCCGCGCACGATCAACAACGCCTGGATACCTGGAAAGCCTCGTTCGACCAGGTCGCCTCCGGTTTGAACGCGTCGCTGGAAAATACCGCGTCCACCCTGCAAACGTCGATCGCAGGGATCGCATCGTCGCTGGATACCTCACTGCAAGACACCGCCTCGGCGATGCGCCAGGAATGGCAACAAGCCAGCGCTCACGCCGTGGAACGCCAACAGGCCATCTGCGACACCCTGGCCCACACTGCCCAGGAACTGACCGCGCAAACTCAGGCTCATGCTCGCGACACCATTACCGAAGTGTCCCAGCTGCTGCATACCGTTTCCGAAGCCCCCAAGGCAGCAGCCAGCGTCATCGCCGAGCTGCGCCAATCGCACGCCGACCTGCAGGCCCAACTGATTGCCCAGGACCAGCAACGCCTGGACAATTGGAAAGCCTCGCTCGATCACATCGGATCCACGCTGGGCACGTCAATGAAGGACGCGACCTCGACCCTGCGCCAGGAATGGGAACAAGCGAGCGCACACGCCACCGAACGCCAGCAGCTCATCTGCGATACCCTGGCTCAAACTGCTCAGGAACTGACCGCGCAAACGCAGGCTCATGCTCGCGACACCATTACCGAAGTGTCCCAGCTGCTGCACACCGTTTCCGAAGCCCCCAAGGCAGCGGCCAGCGTCATCGCCGAGCTGCGCCAATCTCACGCCGACCTGCAGGCCCAACTGATCTCCCAGGACCAACAACGCCTGGACAACTGGAAAGCCTCGCTCGATCACATCGCCTCAAACTGGAATACCTCGCTGGAAACCACGGCAGGCGCACTGCATACGTCGATGGCGGACACGGCATCCACATTGCATACGTCCTTCGAGAGTCTGTCGTCCTCATTGGACACCTCGTTGAAAGACACCGTCGCGACCCTGCGCCAGGAATGGGAGCAGGCAAGCTCGCATACAGCAGACCGTCAGCAACTGATCTGCAACACCCTCGAAAATACGGCCTCCACGCTGAATGCCACGCTGAGCGACACCGCCAAGTCACTGCACTCGTCCATCGAAGGCATCACCACCTCGCTGGACACCTCGCTCAAAGACACCGCGTCGGCACTCCGCCAGGAATGGGCGCAAACCAGTTCGCAGGCCGCCGAGCACCAGCAAGCCATCCGCGAAACGCTGGCCCAGACCGCCCAGGAACTGACCTCGCAAACGCAAGCCCATGCTCGCGACACCATTACCGAAGTGTCCCAGCTGCTGCACATCGTCTCCGAGGCACCCAAGGCTGCAGCCGACGTCATCGCGGAACTGCGCCAATCGCACGCCGATCTGCAGACCCAGCTGATTGCTCAGGACCAACAACGTCTGGACAACTGGAAAGCCACGCTCGATCACATCGCATCGACCTGGAATACCTCGTTGGAAAGCACAGCCAGCACACTGAGCACCTCGCTGCAGACCACCGCGACTGCGCTGAATGACTCGCTGGAAAAGACCTCCACCGCGCTGAACGCCTCAATGGAAGACACCGCGGCGTCCTTGAACGCCTCGCTGACAGGCACGACCTCCACCCTGACCGTCACGCTGGAAAACACCGCGTCCACCCTGCACAACTCGTTCGACGATATTGCATCCTCGTTGAATGTGTCTCTGGAAAACACCGCCTACGCGCTGCGCCAGGAATGGGAGCAGGTCAGCGCCCAGACGACCAGCCGTCAGCAGGAAATCTGCGACACGCTGATCCAAACCGCACAGGAACTGTCGTCCCACACGCAAACCCAGGCGCGCGACACGATTGCCGAAGTCGCCCAGTTGGTGCAAACGGCCGCCGAGGCTCCTCGCGCCGCCGCCTCGGTGATCTCCGAGCTGCGTCAAAAACTGTCCGATGGCATGGCCCGCGACAACGAATTGCTCGACGAACGCAACCGTCTGATGGAAACCCTCAGCACCCTGCTGGATGCTGTGAATCATGCCTCGACGCAGCAACGCGACGCTGTGGATTCGCTCATCTCCAGCTCGTCCGAGCTGCTGGAACGCGTCGGATCACAATTCACCGACACCGCCCAGACAGAAACCGTCAAACTGACCGACGCTGCCGCAACCATCACCGGCAGCGCCGTCGAAGTCGCCAGCCTGGGCGAAGCCTTTGGCACCGCGGTGCAGCTTTTCAGCCAGTCCAACGACAAACTGGTCGAACACCTGGAACGCATCGAAGCCGCCCTGGACAAATCCATGGCGCGCAGCGACGAGCAGTTGGCCTATTACGTCGCACAGGCTCGCGAAGTCGTGGATCTGAGCGTCATGTCGCAGAAACAGATCATCGAAGACCTGCAACTGCTTGCGGCCCAACAGACCGCAGCCAATAGCGAAACCTCGGCATGAAAGACGACATCGACGCGGGCGTAGAGCCCTCCGCTCCTGCGTGGGCGGTATTCGGCGACTTGATGTCGGTGCTGCTGGGCGCGTTTGTGCTGATCCTGGTCGGCGTCATCGGCATGCAGCTGGAGCTTTCCACCAAGCTTGAGACCGAGGTCAAAAAGCGACTGGATCTGTCCAGCAAACTGGAAACCGAAGTCCAGCAGCGCGAGGTGGAAACGCAGCGCCGCGAAGCCCTGGAACACGCATTGGCCGTCCCCTTGGCCGCGGGCCAGGTCACGTTGATAGATGGCCGCATCGGTATCAGTGGCAGCGTGCTGTTTGCGCTGAATTCCGACCAACTGCAACCCGAAGGCCGCAAGGTCCTGCAAAGCCTGATCGCTCCGCTGTCTGCCTATCTGAAAGAGCACGACGAGGTCTTGATGGTGAGCGGTTTTACCGACGACCAGCCTATCCACGAGAACAATCGACGCTTTGCCGATAACTGGGAACTCTCCGCGCAACGTGCATTGACTGTAACCCGCGCCCTGATCAATGACGGTATCTCGCCAGAGATCGTGTTTGCCGCTGCCTTCGGCGAACAACGCCCAGTCGCTGCCAACACAGACGAAGCAGGCCGCGCCAACAATCGACGCGTGGAAATCGCGCCGATTCCAAAATCCGCCAACGCGGGGGCCGCAACCAGTGAGTAACGCCCAGCCTGCCGACATTCAACAAACCCTGGACGCTTGGCGCGAACAGGGCGCCGATCGTCTGGACCCAGTGCGTTTTCAGCTCATCCAGACCATGGCGAATCGAGCAGCAGGCCTGGCTGACGAGAACACACAGCGCGTACTGCACGCGAGGCTGGCGCAATTGCTCCAGCAATATGGCGCACGCATAGAAAAAGCGGCCAATACCGGCGCCACGGCAACCGCCTCCGCCCCTGCCGCCAGCGCAGCAACCTCTCGCGACGGCGCGCTCACCGGCCTGCTCGCTCACCTCGCGGCACTGACACCCGCCGACCACACTCGCACGTTTGCCACTAGCGTCGGCAATCTGCGCGAACGCTATCCGGAGCTTCCAGTACTCGACGAGTTCCGTTCGACGTGGTCTCGCGTCAGCGCGAATCGACAAGTACGCCAGTCCGAAGAGCAAGTCCACGAAAACGCCGGACCGCTGAACTCAAATCATCTGGTGCACCGCGCCCTGGCGTACATGCGCGATGTCTCGCCGGGTTATTTGCACCAATTCCTGAGCTACCTGGATACGCTGGCCTGGGTGGAGCAACTGCAAATGAGCAGCGAGCCGCCGGCGAAAGAAACCAAGCGCGGTGCGGGCAAAGCGGCGAAAAGCACCAAAAGCCCTGCAAAAACCGCCAAGAAAAAAACTCCCAAGGCAGATAGCTAAGCCTTCAGCGACTGCGCCACCTCGCGCAAATATTCCAACAACTGCCGGCTGCTCGCAGAGAGTTGCGCCTCACGCAAGGTCATCACCCCCACCGGCGGCACCGATACCTCCAGCGCAATATTCAAGATCCTGCACAAGCCTTGCTGCTCAAAATACTGCGCTGCATACTGTGCCAGAAAGCCTACGGCGCCTCGCTGGCCGACACATGCCAGTGCCGTCAAATACGAGGATGTCTCGATCAAATCGGTCGACGGAGTCACATCGTGCCGATGAAACTGCTGCTCCAGTTTGACACGCAGTGATGCCCACGGCGGTGGCATGACACAGGGCAAGGCCGCGATATCCGCCCAGGTTGGCGCCCGCTTTTTCGCGATGGCGCTCTTTCTCGCACCCACCGCCACCATCGGTTCCTCGTACAACACTTCCGTAGACAAATCTGGGGCAGCATAGCCGGGCTCTAAACGGCCCACAAAAAAATCCAATTCCCCCAAACGCAATTTGGGCAGCAAATGGGTCAGATCGCCTTCTTCAACCAGAACCGTCGCGCGCGGGGACCTGACCTTTAGACGTTCAATGGCCTGAGTCAACAACACAGGCACTGTCACCGCCATCGCCCCGACTCGCGTCTTGCCCATCGCGCCGCTGGCAGCTGCATCGATCTCGTCACGCGTACGCTCATATTGCGCCAATACACTGCGCGCAAAGCGCACCACAGGCTCGCCCGCCAGGGTAGGCTCGGTCCCGCGCGATGAACGTTCAAACAAAGTCAGGCCCAGCATGGACTCAACCTCGGACAACATGCGAGACACTGCGGGCTGGCTGACGGTCAGGAATTCTGCCGTTCGCCCTAGATGGCGAAACTCATCCAGTGCCACGACCAACTGCAGATGACGAAGCTTCAGATTTGAACGAAACACGCGGTCCAAATGTGCCATGACGATAAAAGCCTTTGTTAATCGAACGGCTGAGGGAAACGGTCCTTACATAACAATTATGTTATCTAAAGATGCGCTCATTTTATTGGATCGTTATAAAAACTTCCCACAAAATGGCCTTCGATCGCAGCAAGCCACACAGACCACGACAACCGGCTGACGATCGCATAAAAACCAAGGAGACGACCCAATGAAGCCCGCATTCCCCCTGGACCACCAGCGCCGCCGGTTACTGGCAGGCGCAGCCTGTGCTGGCGTAGCCAGCCTGCTCGCCCCACTTTCAGCCCGTGCCGCCAGCTATCCTTCGCGGCCTATCACGTTCATCTGTCCGTGGCCCGTCGGCGGTACAGCGGATCAATCGATGCGGGCACTGTGTCAGGTGGCCTCCAGCAAGCTGGGCGTCTCCATCGTCGTCGAGAACCGCGCAGGCGCCTCAGGCATGATCGGCACCGCGGCCCTAGCACAGGCTCAACCTGACGGCTACACCATCGGCCAAATCCCGATCTCCGTCACCCGGTTTTCGCAACTGGGCATGCTGCAATTGGACCCTCGCAACGACTTGACCTATCTGGCTCGCACGTCCGGCCAGACGTTCGGCATCGCCGTACTGGCCAGCTCACCCTTTAAATCCCTGCAAGAGGTCGTCGCTTACGCCAAAGCCAACCCCGGCCGCGTCACCTACGGACATGCAGGCGTGGGCGGCGCGACCCACGTCGGCATGGAACAGTTCGCCATGGCGGCCGGTGTGCAATTCAATCCCATCGCCTACAAAGGCGGCTCGGCGGCGCTGCAGGATCTGCTCGGTGGCCAGGTCGACCTGCTCGCGGACTCCAGTTCCTGGGCTCCGCATGTCGAGTCGGGAAAACTACGCCTGCTGGCGACGTGGGGAGCAGAGCGCACCCCGCGCTTTAACCAGACCCCTACCTTGAAAGAACTCGGCTACGACGTCGTCGTGGAGGCTCCCAATGGTGTCGGCGCTCCTAAAGGACTGCCGCCGGACGTCGAAAGCAAGCTGCGCGAGGCTTTCCGCGCCGCTGTCGAAAGCGACACGTTCAAGCAGGTTGCCAGCCGCATCGATGCCCCCGTCATGTACCTGGACGGCCCTGACTACAAAGCCTACGTGGCAGAGGTCTACCAACAGGAGACCGCATTGATAGACAGCCTGAAACTCAAAGCCTTGCTGCAAAAAGGTTGATGCCGCAGTGAATAACCTTCCTCTGATACGATTGCACGCCAACGACAATGTCTTGATCGCCAAACAGACCTTGGCACTGGGCATGGCCATTGACGAACTGGACCTGCGCCTGCGCGCGCAGGNCCCCGGCGGACACAAAATCGCGGCGTGCCGCATTCCTGCCGGCACGCCCATACGCAAATACGACACCATCATCGGCGTCGCGGCACGCGATATCGAAGCCGGCGAACATGTGCACACCCATAACCTGGCATTGGTGGATTTCGACCGCGACCCCGCATTCTGCCAAGACGTGCGTCCCGTCATGCTTTTGCCCGATCACGAGCGCGCGACATTTCAGGGCTACGTGCGCCCGGATGGCCGGGTCGGCACCCGTAATTTCATCGGCATTATTGCCTCGGTCAACTGTTCCGCCACCGTCATCAACCATATCGCCAACCACTTCACCGCCGAACGTCTGGCCGCGTTTCCGAACGTCGATGGCGTGGCGGCGTTTGCGCAGACCAGCGGCTGCGGCATGTCATCCCCCAGCGAACACTTTGACGTGCTCAGGCGCACACTGGCCGGCTATGCCCGTCATCCGAACCTGGCCGGCGTGCTCATTGTGGGACTGGGCTGCGAGCGCAATCAGGTTTCCTCCCTCGTGGAATCGCAAAACCTCGCATCAGACACCCGGCTGCGCACGCTGGTCATGCAAGACAGCGGCGGCACGCGCGCCACCATCGCCGCCGGCATCCGCGCCATCGAGGAAATGCTGCCCGCCGCCAACGCTGCACAACGTCAGACCGTCTCGGCGAGCCACCTCAAAATCGGGCTCGAATGCGGCGGCTCAGATGGCTTCTCCGCCATCACCGCCAACCCAGCGTTGGGGGCTGCCATGGATATTCTGGTACGTCACGGAGGCACTGCAATTCTGTCGGAAACGCCCGAGATCCATGGCGTCGAATACATGCTGACCCGCCGCGCCGTCACGCCCGAAGTCGGCCAAAAACTCCTGGATCGCCTCGCCTGGTGGGAAAAGTACACCGCCGGCCAGAATGCCCAATTCAATGGCGTGGTCGGACACGGCAATCAACAAGGCGGCCTGGCCAATATCTTTGAAAAATCGCTAGGCTCTGCCATGAAGGGCGGCACGACTCCCCTGCAAGCGGTCTATGAATACGCAGAACCCATCGACAAGCCGGGTTTCGTATTTATGGATTCCCCAGGCTACGACCCGGTGGCAGTCACCGGCCAGATCGCCAGCGGCGCAAACATGATCTGCTTTACTACCGGACGCGGCTCCATGTTCGGCTCCAAGCCTGCACCCACATTGAAACTCGCCAGCAACACCGCGATGTATTCGCGGCTGCAAGACGATATGGACATCAACTGCGGTGTCGTACTCGACGGTGAGCTCGACATCGACGCCATGGGTCAGCGGATTTTCGAACGCATTCTGGCTGCTGCCTCTGGCGAACGCACCAAAAGCGAAATGCTCGGCCTGGGCAGCTACGAATTCGTTCCGTGGCATTTAGGTATTGTGAGTTGAGCCGATACTCTGCGACTATTGCAGTCCCGTTTCCTTTTTTCGCAAAATAGGCGCTTTCCCCATGTCCGCTGACAACCCCTTTAAATCCGCCCTGGCCGCCGGTCAAGCACAAATCGGGCTATGGCTTTCCATGGCTGATCCCTATCTGGCCGAGGTCTCGGCCACGGCGGGCTTTGACTGGCTGTTGATCGATGGCGAACATGCACCCAACGATCTGCGCAGCGTCCTGGCGGCACTGCAATCCATCGCCCCCTACCCTTCGCAGCCCGTCGTGCGCGTCGTAGCGGGAGAAACTGCCATCATCAAACAGGCTCTGGACATAGGTGCCAAGAGCATCCTCGTGCCCATGGTGGACACCGCCGAACAAGCCAAGGCCGTCGTCTCGGCCACCCGCTATCCCCCCGAGGGCGTACGCGGTGTCGGCAGCGCCGTTGCACGCGCCTCCCGCTGGGCACAGCGCAGCGACTATCTGGACGTCGCCGACGACGAAATCTGCCTGCTCGTCCAGGCCGAAACCGTCACGGCCCTGAGCAACCTGGAAAGCATCTGCGCCGTACCTGGCGTAGACGGCGTATTTATCGGCCCGGCAGATCTGGCCGCGTCCATGGGTTTTCGCGGGCATCCTGAAAACCCGGCCGTACAAGCCGCCATCGAGCAGGCAATGAAAACGATCATCGCCAGCGGCAAGGCGGCCGGCATACTGACGTCGGACCCGGCATTGGCGCGGCGCTACCTGGAGCTGGGATGCACCTTCGTCGCCACGGGTGTAGATGTCTTGGTCTATGCGGGTGCCGCGCGGCGCTTGGCCGCACAGTTTCAGGCGCCGGGCACCGCGGCTGCAGCACCGGCCTCGTCTTCGGCCGCCTATTGAGATTGACGTTTCAGGCAATCGCCTCGAAACGATTCTCTCTCCATTCGGGTTATCGATTCGCCCCGCATCCTTGCGCCGATCACGGTACAAGGATGCGAAAATCTGCGCTCCCAGGACGACAAAATACCCATTCAGCACCTGTCACGGCGCAGATACATCGCTTACGCGCACTTGCAAGTACTTCGCTGGCTCCAGAGGTACTCGATGCCGATTGTCACGCGCGGCATACACTCCGTCACGAATATGCGCATTCGTCACGATTAAGTGATTTCTAAACGATTACAGAATCGAACGCGGCCCCTTGCTCTATGCCTAAATAGGCGCGTCTGTGCATTACCGGCACGACGTTAAAGGAGCTACCATCATGAGAACCCTCGCCATATTGTTCATCGCCGCCACCACGCTGGCAGGATGCATTGTGGTCCCGCATCACGGCGGGCACGGCCACTATCGTGGTGGTCATGGCTACTATTCTCAACCGGGACCGTCACCGTATTACTACTCCGGCCCTCGCTACTATAGATACTGATTTTCCCCACGGGAGATCACCATGAATACATTAAAACGACTATCCGCTGGCGTCTTGATATCGGGCTCACTGCTCGTCACGCTGGCCGCACCTCTACCGGCTGCAGCGGCCGATGTCTCGATCAGCATCGGCGTCAACGCATGGGACGCGCCGCCACCGCCGCTGCCGGTCTACGATCAGCCGATGATCCCCGGTCCGGGTTATATCTGGACGCCTGGCTATTGGGCGATTAATCCTGGCGGGTACTACTGGGTGCCTGGCGCCTGGATCATGCCGCCTTTCATCGGCGCACTCTGGACGCCGGGTTATTGGGGTTTTGTCGGCAACGTCTACCGCTGGCACCCGGGTTATTGGGGCCGCCAGGTAGGCTATTACGGCGGCATCAATTATGGCTTTGGCTATATTGGCTCGGGATACCACGGCGGCTATTGGAAGAGTAATCGCTTCTACTACAACCGTGAGGTCAACCATATCGACGTGCACCGCGTCACGAACGTGTACAACCGCAAGGTCGTAGTCAACAACGTAGACAATCGTCGTATCAGCTACCACGGCGGCAGGGACGGTATTCAGCGTCGTCCCAGCGACAGGGAACGGCAAATCGACCGCGATCACCGTCGCACTGTCGAGGCGCGCGACCGTCAGAATCAGCGACGCGATGAAGACCGTGATCATTCACAACGCGGCGATCAACGTCCGGGGCAACCGGGACGAGGCGACAATGACCACCGGCCGAACGGGCAACCCGACCGGCGCGATTTCCAGCAGAACCAGAATGCCAACCGTGGTGATGACGGGCGACGTGCTCAAGAGCAGCGTCAGCAGCAAGATCGCCAACAGCGGCAGGAAGATCAGCGCCAACAACAAGCTCGCCAGCAGCAGCAAGAGCAACGCCAGCAACAAGATCGTCAACAGCGGCAGAACGAACAACGCCAGCAGCAAGATCGTCAACAGCGGCAGAACGAACAACGCCAGCAGCAAGATCGTCAACAGCNGCANCAAGNGCAACGNCAGCAGCAAGCCCGNCAACAGCAGCAGCAAGNGC
>NZ_CBCSJH010000013.1:127134-137379 GCF_965139195.1 Bordetella tumbae | reverse complement strand
GTCCGCGCCTTCGCGCTCCCTNCGGTGGCTGCTCGCTCGACTTTGAGGCGCCCGGCCGGGCCGATTGCCTCGGCTCGACTGGCAGCAACTAGAATTCTCTGCACCGCTGGCACGATCTTCTTGCTTGGCGTTTTTTCGTCGCCGCATTGGTAAAGAGAAAGATCTTGCGGTGCTGCTTTCGGCGGCCGCCCTGCGCGCCCACCTCAAGCGATCGGGCCGGGCATGCGGCGGGGTGGCGTTGAGTTAGTTGGAGGATCTGCTTGGCTGCGTTTTGGGGGCTTGCGTCTGAGGACTCGCTAGCCCAACGGGTCTGCGGCCACTACCTGACAAAACAGCTCGATTTCACTGCAGCTGCAAATCCCACAAAGCCGCCAACATATGGCGTGTAGCAGGCTCGCTCAGTTGCTCGCGATAAGCGACTCCTAATTGCCGCCACAAGGCTGGCCGCAAGGGCCGCATGAGAATGCGTTCATCGGGTGATGGTGCGCCCGCCTCGTGAGGCAATAATGTGCCGCCATAGCCTGCGCCGACCAGGCTTTTGATGGCGTCGTTGTAGTTCAACGCGATGCGGGGAACAGGGCGCAGGCCGACGTCGGCGAACCACTGTGTGGTCAATCTGGACAGATGCGTGCCGGGGTCGTTCAGGATGAGCGGCCGTTCGGCCATCCAACGAGGGGTGATACGGGCAGGCGCGCGCCAGGCCGCAGGCAGGAAGGCCACGACGGGATCACGCCGCCACGGTTGGATTGTCAGGCCGGCAACCTTGGCTTGAGGCAGGGCGACGATGCCAATGTCGAGCGATCCATCGCTCAACTGTGCGAGGGTTTGTTGCGAGGTCAGGACTGCGATTTGTACGTCTATTGCCGGATGCGATTGCGCCAATGCTGCCAGGGCGCGCGGCAGCAAATGAGCGATGACCCCGGTGGATGCGCCTAGCCGGACGCGGCCCGCCAGACCTTGGGCCTGACGTGACACGTCATCCAGGGCATGCGTTACGTCGGCCAACAGCTTTCGTGCATGGTCGATCAGGCTCTCGCCGATAGCCGTGGGACGTACATGACCCTTGGTTCGAGACAGCAATTGCGCGCCCACGCGCTGTTCTAATTCGCTGATGTGCAGGCTGACCGTGGGCGGCGCCAGATGCAGCAGTGCCGCCGCCTTGGCGAACGAGCCCTGGTCCGTAATCGTGATGAGCGTGCGCAGTTGATCCAGGTTGATTTCCCGCATGGCGCCTCGTTGATCAGAATTTCTGAATAGAAAGATTATTAAATTCAACTTTTCTAATTTTATGGCCCGAGTCACGATAACGCCATCGACTATTCACCGGAATCATCGCGATGACCACCCCTCATGTTTTTATTGACGGCGACCAGGGCACAACGGGCCTGCAGATCCATGCGCGCTTGCAGGGGCGCGACGATATTGTCATTGACACCTTGCCGGCGGCTTATCGCAAGGACCCGCAACGTCGCGCTGAGGCGCTGAATGCCTGCGATATTGCCATTTTGTGCCTGCCCGACGCGGCAGCGCGCGAGGCGGTGGCGCTGGTGCAAAATCCCGACGTGCGCGTTATCGACGCTAGCTCTGCCCATCGGGTACAGGATGGCTGGACTTATGGTTTTCCGGAATTGAGCGCCGATCAATCGCGGCTGATTGCACAGTCCAAACGCGTCACGAATCCGGGTTGTTACCCTACGGGTGCGATCGGCCTGCTGTCGCCCTTGGCGAGGGCCGGATTGCTGCCGCCTGATTATCCGTTGGCTATTCACGCTGTATCGGGGTATTCCGGCGGTGGGCGTGCTGCTGTCGAGCGGTACGAGGGCGGGGATTCGCAGGGGGAGGGGCAGACCGTCAGTCAACCATCCCGCAATCTGCCCGCATTCCAGGTCTATGGCTTGTCCCTTCAACACAAGCATGTCCCGGAGATTCAGCGCTATGCCGGTTTGGCATTGCCACCGGTTTTTGTGCCGGCGTACGGGGCTTATCGCCAGGGGATCGTGCTCACCATTGCGTTACAGCAGCGCCTGTTGCCAGCCGGCGCGAATGCGGACACGGTGCACGCTTGTCTTGCCGATCATTACGCGGGCGCGCAATACGTGCGGGTATTGTCATTGGCCGAATCCTCGGCGTCGCAGGGGTTGGATCCCGAGCGTCTGAATGACAGCAACAACATGGAGCTCGCTGTTTTTGCGAATGCTGATCAGGGTCAGATTCTGTTGACAGCAGTGTTCGATAACCTGGGTAAGGGGGCCTCGGGCGCGGCGGTGCAAAACCTCGACCTGATGCTGGGGGCACTCAAGTAGGCGGTGCATGTGTTTGCATTGTTGGATCGCCGTCTTCGCCTTGTTCAGTGTTGCCGGAATAGGCCTTTTCCCCCAGCCAGCAGAGCTCAGCCTGTCTGCGAATGACCTATTTCGGCTAACACTAATTGCCTCATGTATTCGGCTGCGGGCGATAGTGTGCGATCCGCGCGCATGCGTAGCCCCAGGGTGCGCTCTACGCCGGGCGAATCGAGCGGCACGAACGTCAATTCATTCTGGTCTGGCGGCAGCCCCAAACGAGCCAGCACAGTTACGCCCATCTGCTGCCTGAGCATGGCGATGAGCGTCAGCATGTTTGCGATATACAACCGGCATTCGGATAAGAACGCGGCTTGAGGGCAGCTCGCCAGTTGTCTGTGAGCCACTGTTCCGATGTGGGGCAGATGGGCGATGTCCTTCCAGGTCAGCCGACCGGCCGTGGCCAAAGGATGGTCGCGATGGCATACCAGCCCGAATTCATCCTTGAACAAAGGCTGAAAGCTCAGTGCCGAGTTGTCGCTGACCGTGCTGCAGATGCCCAGTTCCGCTTGGCCTCGTAACAGCATCTGTTCGACTCCCTCGGAATTGTCATCGCGAATGTTCAACATGACATTGGGATAGCGCTGGCGATAGGACCGAACCAGACCCGGCATCCAATGTGTCGCCGCCGACATCACACAAGCCATGCTGAGAAAGCCGCTGTCGTTGCGTGCGATGCTCCCCATCGTCGAGGAGACTTGGTCGGCATGATCCACCAGTTGCTGGGCCAGCGTTAAGCAAGATATCCCGAACGCGGTCGGCACGACCGGGCTGCCCCGCACAAACAGTTTTTGGCCGAGCCGTTCTTCCATTTCTCGTATGGCCAGCGAAATCGCCGGTTGTGAGCGGTGCGCACGTTCCGCTGCCAGCCTGAAACTGCCCGTTTCGGCGACCCACAGAAAGTAGCGGTAGTGATTAATCGAGAATGCGTTGTCTGCCATTTGTTTATTTTATTGATTAATAATATTAATTAATTTTACTTATTTTTGGGCGATATCTACCATCTCGCCATGGATCATTCGACACAGCAGTTTGCACATCATCTGGACTTCAGCGGGTTTGACACGCGCCCGGCGACGAACCTCGCGGGATGCCGGGTATATACGGGATGCGAAGGTCTGCCAGACCGCCCGGCGTTGGTATTCGTGCCTGGTGGCTATCACGGTGCGTGGTGTTTCAGCCATTACTTGGACTATTTCTCACAGCGTCACATTGGGTGCTATGCGGTGGATCTGCCGGGGCATGGTTCGCTCGCTGACGAGATGACACCTGATATTGGGCTGGAATTCCTGGCGGATCGACTCATCGCCTGCATTGAGGCGTTGGGCCGGCCGGTCGTGCTGGTGGGGCATAGCGTCGGGGCTATCCCGGCCATGCTGGCTGCCATGATCGTGAATCCGCAAGGGTTGGTGTTATTGGCGCCATCGCCGCCGGGCAATCTTCCCGGTGCCCGGGCATTGCCGGCGTTGCCGGAGGATACGTTGCGCGCGGTGCCCGATCCAGACGAGGTTCGATGGCGCTTTCTCGGGGCAACCGACGAGCTCAGAGTGGAAAACGTCATGGCACGAATGCGTGCCGAGAGCCCGCGGGTGTTGAATGACCGCTACACATTGCGTATGCAAGTCGACCCCGACCGTATCGTGTGTCCAGGTATCTGCCTGGAGGCGGGCCGGGACGATCTGGAGCGCCACCCCGCAGGACAGGATTTGGCTATTGCCCGGTTCCTGGGCATCGATTACGAGCTGCTCGAGGCCCAACCGCATTGCATGATGTATGGCGCCGACTGGCAGGAGAGTGCAGAGGCGATTCTAGTTTGGTATCAGCGCTGTTTCGGTGTCGGGCATTGCTGATCACCGTAGACGTCGACATAACAAGGAGAAGGCAATGAGTAAAGTACATCGACGTAGTTTGACCGCTTTGGCGGCGGTATGCATGCTGGCTAGTGTGTCCGTGTCCGCGCTAGCCAGCGATTGGCCTGGCAGCAAACCCGTCAACATTATTGTGCCGTCTGCGGCAGGCGGGGCGGCGGATCTGACGGCTCGTACGGTCGCCAGGTATCTCAGTCAGAAGGCGGGCGTAGATAATGTCGTCGTGCAGGACAAACCGGGTGCAGGGGGCGTGATAGGAACGGCCGCGGTCAAGAATGCGGCGCCAGACGGGTATACCTTTCTACTCTCGACGAATTCCACTCAATCCGCCAATCGGTATCTCTACAAAACGCTGCCATACGATGCCGACAAGGATTTCGTGAATGTCGGGATGATAGGCACATTCCAGACCGTGGCTGTTGTCTCACCGGACAGCAAGATCAACACATTGCGGGAATTGGTTGAGCAGGCCCGCAGCGAGCCCGGCAAAGTGTTTTTTGGCTATTACAGTTCGTCGTCGCAGGTGCCACCGAATTTGCTCAAGCAGTATGCAAAGATCGATATTGCGGGTGCTGCATACAAAAACGTGACGCAGATTTTGACGGATTTACGCAGCGGGTTGATTCAGTTTGCCTTCGTTGATTATTTGACTGCCAAGGGCCAAATCGAAGGCGGTAATCTGAAACCCATCGCGGTGACGGGCACAGAGCGCAATCCTCATTTGCCGAATATCGAAACGACCACCAGTGTGTATCCCGGCTTTATTGTCGAAGGTTGGATGGGGATCTCCGCACCGGCGGGCACACCGCAGGCGGTGGTGGAAAAAATGAGTACCTATCTGAAACATGCGCTCGTTGATCCGGAGATGGTCAAACAGCTGAGCGATCTCGGGCTGCAACCTCAGGCCATGGGGGTGGCCGAATTCGGCAAATATATCGACGGCGATATTCAGCGATGGGCAAAATGGGTGGAAACGGCACAAATCAAAGCCCAATGAGGGAAGGGCAGCCCGCTACGCCGAGCTCCTGAAATCTCGGCCCGCATTGCAAATATGAGCGCCATTCGACGGCGGTCATTCCGGCTCTGAATCCATCAATGCCAACAGGGGCTATGCCCCCTGTCAATCGACGCGGCTGTTACACTGCCGCGTCTTCGCCTTTTTCGAATATTTTCATGTCTGCCCCCCGTTTAGACGCTGCCACGCCGTTGCCTCAGTGGCTGCAATACCTTGAGTCCATTCACAGCAAGGCTATCGATCTGGGGTTGGACCGGGTCAAGCAGGTGGCGGATCGCCTGGCGTTGCAGCTGAACGGCGTCAAATTCGTCGTCGGCGGCACCAACGGCAAGGGCTCGACCTGTGCCATGCTCGAGGCCATTTTGCTGGCCGCCGGTTACCGCGTGGGCTTGTACACCTCGCCGCATCTGATCGATTTCAATGAGCGCGCCCGGGTCAACGGCGAGATCGCCAGCGACAGCGCGCTGACCGAGCAGTTCGCCGCGGTCGAAGCGGCCCGTGGCGAGATCACGCTGACGTATTTCGAGTTCACCACGCTGGCGATCTTGCGCTTGTTTACACAGTCGAATCTCGATGCCATCGTGCTGGAAGTCGGCCTCGGGGGGCGCCTGGATGCTGTCAATATCATTGACGCCGATTGCTCCATCGTCACCAGCGTCGATCTGGATCATACCGACTGGCTGGGCGATACCCGCGAGAAAATCGGCTGGGAAAAGGCCCATATCTACCGCAGCGGCCGGCCGGCCATATGCAGTGACCCCCAGCCGCCGCAGTCGTTGCTGGACTACGCCGCAGAGATCGGCGCCGAGCTGTGGTTGTTCGGTAAAGACTTCAACTATTCCGGGGATCGCCAGCAATGGGCCTATGGCGGCCGAGGCCAGCGCCGCAATGCCCTGGCCTATCCTGCATTGCGGGGCGCAAACCAATTGCTGAATGCGTCGGCCGCGCTGGCTGCGCTGGAGTCGGTGCGTGACCGCCTGCCTGTGCCGCAGCAAGCCGTCCGTATCGGTCTGCTGCAGGCATCGGTGCCGGGCCGGTTCCAGATTTTGCCTGGGCAGCCCGTCATCATCCTGGATGTGGCGCATAATCCGCACGCCGCAGCGGTGCTGGCTCAGAATCTGGATAACATGGGTTTTCATCCCTACACCCATGCGGTCGTGGGCATGCTCAATGACAAGGACGTCGACGGCGTCCTGGCCAAGATGCTGGGGCGTATCGATCACTGGTACTGTGCAGGCCTGCCCGGGCCGCGAGGCGGCAGCGGAGACGACTTGGCCAAGCACGTCTCGTCCGCACTCGAGGCGGCTCCGGCTGATTCCGACGCGCCCACCGTGCAGGCCTACGCAGACCCCGCTGCCGCATTCGCCGCAGCCCGCGAGCGGGCAGGCGAGGGTGATAGAATCGTGGTGTTTGGCTCGTTTCTCACCGTTGCCGCGGTTTTGCAGGCACTGGGTCGCAAAATTTAAGGTTTCGGCAGTCGGGGCGCAGGCTCCGGTCAGGTCGCAAGGAATTCCTGCCCATGGGATTTTTCACTCGCAAAGACTCCGCCTCTCAGGCATCGCCCTCTAGACCGCGTCCGTCGGTATCCAGCGAAGCCCAGGCGGCAGAACTCCGTGGGCGTGCTCGCCGGCGGTTAGCCGGCGCCGTCGCGCTGGTGCTCGCAGCTGTCATCGTGCTGCCGATGGTACTGGACTCTGAGCCCGTACCCGTCGCGGACGATATTCCTATCCGCTTGCCGGATCGCAATACGCCGTACCAACCGCAGGTCTCGCCGCCGGCCGTGGCCGACGCGGGTAATGCTGCCACGGGTACCACGCCGGAGGGTACTGCGGTCGCGCCGCCTGCGACGCCGCCCGTAGAGCCGCCGGCTGTCCCTACGCCGCCTGACGTGTCCACGCAGCCTGCGACGCCGCCTGCTTCCACCGCCCAGCGGCCCGAGACGCCGCCTGCCGCGGTGACTCCGCCCAAGCCGCCAGCGACCAAGCCACCAGCTACGCCGCCCAAACCTCAGCAGTCGCGCGACGAGGACGGTGCTCGGGCCCTGGCCCTGCTGGAGGGGCGTTCCCCGTCTGATACCCCCGTACCGGCTGCACCCAAGCCCGCCGCCAAAGGCAATTTCGTCCTGCAGATCGCTTCATATGGCGCCCAGGCCGATGCCCAATCGCGGCGTACCAAATTGCACCAGGCTGGCGTCACCAACGCTTTTGTCGAACAAGCTTCCGTTGGAGGTAAACAGTCGTATCGCCTGCGCGTGGGGCCATTCCCGTCGCGTGAGGCGGCCCAGGCCGCTCAGGCACGCTTGCGCACGCTGGGTTATGACAACGGCTTCATTGCCAGCCAGTGACCGGTTTCGATTTCGTCGTGTTGGCCATCCTGGCAGCCTCCGGTCTGCTGGGGTTGGTACGCGGCCTGCTGAAAGAAATCCTGTCCTTGATGGCATTTCTATTGGCCTTCGTGGCAGCGATCTGGTGGGGGCCCTCTGTATATGGCTGGATTGAACCCTATATAGAGACTCCGATGCTGCGTATGGGTATTGCGTATGCGGCGGTGTTTATTTTGGTATTGCTAGGGGTAGGGCTGCTCAATATGACGTTGGCTGCCCTGATCCGTACGACTGGCTTGTCTCCGGCAGATCATGGCCTGGGTGCTGTGTTCGGCTTGGCGCGAGGCTTGTTGTTTGTGTTGATATTGGTGGCGTTGGGCGGCTATACGCCGTTGCCGCAAGAGCCCTGGTGGCAAAACGCCATGTTTTCGCATTCGGCCACCGAGGCCGTCAGGCATATCAAGTTGTGGTTGCCCCCGTCGTTGGCGACGTGGCTGCCCTACTAAGTTTCGTTTAACGGGAAATCACCATGTGTGGAATCATCGGGGTCATTGGGCGCGGGCCGGTCAACCAGCTGCTCTATGACGGTTTGCTGCTGCTGCAGCATCGTGGCCAGGACGCGGCAGGTATTGCGACGTCGTCCCAAGGCAGCCACTTCAACATGTTCAAGGCCCACGGCCTGGTGCGGGATGTTTTTCGCACCCGCAACATGCGGTCGCTGCCCGGTACCAGCGGTATCGGTCATGTGCGCTACCCCACGGCGGGCTCCAGCGCCAGCGAAGAAGAAGCCCAACCGTTCTACGTGAACGCGCCGTTCGGCATCACTTTTGCCCATAACGGCAATCTGACCAACTGGCGCGAGCTGCGCGAGTCGCTGTATCGCGATGACCGCCGCCATATCAATACGAATTCTGATTCCGAGGTGCTGCTCAACGTGCTGGCGCACGAGCTGCAGTCGGCCGCTACCGGCGTATCGCTCAACGACGACACGTTGTTCCGTGCGGTATCGGCCGTGCACAAACGAGTGCGTGGCGCTTATGCTGTCGTGGCCCAGATTTCTGGCTATGGCATGTTGGCGTTCCGCGATCCGCATGGCATTCGTCCGCTGTGTATCGGCCGCCAGGAAACCGATGAGGGCGCCGAATGGATGGTCGCTTCGGAATCCGTCGCCCTCGAGGGTAGCGGTTTTGCGTTTGTGCGCGACGTCGAGCCGGGCGAGGCGATTTTTGTCGATCTGGACGGCCGCATGGTCAGCCGCCAGTGCGCTGACAATCCGCAACTCGTTCCTTGTATTTTCGAGTACGTGTATTTCGCACGTCCCGATTCGATGATCAATGGTGTGTCGGTGTATGACGCCCGTCTGCGTATGGGTGAATACCTGGCCGACAAGGTGGCGCGCAATATGCGTCTGGGCGATATCGATGTGGTGATGCCGATTCCGGATTCGTCGCGTCCCGCCGCGATGCAGTTGGCGGCACGTCTGGGCCTGGACTATCGCGAAGGCCTGATCAAGAACCGATACGTGGGCCGTACGTTCATCATGCCGGGCCAGGCGGTGCGCCGTAAATCCGTTCGCCAGAAACTCAATGCGATCGGCAGCGAGTTCAAGGGCAAAAACGTGCTGCTGGTCGATGATTCCATCGTTCGCGGCACGACCAGCCGCGAAATCGTCGATATGGCGCGTGCGGCTGGCGCGAACAAGGTCTACTTCGCCTCGGCTGCGCCTCCAGTGCGCTTCCCGAACGTGTACGGCATCGATATGCCTACGCAGAGCGAGTTGATCGCCACGGGTCGTACAGACGAGGAAATCGCGCGCACGATCGGCGCTGACGGGTTGATCTATCAAGACCTCAGCGATATGCAGCAAGCTGTCACGGATATCAATCCGGCTTTGACGCGTTTTGAGTCGTCCTGCTTTGACGGTCAGTATGTGACCGGCGATATTACGGCGGAATACCTCGAGCGCCTGGGCCAATCGCGTGGAGACCCGGGCGGCGATGAGTCCACCGGCGGGCTGCAGTTCAACATGGGATTCTCGTCGAGCGACGCCTGATGCGGCGCATGATCGGCCTGTCCTTTCTGTAACGATGCCGGGCAGTGGTATGGCCCGGCATCATGTTTTTTACCTCGGTCTAATTACATGCAATCTTCTCGTCGCCTGTTATGGCTGATCGCCATTTTCTGCTTTGGTGCGTTGGGCGTTGCCCTGGTGTCGCAGCATGTGTATGACATGCCGCCTTGCGCGTGGTGCGTGTTGCAGCGCTTGATCTATCTCACTATTGGCGTGATTGCTTTGATTGGCGCCAATGTGGCGGTGCTGGCTAGGTTATGCGCGGGGCTGGCGGCCATATTGAGTGTGGGCGGGATTGCTGCGGCCTGGTATCAATATGATGTGGCGGCGCATATGTTTTCTTGCGATCAGACGTTCGCGGATCAGTTCATGAGCGCGTCGGGGTTGGATGGGGCGGTGCCTTGGCTGTTTGGGATTTATGCTAGTTGCATGGATGCTATGGTGGAAGTGTTCGGGGTGGAGTATGCGCTCTGGAGTTTGAGTTTGTTTGTTTTGTTGTTGTTGGGGAGTTTACGGGGGATGTTGCGGCGGTGAGGTGATCAGGCGGGACGGGGAGCGAGTGCTATTGGACGTCGAAGCGGGGCAGTGACCGTGTTGGCGCTTCACGGAGTCGGTCGGCCGCCTGCGCG
>NZ_CBCSJH010000013.1:0-127124 GCF_965139195.1 Bordetella tumbae | reverse complement strand
TCGCTACGCTCCTTCGGTTTCCCTCGCTCGACTCCGAGGCGCGCCAACACGGTCACTGCCCCGCTTCGACTCGCAAAATCTCTGATTCCCTCGTCGCTGGCACGAGCGGTCTACGTAGGCTTCGTAGGCGATGATTTCTGCAAGGACGAAGATCTTGCAGGGCGGCTATTCATGGCCGCCTACGGGCGCGGCCATGAATAGCGTTCGTGATCTGCATGCGAGGGCTTTGGCGTTGGTGGCAAACAGGAGATCTCTCGAGCAACGATTTCTCATAGGCCGGCACTAGATTGCCAGCGGGTTATCAGTCTGTGCGATGCTGCAGACTGTAGGTGGCGCGGTCGTCTTGGGCCAGCAATTTTGTCAGGACTGGCATCGTGTCTTTCAACGCGGCATGCAAAGTCCAGGGCGGATTCACGATGAACATGCCGCTGCCATGCAGGCCGAACCCATCGGCTGCGGGTCGTTTTACCGTCAACGATACGTGCAGCCAGTTCTTGATCGGCAGGTTCTCGAGATGGCGGGGCATTTCGGTGGCCTCGCGTCGTTGAACCAGCGGATACCATACGGCGTAGGTGCCGGTGGCAAAGCGCTTGAGGCCTTCTTTGACGGCGTTCAGGGTGCGTTTGTAGTCCTGCTTGTCCTCGTACGAGGGATCGATCAGCACCATTCCGCGCCGCGTGGGCGGGGGCAGCAGCGATTTCATGCCTTCAAAGCCGTCTGCCGCGAAAATCGTGGTTTGACGCAGCGCTACGCGGTCGAGCTTTTCCAGGTTGCTGGCCAAGATGCCAGATTCGGTCGGATGCATTTCAAATAAACGCAGCCGGTCGCGGTCACGCAATGCGTCTAATGTCAGCCAGGGCGAGCCTGGGTAGTGACGCAAGCGGCCATTGGGGTTATAGCGCCGGACCTGGGCGACGTACTCGGCCAACAGGGGCGGCAGGTCCTTCAGGTCCCACAGGCGGCCGATGCCGTCGGCAAACTCCGCGTTCTTATTTGCCCATTCGCCATCGAGCGCATACAAACCTGCGCCGGCGTGGGTGTCGATGACCCAATAGGGATTGTCCTTGCGGTTCAGATAATCCAGCATTTGAACCAGCAGCGCGTGCTTTAACACGTCGGCATGATTGCCGGCATGGAAAGCGTGTCGATAACTAAACAAAATAATTTCCTGTCGTCAGGCAATAGGGGGAATACTGGCCAGCTCGTCGGTGAAAATGGCATCCATGCCCCAGGATAGCAGCAGTTGCGCGCGCGCCGGGTCGTTGACGGTCCAGGCGGCGATGCGGTAGCCCGCTGCGTGTACGTCTGCGATCAGTTCGGGCGTGGCGTCGCGCTGGTTGATGTTGAGGGCGACGCAATCATACTTGGCCAAACGTTCGCGCCAATCGGCGGGCACCTGTTCGACCAGCAGGGCCCTGGGCAATTCCGGTGCGGCGGTCTGGGCCGAGGCCAGCGAGGCTTCGGAAAATGAGGACAGTAAGGGCGCGACGGTGGCGCCCTGCCAAAGTGCGCGTGCTGCTAACGCTACTGCGGTGCCGGTTTCGGCTTCGCGGCCAGGACTGGGTTTGATTTCGACGTTGCAGGCAATGTGGTTGGCGATCGCGTAGCGGGCCACGGCCTGAAAACTGGCTACAGGTTCGCCGGCGTAGGCCGGTGAATGCCAGCCGCCCGCGTCCAATAACACGAGCTCGGTGTAGGGGAGAGCACCCGCAGGGCCACGGCCATCTGTCGTACGGTCCAGGTCATCGTCGTGCAACAGAAAAGCGATGTCATCTCGACTGAGTTTGACGTCGAATTCGACCATGCGAAAACCATGCTCAGCGCCTACGCGCATCGCAGCCAATGTGTTTTCGGGGGCCAGGCGGCCGCCGCCGCGATGGGCAATATGGGTGGGATATGGCCAGGAAGCGGACATAGACATGATGGTGAGATAGTGGAAACAAGACCGAATAACGGTCGAGGTTGCAAGAATAACCCTTCAAGGTTCATTAAGCTGGGTTTCCAGAAAATTTAATAGGTCCTGAGCGAGGGGCATACCTATACTTTGTCACCACAACAGAGAAGGGTGTGACACACATCCGGGTAACCCCCTATCGCTGTGCGTGCACGACCTTGATTACCTGCAGGACAAGGTCCCACGTTCCAGCGATATTCCATAAAAGAAGGAGACAAGGTTTGACCTGGGATCTACTGCCTTTGGCCTTGGTAGACGGTGTGGCTTATGCCAGCCTGCTATTTTTGGTCTCGATGGGCCTGACGCTGGTGTTTGGCGTCATGGGAATACTGAACGTTGCCCACGGCGCGTTTTATGCTTATGGCGGCTATGCCGCTGCCACGTTTGTCATGGCGCTCGCGCCACATAGCGAATCCCCCATTTTGTTGTTTGCGGCCCTGTTCGCGGCCGCGATTGTCGTGGGGCTGGTGTTGGGCGGCGTGATGGAGTTTCTGCTGATTCGCCGTGCGCAGAACTACGATCCCATTCTCAAATTGTTGCTGACCTTTGGCGCGTTTCTGATGCTGGAGGACATCCAGCGCATGATCTGGGGCGCGCAGCCCTATAGCGCCAGCGAGGTGGTAAACCGGCTGGGCAATATCGAGCTGGGCGAGATTACCTACACCACGTATCAGTTGATCATCGTGCCGGTGACCGCTGTGCTGGCTTATGTATTCCTGGAGTTTTTCCTGAAGCACACCAAGCTCGGCAAGCAGACCGTGGCCATGACTCACCATCGTGAGGTCGCCACGTCACTGGGCATCAATGCAAAGAAAATCGGCCTGGTGACTTTTGTGATCGCGACGATTCTGGGGGCATTGGGCGGTGCGCTGGCGGCCCCCACGACCTCGCTCGTGCCAGGCGCCGGGACGGATATGACGGTGTTGTCCTTTGCCGTGGTGGCGACAGCGGGCCTGGGGCAAATCACGGGTGCGCTGATCGCTTCGCTGCTGATTGGCATCATCCGCGCCATGACGGTCTACACCGCGCCTGAACTGGAGGTCGCAGTTCCGTACATCATCATGGTGCTGGTGCTCATCATCCGGCCACATGGCTTGTTCACCGTGGCTCAAGCGAGGAGGATCTGATGAACGTTCCTATCCTCAGCGTATTGGCCGCGATCATCACGCTCATCGTGGGCTATAGCTTTTCCTGGACCATCACACCGATTGTGATCGGGTTGACGTACGCGATCGCGGCCCTGGGGGTCTCGATCATGGCGCGGGCTGGCCAAGTGTCGTTCGGTCATGCCATGTATGCCTGCATCTCTGCGTACACGGTCGCGTTTCTGGCACGGGCCATGCCTGGTGCAGATGCGTTGCTGTTGATCCTGGCAGGCGTGGTCGCGAGTTTTGCTGCCGCGTTGGTCGTCGGCTCGTTTGTCGTGCGTTACAGGGGGATTTTCTTCGGGATGTTGAACCTCGCGCTCAGCATGGTGCTGTTTGCGCTGCTGGGCAAGCTCTATCACCTGACGGGCGGTTCGGATGGGCTGCGTATTGTGCGTCCCACCTTGTTCGGCCTGGTCATGGAACGCGCGGCTTTCGAGCGCGGTCTGCTGGTGCTGACCTTGGTGTTGTCGCTGCTGCTGGCGTGGTGGGTACAGCGTTATTTCCGGTCGGGCAGCGGACAGGCATTGTCGGCCATCAAGACGAATGAGACTCGCATCGAGTACCTGGGATTTTCCGCATATCTGATCATGTGGAAAGGGTATCTGTTGTCGGCTGTGGTAGTTGGCGTATCGGGCGCGTTGCTCGCCTTGATGCAGGGGCTGGTCACGCCTGAGTTGGGTTCGTGGCTGCGGTCTGGAGAGTTTGTCTTTATCACCATCCTGGGTGGTGCGGGCCACGCTGCTGGCGCTTTCCTGGGGGCCGCCGCATTCGAATTCGTCAAGCTGGCCTCGGCAGCCTATTTCCCCGGCCTGTGGCAGTTCCTGTTGGGGCTGACGTTGATTCTGGTGATCTTTATTTTTCCGACCGGCTTTGTCGGCCAGATCATGAAGCGCATCGCCACCCCCAAACCGGCAAGGAACTGAGCATGGAACCGTTAGTGAAGACGACCGGCCTCACGCTCGCCTTTGGCGGCGTGGTGGCTGCAGACAATATTGATTTTGAGCTGCACGAGGGCGAGCGCCTCGCCGTGATCGGGCAGAACGGTGCGGGCAAGACCACGTTCATCAACATCTGCACCGGATATCTGAAACCGTCAAAGGGCAAGGTTTACTTCAACGGCAAAGACGTCACCGGCATGGCGCCGCGCAAGATCGTGCGCCTCGGCCTGGGACGCTCGTTTCAACTGCCGCAGTTGTTCACGGAGCACACGGTGCGCCAATGCGTGCAAATTGCTGCCGCGCGGCGCAACAAGGACCTGAGCTGGTTTCGTGCACTGGAGCACACCATAGATGGCCGCGAAGTCGACGCGACATTGGATCTGGTGGGATTGTTGCCGGACGCCGATGCGCTATGCATTGAGCTGCCGGAGGGCAAACGCAAACTGTTGGATGTGGCAATGGCGTTGGCTCTGCAACCCAAACTCTTGATCATGGACGAGCCTACCAGCGGTGTCGCCTCGGAGGATAAGCATGGTTTGATGGAGACCGTCATGCATGCGCTGGATGAGCGTCGCGTGACAAGCTGGTTCGTGGAACATGACGTGGACATCGTGTCGCGCTACGCCACGCGCGTGGCGGCGTGGATCGCGGGCAAAGTGGCTGCCGACGGTTCGCCCGAGCACGTGCTGAACCATCCGCAAATCAAGAGCGAAGTCCTGGGGGTATGAGCCATGTTGAATCTATCGGCCATTAACGTGGACCTCGCTGGCAACCGCATTCTGCGTGATGTGACTGCGCGGTTTGAGGCGACAAAAACGATCGGCATTGTCGGGCGCAACGGCGCAGGCAAGACTACGCTATTGCGTACCATCATGGGCCTGACTCGCCTGAAATCCGGGCGCATCGAATTCGACGGCATCGAGCTTTCGGCGTTGCCGGGCCATCTGCGGGCGGCACACCAGATCGGCTATTCCCCCGAAGACCGCGTGATTTTCCCCACCATGACGGTGGAGCAAAATCTGCGTTTGCCTTGCGAGGTCCAAGGACAATCGAGTGAAGCGATCCGCCAGCGTATCGACACGGTGCTCAAGGTCGTGCCTCAGCTGGAGCCCATGTTGGCGCGGTCCGGTGCGGCGCTGTCGGGCGGGCAGGGCAAGATGGTGGCGCTGGCGCGAGCGGTGATGGTGGGCACGCGCCTCTTGATGCTGGACGAGCCCTTTCAGGGGCTGGCGCCCAAGCTCGCGCGTGACTACACCGAGGCGCTCGCGCGGTTGAAAGACTTGCAGCCTGATCTGTGCGTGGTGATCACCGAGTCCAACGTCAAACTGCTCGGCGATATCCCGGATCAGATCTGGACCATCGAACGCGGCGCGATCTCGCTGAATTGAGGTGAGCCTTCCTCACACGGTCGCATGTCAACACGATACGGGTGGCCCTCAGTGAACAGTGTGTTCTCGATACTGAAGGCCATTTGGCAACACGGTAAGTAACCCCAGGCAGAAGACGGAGAGAGAGATGGGTCAATTGCAAGGTAAGGTCGCCATCGTTACGGGCGCAGGCAGTGGTTTTGGCGAAGGCATCGCCAAGCTTTTCGCCAAAGAGGGCGCTCAGGTCGTGATCGCCGATATCAATAAAAAAGCCGCTGATCGTGTGGCCGGCGAGATCGGCAGTGTTGCGCTATCACTGCAGACGGATGTCTCCAGCCGCGCGGATATCGACGCGATGGTCACGCACACCCTGGAAGCATTCGGTGGACTGGATATCGTCGTGAACAACGCGGCCATCACACATAAAAACCAGCCGATGCTGGACGTGGATGAGGAAATGTTCGATCGTATGTTCGCGATCAATGTGAAATCCATCTATCACATGTCGCAGGCTGTCATCCCGCACATGCGGCAACAAAAGCGCGGTGTGATCCTGAACATTGGCTCCACTGCAGGGATTCGTCCGCGTCCTGGACTGAGTTGGTACAACGCCTCCAAAGGCGCGGTGAATGTCTTGTCCAAATCCATGGCGGTTGAACTGGGGCCCGACAATATCCGTGTCAACGCCATCTGCCCAGTGATGGGTGTGACGGGAATGTTTGAGCTGTTCATGGGATTGCCGGATACGCCGGAGAACCGCGCGAAGTTTTCTGCCACGATTCCGTTGGGCCGTTTCTGCCAACCGTCGGACGTGGCGGCAGCTGCGCTCTATCTGGCCAGCGATGCCGCAGAGTTCATCACTGGCGTCGAGTTCCCGGTGGACGGTGGCCGCACGATTTGATGCGCAGCGGCGTGCTTTGACTGGCGTAGTCATGCGATCCTGTGTGGCGCGATCGGAGGACGTAATCATGCAGTCCAGTGTGGCGCGATCGGAGGATGTAGTCATGCAGTCCAGTGTTTAGCGATTCGTATTGGCAGGTACTGTCGTGTAGCTGGGTGCCTGACGTTTTACATAGATGTGTCTTTGCTGCAGCGGGTTCGCAGCAGCCATGCGTTCGGATTTTTCGGAGTTGTCGATGAAAATCAAAGCCGCCGTTTTACGCAATATGGGCCTGGCCGCGCCTTATGCAGATAGCCGTCCCCTGCAAATCACCGAAGTCGAACTGGACCCCCCGGGTTTCGGCGAAGTCTTGGTGCGTATCCGTGCCGCGGGCCTTTGCCATTCAGATCTATCCGTCATCAATGGTGACCGCCCACGCGGCCTGCCTATGGTGCTCGGCCATGAATCATCGGGCGAGGTCGTCGAGGTCGGCGCCGGCGTCACGGATCTGCAGGCCGGGGATCATGTCGCCATGGTGTTTGTCCCTAGCTGCGGATGCTGCCATCCGTGCCTGGAGGGCAGGCCGGCACTGTGTGAGCCGGGGGCGGCTGCGAATACGCAAGGGACATTGTTGAGCGGTGCGCGGCGCTTGCATGTCGGTGACGAGTATCTGAATCACCACACCGGTGTGTCGTGTTTTGCCGAATACGCCGTCGTGTCACGCCGTTCATGCGTCAAGGTCAACGTCGAGCTATCCCATCGCGAGGCGGCACTATTCGGTTGTGCGGTCTTGACCGGGGCGGGGGCGGTGTTGAACCGAGCCCGCGTCAAAGCAGGCGACGACGTGGCGATTGTCGGTTTAGGCGGCGTGGGCCTCAGCGCCTTGCTCGCTGCCGTCGCGGCCGGCGCGCGCCGGGTGGTGGCGGTGGATCTTTCCGACGACAAACTGGCGTTGGCGCGTGACCTGGGCGCGACGCATACGGTGAACCCCAAACAGGTCAAGAGCGATGATGATCTCTATGACCTGTCCGGTGGCCGCGTGCATTATGGGCTGGATATGGCGGGTGCGGTGCCCGCGTTTGAAACGGCCTACAAACTCACCCGCCGAGGCGGTGCGACCATCACCTCGGGCCTGCCGAATCCCAAACTGAGTTTTTCGCTGTCACTGTCGCAGATGGTGGGCGAGGAGCGTGAAATCCGCGGCAGCTATCTAGGCTCGGGCGTGCCTGCCATCGATATTGGACGCTACATCGATCTGTACAAAGGCGGCCGTTTGCCGGTAGACAAAATGATGGGCAAGTCCTTTACGCTGGATCAGATCAACGAAGGCTTTGACGAGCTGGCCACAGGCAGCAACCTGCGCGACGCGATTGTGTTTTAACGGCCAGATTTCAGGCTGAATGCACTGATGGGGATCGTGGGGTGTCTTGTCCAAAACCTCAGGCGAATCAACGGACTTGACACCACTCCGACCCGTGGGCCTGCGGCCTGCGAGGTCAATCGATAAATCTTATGAACCGTTGGACCAGGAGATAACACAATGAAGAAACTTTCCAGGTTGACCCCTTTGCTGGGCGCCATGCTGCTCTCGGGCGTTGCCGCATTTGCCCATGCTGCCGATAAACCCAAAGAGCTGAATGTCGGTATCTCGACCTACCTGTCGGGATCGGCCTCGGTATTCGGGATTCCCGCCCGCGATGCCGCCGAGATCTTGATTCAGGACATCAACGCCAATGGCGGCATCGACGGCGTGAAAATCGTGCCCAGCTATATCGACGAGGGTGGCGGTGGCGAAAAGCTCCTGACGGAGTATCGCCGTTTGGCCGAGGGCGGCACGCGGGTCATGCTGTCGGCGATTTCCAGCGGCCACTGCAACATCGTGGCGCCGGTTGCCGAGGACCTGAAAGTCCTGAACGTGTTGTGGGACTGCGGCACGGAAAAGGCCCTGGAGGGCAAGAAATACAAATACGTGGTCCGTACCCAGGCTAACGCCACCACCGAAATGGTGGCCCAGGTACTGTACCTGATGAAGGTGAAACCGGACTTCAAGACCTTGGCCATCGTCAACCAGGATTACGCGTGGGGCCGTGATTCGCGCGACATCTTCCTGGCAGCGCTGAAGAAATTCAAACCCGACGTGAAAGTCGTTGCCGAAATGTTCCCGAAATTCGGCGCGGCGGACTTTTCCACGGAGATCAGCCGTTTGCAGGCGCTGCGTCCAGACGTGATTCTGTCGACCTCATGGGGCGGCGATCTGGATAATTTCGTGCGCCAGGCCTCGCAGCGCAATCTGTTCAAGAACTCGACCTTTGTCCTGTCGTTGGCCGAGAGTTCGCTGGAGCGCCTCGGCAACTCCCTGCCCGAAGGCGTCTACATCGGGGCACGCGGCGATCATTATTTCCTGCACCCGGAAACCAAGGATGATCCTGCACACCAGGCATTCATCAAGAAATTCCATGACAAAACGGGCGCCTATCCGATTTACTCGGTGTATCACATGGTGCAAGCCCTGAATGGCCTGAAAGCGGGCTACGAAAAGGCCATCAAGGATAACGGCGGAGCATGGCCCACGCCCGAGCAGGTGGCCGCGGCAATGCATGACATCAAGTTCAAAGGCTTTGGACGTGAGCTGACGCTCAATCGCGTCGATGGACAGAGCCTGGAGGCACAGCTCTTTGGCGTGACCAAAAAGAGCGACAAGTATCCGTTCAAAGTGCTGTCGGATATCACCATCGTGCCGGCTGAACTGGTTACCCCGGGCGTTGAGGAGACGTCGATGGGATGGATCGAAAAGAGCTTGAATGCGGACGTGCTAAAGAGTGATCAGATCAAGGTCTATAAGGACTGATTGTTCTGCATGAGAGCGAGGCTCGGNGCCCGCAATTTTCCGGGCGCCGAGTCTTTTATGTAGCGGCGGGCCAGGTCGGACAGGCTGGCCTGGCCGGTGTGGATTCCCGGTTTTTATGCCCGTCCTTTTGGTAGTTGTTGGCTAAAGGGCGGGCGCTGCGTTTGTGAGCATTGGTACCAAGCGGACGATACGGGATTCGCAATGAAGGCGATCTGCGTTATTTTGAGGACGGCAGATGACCATGCCTACCCTTCAGGAGACGCGCAATGATCAGCAAGAACACGATCTGTTTGTGGTATGACCGCGATGCGTTGGATGCCGCGACGTTCTATGCCGAAACTTTTCCTAATAGCTCCGTGGGAGACATTCTCCGCGCCCCGGGCGACTATCCCGACGGCAAGCAAGGAGACGTCTTGACCGTGCAGTTCACCGTCGCTGGAATCCCGTGCGTCGGCCTGAACGGTGGCCCGGTGTTCAAGCACAACGAGGCGTTTTCGTTTCAGATCGCCACGGACGACCAGGCGGAAACCGACCGTCTATGGAATGCCGTCGTCGGCAATGGTGGCCAAGAGAGTGACTGCGGTTGGTGTAGGGATCGTTGGGGTCTGTCCTGGCAAATCACGCCCCGAGTCCTGCTCGAGGCCATCACCGATCCCGATCCTGCTGCTGCGAAGCGCGCCTTCGATGCCATGATGACAATGCAAAAAATCGACATCGCGACCATTGAAGCCGCGCGACGCGGTTGAAACCTAGGGCAGGTCGGGCCGTTCGGCGTTCTGGTTATTCGGTAAGACGACATCCCGAGGCGTGGATTGTTATCGCCTGTTGCGCCTGATTTATATTACATTTGGACAATTAATGTGATAATTTGCGGCTTCGGCCGCATTTTTATTGTCTTTTTGTATCTGGTTGCGCTGGCGATTGCCATCCTTGCCGCGCGGTTTGAGGAATCGTATGAGCCAGTCATTTGCATTCACCCTAACGCCCGGCAGTTTTGGGTACGCGGTCTATACCGGCACCGAGTTCAGCCAATACACCGATAAGGTGGTTGGTAAAACTCCGATGACGGAGACTCACACCTATACCGTGACGCAAGACTCCGACGACGGCGCTTTTAGCGTCGGCGACGCTGTTGATCTCTATGAGGACGGCGTGTATATCGGTTCCGGGACGATAGGGGGGGTGACAGGTACAGGAATCCTCTTGCAGCTCGAGAACAGTCTCGGTGCAACCTATTTCACGACCGACCTGAATGAGTCTTATGAGCTGGGAGCCCCATTTCCGTACTCGACTACGGAGGTATTTCCGGTGTGCTTTGTGCGTGGCACATTGATTGAGACGCCCTCGGGGCCGGTAGCTATTGAAGATCTTGTCCCGGGTAACCAAGTTCTCGGCAGTACGGGGTGGCGTACGGCCAAATGGATAGGCTGGCGCCACTATGGCGCGTTTGGATTGCGTACTGCCGAACAAAAGGCTCGCTGCGCCCCGGTACGTATTCGCAAGGATGCGTTAGGTGAGAGTCAACCGGCACAGGACCTACTCGTCTCACCTTGGCATCATCTGTACGTCGACGGCGTGCTGGTGCGTGCGCACGATCTGATCAACGGCATCACGATCACACAAGAAACCCATGTGACGAGCGTGTCGTATTACCACGTGGAGTTGGATCAATTTGACGTGGTGCTGGCTCATGGCGTCTATTCCGAGTCATGGGCCGACGGCGGCAATCGCGATTTCTTTCAGAACGTCGATGTCACCGCACTGCGCCCTGAGGATAAGCAACGCCGCATGGCGGATCGCCCTGGTTTCAAGGCGCTGCGTCAGGCTCACGAAATCGCGGCGATCCACGGCCGTATCGCGCAACGAGCGGGTACGTTGACCTCGGCGCGGTGTTGGTTGAATGCCGCTTGACCTACGCAGTTTTGATGCAGTTGCAGCAGGCTGCGTGTTGCGCCCGCAAAGCGCAAGGTCGGCTTGAATTTTGAACAGACCCCGACGACTGGATTGATATCCAACTATGGGGCCGGTTCAATTGTGCAACGGCTATGCGGCCATGCATGCGGCCTGGAAACGGTTCAGAGTCCTGCTGCCGTGAGATGCTCGTAAAGAATCGTGGAGCCGATGCCGATCAACGCGATTCCGCCCAGGATTTCAGCGCGTTTACCGGCAATACTGCCCAGAGCGCGGCCCACCATGACGCCTATTGTGACCATCAGCGTGGTTGCCAGACCAATCGCGATGGCGGTGACGACAATATTGTTGTCGATGAAGGCCAGACTGACGCCGACTGCCATGGCGTCAATGCTGGTGGCAAAACCCGTGGCCGCCAGCAGCCAGAATGAATGACGGCTTACCGGGGCTGATTCCTGATCCTCTTCTTTGAACGCATTGCGGATCATCATCAGCCCCAGAATACAGAGCATGATGAACGCGATCCAGTGGTCCCATTCCTGGACGTACTTTGCGGCGACAGACCCTAGTGCCCAGCCTATGAGTGGCGTGATTGCTTCGATGATGCCGAAGATGACACCCGTGCGCAGGGCTTCGGGGAATCTGGGTTTGTGTAGGGCAGTGCCTTTGCTGACAGCGGCGGCGAAAGCGTCCGTGGACATCGCCAAAGCGAGCACGAGCGTGGAAAGTGCGTTCATTGTGATCTGATCAACCGGGCATGGACAACATAGACCAATCACACGCCCGGCAGGATGTGATGGATCTATGGTCTCGCCAAGCCGCAAAGGCCGCTTGCGCCATGGCCGACGGGCCAAGAGTGTTGACGCAAGCCTCTTTCAGACAATCCTGAAAGGAAGCTACTCCCCAGAGAGAACCGCGAGTTTAGCAGAGTTCATGTTAAGCTGCTTATACCTTAGGGAGGTATCCTATGTCTCATTTGTCGACTCACAAAGATGAACTGCTCAAGCGCGTCCAACGGATCGCGGGGCAGGTCCAGGCCGTCCAGCGTTCTCTGGAAACCGAAGCCGACTGCGACAAGATCCTGCATCTGGTCGCGGCCACCCGAGGCGCGCTGAATGGCTTGTTGGATGAGTTGCTGGAGGCCCATGCCCGAGAGCACGTTGCTCATCCGGATTTGAGCGAAGACGAACGGCAGCAGGGGGTCGAGGCCTTGGTCATGGCCATCCGGCGGTATTCCAAATGAATACGATCGACAACCTGTCAGCGGACCAGCATGGACATTCGTTTCTTGGCCGCGACCACGATGCCAACGCAAGACGGACAACTTGGGTCGTCGCTCTGACTTTCGCCATGATGGTGGGGGAGGTCATCGCGGGCTATATCACGGGCTCTATGGCCTTGCTGGCCGATGGCTTTCACATGGCCACTCACGCTGGGGCACTAGGTATTGCGGCTGCCGCCTACGGATACGCCAAACGTCATGCCGATGACCGTGCGTTCAGCTTCGGGACGGGCAAGGTCGGGGAATTGGCAGGTTTTGCCTCTGCCTTGATCTTGGGCGTCGTGGCGTTGATCATCGGCGTGGAATCAGCGCTCCGATTGGTCAACCCGACCTCGGTCGCGTTCGGCGAGGCCACTGTTATTGCGATCATCGGGTTACTCGTCAATATCGTGAGCGCGATGTTGTTGTCGGGCGGGCATTCCCATGGAGGGCATCACCACGGGCACCATCATCATTCGCCCGGTCATCACGCGCATGATCACGGTACACAAGGCGGCCACCGGCATGTCCCTCAAGAGGGTGGCGGTTACGATTCCCACAGTCACGAACATCAGGGCCAAGAACAGTCCCGTCACGAACAGGTTGCCCACGAACACAGTACTCAACGGCATCGCGATGCGGCACACGGCCAGGATAACAACCTGCGATCAGCCTATTTGCATGTGATGGCCGACGCCTTGACCTCGGTATTGGCGATACTGGCCTTGCTGGCGGGGCGTTACCTGGGTTGGGTATGGCTGGACCCCGTTATGGGCATTGTCGGCGCGGTCGTCATCGCGCGCTGGGCCTGGACGTTGATGCGCGATACCAGCAGCGTCCTGCTGGACGCCACTGATGACCATGTCGCCCAGGAAATCCGGAATGCCCTCAAATCCTGCGCCGGCACGACCATTATCGACCTGCATGTCTGGCAGATCGGCCCGCAGGCCCGGGCGGTCATCGTCAGTGTCAAGGCAGCCGCCGGCATTACCGCGAGCGAGATCCGGTCCAGACTTGCCGTGATCGACGAAATTCGCCACCTGACGGTCGAGGTCGCTCCTGGGTGATACGCTGCCAAACCGCTTGTCTGATATCCCGCTGACAATGGTAAACTCCGGCGGCTAACCTAGTGCGGTTATAGCAGTGGCAAGGGCGAATCGGTTCGCCCTTTTTTGCCCCAGCTGCCTCAAGGCAAAAAATGCCCCATCGGGGGTGTTCAGCCGGTGGCGTGGGGGGATGTGCCATCGGCCGCTAATAGGAAAGTCTTCCCTTACGGGAGGCCCTTTTAGGGAGCCCCTTTTGGGCAGCGCCGCCGCGCCGTGGCAAGCGTGGCGTATTTATTTGTGCCGGGCCATCTCGAACCAAAACATGTGGTTCGAGATAATGCCATTCATGAGATTGGCGTTGCGGTCTGTTTTGATGCGTTTTTTTGCGGCGCGAGGCCCGTTTTTGCCGGGCGTCGCGTAGGGCAAACAAGGATTCCATGTTCGAACTAATACGCAATCACCGTCGCTGGATGCAGTTCATTCTGCTGATTTTGATCGTGCCGTCGTTTTTCCTGGTCGGTATCCAGGGCTATGACAGCTTCATCAGCCGTGAACCAGAGTTGGCCACGGTCGCCGGGCAACCCATTACGCGCGGCGAGTTCGACAACGCGCACCGCAATCAGCTCGAGAATTTCCGTCAACGCCTGGGCAGCCGTTACGACCCCGCTCTGGTGGATACGCCAGCCATGCGTGAGCAGCTGTTGAATCAATTGATCGACCAGCGCTTGTTGGCCCAGGTGGCTCAGGACAACCGTTTTTCCGTCTCTGATAGCACGCTGCGCAATACCATCGCTTCCATTCCCCAGGTTCAGGATAACGGCCGTTTCTCGCCTGAGCGCTATCGCCAGGTGTTGGCCGGCCAGGGAATGACGCCTACGATGTATGAGGCAGGCCTGCGCAGCGATCTGGCGATCGGACGCGTGCTGCAACCCGTGGCGGAATCCGCTACTGCGCCTACCGCTGTGACGGCGTCGCTGGAGTCGGCCCTGACCCAGGAACGCACTGTGCAATTGCGCCGCTTTGCCGCCGCCGATTACCGGACGCAAGTCTCCGTGTCGCCCGAGGACATCAAGGCCTGGTACGACGCCAATCAGCAACAGCTGACCGTGCCCGAGCAAGTCACCGCACAATACCTGGTGCTGGACGAGGCGGCCGCCTCGCAAGACATCCAAGTCAAAGACGAGGACGTCACCAGCTATTACGAACAGAACAAGAACCGTTTTGGTCAGCCAGAGCGCCGCCGCGCCAGCCACATCATGATCCAGGTGGCCGCTGGCGCCTCGGATGCAGATCGCCAGGCCGCTCGTGCCAAGGCCGAGTCGCTGGCCCAGCAGGCTAGTGCAAACCCGGCCGGCTTTGCCGATCTGGCCAAGGCCAACTCACAGGATGCAGGCTCGGCCCAAAAGGGCGGTGATCTGGGATGGATGGCGTCCGGTATGCTGACCGGCGACCTGAACAAGACCATTTTCAGCCTGAACAAGGACCAGGTATCTGGTGTCGTCGAGAGCCCATCGGGTTTCCACGTGATCCAGGTGACAGATATTCAGCCAGCGAGCGCCAAGCCCCTGGCCGAAGTCCGTGACGAGATCACGGCCGAGATCCGCAAACAGATCGCGGCGACGCGATTTGCCGAGATGGCCACCAAACTGACCGAGATTGTCTATGACCAGCGCGATAGCCTGCAGCCTGCCGCCGATGCGCTGGGGCTGAAGATTCGCAGCGTCAGCGGTATCACCCGCCAAGGCTTGCTGCCCGCGGATAAAACCGTCGGTGCGAATCCGGCATCTGCCAGCAGCGATGCCGCCTTGCTGGACAATCCGCGCGTGCGCGAATCCCTGTTCTCGAACGATACGCTGCGTGAAAAGTTGAATTCTGGTGTGATCGAGCTGTCCTCTGACACCTTGCTGGTCGTGCGCGCGGCAGAGGTTCAGCCGCAGCACGTATCGCCGCTGGACAAAGTCACCGATTCCATCCGAGATCGTCTCACCAATGAGCGCGCCGCCGAGGCTGCCCGCAAGGCGGGCGACGAAGCCCTGAAAACCTGGTCAGCCGATGCTGCCAGCTTGCCCGAGGGCTTTGGCGCCAGCATTACCGTGACGCGCGAGCAGCCGCAACAGCTGACTGCGCCTATCCTACAGGCCGCGATGCGTTTGCCCTCGCAGCCTTTGCCTGCGTATGCAGGAGCGGTCGACGGCAATGACTACGTGGTGGTGCGCCTGGACAAGGTCGAGGCGGGCAAGGTCGAGGCGGCTGACTCCGAGCTCTTTAGCCGCCAACTCGGTGCTGCGTGGGGCGATGCAGAGTCCGCTGCCATCATGAAAATGCTGCGCGAGCAGTATCAGGTCAAGATCCTGCCCGAGGCAGCGAATGCGATTAAGGGGTCGGGTGACCCCGAATCGGCCGCAGGCTAGGGCTATTTAGCCGTTTTGCTTGTTTCCAGTATGGGCCGCAATGCGGCCCATACGTTTTTGAGCAGGGCAGGCTGGGCTTGTTCGTTGGGATGAATGCCGTCGGCCTGAAATTGCGTGCGGTCTGTGGCGATGCCTTCCATGAGAAAGGGCGCCAGATGGGCTTGCTCGGATTTGGCGACCGCCGGAAAGACATTGGCAAAGCGCTGGGTGTAATCCCGGCCATAGTTGGGCGGGATCTGCATGCCCACCAATAGCACTTGGGCGCCGGCTTTTTGCGCGCTCTGTGTCATGGTGCGCAGGTTCTGCTCGGTCATTTGCAGTGATAGGCCGCGCAGCGCATCATTCGAGCCCAGCTCGATCACGACAATCTCTGGGTGATGGCGTTGCAGCAGGGCTGGCAGGCGGGCTAGCCCGCCGCTGGTCGTGTCGCCGCTGATGCTGGCATTCATGACCTGATAGTTAGGGTATTGTTCTGACATTCGCTTGGCCAGCAAATCCACCCAACCGGATCCGCGCGTCAGACCATACTCGGCCGACAAGCTGTCACCGACGACGAGTAAGGTGTGCGTTGCGGAACCCGCGGCAGGATTGGGAGTCTGAGCGAAGGCTGTCGCGGAAATGGCCAACGCGCCTATGGCAAAACAACGGAAAAGCATACGCATGGATAGTAAGGTCTCGATTGAAGTCTCAGGGCTGGGCAAACAGGTTTCCGATGCCGGTGGTACCTTGTCGATCCTGCAAAATATCGATTTTACGGTGGCTGCCGGCAGCGCTTTGGCGATCACTGGCAGTTCCGGCTCCGGTAAATCTACCTTATTGGGACTGATGGCGGGGTTGGATGTTCCCTCGTCAGGTACGGTCCGTCTGGCGGGACAAGACCTGTTCTCCCTGGATGAGGATGGCCGTGCGCAGTTGCGTGCCCGGCACGTGGGGTTTGTGTTCCAGTCTTTCCAGTTGCTGCCCAATCTGACTGCCCTGGAAAACGTCATGCTGCCGCTCGAGCTCGCCGGCCAGCCGGCGCGAGAGGCGGCCCAGAGCATGTTGCAACGCGTCGGCCTGGGCGAGCGCCTGCATCATTATCCCCGCACATTGTCCGGCGGTGAACAGCAGCGCGTGTCACTGGCGCGCGCGTTTGTGGTGCAACCCGATCTGTTATTTGCCGACGAGCCCACCGGCAGTCTCGATGCCGCGACGGGAGAGACGGTGATAGACCTCATGTTCGATTTGCATCGCGAGCAGGGGACGACGCTGATCCTGGTCACTCATGATCCGCAACTGGCCTCGCGGTGCGGCCAGCAACTGGTGCTATCGGCGGGGCGCGTAGTCGACGCTTGATGGCCCAAAGGGCCTGTCAAGCCTGCCGTATCCGCCGTGCAGTGGCCTGACCCCGTCGCCATTCGATCAGCCCCGTCACGATACCGCTGGCGCAGATGATCGCAATCCCGAGCCACGTCAGCGCATCGGGAAAGTGCCCCCAGGCCAGCCAACCCACCGTCGTGGCGCTGACGATCTGCAGGTAGACGAATGGCGCCAGCGTTGACGCCGCCGCATTGCGATAGGCGCCGATTTGCAGCAAATGGCCCAAGGCACCCGAGAACCCCGTGGAAATCAGCAGCATCCAATTACCGGGACTCAGATTGCTTAATACCGGAAGCGCAGCCGGCAGGATCAACGGCAACATCAGGGTCAGACAGACCGCGCCCACGGCGCCGCTCCAGATCAGGGAGGTGTACGGGTCGTCACCGGCAATACGGCGCGTGGCGATGTATTGCGCGGTAAAGCAGCAGGCCGTCAAGAGGCCGAAGAGCACGCCTAGGGGATGCAAACCGCCACCCGGGCGGATGATGATCAGCACGCCACAGAATGCCACTGCGGCCGCTACCCAACGCGACATGCGCGCAGGTTCTTTCAGCACCCAGGGCGCCAGCGCCAAGACAAGCAACGGCGCCAGAAAATTGATGGCCGTGGCCTCGGCCTGCGGCATATAGCTCAGCGCGGTAAAGAAAGCTGCGGTCGCGCACAGCATCGCGCCGCCGCGGATGAGCTGCTCGCGCGGGCGCGTGCTGCGCAAAATTCCCAGCCCCCGTTTGGGCAATACCAGTCCCAGCACCAGCACCAGATGCACCATATAGCGTACCCAGCACAGAAACCACAAGGGCACACCTGCCTCCATCACCCATTTGCCGCTGGCATCCAGGCACGTGAGCGTCCAGGCCGACAAAATCAACAGGACAATGCCCAATACGGGGCGCGCTGACGGGGCGCGCGGCGCAGAGGGCAATGGCGAAGCTGCCGGTCTGGATCCGGCGGCGGCCCGGTGCATGCGAGTCTCCTTGGTTCTAGTGCAGGGCAAACACAAGCCGGCGCAAGGCCGGCTCGGTAAAACGCAACATAATACGCCTATCCCTTGGAAACGGATGCGGCGGCTATGATGAGCAGACCATGATCGATCTACGCAACATTGAAACTTTCTTTTGGGTGTCCACGCTGGGCAGTTTTCGGGCGGCGGCGGAGAAACTCAACACCACGCAACCCGCTATTTCTCAGCGGATCGCTTCGCTGGAAGGCGACCTGGGGGTTCGGCTGTTTGAACGTGACGCGCGGGGTGTGACGCTGACTGGCAAGGGGCAAGAGCTGTTATCGCACGCTGAGCGCATGTTGCAGTTGCGCAGCGATATGTTGCGGGCGGCGCGCGAACAGAACGTGATGCGCGGGCCGCTGCGTTTGGGGGTGGCCGAGACCATCGTCCAGACCTGGTTGCCGTTGCTGATCGAGCACGTGCATGCCGCCTATCCGGCGCTGGTGCTGCAGATCGAGGTCGATACGACATCGGTCTTGCATAGCCATTTGACAGCGCGCCAGATTGACCTGGCTTTCTTGATGGGGCCGATCCTGGAGCCGCGGTTCGAAAATCTGCCGCTGTGCGCGTATCCCTTGGCATGGGTGGCCAGCCCGCGTCTGGCGCTGGGGCCAGAGCCGCTGACGCTGGAGCGCATAGGCAAGCTGCCGCTGATTACGTATCCGTCGAGTAGTCGGCCGTATCAAATGGTGCGTGACATGCTGACGCGCGCCGGTGTGCAAGCCCCGCGCATGTACGGCAGCGCTTCGCTGTCGATGGTGGTGCGCATGACGCTGGATTGCATCGGTACCAGCGTCATTGCACCTGTGTTTCTGGACAAAGAGCTTGCCAATGGCGAGTTGCGCATTCTGAATGTTCAGGCGGACTCCTTGCCCGATCTGGCCTTTACCGCGACGTGGGTACAAGGACCGGACAGCCATGTGGCTCGCACGATTGCGTTGCTGGCGCAGCAAGCGGCCGAAGGCAAACTGCAGCCCTTGCCGCAGAGCGGGATAGTGGGCTCGTAGCTTGCCGCATCGATGCAATCGCATCGGGATAACGTACCTGTCGGAGCATCATTCAGCGCGGCAGCAGGGTCCGAATTGGATTCCAAGCGGGCTAGGACTTTCCCTGATGCCTTGCGATGGATCTGGTGCTCAGCCGCACCCTGCGTGCTGATGCGCTTTATTGCCACCTGGCGGCAAACCCGCGCCGTTATTGGCTTTGCGCCCGTCGGCCTTCTGTGCTGCATACAGACATAAAAAATATTTATATCTCAGCATCGCAACTTACGATTGGACAGGGTTACGTCCAGCCGGTGGAATGCGTGCGAGAGCAAGGCCGGCTGCAGACAATCTGCGGCGGTCGTTTTGCTGATCGCAGCGCGTCATCGGGTAACGGGGCCTGGCGCGTACGAATACCGCCTGCAAGGAGAGCCTCCTTGACTGCTCCCTTCCCTAAAGGAAAGGGATTCCCACTTCACAGAACCGAGCCGTCGTACATCCTCACTCATGCACTCAGGTCTTACCGTTTCTCCATGGGCTAACACCGCCAGCCCGGCGGCTAATACGTTATGCGCCGCGTTGACGTCGCGGTCGTGGTCCGTGTTGCATTGCGGACAGGACCAATGTCGCACGCTCAACGGCAGCTTGGGTAAGACATATCCGCAAACGTGGCAGCGCTTGCTCGACGGGTACCAGCGATCGACCCGCACGAACTCACGTCCGTACCAACGGGCCTTGTATTCGAGCTGTCTCACAAATTCTGCCCATCCGGCATCGCCGATGGACTTGGCAAGACAGCGGTTTTTCTGCATGTTGGACACAGACAAGCTTTCTACGGCGATCACTTGGTTCTCGTGGATCAACCGGGTAGAAAGCTGGTGTAGGAAATCCCTGCGGGTGTCTGAGATCTTTGCATGCAGCTTGGCGACTTTCAGCTTCGCCTTGGCGCGACGAGCCGATCCCTTTTGTTTCCTGGCCAAGCGGCGCTGTAGCTTGGCCAACTTAACTTCATGCTTACGAAAGACCTGTGGTGCATCGACTTTTTCTCCTGTTGAGAGAATCGCAAAATGAGACAGGCCCAGATCAATCCCGACACAGCTCGACGTAGGCGCTTTCTGCGCCACAACGTCGTCGCACAGCAGACTGACAAAGTATCGGCCCGCTGCGTCTTTGCTGACCGTGACGGTAGTGACCTTGGCGGCTTTAGGAATCTGACGGGACCAACGGATGGGAAGTGCCTCAGCCATCTTCGCGAGCTTGAGCGAGCGGCCATCCCATTTAAAGGCACTGGCGGTGTATTCCGCCGATTGCGGGCCGTCCTTGCGTTTGAAGCGAGGATATCCCGTTCGCTTGGCAAAGAACCCGGTAAACGCCGTTTGCAGATGGCGCAGTGTTTGCTGCAACGGAACACTGCTGACCTCGTTCAGCCAGACGTAGTTCGGCAGCTTTTTCAGCGTCGTCAGCGCAGCAGACGTCGCGTGATATCCCAGGCGCTCTTGCCGATCGGCCCAGGCGGTCGCACGCAGACTAAGCATGTGGTTGTAGACCACACGAACACAACCAAACGTGCGAGTCAGCGTGATCGCTTGCTCGGGCGTCGGATAGAACCGGAATCGGTAGGCACGTTTGGTTTGCATGCCCGCGATACTAACCACGCCAGACCGAAAAACTGGGTATTTACCCAGCTATCAATTCAAATCAGACTAATCGTGCAGCCTTGCGGCTGCGCCCCTTACCTCCTCGGCATGAATGCCGAGGTTTCTCGGAGCAATGGATGAAAAAGCCACTGATTACAGCCGCCATCGCCGTAGCGTTGTTGGCCACTGCCGCACATGCTCAGGATTTGCCCAAGACACATTTGAAAGTCGTCGGTGGCCTGAGCAACCTGACTGCTTATAACGACTATGAAAAGCCGTTCTGGACCAAGACCATTCCCGAGCTTTCCAAAGGCCAGGTGACGGCGGATATCAAAGGCTTTAACGAAATGGGCTTGAAAGGCCCTGAGCTGCTGCGCCTGATGTCACAGGGCGTGATCGAGTTCGGCACTGCGACGCTGTCCTACTTTGCCAGCGACAATCCGATCAACGAGGCCATCGATCTGGCCGGCTTGGCCCCTGATGTCAAAACCGTACGCGCGGTGACGAATGCCTTTGAGCCGGTCTACGCCAAGGTCTACGGCGAGGGCGCCAACGTCAAACTGCTGGGCATCTCGACCTATCCCGGTCAAGTGCTGTTCTGCAATGCCGACATCAAGAGTCTGGCCGATATCAAGGGCAAAAAGGTTCGCACCAGCAGCCGCACGACGGCGGAATTTGTGCAGGCGCTAGGCGGCTCCAGCGTCACCATGGCGTTTGGCGAAGTCGTCCCCGCGCTGCAAAACAAGGTGGTCGATTGCGCGATCACCGGCTCGCTGTCCGGCTATTCCGCGAAATGGTACGAGGTGTCCACGCACCTGTACGCTTTGCCCATCAACTGGAATCAGCAGATTCATGCGGTAAACCAAAAAGCCTGGGACAAGCTCGATCCCAAGGTCCAGACGTTCCTGCAGACCAACATCGACAAACTGGTGGACGACATCTGGGACGCCGCTGCCCGTCAGACGCAAGAAGGCTATGACTGCAACACAGGCGCTGCCGCATGCCCGTACCCCGTCAAGGGCAAGATGGTGCTGGTTCAACCCACGGACGCTGATCGCGAACTGCTGAAGAAAGTCCTGGCTGAAGCCGTGCTGCCGAAATGGGCGGCACGCTGCTCGGCGCAATGCGTCGAGGACTTCAACGCGACCATAGGCAAAGAGCTGGGCGTCGTGGCCAAGAAGTAATGACCGATACATGACTACCCTCAGGGCGCGTTGCGCGGTGGGTAGTCATGTCATCGAACGATAGTGACGCATCGTCCAGAGGGCGTGCGGACCATGCATGTCCTCATCGCAGTTCACGCCGTGCACTTCACGTGAGGTGATGTGTGTATGGATGCGCGGCAACGAAGGCAGATATTTATGACCTCATCCGAACATTTTCGAACACTGGGCAAGCTATTGCGCTGCGCAGAGTCCTTTTCGCGCGCGGCCGTCTGGGCTGGGGGCGCGCTCATTCTGGCCAGCGTGCTGTTGATCTCGTTCGACGTTGTGGCGCGTAAGCTCTTTGGCTTTACCACGGGCGGCGCAGACGAGTTGTCCAGCTATGCGTTTGCGATCAGCACGACGTGGGCCTTGGCGTTTGCCACCTTGCAACGCGCCAACGTGCGTGTGGACGTGCTGTATCAGTTCTTTCCTGTACGCGTATCGGCCTTGCTTGACTGGATTGCATTGGTTGCGTTGGGCATTTTCATGGCGTATCTGACGTATTACGCCCTCGAGATTGTGCAGACCTCATGGACTAGCCATTCCGCTGCGAACACGCCGTTAGCGACGCCGCTTTGGATTCCTCAGGGATTGTGGTGGCTCGGACTGGTGTGGATGTGCATCACCGTAGCCCTGATGCTGGTGCGTGCTTCGCTGGCGCTGGTGACGGGCGACATCGCCTTGGTCAAAGCCATCTGCGGCGTGCGCTCCACGCAAGAAGAAGCCGAGGAAGAAGCCGCCGCCGGTGAGCGTATGGTGAAAGGGGATGCAGCATGATCACGACTGCTTTGACACTGCTGTTGGTGCTCATCGGCATTTCGATTCCGGTCGGTGCGGCGCTGGGCGTGCTGGGTCTGATCCTGGACCCGCTGTATTCGATGCTGCCGCTCACGCGGGCCATGGGCGAAGTCTCCTGGAGCACGAATAACGAATTCCTGCTCGTCGCGATCCCCTTGTTCATCATGTTGGGCGAAATCCTGTTGCGTTCCGGATTTGCCGAGCGCATGTATAGCGCGATGAGCCTTTGGCTGTCGTGGTTGCCGGGGGGATTGATGCATGCCAACATCGGCGCGTCGACCTTGTTTTCCGCGACCTCGGGGTCCAGCGTGGCCACGGCTGCCACGGTGGGCACGGTTGCATTGCCGCAGATCAAGAAGTACGGCTATAACGAGCCGCTGTTCTTGGGCAGTCTCGCCGCGGGCGGCACGCTGGGGATCTTGATTCCGCCCTCTATCAATCTGGTCATCTATGGCGTGTTGACGAATTCGTCCGTGCCCAAGCTGTATTTGGCGGGGATCCTTCCGGGTCTGGGCTTGGCAGCATTGTTCATGCTGACTGTCGTGATCGCCTGCGTGATCAAACCGGCGTGGGGCGGGCACAAGATCCACGCGACATGGGGCCAGCGCATTGTCAGCTTGACACATCTGGCGCCACCGTTGGGGATTTTTTTGCTGGTGGTTGGCTCGATTTACGCGGGCCTGGCCACGCCTACCGAGGCCGCCGCCTTGGGTGTACTCGGCGCGTTGGTTCTCGCCGCGTGCTATGGCCGGCTGACGTTTGCCATGTTGCGTGATGCCATCGAAGGCACGATGCGTTCCACCGCGATGATCATGTTGATCGTGATTGCGGCCAGCTTCTTGAATTTCATTCTGGCGGCGACGGGGATCACCGATGCATTGACCCAATCCATCACCGGGCTTGGCTTGTCGCCTGGTTGGATGCTGCTGATCGTGATTCTGTTCTACCTGGTCCTTGGCTGCTTCATGGAAACGCTGTCCATGATGATCACCACCATCCCCATCGTGGCGCCCATCATGATCGCGTTGGGCTATGACCCGATCTGGTTGGGCATTGTCATTATCGTGCTCGTCGAGGCTGCACTGATTACGCCGCCCGTGGGGCTGAATCTGTTCGTGGTGCAGAGCCTGCGCAAGAGCGGAAACATGACGGCAGTCATCGTCGGCGCGTTGCCGTTCGTAGTGGCCATGTTTGTCCTGTTGGCGCTGCTGGCCTTTATCCCGGACCTGGCACTGTGGTTGCCACGCGTATTCGGCTGACGCCCTGTCGATGTATTGAACTTATTCGCAGCCTCGCGGCTGCATCCTTTTTCCTCCTGGCATGGATGCCGAGGTCTCTCGGAGCAACAAATGAAAGCTGTATTCCAAGTCGAATCCGCTACTGATAATACTGTCAACGCAATCGAAGCCGACATTCGCAATCTGGTCGTCGCGGGTTGGGCAGGGCGCGATCGCGCGGCCATCGAACACCATATCGAAGAGCTCGCCGCGATCGGCGTACCGCGTCCCAGCAGTGTGCCGCTGTACTACCGCATCGCAGATAATCAATTGACACAGACTGATCGCATTCAGGCGGTCGGCGACGCCTCGTCAGGCGAAGTCGAGACTTTTGTTTTTGCCGTAGGTGGAGAGCTCTACGTCAGTATTGCCTCGGACCATACCGACCGCAAACTCGAGTCGCATAGTGTGGCGTTGTCCAAGCAGGTCTGCGCGAAACCGGTCGGCACGACGGCATGGCGTCTTTCTGATGTCGCCGAGTACTGGGATGAACTTGTGATTCGTTCTCTCATCATCGAAAACGGTGCAGAGATCTTGTACCAAGAAGGCACGCTGGATGCGTTGCGCACGCCCCAGGAACTGATCGCCGGCTATACCGGTGGCTCAGGGTTGCCGGATGGCACCGGCATGACCTGCGGCACCGTGGGGGCTATTGGTGGGATCCGTGCCTCGACGACCTTCATCATGGAACTGTTCGACCCGCGTCGCCAGCGGTCATTGCGCCATCGGTATGATGTAGAGGTATTGCCGGAAGTCGCTTGAGTGTGACCCGGTACGAGATCATCAGGGATGCGCCGCCCAGCGGCTACGAGGACTTTATGCTTTCCACATTGCATGACACTGCTACGGCCCTGCAACAAGGCCGTTTGAGCGCCGTCGAGTTGACCGAAGCCGCATTGGCGCGTGCTGCCGATCCGGCAGGCGAGGGCGCTCGAGTATTTACGCGGGTCTACGCTGAACAGGCCCGCGCAGCGGCGCAGGCCTCTGATACCCTGCGTGCCGCGGGCCTGTCGCGCTCGCCGATAGATGGGTTGCCGATTTCGATCAAAGACCTGTTTGACGTTGCCGGCGAAACCACGCTGGCGGGCTCTGTTGCCCTGCAAGGGGCGCCCGCTGCCGAGGAAAACGCGGTCGTGGTTCAACGCCTGTTGGCTGCGGGGGCAGTCATCATCGGCCGCACGAATATGGTCGAATTCGCCTACTCTGGCCTAGGCATCAATCCGCATTACGGTACGCCGCGTAATCCCTGGGACCGCGCCAGTGGCCGTATCCCGGGCGGCTCGTCGTCGGGGGCCGGCGTATCCGTCGCCGATGGGATGGCGCTGGGCGCGATCGGCTCCGATACTGGCGGCTCAGTACGCATCCCAGCGGCCTTGTGTGGCCTGGCGGGCTTTAAGCCCAGCGCGTGGCGAGTGTCCATGGCCGGCGTGTTGCCTTTGTCCGCCAATCTCGATTCCATTGGCCCATTGGCGCCCACTGTCCGCTGTTGCGCGACTTTGGATGCGATCCTCGCCGGCGACGATATCGACAGCGTGAGTCCATCCTGGCAGCCCGCCGCTGTGCGTGGCCTGCGCCTGGCGGTGCCGACGACGTTGGCCTTGGACGGCATGGACGCCAGCGTCACAGCCGCTTTTTCTGCGGCCATCAGCCGGCTATCCGCTGCTGGCGCGCTGGTCGATGAAATCGAGATTCCGGAGTTCGCCCAGTTGGCAGCTATCAACGCCAAAGGCGGTTTTACTGCCGCCGAGGCTTGGGCCTGGCATCGCGATTTGATTGCCACCGCGGGCGACCGCTACGATCCGCGCGTGGTTTCCCGCATGCGTCGCGGCGAGGGCATGTCCGCGGCTGATTACCTGGACTTGCTGGACGCGCGCGAGGCCTGGGTTGCTGCGGTTGATCACCGCATTGCGGGCTACGATGCCTTGATGATGCCGACCGTGCCCATCACAGCGCCGACCATTGCAGAGGTCACCGCCAGCGACGAGGTTTATTACGCCACGAATGGACTGATTCTGCGTAATCCTACCTTGATCAACTTTCTCGATGGTTGTGCGGTATCCGTGCCGTGCCAGCCTGCGGACACCGCGCCCGTCGGGCTCATGATCGCAGGATCCAATGGCGCCGACGCTCGTGTCCTGTCCATCGGGATGGCGATTGAAGACCTGTTGCGCGCCTAACGCAACGCCGGCTCCGCATCATCTGGGTGCCGGCATTTTTAGAGACGTGGCGGTTCCTTCGCAACCGAGGGAGCACCGCATGGAACCATGACCTACACTGCTGATACCCATCCTGCCTATCGTGCGCGTCTCGATGCGCGTGACGGCCTGCTGACTGGTCCCACCGCCAATATCGCGCCGGGCTATGTGCAAGCTAACCTGGCGATTTTGCCATCGAACCTGGCTGCGGATTTTCTGCGATTCTGCCAACGTAATCCCAAGCCGTGTCCTTTGCTGGCGATGTCAGAGCCCGGCAGCGCAGCTTTGCCTGACCTGGGTCATGACATCGACATCCGCAGCGATGTGCCGCGCTATCGCCTCTGGCGCAATGGGCAGTTGGTCGACGAGCCTACCGATGTCCGGGACATATGGCGCGATGATCTGGTGTCTTTTTTGATCGGCTGCTCGTTCTCGTTCGAAGAAGCCATGCTGGACAACGGCCTGCCTGTCCGCCACATCGAACAGGGCTGCAACGTGCCGATGTATCGCACCTCGATTCCGACGCAGCCTGCGGGTCCTTTTCATGGACAGCTCGTCGTCTCCATGCGCCCACTCAAGGCCGCCGACGCGATCCGTGCCATCCAGGTAACCTCGCGATTCCCCTCTGTGCATGGCGCACCTGTGCACTTCGGCGATCCCGCGGAAATCGGCATTGCCGACATCAACCGCCCGGACTATGGCGACGCGGTTGAGATCCGCCCCGGCGAAGTACCTGTATTCTGGGCCTGCGGCGTTACCCCTCAATCGGTCGTCGCTGCGGTACAGCCGGAGTTCTGTATTACGCACGCGCCCGGGCACATGCTGATTACCGATCTATTGAACAGCCGGATGGCAGTGCTGTGAATGCCGCGCCGTCTTCGGGCGTCTTGTTTCCTCGCGCCTTCGGTGCCGGATACCGAAGGCGCTGAAACGCAGGAACTATCCACACTAGTGTGTCAGTGCCACCAACGCTTTGAGCGAGGGGGCAGACGCTAATTTCCAGCATGCATCCAGCAGGGCGCGTGTGCGGGTTTCGCCCAGCAACGGATTGCTCATGTTGCTGAATTTCGCCTCCAGGTCCTGATCCGTCATCGGTCGCTGCAGCGAGCCGATCGCATGTTCAACGGTGACTTGAATCTGCCGGCCATCCTTGAGAATCGCCGTGGCGTGAACGGCAGCCTCATCAATGGTGTCGTCAACGACGGCCTGGACTTTTCTGCGCGTGGCCACGACGTCTTCCCGGGTCACGATATCGTCGGCGTATTCGCTTTCACTGGCGCGGCCAAAGAGCAGGCCGACCGCGCAGCCGTGATAGACGCTGAACTTGCCTTGCAGTCCATCGGCGGGTTCTTTTTTGCCGGTCAGTTCCAGCACCAGCGAATGCACGCGCAGTTTCAGTTGTTCCAGGTTATCGGGCGTGACGCCTTGCTTGCGCAACTGCACGCTGGCATCAATGCTGGGGTGAATGACGATGCCGCAGGCGAAAGGCTTGTACGTGTTGTAGGCGATTTCGAATCGTTGGCCGAGTTCTCCGGTGATCTCATTCCAGTCGTATTTCGTCGAGGTGACTTGGGCAAATCCGCGTGGCGCTTCGATGGCGCGGGGGCTGGCGGTAAAGCCTTCGCGCGCCAGCAGGGCCGACATCAATCCGGCCTTGGCGGCGCCGCCGGGATGAAAAGGCTTGGTCATGGTGCCGAACTGGTCGCGCAGGCCCACGGGCTGAGAGGCCGCGATGCCGAGAGCCATGGCGGTCTGCTCCACGTCGAGTCCCAGCAGACGAGCGCATGCGGCGGCGGCGCCGAGCGTCCCAGTCGAGCCGGTGATGTGCCAGCCTCGATCGTAGTGTTGAGGATAAATCGTGTTGCCGACGCGGCACGACACGTCGATGCCGAGTACGACGGCATCAACGATCTGGCGGCCACTCGCACCCGTGTGTTCCGCCAGGGCAAATACCGCCGAGCACACCGGGCCCGCCGGATGGATGATGGTCTTGAGGTGCGTGTCGTCAAAGTCGAAGGTATGCGAGGTGATGCCATTGATCAGTGCTGCGTTGCTGATGTCCACCCGTTCGTGGCGGCCAAAGATCGCGGCCTGGGGCGCTGGCTGCAGGAACTGGACGGCGCCCAGCGCTGCGTCCGCAGCCTCGTGGCGAGCCGCGCCGATGGCGCAGCCCAGCCAGTTCATGATGGTGCGATGTGCCTCGTGTTCGATCTCGTCATTCCAGCCGCGCGAGGGATGCGTGGCGACAAACTCGGCCAGGATGCGGGTGACAGGAGGCGCGTTGTGATCAGCTTCGACTTTCGTGTTGATGGCCATAGGTCTCGTGTTTCGTTGCGATAAAGGGAATAGGGGAAGTGGCTGCGGGCTTATCCGTCGAGCCGGATGTTTTGTTCTTGGGCGACGCGTTTCCACCGCTCCAGGTCTTTGCGTACGTAGGCGGCAAATTCTTTGGGCGTCATGGGCATGGGAACAACGGCCTCGATTTCCAGGCGTTTGTCGACCTCGGAGGACTGCAGTGTTTTGTTCAGGCTTTCGTTGAGTGTGTTGACGATGGCGCTGTCCATGCCTGCGGGTCCCGAGACGCCGTACCACTGCAGGATGTCGTCAAAGCCGTCCAGGCCCAGCTCGGTAAACGTCGGCACATCGGGAAAGCGCGGGCTGCGCGCCTTGCCGGTGACGGCCAGTGGCCTGACGGTTTTTGCGGTGAGATGCGGGACAGCTGCTGCCAGGCCGGGGAACATGGCTTGTGTGCGGCCGCCTATGATGTCTTGAAATGCCGGCGCGATGCCTTTGTAGGCAATATGCTGGATCGGGATATCGAGGCGCTGTTTTAGCAGCTCCATCAGCAGGTGCGTCAATGAGCCGGCGCCGGCCGATCCATAGTTGGCGTTGGGATGGGCTTTTGCGTATTGCGCGAACGCTTTCAATGTGTGGATCGGCAGCTTGGCATCGACGATCAGCACATTGGGTGTTCCGCCTATCATGCCCACCGCGGTGAAGTCTTTGATAGGATCGTAGGGGACGTTGCGCGTGGCCGGGCTGGTGCCCAGGGTGGCGACATAGCCCTGCATCAGGGTATAGCCATCCGGGTCCGACCGCGCTGCGCGTTGACAGGCGATGACGCCACCTCCACCACTGACGTTTTCTACGACAAACGAGGCATTGTTGCTCAGCGATTTACCCCATTCGCTGGTGACTGCACGCGCAATGTAATCGCTGCCGCCGCCGGCTGCGACAGGCACGATAAAGGTGATAGGTCGTTGCGGAAAACCGGCGGCAGCCCGGGATGCAAGGGGAAAGCCCGCAACGCTGGCAGCACTCAAGCCGCACAGGAACGATCGACGGTCCATGCTGTTTGTCTCCTCTGGTTTTTTTGGGGGTAAGGTCAGTCGCTACATATCGGATAGGCGTTCGTGCGCATTGATGACGTGATGGGACAGCAGCTCGGCACAGCGCGCCGCACCGCCGATCGAGGCGTGGGAATCGATCAGGGCGCGGACGATCTGTTTATGTTCTGTGTTTGATTGGATGCGGTGATCTTTCGAGGACAGATTTTTGACGCGGGCCAGGTGCAGTTTCTGGATGACTTCGCGATAGCTTTTGGCGATTTCCTGGTTGCCTGCGTATTCGATGAACAACCAATGGAATTGCAGGTTGGCGTTGTAGTAGACCTGCGTGTTGCCGGTCTCGACGGCGTCGTCCATGGCGGTGGTGCAGGCCAGGAGTTTGTCGATCAGTTCTGTTTGTTGTGCTTGGGGCAGTTGCGTGACGATGCGGCCTGCGTGGCTATCCATCAGGGCGCGGAATTGGTACAGGTCGTGGACTTCCTGGGTGGTGAGTTCGCGGATGTAGACGCCGGAATGTTTGCGCGAGACGACCAGGCCCATGCTTTCGAGTTCGCGCAGGGCTTCGCGGACGGGGACGCGGGAGACTTGCAGTTGTTCTACGAGATCGGGCTCGCGTAACGGCTGGCCGGGTTGCAGGGTGCCGGCCATGATTTGAGTTAGCAGGTGGTCTCTCACTAGTTTGCCTAGTGAGGTGTTTTTTAGGTGGGTGAAGGCTTCGGGAGTGAGGTTGGGGGTGGGCCAGGTCATGTTGTATCTCGTAGTTTTGTAGAATCGTATACGAAAATATGAGATGTGGATAGGTGGCTGGTGTGTGGGTATTTTTGCTGGCTTGGGGTGTTTCTGTTTAGGCGTCCGGGCCGTGTGCGTGGGGGCCGCNCCGGCCTAATCGCAACGGCTCGGCGCAAGACCAGGCGCCGAGGTCCNCTNCGNGGACTGCCCGNCGCTCAAAAGGCCGGCGCGGCCCCCNCGCACACGGCCCGGACTCGCAGCAGGGGCTGGCCCCGAGAGCAGGGCATCAGAAGATGTGGCGGAATCCTACGGCGGCGCCTAACTGGCTGCCGCTGCCGGCGATTTCGTCGCTGGCGGCGTCTTTGACTTTGTTGTAGTCGACGGTTACGTAGACTTGTGAGCGCTTGGAGAGGGCGTACTCGGCGACGCCGACCAGGGCGTAGCGCTTGCCTTTGTCGCCTGAGACGACGACGTTTTCGCTGCGGTCATAGTAGGCGGCGCCGGTCAGGGCCCAGCGGGGAGTGGCTTGCCAGGTGAGGCCGGCGAAATAGCCGTTGTCCTTGCGGTCCAGACCTGCGACGGGGTTGCCGCCCATGACGGCATTGACGAATCCGGTTTCGTCGCGGCCGTTGAAGTAGCCGGCAAAGACCTTGGCGGATTCGAATTGGTATGACGCGTTCAGGTTCCAGACGCGTTGGCGATAGTCCGAGCTGGTTTCGGAATAGGTCTGCTGGTAGGCGCCGCCCACTGCGAATTGACCAAAGGTATAGCGCAGCGATGCGCCGTATTGCGAGCCGACTTTGTGATCGTCGTAGTCCTCGCCGTTGGCGTAGGAGAGCACCAGCGCCAGGTCGCCTAGCGTGTTGGCATAGGTGAACATATTGCTCGTGCGCACGCGCGACATGGCTGCGGGCAGCCAGGCGTTTTGATCGTAGTTGCCGACGGTCAGGGGATCGAAATGATCGGCCAGCAGGTTGAACATGGGCGTGTTCTGCAGGCCCAGCGTCAGGACACCGAGTGAGCCGCCGTCCAGGCCGACATAGGCCAGGCGGCTAAACGTCTTGTTTGGATCGGAGCCATTCCCGTTCTGGATATTGAAGCCATTCTCCAACCGGAAAAACGCTTTATTCCCGTCGCCGAGGTCCTCGACCCCGCGCAGGCCCCAACGGCTATTGGAGATGGCGCCGTTGGCCAGCCCGATGTGGCTGCCGTCGACTTGGTTGCTGCGATTCAGATATCGAATACTGACATCTGCAATCCCGTACAAGGTCACGCTCGATTCGGCGGCGGCGGTGCCTGCGGCCAATCCACTCAGCGCCAGCAGCGCCATAGCGGCTTTCTTCATTGTCTCACTCCCTGAGATCCGACTCGTAGTCGGAATTAAATATGGCCGCCTCACAGCGGATAGCTGCGAGGAGGCCGAGAAATCAGGTCGCAAGTCTATACCGAAAATCGGTTGGCCTGTCCTTTAGCGAGGGAGGGTTTGCCCGGGGGCTTGCTTCAGCGCCTTTAGCTCACGGATGCGCGCCACTTGATCGTCCAGTTCCCGCCGTATTCGCTCGATTTCTTCCGCGGGCGCTATGCGTTCTATCGCTTGGCGCAAATCTGCTGCTAATTGGGCCAGGCGGTCGACTTCTGGGTTGGCAGCCGGCGGGCTGGCGCGCCTTTGATGGCGGCGCTTGAGGACGTTGGTTACGCGGTCGCGCAGCGCTACGGCAGCCATCGCGCGCAGCGGCTTTTTTAGAAATCGGGGCCACCCGATGACGGCCCCGGCGGCCAGCGCCGTGGTGGAGGCCCATCCGTTGGATGTTTTCGTCTGAGTGGCAGCGCGCGCAAAGGCGTCGGCCAGCTCGTCTCTATCGCGCTCCATTTTCGCCAGCAAGGCGTCTTTTTCAGCTTGTGTGGTCGTCTTGGGCATAATGACTCCGGGCGGCGGCGGCATCCAGGCGCACTTGGTGGCTGAGTTCGGAAAAAAGCGAATTTTTTGGCGCGTTACGGGCGGCAATGGTCAACGCGATGAGCGTAATAAGGAGCCATGCGCCAGCCACCAACCACGCCACGAGCAGCCGATGATCTGTGTCCCAGAAACTCACGATGGTGGCTACCGATACAAAGGCTAGTGTACCGAGTCCGCAAAACAGCAGCGCCACGCTGCTGATCAATGTGGTGACCAACGCCGAGCGGTACAGCGACAGTTCAATGCCAGCCAGTTCCAGATAATCGCCGCTGCGTTCCATGACAAACTCGGCCAGATGGCGTATCCGCTTCAATCGTTCTGAAATCATGGCATCCCCTAGGTTTGGAGCATGTTGCGCTGCAAGTTGCATACCTGGCCCGGCAGCGTCCCAGGCGTGGGGCGCTACCCGGCCGGGATTTGATATGATTACTGGATAAATATCCAGTTTTGGCCAGATGCTTCCCCCGCACCGTTACTACTATCTGCATAACTTCCAGCGTGCGCTGGAGGTCGTGGCCGATCGTTATGCCGATTTGCTCGATGACGGCGAGCGCGCCTTTCTCGACGATTTCGACCGCTTGCCGCAGATGTCGCGCGCGCTGTTTGTGCGTATGGCGATGAGACGGGGGCCGTGGTTTCGTGCCAGCCGCCTGGCGTATGAAGAAATTCCCGATCTGCTTGCGGCGGTTGCGCCGTTGGTGTCGTTGGGTTGGCTCGACGCCAGGGCGCAGATGACATTGGACGAGCTATTCGATATCTGCACCTTGCCCGAGTTGCGTGGTTTGTTTCCGGCATCTGTCATGGCGGGGCTGCGTAAATCGGAATGGCTGGCCATGTTGCGCGAGCAGCACGATGACGCCCGCTCCTACGACCAGTGGTGCCCGGCGTCGCCGGAGCCGGCCTGGCGCTTTATGCTGGGAGATCATTGCGACCGGCTGCGGCTGATGTTTTTCGGCAATCTGCGGCAGGACTGGTCGGAGTTCGTGCTGGCCGATCTGGGGGTGTTTCGCTACGAATCCGTCGCGTTCGACCGCGCGTCGCGTGCATTCCAGATACGCGCCGATATCGACAGATACCTGGCGCTGCACGCATGCCGCGAGGCGTTGGACGCGAACCCTGAGATAGATGATCTGTTGGACGTCGTACAGTCCTGTGCCAGTACGAACGCCTGGCTGGAGCAACGCCGCGCCAAGGTGCTTTTGCGCATCGGTCACGTCTGTGAACGCGGCCTGCATTGGGACAGGGCTTATCGCGTGTATGAGCAATGTGCTTATCCGGGGGCTCGTCATCGTCGTATTCGAATGCTTGAGCGCATGGGACGCCATGACGATGCGTTAGCACTGGCCCTGCAGGCCCGGCAGGCCCCGGAAAGCGAGGCGGAAAGCCAAGCTCTATCCAGAATGCTGCCGCGCTTGCGACGCAATGCCGGGCTGCCTGCGCTGGCCCGGGCGGCTATTGCCGCTCCTGTGCGGCGCGATCTGGCATTGTCGCGTCCTGTCGAGCCGCAATCTGTCGAGTTTGTCGCGCGCGATCATCTGCATTGCGACGCTGCGCCGGTGTATTACGTCGAAAACACCTTGATCAACGCATTATTTGGCTTGCTGTGTTGGTCAGCCGTTTTCGCGCCATTGCCAGGGGCGTTCTTTCATCCCTTTCAGCGTGGTCCTGCGGACTTGTCGGCGCCGGACTTTGTTTCACGTCGTGCTGATCTGTTCGCCGCAGCGCTGTCGCAGCTGGAATCGGGCGCTTACCGTGACACGATATGGCGTCACTACACCGAAAAAGCGGGCCTGCAATCGCCTTTTGTGTTCTGGGGAGCGTTATCCGAGCCGTTGCTGGGGTTGGCGTTGGAATGCCTGCCCGCGAATCATCTGAGATTATTTTTCATGCGGATGCTGCAAGACATCACGCAAAACCGCACGGGCTTGCCCGACCTGATCCGGTTTATGCCCGGCGAAAAGCGTTATGAACTGATCGAAATCAAGGGGCCAGGCGACAAGTTGCAGGATAACCAGATTCGCTGGCTGCAATATTGCGCCGAGCATGGAATTGCGGCGCACGTGTGCCATGTGCAATGGCGCGAGGATGAGGCATGAACGATTCGATCGTGACGCGTCCGTGGTACGCATTCATCGACGTTGCCAGCCGGCATGAGGCCCAGGCATGAGTTATTCGGTCGCAGTGCGCGCGCTGTGTGAATTCACCGCTAGAGCAGGGGACCTGGATCTGCGTTTCACGCCTGCACCGACTGGCCCCGAAGGCGTGGCGGGGCACGCTACGGTAGTGGATCGGCGCGCCGCCACCTACGAGTCTGAAATTGCATTGTCGGGCCAATACCAGGACCTGTTGGTGCGTGGCCGTGCCGACGGCTACGATCCGGGCTCGAATCAGCTTGAGGAGATCAAGACCTATCGAGGCGAACTGAGCAGTGTGCGCGACAATCATCGTGCGCTGCATTGGGCACAGGCATGCGTGTATGGGCACTTGTTTTGCCAAGCACGAGGCATGACGCGCCTGCGTGTGGCTGTCGTGTATTTCAATGTGGTCACTGAAGAAGAAACTCTATTTTCCCGCGACTACGACGCGGTGGAACTCCAGGCTTTTTTCGAAGAGCAATGTACGCGTTTTCAGGCATGGGCGGCCACCGAGCTCGCCCATCGCCAGGCGCGCGACCTCGCGTTGGCGCAATTGGATTTTCCATTGGGCCGGTTTCGCGCGGGACAACGGGAGTTGGCGGTATCGGTATATCGCAGCGCCCGTGACGGACGCTGTTTATTGGCGCAGGCATCCACAGGTATCGGCAAGACGCTAGGGACATTGTTTCCATTGCTCAAAGCCGCACCCGATACGCGTATCGACAAGGTATTTTTCCTCGCGGCCAAGAATGCAGGCAAGGCGCTGGCGCAACAGGCGTTGGACCGTCTCAATGAGTCGCCCGCGCAACCCGGATTGCGAGTGCTTGACCTGCAGGCGCGCGATAAAGTCTGCGTCTATCCCGACAAGTCATGCCATGGCGAGTCTTGCCCGTTGGCCCGGGGCTTTTATGATCGTTTGCCTGAGGCTCGTGCCGCCGCGTTGGAGCATACTCGGCTGGATGGGGCAACCGTGCGCACCGTTGCTGAGGAACACGGTGTATGCCCGTACTACCTGTCGCAAGAGCTCGCACGCTGGAGCGATGTGGTGATCGGCGACTACAACTACTACTTCGATAGCAATGCCATTCTGTATGCGCTCGCGCAGGCTCATCAATGGCGTGTGGCAGTGCTGGTGGACGAAGCGCACAATCTGGTGGATCGTGCGCGCCATATGTATAGCAGCAGCCTGTCGCAGCCTGCGCTCAAGCGGGCGCGCCAGGCAGCGCCAAAGGCGCTGCGCAAACCGCTGGATGGCTTGAATCGGGCATGGAACGCATTGAACCGTAAACAGGCCGCCGCGTATCAAGCCTATGACGCCGTGCCTGCTGGCGTGCTCGCCTCCTTACAGAAGGCCATCATTGCCATGACGGAACACGTAGGACAGGCGCCCTTGGCCCAGGATGATCCCCTGTTGCTGTTCTATTTCGAGATGCTGAGCTTTGCCCGATTGGCAGAGCAGTTCGGCCCGCACGCGCTGTTTGATGTCACGCGAGATCGGCTTGATGATCTGGACGGCCCGACGAGTCCATCCACGCTCTGCGTTCGCAATGTCGTGCCCGCGCCGCATTTGGCGTCGCGCTACGCCGCAGCGCACGCCACGATATTGTTTTCTGCCACGCTCAATCCGCAACAGTATTACCGGGATACGCTGGGGTTGCCTGACAATACGGCCTGGATCGAGGTGGCCGCGCCTTTTCAGGCGGAACAATTGGCCGTGCATGTCGCGGGTAATGTGTCTACCCGCTATCGTGACCGCAAACAATCACTGCGTCCTATCGTGGACTTGATAGCGACGCAATATGCCAAACGCCCAGGCAACTATTTGAGCTTTTTGAGCAGTTTCGAATACCTGGAGCAGGTGGCCGATCTGTTGAGCCAGAGCCATCCGCACGTCCCGCTCTGGAAACAAACGCCTGCCATGAACGAAGCCAGCCGGCAGGCATTTCTGGCCCGGTTCACCGAGACTGGGGCCGGCGTCGGCTTTGCCGTGTTGGGAGGCGCGTTTTCCGAAGCGGTCGATTTGCCTGGGAAACGCCTGATTGGTGCTTTTATCGCGACGCTGGGTTTACCGCAGGTCAATCCGGTCAACGAGCAGATGAAAGCCGCCATGGAAAGGCTCTATGGCAGCGGCCAGGGATACGACTACACCTACTTGTACCCCGGACTGCAAAAGGTCGTACAGGCCGCTGGTCGCGTGATCCGTGGTGAGCATGATACGGGTACGGTTTATCTCATCGACGATCGCTACCGCAGGGCCAAGGTGCGGGCATTATTGCCTGGATGGTGGCAACTACCCGCGCCAGAGGAATCAACGTGTGTCGATCGTCAGCTCGACATTACAGCGTCATATGCTGTGGCAACCAGGTAGCAATCCCCGGCACCACATACAACAACAGCACCGCCAGAATCATCAAAAAGAACATCGGCAACGACGCCTTGGCGATATAGGGCAACTCTCTTCCTGTCATTCCCGACAGCACGAAAAGATTGAACCCGACCGGCGGCGTAATCTGCGCCATCTCGACGACAAACACGACAAAAATGCCAAACCAGATCAGATCGATCCCGGCCGCCTGCACCGTTGGCAACAGCACCCCCATCGTGAGCACGACGATGGAAATGCCATCCAGAAAACAACCCAGCACCACGAAAAAGACCATCAGCGCCATGATCAATCCGAACTGCGATAGTCCCAGCCCGCCGATCCATTCAGCCAGCGCACGCGGCAGTCCGATATAGCCCATGGAGAGCGTCAGAAACTGTGCGCCGGCCAGGATCAATGCGATCATGCAATACAGCCGGGTTGCACCCATCAACGATTGCCAAAAGCTATCCTTGTTCAGCGAGCCTTGCAACGCTGAGAGGATCAGCGCACCCACGACGCCAATGGCTGCTGCCTCGGTCGCCGTCGCAATGCCCGTGTAAATCGATCCCAGCACCGCCGCGATCAGCAGCAACACCGGAATCAAGTGGCGGGATTGATAGAGCTTTTGCCGCAACGTCATGTGCTCGTCCGAGGCAGGCACCTCTTTCGGATTGCGTATGGCCCACCAGGCGATATAGCCCATGAACAGCGCGGCCAGCATGATTCCCGGCACAATGCCTGCGATGAACAGGCGAGCGATCGAGACATCCGCCGCCACGCCGTACACGATCATGATGATCGACGGCGGAATCAGCAGCCCCAGTGTCCCTGCACCGGATAGCGTGCCTAACACCTTGCTCTCGGGATAGCCCCGCCGTTTCAACTCAGGGATCGTCATCTTGCCGACCGTCGCGCAGGTCGCAGCCGACGATCCCGACACCGCGGCAAAGATCGCGCAGCCAATCACGTTGGTGTGCAGCAGACGGCCAGGCAGGCGATTCAACCAGGGCGCGAGCCCCTTGAACAGATCTTCTGATAACCGCGTGCGAAACAGAATCTCGCCCATCCACAAAAACAGTGGCAGCGCCGTCAGCGTCCAGCTTGACGCGGCGCCCCAGATCGTGACCGCCATCGCGTCTCCGGCAGGCCGGCTGGAGAAGATCTCCATGCCTATCCACGCCGTGCCCGCCAGCGTCAAGCCAACCCAGACACCGCAACCCAGCAGAGCGAAAATCGAGACGACCAATAAGGTAATGACCAGGACTTCATTCATGGGTTTGGTGTGACGTAGGAGCAGGCAGACCGTGCAAGCGGCGGATCAATTCGTCGACCAGCGACACCAGGAACAACACGGTCCCGGCAGCCATGCTGATCTGGGGGATCCACAATGGCGTGGCGTCGTTAGACGTGGAAACATCGTTATAGGTGTGCGAGTCCAGCATCAGTTTGATACTGAAAAACGCAAAAGCCGCCGCGAGCAGGGTACCCGCACACAGCGCAAAAATATCCAGGCGCCTGCTGCCACGCGCGGCCAGCGAATTCAGCAACAGCGTGACGCGGATGTGTTCGCCGTGTTTGAATGTACTGGCCAGAGCCAGAAAGCCTGCACCAGCCATGAAGTAGCCGGCGTAGGCATCCATCCCTGCGACATGCCAATCGATCTGGCGTCCAATGATGGAAATCAGTACTGAAATCAGCACACCTATCATGCACAGGCCGGCCAGGAGGCCGGCCGCGCCGTACAGAGTATCGAGTAAGCGGCGCATGCGGATTACATCTTGCGATAGGCTTCGATGATGGCCTTGCCGTCATCGCCGGCGCGCTCGGTCCATTCGTTGATCATGACCTCGCCGATCTTGTTCAAACCGGCCTTCAGTTCAGGCGTGGGTTGAATGATGGCCATGCCGTTTTTCGTGAGCTCCTGCTTGTACCATTCGCCTTTCTCCTGGGCGAGCTTCCAGCCGCGCTCTTCCGCTTGGGCGCCCGCTTTTTTCAGGGCTTCCTGGGTCGCCGGATCGAGCGCGTCAAAGGCTTTCTTGTTCACAATGATCGCGTTCTTGGGCAGCCAGGCCTGCGTGTCATACCATTTCTTGATGTACTCGTAGGTCTTGGTGTCATAGCCAGTCGAGGCCGACGACATGTACGAATCAATCACGCCCGTGGCCATGGCTTGAGACAGCTCGGCAGCCTGGACCGTGACGGGCTGGGCGCCAGCCAGCTCCGCGATTTTGGCGGTGACAGGGCTATAGGCGCGCCATTTCAGTCCCTTCAGGTCGTCCACGGTTTTCAGGTCGCGGTTGGCAAAAATGCCTTGAGGAGGCCAGGCGACGGTAAACAGCAGCGTCATGCCTTGCGAGGCAAGCTTCTTTTCCAGATACGGTTTTTGTGTCTGATAAAGCTTGAATGAGGCGTCGTAGCCCGTGGCCAGAAAGGGCAGGCCGTCCAGGGCATAGATCGGATCTTCGTTCGCGTAGTTGGTCAGCAGGATCTCGCCGATCTGTGCCTGGTTGCCTTGTACCGCGCGCTTGATCTCGGGCGCTTTATAGAGCGACGCATTATTGTGTATCGTGATCTTGAGCTGTCCGCCCGACAGCGATTCGACGTCTTTGGCAAAGTTATTCAGGTTTTCGACGTGGAAATTGCTCGCAGGATAGGCGCTGGGCAGGTCCCACTTGGTTTGAGCCATAGCGCCGGCGCTGAAAGCCAGCACAAAACTGCCGGCCAATAGGGGGAGGGTCTTTTTCATTCGAGTGATCCTTCTTCGCATAGAGAGGGCGATGTGCCCGGCATATCACAGAAACACTGCGAGCAAGCATTGCGGTGCCATAAGCGTTGCAATTCTACGGGGCCAGGAACGCCGATTGCCCCAGGAAACCCCTACATAGGGGAAAGTCCTAGGGTCGCGCTGTGTCAAAATTTACATTTTGGAGGTCCGAGCTTTTCATGTCAGCCCAACAGAGATCCCCGGCCCATAGGCCGGAATACCGATTGCTGAATCATGCAGACGTCGCGGCGTTTCGGGTGCTGCGCGCGCAAATGCTCGCAGACTCTCCCGAGTCGTTCATGAGCAGCCTCGAGGACGAGTCCGTTCTGTCAGAGGCGGATTGGTCTGCCCGCGTCGGCCCGACTGACGACGCCTTGATCATCGGAGCGTTTGTCGCCGGCGAGCTCAAGGGCAGCGCGGGCGTATTCCGGCATCGGGGTAAAAAGGCCACGCACAAGGCCACGATATGGGGCGTATATGTGCACCCCGATTTGCGGGGAAAGGGGGCGGCCAGGGCGCTGCTGGCGGCGGCTATCGCCCACACCCGCGAATTGGCGGGAATTCGACAGATCACATTGAACGTGACAGCGTCCAATACGGTGGCGTTTCAGCTCTACTTAAGCCTGGGCTTTCAGCTATGTGGTGAAGAGCCCGATTCGCTGTGTATCGATGGCAAGTTCTACGCGGACAAACATATGTTCTTGAGACTCGTGGATGCCGTGCCTGCGCCAGCGCCGTTTCAACATCAAGCGTAATGCAACCCGTGCAGCCTGCGCCCTTATTGCTGCAAGACACACTGCGCACGGTGAGGCGCCGGTATCGGCTGCCCGCGATGCCGACGGCATCATCTCGCACGCAAGATGACAGTCCATCGGCGACGCTCGCAATCGTGCTGGAGCAGATTCGAATCTCGCTAGAGGCCGGCGAAACGCCGGACGATGCCCTGAAATACAGGTTCTTCGATGCCCTCGATTGTTTGATTCGGGAGGCGATGCAGCCAGCGCGGGGGGACACCGCTTTTCAGGCCATGGTCTTGCGCTATCAAATCGCCGCCGTGCGTGAGTATGCTTCGCTGGCTGCCCATGCCAATCAGGATCGCCGCGAAGTCCATGCCGCGGTCAATACCATCGCTCATCCGGCAAAACTGCAGCGCATGCCCTCAGGGGCGCTGCATGCGGCGCTAACGCAGTTACAGGCCTTTGCGGTCGCAGAGGACTGGAACGCGCTGTCTGCCTGTGCGGAACAAGTCCTGCCTCTGGCACAGGCCGAAGCCGATTCGGCGGTCGCGCGCGGCACGGACCGGTTGTTTGGCAGCCCGGCGCTAGGACGGTTACAACGCCTGGCGGTGCTGGTATCCGACCAGCAGGTGCAGCGTTACCGGTCGCTATGGGACCAGCAGGGGCCCCGTGCAGGCAGTGCCATTGCGATGGAACAAGGCGCTGCATCGCAGCAGCGCGGCGCGGCAGTCGAAGCACGCGCGGCACAGGCGCTAGAGGTGTTGGCCCAGCGGCTGAATGCGCAACCGGAGAACAGAACACCCTATCGCGTAGTGACGTCGATGCGTGCCTCCCCGTCGCTGCCAGGAAACGCCGACTATGCCAAGAGTGAGTGGGATGCCGTGCTGTTGCAGCAGGTTTCTTCGGATGGAGACGCGCCGGCGTTTGACGTCTGCCTGCTCATTGAGGCCAAAGCCTCCGTCGAGGCAGCGACTACCGATTTACCTCGCCTGCTGCGGGGTTTGCGGCTATTGGCCAGTGCCGAGGCCGATGCAACGTATGTGTTTGACACCCATCAAGGACGTATGCGATTGCGCGGCTCATCATTAAAGAGATTCGCCGGTGATGATACCCATGTGGCAGGCAGTGTCCTCTATTGCTGTGACGCATCGGCTGACGCCTATCCAAAACTGCTCAGTACCGCGACCCGCATGCAACTCTTGTCCGCGCCTGGCAGCGTGGCGTATGCCAGTGGTGTGGCAGATGCAGCGTCTGGCGATAGGCAGAGCCTGGCGTCCGTCTGGGAACAGCTGTTGACATCTGCCAGATGGGACACGGTGCGGCGTCAATATCCACTGTTGCGCCAGGTCCGCGACTTGATGGTACATGTCGATGACCTGTTCATGGCGGTAAACGGCCAGTCCGGGCTTGGTGCGGCCTGATTGGCTGTTCCACATACCAGGCTTTATTGATCAAGACGCTCAGATGATCGGGCGGGACAAGTAAATCGAGTCCGAATCTCACGGTTTGAGCTGACGCCGTACGAGACTCGACACGTTGATTTGGTACATAAGCGGATGCCTGATCACGCACGCACTGTTTCGAGCGCGTGCCGCTTTGTGGTCGGTAACCGCCATGTCAACGACGAGGTTTCAACCATGTTCATCCGTGCTTTCGTATCCGCCGTTTCGGCTCACCTTCCCGGAGCGAAGAGCGACACGCTTCATACGCAGGATCTGATGCAAAGCCTGGCCGAATATGTGGCCAGTGATGATGATAAGGCCATTGATTCTCTGCTGAGCAATGCCAGTGATGTGGAATTGGTCGTCACTGAGCTAAAGAAATCAGGATACTCATGCCTGCATCGCGCTGCAGAGCAAGGAAAGGCCAGGGCCATGGACGCGCTGCTCGAAAGGTTACCCCTGGATGTTTGGGATTTGCGCACCTACGATACCGGACGCACCGCTTTTATGTTGGCTGCGCAGCACGGTCACGGCGACATCGTTCTCAGTTGCCGACGCGCCATGCAGGGACAGCCGATCGATTCCGCTGCCGCTGCCGCTTCCCAGGCCACGATGCTGGGCTACGCTGCAAACCTCTTCACGGCGCCATTCAGCTATGTGGCGAGCAGGGAGCCACAGGCTGCGGTCGATAGATGGCAGTACTCTCTCAATGCGCAAGACCGGGATGGAAACACGTCTCTGCATCTGGCTGTGTTGCATGGCGATTTGCCGTGCTGCCGCACGCTGCTGCTCAATGGCGCCAACCCCGATATTACAAATGGGCAAGGACAACGTGCGAAAGACTTGGCCCTCGAACGGCATATGCGCGAACTATTGTTTTCCGACGTCGGTCTTTCAGAGCGAGTGAGTGCCAGCATGCTGCGACACGCAACGGCTTCGACTCAGGCGCCAGATTAAGTCGCCGGGCAGGCCTCATGCCTTGTACTGCGGGGCATGTGGCTGCCAATAACGTTCGGGCATCCTTCCAACGTCCGGGGCGAAACTTCACGGCGTTTCGCCCCGGTGTCATCAGGCTTGACCCATCTCGGGGTCCGAAACCGAGTCTTTGCCGTTCTCTACGTGACCGGCAAAGCGGCGCGACCAGCCCTTTGAATCGCCCGCGGTCACGACAAAGTCATACCAATTACCGCTGTCACCTAGCGCCCAGCTCAGTTTGCCGATTTTTCCAGCTTCGACCAGGCTCGTCCACGGACCATCCTGGTGATAGGCTTGGGCAACTGCACTGAATGTGACTGCGCTGTCGCTACGGTTGTATAGCTTGACTTGGACCTCTGGCGGTTCGCACAACTGATAGCAGACCTGGATTTCCAATCCGGATGTTGCCGTGTCGCGCAGATCGCCAATGAACTCGCGATGGTAGCCATTGGGACCCAGTATCCAGAAATGGTATCGGCCATTGTCTGCACTGACGTCGATGGCGTCATCGAGCTCCTTGCCGGCTTCGACCATATAGCGGCGCGGGATCTGGCCCAGGTGCAGCTTGTCGTATACATGAAACACCGCGCCAGCCTGGCCGCTATTGGCAAACGCCAGCGTGACTGTTCCTGCATTGACGTCGGGCTTGGCCGTCGTATGCAACTCGTACGGCAGGGCGCGCGAGGGCCGTGTGCCGGTTTCCTGACTCGGCAACGCAGGATCCACTGGCACCGGAATGGCCGAGGCGGATTCTTGTTGAACGACCAGTTCGGCCGCCGCGTCTTTGGTCGTGCTGCCGGCCAGCGTGGGCAGCGCCTCGCCGTTCGGGTTGGCGAAATTGAACGCCGTCGTAAGGTCGCCGCAGATCGCGCGGCGATAGGCGCTGATATTGGGTTCTTGTACGCCAAATCGCTTTTCCAGAAACAGCAGCGTCGACGTGTGATCAAACACCTGGGAATTCACCCAGCCGCCACGGCTCCAGGGGGATACCACCCACATCGGCACGCGCGGACCCGGGCCAAAGGGTTTGCCGTCTTGCGCAGGATGCGACGAAGAGGCTGGAGCATAGTTGTAGTACTCAAAGGCCATCTCCTTGTCGCTCAGCGTCGTTTTGCCAGCCAAGGAGCCATCATCACGAACCGACGGTGCAGACGGCGGCGGTAAGTGGTCGAAGAATCCGTCGTTTTCGTCGTAATTGATCAGCAAGACCGTACTGGCCCAAACCTCTGGATTCGACGTCAATGCATCCAGAACCTCTTGCATGTACCACCCGCCTTGGGCGGGACTGGAGGGGCCAGGATGCTCGCTGTAGGTCGATGGAGGAATGATCCACGACACAGCAGGCAGCGTGCCATTTTTCACGTCATCTCGCAGGCTTTGCAGCAAGCCATCGGGCATGGTGTTGCCAAAGCCCTTGGCCAGCGGGCTCAGCGCATCGTCGATGGCGGGATCATAGGCCGGCGAAATGGCGGGCAACGCCACAGGGCGGCGATCCGCAGGCATGACCTCCATGGCCTCGCGCCAATGGCGGAACGTCATGAGCTGATTGCAGCCGAAATTGTCGTCCAGGCTTTGGTAGACCTTCCAGCTGACACCGGCTTGTTCCAGGCGGTCCGCATAAGTGGTCCACGTCCAGCCTTCGGTCGACGGGCCGACATCGTTGCCGCCGTTGTACTGGTTGATGATAGCCGCGTAGTTATCGCCCGACGGGCCGTTCGTGCCGGTCCAGTAGAACAGGCGATTCGGGATCGTGCCTGTGTGCATGGAACAGTGATATGCATCGCACAGCGTAAAGGCGTCCGCCAGCGCCCGATGGAACGGGACTTCGGCGTTTTCCATGTAGGCCATGGACAGCGGTTGCTTCGCCACGGGCCAGCGGTTCATGCGGCCATGATCCCAAGCTGCCTGCGCGTCAGGCCAGGTGTGCGGGGTGCCGCCCGCGCGCTGTGCGTTGCCTATGCTGCTGTCCAGGTGATATGGCGTTTCGGTATTGCCGTTGGCGTCGGTCTGATAAAGCACATGACTGCCGTTTGCCAAAGGGATCGGATGACGATCGCCAAATCCGCGCACGCCGCGGAACGTGCCGAAATGGCTATCGAACGAACGGTTTTCCAGCATCAGCAACACCACGTGCTTGACGTCTTGCATGGTGCCTGTGACGGAGTTGGCTTCGATGGCCAGAGCGCGGCGGATAGACAGCGGCAGCGTCGAGAGGGCGGTCAATGCCGCGGTCGTGCCTAGCGAAGCACGCAGAAACCCGCGCTTGGAGGGATCAAATGACATGTTGGGTACGTGATTTCCGTGAATGAAAGAAGAGGGGTCAGGGCGCGGGCGCACAGTGAGCCTCGGCGGTGCACTCGGTCGAGCCGCCGGGAGGAGGCGTCGTCGTGTCGTCATCGTCCGAATCGCTATTGCTGCAAGCCGCCAGCAGGACCGCCAACGACAGACTCATTGCCCACGCAAGCTTGCGCGTATAGGGCCGTCCCTCAGTGTTACTTCGCATCATCGTTTCGTATCGCCTGGAAAGAGTGCGCGCACCCGCGGTGATCAGGCGAGAGTGCACACGTTGATAAGCCAGCTCAAAAACAGGGTCGGATTGCAATCGTCAGGGGCGGAAGTCTAGGCCTGAAAAAAGGCATTTTTTTGACAACGATGCATTGTTGTATTGCAGATTTTGGCGATTGGGTCGAGTGCTGTCTCGGCTCTGTCATAGAACAGGCTCGGCCTCCTATGAAGGATGAGGAGGGCGTCGATCCATGGCGATGGATTCGCTTAAGGCTTGGAAAGATGTTTTACAGAAGCCGAGTCTCATCGACTGCAACGCGGCGTTTGCGGTGGACGACGGTCTCAACGTTGTGAGGGCAGGAATAGTCTGATTTTGTTGAGGGGTCGTTTCTTAGGTATCTAAGTCGGTTCGGGGTGCGCTTTGGATGACATGAGACCCCTCAAAAACAGCGAAAAAATGAGATTTCGACACTAATAATCCGACGCGATTTATACGTGTTTTTATCAAACGGCCGGCATTTCATCTCTGCATTGATCGTGGCCAAATCTCGAGCATGATTTCTTCTTAGATGCAGGAATCGTCCGTTTTTTCTTGTTGAGATATCAAATTGCCTAGCCTTGTCGGGAGAGAAAGAGAATAAATGAATAAGGTCTTTAAGTTAGTCTGGAATCGCAGTCTGCACTGCTGGGTGGTCGTGTCAGAGTTGACGAAAAGCCGAGGTAAAAAGTCGGTCTCAATCGCTGCCTGTGCTTTGGTGGGTCCATTGCTGCTGCCGAATGTGGGGCACGCATTCACCTCTTGGAATTCGACAAATCAGATCGACGAATGGATGAATAAGACGTCGCCTGTGAACGGGACGTTCGCGCCTCAATTGCAAGATGACGCGTTTGTCTTCGATCAAGCCTTTGGTGCCGAGGGTACGCCGCTGACGAACTCATCAAACGAAATCGTGCCTGAACCTGCGACGTTTCCCGTACAGACCAATGTGACGTCGCAGTTCACTGCAATGACGATCTACAACAAGACCGAAACGTCCAATGCAACTGCGTCCAATACAACTGCGTCTAATACAACTGCGTCCGACATAACTCCTGTGTATGTCGACAAGGAGGAGAAGCAGCTGTACGGGCCCGAGACCAAAGAAGATGCAGCGAAAAAAGACAGAGCGCTCGAGGCAGACGCCAAAGCCGTCAATGGTACGTTTTCTAATGCATCGGAGGCTCTTAATGGTAGCGGCTCGTCCAACACAATCGCTCCGGGGGCCGACAAGATAATGCCCCCGTCCGCGGTTAACCACACCGAGGAAAAAGTCGAAGCAAAAACCGAGGAGATAAAGGCAGTCCCCGTGGTCGGCAATAGCACGATGCCTGATGTCCCGGTGGTCCCTGGCGATAGCGGAGTTTCCGACACACCCGTTCCGCATGTCGACGAGAACGGACTCCCATACTACGGGCCCCTTACCAAAGAACAAGCCGAGGCAATCGAAAAGGTCGCTGTAGCCGACGATGATACGTCGCCCGAGCCAATCGAGCAGGTTGAAGAGCATTCGGACGAGCAGCCCCCGAAACAGTCGGGCGAGGAGTCCGATGATGCGTCGAACGAACAGCAAGCACTCGAGGAGGAAACCCCGGACGTTCCGGCTGATGAGCCCGTGGTTGCGCCGGCACCTTTGCCCGCCGAGGCTTCGGCACCAGTGCCCGAGAAAGGCATCGTCGTTGTTGCTCCCCAGGCAGGCTCGTACAACAGCAACGCCTGGGCGGCCAACACGATGTTCCAGATGAACCTGAACGATCGCTTGGGCAGCTATTTCCAGGGCGAAGGCCATCCCCATCAGGGCAGTGCCTGGATCCGGTACAGCGGTTCGCACAGCGCTCTGAAAGACACATCCGGTCAGTTGCGCACCAAGGGTGACAAGAATACGGTCATGATGGGTGTCGATATGCTGGTGGATTCCACCAATGATCGCGATCAGGTGACGCTCGGTGTGATGGGTGGGTACGGCCACTATGATGGCAATACCAGTTCGAGCTTGGCTGGCTTTGGCAGCAAGGGCAAAGTCGATGGCTACGGTCTGGGCCTGTATGGAACCTATCAGCAGAATGCCGAAACTCAGCAAGGGGTGTACGTGGACAGCTGGCTGCTGTGGAACCAGTTCGATAACCACGTCAAGGGTAACGATCTGCCGAGCGAGAAATACAAATCAAAAGGCATGACCGCGTCGCTGGAGTTTGGCTACAACGCCAAGATCGCCGAACGCAATAACGTGAAGTACGTGTTGCAGCCACATGCGCAGTTGACCTATCAGCATGTACGCTCGGACAATTTCACCGACAGCACTGGCACCCGTATCGAGTTTCAGAACGGATCGCGCATGCGGACCAGTTTGGGCTTGCGCGCCGCTGCGCATATCCCAACGGGATTGACGTCTGTCATCACGCCGCACTTTGAGGCGAACTGGCTGCATTCCAGCAAGGGCTACGGTGTCCGTATGAACAATACCGATGCAAAAATGAATAGCGGACGCGATGCTGGCCAGTTGAAATTGGGCGTGGAGGGCAACATCAATCAGCGCATTTCGCTCAACGTCGAGTTGTTCCATAACCAGGGGACCGCGGGTTATCACGAAACCGGTGGCAACCTGATGGCGAAGTATCGCTATTAATCCGTGCGATAGGGCATAACGCCCGAGCTGCGTAATCAGCCGTCAAGATCATTGTTGATCTTGACGGCTTTTTTCGCAGTGAAGTGCGCCACAACGCTGAGCCGATTCATGTCGGTGCGATCCATCATTTGATGGCGAGGCTTTGTGCCGCTGTTGCTTTCCGATCGTAAACCTTCAGGGTGACGTGAGCGTCGTCCAGGGTAAATACCGCAGTTGCCAGGGTGTTTTCCTCGTCGGGGTCATCGGCTGCGCGGCGCAGAATAGGTAGGTTTCCTTCTTTATCGTGCAAGGCGGCGACGACGTCGCTTTCTGTGATGTCTTCGTGCCAGCTGTCCAGCAGACTTTCGATGCGGCTTTGACGTGAGCGGGATGACTCGGTGATGATCTGGGCAATGTCTTGGGTCGCCCCATGTACCAGGTGATTCGCATGTCCATATCGGCGCTGGACGGGCTCGATGGAGCACAGGCCAGGCATAGCCTCTATGCTGAACAAGCGCTTGTCGCCCGCCGCGCCCAACGTGTGATGAAACGCGCCGGCACGTGGCGTGTCGTGCAAGCGTGTGATCGCCTGATCCAGGGTCGTGCAGTCCAGTACGGCGCGTGCCAAAAACATACGCGGTACGCCCGCACGCCGGGTGCGCGTACGCAGATTATTGATGGTCTGGACAATCCCTGCGCGATTGGCGGCAAAGGTATGCCCAGGTAATGACCCCGGGTAATAGAAACTGACATAGCCCGGTGCATCATCGGGCTGTACGTCGACCACATGGCAACGTCCGTAAAGGTAGGGGTCACCATCCTCGTTATGGCCGATCCACCGAGTGCCATCGGGGCCGTGTATCGCAACAGAGGTGCAGCCGTCAGTCGTCTGATGCAACAGATCACCACGGCAGTTCCACAGCAGCAAATCCTCTGCAGGCATTTGCAGTCCCTCGACCATGCCTTCGAACTCTTGCCAGAGTTCAGGCAGGTTGCGCTGGATGTGTGCGGCGAGCTCCTGCAGATAGGCGTGACCGCGCCAGGGGCGTAACGCTCGCCAAGTTGTGCTTTGATCCAGATAGACGGACATCAGCGGGCGGGCGAGTTTTCCTAATGCGGCGCCAACTTGGCGGCGAGTACCCGTGATGCGTACAGGTTTGAACGGCATGAGTCGTCTCCGGCGTAGAGCGTCATCGAGGAAATAATCACACCCTATAGGATACTTTCCGCTGGATCTCCGCGATATTTCCGGTCAAGTTACATTTGGGGCCGGATCGGGCATTGGCGTCGTCCCTTATACGCTCATGGGGACGCATGAGTTAAGATGGATTACAGGCATGCAGCTATCCGTTGCAATGTGTTTATTGGCCTATCTGGATTTACCAGAGGTTCGTTGTCTCTACAGGAGCAGATCGATGATGAAACGCAAATTTGCCGCCGTGCTGATGGGTTTGAGCCTGATCGGCGCAGTTTCCACCGCCGCGGCCCAAGATAAAGAGCTGATCGTCGCCACGGATACGGCGTTTATTCCGTTTGAATTCAAGCAGGGCAGTACCTACACCGGTTTTGACATCGACCTCTGGGCCGCTATCGCCAAAGAGCTGAACCTGAAATACAAGCTGCAGCCGATGGATTTCAACGGCATTATCCCCGGTCTGCAGACGAAAAACATCGATGCGGCGCTGGCGGGAATCACGATACGGGACGATCGCAAACAGGTCATTGATTTTTCGGACCCTTATTACGAGAGCGGCTTGGCCATTCTGGTGGCTGACAACAATACCGATATCAAGGCCGCGTCCGACCTGGCGGGCAAAAGTGTCGCCGTCAAGACCGGCACCGCTACGGTCGACTTCATGAAAAAAGAGGTGCCGGACGCCAAACTGCGGCTGTTCCCGAACATCGATAACGCCTATCTCGAGTTGGCTACCGGCCGTGTCGATGCCGCCGTGCACGATACGCCGAACGTGCAGTACTACGCCAATACCGCGGGCAAAGGCCGGGTCAAAGTCGCCGGCACGGTCAAGAGCGGCGATTTTTACGGAATCGCGTTCCCCAAGGGCAGCGATCTGACGGCCAAGGTCAATCAGGCCCTCGCCACACTGAAATCCAACGGTCAGTATGACGAGATCTATACGAAGTGGTTTGGTAAAAAGCCCTAAATAGTTTGCTGAGCAGGCTGGGTGCGAGCGAGGCCGCTCGCACCCACGTAGCAGACGACGCGCGGGGCCAGCCGGGTCCGCGCCATCAAAATGAAGGGGAAGACCGTGCAATTCGACTGGTCTGTCATCTGGGCTGCCTTGCCCAATCTGCTCGACGGTACGCTGATGACCGTCAAAATCACGTTTTGGGGGTTGGTAGGGGGCTTTGTGCTAGGGGCGCTGGCTGGTGTCGCGCGTGCGTACGGACCTGCGATCCTCTCAGGCATTGCCCAGATTTACGTGTCGATCATTCGCGGTACGCCGATCGTCGTGCAGGTGATGTTCATCTACTTTGCCTTGCCGTTGATGATTCCAGGTTTGCGCGTCGATGCTATCTGGGCGGCGATCGCCACGTTGATCATCAACTCGGGTGCCTATATTGCCGAGATCGTGCGCGGCTCGTTGCTGTCGGTGCACAAAGGCCTGAAAGAGGCTGGCCAGGCCATGGGCCTGCCGTTTCACAAGATTCTGCTGCACATTATCGGGCCGGTGGCGTTTCGCCGCATGATTCCCCCACTGGGCAATCAATGCATCATCAGCTTGAAAGACTCATCGCTGTTCATCGTGATCGGCGTGGCCGAACTGACGCGCCAGGGCCAGGAAATCATGGCCAGTAATTTTCGTGCGGTCGAGATCTGGTCGGCAGTCGCGATCATCTATCTGATTCTGACCGGAGCGCTGGCCTTGGCCTTGCGTTTGGTCGAAAAAAGGATGCGCATCCTATGAGCATGGTCGAATTCCACGACGTCATCAAACGCTTTGGTGATACCGTCGTACTGAACGGCATCACCCTGAATATTGATGCAGGCGAAGTAGTGGTGGTGGTTGGACCCTCGGGCTCAGGCAAGTCCACGTTTCTACGCTGTATCAACGTGTTGGAAACGATCGAGGGCGGTGATCTGCTGGTCGATGGTTTGAGCGTGAAAGGCCCATCCGCACAGGTGCGCGAGATCCGGCGCGAGGCAGGGATGGTGTTCCAGCAGTTCAATCTGTTCCCGCAGATGTCGGCACTGGATAATGTCATGTTCGGTCCGGTCCATACGCGAGGGATGCCACGCCGGGAGGCGCGTACGCTGGCGGAGGATCTTTTGCGTAAAGTCGGCCTCGGCGAGCGGATGAATCACTATCCCTCGGAACTGTCGGGAGGGCAGCAACAACGTGTGGCCATAGCGCGCGCGTTGGCGATCAAACCCAAGCTCATGCTGTTTGACGAGCCGACCTCGGCGTTGGATCCTGAGCTGCGCCACGAGGTGCTCAAAGTCATGCGAGACTTGGCCGAGGAGGGCATGACAATGGTGGTCGTGACGCACGAGATGGAGTTCGCGCGTAAAGTCGGCAGCCGATTGATTTTCATCGACGACGGCAAGGTCGCTCATGACGGGCCGCCGGCGGAGCTGTTGTCCAATCCACCGAGCCAGCGCCTGAAAGACTTTTTACAGCACGTGGCCTAAAGTCGTTCAGGTCTTGACCCGAACGATTTTCTGGACTTGCGGCACATGCCGTATCGAACGGATCACCTGGGCCAGGTGTTTGCGGCTGTCGACCTGGATTGTCAGGTGCAGCGAGACCGTCGCGATGGCATCGTCATGCATGGTGATCTGCACGATGTTGGCGTCGGCTGCCGTGACCTCGGCGGCAAGCCGGCCCAGGACGCCACGTTCATTACGTGTAATAACATCCAGGCGTGTAGACAGGTGCTTGGCGGTATGTGCGTCCCACGCGACATTGACCCAGCGATCGGGTTCGCGGGCCCGTAAGCGCGTCGCGGTGGGGCAGTCTGCCGTGTGCACGACCAGGCCTTGGCCCAGGCGCAGGCCCGCGACGATGGGGTCACCGGGTAATGGGCCACAGCAGGAGGCCAACTGGACTGCCTGGCCTTCGTTGCCCTGGATCAGAATGGGCGCGCTGCGCGCCGAGGTGATTTCGTCGACGGCGGCGGCTGTCGTGGCGACCAATTGATGTTCGGGTGCGAAGCGTCGTGCAACGACGGCGGCCAGCCGCTTGCCCAAACCGATATCGGCCAGAATTTCGTCGCGAGAGCTCGCGCCCGTGCTGCGCGCGAGTTTTTGCCAGGCCGGGTCGTCCTGCGCAGGCAGGTTCAGATGCAGCTCTTGCAGGGCTTGTTCCAGCAGCCGCTCGCCAAAGGCGACCGATTCCTCGTATTTGACTGTACGCAGATAATGGCGGATCTCCGAGCGCGCACGGCCGGTGCGCACGTAGTTCAGCCATTGGGCATTGGGGCGTGAGGCGGGCGAGGTGATGACCTCGACCACGTCACCGCTGCTGAGCTCGGTGCGTAGCGGCACGAACTCGTTGTTGACCTTGGTTGCCACGGCCTGGTTGCCGATGTCGGTGTGGATCGCATAGGCGAAATCCACCGGTGTGGCGCCGCGTGGCAAGGAAATGATCTTGCCGCGAGGGGTGAATACGTAGACGGCATCCGGGAACAGGTCGACTTTGACATGCTCGAGGAATTCGCCCGAGTCGCCCGTCTGGCTCTGGATGTCCAGCAACGACTGCAACCACTGGTGCGTACGCTTTTGCAGGTCGTTCAGGCTGACGTCGGATCCCTTGTACAGCCAGTGCGAGGCGACGCCTGCCTCGGCAATGTGATGCATGTCGCGCGTGCGGAACTGGAATTCGACAGGCGTGCCATAGGGGCCCACCAGCGTCGTGTGCAGGGATTGATAGCCGTTGACCTTGGGGATGGCAATGTAGTCTTTGAACTTGCCAGGCACCGGGCGGTATAGCTGGTGCAGCGTCCCTAGCGCCAGGTAGCATTCCGGCAGCGTGTGCACGATGACGCGGAATCCGTAGATGTCCAGCACCTCGGAGAAGGATTTTTTCTGTTCGACCATCTTGGTGTAGATGCCGAACAGGGTTTTTTCTCGGCCAGAGACCTCGGCCTCGATGCCTGCGGCGGGCAGGGCGGCGCGTACTGCATCGCTGATCTTGCCTATGACCTCGCGCCGATTGCCGCGTGCAGCCAATACGGCCTTGTACAGGACCTGATAGCGATTGGGGTACATCGCCGCAAAGCACAAGTCCTGCAGTTCGCGGAACAGCACATTCAGGCCCAGGCGATGCGCGATCGGCGCATAGATGTCCAGGGTCTCGCGAGCGATGCGGCGGCGCTTTTCGGGGTTGACCGCATCCAGCGTGCGCATATTGTGCAGGCGATCGGCCAGCTTGATCAGGATGACACGCACGTCGCGCGCCATGGCCAGCAGCATTTTGCGAAAGCTCTCGGCTTGTTGCTGGGCCTTGGTCGCGAAATCCAGGCGATCGAGCTTGGACAGGCCGTCGACTAATTCGGCGACCTGTACGCCGAATTTTTCAGCGAGCTCTTGCTTGGGGATGCCTTGATCTTCGATGACGTCGTGCAGCAGGGCTGCCGACAACGCGTTCGCGTCGAGTTTCCAGGCCGCGCAGATTTCTGTCACGGCGATCGGGTGCGAGATATAGGGCGCACCGCTGGCACGGAACTGGCCCAGATGCGCCTGGTCGGCGAACCGGTAGGCCTCACGCACCCGCTCGACGTCTTTTTTGTCGAGGTAGCTGCCGATGATCTCGGTCAGCGGCGCAAGCGAGGCGACAGGAGAGGCGGGGGTATCTGAAAGCGTGCCGTCAGACGTCGTGCTGGAAAGCTCGACTGGCGAGTTTTTTTTGTCGGAACGGCGTCCGAGCCGTGATCCTGCTCGCAAGGCAGCGAGCAGGCCCGTAGAAGCGTACTTCAGCCGGGGAAAAGCCATGTTGCCGCCCCCTGGACTGGATCAGGTGGGGACTTTACGCAGCATTTCCAGGCCGGTATGGCCGCTGGCGATTTCGCGCAGGGCGGTGACCGTGGGCTTGTCTTTGCTGTCGATACGCGGGGCGTGGCCCTGCGCCAGCTCGCGAGCGCGATAGGTAGCGGTCAGCGTCAGCTTGAAGCGGTTAGGAATCTGATTCAGACAGTCTTCGACAGTAATGCGAGCCATGAGTTATACCTGGAACGGGCTGTGAAAAGGAGGATCGTCTCAGTGATCGGCCGGAATGCCCAACTGAGCGAACAGCGGAGCATGGCGAACGGCCTGAGACGAAAAACGTAGCCGGGCAGCACTGATCACCTGAGACAGTTCCGCCAAGGCTACGCTAAATTCTTGATTAATAATAACATATTCGCATTCCGGCGCGTGGGCGATTTCGCCGCCAGCTGCCAGCAATCGACGAGCGATGACTTGGGGGGCGTCTTGGCCACGGGTCTTGAGGCGATGTTCGAGTTCCTCGATGGACGGCGGCAAAATAAAAATGCCGATGGCTTGAGGAAAGCGCTGGCGGACCTGGCGAGCGCCTTGCCAGTCGATCTCCAGCAGTACGTCGCGGCCGTCCTCGGTAGCCTGATCGATCAGGTCCCGCGGAGTGCCGTAGAAATTGCCGTGCACCTCAGCCCATTCGAGCAGCGCCTGATTTTGGCGCAGGGTTTCAAACTGCTCTTTGGTGATGAAGCGGTATTCACGCCCGTCCACCTCGCCAGTGCGCGGCTCGCGCGTGGTGCAGGAAATCGACAAGACCAGTGATTTGTCATGGTCGAGCAAGGCCTTGACCAGGCTGGACTTGCCAGCGCCGCTGGGCGCGACCACCATGAACACATTGCCGGGGCGTTTTGACATAAATCGGATCGACAGACGGGATACAGGACGCGAAGAATAACAAATTCACGTTTTTAACTATTATATTTGGTCTCTGAGCCGGAGTCCCTGCGCCGGAGGATAGTGCCGCTGGTGTCCTCAAAGTGACGCAGGAAGATCACGGTTGTTTGTAACTCAAGTCGCGCGATTGCTTTAGGATTATGCGACGTAGACCCATACAGAGAGACGAAAAACATGCAGTCAAATGAGCAGACAAGCATTTCGCCAGTGGCGTTGGTGACGGGGGCAGGCAGTGGCATCGGCCGTGCCGTCGCGCTGGAGTTCTTGGCGCAAGGCTATCGAGTGGTACTGGCAGGCCGCCGGCGCGAACAGCTCGAGCAGACCCGTACCGCAGCAGGCGAAGACGGCGCACGCGCCTTGGTGGTGCCCACGGATGTCAGTGACGAGCAGGCCGTGCGCGAACTGTTTGATGAAATACAGCGGGCTTATGGGCGGTTGGATGTCCTGTTCAATAACGCCGGGCGCAATACGCCGGCAGTGCCTATCGAAGACCTGCCCGTGGAGGTATGGCGCGAGGTCGTCGATGTGAACCTCACGGGGATGTTCCTGTGCGCACAGGCGGCGATTCGATTGATGAAGGCCCAACAACCCGGTGGTGGCCGCATCATCAATAACGGATCGATTTCGGCATACGCACCCAGACCCTTGTCGATTGCCTATACCGCGACCAAGCATGCCGTGACGGGGATGACCAAATCCATTTCGCTTGACTGCCGCGAGTACGGCATCGCCTGCGGACAGATCGATATCGGCAATGCCGCCACGGACATGACCCAGCGCATGGCCGAGGGCGTGTTGCAGGCCAATGGTGAGCGCCGTCCGGAACCTCGTATGGACGTTGCGCACGTGGCCCATGCCGTTGTCTCGATGGCGAAGCTGCCCTTGGATGCCAACGTGCAGTTCATGACGATCATGGCGACGAACATGCCGTTTGTGGGCCGAGGCTGATTCGCGGGGATTCGTCTCTGCTTTGCTGCAATCAAAAGGGAGCCCGAGGGCTCCCTTTTGATATTCATTCGCCGTACTGGCTTGTGCGGGAATTACTGCCCCGTGTCGGCTTTGGCGATCAGATGGCCTTGGGGGACGGTGCTTGGCTCGATGTAGCGCCGCGCCGCGACGTAGTGGCGCGACCAATAGCTGTTGTCCAGGCTGTCGACGCGAACTTTCGAGCCGCGTGTAGGGGCATGGACGAATTGGTTTTGACCGATATAAATGCCCACATGGGAGACCCCGCGACGACGCATCGTCGCAAAGAACACCAGGTCGCCGGGCTTGAGCTCGGTTTTCTTGATGCCGGTTCCCTCGAGGCGCTGCGCGCGTGCCGTGCGAGGCAATTCCATGCCGACGATCTCGCGATAGACGAATTGCGTCAGGCCGCTGCAATCGAAACCGGCATCGGGGTCTTCGCCACCCCAGACATAGGGAGTGCCGATGGCATCCAGGCCGGCACGCACGACCATGTCGGACAGGCTGGGAACCGTAAGGGGATCAATCAACCGCAGGCCTTGCATCGAAGCGATGGCTTCGGGCGTATTCGTGGCGTGAGCGGTGGGGGGCCAAGAGAGGCCGAGAGCCAAAAGCGGCGCGGCCAGGAATGAGGGGAGGGCGGATAAATTAAGACGGACTTTTCGCGTCGGTGGAGTCATTGCGACACTTCAACTTTCGGAGTGGGGCGGGATGGCTGACTACGTCAAGCCGGCGAAAATGTGGTGCGCATACAACGCGTCCACGGGGCATTGTAACCCATTGACGATTTTTTGCATTTTGGGGTTATTACTAACCTGATCGAAACAGATGGTGGCGGCTTGAGGGGGATTTGGTGCTGTCATCGTGTTCATGCATGATAAGCATATGCTGGATAGGCATGCCGTTTTACGGAAATCTAAAAAATGACAGTTGACTTTTCGATTGGTTCCCACAGTTCGCCACCTCCGCTGGAGTTCGAGGCCTTTCATCAGGCGGAGGCCGCCGTCGAGCGCCTGACGGAGATTTATGGCCGCAATACGGCCTTTATACGGGCGGCGTTTCAGGATGTGGTGAATGGCCGGGACTTGCCGGGGCCCGTACGGGCGTGTTACCCCGCGATCCGCATCAGGGTGGATACCTATGATCTGATTGACAGCCGGCTGTCATTCGGCCACGTCGCGGAGCCTGGCGTATATCAGACCACGGTGACCCAGCCGATGCTGTTTCGTGACTACTATCTGGAGCAGATCGGTCTGCTGATTCAGAATCATGGCGTTGCGGTCGAGGTGGGGGAGTCGGATTGCCCCATTCCGCTGCATTTCGCCTTTCCGGAGGGAGCCTATGTCGAGGGCGAACGCCTGGCGGGCATGCGGCGGCCATTGCGTGATCTGTTTGATGTGCCGGATTTGGCGGTGACGGACGATGCGATCGTCAATGGTTCCTGGCATGGCCGGGAGGGCGAGCCGCGCCCCCTGGCGCCCTTTACGGCGCCGCGGGTGGATTATTCGCTGCATCGCCTGCAGCACTATACGGCGACTGCGCCTTCGTATTTTCAGAATTTCGTGCTGTTCACGAATTATCAGTTTTATGTAGACGAGTTCTGCGCACGAGCCCGGGCGCTGATGGCCGAGGGCGGGGGCGATTACGATGCGCTGGTCGAGCCCGGTAATCGCATGACTCGCCGCGGCGAGACCGCTGCGGCTCCTCCGGCCGGCGGTGTGCGGTTGCCGCAAATGCCGGCGTACCACCTGGTGCGTTCCAATCACTCGGGCATTACCCTGGTCAATATCGGAGTAGGGCCCTCGAATGCCAAAACCATTACCGATCACATTGCCGTGCTGCGCCCCCATGCCTGGCTGATGCTGGGGCACTGCGCCGGACTGCGGGATTCCCAGCGGTTGGGGGACTATGTATTGGCGCACGGTTATGTGCGAGAAGACCACGTGTTGGACGACGATCTGCCAACTTGGGTGCCGGTACCGCCTCTAGCGGAAGTGCAGGTGGCGCTGGAGCAGGCAGTAGAAGAGGTGGCAGGCCTATCAGGCTGGGAACTGAAACGCATCATGCGTACCGGGACGGTCGCCAGCATCGATAACCGCAATTGGGAACTGCGGGATCATACCGAGCTGGTGGAGCGATTTACGCAATCGCGGGCGATTGCATTGGATATGGAGTCTGCGACGATCGCCGCGAATGGGTTCCGGTTTCGCGTGCCTTATGGGACCTTGTTATGCGTGTCGGACAAGCCCTTGCATGGCGAGCTGAAGCTGCCGGGGATGGCCAGCGCGTTCTACCGGGACCAGGTGAATCAGCATCTGGAAATCGGGATACGGGCGCTGGAGCGCTTGCGGGATATGCCACCAGAGCGTCTGCATTCTCGCAAACTGCGCACCTTTATGGAAACGGCATTTCAATAGGCATTAAAGTAGTATATTTTTCTATAAAACTACTTTAGTGCTATTTATAAGGCTTGTTTACTAGTAATATAGTAGTTATTATTTTTCTAATACTACTTTATTGCGCTTGGTGGCAGTATGAACAGCCTATCTGACATCGCCGATATTCTGCGGGCACGCTTGCAACAACAAGGGCAGACGCAGGCGCATTTGCGCCAGTCTGCAGGGATCGCACAGCGCACGCTGACTAACGTCCTGAGCGGCGAGCAGGACTTTAAGGTCAGTACGTTGCTGGCGCTGGCTGACCGCCTGGGGTTGGAAATGGTGTTGGTCCCCAAGGGGGCGGCTGTAGCGATGGATGCACGAGACGCGGTCAAGCCCAAGATCCCCACGCGCATCGAGGTCGCCCGCCGGCAACTGGGTGAGACAAAATGAACGTGCAGGCATTGGCCATTTTCATCGGTGCCGAGCGGGTCGGCGTGCTGTTCCAATACCGCATGCAGGGGGCGGACGTGGTGACCCGTTTTGTCGCCGACGATGCTTTCGCGCATCAGTGGGATGCGCCCGTGGTGTCGGCTGCCTATGTCGCGGACTCTCCCGAGGATCAGGCGGCGTTCTGGGCGGATGTCCGGAGCGAGCCGTTAAATGGACGCTATTCCCCGCAAAATGGCTGGCTATTGCCGGCATTTTTCCAGAATTTGCTGCCAGAGGGTGTTTTTCGCGATCATGTGGCTCGCGTGCGGGGCTGCGACCCAAAAGATCACTTTGAAATGTTGGCCGCGTGTGGGGGGGATTTGCCGGGGAATGTCTATGCGCGGCCGGTGGAGCTGTCACGTGACGAGTTGGCCCACTACGTGACACAGGACCAGGACGCGCTGGAAATGACGGTTACGGCCGATCCGATGGAGCAGGGCGTGTCGCTGTCAGGTGTTCAGCCCAAGCTGGGCGTGATTAAACAGGGCGAGCGTTATGTGGGACGTACACGGGATCACGACACCCATATCATTGCGAAGCTGCCGGTGGTGGGGCAGCCGCTGTTGCCGGAACTGGAATCGCTGTCCCTGCAATTGGCGCAGGTGGCCGGCGTGACTATTTGCGAGGCCTATCTCGAGCCGCTGGAGAATCTGGCAGCCGAGCACGGCTATGACCTGGGCGACGCCGATGCACGTACGCAGTTTCTGGCCGTGGTGCGCTATGACCGCGAGCCGGGGCGGCGCATTCATTGCGAAGACTTCGCCCAGGTGCTGGGCGCGATGCCCGAGCAAAAATACCAGGCGGCGTCGTATCTGGATGTGGCTGCGGTATTAATGGCGTTTCCGTCGTTAGGCGAGCCGGCTGTGCATGAGTTGCTGCGCCGTATGGCAGTCAACGAGATGCTGGGCAATCCGGATATGCATCTGAAGAACATCGGCCTGATCTACGCAGATGGTCATACACCGCAGTTGGCGCCTGCGTACGATATCGTGGCGTATGCGGCCTATCACCCGTGCCAGGGGCATGCGCTGCGCATCATGCCGGAGGGATTGGAACCACGCCGTGCCGGCAGAGCGGCAGCCGCGCCGGAAAAGGCACCGTTCTCCGCGTCCGGAACACAACAGCCCACGATCGGCGCCGGCAACATGCCGCCGGGTACTAAGGCATCCTTGAAACCCGCCTTGTCTCCTGCGATGCTGCGCGCTTTCTGCGCGCACCTGCGTATTCCAGAAAAACCCGCTGCCAAGGCAGTGGGCGATTGCGTAAAAGCCGCGCACGCGCAATGGCCTGCTCTGATCGAGCAGGCCAAGCTGACCGCCCGTCAAAAGCAAAATCTATTGGCGCATTTCCATGCGCATCCCATGGTGAAATCGGTGCGCTGATGGCCGATTCGAAAACTGAATTCAACAGCGTTCGCCGCCGGCCCGAATGATGAAGTTTGCACTCTATGCCATTGCTGTATTGGCCATCGCCTTTGTCGCGGCCAGGGCGATCTTTCGTCTGCCGGATATCTCTGGCCGTCCGATTCAGGTTGCCCTGTCGATGGATCCGAGCACGCCATTGGCCCGGCGGACGGCACACGAGATGGCCGAGCGGCCGGAACTCAGTGGCGTCGTCCCCCTGGTCAGCGGCCATGACGCATACGGCAGCAGGCTGGCGTTGGCGCGGATGGCGGAAAGATCGATCGACGCTCAGTACTATATCTGGCACGATGACACGACCGGCCAGCTATTGCTCAAAGCGCTATACGATGCGGCCCGGCGCGGTGTGCGGGTGCGGCTGCTGCTGGACGATAACGGTGTGCCAGGTCTGGATGACACACTGGCAGCGCTGAATGCGCTGGATAATTTCGAGATCCGTCTGTTCAATCCATCCACGGTGCGCACCCCGAAATTAGCGGGTTACGCGTTCGATTTCATGCGCATGAATCGCCGCATGCACAACAAGGCGTATATCGTCGATGGTGCGGCGGCGATCATTGGCGGCCGTAATATCGGCGACGAGTATTTCCAAGTCGGCGACGACCATTATTTCTTGGATCTGGACGTGCTGGCCATGGGCTCGGTGGTTGCCGATACCTCGGCCGCCTTTGATGCGTATTGGAATAGCGCTTCGGCTTTCGGTGTCGAGCAAATCGTCGGACGTACGGGGAATCTGGCTGCATTTCTAAGTAAAGTCGCTGACACCGAGGCCAGTGATCGGGCACGCACCTTCGCGGATCAGCTGGAATCCAGTGCGGCGAGTTTTCGCAATGGTCAGGTGCGTCCCGAACTGACGGCCGTGCAATTGGTCGTCGACGATCCTGTCAAAGGACAGGGTACGGCCAGACGTGATCAATTGATGATTTCGCGGTTGATCACGATTTTGGGCGGCGTCGAAAAACAATTGGATCTGGTGTCGGCCTATTTCATACCGGGACGCGAAGGCGCTGCTTTTTTTGAGAATCTCGCGGGCCAAGGCAAGCGAGTGCGGGTACTGACGAATGCGATGAACACTACCGATGTGTTGGTGGTGCATGCCGGCTATGCCAAATATCGCCGTGAGCTGTTGCAGGCGGGCATCGAGTTATTTGAGCTGAAATTGCGTGCCGGCCAGCCATCAGGCCGCGATGAACTCAAGCCCATGGGACTGTCGGGGGCCGCCCTGCATGCTAAGACATTTGCCGTTGATGATCGGCGTGTGTTCATCGGATCGTTCAATTTCGATCCTCGCTCGGCGCAGCTCAATTGCGAGATGGGGTTTCTGATCGATAGCCCGACGATGGCGGCTCAGACGGAACGGAATTTTGACGGCCCGCTCGAGCTCGCCGCATACCGTCCCGTATTGACCGATGATGGCGACATGGTCTGGCATGAAAAGCTTGCGGACGGCCGCACCGAGATCCACCGACAAGAACCCGGCGCGGGCTGGTTCAAGCGGGCCATCATCACGATGGTCGGCTGGCTGCCGGTGGAATGGCTGTTGTGACGGCATCCATGATTTTCCCGATGGAGAGATAAGGTTCACCTTCTCTGAATAAAACGGCTACAGTTAATGTTGTGTCCCTAACCATTCAGCCGCTATGCCATTGACATCGAACGCCGTGTATTCGCGTCGCGCTTTTCTGGGCGCGTGCTTGTCGACTGCTCTTGTTGCCAGCGCGGACGCGCTGGCTATCAATGTGAAGGACATGAGCCCGGGTGAGTTCATTTGGCATCCCGAGGCGGCGCCCGCCGGTCCATTGGTCGTCCTGGTCAGCCTGGACGAACAGCGCGTGTATGTCTACCGCAATGGCGTTGCGATAGGCGTATCGACCATCAGCTCAGGCAAGCCTGGGCATGAGACGCCTCCCGGGGTGTTCACCATCCTGCAAAAAGACCGTGATCACCGGTCCAATATCTATAACAATGCGCCCATGCCGTACATGCAGCGGCTGACCTGGAGCGGGATTGCGCTGCACGGCGGTGCCATTCCTGGGCACCCGGCTTCCCATGGCTGCGTGCGGTTGCCGAATGCGTTTGCGCAACGGTTGTTTGCCGAGACAAAGACCGGCGATACGGTGGTGGTAGCCGATACCCGGGTGGATCCAGCCCGGATCGCTTTTCCCGCGTTGCTGGCGCCTGTAGCGCCCGGGGCGGCGGTATCCCCCGTTGACCAGATTGCCCAGCGTGGCAAGGGAGATTTCTGGGATGAGAGTATTTCACCCTCAGGACCCCTGAGTATTGTCGTCAGCTTGAGCGAGCAGCGGTTTTACGTCCTGCGTAACGGGATCGCGATCGGTTCGTCATGGTTGCATGCTGATTCAGGTGCCCATTTTGATGGTGCGCTGCTGCTGGTGATGGGGGCAGGGACGGTCAACGAGCCCAGTCCTTTTGATCCTACGCAATTGCGGCATCAATGGGCCAGCTATCCTTTGTTTGGCTCGCCGCCGTCCCTGAGCAGTCTGGAAAACAGCATCAAAGCACAGCCTGAATTCATCCGCCGTGTGTACAGTTTGCTCAAACCTGGCACCACCATGCTGATCACGAGCGTGCCTGCGGTCAGGCCGGCGCCTGACGTTCCTGGACCGGGTCAGACGGAACGTGTATTAGAATCTGATGTTGATTAAATGTCTCCTGGGCTTGATATGGCCCGCCTGAAATAGGGGACATAATGCCGGCTTTGGCCCGGCATTTTTTTAGATAGGCGTTCCTTGCGGCCCGACTGCATCCGGCCGGTCTCCCGCAGGAGGCAAGGAATCGCCATCCCCGCTAGGGGCAAGGAGACGCGGATTTCCGCGGTTTCTTTGAGAAAGTTAGAGTTGCCCATGATTGATCATCCTTCCCGTCGTCGTGTTTTGCGTACCTTGGCCGGCCTGGCTTTGGGCGGGGCGCTGCCCTCCGCGTTTGCGCGTTCTGAGGCTGCATTCAAGCAGACCTCGGCCCTTTCCACGCTGCCATGTGCAGCGCACGGTGCTGGCGGTGTCCAGGCCGGCAGTGAATTCTGCAGTAATGCCTCGTCGAGCGCAGCTGCCGCCAACAAGCTGGCATTGTCGCTGGCTGCGAAAGCGCCCAATGCGTCGATGCTGGCCGTGCAACTCGCGACCGAGGCACTGGAGCGCGCTCGGGCCGACAAGGCCTTGCCCGGCGGCGATCCGCGTGTGCTGGCGCTGGTGGATTTCAGCCTGCCTTCCACTGCCAAGCGTTTGTGGGTATTTGACCTGAATAGTCACGACGTCCTGTTCGAGGAGTGGGTCGCCCATGGGCGCAATACTGGCGACAATTTTGCGCGTGAGTTCTCGAACCGCCCGGAAAGCCATATGTCCAGTCTGGGGGCTTATCAGGCGGGCGAGATCTATACGGGAAAGAACGGCTATTCCCTGCGTTTGCACGGGCTGGAGCCGGGTTTCAACGATCTGGCTTTTGACCGCGCCATCGTCATTCACGGCGCGCCGTATGTGAGCGCCGAGACGATCCGGTCGCAGGGGCGGCTGGGGCGCAGTTTTGGTTGTCCGGCGGTACGCGTGCCCGTTGCGCGGCCCTTGATCGATACGTTGGCGAAACAGGCATTCCTATTTAATTTTTATCCGCAACGCGATTGGATGGAGCATTCTGCATTGATCGGCGGACATCAGGCCTAGGGCTGTTCACTACAGTAGTGCTTGACTCTGGGGGCCGAATCGTGCGACATAGCTGCCACACGATTGGAGCCGCTATGAAATTAATTGCCACGCTATCTGCTAGTCTGATCTTGACCGCCTGTACGACTTTGGACGACACCGTCGACTCGGCGCCCTCGGCCACTATTGAATCGGCTCGCTCGGTGAGCAATGTGGTCAACTGCATCAACAGTGCCTGGGTATTGCAGGCGACGGTGCAATCGGCCGCAATCCCTGGCGGACAACGTCTCTCCACCCAGGACCCTGGCCGTATCGGGCCCGCGCATGTGGCGGAGGTCGTCCAGCAGGGCAAAGGGTCGATCGTGCGGTACTGGCAAAACACGCATCAGAATGCGCATGAGTTCGATGACCCGATCATGGCGTGTACGAAGGGGTGAGGCGTGATTCTCCGATGAGCAAAGGGCTCCTGGATTGATCCAGGAGCCCTCGTTTATTCCTGCCCTCAATCACTCAATATTCTGCGCCTGCTCCCGCATCTGCTCGATCAGCAATTTCAAATCCATTGCAGCGCGCGTGACGTCCATGCTGCCGGCTTTGGATCCTAATGTGTTGGCTTCGCGGTTCATTTCCTGGAACAGGAAATCGAGTCGTTTGCCAGCGCTGCCGCCAGCGTTGCCGCGTTTGCCGTCGGCTTTGCCTTTTTTGGCGCTTGCGCCTTCGCCGCCGCCTAGCAGGTGACGGAGTTCTTCCAGGTGCGAACGCAGGCGGGCGAGTTCTTCTGCGACATCGATGCGTAGGGCGAATAGATTGGCCTCATGGGCCACGCGCTCAGAGAGCTCTGCACCGGAAATATGCGTGAATCCGCCGGGAAAGGCGGTTTCCATGGATTCGCGTAGTTTATTGGCCAGTTTTTCCCGATGGTCCTGCAGGAGTTGCGGCAGGTGAGTTTCGACCGATTCCACGATACCGGCGACACCATCGGCGCATTCGAGCATGATGGCTGCCAGGCGTTGGCCTTCGCGTTCGCGGCCTTCCTGGAGCTGTGTCAGCGCTTGTTTGGCGGCCTGGACGCATGCGGCTCCCCAGACCTGAGGGTCGAGCGCATCGTTGCCGCGTTGACCGGGCCAATTGAAAAGCTCCGCCAGGCGAGGGGCTTCAACCTCAGGCAGGATATTGCGGGCGGCCTCGAGTTGCGTAGCCAGATGCTGGAGCCACGCAGGATCCAGCGTGGTCAATTCTGCGCCGGCATTACGGGCATAGGACGCTCGCACTTCGACTTTGCCGCGGGCCAGATTGGTGGTGAGCAATTCGCGCAGCGGCGTTTCCGCATGCCGCAGTTCGTCGGGCAAACGGAAATACAGATCCAGATAACGGCTGTTGACGCTGCGCAGTTCCAGCGCCAAAGTGCCTTGCTCGAGGTCGACGCGGGCGTTGCCGAAAGCGGTCATGCTGCGAATCATGGAGTGTCCTGAAGAAATCTAGAAAAATAGGCTGCCAGGAGCCGTATTCCGGCAGGATAACTCAAGCGGGTCGGTGATGCTGCGGCAAGCCCCGTACAATGCGGCGAATTGCTAATTTTGTATGGAGTCTATCCGTGTCCTCGTCCACCACTGTTTCTCGTCCGTCCGGCCGTTCGGTTGATCAATTGCGGCCGTTTAGCCTGGAGCGTGGCTTTACACGCTATGCCGAAGGATCGGTGTTGGTGCGTGCCGGTAATACGCATGTACTGTGCACAGCGAGTGTGCTGGACAAAGTGCCCCCATTTCTGAAAGGGCGAGGCGAGGGGTGGGTCACGGCCGAATACGGCATGTTGCCGCGTGCCACGCATACGCGCGGTGATCGCGAGGCCGCACGCGGTAAGCAAAGTGGCCGGACCCAGGAAATTCAACGCTTGATTGGCCGCAGCTTGCGTGCGGTGTTCGATATGCAGGCCTTGGGCGAACGCACGCTGCATCTGGATTGTGATGTGTTGCAGGCCGATGGCGGGACCCGTTGCGCCAGCATTACGGGCGCCTGGGTGGCGGCGGCCGACGCGGTGGCTCTGTTGGTGCAGCGCGGCGATCTGGCGGTCAATCCGATCCGTGATGCGGTGGCAGCGGTGTCGGTGGGCATGGTCGACGGCCGGCCCGTGCTTGATCTGGATTACCAGGAAGACTCGGCCTGCGACGCCGACGTGAATGTGGTGATGACAGGGGCCGGCGCTTTTGTGGAAGTGCAAGGCACGGGCGAGGGCGCGACGTTTGCGCGTTCGGAACTGGATGCCATGCTGGGCCTGGCGGAGCAGGGCATTGCACAATTGGTGCAAGCGCAGCGCGCTGCCTTGAAATCAGGGGTTTAAGCCTCGGATCCTGCTAAAAAGTCACAAGAGTGTTGCGAAGGGTCACGATGTAAAAGATAGCATTGCCCAAGCGGTCGCAAGCCAACTTCCACTGATATAAACCAGCTGTTTTCAGCAATCAGGGGTAGAGGATGATTGGCTTGCGTATGCTGCCATGCGCGGTGTTTTTGCTGTGTGTCGCAGGCTGTTCCAGTGGCCGGTATTATTCTCACCCCGAGATGATGGTGCCGGTTTCGTCTGCGGATGCGGCAGTGCCGGCTGGCCTGACGGCCGGCACCTGTGCAATGCCTGTGGCGCAAGCTGTTCCAGACAGCAGCACTGCATCGAGTGACGGCATTGCATCGAATGGCAGCACGGTATCGGGTACTGGCACGGTGTCGAGCGCCGGCGCCACCTCGAATACCGGCATGGCGAATAGCAACAAGAACACCGTCTTCGTGCATCCAGGCATGTTGTCGTTGAGCGCCCGCTGGGATCAGGGGCTGGCCGTGGATGGGGGGAAATGGTTGGTTAGCCATGGCTATGCCGCGCGGATTTTCGAGCTGAATGGGCGCGACCCGGAGCGTATCGCTCAAGTCATGGCTCGCGATCCAGGGACACGCTTCATAGGTTTGCACTACAGCATGGGAGGCAGTGCAGATCTCGTGGTGCGCAGCGTGGCTGCGACGGCGCGAGCCGCAAAGATGTCGGGCCGGCAGCTATCCTACTTTCCTATCGTCATCGATCCAGCTTCGTTCACCTCGGTGGGAGAACGGCTGGATATGAATTCGCCGTATCTGGGGCAAATGTTTGTGCTCGTATCCGAAGAAGGCTCCGCGCTGCGGACAAGCATCACATCGGTGTCGCGAAAGGTGTTGGATCACGCCAAGACGCATCTCTTGTATGCCGAGGATTTTGGCTTGAATTGGAGCCATTTTGGCGTACTGGAAGGCTTGACCGCCGAGCAGCCCACCGGTGCTCAGAAGCGGGTGCAAGACGTGTTTGATGTGATCGCGCGTGGTATTGATGCCGGAACAGATCCCGCACAAATCGAGGCACAGTTGGATGCGTTGAAAGTCGACTACGCGCGAGCGGACGAGCGGCCGATACTGCGTGCCTGGTTGCAGCATACGCAGGGAGCTTGTGGCACTCAGCGAACTGCGCAGCAGGTTTGTGATAGCTCGACGCAGCAGACGGGCTGTGGCGTGGAAACCGTCAGTGCTGGACGGCTTTGACGGCTCCGCGCGCAGCGTACGGTCCCGGACAACAGTAAACGGGCACGTGCAACAGCAGATGGGCACGCAGGGCCTGTGTCTGCTGCCGCGCGTAGTACTTCAGCGGCGAAACGTCGCCTCAGCGTTTAGGTAATAGTGCCGTCACGCGCGCAGCATTTTCCAGGTTCCACACGCTTTTGATCACGTCGCGGACTTCCGCTTCGCTGGCAGCTTGTGCATACACACCGAGCCGCAAGGCTTTCTCTTCGATTTCATCGCGGCTGAGCGTGTTACCTGGATCGCCCTTGGGTTCGTCTACGCGCGCATGCAGGACACGGCCATCTGTGGTTCGCACGGTGACTTTGCCGATCCATCTTTCGGGGTACGCGGCATCGACTTCGGGGTCGAGTTCCATGCGGACTTTGGTGCGTAGCGTCGCTACGTCGGCGTTGCCGGGGGCCGCGTCAAACTCGGCCAGCCCAGCGCGGCCTTCGCGTGCGATCAAGGCCAGGACCGTGCCCATCGAGAATTTCGATTGATGTACGGTCTTGGGGTCGACGACAGGGCCCAGGACATCAATCGCACCTTGGTGGACGTGCGTGATGACTTCGGCGATGTCGGTATCGCGCAGTTTGTATTCGCGCATCGCCTGCTGCAATGCGTCGGCGGCAGGATGGGTGTGGCGGCACGAGGCGTGATACTTGAACGACGTCTCGGACAGCGCCCAGCGTTCGCCTAGCCGATCGAGCAGGCGCGCAGGGTCCGCATCAGTGGACATGCCAGCGGCGAGCCCTTGCGGGCCTTCGAGAATGCGGCGTGCGCCAGTGAAGCCTTCTTTTGCCAGGTATGCTGCGGTCATGCCATCGGCAGCGGCCTTGGCGGTATGCAACTGTTTGGAATCCGCCGCATCGCGCAGAAACTCCCACAGACCTGCGGCCTGTGTCCCCGCAGAGCCCAACGCATGCAGCATTTGCTCGGCGTTCAAATTCAGCAGCCGGCCCACGGTGACGGCGGCCGCCAGGGTCCCCACGGTCCCGGTGGTATGAAAGATCTTGTAGTGCGAACGGCCCAGGTATTCACCGATACGGATGCCGACCTCGTAGCCCGCCACGGCCGCGACCAGCAGTTCTTTGCCGGATCGGCCCAAGGCCTGCGCAACGGCCAGGGCAGGGGGGAACACCACAGCAGCGGGGTGAAACACCGAGCCATTATGAACGTCGTCTTGCTCGACCACGTGGGCCGCGGCTGCATTGACCATTGCAGCAAATAGCGGGGATGTCTGGCGACGGGAAATCAGGACCTCTGCACCGCCGTCGGCCGGGCCCATGGCGACAGCATAGCGCTCGATAGCCTGGATAGGGCGCGTAGTGGCGCCTGCCAGGATCGATGCCACACAGTCCAGGAGCAAGTCCTCGGCACGGCGCAGCACGGAGGCTGGAATGTCTTCGAAACGCAGATTGGCGGCAAATTCAGCGAGTGCAGCGCTCGGATGAGAAGTAGCAGTCATGAAGGGCTTCAAATTATCAGGCTGATCAGAACGAGCGCGGCATACCCAGCACGTGCTCGGCCACATACGACAGAATCAGATTGGTCGAAATAGGCGCAACTTGATACAGGCGGGTCTCGCGGAATTTGCGCTCGACGTCATATTCGTTGGCGAAACCAAAACCGCCGTGAAACTGCAGGCAGGCGTTGGCGGCTTCCCAGGAGGCGTCCGCGGCGAGCAGTTTCGCCATGTTGGCTTGCGCGCCGCAGGGTTGATGGGCGTCAAACAGGCGGCAGGCCTCGTAGCGCATCAAACTGGCGGCTTCGACGTTGATGTGTGCGCGTGCGATCGGGAATTGCACGCCCTGGTTCTGGCCGATCGGGCGGCCGAATACGATGCGTTCTTTCGCGTAGGCCGTGACTTTATCGACAAACCAGTAGCCATCGCCGATACATTCCGCAGCGATCAGCGTGCGCTCGGCATTGAGGCCATCCAGGATGTACTTAAAGCCTTTGCCTTCTTCGCCGATCAGGTTTTCGACCGGGATTTCCAGATTGTCGAAAAACAGTTCGTTTGTCTCGTGATTGACCATGTTCGGAATGGGGCGCACTTGCATGCCGTGTTTCACTGCATGATGCAGATCCACCAGAAAAATCGACATGCCTTCCGATTTGCGGGTGACTTGCTCCAGCGGCGTGGTCCGGGCCAGCAAGATCATCAGGTCCGAGTGCTGCACACGTGAGATCCAGACTTTTTGGCCGTTGATGACATAGCGGTCGCCGCGCCGCACCGCTGTGGTTTTGATCTTGGTGGTGTCGGTGCCCGTCGTGGGTTCGGTGACCCCCATGGATTGCAAACGCAGCTCACCATTGGCGATACGGGGCAGATATTCGCGCTTTTGCGCCTCGGAGCCGTGGCGCAGCAGGGTGCCCATGTTGTACATCTGGCCGTGGCAGGCGCCGGAATTGCCGCCGCTGCGGTTGATTTCTTCCATAATGACCGAGGCTTCGGTCAGGCCCAGGCCCGATCCGCCGTATTCCTGGGGAATCAGCGCCGCCAGCCAGCCGGCCTCGGTGAGCGCTCGCACAAATTCCTCGGGATATCCGCGTTCTTCGTCGATTTTGCGGAAATATTCACCGGAAAATTGGGAACACAGGTCGCGGACGGCTTCGCGGATGTCCTGGAAATCGTGATTCGTATTGGGCATGGTTCAGGTTCTATGTCTATGATGACGCCAACAAAGATAATGGCCTGCGGCGCCGCGCCTATGCTCAGAGGCGGCTCGGTGGCCAAAACAACACCGGCACTTTGCCGCAACCCGGGTACCCTTGCCAATTTATGATTGCTTAATACCGGGTTAGCAATTGCCGAAGAACAGAGGAAACCATGGCAGGGCATTTTGATCTGACAGATCTACAACTGATTGTCCATATCGGCGATCGCCAAAGCCTGACACGCGCTGCGGAGAAGACGCATCTATCGCTGCCGGCCGCCAGTACGCGCATCAAAAACCTGGAGGAGCATTTCGGGACGCAGTTGTTGTACCGGACCAGCCAGGGCGTCACGCTCACGCCCTCAGGCGAGGCGTTGACTCGCCATGCGCGCACCGTGATGCGCCAGGTTGAACAATTGCGTGGCGATATGCAGGAGTTCGCTCGCGGGGTAAAGGGCCATGTGCGCGTGTTGGCCAACACCACGGCAATGACGGAATTCATGCCTGCCGTCCTGGGGAAATTTCTGGCGGCCCATCCGGACGTCAATGTCGAACTGCGCGAGCGATTGAGTTATCTGATCATGCGGGCTGTCGCCGAGGGCTCGGCCGACATGGGTATCGTAGCGGGCTGCACGGCTGACCCGAATCTGGAATTCATTCCCTATCGCAAAGACCGGCTTGTTCTCGTTGCTGCCAGCAATCATCCTCTGGCGAAAGAGGCGGCGGTGGCTTTTGCCGATACGCTCAACAACGATTACGTCGGGCTGTCCGAGTGGAGCGCGATCCATCCCTTTTTGGTGCAGGCAGCCGAGGCGCTGGGCCGCACTTTCAAATTCCGCATCGAGGTCGGCAATTTCGAGGCCGTCTGCCGCATGATCGAAACAGGCGTGGGGATTGGTGTGATTCCCGAATCTGTCGCACTGCGTTTTGCCCGGGTATTGAAAATCGCCATTGTGCCGTTGACCGATGAATGGGCCGTGCGCAAACTGCAGATCTGCGTGCGTAGTCGAGAGGCCTTGCCAGCGTTTGCGAGAGAGCTGGTGGATATGCTGGTGGCCGACGTGCCTGAGAGCGAACGCGAAATCCCTGCCAAGGCCAAGTAAAACTCGCGCGGCATACAATGGGGGCTATGACCTCTACAACGATTCATCCCTCTCTGAGCCGAGTGGTGCTGGCCTCGAACAATGCTGGCAAATTGCGCGAATTTTCGGCCTTGTTTGCCCCCTTGGGCATCGAACTCGTTCCGCAAGGCGAGCTTGGCGTGCCTGAGGCTCCCGAGCCCCATGTAACGTTTGTCGAAAACGCCCTGGCCAAGGCGCGCCATGCCAGCCAGCTGACAGGATTGCCTGCGCTGGCAGACGATTCCGGCCTGTGTGTCGCGGCCTTGGGCGGTGCGCCAGGCGTGTATTCTGCCCGTTATGCGCAGTTGACCAATCCTGACGCTCCTCGCAGCGATAGCGCCAACAACGCCTTGCTGGTCAATAACTTGGCCGATGTGGTCGATCGCAGCGCCTGGTATGTCGCATTGCTGGTATTGGTGCGTGCGCACGATGATCCTCAACCCCTGATCGGCGAGGGCTTGTGGCACGGCGAAATTGTCGACACACCCAGAGGCGATCATGGTTTCGGCTATGACCCGTATTTCCTGCTGCCGGATCTTGGCCGCACGGCGGCGGAACTCGATCCCGCCGAGAAAAACCGTGTCAGCCACCGCGCCCGGGCTCTGCAGCAGCTATTGGGCAAGCTGGCCTCGCGCTAGCACGCTGTGCCGGTAGGTAAAAGGGCGATCGTGGCGTGTCTTGTGCAAGAGCGCGCCGTATTGTGAGAGCTGCAGTCACCGCTTTTCGTATTTTGAGTTTCTATCTTGGCCATCACAATTCCCATTCGCGCGGCTGGCGCAGGCAATTCTTCCCGTGTGGTGACGCCGCCCGGCGCCACGCTGACCAGCCTGCCGCCGCTCTCGGTTTACATCCACGTGCCGTGGTGCGTGCGCAAATGTCCGTACTGTGATTTCAATTCTCATGCGGCGCCCACCGAGATCCCCGAACGCGCCTATCTGGATGCCTTGCGCGCCGATCTGGAACAGGCCTTGCCCTCGATATGGGGCAGGCAGGTCATCTCGGTGTTTTTCGGGGGAGGCACGCCCAGCCTGTTGTCCGCAGCGGCGATGGACGAGATTCTGGCCATGCTGCGCGCCTATCTCAATCTGTGGCCAGACGCCGAAATCACGATGGAGGCGAATCCCGGCACCGCCGAGGCCGGTCGTTTTCGTGACTATGCGGCCAGCGGCGTCAACCGTTTGTCGCTGGGGATTCAGAGTTTTGACGATGTGCAGCTCAAAAAGCTGGGCCGTATTCACGATGCGGACCAGGCCCGGGCAGCCATCGAGATGGCGCAGAGGGCAGTGTCCCGGATCAATCTGGACCTGATGTTTGCCCTGCCGGGGCAGGATATGGCTGCCTGTATGCTCGATGTCGAGCAGGCACTGTCCTTTGGCACAGAGCATCTGTCGATGTATCACCTGACCCTGGAGCCGAACACCGTGTTCGCGAAGTATCCGCCCGAGTTGCCGGATGACGACACCAGCGCGGCGATGCAGGATGCGGTCGAGGCTCGGCTGGCGGCGGCAGGGCTGCAACGCTACGAGGTCTCGGCCTATGCCAAACTCGGCGCGCGTAGCCGTCACAACCTGAATTATTGGGAATTCGGCGATTATTTGGGGCTGGGTCCGGGCGCACACGGAAAACTGTCATTTCATGACCGTATCGTGCGAGAGGCACGCCTGCGTAGCCCCGATACCTGGATGGCGGCGGCTGTGGCATGCGATGGCAGCCACATCGCAGAGAGCCGCCAGGTCGGCCCTGATGAGCTGCCGTTCGAGTTCATGCTCAACGCGTTGCGCTTGAAAGAGGGCGTGTCCGCGGCATCCTTCGAGGAACGCACGGGCCTGTCCTTGGCAGCGATGTCGCGCCCGTTGCAGGCCGCCAGCGCCAAGGGGCTGCTGGACGCGGACCCCACGCGATTACGGGCGACTGCACTGGGTTGGCGCTTTCTGAACGACCTGCAGGAAATGTTCCTGTAATTGAAAGGCACCAATATGGTGCTTATATGCACCATATTATGCACTAATATAGTGCATAAATGCCCCGCCATGGATGCTTTATGTGGCTATGCCCCGTAATGGAACCTGGCACACATATTGCTTTCTACTGTTTATGCCAGCCGGAGCCAGGCTTAGACCCCCGGCGCNTTTATCTAATGGAGATGACATGGCAAGCCCGAAAGACATCCTGAAGCAAATCGCCGACAACGAAGTCAAATTCGTAGACTTCCGCTTTACCGACACGATGGGCCGTGAGCACCACGTATCGGTGCCTACGACCGTCGTAGACGAAGACAAGCTGGAAAGCGGCCAAGCCTTCGATGGTTCGTCGATTCCGGGGTGGAAGGGTATCGAAGCATCGGACATGTTGCTCATCCCCGATCTGAGCACCGCCAACCTGGATCCGTTCCGCGAAGAACCCACGCTGATCCTGAGCTGCGACGTTGTCGAGCCGTCCGACCTCAAGGGCTACGACCGCGACCCGCGTTCGCTGGCCAAGCGCGCCGAAGCCTATCTGAAGTCCTCCGGCCTGGGCGACACCGCCTACTTCGGTCCGGAACCCGAATTCTTCGTGTTCGACGGCGTGACCTGGAACACCGATATGTCGGGCACCTTCGTCAAGATCAAGTCCGAAGAGGCCCCCTGGTCCAGCGCCCTGGAATTCGAAGGCGGCAACCTGGGTCACCGTCCCGCCGTCAAGGGTGGCTATTTCCCCGTGCCCCCGGTCGATTCGTTCCAGGACATGCGTTCGGAAATGTGCCTGTTGCTCGAACAAATGGGCGTGCCGGTCGAAGTGCACCACCACGAAGTCGCAGGCCCCGGCCAATTGGAAATCGGCACCAAGTTCAGCACGCTGGTGCAGCGCGCCGACTGGACCCAGATCATGAAGTATGTGGTCCACAACGTGGCCCATGCCTACGGCAAGACCGCGACCTTCATGCCCAAGCCCATCGTCGGTGACAACGGCTCCGGCATGCACGTGCACCAATCGATCTGGAAAGACGGCCAAAACCTGTTCGCCGGCAACGGCTATGCGGGCCTGTCCGAATTCGCCTTGTACTACATCGGCGGCATCATCAAGCACGCTCGTGCCCTGAACGCCATCACGAACCCGGGCACCAACTCGTACAAGCGTCTGGTTCCTCACTTCGAAGCCCCGGTCAAGCTGGCTTACTCGGCTCGCAACCGTTCGGCCTCGATCCGTATTCCTTACGTGGGCAACCCCAAGGGCCGTCGCGTCGAAACGCGCTTCCCGGATCCCCTGGCCAACCCGTACCTGGCTTTCTCGGCACTGATGATGGCCGGTCTGGACGGTGTGCAGAACAAGATTCACCCTGGCGATCCCGCCGACAAGAACCTGTACGATCTGCCGCCGGAAGAGGATGCAAAGATCCCGACCGTCTGCGCCTCGCTCGACCAGGCTCTGGAAGCCCTCGACAAGGACCGCGAGTTCCTCACCCGTGGTGGCGTGTTCAGCAACGAGATGATCGATGCCTACCTGGCGCTGAAAGAAGGTGAAGTCCAGCGTCTGCGTATGACCACGCACCCTGTCGAATTCGACATGTACTACAGCCTGTGATGTTTTTGGCTTAGTTGGGGCGGACGGGGCGGCCCGCCGGCCCGTCCACCCCGGTGCTGCAAATGATAAATGTTGATGCGTTTGATCTACTGGCGACGGCTGTCCTGCTGTTGAACGAAAAAGGACATGTCGAATGGACCAATGCTGCAGCCGAAGACCTCTTCGGTCGGTCCCGCAGACAACTGCACGGCCATTCTGCTGCCACATTGTTTGGCCATCCGGAGGCCGTACAGTCGTCCATCGACCGTGCCGTATCCGGCCATTTTGCCGATGTGCGCCAATTGTCTTCGTTGCGTCGAGCAGGCGAGTGTGTCGAGGTCACCGTTACAACGGTGTCACTGAGCGGCCAAGCCTGGCCCGTCCTGATCGAGGCGCGCGAGATCGAGCAGCGTGTGCTGGCCGATCGCAATCATCGCCTGGTCGAGGAAATCGAAGCGCATCGCGAGTTGTTGCGTAACCTGGCACACGAGGTCAAGAACCCGCTGGGGGGCTTGCGTGGTGCGGCGCAATTGCTTGAGGCCGAGTTGCCCGATGTGGCGCTGGCTGAATACACCCAGGTCATTATTTCCGAAGCCGACCGCCTGCAAGTCCTGGTCGACCGGCTCAGTGGTCCGCAACGCGTTCCCTTGAGTGCGCGGCCTGTCAATATTCACGAGATCTGCGAGCGTGTCTGCGCGCTGATTCAGGCCGAGTTCCGCGAGAAAATCACGCTGGTGCGTGACTATGACGCGTCGGTGCCTGATTTGCAGGGCGATGCCGCTCGTCTGATGCAGGCCGTCTTGAATGTCGCGCGTAATGCGGCTCAGGAGCTGTCTCTGCAGAAACCCGGGGCGGATGTGCCTTCGCCCCAGATTACGTTGCGCACGCGTGTCGCGCGGCAGGTCATGCTGGCTCATCGCCAACATCGTTTGGCGCTCGAGCTGGCGATCATCGACAACGGGCCGGGTGTGCCCGAGGCGATTCGTGATCGTATTTTTCATCCGCTGGTCACCGCACGGCCAGGCGGGACCGGGCTGGGCCTGAGCCTGGCCCAGGATTTCGTGCAGCAGCACGGAGGCATTATCGAATTTGAATCGCACCCCAGGCACACAGAATTCCGTCTGGTCTTACCGATGGAGCAGCCACAGTGAGCAAACCTGTTTGGATCGTTGATGATGACCAGGCCATTCGGTGGGTGCTGGAAAAAGCGCTCGCTCGCGCCGACGTGCCAACGCGCAGCTTTTCCCAGGCTGCCGATGTCCTGGACGCACTGGAAACCGAAACGCCGTCCGCCCTGGTCTCGGATATCCGCATGCCTGGCGGCAGTGGGCTGGACTTATTGCGTCAAATCAAAGAGCGCCATCCGCGTCTGCCCGTCATTGTCATGACCGCATTCGCTGATCTGGATAGCACCGTGTCGGCTTTTCAAGGCGGCGCGTTTGATTATCTGGCCAAGCCGTTCGACGTGAACGAGGCCGTCGCGTTGATCGAGCGCGCAGTGCTCGAATCCGCCCCCGAGGAAAAAACCGTCGTTGGCGAGGGGGCAGACCCTTTGCAAAACAACGAGCGCTGGATGATGACGCAATCGGCCTCCAGCGCCATGCAAGAAGTCTTTCGCGCCATCGGCCGTCTGTCTCAATCCAAAGTCACCGTATTGATTACCGGCGAGTCCGGGACGGGGAAAGAGTTAGTCGCACGGGCTTTGCATGGCCATGGTGCACGAGCGGGCGGGCCGTTCGTGGCGTTGAACGCCGCCGCGATTCCTCGCGATCTGCTCGAGGCCGAGCTCTTCGGCCATGAGCGCGGGGCCTTTACCGGCGCGAACACCTTGCGTCGCGGCCGTTTCGAAGAAGCCAACGGCGGCACGCTATTTTTAGACGAAATCGGCGATATGCCGATCGAGCTGCAGACCCGCTTGCTGCGCGTGCTGGCCGAAGGCAGTTTTTATCGGGTGGGCGGTGCTCAACCTGTGCGTGTAGACGTGCGTATCGTCGCCGCCACGCATCAGCCGCTCGAGCAGCGCGTCGAACAAGGCCAGTTTCGCGAAGACTTGTTTCACCGTTTGAATGTCATTCGCCTGCGTTTGCCGCCGTTGCGCGAGCGGGTCGAGGATATCCCAGCACTGGCGAATCATTTTCTGGCAGCCAGTGCGCGCTCCTTGGGCGTGCCGGTCAAACGCCTGACGCCGGATGCGATTGCCGTCCTGACCCGGTTCGATTTCCCGGGCAATGTCCGGCAGTTGGAGAATTTTTGTCACTGGCTGACCGTCATGGCGCCGGGCCAGATCATCGAGCGCGCCGATCTGCCGCCTGAAATCCGGGCCATCGAGTTGGAGCAGCAGGCGCCACATCATGGGGGTACGGCGGCGCCCACCGTGATCAACGGCGGTGCGGCTGCTCCGATGGTGGCGGGCAGAGGCGGTTTCCCAACCGCCGCGCCAGCGCCAGCCTATGCGGCATCGGCGCCAGTGACACCCGCGGCCGCCTCCGGCGTCCCGGACTGGCAAGGGGCCTTACTGCGTGAAACTCAACAGCGCTTGGAGCGCGGTGAGCCAGCTGTCATGGCCACGCTGACGCGGCAATTCGAACGCATTCTGCTGCAAACGGCGCTCGACGCCAGCCGCGGCAGGCGGGTCGAGGCGGCCTCGCGCCTGGGCATTGGCCGCAACACGATTACGCGTAAACTGCGTGAACTCGGCATTGAAGATTAATGCCTCGCTCGCCCTTGTTGGCTGACAGGGGCGAGTGTCTTGGGACTGTATAGATAGTGTGGTGCAATAAAGGCTTCGGACTTGTGGGAGTTCGCAGTGCCTAAAGTTGTTCGTCGCAAACATCCTGAACCAGTCTCGGCCTCGACGCAGGCCGCAGCCGCGCAAACTGAAGCCAAAGCACGCAAGGTTACGATGACCAAAACCAAAGCTGCCAAAGTAAAAGAGGCGAAGGCCAAAGGGCCCAAGCCCAAAGACGTCAAGGCCAAAGGTGCCAAGGCAAAAGACCGCAGTATCAAGGTCAAGGGCGCCAAAGCAAAAGACGCGGGCATCAAAACCAAAAAAACCAAGACCGGACAAGCCCGGCCTAAGGCTGTGGCGGCACATGCCACAGAGGATTGGTCCGCCGGCACGATTCCGAGTCTGCCGCACATGGAGCCAGAGGGCATCGCTTTGCTCGGCGAACACCTGACGGGGATCAGAGTTTTTCTAGAGTATGGTTCGGGCGGTAGCTCATTGATGGTCGCCCAGGCCGGTGTCAAGAGCATTTATTCGGTCGATACCGACAAGCAGTTTTTGAAAGCCGTCAGGCAGCGATTGCTGGACGAAGGCATTCCACGCCGTCGTTACATCCCCATCTATGCGGACATCGGCGCCACCAAAGAATGGGGCAGGCCGGTGGACGAGTCTCACGCCAGAGACTGGCCTGCTTATTGCACGGCCCCTTGGGAAAAACTCCTCAAAACCGGTGAGCGGCCCGATCTGGTATTGATCGATGGGCGGTTCCGCGTTGCTTCGTTCCTGATCACGATGCTGATGGCGCCGCCGGGCTGCGTCATTTTGTTCGACGATTATGTGGACCGGCCTGAATATCATGTCGTCGAACGCTATCTGCAGCCGGCGCGCTTGGCAGGCAGAATGGCGGAATTCGTCGTGGAACCCGTTGCAGAGCCGTTCGCGGCATTGATCGATCTGTTGAAATACAGCACCGAGTCTCGGTGAATTGAGCCCCATGGGCAAGGCGTAATCCCGCCCGCCCACAAGGAAGATGCCTTGCCTTGAACATATGCAATGATGTGCGGTTGCCCAGTCGACAGCAACGTAGCGTCGCAGGGGCGGGGCCTTTGGCGTGGAGTCACACACCCAGCAGGCTTTCGCATAACCTGGGCGAGCGCAGCTTTTGCAGCCACCATTTCAATGCCTGCCCCGGGATCGGCTCGCGCCAGGCGTAGACCAATTGTTCCGTGATGGGCACCACGTCATCCGTGGTGCATTGCACCAATTGACCTCGCATGATGTAGGGCGCGGCTAGCGACAGGGGCAGGTAGCCGCACCCCAGACCGCGTACCTGCGCGTCGATCTTGGCCTGCATGGTGGGCATCATGATGAAGGGCTGCTGGCTCAGCAGGCCGCGCGTGCGCGGCGGCAGATCGCGCGACGTGTCGGCCAGCGCAATGGCGCAGTAGGCCGCGATGTCGGCCGCCGTCAATGGGCGATTCAACTGCGCCAGCGGATGGTGGGGCGCCACGCAAAAACCAAATTGCAGTTCCCCTAAAGGCTGTGACCAGTAGGCCCCCGAAGGCACCCCCGCTGCGTCCGCACCAATGACCAGGTCCGCCCGCCCGGAGGCCAAGGCGTCCCAATTCCCGCTGAGCACCTCGGTAGAGAGCCGCAGCGTCGTGACCGAGGCCAGCTCGCGAAACTCGGCAATCAGGTCGTACAGTGGTGCCAAAGGCAGCACCGCACTGACTGCCACCCGCAAATCCAGCTCCCATCCCGTCGCGACGCGCTTGACCCGGCCTGCCAGCGCATCCAGTGACTGCAGCACCTGCCGGCCGTCATGCAACAGGGTTTCCCCGGCAGGCGTGAGGTGAGCGCGATGGCCGCTGCGATCAAACAACAGTACATCCAGCGCATCCTCGAGCTTGCGCACCGCGTAGGTCACGGCCGATGGCACCTTGCCTAATTCGCGCGCCGCCTTGGCAAAACTGCCGTGCCGGGCGATGGCATCGATCATGTACAGCAGTTCGGGGGTGATGGCTTGCATGGTGAGAGGATCGTTCAAATAATTTGAATGATCTCATCAAACCGGTTCAGTCTCAACCCTATGCAATCCGCGCACAATACGTTTCATGGATGGTGATCAGACAACAACGTCTCACCGCAAATCATTCAGATTATCGAAAGGAGCTTACTATGTTGACCCTGCGCCGTAGCAATGAACGTGGTCATGCCAATCACGGTTGGCTCGACAGCTATCACACCTTTTCTTTTGCGAACTACTACGACCCGGCGCATATGGGGTTCGGTTCGCTGCGCGTCATCAATGACGACCGTATCGCCCCCAGCCGTGGCTTTGGTACACATGGCCACCGCGACATGGAGATCATCACCTATGTGCTCGACGGCGCCGTGGCGCACAAAGACAGCATGGGCAGTGGCTCGACCATCCGCCCGGGCAACGTACAGCGCATGAGCGCTGGGCGCGGCGTATTGCACTCGGAATTCAACCCGCTGGAGGACCAGACCACCCATTTGCTGCAAATCTGGATCGAGCCCAATGTCACGGGTATCGAGCCCGAATACGAAGAGCAAGATGTGCCTGAGGCCGAAAAACGCGGCAGCCTGCGTCAAGTCATCTCGCCTGATGGCGCCGATGGCTCCATGCGCATTCATCAGGACGCACGCTTGTATGTCGGTCTGTTCGACGGGGCTGAAACTGCCGAGCTGCCCTTGGCTGCCGGCCGCCGTGCCTGGGTGCATGTGGCACGTGGCGAAGTAACGGTCAATGGCCAAGCCCTGAAGGCCGGCGACGCGTTGGCCTTGGTCGACGAGGCAGCTGTGCGCATCAGTGACGGCAAACAGGCCGATGTACTGGTGTTTGATCTGGCCTGAGACGGGCTGGCAAAGCCGGGCCACGCCGGACCCGTTGGCACGTCCCCGCATGGTTATCCGCGATAGCCATGCGGGCTGTAATCCCCCAAAATGCTCTCACTACGCCCGCGCGGCGCGATATTCCAGGAGAACCGCATGTCCCTCGTTGAAACGCTCATCGTCCCACGCACCAGCGATCTAGGTGACGGCGTCACCGTCCGCCGCGCCTTGCCGTCGGCGCAACGCCGCACCGTCGGTCCGTTCGTCTTCCTCGATGAAATGGGTCCCGTGTTGTTCGAGCCGGGCGCGGGCATGGACGTACGTCCTCATCCGCACATTGGTTTGTCTACCGTGACCTTTCTCTACGAGGGGGCCATGATGCACCGAGATGGCGCGGGGAATGTCCAGGAAATTCGTCCTGGCGAGGTCAATTGGATGACGGCTGGCCGCGGCATCGTCCACTCTGAGCGCAGTCCCGCTGCCCAACGCAGTGCGGGCCAGCGCATTGCAGGTTTGCAGCTCTGGGTAGGTTTGCCCAGCCAACATGAGGAAACCGATCCCGGTTTCGTGCATTACGGTCTCGATGCGCAGCCCATCGTCGAAGGCGAGGGCGTGCGCGCCCAGGTCGTCGCGGGCTCCTTATTCGGCAAAACCTCTTCCGTACATACGCTATCGCCCCTGTTCTTTGGCGACATCGTCATGAAACCCGGCTCCACCGTGGTCATCCCCGCCGAATACGAAGAGCGAGCCGCCTACCTCAGCCGAGGCACCGTCGAGGTCGACGGGCAGGCCTATCAACCTGGACAGCTCATCGTGTTTGCCGCGGGCCAACCGGTTACTGTGCGGGCCGTGGACGATGTCCGCTTTGCCATCCTGGGCGGCGAGCCGCTGGATGGCCCGCGCTTTGTCTGGTGGAATTTCGTCTCCAGCCGCAAAGACCGCATCGAACAAGCCAAAGCAGACTGGCAGCGTGATCGTTTCGACCAGATCGTGCCGGGTGACGAAACGGAATATATTCCGTTGCCTGCACCCAAGGCGTGAGGATATGACAATGGCGACCTGTCGTTGATCCAGAGACGGTGAGAGTGGGTGTGCCGGCGGCTGCTCGAGCGTGGCCGCCGTCAGCCGTTCTGCTGCCCGAGCCCATGCGTTGCGCAACCGATACCGCCCCCTGCGAACCGGGAATGGCGCATCAGCGCCCGCGCGCGTATGCCTGCTGCCGCTGCTCCACCAAGGCCTCGCGTCGAACAAAGTCCCGTACGAAATCCGTGGCAGGGTGGTGATGCAGGTTATACGGCGTATCCCACTGCACGACCTTGCCTTCGTTCATCACGCCGATGCGGTCAGCGATGGCAAAAGCTTCAGCCTGGTTATGGGTGACGAGAATGGCGGTGTGGCCCGTGGACTTGAGAATATCGCGGACCTCGAACGCCAGGCGCTCGCGCGTATCCACATCCAGATTGGAAAACGGCTCATCCAGCAGCAAGAGATCGGGCGAGGGCGCTAGCGCCCGGGCCAGTGCCACGCGCTGCTGCTGTCCGCCGGAAATCTCGTGCGGATAGCTATCGGCCGCTGCCGACAGGCCGACCAGATCCAGCATTTCCTTGACGCGCACCGCGCGCTGGGCCTTGTTCATCAGCTTGCGCAGCCCAAACGCCACATTCTCCGCGGCCGTCAGATGAGGAAACAGCGCGTAATCCTGGAACATCATCCCTACACGGCGGTGTTCCGGCGCGACCAGCACGGACTCAGATGAAATGATGGTGCCGTCCAGCGCAATATGCCCGGCACGCACCGGTTCAAAGCCCGCGATAGCACGCAAAATCGTGGTCTTGCCGCAGCCCGATTGGCCCAGCAGACAACCAATATGGCCGGCCGGCAGCGCCAACGACAGATCCTGCACCACAGTGCGCAGTCCCTGCGGCGTATCGTAGGCCAGGCGGATGCGGTCGAGTTCAAGCAAATCGGCCACGTTCAATGTCCCATTTTCAAATTAGTACGTGCCAGCAAAATCACCGGCACGAGGCCCGCGACCACGATGGCCAAGGCCGCGACAGCGCCTTCTTCGTACGTGCCGCGCGCGGCTTCGGCATAGAGCCATGTCGCCAGCGTCTCGAAATTCAGCGGCCGCAACAATAGCGTGGCCGGCAGCTCTTTCATCGCATCGACAAACACGAGCAACGCCGCCGTGGCCAACGCCGGTTTGAGCAAGGGCAAATGGACCCGGCGCAGCGTGCCGCTGGCGTTTTCACCCAATAATCGCGAGGCTTGTTCCAATGAGGGCGGAATGCGCGACAGGCCGGCCTCGATCCCGCCCACCGAAATTGCCAGAAAACGCATCGTGTAGGCGCATACCAGCGCGCCCGTCGAACCCATCAACAGCAAGCCCTGTGTACCAAACACAGATCCCAGTTGACGGTCTATCCAGGTGAACGGCATCAGCAAACCGATCGCCAACACTGTTCCGGGTACGGCATAACCGAGGCTGGCAATCCGGGCGCATGCGCGGCCCGGATTCAGCCGCGCACTTTCCCGCAACGTCCGTCCCGCCCACGCCACGATCAGCCCGCAGCCCAGCGTGACGACTGTCGCGGCAAACGCTACCGTGACCGTGTTGGTCAAGCCGTTGATTAACTGATCAGACACGCCGCCCACGAGATGCAGGCGCTTGGACGTCTCGACCACCAGATACCAGGCTGGCGCCACAAACCCCAGCAACACTGGAATCCAGCCCAGCACGATGGCCAGCAACGCGGCGCCGCCGCGCAACCGTCGAGCCTGCATAGGCCGCATGCGCTGCGTGTTGGCGTAACGCTGCCGCTTGCGGCCATGCCGTTCCAGCAAAATCAGCCCCACCACGATGGCCAGCATCGTCAATGCAATCTGTGCCGCGCTCGCCAGGTCCGAGCGTGTCACCCATGTCGTATATACAGACACCGTCAGCGTCTGCACGCCCAAGAACTCGGATGCGCCGATATCGTTCAGCGTTTCCAATAGCGCCAGGCTGGCGCCCACCGCAATCGCCGGCCGCGCCAGGGGCAGGGCGACCCGCACAAAGACGCCGACTTTTCCCGCGCCCAGCGTACGTGCCGCCTCGAGCAGGCTCGCGGCTTGCGTCATGAACATCACACGCGTGCTCAAGTACACATACGGGTACAGCACAAAGCCCAGCACAAAAATCGCGCCATAAATCGAGCGCAAATCCGGCAGGCGAAAATCCCGCGGACTGTCATAGCCCAGCACCGTACGGATCGCTGTCTGAATCGGCCCAATCGGATGCAGCAAATCGAGATAGGCAAACGCAATGATGTAAGTGGGCACAGCCAAAGGCAGCAGCAGCGCCCACGTCAATGTCCGCCGACTGGGAAAATCATACGCGGTGACCAGCCAGGCCGCGCCAGTGCCCAGCATCGTGACCAATATCCCGACGCCCACCAGCAGCATGGCGGTATTCGCCAGTGCTTGAGGCAGGACGTATGTCGCCAAGTGCGACCAGTGCGACAGGTCCGCATCCAGCGCCTGCCAGGCCAACGCCCCCAACGGCAGCAACACAGCGAACGCGATCAGGGCCGCGCCCAGCAGCCAGCCCGCGCCGCGTTCGGGGCCGCGTAGTCGCCAGGGGCGTGGCAAAGAATCAGTTTGCATACAAAGAAAGAAACATCCTCGCGCTGCACCTGCAGTTTCCGTCGGTCGGTGGAAAAAGCAAATGTCAGGCGCCTTGCGGTACCTGACACGGGTTGATGACTGTCCGCCGAGATAGGCAGCAGCGCTGGCGGTGATAATGAGTTAAGGCTCAGGCGCGGGCTGCATAATATCTGATATGCCTGGCTCCGCCTGTCGCCTCGACGCGATCAATTATCGAACCCGACCTTATCCACCAATTCGCTGGCTTGCTTGCGATGCTTCGCGATGTCCGCCACGGGCAGCGAATCGATCTTCAGTTCGCCAAAACTCGCCACCACGGGGTCCAGCGTCACACCGGGACGGATGGGGTATTCGTAGTTGGCGCGCGCGTACAGGGCCTGTGCCGGCTCGGAAACCAGGAACTCCAACAGCTTGACCGCGTTTTCTTTTTGCGGGGCATGGGCTGCAACGGCCGCACCACTGATGTTCACGTGCGTGCCATCGCCGCCATTCTTGAATGTCGGGCGCACCACCTTGATCGCATCGCCCCATTTACGGGCGTCGGTGCCGGGTTCGGCGTTTTTCATATGGCCCACGTAGTAGGCGTTGGCGATACCAATATCGCAAATCCCGCCCAGAATGTCGCGCGCTACGTCACGATCGCCGCCTGCGGCCTTGCGCGCCAAGTTGGCCTTGACCCCACGCAGCCATTTTTCCGTCGCCTCGGCTCCGTCATGCGCGATCATTGCCGCGACCAGGCCTGTGTTGTACGGGTGCTGGCCCGAGCGGATGCAGACCTTGTTCTTCCATTGTGCATCGGCCAGGTCTTCGTAGTGGAAGCTCTCCAGCTTGAGATCATTGGCCACATACAGTACGCGATCGCGCAGTGACAGGGCATACCATTTGCCATCGGCACCGCGCAGATTGGCGGGGATGACCTTGTTCAGTGTTTCTGACTGGACTGCTTGCGTAATCCCGCCGTCGACCAGGTCGATCAGATTTCCGATATCGACCGTCATCAGCACATCCGCCGGCGATTGTGCGCCTTCGGCCTTGACGCGCTCGAGCAGGCCGTCTTTCACAAAGACGGTGTTGACCTTGATGCCGGTTTCCTTGGTAAAGGCGTCCAGCATCGGCTGGATCAATTTGGGTTCGCGCGTCGTGTACAGGCTGACTTCCTCGGCCGCAGTTGCCGGGGTAGCCAATACGGCGCCCGCGAGAGCCAGCGCGCCAAAGAGGGGGGACAAGGAAAAGCGTCGGGTCGACATAGAGGGCCAGGCTCCGGTATAGCGTTAAATAGACGACTGAAATGCAGTTTGTCCCGGGCACTATTCACCCCGGGCCGAGAGCGGCGCCAGGCGGGAGGAGGGCCCGTTAACGAAAATTATTATCAAGTGGGTGCGACAATAACAGGAACCGGCTCACCATTCAACTTGACGTCAGCTAAGGCCCCGTTTTCCGGCTTGACGCGGTGTTCTACCAAAAAGTTATAAGAGAATTACGGAATAATGAGATGAGTTATCAAGTAGTCTTGGTAAAATCGGGAAAACCCTGAGCCCCGCGCCAGCTTATTGCAAGTTTTTTGCACAGCGCGGAATTTCACTCGGCGCACCTGGTGCGTTGCACTTTTTCAACGACATGGCAGCTTTTAATACCGAACGCGTACTCAGCGTGCGCCACTGGAACGACACCCTTTTCTCCTTTACCACGACGCGTGACTCGGCCTTGCGGTTCCACAATGGCCACTTTGTCATGATCGGCCTGGAGGTCGAGGGCAAGCCCCTGATGCGCGCCTACAGCATCGCCAGTGCCAACTACGAAGAAAACCTCGAGTTCCTGAGCATCAAGGTTCAGGACGGCCCCTTGACCTCGCGTTTGCAGCACCTGAAAGAGGGCGACTCCATCCTGGTCAGCCGCAAGCCCGTGGGTACGCTGATCGTCGATGACCTCAAACCCGGCAAAAACCTGTTCCTGTTCGGCACGGGTACCGGCCTGGCGCCCTTCATGAGCATCATCAAGGATCCCGACGTTTACGAGCGATTCGAAAAAATCGTCTTGGTGCATGGCGTGCGCTGGGTGAGCGAGCTGGCCTATGCCGATTTCATCGAGAACGAGCTGCCCAGCAACGAGTTCTTTGGCGATGTCGTGCGCGACAAGCTCGTCTACTATCCCACTGTCACGCGCGAACCTTTCCGCAACCAAGGCCGTATTACGCAACTGATCGACAACGGTAAACTTTGCGCGGATATCGGCCTGCCGCAAATCAATCCCGAAACCGACCGCGCCATGCTCTGCGGCAGCCCGCACATGCTGGCCGATATCAGCGCAATGCTGGATTCTCGCGGCTTTCAGGTATCGCCGGGCGTCGGTGAGCCGGGCGACTATGTCGTCGAACGCGCCTTTGTTGAAAAGTAATACGCTTGTGGGCTGACCACGGGTGCGATGGCTGCACCCGGCGAGCCTACGTGCGGTAGCCGGGTGGCGGGCTTATGTGCGGGGTACCTCCGGGTTGATCCTGCGATCCCTTGCGACGGTTACTGCAAAGGTCAACAAGGTTGCCGCGTCGTGCGCGCCGCTGTCGCGCAGGATCCGGATTGCGGTGATAAAGTCTGCACCGGCGGTAATCAGGGCCTGTGCGGTGATGCGATCTCCTTGTTTACCCAAATCCATCAACAGCCCATGAGTCGGAGCACCCGCCATAATCAACATCCTCAATTTGGGGATGTCGTGACGCTCGGCCAGTGCGGTGAGCGCGCCGTCGGTATCGATTTTCTGGTCAATCAAGAACTTCACATAGCTGCTCTTGAGGTCGTTGGGCAGGCTGTCATTATTGATCACATGCAATAGGGCTGGCTTTGCCACGGCTGGGCCGTTTTGCTGAATGATCATCGTTGTCGCTTCATCATCGTGCTGGGTGAGTCCGCGCAAGGCGGCGGTGACCAAATCGGCTCCCATCGTGACCAGCATCTCTTTCGCGTTATCGCTATCGTTACGATAGGCCTGCCTCAACGCATCATGAATATTCACCTTTTCGGCGTACCGTGTGGCGAACTGTCTCGCCACCTCGTAGGCGCGCGTTTCTAATAACAAGACCAAGGCGCCCGGGCCATCTGCGCCTAGATCAATCAGTGTCTGTGTCAGTGCTTCATTATTGCTTCGTGCCGCCAGTGCCAATACCTCACTGCCAGTCGTCAAGGCGGGAATGAGCACTCGCGCTGTTTCAGGGCCGCCCCTGACTAGCAAGTCCATCAATGCTGCGGTGGAAAGGAGTTCTTCTGTGATGAACGTGCGCGCAACATCCGTTGCACCAGCCTTTACCAGATCAACCAGCACGTCGGGCTGGAGTCTATCCGCAGCCAGCACGGTGCGCATGCCGGAATAGTGTTGAGCTTGATGCAGTGATGTCAGGGCGTGGATCTTATTGACGCCTTGATCGAGCAACATCGCCACAGCTTCCACTTGGCCCTGCTGGGCATAAAATTGGAGCGCGTCATTTTGCTTGTCGAGAGAGAGCGCTGAGATACTCGCAGCCTCCGCTTTGCGCGAGTCGACGTAATCGGTAAACTCCCTCGGCAATAGGGATCGGTCCGCGCCTGCGGCCGCTAAGAGCATGAGTATGTTCACCGTGTCCGGCGGCATGCCCACCTGCTGCGGTCCGAGCAGATTTTTCAGCAGATTCGCCGTCGGCACCCCGGCTTGAATCAGCGCTTTGAGCAAACCTAGCTTGCCCGCACGGGCGACACTTGCCAGCATCGGTTCTGGTTTCAAACGTTGCACATCAATTAGGGCTTCTATCACGTCAGGATTGCCGCCTTGCGTGAGGTGGTCGCAATGCAGCGTGTCGGGGAGAATGTGCTGGCTTAACACATGCGCAGCCTGCGTGTCTCCGCTTTGTATCAATCGCGTCAATGCGGTGATGTCGCTACGCGGGCCCCAATGCCAGTTGGCTAGGAGCATCATTTTTTCCGACAGTAACAGCGTTTCGATGGTTAGGCTACTCTTATCGCTTTGGGAGGATTTCGCCTGGTCGATAAGCGTGCTTACCACATCGGCGCCAGCCCGTAACAGCAGCTCCAGTTTGTACAGGTCTGAGACGTAGTTTGCCGATGTGGGATTGAGCTGTTCTATGGTCTGGACCAATACCATAGAGGCTTGAGCGCCGAATCGTAAAACTAACGTGTCGGCGACATTCTGCCAATCCTTGTCGGCGAGATTCGCCCAGCCCATGTTGATGGCGTCGGCCAAGGCATCGGTTACATTGACCCCTCGCGATATCAGGAATTGGGCGGCGTTCATGCCAGACTCGCCCGGGTTTTGCTTGAGAACCCTAGCCAACGCCTGCGGCGCGTTCGTGTAGGGGCAACGCATCAAGCGCTCTGCCGTTTGCGTATGGCCGCGTTCTGCGGCGGCTTGCAGTGCGGAGGATAGCCCTCGGCGTGCACCGGCGTTGATCAGCGCGTCGACCAATTCAGGCCGATCCTCTTTCGATCGGGCCGCATACACGAGGGGGGAATGGCCGAACCGATCGGTGTGATCGAGGAAATCGGTGCCGAGCTCGTCAGACAGTGCCACCAGATTCAAGGCAATCGCCTCACCGCCGGATTGGATTGCCTGATGCAGATAATTTTGACCATCGTCGTTGAGATCGGTCTGGACGTTGATCCCGGCATCTGCGGCATTGCGCAATGTGTTGAACAAATCCCAATTATCGGTACGAAATGCCCGTAATAGTGTTGATTGAGTAGACGGTGTCCAAGGGGTAGCAGGGAAACGATCTGCGGTAATGGCGGAGGATGATGGCTGAGAAATAGAGACTGAATTGAGCATGGAGAGGCTTCCGATAGGCAAAGACGATGAGTCGCCGGAGGGTAAGCCGCCCAATGACAAACCGGCACTGATGGCCAACTTGTATGAATTGCATGGGGGCTCGTAAGAGTAAGGAACGAAATTAAAAATTTCGTTCCTTACTCTTACGATGCCCCCGATTGTCGTCAGGATGGTCGCAGTGTTATTTTGCGGTCTCTGGCTTCCGTCAGCGCTAGCATCAATACATTGGCGGCATTTGGCTCGCGGTTATCCCTCAGGGTCCTGATGGCGGTGACGAAGTCTGCGCCCGCGGTGATCAGTGTTATTGCCCGCGCCCGATTGCCCTGTTTACCCAGGTCCATCAATAACCCGTCGGTGCGTGCTCCCAGTGCAATCAGGACCTTTAGTGTAGAGGTCTGTTGGTCGTCTATGAGCTGACGCAATAGGGCATCGGTATTGAGCTCCAGCTTGAGCAACGCGCTGATTTTCGTGGCTCGCACATTGCGAGGCAGCGTTTTGTCGTCGATGAGGAGCCGCAGCGCTTCGCACCCGATAGACGAGCCCTGCAGATCCAATACCTTCTGCGCGACTTTGGTGTCGCCGAGATCGATGGCACGTAGCAGGGCGATGGGAAACTCAGCGCCAATCGTCAGGAGCTCATGAATGCCATCCTGATATATAGCGCGGCCATCGTAAACGCCACACAACAGGCTGGTATGAATATCCACACCCAGGCTTATTAATCTGCCCGCTGCCTCTCGATGTTTCATTGACAATAACCATAGCAGCGCTTTAGGTCCATTCATGCCTATCTTTATCAGCGCATCGATCACGCCGATGTCGTCGCCCTGAGCCGCCGCCACCAAGGGACCCGAGATCGCGTTCGTGCGAGGCAAAATCGCTCGGGCGAAGTCCAGATCTCCGTTTTTAACCAGCTTAATCAGTGCATCCGTCGATATCTGGTTTTGGTTGGCCAGGGCTCTTGCGACGAGTTGTTCGCCGGACTTCGCCAGATCAATCAAGGTTTGGGACGAAGCCAAGCCTGCCCTGAAAAAATCGCGGATCTCCATAGCGTTCTCGATGTGGCTAAAGGGCTTGAGCGCGGCAACGGCATCGGCACCTTGATCCACCAACATCGCCGTATCTATCGTGTTGCCGTTACAGACGGCCCATAGCAGCTGCTTCTGTTTCTCGGCGGGCGAGAGTGCCGCGATTTCTTCCTTTCTGGCGTTATTGATGTCGATGGGATGTCCGGGCACTGCCGATGCGTCTGCGCCGGCCAAGAGCAATACTTTAATGATCTGAGGCCTATGTTGCTGAACGTCACTATTGATCTCGTTGCCATGCTGGCTCAGGACGGTTGCGTACGATACGCCGGCACGGATCAGTGCTCTGGCCCCCCCGATATTGCCGTCAAACACAAAAGTTTTCAGGAGTCTTTCTGGGTAGTCAAACCCGGGAGAGGTTATCAATGTTTTTAATGCTTTTAATGCTCCGATATTTCCGCTAATGGCCAGTTGTTTCCATCCCATGTGCTCAGGGGATACAACTTTTCCTACGACGAGCAGGGTCGCGATATCGTCCTCTCTCGCGAGCCTCAATATGGCCGAGGTATCGTGTCGCAGCGTTGCGTGGATGGCATTATCTTCGATGCCCGTCAATTCTGGACGGGCGTTGCAGACTAACAGCCGGGCTGCTGTGTCATTGATTTTGGTATCCGGATTTTTCGCCAGATTGATCAGGGCGGTGCTGACGTCGGCGCCAGCCTTGCCCAATTGCGCCAGGGCTTGCGTGTCACCCGATATCGCAGCCAAAGTGAGCGCATCGGCCCCCTTTGCTCCCAGCAACAAAAGTATCTTGGCCACTGCGGTTTGGTGATTTTGCACCGCATGGTTCAGCGCCTCGGAAACGTTTGCGCCTAGCGATATCAATAGCTTTGCTGCCTTGGCCACCGTCCGGAGCATATGGATCTTCTGAGACGGCAGCGGCGTCAGAGGCATCCAGGAGTTTTGGCGCATCTCGTACATATTCAGCGGATTGGGCTCAGGGGTTTCGACGAGGATTGAGACCAGCGCTTTAGCAGCATCCGCACCGTCACTGATCAGTTGTGCGGCCGCGTCGACCTGACCTGTTTGCGCGGCGGTTTTTAGCGCCGCAGCCAGCGTGTTGCATGCGTCAACGGCGACTGAATCGGAATTAAGGATAACCGGCGCGGCTGCATGCTGGGATGCTCGCAGTTCGGATGGATCCGCACTGCAGGCCGTATCCGATGCGCCTGAATTTTCAGGTCTAGTATCGTTCCTGCCGGGGGCGGGGCTCCACCGCAAGGCATTGAGTTGACTAAGCATGAGGCTCCTTGGAGCATGAGCGATAAACGCTCGATTGGGGTAGGCGACCTAGCCACAAATGGGACATCATGGCTGCTGCGCTGGGAAGTGCGAGACCGCTTGATATAGGTAACCCGAATCGATCGATATGGTTTCATGCCCAAGGGCTTTTCAGACGCGTTAACCCATGTGGGATATCACTCCGGTTGAATGCCTGCTTGTGAATGATGTCGCCCTGGCCCATCTCAGACGGCAGCCGAGTGTTGAGGAAGCCAATTCGGCAATGGCTGGTCTTGTCCCCAGAGCCGCCACGTCATGGCTACTACCAGCACGTTTGCCGCCGCCTGCTCGTTGCTTTGAAGCAGCGTTTCAATTGCCGTAGCGACATCTGCTCCGGCGCCGATCAGCATTTGCGCGTCTCTCCGATTGCCTTTTTTGCCCAGATCTGCCAGTACATTGGCAGTGGGTGCCCCTAGTGCAATGAGGTTTTTTAGCTGGGTGGGCGTTCCGTTTTCAATGACCCGCTCTAATACGCTGTCAGTATCTATCCCCATTTGCAGCAATACCTTCAATTTGGCATTCCTGATGTCATCGGGCACCGTCTCGTCCTCAATCAGGTCCAACAGCGTTTTGGGTCCGGCCTCCAGGTCGTCCCAGAGCAGGATTTGCTGTGCGGTCGCCATATCCTCGCACTCGACGGCGCGCGTCAAAGCGAGCGACAAATCGGCTCCCATCGTGATCAGATCTTTCTGGGCTGCGTAGCTACCGCTGCGGATTGCGAGCATCAGCGCGGTATGAATGTCCACCCCGGAACTGATCAATCTGACGGCTTGCTCTCGAGATTTCATTTGTAGCAACCACAGCAAGGCTTCTGGCCCCGCTGCGCCCAGTCTGACCAGTGCGCTCACCAGGTTGTCATCGGTGTCTTGAGCAGCTTGTACCAGCGCCTCTCGCCCATTGGTCAAGGCTGGAATAAAGGCGCGCGCCAGTGTTAATTCTTTATTTCTGATGAGCTGAATAAGCGCCTCAGCCGAAACGTCCTTCGCTCGGATTAACGACTGTGCGACATCCATTTCACCGGCCCGTACCAGATCAATCAGCGCTGTGGGTGCGGACATGCCTGCGTTAATCAAGGTGCGTATGCCGTCCAGATCATCGGCGTCGCTCAGGTGTTTTAACGCAGCAGCGATCTCAGCTCCGCGCTCAAGCAGCATCGCTACCTCAGTTGTATTCCTTTCCTTTGCTGCAGCCAGGAGCGCCGTATTTTTCTCGCTTGGAGAAAGATCCGAGATTTCCTGTTTTCTGCGGTTGATCTCTGTGAGCAGTTCGTCTGGCACTGTTGATGTGCTTGCCCCTGCGGTAACCAATAGTTTGATCGTCTTGAGCGTGGCTGAATGTTCCCAGGGCTGGCTCTGGATAATCATGTCTCTGGGTAGCGCTGATGTGGGCATGCCAGTATTAACCAACGCTTTTGTTGAGGCAACGTCTCCTGCATGAGCGGCGCGGCGGAGCATTTCGTTTGGGTTCACCCTGCGTGCGGAGATCAATGCCTTGAGCGCGTCAACATAACTGTTTTTTACCAGCTCATCGTAGCCCTGATGCTGGAAATCCATCGCCTCGCTCAACACGAGTATGGCTGCTATATCCCCGCTTTCTGCCAGCCTCAATAGTGCTACGGTGCTGCACGAGGGGCCTTCGCAGTGACCAAGCTCTCTCGCTTTCTCTTCTGCCCTGATCAGCATGGCCACTGCCAAGGTGTTGCTCTGATTTTTGGGCTTTTTCGCCAGATCTGTCAGAGCCGCCGCGACGTCTGACCCGGCCTGAACCAAGGTTCTTACTTTGGTCGAAATCTTGTGCATTGCGCTTGAGGTGATAGCGCCTCGGGTCAGCGGCTGTCGCGTCACTATCAAGACCAGCGCCTCGGATCCTTTCGCCCCAAGTACAAGCAGTGCGTCTGCGGCATCAAACCAGTGGTTTTCCCCAGCATATTCAAGGGCGCTTGTCGGGTTCATCCCTAGTGATATCAAGAATTTGGCTGCTTTCATGCCGGACCCGTCTTGATCATGGTGCAACACTTGCGCCAGGACTTTGGGTGCGTCCCCGCCGACACCGGTGATGAGGCGCTTTGCGGTTTCTGTATGCCCGTTTTTTGCTGCGGACTTCAGTGCTTCGGGCAGGCCGACATAGGCACCGAGGTCGATCAGCATATCGACTAATTGGGGGTGGTCCGCTTGGGATTCAGCGGCATACATGATGGGGGTATATCCGAACTGGTCTTTGGTATTAATCAGATCGACGTCCCATTGATAAGCGAATTGCGTGAGATTCAACGCAATCGAATAGCTGCCGGAGATGATGGCGATATGTAGATAGTTTTGACCTTTTTCGTTGAGGTCTGCGACGGTTAACCCAGTGTGATTGTCAGTCGTTAATGCGTCGAACAATGTCCAATCATCTGTTTGAAAGGCTTGTGACAGGCTGCGCCGAGCATCCACGTTGGCCGGCGTGACAGGCAAGCCGGCTGTTGAGATAACGCAAGGCGGGCTCTGAGAAACCGTGATCTGATTGGGCATGGGGACTTTCCTAAGGGAAAATAGGATGGACCGTTGAACGGGGTTAGCCACCCAGCCACCAGCTGACTACTATTCGCGTGCGATGAGGGGCTGCGAATGGTAAGTAACGACTTCATTGAAATCGTTCCATACATTTATTCTGCTTGCAGCGTCAGTATCTCCTCGTCCGCTGGGAATTCGGCCCCGATCGAGGTCAGGTCCTCGATCGCGTTCTGATATAAGTCTGGATCCTCGCGCATGGCACGTATCAGCGTTGCTTGAATGTCCACGCCTAGGGCGATCAGCCGGCCCGCCGCCTCGCGGGATTTCGTGTGTAGTAACGACATCAATGCTCCTGGCCCATCCGCACCTATCGCAAGCAGTGTTTTTGTCAGGTCCTGGTTACTACTTTCAGTGGCCTGTATGAGGGCAAGCCGCCCATCGGTCAGGGTGGGAATGAGCGCGCGCGGTGTTTGCTGGTCCCCTGATGTAATGCTCACAATAAGCGCATCGTTTGCAATGTCCTCCAACTGGGCCAACGTCGTTGCCACGTCCATGTCGCCGGCCTGAACCCGATCGAGCAGCGTCTGCGATGAGATCGCGCCTGCGTTAATCAATCTGCATAGACCTAGTGTTTTTTCTATGTCGTTCAGATCTTTGGCTTGGCTCAGGTGCTGCAGCGCAGCGGTCACGTCTGACCCTGCGTCAGTCAACATCACGATCTCCGCAACGTCGTCCTTTTTTATTGCAGAGAGCAGGGTTGTCGTCTTCTCTATTTCTGAGAGATTCGATATTTCGGTTTTTCGCTTGTTGAACGCGGTGGTGATTTCGTCTGGCACCTCTGACGGGTCTGCTCCGGCAGCGATTAACAGCTTTATCGCCCCAGACGTGAGCGGATCCCACCAGTTGCTGTACTGAACGAGCAATTCGTTGATAACCGCTTTTGTTGGCACAGCCGCAGCAATCAAGGTTTTGACTCCCACAAAATGGCCCTCGAGAGAAAGCTGGCGTAGATGCTGTATTGGATATTGCATGTCCGACGGCGGGATTAGCAATTTGATTGATTCGATATCACCGCTTTTTGCCAGCTCCTCCCATCCTGGATTTTCGGGCGCTATCGCCTTTCTTAATCTGAGCATGGCCGTTCTGTCTCTGTCTTTGGCCAGTCTGGACATGACAGTTGCCTGGCTTCGTAACCCTGCAGGGCAGTCGTATAGATGTTGCCTGTTGATTTCCAGGGTCAACAGTCTCGCAGCCTGTTCATGGGCCTTTTTATCGGGGTCCCTCGCGAGAGTAACGAGTGCTGTGATGACATCCGCGCCTGCCGATATCAGTTGCCCTAATGTGTTCGTATCGCGTGATATTGCGGCCGATACCAGCATATCGGACCCGTTGGCGCCCAGCAAAAGCAATGTACTTACGGCCTCTGCGCAAAAAGTCTTGGCCGCGTAATCAAGCGCGCTGGAAACATTTGCTCCTAGCGATATCAATAGCTTTGCGGCTTTGGCCGCCGCCATGGGAGAAAGGTGTCCGTCATCACGGGTGGCTAGCTCTGCCAGGGTCTTTGATGTGTCAGCCTTGGCACTGATCAGGCACTGCGCCGTTTCGACATCGCCTCTTAGGGAGGCGGACTTTAGCGCTTCCGATAAATCGCCGCATACGCCGCAGTCGATCAACGCTGGTGCCAGTTCGACCTTATCTCCTCTCGGTTCGGCCGCATACACCCGCGTTTTCCCGGAGTCATCTTCTTGCGAGGTCTTTAGCGTGTGAGCCTGAATACCCTGTGCGCCCGGGTTTTCAGGGAAAGCGTCCGTCCTCGTCGGACACGAGAGATCTCGCGAGAGATTGAGTTTATGAAACATACGTGGCCCCTAAGAAAAAGACGATAAAGATATCGTCCCATTTCTTAGGGGCCTGCACTCTATCCCGTACTCATGCATAGAAAAATCGGACGGGCTTGTACTGCGGTGTCCTGCTACGACAGGACGCGGTCCATCTATATCAGCTCGACGCTGCCGCTCGGGTTGATACGGTAGGGCAGGTTATTAGCTCTCGCGTGAGCCAGTATCGAGTCGCTCTGAGCCACGGCCAGCGCTACCGTCAACGTGCGCAATGCCTCTTGCTCGTTGCTGGCCTGCAGGGTCTCCATGGGTCTGGCGATATCCGCCCCAGCGACAATGAGCGCTGCGATGCGTCTTATGTCGCCTCGCTTGCTCAAGTCCATCATTAGCGATTCGGCAGAAGCGCCAAGCCTAACCAGGCGCCGAAGATTATCGGTGTCGTTCCTTTCCGCCAGTGTCTGCATCGCCTCGTCGGTTGATACGTTCCACTGAAGTATCAATTTCAACCTTGCAGTTTTAACGTCCTCAGCTACCGTCTTATCGTCGATGACGCGCAATATCGATCGAGAACCTGCCCAATTGACCGCGTTGACTAGCTTTTGCGCGGCTTCTATATTGTTGGACTCGAAGGCGCGCATCACTGCGATGGACAGATCGGCTCCCAACAGACCCAGATCCACGCTAGCGGGCGACCAGCCCGTAGTAATCTCCGTGAGACGCATCCGTGCCGTATTGATGTCGACTCCTCCCCATGTCAACAGTCGGCCGGCCAATTCTCTTTGTTTGGTGTGCATCAGTGATGCCAATAGCTTGGGTCCATCTGCGCCTATCGAGATGAGAAGTTTCGCCAGTTCTTCATCGTTGTCTTGCACCGCCTGTAACAGTAAATCAACTCCGTCGGTCAGCACGGGAATACACGCGGCCGCAGTCTGCAGATCTCCTTTCTTGATGAGATAGTTCAACGCATCGCTGGATATATCTTTGGCCTTTAGTATCGCCTGGACTAGCTCCATGTCGTTGGCTTTGAGTCGATCAATCAGGAGTGCGCAGGGATCGTCATCAGCTTTCAGCAATGTACGGATACCTTCCAGAGAATTGGTCTGTTTCAGCGCTTTCAATGCAACGAGCTTGTCTGCTCCTGCTTTGATGAACGACACGGCATCCACGACGTCGTTGTATTGCATCGTTGCGGTGATGAGCGCGTCATTCTTTTGGCTTTGCGAGGACTGTGATATCGCGGTATTTCTTTCATTGATGTTAATCAAGGCCTCGGTACTGTCCGGCAATACGGAAGAGTCTGCTCCTGCGAGAACCAACAGTTCTATCGCCTCAGAGGTGTTCAGATAACCTGAGGTGTGAATCTTTGACAGATGCTGTAGGACGGAGGATACGTTTGTACTGGTATGGAGCAACGCTTTTGTCGCGGCAAAGTTACCTGTCAGGGCAACATTCATCAGAATGTCGTCGGGATTTGCCAGACCTGCGGAAATTAAGGTGATGAGCGTGTCGGAGTCACCGCGCGCGATGAGTTGATGGAGTATCTTGTCCAGATGATCGGGATTGATGGCATCTAGCGCGGCGCAAAATGTCTTGATCTCTGGAAGATTCCGGTTTCTGCACAGTCGCAAGAGTGCCGATTCATAGATCGCTGACGCTGATTTATCCTGGAGCTTGCTCTGCGTGGCGGCTACTAATTTCATAGCCTTGATGTCAGGTTTAGGTTGCTTGCTCGCCAGGATCGCCAACGTTCGAGAGACGTCCACACCCACTTTAATGTATGGCTCGATTTCCGCGGCGTCGTGAAATCCTGCGAGTTGGGCCAGCTTGGCGGCTCCATTTGCGCCGAGCAAAAGCAAACGCTTTGCAAGGTCCTTCTCAAAATTAGCAGTAATAGTCTCTGGCAGGGCATTTGAAACCTTGACGCCCATCGATATCAGTAACTTTGCAGCCGTCGAACCTCGCTGGCCATGGTGTTGAGCAATAGCATTCTCCAATGCGCGTTCGGCGTCGCGGTCGGTGCAATTTTCGATCAAGCACTCTACTGTTTTTATGTGGCCTTTCACCGCCGCAGTGGCCAGAGCGTCGGACAGGTCCTCTGTCGCACCGGCATTAATCATGGATTTGATCAATTCCGGGTTGTCGGTTTTCGCCTGGACCGCATACATGAGGGGAGTGTGCCCAGCATCGTCGCGGTCATTAATGAGATCGGGCACCCCCCCATAACTCAGCATCATGAGATTTGAGACGATCGAATAGCTGCCAGACTTCATCGCGACATGAAAGCAGTTTTCGCCGTTTTCGAATCGTTCCGCTACGATATTTATTTCAGCATCTGATCCCAGTGTCAATGCTTCGAATGTTGACCAATCGTCGTTTTTGAGGGCTTGTAGTACCTCTTCCTTAATGATTGATGCACGAGGCTTTTCAAGCGCCAGACCCGGCTCAATGGGCGGAGACGTGCGTAGGCTTTGCGAGGCACTGAGTTCATTAGTCATGCTGGCTCCTGGGCTGAAATGGACAGTCGCCTAGACGAGCCAACCTTTGTCTACGGGCAGAGGGAAGCACACGTACTAGTGGACGTAGTCTGTGTAAGTAACGATTTCATTGTTGGTGTTCCATCTATTTCGAGATTGCGTGGTGGGAGCATCCCTGCCACGCATTCCCTCTCAATGTATCTATAGCAGCTCGACGCGGCCGCCTGGATTGATACTGTAGGGCAGGTTAGCGGCTTTCGCATATGCCAATGTCGAGTCACTTTGGGCCTTCATCAGCGCTACCGTCAGCGTGCGCAATGCCTCTTGTTCGTTGCTGGCCTGCAGGGTTTGCATGGGTTTGCCGATATCTGCTCCAGCGGTAATGAGCGATGCGATGCGCCGCACGTCGCCCTGCTTGCTCAGGTCCATCATGAATGCATCGACGGAAACGCCAAGTCTGACGAGACGCCGAATGTCCTCGATCTCGCCTTTCTTCGCCAGTGTCTGCATTGCCCCGTCGGTTGATATGTTCCACTCAAGTATCAATCTCAATCTTGCTGTTTTGACCTCGTCAGGGACCGTTTTATCGCCGAGGATGTGTAGTATTGATCGAGATCCGACCTCGAATGAGTCTTGGGTTAATTGCCGTGCGGCTAGGATATTGTTGGTCTCGAAGGCCCGCATCACGGCGATGGAAAGGTCGGCCCCCATGAGGAACAGATCCTCCTTGGCGGAAGACTCGTGATAGTTCTTGTACGCAGTGAGATGCATTCGAGCTGTATGCACATCAACCCCCCATGCTAAGAGCTGGCTGGCCAATTCTCGCTGTTTGGTATGCAACAATGACGCCAACAGTCGTGGTCCCTCCGCACCGCTCGAAAGGAGAAGTTTCCCCAGTGTTTCATTGCCGTCTTGCACGGCGTGTAGCAGTAACTCGTTTCTGTTCTCCAGGACAGAAATGAATGCGGACGCTGTCTGTAGATCTCCTGTCTTAATGAGGTGATCGAGCTGCAGAACCGTGGATGTCTTTACATCGGTGTTGATCAATGTTTTCGCCGCAGCAACATCGCCTGCCAACGCCGCATTGGTCGGCTTGTCTTCCGGATTTGCCGTCAACATGCTCAGTGTGCCGGAATCCCCATTTGCTGTCAGTCGATTGAGTATGTTCTTCAGATGAGCGGGGTTAATGGCATTTAGCGCGGCAGTAAATCTCTGTAGCCCGGCAATATCTTTGTTTCTGGCTAGACTCAACAGCCCTGATTCATAGATTTCCAACTCTGGTTTTTTCTTGAGCTTGCTTGCCGTTGAGGCTACGAGCGTCATAGCCTCGCTATTACGCTTGTGAGGAGGGTTGTTTGCCAGAATTGCCAACGCCCTCGGAACATCTGCTCCTACTAGGATGTACCCCTCGACTTCGCCGGCGTCGCGGTATTCCGCGATCTCGGCCAGTTTGTCGGATCCTTTCGCTCCGAGCAAAAGCAAGCGCTCTGCCACTTCCTTGTTCAAAATAATCAGTGCGCCTTCCGGAAGAGCCGCTGTAACGTTGACTCCTAGCGATATCAATAACTTGGCAGCGTCGATGCCTGGCTTGCCATAGTGCAGCCGAACGATGGATTCCAACACATATGGCGCGTTGTCTTCGACGTCATTGTCGATAAGCAGCTTTGCTGTTTCGGCATGGCCTTTCATTGTGGCAATGCTCAGGGCGTCCCAAAAGCCTTCAGTCGCGCCAGCATTGAGCAATGCGCCGATCAATTCCGGATTATCGGTTTGCGTGTCGGCGGCATACACGAGAGGGGTGCGGCGAGATTGATCGGTTCCATTGACTAGATCGCGAACCCATTCGTGATTCAGCTTAGCGAGATTCGAGACGATCGAATGGCCGCCGGATTTCAGCGCGACATGAAAGCAATTTTGACCGTTATCGAATCGTTCCGTTGCGATATTGATCTCGGCGTTTTCGCCGAGTGCTAATGCTTCGAATGTTGACCAATCGTCTGCTTGGAGGGCATGAAATACCTTCTCTTTAATGGTCGGCCCTTGAGGACTTTCGAGTGTAGTGTCGAGTTCGACGGACGGCGACGAAGGCAGGTTTTGCGAGGAACTGAGTTCGTTGACCATGCTAGGCTCCTGGGTGCAATGGGAAGTCGCCTAGATGAGCCGTTGGTATTTACAAAAAGAGGCCCGCACCGCTCACATGGTCGACGTAGGTTATGTAAGTGACGATTTCATTTTTTTCGTTCCGTCTGTCTTAGTATTGTCTGGCGCCGATCCAATGGGCAGGACGTGGTCTACCCATTGTGAGCGGTTCGCTGTAAAAGTGTTTGCTTGCGGCAGTGGTGGGCTGGACAGTTACTCCGGCGTTATCCCCGCTTTATGAATGATGTCTCCCCATTTTTTCGACTCGCTATGCTGAAAATCGGCGAGCTCTTTTGGTGTCGACGTGGCAGGCGCAGTGCCGGTGGATTCGTAGAAGTGCTTGGCGGCTTTGCCTTCTGTGGCTTTGGCCAGCAGGTCGTGCAGTTTGGCGACGACATCATCGGGCGTACCGTCGGGGACGTAGGCGGCGAACCAATAGCCCATTTCGTATCCGGGGACACCGGCTTCGGCAATGGTAGGCAGATCAGGTGCGAGAGGAGAGCGCTCGCTGCCGGTAAAACCGAGGGCGCGCAATTTTCCCGAGGCGACTTGCGGCAGGCCGGTGGCCGTGTCGGTGATCATCATGTCAATCTGGCCGCCCAACAAGTCGGTCACTGCCAGTGGATTGCTCTTGTACGGCACGTGCAGCAGTTTGATGCCGGCCATCTGCTGCAGCAACTCGCCAGCGATCCGGCTGCTGGAGCTGCCGCTGCCAAAACTCAGCTTGCCTGGCGACTGCTTGGCCAGCGCGAGAAAATCGCCCACGGTTTTGGCGGAAGACGAGGGGTTGATCACCATGATCTGGCCGCCTTTGCCTAATAAGGTGACCGGAGCAAAATCCTTGACCGGATCGTAAGGCAGGCTTTTGTATAGGTGCTCGTTGGCGGCGTGCGTGGTGTTGGTGGTGATCAACACCGTATAGCCGTCTGTCGGTGCCCGGGCGGCTGCCTGGGCGCCGATGATCGCGCTGGCGCCGGCTCGGTTTTCGATGACGACGGACTGTCCAGTCTGCTCGGAGACGCCTTGACCGATGGCGCGGCCGATCTGATCGGTGGCGCTGCCTGCGGCAAAGGGCACGATGAAGGTGATCGGTTTATTCGGGAAGTTTTGTGCCGCAACGGATAAGGGCAGGGCCGTGCATAGTGCGGCAATCATGCTAAAGGGGGGCAAGCGCATCGTAGTCTCCGTGTGTTGTTGTGTGTGGTTTGCTGTGAAACGTGTGTTGCTGCAGAAAGCGGCAGGTGTCTGGACAACAAAGCATCGCCGCAGCACCGCCGAGGTGAGTTAACGCCCTGGCCAAGCCAGGCGCGGCCAGAGGTTATGCCGTCGACAACGCGTCGCCTGGCACATCGGGTAGACGTCGCGCCAGCTCCGCACTCACCTCGACCGGCAGATCCAGGAGATGAAATGACAGGCTCTTGCCATGTGCGTCCAGATTCAGCGCATCGTTCACGCCGCCGTCCAGAACCCCCTCCAGCACGAAATTCATGGCTTGCAGCGTCGGAATCTCATAGCGTGCGACGCGAGTCGGATGGCGATAGTCAAACCATTGCGCCACGCGCGCTGCTGTGATCTGTTCGACGAGCACGGCGTAACACGCCTCATCCCAGGCAATCAGGCTGAGATTGGAAATATTGCCCTTGTCTCCAGAGCGGCTGTGCGCCAGCCGATAGAGCGGCACCGAGACCGTGGCGGCGGGCGAGTCAGTAGGGGACACGGATGTCATCGTTGCGCCTCCAGCATCGTCCAGCCACTTTCCACCGCGTCTCGTGGAATCGTGCAGGACACCATATTCAATCGCGGCCGCAGCGAGGTCCGGACGCCGCCGCCTCCCGCAGGGCCGCAGCAATAGAGCGCAGTCACCTCGCGCAGCAATCGTTCCACTGTGTTTGTCTCCGTGTGTTCGGCGGCCAAGCGCAAGCGCACATCGCGAGCGTGTCCAGGCGGTCGCGCCTGCAGCATGCCACCGTTGTCGTCTCCCAGAATACTGGCCACGCCAATCAAATCCATGCGGACTTTCAGGGCAGAGCCCAGGCGCTTTTGCACCATGTCCGCCGCGAGGCGGGCACGCGCTTCGGCCTGCACGCCTGCATAAGAGATCTCGGCTTCGGCCAGCCAGCCGCCGCGGTGGCAGACGTTGACCTTGAGTTCATCGGGGCGCGGGTGGCCGGTGATGCCTGTTACGGTTACCCGATGAGGGCCAGTCAGTTGAACGGAGGCCTGGCTCAGGTCCGCGATGACGTCCGGCGTCAAATAGCGTGCAGGGTCGTGTACCTCATAAAGTAATTGCTCTTTGACTGTGCGCGCGTCAACCACGCCTCCTGTGCCCTCGGGTTTCGTAATCACGAATTCGCCGTCCGCATCGATCTCAGCGATCGGATAGCCTGCTGTATAGATGTCGGGCACGTCTTTCAGGCCCGGTACGCAAAAATAGCCACCCGTAACTTGCGTGCCGCATTCGAGCATATGGCCCGCCATCGTGGCGCGGCCCAATCGTTCCCAGTCGTCCTCTGCCCACCCGTAATGCGCCATAGCGGGGCCCAGGGTCAACGAGGGGTCTGCCACCCGTCCCGCTACGACGATTTGTGCCCCCTCCTGTAATGCCGAGGCAATCTCGCTCGCGCCGAGATAGGCTGTGGCGCTGACCACGTCCATGTCGTCAAAAGCCGGCCCCAGGCGCTCGCGCAGCAGGGCATGCTGCGCGGATGTGGTCAATGCGTCGCCGTGCACGACGGCAATTCGGGGGGCAGGCAACCCCTGCATGCGCGCCAACTCAGTAATGCGGCGCGCGGCACCCGGCGGATTTGCCGCCCCAAAATTACTCACGATGCGCACATTGTGTTGCTGGCAGCTCGCCAAAATGGGATTCAGCAAATCATCCAGCAAAGGCTCATAGCCGCTTTCTGGATTGGCATTGCGCGCCAACTGGGCCAGCGCGAGCGTGCGTTCGGCCAATGTTTCGAAAATCAGCGTGCCGCCACCGCGCGCGGCCAGGGCTTGCACGATCGGCAACGCACCGTCCGTGCGGTCGCCGGAAAAACCCGTGGCACAACCGATCAAAAAGGGAGCCGCTGTCATTGTTGTCTCGCGATCAAATTCTTTTTACGCCTGCACTGACTGTGCAAAGTCGCTTCACTATAGGTAGGCTTGCTTAATAAGTGAAATAGAAATAAAAGATCGATTCATCCAAGATTTCTATGAATCTGTCTACCCGTCAACTTCGTGCATTCGTGGCGCTGGCCGATGAGAAACACTTCACTCGTGCCGCTCAGCGCTGCCATCTGACCCAGCCGGCGTTCAGTGCGCTCATTCGCACCCTCGAGGACGCGGCAGGCGTGCGCCTGTTCGACCGTAATACCCGTAACGTCGAACTCACGGCAGAGGGCAGGGTGATGGATGCCTCTGCGCGTCGCTTGTTGGGGGAGCTCGATCTCGTCGTCGAGGACCTGCGTGACTACGCCGCACGCCGCCGCGGGCACGTCACCATTGCCGCCTTGCCATCGTTAGCCGCAGGGTGGCTGCCCGGGCTGCTGGCCCGTTTTCATCAGGACTATCCGGGCGTTACCTTGCAGTTGCGCGATGCGTTGTTGGATCCATGTCTGGATATGGTGCAAAGCGGTGCAGCGGATTTTGCCGTGGCGGCGCAGCGTGCGGATATGGCAGACCTTGAAAGCGAATTCCTCCACGCCGATCGGTTTTTCCTCGTTTGCCGACGGGATCATCCTCTGGCCGACCGTCGCCAGGTTCGTCTGCGTGATCTCAGCCGCTGGCCCTTGATCCAACTGGCGCGCGGCAGCAGTGTGCGCCGCTATTTCGATGAGGCTTTGGGGTCTGTTGCGGCCCCACCCCTGCTCGAAGTCGAGCATCTGGCCACCGTGACTGGGCTCGTCCTGGCGGGCATGGGCATCAGCGTGGTTCCCGCCATGACGCTGTTTCATTTTCAGCGCGACGAGTTGGCGATCAAGCCCCTGGCAGGCAAGCCCCTGACACGCCCGTTGTATCTCGTGCGCCGCGAGGGGCGCGCATTATCGGTCGCCGCACAAACGCTCTATGACCTGTTGCGAGAGCATGTGAGCGAATTGGGGGATTGATTTCGCTTAAATGAGGTTGAATTAGCCAAAAAGCGGCGAACGCCTCTATTCTTGTCATATAGCTGTCGACAATGTCCCAGTCAGCCAGGGGCTATTCGTGATGCCTCCTCGCTTTCGCAAATACCTATTGCCGTTTAAACTTCAATAGTCCAGTATTACGATTGATTATTCTTCAAGGATTCGGCTCATGAGCAAGCAAATCATCCATACCGATGCGGCCCCGGCTGCGGTTGGTCCTTATTCGCAGGCCGTTGCCGTCACGGGCGCCAAGACGGTCTATCTGTCTGGCCAGATCGGGCTGGAGCCGGGTACGGGCGATCTCGTGTCCGAGAACTTCGACGCCCAGGTGCGCCAGGCGTTTTCCAATATGACCGCCGTGATTCAGGAGGCAGGGGGGACGCTGAACGACATCGTCAAATTGACCCTGTTCCTGACGGACTTGAACAAATTCACTGCCGCCAACGCGATCATGGCTGAATTGATTCCTCAGCCGTTCCCGGCTCGTTCGACGATCGGTGTGGCCAGTCTGCCCAAGGGCGCGCAGTTCGAGGTCGAGGCGATTCTGGTTCTGCCGTAAGGCGCCTGGTTTTTTGCATATGCCGGCAACTGCCACTGCCCGCAATCGTACTGGCGCGTCCAAGCGCGCCGGTGCGGACGTGGCTGCCGATAGGGCAGCCAGCGTGACAGCCGAGACGAAAGCGGGCGCCAAATCCGGCCCGGCCCGGTCGCTGACCGACGTACAGCGCAAGCTGCATAGCCTCGGCCTGGTCACGCCCAACGACTGTATCTTGCATCTGCCGCTGCGTTACGAGGATGAAACCCGCATCGTCCCGATCGGTTCGTTGCGTCCAGGTGCCCCTGCGCAGGTCGAGGGCGAAATCCTGCGCAGTGAAGTGTTGTTTCGTCCCCGCCGTCAGTTGACTGCCGTCATGGCAGACGATAGCGGCGAGCTGCAATTGCGCTGGCTGAATTTTTACCCCAGCCAGCAAAAACAACTGACGCCGGGCCGCCGTCTGCGTGCTCGTGGCGAGGTACGTGGCGGCCTGTTTGGGCGCGAGATGGTCCATCCGCGCATGACCAGTGCTGATGCCGCCTTGCCCGAGGCGTTGACACCGGTTTATCCCAGCACAGACGGGCTGACTCAGCCATCATTACGCAAGACCATCGCCCAGGCCCTCGATCAGGCCGACCTGAGCGATACGCTGCCTGAAGAAGCCCTGCAACGTTATACGCTGATGCCGTTTGCGCCCGCCATCCGCCTGTTGCACGCGCCACCGCCTGGCGTATCCGAGCAAGACCTGATCGAACGCGGTCATCCTGCCTGGCATCGCATCAAATTCGATGAATTGCTCGCACAGCAGTTGTCGCTGGCTGCAGCGCGCGCGGCGAGACGCAGCATTCGGGCAGTGCCATTACCTCTACAGGCCGATCCGTCCGACGCTTCGGACGATTTGGTGGCGCGCCTGTATCGAGCATTGCCCTTTACGCTGACGGCGGCGCAACAGCGTGTCATCAAGGAAATCTCGGCCGACCTGGCACAGCCATACCCCATGCATCGCTTGTTGCAGGGTGATGTGGGCAGTGGCAAAACCGTGGTCGCCGCTGTCGCAGCGGCTCAGGCCATCGCCTGCGGCGCACAGGTGGCGTTGATGGCGCCGACCGAAATCCTGGCTGAACAGCATTTTCACAAGCTGGTGTCGTGGCTGCAGCCTCTGGGCGTGAACGTCGCATGGCTCAGCGGCAGCCAGACGGCAAAGGCCCGGCGCCAATCCGCTGCCGGTGCGGCCGACGGCAGTATTCAACTGTTGGTCGGCACACAGGCGCTGATTCAGGATCATGTCGAGTTTCAGCGTCTAGGCCTGTCGATCGTGGATGAGCAGCATCGCTTTGGCGTGGGTCAGCGATTGGCCCTGACACGTAAAGGCGAGGTATCGCCCGGTCAGGCAGAACAGATCCCCACGATCCCGCATCAGCTCAACATGAGCGCCACGCCGATTCCGCGTACCTTGGCGATGACTTTTTTCGCCGATCTGGACGTATCCGTCATTGATGAGCTGCCGCCCGGCCGCACGCCTGTGGTGACCAAGCTCGTCTCTGATAATCGCCGCGAGGAGGTCATCTCGCATATTGCCAACGCCGTACGTCAGGGGCAGCAGGCCTATTGGGTCTGCCCGCTGGTTGAGGAAAGCGAAGCCCTGCAACTGCAAACCGCCGTCGACACGTATGATGCCATGTGCGCGGAGTTGCCCGATCTGCGGATCGGCCTGGTACATGGCCGCCTGCCGCAAACCGAAAAGGCTGCGGTCATGCAGGCCTTTCGTGATGGCGATATCGATTTGCTAGTGGCCACGACCGTCATCGAGGTCGGTGTTGACGTGCCCAAGGCATCGCTCATGGTGATCGAACACGCCGAGCGTTTTGGCTTGGCTCAATTGCATCAATTACGCGGCCGGGTAGGGCGGGGCAGCGCCGAGTCCGTTTGCGTGCTGCTCTATCAGACGCCGCTGTCGCAGATTGCCCGCCAACGGCTGCGGGCCATGTTCGAGACCAATGACGGTTTCGAGATCGCGCGCCGCGACCTGGAGCAGCGTGGTCCGGGCGAGTTTCTCGGCACGCGCCAATCAGGTATGGCCTTGCTGCGGTTTGCCGATCTCGAAAGCGATGTGGGTATTGCGGAGCAGGCGCGCGAGGCCGCCGCATGGCTGCGCGCTGACCATCCCGATGCGGTAGCGGCCCATTTGGCACGCTGGATGCGTGGCCGCGAAGACTTTCTGCGGACGTGACCGTGCCTATGCAAACCTTGTGCGCCATGCAATCTTTCATGCTTCGTTTTTATCGGCTGGCCCGCCTGAGGGCAAACATCGCCCCTTTCTTTCCCGGTATGAATGCCGCGGTTTCCCGGAGCAGAAGATGACTCTGACTGAACTCAAATACATCGTCGCCGTCGCACGCGAACGGCATTTTGGCCGTGCGGCCGAAGCCTGCTTCGTGAGTCAGCCCACCTTGTCCGTGGCGATCCGCAAACTAGAGGATGAGCTGGGCGTGACGTTGTTCGAGCGTGGCGGCGTCGAGGTCGGCGTGACCGCAATCGGTCAGCGCATCGTGACCCAGGCGCAAAAAGTGCTCGAGGAAAGCGCCAGCATCAAGGAAATCGCCCGTCAGGGCCATGATCCGCTCGCCGGCCCGCTGCGCGTCGGTGTGATTCATACGATCGGGCCGTATCTGCTGCCGCATCTGGTGCCGACGCAGATTGCGCGGACGCCGCAGATGCCGTTACTGCTGCAAGAAAACTTTACCTTGCGTCTCGTCGAGCTCCTGCGTCAAGGGGAAATCGATTGCGCCATCATGGCGCTGCCCTTGCCCGAGGCGGGGCTGATCACGCAACCGCTTTACGATGAGCCGTTTATCGTCGCGGTGCCGCGCGATCACGAATGGGCCGACCGAAAAGCCATCAGTTCCGAAGACCTGAAACAGCAGACCATGCTGCTGCTGGGCACGGGACATTGTTTCCGTGATCAGGTCCTGGAAGTCTGCCCCGAACTCTCGCGCTTTTCTGCCGCGAGTGACGGTATTCAGCGGACCTTTGAGGGATCGTCGTTGGAGACTATCCGTCATATGGTCGCCGCCGGCATAGGCGTGACCGTCCTGCCGGTGACCGCCATCCCTGAATCCCCGCCACCCAAAGCGCTGTTACGTTATTTGCCCTTTGAGGGCCGTCCGCCAGAGCGGCGCGTGGTGCTGGCCTGGCGCCGCAGTTTTCCCCGCCTCGCCGCTATCGAAGCGCTGGCCCAAGCCGTGTACGAATGCGGACTGCCGGGCGTGACGATGCTGGACCACGAGGCCGCGGTAGAAAGCTGAGTGGTTTCTGTTCCGATGGTATCCTTACCTTGTCTACAACCCGTACTAGGAGCACTACATGGCCAAGTCGTCCAAAGCAGGTAGTACCGCCGCTGTTCGCATCAATATCGGCATTTCGGACAAAGACCGCGAGGCGATCGCGGCCGAGCTCTCCAAGGTGCTGGCAGACTCATACACGCTGTATCTGATGACCCACAATTTCCACTGGAACGTCACGGGTCCGTTGTTCAACACGCTGCACCTCATGTTCATGACGCAGTATTCCGAGGAATGGGCCGCGTTGGACGATATCGCCGAGCGTATCCGTGCATTGGGTGTGCATGCGCCGGGCACGTACCGCGAATTTGCCAAGCTGTCCTCGATTGCCGAGCCGGGCAACGTGCCCGAAGCCCTGGAGATGGTGCGTTTGCTGGTCAAGGGCAACGAGGCGGTGTCGAAAACGGCGCGTGCCGCCTTTGACAAGGCCGACAAGGCCAACGATCAGCCCACGGCCGACCTGCTGACGCAGCGCATGGACATCCATGAAAAGAACGCGTGGATGCTGCGCAGCCTGCTCGAGTAATCATTCAATCGTATCTGTCTGGTTTGCATGAGCCGTTCTTCTAGTTTGTCCCCCGGCGTTCCCGCCTCTGTCCTCATCACCGGTGCAACGGGAGGCATAGGCGGGGCGTTGGCTCTGGAATATGCCCGGGCGGGTACAAAAACGCTGATCCTGCAGGGGCGCAATCGTGCGCGCCTGGACGAGCTGGCACAGGATTGCAGCGCGATGGGCGTGCGCGTGATCGTGCACGAGCTGGACGTGCGGGATCACGATGCATTGCGTCATTGGCTGACCGAGATCGGACAGGCCGAGGCGCCCGATCTGGTGATTGCCAATGCGGGCGTCAACATTAATACCGGCTCGCAACAACAGGGTGAAACCTGGGACGATATGCATCGTCTCTTTGACGTCAACGTCAAGGCGGCCATGGCGACATTGCACGCCAGTTTGCCTGCGATGCAGGCACGGCGCAGCGGGCAGATTGCGCTGCTGAGCTCGCTGGCCGCATGGCGAGGTTTGCCCGAAACCCCCAGCTATAGCGCCAGCAAGGCCGCCGTCAAGGTCTACGGTGAGGCCATGCGTGACATCCTGGCCGGGCAGGGGATCAAAGTCAACGTGATCATGCCGGGCTATGTCGAGTCGCAAATGTGTTTCGACATGCCTGGGCCGAAACCCTTTTTATGGCCGGCAGCCAAGGCGGCTCGCGTCATTCGCCGCGGCCTGGCACGCAACCGGGCGCGCATCAGCTTTCCGTTTCCGCTGAATCTGGGTTGTTTTCTGCTTTCTGTCATCCACCCGTCAGTGTCGGGTTGGATACTGCAGCGCTTGGGCTACCGCGGCTGATAAGCCTCTGTAGTACACCCTTGGTATACTAATAGGTTTAGCCCCGCATTTTGCGGGCGCTTCTTGCCCTACATACAACACCGTGATATCTACCGCCAATCTCACTATTCAGTTCGGTCCCAAACCCCTTTTCGAGAACGTCAGCGTCAAGTTCGGGGAAGGCAACCGCTATGGTTTGATCGGGGCCAACGGCTCGGGCAAGTCGACGTTCATGAAAATCATCGGCGGCGACCTCGAGTCGTCCGCAGGTAACGTCTCGCTTGAGCCCGGCGTGCGCCTGGGCAAGCTGCGTCAGGATCAGTTTGCTTTCGAAGATCTGCGCGTCTTGGACGTGGTCATGATGGGCCATACCGAAATGTGGGCCGCCATGACCGAGCGCGATGCGATCTACGCGAACCCCGAAGCGACCGAAGACGATTACATGCGTGCGGCCGAGCTCGAGGCCAAGTTCGCCGAGTACGATGGCTACACCGCTGAGGCGCGCGCAGGCGAACTGCTGTTGGGCCTGGAATTCGCGGTAGACCAGCATCAATTGCTCATGCGCGAGATCGCGCCGGGCTGGAAATTGCGCGTGCTGCTGGCGCAAGCACTGTTCTCGAATCCCGATGTGTTGCTGCTCGACGAACCGACCAACAACCTGGACATCAATACGATCCGTTGGCTGGAAAACGTGCTCAACGGCTATCAGAGCACGATGATCATCATCAGCCACGATCGTCACTTTCTGAACCAGGTCTGCACCCACATGGCCGACTTGGATTATGGCGAGATCCGCATTTATCCGGGTAACTACGACGACTACATGCTGGCGTCGACGCAGGCGCGCGAGCGTTTGGTCGCCAACAATGCCAAAGCCAAAGAGCGTGTCGCCGAGTTGCAGGACTTTGTGCGCCGCTTTGCCGCCAACAAATCCAAGTCTCGCCAGGCGACCTCGCGCCTGAAGCAGATCGACCGTATCAAGGCCGAACAGGTCGTGGTCAAGCCCTCGTCGCGCCAAAACCCCTATATTCGATTCGAGCAGAACAAGGTCATGCACCGATTGGCAGTGACCATTGAAAAGCTCTCCAAGTCCTACGATGCGCCGGTTATCCGCGATTTCTCAGCGATGATCGATGCGGGCGAAAAGATCGCGATTATTGGTGCGAACGGTGTCGGTAAAACGACGCTCTTGCGCATGTTGGCAGGCGATCTGGCAGCGGATTCGGGCTCACTGAAATGGTCCGATAACGCCGATTTGGGCTATATGGCGCAAGACGTGTCCGATCAATTCCAACAAACGGATATCAATTTGTTTGATTGGATGGGCGACTACCGTCAACCGGGCGATGACGATCAATCCATTCGTTCCGTGCTGGGCCGCTTGCTGTTTTCGGCCGATGATTTGCCCAAAGCTCCCAAGGTCTTGTCGGGCGGCGAAAAAAACCGCATGACTTTTGGCCGTTTGATGCTTGGTCGCCACAACGTCATGCTGCTGGACGAACCGACCAACCACCTGGATATGGAATCCATCGAGTCGCTGCAGTTCGCGCTCGAAAAATATCAGGGCACCCTGATTTTCGTGTCGCACGACCGGGAATTCGTATCGGGGCTGGCAACGCGCGTGATTGAGGTGCTGCCCGGCGGCGAAATCGTGGATTATCGCGGTGGCTACGAAGACTACCTGTCTTCGCGCGGCATCGAGGGTTGATGGCGGGGCCAGCGGCGGGATCCTCGATCATGATCCCGCATTCTGGTTATTGCTATATAACTAAAAATAATTATTGAATGATAAAAATATAGTTTGAATTCATATAACAGATTGTTAGATTAGGGGCTGTTTTCCCTCAGCACGCGGTGCACGAGTCCCCCTATGAATCTGGCTTTCGATCACGTCCACAAAAGTTTTGGCGCATTGCACGTTGTTGATGAGTTCTCCAGCGAATTCAAAACGGGTGAGTTAGTCGCCTTGGTGGGCCCATCGGGTTGCGGCAAGTCGACCTTGTTGCACATGGCAGCAGGCTTGGAGTCGCCCAGTCAGGGGCAGGTCCTGGCCGATGGCCAGGCGATAAAGGGCCCGCATCCTAGCCGCACGCTGGTATTTCAAGAGCATGCGCTATATCCGTGGCTGACACTGCGCGATAACGTCTCGCTGGCACTGGAGTTTCAAAACGTCGCCAAGGCCGAGGCTCGTGAAAAGGCCGTTGCCTGGTTGGCGCGCGTGGGTCTGGCCGGGTTTGAAAACTATTATCCGCAACAAGTCTCCGGCGGCATGCGCCAGCGTGCTGCGCTGGCTCGGGCTTTTATTGCTCAGCCTCAGACCATGCTGATGGATGAGCCGTTTGGCGCGCTGGACGCGTTGACGCGATTGAGCCTGCAGGATGTCCTGCGCCAATTGATCAAGCAGGAAAAACCCACGGTATTGCTGGTCACCCACGATGTAGACGAGGCATTGTTCCTGGCCGATCGTATCGTGGTGTTCAGCCCACGTCCGGCGCGTGTGCTGCGCGAATTCAATCTGACCCAGCGTCGCAAGACTCACGACCTGTCGGACCTGGCAGCAGAAAAACGGGAGATCCTGAGCCTGCTGGGCATCCAGGTCGCCGAGAGCGCTGACGACAGCGAGGGCGATGTTGCGTTGGCTGCCTGATGCGATGCGCCTGTTCAGGCGCGCCATTCGAGTCCATTAATACCTATACCTATAGCCCTATCCGGGAGCACAAATGAAATTGAAGCAATGGTTGTCCTTGCCGCTGGTCGCGGCCTTGGTGGCGGCGGCGCCGGCGATGGCCGCTGAAAAATTGCGCGTCGGCTATCTGCGCGTGATGGACGATGCGCAAGCCATCGTTGCGCAAGAAGGGGAGTTCTACAAAAAGGCGGGCCTGGACACCGAGCTGATCGAGTTCAAGTCGGGCACGGACCTGATCAAAGCCATCGTGGGTGGCCAGGCCGATATCGGCGTATTGGGCTTTACCAATGCGGTAGCCTGGGCATCAAAGGGCGCCGACCTCAAAGTCGTGGGCGGCGCGCAGCAGGGCTACCACTCGCTGATCGTGCGCGATGACGCAGGCGTGGAGAAAATCGCTGATCTCAAGGGCAAGACGCTGGCTTCGCAACAAGAGGGCAGCACGGCCGATGTGGTGCTGAAGGGCGTGGTCCTGAAAGAGGGCAATCTGCAGCCTTCGGATGTGAACATCATGGGCGTGAGTCCTGCGGTTGCCGTGCAGTCATTGGTGGGAAAACGCGTCGACGCGGCGTTTCTGTTCGAACCGTATGACCGTATCGCGCAATTGGTGGCGCCGGTCAAACAGATCTACGAGGTGGGTCAATCCTGGCCGTTCCCATGCATGGTGGTGATTACCTCGGGCGAGGTGCTGGCCAAGCGTAAAGACGCTGTGTGGAAGGCCCTGGATGCGCAGAAAGCGGCTATCGATCTGTTGCAAAACAATCCGGAACAAGCCTCCAAGCTGATCGCATCGTATTTTATCGCCGAGCCTACGCTGAAAACCCTGAACAAGGGTGAACTGCCGCGTGAGGCCATCATCACCGATGCCATCAAGACGCAGGTGTTCACGCCGAAGCTGACCGACAAAGACGCAGCCCGCATGCAGGAAATCGCGGATATTCTGCAAGCCCAGGGTTCGCTGAAGACGCGTGACGGCAAGCCGTACGATGTGTCCAGCATCATCGATCTATCCTGGCAAGAGGCTCGCAAGCTTTGACCGCATCGACTCGTGTAACTGGACTGCGCAAGCACCTCGCCGGGGTGCTTGGCGTGGTCTTTATTTTGTTCCTGTGGCAGTCGGCAGCATGGGTGTTGCCAGACTTTCTGATGCCGGGTGTGCCAGCCGTCGTTGAGCGTTTGTTCAGTGAGCTGGGTGAGTCGTCTTTTCATCAGAGTCTGGTGGGCACGCTGGGGCGTCTGGGTGCAGGCTATGGGTTGGCCTTGTTGGCCGGCGTGGGCTTTGGCTTGATTGCGGCGGTGCTGTATTTCTTTCGAGAAGTCCTGCGCAGCGCCATCGTCATTCTGCAATCGATTCCGTCTATTGCCTGGGTGCCGTTGTTCTTGATCGTGATGGGTTTTGGCAGTGCGCCGATCATCGTGGTCGTGGCGCTGGCGGCGTTTTTCCCAGCGGCGCTCAGCGTGATGAACGCGACAGAGTCTGTGCAGCGCGTACATGTGTCGGCGGCACGTGTGATGGGGGCTACTTCGTGGGGGCTGATCAAGCGCGTGTACCTGCCGGCGGTCATGCCCGAGCTGATTACCGGTGCGCAGCTGGCTTTCGGTAATGCGTGGCGTGCCTTGATCTCGGCGGAAATGCTGATCGGCTTCGGCAAAGGCTTGGGCCGTTCGTTGGCCTATTCCGGTGAGATCGCCGATATGACGGGCGTGATGGCCAATATCCTGGTTATTGCGATCCTCGCTGCACTGATTGATCAATTCGTACTCGAAAACCTCAAGCATCGCTTGTTGCGTTATCAGTACGTGTAATAGGAGAGGGCGGGCAGTGGCCCGCTCGCATCTGGGCTCATGGATCCGTTGAGTGTTCTTTCCCGCGCTGGCCGACGTGTGCTGCTGGCTGCGCTATGGGCGCCGATGATCGTTTTTGCCCAGGCTGCTGATGCCGTTCCATCTCAATCGGATGGGGCTTTTGCCGGCGCCCGCGCGCGCGGCGCCTTGGTCGTGGGCGTGCCTTATTTGGCGCCCGAGGCTGCTGCTGGGGCGAAGGTTCGTACCCCCGAGCGTCTGGATACGGTGATGGCACAACGCCTGGGCCAGCAACTGGGTCTGCCCGTGAAAGTCGTACAGATCGATCCTGCACGGCGGGTATCGGCGTTGGCCAATGGTGACGTCGACGTGTTGATTGCTGACCGCGTGACCGATCCGAGCGCGGCCAAGCGTTCTGGAGAGGCTTTACCCGCCTCGAGTACTGCGAGTCCTGATACGCAGTTGGGCGGGTCAAATTTGATCCCGTCAGCATCAGACGGTCAGGGCGCGGTTGCCGTCTCTACGGGCTATGCCGCTCGGCCGAAAGCGATCATCCGTAGCGATACCAAGCTGCGCCATTGGAAAGACGTAAAGGGGCTGACCGTTTGCATGTCCAGCGCCGCTTTTCAGGCTCAAGCGCTGGCTGCGCAATGGGGGGCAACGGTACGCCCTTACCGTGTTCCCTCAGATGCTTTGGTCGCAGTACGAGAGGGTGGGTGTGACGTGGGGCTCGTTGATGACGTGACCTGGGCTCCGCTCATGAAATTTCCCGAGTGGAAGAAGTTTGCTTCTACGTTGAGCGAGGCAGGCCCGCGTGTTGAACGTGTCTGGTTGGTACCCGGGAATGATCGCGCGACAACAGCATGGTTAACCAACGCCATGCAACAATGGCGCCGCGAAGGCATCGTCCAAGCCATGGTGAACAAATGGGCTCGCGATGTGGCGTTTGATGTCTATCTGGATCAAGAGGTCCCGGACTGCCACGGTTGAAAACGCGAGGGGTTGGGCAGACGGGTAATGCCCGTGTACGGGTCGTCTACAATTCTGGCCCATGAGCGATACCTTAAGCGCGCCGTGCACCTACGAAGAGGACGTCAAAAAAAGCCGTTTCGCGGCCTATGCTGCCCCTGTGGCCAGCGTGAGCGAAGCCATGGATTTTTTTGCGAAGCATAGCGATCCGGCAGCTACGCACAACTGCTGGGCGTACCGCATCGGTCAGGCCTATCGATTCAACGACGACGGAGAGCCCGGCGGCACCGCTGGTCGGCCTATTCTGCAGGCCATTGAAGGGCAGGATCTCGACCGCGTGGCGGTTCTGGTCGTGCGCTGGTTTGGCGGCATCAAGCTCGGTGCGGGTGGACTGGTGCGCGCCTATAGCGGGTGTGCCGCGCAGTGCCTGCGCTTGGGGCCGCGTACCCCGATCATTGCGACCAGTACGGTCACCTGCCGGTGCAACTACGCGGAGCTGCCGTTGATGAAGGCGCGCATCAGCCAGGCGGGTGCCGCGATCGATGCAGAACACTTCGATGGCGAGGGTGCGATGCTGACGCTGACCGTGCCTTGTGCTGTGTTGAATGAACTGGAACGCACCATCGCAGATATCACCCGAGGCCGGTCTGAATGGCAGGTGATGTGACGATGGTGCGCGCGTTGTGCTAATGCTACGTGCAGCGATTTGGCTCGCTGCTCATGACGCTATTAAAAACGATACTTCGCTGTCACATTGCCTCCGGTCTCGTGATAGCCCGCATTCCCCTGGTTATGGAATAGCTCGATATTGAGCGAGACGCGGCGGTTCATGTCGCCTTGTACGCCCAGTTTGACTTGGCCGATGTTGCGTCCGCTATTCATGTTCGACTGGATGTTGTCCATGTTCACGCCATAGCCTTTATTCGCATGCAGCCAATTGGCTTCGATGTGGGGCGTGATGACAGATGTCAAGCCAGTCGTGATATGTGCGGCGGCACGTACCCCGAGCGCCGTTTGCACACGCGAGCGATTCAAGAAATTGACGCTGGTGTTGTCGGCTTGGCGGAAGTTGTCGCTGCGCACGTTCTGATACATGACCTGTGCGTGGGGCTGCAGCACATACTTCACGTTATTGCCGTCGGACAGAGGGATGTTGTAGCCCAACTCCAACGAGGCGGTCATCCCCTTGGAGTCGTATTTTTCAGCCGGCAGATCGCCGCCTTTGATGCGATTGTCGAACTGATTCCACAGTGCCCAGGTGTCTGCGTAAAAGCCGTGCTGGGTGGCGACGTCTTTTTGATAGGTCCCGTACAACCCGACACTGTAGCCATTGACCTTGCCTTTGGTGGAATAGTTAAAGCTGTTCGATTTGGTATGACCGCTATAGTGACCATAGCCACCCATGATGCCGACCGTGAATTGGTCGCGGGCATCGCTTGATTGCGTCAGTATGTCCACGCCCATCATGACGGTGTTCTTATCACCTGCCGTACGCAGTTCACCTGAGGTGTCTTTCAGATGGCCGCGCGAGCCGCTGTACCGGACCCATGCGCTGCCTTGATGTGGGCTGGCCTCACCCTGGTAATAGCTGCCCAGACGATCGTTCAGATTCATCTGGAACATCGTATTTGCTGCCCAGGCATTGCTCATGTACGAGCCTGCCGCTGGGCGGATGGCTGTGTCGGTGACGGAGAGCGACTCGTTCAGCATCGATGCAAGCTCTTGTATCAGCTCCAAGAGCTCATCCTGTTCGGAATCTGGCGTCTGGGTATCGCTTCCATCCGACGCAGCGAGGTGTTCGCTGTCTGTGTTTGGCGTGGTGGTTTCCTGGCCGTCTTCTTCCGTTGATGTCGGCGTGTCTGTTTGAGGTGGGGGCTCGTCGTCCGTCAGGCTCGAAGAGATCTCGTCAGCGACATTCTTAACAGCACCCTTAGCTTCCTCAGCAATATCCCCAGCAGTATCCTTAACCTCCTCCACAACACCTTTAACAGTATCCTTGGCATTCTTGACAGCAGCAGCAGCCTTGTCTCGTATCGATTCTTCATCGCTGGGATGAGGCTCGCTGCCGCCTTTACCGTTTTCTGATGGCGGGTCATCAGATCGCGGTGGTGTTTGATTTGAAGGAGTATGTCCAGGGGGCGAGCCCGAGTTCGATTCAAGCTCATCCAATAGCGTTTTTGTGGGGGGCTTTTTATTGATATCGTGTCTATCTTCTTTTAGAGACTCAGCCCCGTTTTGCGTTGTGGCCTCGTCGGTGCGAGTTTCGTCGCCCGATGTGTCCTCCCCCGGTCGCGGTGTTTCTTCTTCTCCACTCCCCGTATTCCCAAACGCACCGGCTCCATAAAGAGCAGTGCCGACGAAAGCAGTGGCTGCGAGCCCCTCCGCGGGAGTGAGAAGGAAGCGAGTACGCGGGTCGCCAAAGCCGACAGTACGTTCGACAAAGCGAGTTGCTTTATAGGCGATAACGCTGGCAGCAGCAGAGGCGAGGGCGGTGCCGAATTTTCCGGTCGTGACGTAATGCCATGTGTCATAGGGAAGATTCTTCCACGAGCTAGAAGAACGATGCTCTTGACTCTGTTCGAAGGTTGGATATTGAGGGCTGCTAGTGTCTGCTGCTGCCGCTGCCCCTACTGATGCAAGCGCCAAACTTAGTACGGTTACCGAGCATGTTTTACCGTGGCAGTTTTTTTTCAAGCTTGAAGCGACGATGCGATCACGCGTGTGACGTGTAGATGAAGGGGTAGAAATTGTGTTCATGTACTTCTCTCCTTTGTAGTCCAAGAAGATAAGTACCACCCACATACGTCGATAACGATTTACTGCCAAGGCTCTCCCGTAAATCGGACGCGATGCACTGTCGTGATCAGATTCACGGTCATTCTGGTGTGCATTATTCCGGCAGTACCAGCAGCGAGCGCAACGGCAGCCATAGCAGCCGCACTAACACGACTACATTCGTGCCAGTCGGTGTGTGCTTCGATCCCACGCGAGATGCGAATCGCGCTGATACATTGACAATGCGAACAACGACCGATAGGGATAATGTGCTGAGGGTCGGCAGTGCGGTGACACAACCCTCAGCGATGCGCCGGGTGCTGGTGATTTGACGACGAAACACCAGCACCCGAATCAGCGCGAATGCTTACTGCTGCTTATCATCTCCCGCATCTTGAGCAGCAGCGATATCCTGATGGACTTTCTCCATGTCCAGGCCCTTGACCTTTTCCAGTAGTTCACCCAATTGCCCAGCCGATAACGCACCAGGTTGAGAGAACAGCAGGACCTGTTCGCGAAATACCATGAGGGTGGGGATGGAACGGATGCCCAACGCGCCGGCGAGCTCTTGTTCCACGTCGGTGTTGACCTTGGCGAACGTCACATCGGGATGCTGTTCGGCCGCCTGTTCGAACACGGGCGCAAAGCCGCGGCAAGGACCACACCAAGGGGCCCAGAAATCGACAATCACAGTGCTGTCGGGCGTGATGGACTCTTGGAAAGAGGCTTGAGTGAGTTCAACGATATTGCTCATACGGTGCTCCGATTGACCTTGCTTTCAGTATGCATAGGCAAGGTTGTGTGAAGGAAGTCCACGTTCTTCAGAGCGTGGGGCGGCCAGCTTGGTATGGTTGCCTGGGATTGTTCAGGAGGCGCTGCCCTGGTTTTTCAACGACGCCAAAATTTCATACGAGCGCAAGCGGTCTTCGTGACGGTAGAAGTCCGAAACGATCATGACTTCGTCGGCCTCTGTGCGCGCGATCAGTGATTCGAGACCCTGCTTGACAGTTTCCGGGCCGCCTACGATGGAGGCTGCCAGTTTTTGATGCACAGCTTGCTGTTCCCATTCGTTCCATAGGCCGTCCATGCTTTCGACCGGCGGTTGCAGCTGCAGGCGGTTGCCCCGGATCAAGGACAGAAACTTCATTTGCTGCGTAGTGGACAACATGCGTGCCTGCTCATCGGTGTCGGCGGCGATGACCGGCACGCCGATCATTGCGTAGGGCCGCTCCAATGTTGCGGACGGTTTGAACAGGTGGCGATACAAGCGCATCGCGGCCATGCCCTCTGGTGAAAAGTGTCCTGCGAAGGAAAACGGCAAGCCTAGCTCCGCCGCCAGCCGCGCACTGAAATCACTGGAGCCCAACAACCAGATCGGAATGTCCAATCCTGCACCGGGAATCGCGCGTACGGCTTGATTCGGCACGGCAGGAGCAAGGAACGCGCGCAGCTCGGCGAGTAACTCCGGAAAATCAAAACCGCTGCGAGGACCGCGACGCAAGGCCTGCTGTGTGGCGCCATCGCTGCCAGGTGCACGGCCCAGGCCCAGATCGATACGTCCGGGGAACAGGCTTTCCAATGTGCCGAACTGCTCGGCAATGATCAGCGGCGCGTGATTAGGCAGCATGATGCCGCCCGAACCTACCCGCAGTGTCTTGGTATGGGCGGCAACCTGGCCAATGATGACTGCAGTCGCGCTGCTGGCTACGCCCGTAATGTTGTGGTGCTCGGCCAGCCAGAATCGCTGATAGCCCCAACGTTCGACATGTTGCGCCAGATCGACCGTATTGCGGAATGCGCCTGCGGCGTCGCCGCCCTGCACGATAGGGGCAAGGTCGAGCACGGAAAAGGGCACGCGGGCCAACTGGGACATGGGAAAATTCTCCGGAAATAGTAGGGCGGAATGCGTCGGCAACGCCCGGCATTCCTCTAGTACTTGGGGAGTGTATCGGTGAAATCAAGCTCAGACCCGATCAACCTTGTGGTTGATCGGGTTGATAGCGAGCGTCAATGACGCCGATACGCAAGACCCGTGCCCGGCACATATCGGCGTGGGCGATGATGCAATTGCCTCGTGTCCCCTACCCAGGAAAGAAGGCGTAGCGGATGACAAACAAAGCCGCGACCAGCCACGTTGCGGCATGGATCGTGCGGAAATGGCCGGTGAAGGTCTTCAGCACGACATAGCTGATGAAACCAAACGCCAAGCCATTGGCGATCGAATAGGTGAAAGGCATGACCAACGTGGTCAGTGCGGCGGGCGTCGCCTCGGAGATATCGTTCCAGTCGATGTCGATCAATTCGCGCATCATCAGGCCGGCGACATAGAGCAGGGCAGGCGCGGTGGCGTAGGCCGGCACGGACCCGGCCAATGGGGAGATGAATAGCGCAGCGAGAAACAGCAACGCGACCACCAGTGCGGTCAATCCTGTGCGGCCTCCTGCCTGGACGCCCGAGGCGCTCTCGACATAGGCGGTCGTGCTGCTGGTGCCCAGCATCGAGCCCGCCACGATGGCCGTGCTATCGGCGAATAATGCCCGGCCCAGGCGGTTGGGGCGGCCCTCGGGCACAAGCCCGGCGCGTTTGGCAACGCCCATCAGGGTGCCGGTTGCATCAAAGACCTCGACCAGTACAAAAACCAGGATTACATGCACAAAACCCGTATGCAAGGCACCGAGTATGTCCAGTTGCATGAAGGTCGGCGCGAGGCTCGGCGGCGTCGAGAAGACGCCGTGAAATTCGTTGTGGCCCGTGGCCATCGACAGCAGGGTGACCACCAGGATACCGATCAGGATGGCCCCACGCACCCGCAATGCGTCCAGTACGGCAATGACGAAAAAGCCCAGGATGGCAAACAGAGGGCCCGGTTCGCGCAGATCGCCCAGCGTCACCATGGTGGCAGGATGGGGCACCACGATTTTGGCTGATGACAGGGCAATAATGGCCAGAAACAACCCAATCCCGGCCGCGATGGCACTGCGGAGCGAGTGGGGTATGCCTTTGATGAGCCAGGCCCGCACGCCCGTGATGGTGAGCACCAGGAAAATCACGCCAGAGATAAAGACCGCGCCCAGCGCCTGTTCCCAGGTGTAGCCCATGGTCTTGACAACCGTGAAGGCAAAAAAGGCATTCAGGCCCATCCCCGGGGCCATGCCGATGGGCCAGTTGGCCACCAGCGCCATGATCAACGAGCCCAGCGCGGCAGCCAGGCAGGTCGCGACAAACACAGCGTCGCGGTCCATGCCGGTCGAGGACAGGATGTTCGGGTTGACGAAGATGATGTACGACATCGTCAAAAATGTCGTCAAACCCGCGACGATTTCGGTACGCGCATTCGTACCGTGTTCGCGCAATTGGAATAGCTTCTCCAGCATGGCAGGTTCCCGGGTTGGTTTTTTATAGGGTTATCAAGCCGCCATTTTCGCACCAGATGTAAACTCGCGGCCATGATCATTCTAGGTTTTGAAAGCTCGTGTGACGAGACCGGCGTCGCGGCCGTCTGCACAGAGCGAGGCTTGCTCGCGCATGCCCTGCATTCTCAGATCGCCATGCACCAGGAATACGGCGGCGTGGTGCCCGAGCTCGCCTCGCGCGACCATATCCGGCGTGCGGTGCCGCTAGCCCGCCAGGTGCTGGATGAGGCGGGTTTGACGTTGAAAGACGTGGATGCGGTGGCCTATACCGCGGGACCGGGCCTGGCCGGAGCGTTGCTGGTCGGCGCCAGTGTCGCCCAGGCATTTGCGTGGTCGCGAGGCCTGCCCGCTATTCCGATCCATCATCTCGAGGGACATCTGCTGTCGCCGTTGCTGGATACGCCGCGGCCTAAATTCCCTTTTGTGGCGCTATTGGTGTCGGGCGGGCATACTCAGCTGATGCGCGTCGATGGGGTGGGGCGGTATGCGCTGCTGGGCGAGACGTTGGATGACGCGGCCGGCGAGGCATTCGATAAATCGGCCAAATTGCTGGGTCTGGGCTATCCGGGCGGGCCAGCGCTGTCCCGTATGGCCGTCAAGGGGGACGTACAGCGCTTTACCTTGCCGCGCCCGATGTTGCACAGTGGCGATCTGGATTTCAGTTTCAGCGGCCTGAAAACAGCGGTATTGACGCGTGTGAAAGAGGTGGAGCGGACCGGGGTGTCGCTGGACGACCAGACACGCGCCGATCTGGCGGCCGCCACGCAGGCGGCGATTGTCGACGTGCTGGTGTCCAAGGCGGTCAAGGCCCTGCGCCAAACCGGCTTGAAACGCTTGGTCGTGGCGGGTGGCGTCGGCGCCAATCAATTGCTGCGCGCCCAGTTGGCTGAGGCAATGCGTCCCTTGCGTGCGCAGGCCTATTTTCCGCCTTTGGCCCTGTGTACTGACAACGGGGCCATGATTGCCTTTGCGGCCTCCGAGCGGGTCAAGGCAGGCTTGGTCACGTTGAAACCGGGCGAGCATGCCTTTACGGTACGCCCGCGCTGGGATTTGGCCGATATTTGCGTGGATACGCCCGCCTGAGTTGGTGCAGGCGTATGCATATCATGCGAGTTGCAGCCGGATGATTGCTTGTCAGGGCGCTGTGTCGCCGTGACGTAGCAACGACGGCCGATCGCCTGGGACGGCCATCGATCGATGGCTGCCTTATTTCTTTTTCGAGCCGATGCGGCTTTCTTTGCCCGACAGCAGGCGGCCAATATTGGCGCGGTGGCGATAGAACAGCAGCAGGCTGATCACGGCCAGCGCGATGCCCACCGGTCCTTGCGCATACCAGGCCACGCCTGAGCCGAACAGGTAATACACCGGGGCAAAAAACGCGGCGACCAAGGCGGCGAGCGAGGAATATCGCGTAAATACGGCAATGATGACCCAGGTAGCCGCAGTAGCGAGTGCCAGGCCGGGGTGAATCGCGAGCAGGATACCCAGTGCGGTTGCGACGCCTTTGCCACCCTTGAAACCCAGGAAAACCGGATACAAATGTCCCAGAAAGACGGCCAGCGCGACCAGCGCGTAGGCCGTCCACGGCAGACCGGGCGCCAAGGTCTGCGCCAGCCACAGGGCGAACCAGCCCTTGGCGGCATCGCCCAGCAGGGTCAGCGCCGCTGCGGCTTTATTACCGGTGCGCAACACATTGGTCGCGCCGGGGTTTTTGGATCCGTAGCTGCGAGGATCCTGCAAGCCCATGAGTTTGCTGACGACCACGGCGAACGGAATCGAACCGATCAGATAAGCCAGCGCGATCAACGCGGCACTGAAGAAGAACGAGGGGGCAGTTTGCACCATGAGAAAGTGTCCGTTACAGAAAGGTCGTGGCTGCGGATTCTACCGCGCAGGACGCATGGCTGTGTGTGGGGGTTATCCATAGAACTATTTGTCAGTCACCTTCCAGCGGTACAATCGACCCCGTTTCATTTTGTTGATTTTGCGGGATGCTCAATGCGAATACTGGTTTCGAACGACGATGGTTATAGCGCCCCTGGGCTCGAAGCGCTGGTTCAGGCGCTGCAAGGGCTGGGCGAGATTACCGTTGTTGCTCCCGAAACCAATCACAGCGGCGCGTCAAATTCTCTGACGCTGAACCGGCCCTTGACGGTGCGCACGGCCTCTAATGGCTTTGTATGCGTGAATGGCACGCCTTCCGATTGTGTGCACGTGGCGCTCACGGGTTTGATGGACGAACGGCCCGATCTGGTCGTCTCCGGTATCAACAACGGCGCCAATATGGGCGATGACACGCTCTATTCGGGCACCGTGGCGGCCGCCGCCGAGGGCTATCTGTTCGGTATTCCGGCGATCGCGTTTTCCCTGGTCGAAAGAGGCTGGGAACATATCGAATCGGCGGCCCGGGCCGCACGCNCGGTGGTCGAGCGTCAGCTTGCGCAGCCTCTGGCCTCGCCGGTCTTGCTGAACGTCAATATCCCGTGCCGTCCTTTCGAGCAGATGGGCGGGCTGCAGGTCACTCGCCTGGGCAAGCGTCATCCTTCTCAGCCTGTGGTACGTACGACTACGCCTTATGGCGATACGGTCTATTGGATCGGGCCGGTGGGCGTGGCCGCGGATGCCTCGCCGGGCACGGATTTTCACGCTATTTCCGAGGGCAGGGTATCGCTGACGCCGCTGCGCCTGGATTTGACCCAACACAGCCAACTGGATGAACTCCGGGGCTGGGCGGAGCCGCTATGCGCAAGCCTGTGAGCCCACCCGTCCCGCCGGGCCGCACGAAAGCCACCTCGAATTACGGCAGTACGGGGCTGGCCCCCGGCTATACCGCCACCAACAGCAATACACGTATTTCGCCTGCGACCTTGGCCAAACCCGCTGCGGCCGGTAACACGGCCTCGCAGGTCAGTAACCTGGGCCTGAATTCCGACCGCTTGCGCCAGGCCATGGTCCAGCGCCTGCGTAGCCAGGGAGTTACCGATGAGCGCGTACTGAGCGCGATGGCGGCAGTGCCGCGCCACGTGTTTGTCGATGAGGCGCTGGCCAGCCGTGCGTACGAGGATGCGGCATTGCCCATCGGGCATTCGCAGACCATTTCGCAACCCTGGGTGGTTGCGCGGATGATTTCGGCCGTTTGCGAGGACCGCAGCCCCACGCGCGTGCTCGAGGTGGGCGCTGGGTGCGGCTATCAGGCGGCGGTGCTGGCTCAGTTCGTACGTGAGGTACATGCCATCGAGCGCATCCGCGGGCTGTTCGAGTTGGCGCGCAGTAATCTGCGCGCTTTGCGTCTGGCGACGCGCGTGCGCCTCGTGCATGGCGACGGCATGGTAGGCTTGCCCGGCGTAGCGCCGTTCGATGCTATCGTTGTGGCTGCGGCCGGTCTGGCCATTCCGCAAGCGCTGCTGATGCAATTGGCGCCAGGCGGACGTCTGATCGCCCCCGAGGGGACGTCCAACCAGCGATTGGTATTGGTTGAACGCACCGGGACTTCCACCTGGAAGCGCACCGAATTAGAAGCAGTACGTTTCGTCCCATTGCGGGCCGGAATACAATCTTGAGCAACAGGAGAATTACATGCTCAACGGGCAGTTGCCACTGACCGCTCTTTATTTTCCTCAGGCGTCATTTGCACGCCTGACTCGGCCCGCCATGTGGGCGGCCGGCGCGCTGGGTTTGAGCCTCATATATGGTTGCTCAAGCACGACGACGCGCGCGCCGGTGGTCGATCTATCCAATCAGCCCTCAGGCAGCAGCATGGCATCGGCTGGCGGCAGCTATGTCGTCAAGCCCGGCGATACGCTCTACCAGATCGCCCGCAGCAATGGCGTGAGCGTGGCCAACCTCAGGCAATGGAACAATCTCAACGATGCCAATCAGTTGAGCGTGGGCCAGGTGCTCAAGCTTTCAGCCGGCGGCAGCGCAGTAGCCAGCGCACCGCCGCCAGCTTCGTCCGGGGCCACTGCGACGCCGGTACCTCTCGGTGAGCCGGGCAGTTCGACGTCTACGGCCGCAGGGGCGGGAGCGGCAGCCGCAGCCGCGTCTGGGGCAGCATCCACCACGACGCCACCTGCGTCCAGCACGACGCCGCCGCCACCGAGTACGACGCCTCCAGACACCACCGCCACGGCACCGACAGCTTCGATGTCTACGCCCAAGCGCGCGGCCGATGCGAATTTGATCAGTTGGGGTTGGCCAGCCAGCGGCGCTGTCACGCAAACGTTTACCACGGCCTCCAAAGGCATCGATATCGGCGGCTCGTTAGGCGCTCCCGTCGTAGCGGCGGCCGATGGCAAAGTCATGTACAGCGGCAACGGTGTGCGTGGACTGGGCAATCTGATCATCATCAATCACGAGAACGGTTTTATTACCGCCTACGCGCATAACCAGACGCTGCTGGCCAAGACCGGCCAGGCGGTCAAGCGCGGCTCGAAGATCGCCGAGATCGGCCAGAGCGATACGACCTCGCCACGCCTGCATTTCGAGATCCGTCGCCAGGGCACGCCGGTAGACCCGTTGCAGTACCTGCCGGCACGATGACCCCGACGCTCGTCTTTGACCTGGAAACGCTGCCCGACATCGACGGGCTGCGCAAGCTGAACGGCTGGGGGACGGACGTCCCCGATGCCGAGGTCGCCGAGCGTGCCTTTGCGGCGCGCCGCGAGGCGGTCGGACACGATTTTCTGCCGTTGCATCTACAGCGCATCGCCGTCATCGGCTGCGTGTTTCGGGACGATCAGGGTTTTCGCGTCAAGACGCTGGGCCAGCCCGACGATCCAGAGGCGACCCTGATCAATGGTTTTTTTAAAACCATCGAGCGCTATACGCCACGGCTCGTCAGCTGGAATGGCTCGGGTTTTGATTTGCCTGTCTTGCATTACCGCAGCCTGATTCACGGTGTGCCTGCGCCGCGATACTGGGATACCGGTGATGAGGATCGTGAGTTCAAATTCAATAACTACATCAGCCGCTATCACAATCGTCATATCGACCTGATGGATTTGCTGGCCAAGTACAACGGGCGCGCCAATGCGCCATTGGACGAGTTGGCCAAGCTGTGCGGCTTTCCGGGCAAGCTCGGCATGGACGGCGGGCAGGTCTGGCCCGCCTGGCAGGCCGGCCGCGCGGACGAGGTTCGCGCCTATTGCGAAACCGACGTGGTCAATACCTGGCTGGTGTATTGCCGGTTCCGATTCTTGCGGGGTGAGTTGGACGCGGCGTCTTACCAGGCGGAGATCGACCTCGTACGCGATACGCTGGCGGCCAGCAATGCGCCGCATTGGCAGGAATATCTGGCTGCCTGGGACGCCACGGTCTGAGCTGCGGCAATCGACTGAAATATTCTCGACAGATCCGAAATCCACCCGTAACGGGTCTGCACTGACAATGGTTTCGCGTTCTACTTTTTCAGGAGACCACTATGTCCCGATACGCGATCCGTTCTTCCCTGGCTGCCCTGGGTTTCATCGTTGCCGCCGCCGGCTTGTCCGGTACCGCGTTGGCCGCGTCCGATACCGCACCGCCTGCCGCTTCTGCGAAACAGCATGATGGCATGCATGGCGATCATCGTGGCGGTCATTTCAAGCATGGTGATCGTCGCGGCGGTCCCGAACTGCGTGATAGCTTTTGGGTGCCGGGTGTAGGCCCGCTGTCCAAAGAGCAAGTCGCTACGCTCAAGCTCGACGCCAAGCAACAAGCCGCGTTTGACACGGCCAAGCAGGCACAGGGCGATTTTTTCAAGTCGATGCGCGAGAACCGCGGCAAGCGCCATGAGTTGCTGCAGACTCAAATCCAGAGCGGCAAGCTCGACCCTCATGCCCTGACGGCCAACGAGGATGCGCAACGTGCAGAATTCCGCAAGCAATCCGAGGAAGTCCGCGGTAAATGGCTGGCCGCCTGGGATAGCCTGAATGGCACGCAGCAGCAGCAAGTGACCGATTTGGTCAAAGCGCGCCAAACCAAGATGGAGGCACATCGCGCCAAGAAGGCAGAGCGCCTTGCCAAGCGTGAGGCGGCTAAGGGTGAGAAAGCCAGTGGCGATGTGCCCCCGCCGCCGCCGGTGCCGGCAGACGTACCGCCGCCTTCTTTGAACAACTGATGATAGGGAAACGCACGGCAGGGACTACAGCCGTGCCCTCATCTCTATTGCTGACTAAAGCGATAAGGGGCAGTAGCCACGTTCTGTGGCATGCGTAGTGTGGAGTTCTTTTGGCGCAGGAGGTCGGCGTGTAAAAGCCCCGCCGGGCCTNTCGCCGCGACTCGGCCCATGAGCAGGGGCCTCGGCCCGCTTCGCGGGCTAAATCGCGGCTCAACGGCC
>NZ_CBCSJH010000012.1:123954-139648 GCF_965139195.1 Bordetella tumbae | reverse complement strand
GCCTCAAAGCCGAGTGGAGCGGATGCTGAAGGTAGGCCCGAAGGGGCCGGACGAAGCGAGCGAACACGGTGTCCGGCCCCCGCGGGCCGGACCGGCTTTGTGAAGCCCCCACGGCCCGATTGCCTCGGCTCGACGTCCATAAGCATGCCACCCGCCCATAAGCACACCCCCACCTATTCAACCAGAGCCAACAACGCAAACGCTCATATCCCCTGATGCTTGCGCACCGCCTCTGCCCAACGTCGCGCAACAGAAGGCGAGGTAGCGCACGTCGCGCTGGCTGTCACAACACGAACAGCACGCTCCAGCAGCTGGATATCGGCCTCGTGCTGGCGTGCCACGTGCGGGTCTTCGAAGAAGATCACGCGCTGGCATTGATGCTCCAGCACCAGCTCGGCGATCTGCGCATCGCCGCCGAGCGGGCCGCTCAGGTAACGCGTCACCCAGGGCGTGTCCTTGGGCCAGCCTCGCGACCATGCCAAGTCATTCAAGCGGCCGCCCGTTGTCCCCGTCGCCACACGGCGCGCATACTGCGACAACACTTCGAAATGCTCGTCGGCGAACGCCACCATGTCGTCTTTCAAGGCATCGTGGGCAATCAATGCCAAGGTCTGCCCCTCGAAATTGAACAACCGCGACAAGGCAGGATCCGGCGGCAAATCCGCCAACACGCGCTCGACCTCGATCCATTCAATCGCGCCAGCCAGCGTCGAAATGAACGGTCGGCCGTGCGTGATGCATTGACGCTTCAACGCCAGCGCTTCGGGGAAAATCGACGAAGGATCGACGGGATCAATCAGATAAATCGCGCCATCAAACGGCGCCTGCCCATCGCGCCCTTCGGTCACGCGGGCGACGAGTTTCATCAACCCGCCTTCGCGGCCATACGGATAGCGGATCAGCCCCCGATAGCCTTGCAACATACCCTCGCGCACGATGGCATCATGCGTGCGGCCTACCGTGTGCAGCTCGATCCCCATCTCGCGAATAGTGGCTCCCGAGGCACGCAGCCAAGTAAATAACGCCGCGTCAGGCGTCTCGTGATGAAGCCGGTTGGCCGCCAGGCCGAAGCGAAGATGAGGCACAGTCATATTGCTAGCAAAATAAGGTAGGTAGAAGAGAAATCTTAAGCCATATTACGTGCTTTCGCGCGCAACGATATGAAAGCCGATCTCCACGACCTGCTGCGCGGGCCATAGTCCATTGGCGCGAGCATCGATCATCTCGGCGGCCTGCTCGCCTATCGCTACGCCATCGACATGCACCGACGTGATCGACGGCGACATCGACGCGGCAAAATCCATGTCGCCAAATCCCACGACGGCCAAATCATCCGGCACGCTCAGCCCCTGCACGACAGCCTCTGTCAGCACACCGGCGGCCATCAGATCAGACGAGCAGAACACGGCATCGATGTCTTTCTGCAGGGCTTGCAATTGACGCAATCCCTCTCTGCCCTGCGCATGCGTGGTCGGCGCAGGCATGTGAATTACCCGCGGCTCCGGCAATCCGAGCGCCATCGCCGCACGCACGAAACTCTGCGCGCGCAATCGTGCACGCTCGTCGTCGCCGGCAAGCACCGCCTGACGCTTTTTACCGCGCTCATGCAGATACCGGCTGACTGCGGCGCCAATCGCATCGTGCGACAGGCTCAGCAGCATATCGATGGGGGTAGGCGTCGCATCCCAGGTCTCGACGATCGGGATGCCCGACGCCTTGAGCAATTGCCGCCCTTGTTCAGAATGCATCACACCCGTCAACACAATGCCATCTGGACGCCGGCCGATGATGGCGCGCAACAAGGCGTCCTCACTAGGCATGTCATAGCCGCTCTGCCCCACGATCAGTTGATAGCCCTTTGCCCCCAGAGATCGCGTCAACGCGGTAATCATCCCGCTGAACAAGGACCCCGCGATCGTCGGCACCAACACCGTCACCAAATGACTGCGCGACAACCGCAAACTGCCCGCCATCAGGTTCGGCACATAACCCAGCGACTGAATCGCCGCATTGACCTTTTCCAGCGTCTGGGGCGACACCGCCTGCGGCGTATTGATCGCCCGCGACACCGTGATCATCGCCACGCCAGCCACCCGAGCCACATCGCGCACCGTCACACTGGCACGTTCGCTGGAGCGGAGAGGATTCGGTTTCTCAGATGACATTTTCAATGTGGAAGTGACAAGGCCACCAAGCCTAACCTCTAGCTCCTCGAATGGGGAGGCGAGAGACCTAGGGTTTATACGGATATTCTGCCAGAGGCAGATATCCGTATTCTATAAAACTCAAATGACAACGTTACCAAATCACATGGCAACGTTACCATCAAATATGGTAACGTTGCCATCGATATAATACTTACCGGAGAGACACATGCATCAGCATGCACGTAAATGGCTCACAGGCCTCACCCTCATGTTGGCCGCGGGCGCCGCACAAGCCTGGCCCGACAAACCCGTCACCATGGTTGTCCCCTTCCCGCCGGGCGGCGCGACGGACTCCGTGGCCCGCGCCGTCGCCAACAAACTCGGCGAACAACTGAAGCAATCGTTTGTCGTGGAAAATAAAGCGGGCGCCACCGGCACCATCGGCGCCTCTCAAGTCGCCCGTGCCGCACCTGACGGCTACACCTTGATGGTGACCTCGCTCGCCCCCTTGGTCGTCGCCCCCCATCTGATGAAGGGCCTGAGCTACGATCCGGCAAAGGATTTCACCTACCTGACCGTTGCCGTGCAAACACCGAACGTCCTGGTCGTCAGCCCGAAACTGGCGCCCAGCATCAACTCGGTCCAGGACGTGCTCGCCCTGCTGAAGTCCAAGCCCGGTGAGATCAGTTTTGCGACCTCCGGCTCGGGCTCCTCCGATCACCTGACGGCTGAACTGTTCTGGCAAAAAACCGGTACCAAGGGCCTGCATATCCCGTACAAAGGCGGCGCACCGGCCATCTCTGATCTGCTGGGCAGCCAGGTCGACATGTCGTTCCAGAACGTAAACGCCGTGCTGCCGCACATCCAATCGGGCAAACTCAAAGCCATCGCCATCACCGGCAACAAGCGCTCACCTGTGTTGCCGAACGTGCCCACCCTTTCCGAGTTGAACGTCCCGGGTGTCGAAGTCTATGCTTGGCAAGGCATTGTCGCCCCCAAGAACCTGCCGGCAGATATCCGCGACAAGCTCTCCGCAGCGCTCACCACTGCCATCAAGGATCCAGCCGTCAGCAAACCCTTTACCGACGTCGGCCTGGAAGTCGTCGCCAACACTCCAGAGACCTTTACGAAATTCCAGCAAGACGAAAGCAAACGCTGGAAAACCGTGATCGAAACCGGCAACATTACCGTGCAATAAATCATCTTTGGTCGCGGTGAAAATAGATCGCTACCCGGGCCTGCCTCGCACGTGGCGATCTATCATCCCGCTGCTCGTTTAAATGCGCCATCCGGTCCGCTCGGGTAGCCGTCTGCAATACCCGGCCCGTGCACACCAGCATCTGCCAACGCCGTCCCACTACGCACCTCGATTACCGCTCGCCGTTATTTTCTGCCATCCCGTTTCCCGCAGCAGGCTTTGTTTCAAGAGATCACCATGTCGACCACTGCCACTCCCTCTCGCCACACCCCCGTCATCACTCACATGCGCGTCGTTCCCGTGGCGGGCCAGGACTCGATGCTGCTCAACCTGAGCGGCGCCCACGCCCCATACTTCACGCGCAATCTGATCATTCTGACCGACAGTGCAGGCAACACAGGCGCGGGCGAAGTTCCTGGCGGAGAAAAGATCCGCGAAACCCTGGAAGACGCACGTGACATCATCGTCGGCAGCGCCATTGGCGACTACAACCGAACGTTGAATAAAATGCGCCAGGCCTTCGCCAATCGCGACAGCGCGGGACGTGGGCAACAAACCTTTGATTTACGCATCGCGATTCACGCCGTGACGGCCGCAGAATCAGCGCTGCTCGACCTGCTGGGCCAACACCTGCAGGTCCCGTTGGCCGCCTTGCTGGGCGAAGGCGTACAGCGCACGTCGGTGCAAATGCTGGGCTATCTGTTCTACGTCGGCGACCGCAATGCCACGCCCCTGCCCTATCACAGCGAACCCGACGCCGCGGACGACTGGCTGCGTCTGCGTCACGAAAAGGCCCTGACACCCGAAGCCATCGTCAAACTCGCCGAGGCATCCTACCAACGCTATGGCTTTGAGGACTTCAAACTCAAAGGCGGCGTGCTGCGCGGCGAAGAAGAAGTCGAAGCCATCCGCGCCCTGCACGAACGTTTCCCGAAAGCGCGCATCACATTGGATCCCAACGGCGGCTGGCTGCTGCAAGACGCGATCCGCCTATGCCGTGACCTGCATGGCGTCATGGCCTACGCAGAAGATCCCTGCGGCGCCGAAGGCGTATTCTCCGGCCGCGAAGTGATGGCGGAATTCCGCCGCGCCACAGGCCTGCCCACCGCCACCAACATGATCGCCACCGACTGGCGCGAAATGGCGCATGCGCTTTCACTGCAATCCGTCGATATCCCGCTGGCCGATCCGCATTTCTGGACGCTGCAGGGCTCGGTGCGCGTCGCGCAGACATGCCAGGCATTTGGCCTGACCTGGGGCTCGCATTCGAACAATCATTTCGACATCTCGCTGGCCATGTTCACCCACGTAGGCGCAGCCGCCCCAGGACGCGTCACCGCGATCGACACGCACTGGATCTGGCAAGACGGCCAATACCTGACGCGCAATCCCTTGCAGATCAAACAAGGTCACATCGAGCTGCCACAGACCGGCGGATTGGGCATCGAGCTCGACATGGATGCCATCGAACGCGCACACCAACTTTACCTGCAACACGGTCTGGGCGCACGCGACGACGCCATGGCAATGCAATACCTCGTGCCGGACTGGAAGTTCAACAACAAACTGCCTTGCTTGGTACGTTGATACACCTACATGCAGCCGGCTCGCTGCTGACAAAGCACTCGAATTCGTCAGGCACCGAGCATTCAGCAAAGGCCGTGCTGCAGGTAGGCTGAGCTTTAGGCAGCCCAGCAACGGCAGGCTCCACGCTTCGCCGTGCTCCTCAAAAAGGACCTTTTCGTCTCGGAGACAGCCTACAGTAAAAACCCCGGCCACTGAGTGCATGCCTCAGTGCCGGGGTTTAATCGTCAACATGGCCTCTCAGGCCGTACAGAAACTCAATCCGCCTCTTCGATCCAGGCCATCTGGATCGCCTCGAGGATCTTTTCCCCGCTGCGGCTGGGATCATCGTCAAAGCCCGGCAAGGCTATGACCCATTCACGCAGTTGCGTAAAACGCACGGTGTTGGGATCGACGTCCGGATGCGTATCCACCAAGGCGGCGGCGATATCGTATGTATCTACCCACTTCATCAGTGTGCCTCTTTCGCGTGATTGATCGTGTATTTGGGGATTTCGACCGTCAGGTCCGTGTCTTCGACAATCGCCTGGCACGACAACCGAGAGGTCGAGCTCAATCCCCAGGCCTTGTCCAACATGTCTTCTTCGCTATCCGACGCGTCCTCCAACGAGGAAAAGCCTTCGCGCACAATCACGTGACAGGTCGTGCAGGCACACGATAATTCGCACGCATGCTCGATATCAATGTGATTGTTGAGCAAGACACGGCAGATAGACTGGCCCTTGGGCGCGTCTTCGATGACGGCTCCCTCGGGGCACAATTCCGGGTGAGGCAATACGGTGAGTTTAGGCATACGTCAGGCGAGTTCGTCTAATTTACGGCCAGCCAGCGCTGCACGGATACCACGATCCATGCGACGGGCGGCAAAGTCTTCGGTGGCATCGGACAAGGCTTGAACAGCAGCGCGCACGACATCGACATCGTCAGCACCTTGCGCAGCGGCAGCCGCCGCGACACGTTCATCCACCAACTGTCGTTCCGCTGCGTCCAGCAAATCGCCGTCGGCCGCCAGCGCTGCCTGCACGGACTCAACGAGCTGACGCGCCTCGACCTGCTGCTCACGCAGCATGCGGGCTCGCGCATCGCTGTCCGCCTGCGCCACGCTGTCGGCCAACATGCGGGTAATCTCATCATCCGACAGGCCATACGAGGGTTTGACCGACACAGAGGCCTCGACGCCCGTGCTTTGCTCGCGCGCCGTCACGCTCAACAAACCATCGGCGTCGACCTGGAACGTCACGCGAATCCGCGCCGCGCCCGCCACCATCGGGGGAATGCCCCGCAACTCAAAACGGGCCAGCGAACGGCAGTCGGACACCAGCTCACGCTCGCCCTGCACCACATGCACACTCATGGCGCCTTGACCGTCTTTGAACGTGGTGAACTCCTGGGCACGCGCCACAGGGATCGTGCTGTTGCGAGGAATGATGCGCTCGACCAGCCCGCCCATGGTTTCCAACCCCAGCGACAAGGGCGTCACATCCAATAGCAACCAGTCCTCGCCGGGCATGCGGTTGCCAGCCAGCAAGTTAGCCTGCAACGCCGCGCCCAGGGCCACCACTTGATCGGGATCCAGATCGACCAGAGGCTGCGTTCCAAACAGATCAGCCACCGCCTGGCGGATCACCGGCATACGAGTGGCCCCGCCTACCATCACCACGCCTTTGACATCGGACACGGTCAAAGCCGCATCACGCAACGCAGCACGGGCACGATCCAACGTACGGCGCACCAGCGGCTGCGCCAACTGTTCGAACTGGGCACGGCTCAATGTGACGTTCAACGCACGGCCGTCTTGCAACACCGCGCTCAGTGTCGCGCTGTCAGCGTCAGACAAGGCCTCACGCGCCGCACGGGCGGCAACGAGCAAAGCACGACGGTCGGCGGGGACCAACGATCTGAGCGACGATTGACCGTCAGATGCATCGGACACTGCTCCCGCAGCGCCCTCACCCGCCAAAGCCGCGTAGGCATACTCGCCAATGAGCCAATCGAAATCGTCGCCGCCCAATGCGGTATCGCCTCCGGTCGCAACGACCTCGAACACCCCTTTGGTCAAGCGCAGGATGGAAACATCAAACGTGCCTCCACCCAAGTCATAAACGGCGTAAGTACCCTCGGCAGCCTGATCCAGGCCATAAGCAATTGCCGCGGCGGTGGGCTCATTCAACAGGCGCAGAACATTCAGGCCCGCCAAACGGGCGGCATCGCGCGTGGCCTGACGCTGGGCATCATCGAAATATGCCGGCACCGTAATCACGGCGCCGACCAGGTCATCGCCCAATACGTCTTCGGCGCGTTGGCGCAACGTGGCCAATATCTGTGCCGAGATCTCGACCGGGCTCAGGTCGCCCTGCACCGTCCGCAGCCGCACCATACCCGGCGCGTCAACAAACTCGTATGGCGCCCCGCTGGCCACAGCCTCATCGAGCGCACGCCCCATGAAACGCTTGACCGATACGATGGTATTCAAAGGATCTGCGGCCTGCTGCACCAATGCCTGCCGGCCAATGTTGACCTTGCCATCGGCAAAATAGCGCACGGCCGACGGCAGCAAAGCCTGGCCATCGGCATCGAGCAAAACCTCTGAAGCGCTGCTGCGTACAGCGGCGACCAGGGAGTTTGTCGTCCCCAGGTCGATACCCACTGCCAGCTTGCGTTGGTGTGGCGCCGGCGATTCGCCTGGCTCGGAAATCTGCAATAAGGCCATGATTATGCTTCGAATCGAAAAGCGAAAAAGCGGCGCAAGCCGCGCGACGCTGGCACGATGACCGCTAGTGGGTCACTTGCACCGCGGCGAGTTCTTGGGCCAGTTTCTCGACGAACATCCACTCGCGCACCTTGATGCCGGCGGCCGCGTAGTCGTGGCGCTCGTCGAGCAATGTCGTGAGTGTGTCTTGCATCTGCCGGCGAGCCTGAGTCAACTCGGCCTCGAGCGCTGCGTACGCATCAGGATCGTTGCGCGCGTCGTCCAGCATTTCGCGCCATTGCATCTGCTGCGTCAGAAACGACACGTCCATCGACGTATTGCTTTCAGTTTGCAGATCGACGCCAGCCTGCTCGCACAAATAACGAGCCCGCAATAACGGATCCCGCAATTGCCGATAGGCCTCGTTGGCACGCGCCGCCCACTGCATGGCGACACGACGCTCGGCCGGACTGGCCGTCGCAAAACGATCCGGATGCACCTGTGCGGCCACAGTGCGCCAAGCGCTCTCGAGTACCTGCCCATCGATATTGAATCGCGCGGGCAAACCAAACAAACTGAAGTGATTGTCCGCGGCCAAGACTACACCGTGAACGACTCGCCGCAGCCGCAGGTCGCCTTCTCGTTGGGATTGCTGAACTTGAAGCCCTCGTTCAGGCCCTCGCGTGCGTAGTCGAGCTCGGTACCATCCAGATAGGACAGGCTCTTGGGATCGACGAACACCCTGACGCCAAAGCTTTCGAAGATCAGATCTTCGGGTGCGGGATCATCGACATATTCGAGCTTGTACGCCATGCCCGAACATCCCGTGGTACGCACGCCCAGGCGCAGGCCGACGCCCTTGCCACGCTTTTGCAGGTAGCGCCCGATATGCGAGGCCGCCTGTTGGGTCAAGGTTACAGCCATCGCTCAGCCCGCCGTCGCAACCGCCGCCGCATCGGATTGCGCAGGTGCAGCAGCGTGTTTGTCTTTGTAATCCTGGACGGCAGCCTTGATGGCGTCTTCGGCCAAGATCGAACAGTGGATCTTCACGGGCGGCAATGCCAGTTCTTCGGCAATGTGCGTATTGCGGATGTTGAGGGCCTCGTCCAGCGATTTGCCCTTGACCCATTCCGTCACCAGCGAGCTGGAGGCGATGGCCGAGCCACAGCCGTAGGTCTTGAAGCGTGCGTCTTCGATGATGCCCGAATCGTTCACCTTGATTTGCAGCTTCATCACGTCGCCGCAAGCCGGTGCGCCGACCATGCCGGTGCCGACCGAGTCGTCACCCTTTTCGAACGAGCCCACATTGCGGGGATTTTCGTAGTGATCCAGAACTTTGGTGCTGTATGCCATGATGTTTCTCCTGTATCTGTCGCGTGGCGGCTTAGTGGGCCGCCCACTGCACGCTATTCAGGTCAATGCCGTCCTGGGCCATTTCCCACAGCGGCGACATATCGCGCAATTTGCCCACGCGGCTCTTGATGAGCTCGATCGTGAAGTCGACTTCTTGTTCGGTGGTAAAGCGGCCCAGCGTAAAACGAATGGAGCTATGCGCCAGCTCATCATTGCGGCCAAGCGCGCGCAACACGTAAGACGGCTCCAGGCTGGCCGAGGTGCAAGCGGAACCGCTCGAAACCGCCAGTTCCTTGATCGCCATGATCAGCGATTCGCCTTCGACATAGTTGAAGCTGACGTTCAGATTGTGCGGAACGCGGTGCTCCATGCTGCCGTTCAGATAGGTTTCTTCGATTTGCGACAGGCCTGCCCACAAACGATCACGCAGCATGCGGATACGTTCGTTTTCAGTGCCCATCTCCTCGCGCGCCAGGCGGAATGCTTCGCCCATACCGACGATCTGGTGCGTGGCCAGGGTGCCGGAACGGAAACCACGTTCGTGACCGCCACCATGGATTTGCGCCTCGATACGCACGCGCGGTTTGCGACGCACATACAAGGCACCGATGCCCTTGGGACCGTAGGTCTTGTGTGCGGAGAACGCCATCAGATCGACTTTCACCTTTTGCAGATCGATTTCGACCTTGCCGGTGGCTTGCGCCGCATCCACGTGAAAAATAATGCCTTTTTCACGGCAGATTTCACCCAAGGTCTCGATATCCTGGATCACACCGATTTCGTTGTTAACCAGCATTACCGAAACCAGAATGGTGTCGGGACGAAGCGCTGCCTTGAAAACGTCCAGATCCAGCAGGCCGTCATCACGCACATCGAGGTAGGTGACCTCGAAGCCTTGGCGCTCCAGCTCCCGACAGGTGTCCAGCACCGCCTTGTGCTCGGTCTTGACCGTGATAATGTGCTTGCCGCGCTCGGCGTAGAAATTGGCCGCGCCCTTGATAGCCAGGTTATCCGACTCGGTCGCACCGGACGTCCAGATGATCTCGCGGGGATCGGCGTTGACGAGTTTGGCGACTTCGTTGCGGGCGTTTTCGACCGCCTCTTCGGCCTCCCAGCCAAAGGCGTGGCTACGCGACGCGGGGTTGCCAAAGTTGTCGTACAGCCAAGGCACCATTTTGTCGACCACGCGCGGATCGACTGGCGTGGTGGCAGAGTAATCGAGATAAATTGGGCGAGTGGTCATGAAGTGCTACTCCTGCTTATACGGTGGCGTCGGCGGCGACGGCGGACACAGCGGTCGCGGTTTCGCCCGCGCCTCGCTCCATCCGTACGGTGGAACACCCTTGTGCCGCCTTGGAGGCCTCCTGCAATTGGCGCAGCCGTTGCTGATCGACCAGGTCTTGCAGGGAAACGGAATCTAGATAGTCGACCATTTTGCGGTTCAGCGTGGTCCAGAGCTCGTGCGTCATGCACTTGCCGGACTTGCCGTCGCGACCGCTGGTGCAGTCGTGCTTGCCGCCACAGCTGGTGGCGTCCAGCGGCTCGTCCACCGCAAAAATGATGTCGGCAACCGTGACGTTGCGCGCCAGACGGGCCAGCGAATAACCGCCGCCGGGGCCGCGCACGCTATCGACCAGCTCGTGCCGGCGCAGTTTGCCGAAGAGCTGTTCAAGGTAAGAAAGCGAGATATTCTGGCGCTGACTGATCGCCGCGAGCGTTACCGGACCGCTGTGCTGCCGCATGGCCAGGTCGATCATCGCGGTAACCGCGAAACGCCCCTTTGTAGTGAGCCGCATGGTGGATTCCTGTGGAAACGTGCTGGCGCCCATCATCGGGCAACCAATACCTGAGTAATTGCGTCAAGTATAGCAAATTCCCGACTAAATTGCTAAGTCATCTTCAGGAATATGCATATAAGCGAGACATCGGCTAGCTCCCGCAACGCCCTACCCGGGGATGACGGACACGCGCATCCACCATAAAAAACCGCGCCAAGGCGCGGTTTTTGAGCTGATCGAGCCAGCTTAAGCTATAGCCAGTAATTAGGCTGCCTGGTATTGGGTAGCCCGCTTGCGGACCAGCTCCAACACACCCTGACAGGCATCCTCCAGGTAATCCAGGACCTTGCCGAAGCCATCGAGGCCGCCATAGTACGGATCAGGCACCGTGGCTTCTTCGAATTCATTGGCAAAGCGCATCAGCAGCATCAGCTTGTGCTGATAAATTTTCGGGCATTGCTGTTGCAGCGCGGAAAGATTGTCCCAATCCATAGCCAAAATGAGATCAAATTCGCGGAAGTCGTCCGCCGTCACCTGGCGGGCCTCGCAATGGTTGATCTCGTAGCCGCGCTTGCGAGCGGCCGCCTGGGCGCGGGCGTCAGGCGCCTCGCCAATGTGATAGGCATGCGTACCAGCGGAATCCACACGCACCACCTCCCCCAAACCGGCATCGCTCACCAAATGGCGAAAAACGCCCTCTGCGCTGGGGGAGCGGCAGATGTTACCCATGCAAACGAAAAGTACCTTGGTCATCATGGGTGTAAGTCTGCGGGAAAACCCGGAATATAGCAAGTTTTTTTTGCAATTGCGCAACTGGGCTGCCCTTTAGTGTTACTGTAATTTTTTCGTTAAAAGTCAATGATATACAACGATAATTACGAGTAACACATGAGCTATTTGAGGCATTGCCTGTAACAAACCCGTTGGATTGACCGCAGCGCAGCAGCGACCTGTAACCGCCGCTGGCCAATGTGCTGCGACACCACCTTGTTAAGGGCCCGCGGCCGCCCTATCAGCCTCACTGAACGGCATCATGAGGCCCGCGCGCTTCGCACCCAGCGACGATGTTTCCAGGCCCTTCGGTTAAGCGGCGCCATCCAACAATACGCGCTGCTTGAGCGCATTCAGCGCATCTCGCGCAGCGGCAGCTTGCTCGAACTCCAGGTTGCGGGCATGGTCTGTCATGAGCTTTTCGAGACGACGAATTTCCTTGGCCACGGCCTTTTCGTCGGTCAAGACCTCGGGACCGATAGCCGCCTCCAGCGTATCGTGACGAACCGGCGCCACGATGCCATCGATGAGCTCGCGCACCGCTTTGTTCACGCCGCGCGCGGTGATGCCGTTGTCCGCGTTGAATTGCAGTTGTTTGTTGCGCCGGCGCTCCGTTTCGTCCATGGCGCGCCGCATGGAGGCGGTGATCTGGTCAGCGTACAGAATGGCATGGCCATTGAGATTTCGCGCCGCCCGGCCGATCGTCTGGATCAAGCTGCGCTCCGAACGCAGGAAACCTTCTTTGTCGGCGTCGAGAATGGCGACCAGTGACACCTCAGGGATATCCAGCCCCTCGCGCAGCAAGTTGATCCCGACCAACACATCAAAGGTGCCCAGCCGCAGATCACGAATGATCTCGACGCGCTCGACCGTGTCGATATCGGAGTGCAAATAGCGGACACGAACACCGTGCTCGGACAGATAGTCTGTCAGGTCTTCGGCCATACGCTTGGTCAAGGTCGTCACCAGCACGCGTTCCTGCGCAGCTACACGCACCTTGATTTCGCCCAGCAAATCGTCGACCTGAGTGCGCGCGGGCCGCACCTCCACCTGCGGGTCTACCAGCCCGGTAGGCCGCACGACTTGCTCGACCACATTGTCGGCGTGTTCTTGCTCATATGCCGCAGGCGTCGCCGAAACGAACACGCACTGACGCATACGCGCCTCGAACTCCTCCAGTTTCAACGGCCGATTATCCAGGGCCGAGGGCAGCCTGAAACCGTATTGCACCAAGGTCTCTTTGCGCGCCCTATCACCCCGATACATCCCCCCCAACTGCCCTATCGTGACGTGGCTTTCGTCGATGAACATCAATGCATCGGAGGGCAGATAATCAATCAGCGTGGGTGGCGGCTCGCCCGCCGCGGCACCCGACAAGTGGCGAGAATAGTTTTCGATACCTTTGCAAAACCCGAGCTCTTGCAGCATCTCCAAATCGAAACGCGTACGCTGCTCAAGCCGCTGCGCCTCGACAAGTTTGCCGTCAGCAGTCAGGAATTTCAGGCGCTCGCGCAGCTCTTCTTTGATCGTCTCGATGGCGCGCAACACGGTATCACGCGGCGTGACATAGTGCGAACCAGGATAGACAGTAAAGCGGGGAACCTTTTGACGTACGCGCCCGGTCAGCGGATCGAACAACTCCAACGTCTCGATCTCGTCATCAAATAGCGCCAGGCGCAATGCCAATTCCGGGCTTTCCGCCGGGAAAATATCGATCGTCTCCCCGCGCACACGGAATGTGCCACGGGTGAAATCCGCGTCGTTGCGCGTGTACTGCATGGCGACCAGGCGCGCCAATATTTCGCGCCGCGAGATGCGATCGCCGGAACGCAGAATCAACACCATCGCGTGATAATCGCCCGGATTACCGATACCGTAGATACACGAGACAGTTCCCACAATCACCGTGTCGCGCCGCTCGAGCAGGCTCTTGGTTGCGGACAGGCGCATCTGCTCGATATGTTCGTTGATGGACGAATCCTTTTCAATGAACAGGTCGCGTGTGGGGACGTAGGCCTCGGGCTGATAGTAGTCGTAGTACGACACGAAATACTCGACGGCGTTCTTGGGAAAGAACTCGCGCATTTCGGCGTACAACTGCGCCGCCAAGGTCTTGTTTGGCGCCAATACCAACGCAGGCCGGCCGAGCCGGGCGATGATGTTGGCCATGGTGTAGGTCTTGCCAGAACCCGTCACACCCAGCAAGGTTTGGCACATCAAACCGTCTCGAATGCCATCGCTCAGCCCTTCGATCGCGCCAGGCTGGTCGCCAGCAGGCGGATACGGCTGATACAAATGAAAGGGGCTGTCGGGGAAATCGACGAATCCAGGAGCTGTCATGCTAGACTGTCTGAGGGTAAACCCCTCATTATCCACAGCAGTGCCTTCCGCGTCTATCTACCCTTAGCGAATCCTCATGAGCTCTCTTTTCGATTCCGTCGAACTTGCGCCGCGCGACCCCATCCTGGGTCTGAACGAACAGTACAACGCCGACACCCGCCCCGGTAAAGTCAATCTGGGCGTGGGCGTGTACTACGATGACGACGGTCGCATTCCCCTGCTGGCTGCTGTGCGCAAGGCCGAAATTGCGCGTATCGAAGCGGCCGCCGCGCGCGGCTATCTGCCTATCGAGGGCATTGCCGGCTACAACAAGGGCGCTCAAACGCTGTTGCTGGGCGCTGATTCCCCGCTGGCCGCCGAAGGCCGCGTGTTGACCACCCAGGCCCTGGGCGGCACCGGCGCACTGAAAATCGGCGCAGATTTCCTGCGTCAATTGCTGCCCCAGTCCAAAGTGCTGATCAGCAATCCCAGCTGGGAAAACCACCGCGCCCTGTTCGAACGCGCGGGCTTCCCGGTCGATACCTACGCCTATTACGACGCCGCGACGCACGGCCTGGATTTCCAGGGCATGCTGGCCTCGCTGCAGGCCGCCCCTGAACAGACCATCGTGGTGTTGCACGCTTGCTGCCACAACCCGACTGGCGTTGATCCTACGGCCGAGCAGTGGCAACAAATCGCCCAGATCGTCAAGTCTCGCAAGCTGGTGCCGTTCCTGGACATCGCTTACCAAGGCTTTGGCGCCGGCCTGCAAGAGGACGCCGCCGTCGTACGCTTGTTTGCAGATCTGGGCCTGACGATGCTGATCAGCTCGTCGTTCTCGAAATCGTTCTCGCTGTATGGCGAGCGCGTGGGCGCCCTGACGGTGGTCGCGGGCAACCAAGACGAAGCCAAGCGTGTGCTGAGCCAGCTCAAGCGCGTGATCCGCACCAACTACTCCAACCCGCCCACGCACGGCGGCACGGTGGTGTCGTCGGTGTTGAACACGCCCGAGCTGTATACGCTATGGGAACAGGAACTCGCCAGTATGCGTGACCGCATCCGTCTGATGCGCGAACAACTGGTCGACAAAATCAAGGCAGCAGGCGCCTCGCAAGACTTCAGTTTCGTACGCGAGCAGCGCGGCATGTTCTCGTATTCGGGCCTGACCTCGGCACAAGTCGACACCCTGCGCGAAGAACACGGCATCTACGCCGTGTCCAGCGGCCGCATCTGCGTCGCTGCGCTCAACAGCCACAATATCGATACAGTGGCCAAGGCTATCGCAGCGGTCATCAAATAAACAGCAGGCGCACTCTCACCTGACTGAAGGACCCGGACGCAAGAACGGGTCCTTTTCTTTTTTGTCGCCGGGCCGCCCCAAGATAAAAACGCCCCCCTCGGGGGGCAGCAAGCCGAAGGCGCAGCGTGAGGGCATTTTTATCGCTGTTCGTGTGGTGGGCGGTTGCTGCTCTTGATTGTCTCTCTGAAGGCGTCCCTGTCGCGTGCCTGAGCGTGGCGCCGGGCCTATCGCACGGACTCGGCCCATGAGCAGGGGCCTCGGTCCGCTGCGCGGACTAAATCCGTGCTCAACGGCCCGGCACCACGCCCAGGCACGCGACAGGGACTCATGATGAGGGAATGCAACGAGGGCTNATGGCCATCAGCTGTTTNTTGAANCCGNCTTTGGCAATGCGATGGGTTGAGCTAGCNCCACCCGCCTAGCCTGAACGTCACTCAACAGCGTTGATACAGCAAAGCGCATGACATCCGTNAATGGCAGNCATTGCGAGCAGGAGGTCGGCGTGTAAAAGCCCCGCCGGGCCGTTGAGCCGCGATTTAGCCCGCGAAGCGGGCC
>NZ_CBCSJH010000012.1:0-123943 GCF_965139195.1 Bordetella tumbae | reverse complement strand
GCTCATGGGCCGAGTCGCGGCGATAGGCCCGGCGGGGCTTTTACACGCCGACCTCCTGCGCCAAAAGAACTCCACTCTACGCATGCCACAGACCGCACAACCATGACATCCAAAAAAGACGTCACGCCTTCGGCTTGCTCCCCCCCCGAGGGGGCGCTTTTTGCCGGTACATACCAATGCATATCGTTCCCGCAGTCCTATTCGTCGCCACGTGACTTGCTTTTTTATATAGGCTCGTCCAAAATCCTGCTGTATATTCATACAGTCCGAAGCGGATCATTGCCATGGCTACCAAACTCACCGAGCGCCAACAGGAAATCCTGAACCACATCCGGCAAACGGTGGCACGCACCGGCTTTCCTCCTACTCGTGCCGAAATTGCCCGAGCATTGGGTTTTCGTTCTCCCAATGCCGCCGAGGACCACCTCAAGGCTCTCGCGCGCAAGGGGGCCATCGAGTTGACGGCCGGCGCATCACGCGGTATCCGGCTGATAGAGTCCATTGACCCCGCCACCTCTTCTCATGGTCACGCCACATCGCCTGCCGGCGTTGCAGCGCCATCGAGCCTCGCCAGGTTCGCCGCGGACGCGGTGAGCCGCCTATTGCTGCCGCTGGTAGGCCGCGTGGCAGCAGGCAGCCCCATTCTGGCTGCCGAGCATGTCGAGCGCGAGGTCGGCGTGGATCCTGGACTGTTTGCCCAGACGCCCGACTACCTGCTGAAAGTACGCGGCATGAGTATGCGCGACGCAGGGATCCTCGAAGGCGATCTGCTCGCCGTCAAGCGAGCCACCGAGGCACGCAATGGCCAGATCGTCGTTGCCCGCCTGGGCGACGACGTTACGGTAAAACGCCTGCAACACCGCCAAGGACACATCGAGCTCCTGCCTGAAAATCCAGATTTCTCGCCCATCGTGGTGGATGGGACACTAGACTTTGCGCTTGAGGGCATTGCTGTTGGCCTGATCCGCACGCAGGCACTGCATTAATTAACCGCCATACTTGCTGCCCCTCCAGCAGCAAAAAGCCCCCGAACTCATGCGAGTTGCAATGAATTCGGGGGCTTTGGTGTCATACCGATGGTATGACACGAACCGCTGAAGTCTTAATGCTTGAACACAGGATCACCCGGCGCAGCGGTTTCCGCTGCTTTGGCGACCAAGGGCTCCTTGACGACTTCTTCGTCGGACAGTGGCTCGGGCTGGCGTTCCAGCGCCAGCTCAAGCACCTTGTCGATCCAACGCACCGGCACGATCTCGAGGTGGTTTTTGACGTTGTCCGGAATGTCGGCCAAGTCTTTGACGTTCTCCTCGGGAATCAGCACTGTCTTGATACCACCACGGTGCGCAGCCAGCAGTTTTTCCTTTAGGCCACCGATCGGCAAGACCTCGCCACGCAAGGTGATTTCACCCGTCATTGCCACATCAGCGCGCACCGGAATACGCGACAAAGCCGAGACCATGGCTGTGGTGATGGCGATACCCGCCGATGGGCCGTCCTTCGGCGTAGCGCCTTCGGGGACGTGAACGTGCATGTCGTGCTTTTCGAACACGCTGTCGGCAAAACCCAGACGACGCGCACGCGAGCGTACGACAGTACGAGCGGCTTCCACCGACTCTTTCATCACGTCACCCAGCGAACCGGTACGTTGAATCACGCCCTTGCCAGACATATCGGCGACTTCGATCGTGAGCAAATCGCCGCCGACTTCGGTCCAGGCCAAACCGGTGACTTGGCCGATCTGGTTTTCCTTTTCTGCCATGCCAAAGGTATAACGACGCACGCCCAGGTACTTGCTGAGGTTCTCGGCGTCGACTTTGACGGGCTCGACCGTCTGAGACACAGGCTTGCCCTCGGCCTTGGCCTTGTCTGCCTGAGCTAAGGACTCTTTCACGACCTTGCGGCAGATCTTGCCGACTTCGCGCTCGAGCGCACGCACACCGGCTTCGCGAGTGTAGTAACGCACGATATCGCGCAAGGCGGAATCGTCAACCACTAGTTCAGATTCCTTGACGCCGTTGTTCTTCATCAGCTTGGGCAGCAGATGGTCACGGGCGATATGGATTTTTTCGTCTTCGGTGTAGCCCGACAGACGAATGACTTCCATACGATCCAACAACGCGGGCGGGATGTTCAGCGTATTGCTGGTGGCCACGAACATGACGTCAGACAGATCAAAGTCGACTTCGATGTAGTGATCCTGGAACGTGTGGTTCTGTTCGGGGTCGAGCACCTCGAGCAATGCCGAGGCGGGATCGCCACGGAAATCCATACCGAGCTTGTCGATCTCATCCAGCAGGAACAAGGGGTTACGCACGCCGACCTTGCTCATGTTCTGCACGATCTTGCCGGGCATGGAACCGATGTAGGTACGGCGATGGCCACGGATTTCGGCCTCGTCGCGCACGCCGCCCAGGGCCATACGCACGAACTTGCGGTTCGTGGCACGCGCAATGGATTGTCCCAGCGAGGTTTTACCGACGCCCGGAGGGCCTACCAGGCAGAGAATCGGGGCCTTGACCTTGTCGACACGCTGCTGCACGGCCAGATACTCGACGATGCGCTCTTTGACCTTTTCCAGGCCATAGTGATCGTCATCGAGCACGTTTTCGGCGTTGCTGATGGAGTTGTTGATCTTGCTCTTTTTCTTCCAGGGAAGATTGATGAGCGTATCGATGTAGTTGCGCACCACGGTAGCTTCGGCCGACATGGGCGACATGAGCTTGAGTTTTTTGAGCTCGGCGTCGGCCTTCTTGCGCGCATCCTTGGGCATATGCGCAGCAATGATTTTCTTTTCGAGCTCTTCGATGTCGGCGCCTTCTTCGCCCTCGCCCAACTCTTTCTGAATGGCTTTGACTTGCTCGTTCAGATAATAGTCGCGCTGGCTTTTCTCCATCTGCTTTTTGACGCGGCCACGGATACGCTTTTCGACCTGAAGGATGTCGATTTCCGTTTCCAATTGCGTCAGCAGGCCCTCGAGGCGCTCGGAAGTGCCGAGGATTTCCAGCATCGTCTGCTTTTGCTCGAGCTTGAGCGGCAGATGGGCGGCGATGGTGTCGGCCAGACGGCCGGCATCGTCGATCCCAGCCAGCGAGGTCAGAATCTCGGGCGGGATCTTTTTGTTGAGTTTGACGTACTGCTCGAACTGGGCCACGATCGCGCGGCGCAGAGCCTCGGTCTCTGAGCTTTGCGCAGGATCGAGTTCGACGGGGGTGACCTGGCACACGAAATGCGTTTCGGCGTCGTCGATCGTATCGATACGCGCGCGTTGCGTGCCCTCGACCAGCACCTTGACGGTACCGTCAGGCAATTTCAGCATTTGCAGAATGCTAGCCACGCAGCCGATTTCGTAGACGTCTTCGGGCGTAGGATCGTCTTTGCCGGCGGATTTTTGCGCCACCAGCATGATGCTTTTGCCCGATTCCATGGCGACTTCGAGCGCCTTGATCGAACGGGGACGGCCCACAAACAGCGGAATAACCATGTGCGGGAACACCACCACGTCGCGCAGAGGCAGCAGCGGCAGGTCGATGGGTTCGGATGGCAGGGTCTGACTGGCAGACATATAGGATTCCTTGATTTGACTCGGCATAATGTAGATCGGATCCCAAGCGAAGCTGGTTATCCGAATCCGTTACGTCTGATATGGGAACAATAGCCGAAAATTCAAGCCGTCGTCGTCCGCATAACCCCCTAAATGCAAAAAAACCCGTTACAAAACGGGTTTTTTGCTGGATTTTGCTTTGTTTGACGAAGCAATGAATCAGGCAGCTGCGCCCCGCACCTGGGGCTGAGCCGGCTTGTCCGAGGTCCCCGTCTCGTCGGCGTAAATCAGCAAGGGCTTGCCGTCGCCGTCGATGACGTTTTCGTCCAAAACCACGCGGCTGACGTTGCCTTGAGAGGGCAAGTCATACATGGTGTCCAGCAAGGCGCCTTCGATAATGGAACGCAGGCCGCGAGCACCCGTTTTGCGCTTGAGCGCTTTGCGGGCAATGGCCTTGAGTGCACCGGGGCGTATGTCGAGCTCGGCGCCCTCCATGGCAAAGAGCTTTTGGAACTGTTTGATCAGCGAGTTCTTGGGCTCGGTCAGGATTTGAACGAGTGCCGCCTCGTCGAGCTCGTCCAGGGTCGCCACAACAGGCAGACGGCCCACCAACTCGGGAATCAGACCAAATTTGATCAGATCCTCGGGCTCGACTTCGCTGAACAACTCGCCTACGCCCCGCTCGGATTTTGCCTTGACGGAGGCGGAGAAACCGATGCCGGACTTTTCAGTACGGTCGCGGATGACTTTTTCCAGGCCGTCGAACGCACCACCCACGATGAACAGAATGTTGGTGGTATCGACCTGGACGAAATCCTGGTTGGGATGCTTGCGACCACCCTGCGGCGGTACCGAGGCGACGGTGCCCTCGATGAGCTTGAGCAACGCCTGCTGTACGCCCTCACCCGAAACATCACGGGTGATGGAGGGGTTGTCGGACTTGCGCGAGATCTTGTCGATTTCGTCGATATAGATGATGGCGCGCTGAGCCTTGTCGACCTCGTAGTTGCAGTTCTGCAGCAGCTTTTGGATGATGTTTTCGACGTCTTCACCCACGTAACCGGCTTCGGTCAGGGTGGTGGCATCGGCCATCACAAACGGGACATTCAGCATGCGGGCCAAGGTCTGGGCCAGGAGCGTCTTGCCCGAGCCGGTGGGCCCGATGAGCATGATGTTGCTCTTGGAGAGCTCGACTTCGTCGCCTTTGATTTCGCCGTGGCGAATGCGTTTGTAGTGGTTGTACACCGACACGGCCAGCATGCGCTTGGGCAGCGTCTGACCGATGACGTATTGGTCCAGAAAGGTCTTGATTTCGGTCGGCGTAGGCAGCTCAGACCGTATGGCCGCGCGCGCAGAGGCCTGCGCTTCTTCGCGGATGATGTCATTGCAGAGGTCAATGCACTCATCGCAAATGAACACCGATGGCCCTGCAATCAGCTTGCGGACTTCGTGCTGGCTCTTGTTGCAGAACGAGCAGTGCAGCACTTTTGCGTCGGCCGGTCCCTTTTTATCAGGCATATGTGTTTCGTATCTCTGGTGAAAATGCGCCGCCGGTCAAGGCCGGCGCATTCAACGCTTACTTGGACGTCACGGCACTGCTTAGGCCCGGTGTTTCGCGGGCCTAGCCCTCGGAACGGGATGCGAGAACCTTGTCCACCAAACCATACGATACCGCATCTTCGGCCGACATGAAGTTGTCACGCTCTGTGTCTACGGCAATACGGTCGACGGGCTGGCCGGTGTTATCGGCCAAAATGCGGTTCAGACGCTCGCGCAGGTCGAGGATTTCCCGGGCCTGGATCTGGATATCGGAGGCCTGACCCTGCGCACCGCCGGACGGCTGGTGAATCATGATACGCGAATTGGGCAAAGTGAAACGCTTGCCCTTTTTGCCCGCTGCGAGCAGGAAAGCACCCATGCTGGCGGCCAAGCCCGTGCACAACGTCGAAACATCGGGCTTGATGAACTGCATGGTATCGAAGATGGCCATCCCGGCATACACCGACCCGCCGGGCGAGTTGATGTACAACGAGATGTCCTTATCGGGGTTTTCCGACTCCAGGAACAGCAGCTGCGCCACGATCAGGTTGGCCGTATTGTCATTGACGGGGCCAACCAGAAAGATCAAACGCTCGCGCAGCAAGCGCGAATAGATGTCATAGGCGCGCTCGCCGCGCCCCGACTGCTCGATGACCATGGGGATATAACCCAGGCCGGTGGGCGTGACCGAAGCCCCGCCGTGCATTGCCGCATAGAAATCGGTAAACCGCTGCATGCTTTATGCCATCCCCATCAACTGATCGAAAGGTACCTGCTCTTCCGTGACCTTGGCTTTTTCGAGCACGTGCTGCACGACGTTGTCTTCGAGCACGATGGCTTCGATTTCAGCGCGGCGCTGGCGGTCGGTCAGGTAGTAGCTGATGACCTGAGCAGGCTGTTCATAGTTTTGTGCGAACTCTTCGATGCGAGCACGGACTTGTTCGGGCTTGGCTTGCAATTGGGCTTGTTTGACCAGTTCGGAAACCAGCAGGCCCAGGCGCACGCGACGCTCGGATTCGGTCGTGAAAGCTTCGGCCGGGATCGGCACGGATTCGGCATTGGGAATGCCACGCTGCTTGAGCTCTTCGCGGGCAGCTTCGACACGGCTTTGCACGTCGCTGTCGACCAGGGCTTTGGGCACGTCGAATTTGCCGGCTTCGACCAGGGCATCCATGACGCTGGCCTTGGTGCGGCCTTGCGAACGGGCTTTGACTTCGCGTTCGATGTTGGTGCGAATGTCGGCCTTGAGCTTTTCGACGTCGCCTTCGGCTTGGCCGAGGGCCTTGGCGAATTCGCCGTCGACCTCAGGCAAGACGCCTTCGGCGACTTCTTTGACGGTGATGGTGAACTCAGCCGTTTTGCCGGCGACTTCTTTGCCTTGGTAGTCTTCGGGGAAGCTCAGCGGGAACACTTTGGTTTCGCCAGCCTTCAGGCCTTTGGCAGCCGCCTCGAACTCGGGCAGCATGCGGCCTTGACCCAGGACGAAGGGGAAGTCTTCGGCTTTGCCGCCTTCGAAGGGAACGCCGTCGATGGTACCGGCGAAATCGAGCGTGACGCGGTCACCGTCTGCGGCGGCGCGGCCTTCGCGGGCCTCGTAGGTAGCGCGCTGCTTGCGCAACACGTCGAGGGTTTGCTGGACTTCGGCGTCGGAAACGGCGGTGTCGTAACGGGTAACGGCGAGTGCGGACAGATCAGGCACGGCGACTTCGGGATACACCTCGAAGGTGGCCGTAAAGGCCAGCGTGTCGTCGGCAATGCCTTCGGTCTTGGGCTCGAGCGTGGGCGCACCGGCCACACGGAGTTTGGCGCCATCGACGGCTTGTTCGAAAGCACGGCCGACCTGGCCATTGATCACGTCGTAGCGGATGCCGGGGCCGTGGCTGCGCTCGAGCATAGACAGCGGAGCCTTGCCAGGACGGAACCCGGGCACTTTGGCCGTACGGGCTACGCGCTTCAATTGCGCCTGGACTTCCTTTTCGACGTCGGCCACGGAAACCGACAGATCTACGCGGCGTTCCAGACCAGAGAGGGTTTCAACCACAGGCTGCATCAAAATTATCCGAGAAATAAGTGAGGAGTGAACAAACGGGTTAACAGGTGATTTTACCGGAAAGTTCAAGACCTCTGCCAAAGGGGGGGTCTTGCCTCGGGAAAGCCCTGACCCGGACGGGTTTTCGATAAGGAAAACGCGGATTTTACGGACCTAAGCAAAACGCTCCTGGCAGCGGCTGCCGCCAGGAGCGCAAACAGGCCGAAAAACGCCTGACCGGCTGGATCAGGCCGTGACTTTGATGTTCTTGGCGCTGGGGCCCTTGGGTCCCTGGCCCACTTCGAACGTCACGCGTTGGTTTTCCTGGAGGGATTTGTAACCGTCGCTGCGGATTTCTGAGTAATGCGCGAAAAGATCTTTACTGCCATCGTCGGGCGTAATGAAACCGTAGCCCTTTTCCGAGTTGAACCATTTGACGATACCTGTTGCCATGACTGTGTCCTTCACCTTCTAGTAGCGATTGCTCGCGGGAGCGCCAGATGATCAAGGAGGGGCAACTAACTGGGTACCATGACGGCGACAGGAATAACGACCGCGTCGCTTGAAAATCTCGCTTGCCCAGTGTATGTGGCGTCTTGCCGGACGTCAAACTTTGCAAATTGACACAACAAAACCGACAAATCGTTGCCGAAATGATGCCGCCACAGAGAGACGAACGTTACAAACGAACCTGTCCGGCAATAAAAAAAGCCCCCTGCGGGGGCTTTTTTTCATCAAGATCTGATTACAGAACTTGAATCTTCGTTGCTTGCGGACCCTTGGGACCATTAGCCGTCACGAAGCTGACGCGCTGGTTTTCTTCCAGGGACTTGAAGCCGTTGGCTTGGATTTCCGAGAAGTGCGCGAACAGATCTTTGCCACCCGCTTCCGGGGTGATGAAGCCGTAGCCTTTTTCCGAGTTGAACCACTTAACAACGCCGGTTTCCATACTGTATTTCCTAAATGTTGTGGGCAAAATGCCCGGGAGTCACGAATCAATCAAGAAGGGGACAGTAGAACAATAACGCCGGCCGGAAAGGCACTGCACTGATCGAAAATCACAACGCTTGAGATCGTGTGCCGTCACTATCGTTAGGTTCCCCTGACAAGTCAACATAATCCTCAAAAATACGTACCAATAATGCAACAAAGCGCAACTGCGAGGCCGTATTTTCGGAACTATTTGCGCATGAACAGGTCATGCGCAGAATTTGGGGTCAGTCGACCGGAAGTCCCAACAAATCCAGTGCGGCGTTGTAGGCGTCTTCGTCTGCGCACAGGAAGACGGCCACGTCGCCAGGATTGAGGTTGTCGAGCACTTGGTCGATTTGATCTTGCGCCGTGTCGATTTCGTCGACGACAGTCACGTGAATTTCCGCGCCTGCATCAACTTGTTCGTGAGGCACGATATCGGCAATGGCCTCCAGGTCGGACACCCCCGTAACGACGTAAGTGCTGATGCGCTCGCCATCTATGGTGGTCTCCAGCGCAACGCCGCCTGTGATCTCGGCGGTCTTGGTGCTGATAATGTCCATGTGCGTGCCCCTCCTTCATGCTTTGGTACGCAAGGGACGCGACTATACCAGTCTCAGGCGGACTATGTAGTCATAATCGGCCTTTATATGGGGTTCGGATTTACCCTAATTCATCGCGGAATCTGTTTTTCCTGGACCGCCTTCGCCCCATACTTGGCTGTGTTGTCGCCCAAAGGGTTGGACAGCGCGTTCAATAACTAAAAGGACTTGAGACTATGCAACGTGATTTCGATCTGGTTGTGACCATTCTGGGCGAACTGCGTGACGCCGATACAGCGGCACTGTCGCAAGAAGACATCGAGGCCGCTGTGCAAGCCAGCATGCCCGATGCGCCTCCCGCCCCGCTGATCGCGCACCATCTGGATATCTTGTCGGACGCAGGATTGATCACGCTGGTGCCGGCCACCGATGGCAGTGATGCTGAAACCTACTGGCGCCTGACCTGGAAGGGCCACGATGCGCTGGAGCAAGAAGAAGACGATGAGGATGAAGACGAGGATGACTATGAAGATGAGGACGAAGACGACGACGAAAACTGACAGCGTCCCGTATTGACCCAATCAACACGCGCTGCACGGGTCCGCCCCGGACACGTGCATGACTGGATCGGCCCTGCGGCCGAATCAATCAATACAGGCCCGCCGTTCGCGCAATACGCGGCGGGCCAGCAAGGCGGCTGCCGTGCCGATCACTAACGAAAACATGGCGGCGGCAATGGCCAGCAGCGCCACCATGCCCCCTGCCCCGGCGTCAGCCGCCAAATAAGCCACTAGCGCCAACACAACCAGGGACTGCGCGGCCACGCCCGCCAGACTGTGCGTGACGCGGGCCAACCGCCCCATCAACGCGCCGCCAGCCAATGCCAGCAGCACCACAATCGCCATTCCCCAGAAGATGGATTCGTAAGACTGCACGATGGTGACTCGCCTTGTGAACGATAGTAGCGTCCAGAATAGCATGGGCGTTGCAAACGGCGGCGATTTGAACTAATTTAGAAAACGATCGTTTTCTAAATTACCGATATGACTGCAATCCGGCAAGCATCAGACACCTCGGCTCGTTCGCGAGGCCGCCCCCGCGAATTCGACATGGACCAGGCGTTGGATCGAGCTGTGCGCGTGTTCAGCAAACGCGGCTATCACGGCGCGTCGATCAGCGACCTGACGACAGAGATGGGCTTGACGCAAGGCAGTCTCTACAAAGCATTCAAGGACAAGCAATCGCTATTTCTGGCGGCGTTTGAGCACTATCGTGCGGCGCGCGCCCGCAAGCTGCAGGGTTTTGTTGGCGAGACGGGAAATGGCTTGGCGAGACTGCGCGGGGTACTGGAGTTCTATGTCGCGTCCTCGCAGGGTGCGGCTGGCCGCCAAGGCTGCCTGGTCGTCGCCAGTGCGACGGAATTATCAGCATTTGAGCGCGATGTCGCCCGGCATATCACGGATGCGCTCAGTCGCAATGAAAGCCTGTTGATGGGCTTGATTGAACTAGGGCAAGCCGATGGTTCGATTGCCGCGCACGTCGATAGCGCCGCGGCGGCGCGCATGCTGTTGTGTCTCGCACAAGGTATGCGCGTTGTCGGCAAGACTGGACGCTCGCGCCAGGACATGCAGGCCGTTGTCGACGTGGCGTTGAAAGCACTGGGCTGATAGCTGGCTCAATGGGCTAGCGAAGCGTTGAAAAATTTCCCAACTTCCACAAGGAACCCCCTAATGAAAATCGCCTTTCTCGGCCTGGGTACCATGGGCCTGCCCATGGCGAGCAATCTGCTCAAGGCCGGCTATACGGTCTACGCCTGGAATCGATCCCCTGCCCCGGTAGCGATGCTGGCTGAACGTGGCGCCATTGCGGCGGCGAACGCACGCGAGGCGGCCACGGATGCAGATATCCTGGTTTCCATATTGGCTGACGATGATGCGGTACGCGCAACGATTCTCGACGGACAAGTCCTCTCCGCCCTCAAGGCGGGAGCGTTGCATATCAACATGGCAACTATTTCGGTCGAGTTGGCCAGCAACCTGGCACAGGAGCATCAAAACAAGGGAGTGCATTATGTCGCCGCCCCTGTGCTCGGCCGGGTGAATGTGGCCGAAGCAGGCCAACTCAATATTCTGGCAGCCGGCGATGCACAGGCGCTGGCGACGGCGCAACCGCTATTCGACGTATTAGGTCAAAAGACCTGGAAATGCGGCGCTCGCCCCGAGCAGGCCAATGCCGTCAAGCTCGCTGTGAATTTCATGATCGCCAGCGCCATCGGCACGATGGGCGAAGCCGTCGCACTGGTGCAAGGCCATGATGTGGCCAAGACGGAGTTTCTGGACCTGATCACATCCACCGTATTCGCAGCTCCCGTTTACCAAGGTTATGGCGGGGCCATCGCTCAGGATCGGTACGAACCGGCAGGTTTCAAATTGTCGCTCGGATTGAAGGATGTGCGCCTGACCTTGGCGGCAGGAGAAGGTGCGAACGTCCCCTTGCCTATCGCCAGTGCGCTGCGTGACACACATATCGAGAGCCTGGCGCATGGAGAGGGACATCTGGATTGGGCCGCGCTGTCGCGCACGGCCGCTCGGCGCGCAGGCCAGCTATGACCCAAACCGCCTCATGCCGCGGACATCAGGACGCTAGGCCGCCTCGGGCTGATCAAAAATCAAACACGTAGTCGTGGCATGGGCGTACAGCTTGCCATCGGGGCCGACTAGCCGGCCCTCGGCCGTCGCCACCTGACGCCCGGCGTGGACGACTTTGCCTTCCGCCCGCACCAGAGGCACTCGGTCGCTCAAGGCCCGCACCATGTTGACCTTGAGCTCCAACGTGGTGTAGCCCTTGCCGGCGGGCAAGATCGAATGGACGGCGCAACCGACCGCCGAATCCAGCAATGTGGCAAACCAGCCGCCGTGCACGCTGCCCATCGGGTTGTAATGTTTGCGCTGGGGCCGTCCCTGGAATACGGCAAGACCCGGCTCGATATGGATGGGCACGAAATCCAGCGTCGCACCGATGGGGGCAGGCGGCAATTCCCCGGCAAAAATCGCCTGCAGCAGCGCCATCCCGGTCTTGCCGGCTATGGCCGTGGACGGTCGGCTGTCTTCGGGCAACAGACGCGCGCGCACGGCTTGTTCTTCGGATTCCCATTGGGCGATTTGTTGTTCTATGTCCATCGGCACTCCTGTTCATCAGCATCGTTAGATTTACAAGAGCTTAATCGACCTGGACGCCAGCCCGATGGCGCTCGGTCCCGAAGTGACTTTTCGCACACGGCGATCACACTACCGACGCTCGCGCTTGGTAGAATCGCTCCCTGCCTGTTTTCTTACAGATTCCTGAAACACCATGAATTCGTCCGATCGTACGTCCCGCCCCCTGACCCCCATGGCGGCATTGATTTTCAGCTCGCGCTGGCTGCAACTCCCGCTTTATCTGGGCTTGATCATTGCCCAGGGTGTCTATGTGATGCTTTTTCTCAAAGAGCTGTGGCACCTGGTCTCACACGCCTCAAGCTTTGGGGAAATGGAGATCATGCTGATCGTGCTGGGGCTGATCGATGTGGTCATGATCTCCAACCTGCTGGTCATGGTCATCGTCGGCGGCTATGAGACTTTTGTGTCCAGGTTGCGCCTGGAGGGGCACCCCGACAGTCCTGAGTGGTTAAGCCACGTCAATGCCAGCGTGCTGAAGGTCAAGCTGGCCATGGCCATCATCGGGATCTCGTCGATCCACCTGCTGCGCACCTTTATCGAGGCGGGCAACATCGGCTCGCCCAATTCCCGATTCACCGAGACCGGAGTCATGTGGCAAACCATCATCCATGTGACGTTCATTCTGTCGGCAATCGGTATTGCCTATGTCGACAAGCTGCTGGCGGCGCCTGTCAAGGAGCATTGAGCCTGCATTGCCTCGAAGGATCAGTAGTAAAAAACCCGCCAGGGCTGTGGATGGAAGCGCAGCCCTGGCGGGTTTCTCTTTGTTTGGGGCTGGCAGGTAGCCGGCATGAATGCCGAGGCTTCTCGGAGCAATGGACGAAACGACGCGCGGCCCCATCACGAGCGCACCAAAAGAAAATCCCCCAAAGACACCGAAATGCCTGGGGGATCACCAGAAAGTCAGCACAAGGCCAACCGAGTCGTACATAATTCGTGGTGCGAAGGGGGGGACTCGAACCCCCACACCTGTTACGGCGTCAGGACCTAAACCTGGTGCGTCTACCAATTTCGCCACCTTCGCGGTACCAAGCCCGCTATTGTAGCTTGCTTGTTAAAATCTTGCTTATGAATCCCCGATTACATTCCCTGCACCCCTATCCCTTTGAAAAGTTGCGGGCTTTGCTGGCCGAGGCCGGCACCCCGCCAGAGGGGCTGACGCCAATCAATTTGTCGATCGGCGAGCCCAAGCACGCGGCGCCCGCACGCGTGGGCGAAGCCCTGTGCGGCGCTCTGCAAGGCCTGTCGGTCTATCCGGCGACCAAAGGCGACGCGGCGTTGCGTCAGGCAATCGCTCAATGGCTGGCACAGCGCTACAGCATTCCCGCGCCGGACGCCGACCGGGAAGTCCTGCCGGTGCTGGGATCTCGGGAGGCCTTGTTTGCCTTTACGCAAACCGTCGTGGACCCGAATGCAGACGCACTGGTGGTCTGCCCGAATCCGTTTTATCAGATCTATGAAGGCGCGGCGCTGCTCGCCGGCGCGACGCCGTATTACGTCAATGCCGACCCGGCGCGCGATTTCGGCTGCGATTGGGGCAGCGTGCCCGAGGATGTCTGGAAACGGACACAATTGGTTTTTGTGTGCTCGCCCGGCAACCCGGCTGGCAACGTCATGTCTCTGGACGAATGGCGTGTGCTGTTTGAGCTGTCGGATCGGCATGGTTTCGTGATTGCCTCGGATGAATGCTATTCCGAGATCTATTTCGACGAGGGCAACCCACCGCTAGGCGGCATGCAGGCGGCGCGCCGCCTGGGGCGCGATGACTATGCCAATCTGGTGGCGTTTTCCAGCCTGTCCAAACGCTCGAACGTGCCGGGCATGCGCTCGGGCTTTGTCGCGGGCGATGCCAAGCTGATCGGGCAGTTCCTGCTGTATCGCACCTATCATGGCAGCGCGATGAGCCCGGTGATTGCCACGGCCAGCGTGGCCGCCTGGACGGACGAGACTCACGTTGCCGATAATCGCCGGCAATATCGGGCGAAATTCGAGGCCGTCGTGCCGATTCTGCAGCGCGTGCTGGACGTGCGCATGCCGCAGGCGTCTTTTTATCTATGGGTGCCGACGCCGGCGTCCGACACCAGCTTTGCACGCGACCTCTACGGCCGTACTGGTGTTACCGTACTGCCCGGCAGTTTCCTCGGCCGCGAGGCGCACGGCGTCAATCCGGGTGCGGGCCGTGTCCGCATCGCGCTGGTGGCTCCTTTGGCGCAATGCGTCGAGGCGGCCGAGCGCATCGCCCATTTTGTCAAAACCTCTGTTTGATCAACCCTTTCTACGTAAATAAAGCGTCATGACTCTCGACCTGCAAACCACTATCGAACAAGCCTGGGAAGCCCGGGCCAACCTGTCGCCCTCCGACGCAAGCGCCGAAGTGCGTGATGCGGTCGAGCACACCATCGCCGCCCTGGATCAGGGCCGCCTGCGCGTGGCCGACAAATCGACCGGCGAATGGATCGTGCATCAGTGGATCAAAAAGGCCGTGCTGCTGTCGTTTCGCCTGCACGACAACGCCGTCATGGGCCAAGCTCCGTTGACGTTCTACGACAAAGTGCCGACGAAATTCGCGGACTTCGGCAATACCGCCTTTCAGGCAGGCGGCTATCGCGTCGTGCCGCCGGCAGTGGCCCGCCGTGGCGCCTTTATCGGCAAGAACGTGGTGTTGATGCCGTCGTACGTAAACATCGGCGCCTACGTTGACGAAGGCACGATGGTCGATACGTGGGCTACGGTCGGCTCGTGCGCGCAGATCGGCAAAAACGTGCACCTGTCGGGCGGCGTCGGCATCGGCGGCGTACTGGAACCCCTGCAAGCCAATCCCACCATCATCGAAGACAACTGCTTTATCGGCGCCCGTTCCGAAGTCGTCGAAGGTGTCGTGGTCGAAGAAAACTCGGTGCTGGCCATGGGCGTGTTCCTGTCGCAAAGCACCAAGATCTACGACCGCGCCACGGGCAAGGTCACCTATGGCCGCGTGCCCTCGGGTTCGGTGGTCGTGCCCGGCTCGCTGCCCTCGGAAGACGGCTCGCACAGCCTGGCTTGCGCTGTCATCGTCAAGCGTGTCGATGCGCAAACGCGCGCCAAGACCAGCATTAACGATCTGCTGAGAGCCTAATGCATCAATCCGCCGTACTGGATCTGGTCAAAGACCTGATCGCCCGCCCCTCGGTCACGCCTGTTGACGAGGATTGCCAAAGCCTGTTGGCCGAGCGCCTGTCGCGCGTCGGCTTTCATTGCGAAACCATCGCGCAAGGCGGCGTGACGAATCTCTGGGCCCGTCGCGGCACCGAAGGTCCGCTCACCGTCTTTGCCGGACACACGGATGTGGTACCGCCCGGTCCGCGCGAAAAATGGAATAGCGATCCCTTTGTGCCGACCGAGCGTGACGGGTTTCTGTACGGCCGCGGTGCCGCCGACATGAAAAGCTCGATCGCTGCCTTTGTGGTGGCGGTCGAGGAATTCGTGGCGGCCCATCCGCAGCATTCCGGCTCGATTGCTTTTCTGATCACTTCGGACGAAGAAGGCCCTGCCATCGATGGCACGGTGATCGTCTGCGAAGCCTTGAAAGCACGGGGCGAGCAGCTCGACTACTGCATCGTGGGCGAGCCCACCTCGACCGATGCGATCGGCGATGTCTGCAAGAACGGCCGCCGTGGCTCGCTGTCGGGCACGTTGACGGTCAAAGGCATCCAAGGCCATGTAGCCTATCCGCATCTGGCTCGTAATCCGGTCCATCAACTGGCGCCGGCACTGGCCGAGATCGTGAATATCGAGTGGGATCAGGGCAATGAATATTTCCCACCTACGACGTTCCAGGTGTCGAATCTGAATGCCGGCACGGGTGCGACCAATGTGGTGCCTGGTGAGGCAGTGGCGCAATTCAATTTCCGTTTTTCCACGGCCAGCACGCCGGACTCGCTCAAGGCACGCGTGCACGAGGTGCTGGATCGGCATGGTTTGGAATACGAGTTGCAGTGGAATCTGGGCGGCGAGCCGTTCCTGACGCCACGCGGCTCGCTGACCGACGCGCTGTCTGCGGCCATCGAAGCCGAAACCGGCCGTCGGACCGAACTGTCAACGACTGGCGGAACCTCGGATGGACGCTTCATCGCCAAGATCTGTCCTCAGGTCATTGAGTTTGGTCCCTGCAATGCCACGATCCACAAGGTCAACGAGTGCATCGCACTCGATAGCCTGGATCCCTTGAAGAATATTTACCGGCGCACGTTGGAAAACCTGCTGCTGGCTCACTGAGGCGCTATGTCGTCATCTGATCGCCAAGAATTGCAGACCCTGCGTGACTTGATCCGCTATGGCGTGTCGCGCTTTAACGAAGCGCAAGTCGCGCTGGGCCATGGTTCCGATAACGCGTGGGACGAGGCCGTCTATCTGGTGTTGCACGGACTGCATTTGCCGCCCGACACGCTGGATCCGTTTCTGGATGCCCGTGTCACCAGCGACGAGCGTGCGAAAGTACTGCAATTGATTGATCGGCGCGTGACTGAACGCCTGCCTGCCGCCTACCTGACTCAGGAGGCCTGGCTGCGCGGCCATCGTTTTTATGTCGACCAACGCGTCATCGTGCCCCGCTCACCCATTGCAGAATTGCTGGATCAGGGGTTGTCGCCCTGGTTGCGAGATCCGTTTGAGGTCACGCGTGCATTGGATATGTGTACCGGCTCCGGGTGTCTGGCAATTCTGACGGCTCTGGCCTTTCCGAATGCCGACGTGGACGCTGTCGATGTCTCAACGGACGCGTTGGAAGTGGCCCGCCGTAACGTGGATGAATATGGCTTGCAGGATCGTTTGACACTGCATCACAGCAATCTGTTTGATGCGCTGCCCCACGCGGCCTACGACGTCATCGTCTGCAATCCGCCTTATGTGAATAGCCAATCGATGGATGAACTGCCTCACGAGTATCGGCATGAACCATCACTCGCGTTGGCAGGTGGCACGGATGGCATGGACTTGGTGCGCCGCATTTTGCAGGCCGCACCGAAATACCTGTCGCCCGAGGGTGTGCTGGTATTGGAAATCGGCTACGAGCGCGATCATTTCGAAGCCGCGTTCCCCGAGCTTGAACCCGTTTGGCTGGATACCGAAGAGGCGTCGGACCAGATCTTGCTACTGACCCGCGAGCAGTTGTGATACGAGCATCAGGATTGACGCTGCGACGCGGTACCAAGGTACTGCTCGATGGCGCGGAATTTGTAGTGAACCCCGGCGAGCGGGTGGGTTTTGTCGGCAAGAACGGGGCGGGAAAGTCCTCGTTGTTTGCTTTATTGACCGGTACTCTGGATCAGGATGCGGGCACGCTGGACGTGCCCGCAGGCTGGCGCATCGCCAGCGTGCAGCAGGAAATCGCCGCCGATGACCGCCCTGCCCGCGAATTCGTAATCGATGGCGACACGCATCTGCGTGCGCTGCAGGCCGAGCGCGCAGCGGTGCATGATGATCACGGCACCCGCATTGCCGAACTCGAGGCAGCACTGGCCGAGGCTGGCGTGTGGAGCGCGAATTCCCGTGCAGAACAGTTGCTGGCAGGCCTGGGGTTTGCGCCGGATGAATGGATGAAACCGGTCGCCAGTTTTTCGGGTGGCTGGCGTATGCGCCTGGCCTTGGCCCGGGCGCTGATGGCCCCATCGGAATTACTGCTGCTGGACGAGCCGACCAACCACCTGGATCTGGACGCCATGTTGTGGCTGGAAAAGTGGCTGGCGGCGTATCCCGGCACGGTGCTGTTGATCTCGCACGATACCGAGTTCCTGGATGCCGTGGCGCGGATCATTTTGCATTTTGATCATGGCAAGCTGGTGCGCTATCGCGGCGGCTATCAGGATTTCCTGACGCAACGCGCCGAGCGTCTGCGCCTGGTCAGCATCGCGCATGAACGCCAGTCTCGCGAAGCAGCACGGCTGCAGAGTTTTATTGATCGCTTCAAGGCTAAAGCGTCCAAGGCTAAACAAGCGCAAAGCCGGGTCAAGGCTCTGGCGCGCATGGAAACGCTGGCGCCGCTGCATGCCGAGGCCGGCATCGACATACGTATTCCTTCGCCTGAACATACGCCGGATCCATTATTGGTGTTGGAAAAGGTCGCGGCGGGCTATACGAGCACGGATGGGCAGCAAGTTTCCATTCTGAAAGATGTCACGCTGATGGTACGCGCAGGCGCTCGTGTCGGCGTACTGGGCGCAAACGGCGCGGGCAAAAGTACGCTGATCAAGACCTTGGCCGAGGAAATTCCGGTACAAGCCGGAGAGCGTCGCGCCTCCAAAGGTCTGGCAATTGGCTATTTCCACCAGCATCAATTGGATATGCTGGACCTGGACGGCACGCCGCTGGAGCATCTGGCCAGATTGGCGCCTGACGCACGCGAACAGGAACTGCGCAATTATCTGGGGGGCTTTGGTTTTTCCGGCGACACCGTCAATGGCAAGGTCGGCCCCATGTCGGGCGGCGAAAAAGCACGCCTGGCGCTCTCGTTGATCGTATGGCAAAAGCCCAATCTGCTGCTGCTGGACGAACCCAGCAACCACTTGGATGTGGAAACACGCGAAGCGCTGGCCGCAGCATTGGCCGAGTTTTCGGGCAGCATGCTATTGGTCTCGCACGATCGTCATTTGTTGCGCACGACCGTAGATAGTTTCTGGATCGTTGCCGATGGGCAGATGCGCGAGTTCGATGGTGATCTGGAGGATTATCGGGACTGGTTGAACGCACGTCAGGCCGAATCACGCGCGGAAACTCGGGCGCAAGCGCGCGGGGAGGCCGCATCGAGCGGCGCAGACAATGCAAATGTAGACCGTAAAACCCAGCGCCGCCTGGAAGCCGAACAACGCCAGAGACTGGCCGCGTTACGCAAACCCCTGCAGGGCAAGCTGACGAAAGTGGAAAGCGAGATGGACAAGCTGCGGGCACGGTTGCAGGTGTTGGATGCACTGATTGCCGATGCAGACCTGTATTCCGACGCGCGCCGTACCGAGCGCCAACAGGTGATGGCCGAGCACGGCGAGCTGGGCAAACGGATGGACACTCTCGAAGAACAATGGCTGGAGATCCAGACGGAGCTCGAAGAGATTGAGCAGGGAACGAGCGACTAGGCAGGCTCAACCTGTCCGAGACCGCATCGACCTAGGACCATATCATGCTCGTGTCGATAGCCAACTGCGGTGAGGGCGTCTAGATTGACGCACTCGATCTGATGGATTTTTCATCAATCGCAGTTGCTGCAGCTCAAGCCGCCTGGTAACGTGCCTTGATCTCGTCAAAGGATACCAATTCCCCAGCCAACGCACTGGCGATCACCGTCGGCGGGCTAGCCAGCCATACGCTGCCGGGTCCCGAGCGGCCCGGAAAGTTGCGATTGATCGCACTGACGGTGATTTGGTTCGCATCGGTGGATGAGCCTGGACCACAGTTGGCACACGCGCCACAGGATGGCTGCAGAATGCGCGCCCCCATGCGGGCAAAAGTCTGGTCATAGCCTTTTGCCTGGCAGTAATCGCGTACGGCCGTCGTCCCGTACTGCAAAAAAAGCGTCACGCCCTCGGCGATACGTACGTTGTTTTCCAAGGCCCACGCCAGCACTTCGTGATAGTGGTCGAAATCCTCGCGTTTTCCGGCCGTGCATGAGCCACCATACGCGATATCCACGTGCGGGCGTTCTCTGAGTTCGGTCAATGGCACGCCATTGCCGGGATCACCGGGCGCGGCAACATAGGGCGATAGCGCCGCACAATCGACGGTGAACGTCGCAGCATACTCGGCGCCCTCGTCGCTATGCATCCACGATTCGAGCTCTGTTTGCACGCCTCGACGCTCACGCAGAAAGGCACAGGTCACCTCATCGGGGGCAACGATTCCAGTCAGACCGCCCAACTCTGCCGTCATATTGGTCAACGTCGCACGTTCATCGATCGACATGGCCCGGACAGCAGGCCCTGTGAACTCGAATACTTTCCCTACCCCTGCCCCGGTCCGGATTTCCGGCAGCGCCAATAGATGCAGTACGACATCCTTTGCCGTCACACCGGCTGGCAAACGGCCGCGCAAGTCGATCTTCAGACTCGCCGGCATCGTCAATCGGATGGTGCCGGTCATAAAAGCGTTGGCCATATCCGTCGTACCGACCCCAAACGCGACGCAACCCAGCGCCCCGCTATGCGGCGTATGCGAATCGGTCCCCACGACTACTTGCCCCGGCGAGGCGTAATGCTCGGCCATCATCGCGTGCGAAATACCGGCAACATTCGTGCCCGGATCCAGGGCGGCCTCGGCATCAGTCAAGGTGCGATGCTGTCGCAAACCATAGTCATGGATGAAGTCACGTTGTGCCTGGCACATGAAGCGCACCTTGGGCACAAAACCCATACGCACGTGATTCGGGCTCTCGTCGACATACGAGGTGTGGTCTTCGAATACGACGATGCTGTCGGTATCGATGAGCGTCAATGGACGGCCGAAACGCGCGTGCAACATATGCGCGGCCATCCCGGTGTAGTACTCGTGGATGAATCGCCAATCCGCACGAACGAAGACGCCTTCGCCGGTCGACAATGCCGTCGACGTCACGGGCGTACTCAACAAGTGGCGTCGAATGATTTTTTCGAACAGGGTTTGTGGCGCCGGATCTATCGAATCCACCCGCGCTGCTGTCCGCAGATGCTGTTGCCCAAAGGCCAGCAATCCACCCTCGCGCACAATCGCTGCCGCCAACTGGTCGCGATCCGCGACGATGTCATCGACAGTAATGCGCTCACCGCGTTGCAGGCGTTCCACCAGACTCATATCGGTGCTGGTGTACAGGCCTATGTTGTCGGCGTTCTGCCGATAGATACGCTCGAAACTCTCGGCAATGACCAGACGTACCCCCGCTGACTTTTCTGCCATGGGGCTGTGTTCGCGGGATGAGCCCTTGCCGTAGCGGTTGCCTCCGACGACGACGTTGACGCCTGACTCCCGAACCGCATTCTCTGCAATGGGGCGCTGGCCCGCGACCTGCAGCCCGGTGTACGGAAACTGTCCCAGGCTCTCGTCAAAGTGCGTGAGGATAGTCACCGGCGTGATCTCGTCGGTGGACACATCGTCGCGCAAAGGGCTCGCCTGACTCAGGGCCACGGCATTCCCCGCGAGCTGCGCGGTAATTAACGCAGGGTCGCGCGACAGAAATAGAAACCGCGCAGGACGATCTAGTACCAGAGTTTCAGACATACTATTCAACAGAGATCCCCGCGGCGGATACCAGCCCTTGGGTCTTACTGATTTCATCGACCAGGACTTTACGAGCCTGCTCTGTCGTGCTGCCTTGTGACACGAATCCGAGGGGTTGCAAGGCTTTCAATACGGCGGGGTCTTTCATCACACGCGCCGTGGCGGATTGCAGTTGACTGACTTGCTCTGGCGCCATGCCCGCGGGGCCGATCAAGGCGATCCAGGCATCATACGAATAATTTTTCACCCCGGATTCGGCCAATGTCGGCACATTTGGCAGTACCTCCAAGCGCTCAGGTGTGCTGACCGCCAAGGCACGGAGCTTGCCCGCTTGAATCTGTGCCAATACCGAGGGCACAGCCAGGAACGCCGTTTGAATCTGGCCGGACATCACATCGGTAATCAAGGCGTTACCGCCGCGATATGGGATGTGGGTCATATCGACGTTCGCGTGTGACTTGAGCAGTTCACCGGCCAGCTGCAAAACGCTGCCCGTGCCCGATGAACCGTAGTTGATCTCTTTGGGATGGGCTCGGGCAGCCGAGAGCAGAGCCCCGATATCGCGATACGGCGAGGTGTCTGATACGACAACGACGAGCGGCGTGGTGCCGATCATCGAGATAGGCGTGATGTCGCGCACGCTGTCGTAAGGCATGTCTTTGTACAAGCTGGGATTGATGGCGTGATTCGACGACACAATCGCCAGGGTATAGCCATCGGGTTTGGCGGACACCAGTTGTCGGGTACCTGGAATACCGGCAGCGCCTGACAGGTTTTCAACGATCAGGGGCTGGGCCAACGCCTTGCCCAGATTTTCCGCTACCACCCGCGCAACGACATCCGCCGTGGAACCAGGCGAGGTCGGTACGATCAGCCGTATCGGGTGATCGGGATAGTTCGCGGCCTGCGCGGCGGGCACGTGAAACAACGTGGTGGCGATGGCGAGCGTACAGGCCGCCAAAGTTCGAGCGATCATCAAGCGAGTCTCCTCATTTGGTGCAAACGGGGTCTATTGCCCTGTGGCTGAGACTATAAGGAGACGATGAGGGGATCCGAAGTGCCGTCTCGGCATGACCGACATCTTGAACCGAGATTACGCGTCCTGCGCCAGGAACCGCAGCAATACCGAGGCGCTGGCCGATAATTGCTCTGGATCGATACAGACGATGCGCATTTCGCGCCGCGCCCAGGGATCGGACAAGGGCTTTACCACCACATCCAACGCGGAGAGATATAGCTCTGCCACCTGCTGCGGCATGATGGCGATGCCCAATCCGGCATGCGCCATCCGGCACAATGCATCCAGGCTGGTGACGCGGATCTTGACTGCCAAAGTCGTGCCCATGGCTTGCGCTCGAGCGGTCAACATCTGCGTCAATGCGCTGTCGGGCCCCAGGCCCACAAAGGGTTCTCCCGCAATATCCTGCAAACTCAGTTGCCGGGCCGCGGCCTTGGGATGCGAGGCTGGCAACATGACGGACAGTCTGTCGCGACGGTACGGCAACGAATGCAGGCCCTCGATATCGGCCGTCTTATTACAGATACCGAAATCGACGTCACGCTCTCGTACGCGCCGCAACACATCGGGACTGTGGCGTTCCTCGAGCTCTATATCGATGTCGGGAAACAGCCGCTGAAAGGCAGCGACGTCCTCAGGCAAAAATTGCACGATGGCCGACAGGTTGGCTGCGATGTGCACATGCCCCTTGGCGCCGGAGTACAACCGCGAGAGGTCCGCCCCCATGGCCTCGACGTCACCGATGAGCTTGCCGGCATGGCGCAGGACCGTCTGCCCTGCCTGTGTAATGGTCACACCGCGCGTATGCCGTTGAATGAGCGGCAGGCCGATGAGGGATTCGAGTTCTGCGATGCGGCGGCTGACCGCCGAGGGCGCGATGAACTCACGCTCAGCCGCTCGCGCGATGCTGTGTTCTTGGCAAACGGCTACGAAGAGCCGCAACGACGTCAGGTCGAGTTTGCGTAGTAAATTTTCCATGCCGTTGCCAGGCGTGCGCCGTCCTCGTCAGAGGAGATGATCGTACTACACAGGCAGCGGCTTTCTCGATGACCTATGCCGCCTTTGCGACGCTTGAACCCTCTCGATATTGCCTCAGCAAGGTCTCGCGCTGCGCAGCGGCCCGCTCTGCGTTGCGCGCCTTGACATGGCCATAGCCGCGGATGCTATCGGGCAGTTCAGCCAACTGGACAGCGGCATCACGATTCAGCGCATCGAGGCTCTGGGCGAACTCATTGACCAGGTCGAAATAATCGCGCACTAATGCTTGTTCCATGCGGCGCTCGGCCGTTTTGCCAAAAAAGTCCAGGCCTGTTCCGCGCAAGCGCTTCATTGGCGCCAACGCACGAAACACCCATTCCACCCAGGGCCCGAAAGCCCGTTTCTTGCCGCCGGAGAGTGCGGGGGGAGCCAAGTGGTAAATCACACGGTAGTCCTTGCCCGGCTCACCCTCGAACTGTTCCCGCAAACGTTGCTTGAATGTGGGATCGGTGTGCAGGCGCGCGACTTCGTATTCGTCTTTGTAGGCCATCAATTTGGCCAGGTTCTTTGCCACTGCGCGCGTCAATATCGCCTCGCCCGGCAAACGGGACTCGCGATCACGAAGCGCGGCTACGGCATTCATATAGCGTTGTGCATAGGCCTCGTCCTGATAGGCACGCAAATGATCGGCCAGACGGCGAATCGTGGTGTCCAGCGACTCGGGCAATACCGCTACCGGCTGGGCGGGACGCAGTGCCGCTACGCCATGATGCGCTGCCTGACGGCCGAGCTCAAAGGCTGCGAGGTTCTTTTCTACCGATACCCCATTGAGTTTGATGGCCTGGTGCAGACTGTCGCGCGATAGCGGGATGCTGCCCTTTTGCCATGCATAGCCCAACAACAGAGGATTTGCATAGATGCCGTCGCCCAGCAAAGCCTCTGCCAGGGGACCCGCCTCGATGAAATCGCATTGCCCCGAGGTGCTGCGGCGCAAAGCGGCCTCGGCCTGGCCACCAGGGAATGTCCACGCGGGCTGAGAAAGCAGCGAGGCCGTCGGTGCAGCCGTGCTGTTGACCACGGCTCGGCCGCCATCTGGGCGTAAACGGGACAAGACCTCGGGCGAGGCCGCGACCAAAGCATCACAACCGATCACCAAATCCGCTTCGCCCAAGGCAACACGCGTGGCCTGCAGGTCCTCGGGTGTTGAGGCCAACTGTACATGACTGAGCACGGCGCCACCCTTTTGGGCGAGCCCGGCCATGTCCAGTACGGTGACGCCCTTGCCTTCGATATGAGCGGCCACGCCCAGCAATGCGCCGATGGTGACCACGCCTGTACCGCCAACGCCAGCCACCACCAGGCGATGCGCATGGCCGGCTTTCAGCGGCACGATGGCAGGCTCGGGGGCCTCGGCCAACGCCGTCGCCGTCTTTACCGGACGGGGCTTGCGCACCGTGGCACCCTCTGCGGTGATAAAGCTCGGGCAGAACCCCTGTACACAGGAAAAATCCTTGTTGCAGGACGACTGGTTGATGCGCCGTTTACTGCCCATCGGCGTCTCCAGGGGCTCGACCGACAGACAGTTGGATTGCACGGAACAATCGCCACAGCCCTCGCATACGGCCTCGTTGATAAAGGCGCGGCGCAGCGGATCAGGATAATCGCCACGCTTGCGGCGGCGGCGTTTCTCAGTAGCGCACGTCTGATCGTAGATCAACACCGTCGTGGCCAAGATGTCGCGCAATTCGCGCTGCACGGCGTCGAGTTCCTGGCGATGGTGGACCGCCACATTGGCGGGCAGTTGCAGCGCGCCATGATATTTACCGGGCTCGTCGCTGACGACCACGACACGGTTGACCCCCTCGGCCAGGACCTGCGCGGCAATCTGAGGCACGGTCAATGTGCCATCCACGGGTTGGCCGCCCGTCATCGCAACGGCATCGTTGTACAGGATCTTGTAGGTGATGGGTGCGTTGGCCGCCACTGCGGCGCGAATGGCCAACAGCCCCGAATGGAAATACGTGCCGTCCCCCAGATTGGCAAAGATATGGCGCTCGCTGGTGAAGTCTTTTTGCCCTAGCCAGGCGACGCCCTCGCCGCCCATCTGGCTGAAGGTATCAGTATTGCGATCCATCCATATCGCCATGTAGTGGCAACCAATGCCGGCCACGGCGCGCGAGCCCTCGGGAACGCGCGTCGAGGTATTGTGCGGGCAGCCCGAGCAGAACCAGGGCTTGCGCTCCTCGACCATGATGGGCTTGGCAGCCTCGCGCTCTTTGGCATCGATGATGGCCAGGCGTGCGGCGATGCGAGCTTTGAGTTCATCGGGCAAGGTTGCCTTGTCCAGGCGCGCAGCAATCGCGCGGGCGATCAATGCGGGGGAAAGCTCGTATTCCGTGGGCAATAGCGGTGTGCCGCGCGGCATGGACCACTCGCCGCCGCCATTGTCGCGCTCATCGAATTTGCCGAATATGCGGGGCCGCACATCATCGCGCCAGTTGTAGAGTTCTTCTTTTAGTGCGTATTCGAGGATCTGGCGTTTTTCTTCGACCACCAGGATTTCTTTCAGGCCTGTCGCAAACGCGCGCGCGCCCTGGGCATCGAGAGGCCAGACACAGCCGACCTTCATCAAGCGAATGCCCGCGATCTGACAGGCCTCGTCGTCCAGCCCCAGGTCGGTCAGCGCCTGACGCACGTCGAGATAGGCCTTGCCCGCAGTCATGATGCCAAAGTGTGCATCCGGCGCGTCCAGCACTACCCGGTTCAGTCCATTGGCGCGCACGTAATCCAACGCGGCATACCATTTGTGATTCAACAAGCGGGCTTCTTGGGCCACCGGGGTATCCGGCCAACGAATGTTCAGGCCGCCGGCTGGTAACTCGGTATCAGGCAACACCACGCGCACACGTGCCGGATCGAGTTCGACCGAAGCGCTGGATTCAACCACGTCCGTGACACATTTCATCGCCACCCACAAACCGGTATAGCGGCTCATCGCCCAACCGTGCAGGCCGTAGTCGAGATATTCCTGCACGTTCGACGGATACAGCACGGGAATGCCTGCAGCGATCAAGACATGTTCGGATTGGTGCGCCACGGTGGACGATTTGGCGGCATGATCATCGCCCGCCAACAGCAGCACGCCTCCATGGGCTGCGGTACCCGCGGAATTGGCGTGCTTGAGCACATCAATAGAGCGATCGACGCCCGGCCCTTTGCCGTACCACATGCCGAATACCCCATCTCGCGTCGCGTTGGGGAATAGATTCAACTGCTGCGTTCCCCAGACGGCCGTCGCGGCCAGGTCTTCGTTCAGGCCAGGCTGGAACACGATGTCGTTCGACTGTAAATGGCCTTTGGCCTTCCAGAGCGCCAGGTCCAGTCCACCCAATGGCGAACCACGGTATCCAGAGATATAACCTGCCGTGTTCAATCCCATCGCCTGGTCGCGAGCCCGTTGCAGCATGGGCAGCCGTACCAGGGCCTGGGTGCCGCTCAGATAGATGCGGCCGCTTTCTTGCGTGTATTTATCGTCCAGCGTGACATGGGTGGGCAATGGGGCGTTCACTGTGTCTCCTGATGCCTATTGATTGGCTTGATAGGAGTGTAGAAAGCCCGCTGGTTATCGTATATTCATATATTCAGTTAGCTGGTATATATAAAATTAATACCCGGAGACCGCATGACTAAAGACGTCACCGTACGGCAATTGCGCTATTTCACCGCGGCGGGCCCGCACGGGCCGCCTGTCGATGGCGGCGACTGACGAACATGTGTCGCAGTCGGCCGTGACCAACGCCATTCTGGCGCTGGAGGCTCAATTGGGTATTCGGCTGTTTGATCGTCATCCTCACGGCGTCACGCTGACACCCGAGGGTCATCATTTTCATCAGCGCGCGCGGGAAATCCTGGACGCCCTGGATGATGCCCTGCGTGAGCCTGGATTCCAGCGTTATACCCTGCGCGGCTCGGTACGCATCGCCGCGTCCTATACGGTGCTGGGCTATTTTCTGCCCGAGTTGCTGGCGCGCTTTCGCCGCCGCTATCCGGATATTGTGCTGGACCTCGTAGACATGGACCGGCCCGAGATCGAGACTGCCATTGCCAGCGGCGATGTGGAGCTCGGCGTGACACTGCTGTCGAATTCGGATACGCGCAACACGCTGAGCAAACATGTATTGGTCAAATCGCGCCGGCAATTGTGGGTGCCGGCAGGCCATCCGTTATTGGAACAAGCCGCACCGTCGCTGGCCGATGTGTCCAAGCTACCGTATATTTTGCTCGAGATGGATGAGGGCGAACGCTCTACGCTTGGGTATTGGCGGGCCCATGGCCTGCAGCCCGATATCGCGTTTCGCACGCGATCCATGGAGGCATTGCGAGGCTTGGTGGCGCATGGATTTGGCGTCACGATTTTGTCGGATATGGTTTATCGGCCCTGGTCGCTAGAGGGCAAGAAGATCGAAGCGATTCCGTTGACCGATGCGGTGCCGCCAATGGATGCCGGGCTGCTCTGGCATCCTCGCGCGGCCATGGCCCGGCCGGCCAGCGCGTTTCGGGATTTCATGATTCATGCGGCGGGCAGTTGACCGGCGTGCGCACGCATCAATGAAATCAACAACCATCCTGGAAAACGCCAGGGCACGAAGCAACGCGAGCGGCATTGCTTCGTGCCGTACAGCTTTCACCACAGACACATGCCTGCGGTGAAAACATCCATCAATCCAGCAACTCGGCGTTCCACGCATGGACGCGTTGCGTTTGCTCGCCCAGCCCTTCGATTCCCAGCCGGACCACGTCGCCGTCCTTGAGATACACCGGCGGCTTTTGACCCAGGCCGACACCAGGCGGCGTTCCGGTCGAAATCAGATCACCGGGGTACAAGGTGATGAATTGGCTGACGTAGTGAATGAGATACGCCACGTCGAAAATCATGGTCTTGGTGCTGCCGTTCTGGAAGCGCTTGCCATTGACCTCGAGCCACATGGCCAGGTTTTGCGGATCGGCAATCTCATCGGACGTCACGAGCCACGGACCGATCGGGCCGAACGTATCGCAGCCTTTGCCCTTGTCCCAGGTACCGCCACGCTCGATCTGATATTCACGCTCGGACACGTCGTTGATCACGCAGTAGCCGGCCACGTGTTTGAGCGCATCCTCTAGCGTGACGTACCGCGCCTTGGTGCCGATCACCACGCCCAACTCGACTTCCCAGTCCGTTTTCACGGAACCTTTGGGCAGCACGATGGGATCGTTGGCGCCCGACGCTCGCGACCATTTGTTGAACAGGATGGGCTCGGCCGGCGGCTCGGCGCCAGTCTCGGCGGCGTGATCGCTGTAGTTCAAGCCTATGCAGACAAACTTGCCGGGATCGGCATAGGGCGTCCCGATGCGACCGGGCTGAGCCACAACGGGCAGATTGGCCGGATCGACCTTGCGCAACGTGTCCAGCGCCTGGGGGGACAAGGTCTGGGCCGTGATATCCAGCAGCACGCCCGACAGATCACGGACGGCGCCCTGAGCATCCAACAGACCGGGCTTTTCCTGGCCCACAGGGCCGTATCGCAACAGTTTCAACACAAACTCCTTATCAAGATGCAGGACTATCTACTCAGTTCGACCAGCCGCCGTCAATGATCTGCGTCGTGCCGGTCGTGAAGCTGGACTCGTCTGACGCAAGATACAACGCCAAGGCGGCAATCTCTTGCGGCTTGCCTACTCGCCCAATGGGTTGGCGGGACACGAAATCTGCCCGCACCTGTTCTACGGATTTTCCATATTTGTCCGCCTGCCCGGCAATGCGCTCTTGCAAGGACGGGGACTCGACCGTACCGGGACAAATACTATTGCAGCGGATACCCTGCCCGACAAAATCCGCGGCGATGGATTTGGTCAGGCCGACCACAGCGGCCTTGCTCGCGCCGTATGCGAATCGATTGGGCACCCCTTTGACGCTGGATGCGGCTGAGGCCATGTTGATGATAGAGCCACGGCCCTGGCGCAGCATACCCGGTAAAAATGCACGGATCGTCTCGTACATGGCAGTGACGTTTAACGTAAAAGAAAAATCCCAAGCCTGGCGATCGCAACTCAGAATGTTGCCGTCATGCACATAGCCCGCGCAATTGAACAGCACGTCGATATCGCCCAACTCGGCCGCCAACGCGCTAATCGCCTGGGAATCCATCACATCCAGCTGCCGTGTTTCGCAACCGCGGAGATCACTTAACAACGCTGGCTTGATATCGGTGGCGATGACGCGTGCCCCCTCAGCAATGAACAACTCCGCCGTCGCGCGGCCGATACCCCGCCCCGCAGCCGTCACCAAAGCAATTTTTCCTGCCAAACGATCAGCCATCATGTCTCCGGTCTATTGATTGAATAGATTTTATTTTTATATATGAAAAATGCTTTCTATCATATATTGCGTGTTATCACGTTATTACTATAGTATTTTTTTGTTTTCCTTGGGAGAAAAACGCATGTCCTCCATCAAAATTTCCCTCTATTATTTTTACATATAAGATATATTTTTAAATATAAAATATCGTTCCAGACTCACATCCGCACATCGATAAAGCAGTGCCGTTTTCCGCTCCCCTGCCACTTCGTTCCCCACAGATGAATACCTCCATCCCTTCCGCAGAGACCTTGCCGACGCACCACGCCGCAGATGAAGCGCTGGCCGAAAAGGCCGCACGCTACAGCGCGCCCGCGCTGGAAAAAGGCCTGGACATCCTGGAAGCGCTCAGCGCCAGTGCGCAGGGCTATACGTTGAATCAGCTCAGCCAGGTCCTCGGACGCAACGTCAACGAGATTTTCCGCATGGTCGTGACACTGCAGCATCGCGGCTATATCCAGGCCGACGAAAACGACCGCTACACGCTGACGCTGAAAATGTTCACCCTGGCAAACCGCCAACCGCCACTCAAATCGCTCGTGAGTGCGGCATTGCCGTTGCTGCAAGAGTTGGCCGAGCGCACACGTCAATCCGCCCATCTGGCCATCTATCAAAACGGCCGCGTCGTCGTCGTGGCGCAGGCCGACAGCCCGGAACGCTGGTCGTTCGGCCTGAAGGTCGGTGTCGTGATGGGGCTGACCGATACGTCCTCCGGCCACGTCCTGTTGGCCCATCAAGACGAGGTGACGCGCACGCGCATGCTGAGCAGCCACATCCATGTTGAAGGCGAGCTCGACATGGATCCGGGGCAATTGTTCTCATTGCTGGAGACGGTGCGCCAGACGGGCTACGCCATGATGCCCAGCATCCAGATCCAAGGCGTGACGAATATCGCTCATCCTGTGTGGGGCCAAGGGCAACGCGTGGTCGCCGCCATCAATATCCCGCATATTGCCCGCATCGACGGTACGCCTACACCGAATACCGAGCAGATCAAACAGATGCTGGCTGAGATTTGCACGCGCCTGTCTCAGCGGATCAGCGACGCGTCGGCTCCTCAGTCCTGAAGCAGGCTGCAAAAATGCGGCGCTCGGGGATATCTCCGCGTTGTTGTGACACCCTTCGGCGAGAAAGTCCCGATTGACGCTTCGCTTGCACGCGAGTTAAACAGGGGCAGGACTCGCCCGAGTCCACACAAGCAAAAAGCGCAAACAGGCAGGCATTCCTCTCGCGACGATGCCTGACCCAGCGCACGAGGAGACCACATGAAGCTTTCAGTAAAGAGGTTTGCATGTATCCTGGGTTTCTCGTTGCTGGCCGTGCAGACGGCCGGGGCCGAGAACCTCTCCATTGCAACAGGCGGCACGGGCGGGGTTTATTACCCGATCGGCGGCGGCATGGCGTCCATCCTGTCCAAGAAGGTCCCAGGCCTGGAGGCGACGGCAGAAGTCACCGGCGGATCGGTGGACAATCTCAAATTGGTGGGCTCAGACGACAGCTATATCGGCATGACCATGTCCGATGCCGCACTGGACGCCTACCAGGGCAAAGACAAATTCAAGGGCAATAAACAAGCACTGCGCACACTGATGATCATGTACCCCAACAGCATGCACGTCGTCACGCTGCAGGGTAAGAACATAGAAAAATTCGCGGATCTGAAAGGCAAGCGCATATCGACGGGATCGCCCGGCAGCGCAACCGAAGTGATGGCGTTTCGCGAGCTGGAGGCCGCTGGACTGGATCGCGACAAAGATGTCCAACGCGAACGCCTGAGCGTGGCCGAATCGGTCAATGCCTTGAAAGACAACAAGATCGACGCGTTCTTCTGGGTGGGCGGCCTGCCCACTGCAGCAGTGACAGACCTGGCCAACACGCCGGGGACAACGTTGCTGATGATAGACAACGCCGATCTGGTGCCGGCCATGAACGAGAAGTACGGCAAACTCTACGTGCAATCGGTCATCGGCAAAGACGTCTACCGCGGCATGAAGACCGACAACAAGAATGCCAACGTGATGAACCTGCTGGTGGCTAACGAGGAGATGGACGACAAAACAGCCTATAACATCGTCAAGACCATCTTCGAAAGCCGTGACGATCTGATCGCCGTACACAAGATCACGGCGGATTTTGCGCTCGACAAGCAAAAATCGGCCGCCAGTCCTATTCCCTTTCACCCCGGGGCGGCCAAGTATTTCCAGGAACGCGGCGCCTCGCTCGATTAAGCAGGCTCCGCCTCATGCCGGTCCCGCCTGCGGCGGGACCGGCGTCGGCACACCATTGCCGCAACCGCATCCTGGAAGAGAGACCCCGGCATGACCGAATCCAACGAACAGAATTCCGCACATGTCAGTGACGAAGCCTTGCGCAAGGCCGAGCAATACATCGAGGAAGAAGAAGGCGCGATCAATCATATCGGCGGCACGCTGGGTGTGTTTCTGGCGGTGCTGGCGGTATTGATGTCGCTTTTCCATCTATATGCCGCCTACGCGATCGTGCCCACTCAGGCGCTGCGCCCCTTGCACGTGAGCATGGTGCTGGCGCTGTGTTTTCTGATGTTCCCCATCGCCAAACGTTATCGGCATCGCATCATGTGGTGGGATTGGCTGATGTCGGCATTGGCGGTGGCCACCGTGGTCTATCTGCTGCTGGGAGGCGACGAATTCACCGACCGCAATACCTTTCCCAATGCCTGGGACATCGCATTCGGCTCGGCCTTGATTCTGTTAGTCATGGAGGCAATGCGCCGTACCATAGGCTGGATTCTGCCCGTCATATCCAGCTGCTTTCTGCTGTACGCCTTTCTGGGCAACTATCTGCCTCATCCCTGGACGCATCGAGGCTATGACCTGGGCCGTCTGGTGGGCTTCATGTATATGACGCTCGAGGGTATCTACGGGGTGGCTGTCGATGTGTCTTCGTCGTTGATCATTCTGTTCACGATTTTCGGCGCGTTTCTGCAGTTTTCGGGTGCCGGCAAGTTCTATATCGATTTCTCTTTTTCGGCGATGGGCGGCAAACCCGCGGGAGCAGGACGCACCGTGGTGCTGGCCTCTTTTCTGCTGGGTGGACCATCAGGCTCGGGCGTAGCCACGACCGTGACCCTGGGTACCGTAGCGTGGCCGATGCTGGCTAAAGTCGGCTATGCGCGCAACGCGGCAGGAGGTCTGTTATCAGCTGGAGGTCTGGGGGCGATCATCTCACCGCCGGTGATGGGGGCTGCGGCTTTTATCATCGCCGAGTTCCTGCACATCTCGTATCTGGACGTGCTGCTGATGGCAGTCATCCCGACGCTGCTTTTTTATCTGGCGCTGTTCTTCATGGTCGAGATCGACGTGCACAAGTACGGAATGCGCAACGTCGATATCAAGCGCGTAGACACAGTCTGGAACCTGACGCGACGCTATTGGTACCACTTTCTGTCGCTGGTTTCCATCATCGCTTTCATGCTGCTGGGTTTCTCGCCGGTACTGTCCGTGTTCTGGGCCACGGTGGTGTCTTTCTTGACGAGCTTTCTGCGTCCGGAAACGGCGATGATCTCTCGCGATCTGTTCCGCGGCAAGGGGCGTATAGCCGAGCATTTGTTCAACTCACCGCTGATACAGGCGTTGAAAGCGGGCTCGCTCGGCATGTTGAGCGTGGGCGCGACCTGCGCCGGCGCAGGCATCATCGTCGGCGTCGTCACGCTGACCGGGCTCGGGCTGAAATTCAGCGGCATTGTGATCGACTACGCAGCCGGGTCGCTGCTGTTGACGGCGATTTATACCGCGCTGGTCGTCTGGATCATCGGCTTGGCCGTGCCCGTGACCGCTTCCTACATCATCTGCGCCGTCATCACGGCGCCTGCATTGATCAAGCTGGGCGTGCCGGATTTCGCCGCGCATATGTTCATTTTTTACTACGCCGTATTATCGGAGGTTTCACCGCCCACGGCCCTCTCGCCATTCGCCGCTTCGGCGATCACCGGCGGAGATCCCTACAAGACCACCATGCAGTGTTGGAAATACACCATCCCGGCATTTTTGGTGCCCTTTATTTTTGTGCTGGATCCGGGTGGCCAGGGATTGCTGCTGATGGGTTCGACCAAAGCGCTGGCGGGGGCTGACTGGTGGAGCATCGCCGCCGCCACGTTCACCGCAGCAAGCGGCATTTTCGCGTTGGCGATTGGCTTTCAAGGATGGCTGCTGGATCGAGTCAACGCGGTCGAGCGCACGATGTTGATCGTCGCTGGTTTCGCGTTGGTCTATCCCGATCCGGTATCGACCACGATAGGCTTTTCGTTGGTGGTAATTGCGTTGGGACTATATGCATGGCGCCGACGCATGGCGGTGCGGATGAGTTGATCGCCCACTGGCAAAACAGGCCGACGATGTGTTGGGTGGCAGATCCATTGATCCGCATCCTATCGTCGGCCCACAATATCAGCCTTGGACGATATCCAGCTTGGCAATGCCCAGTGCCAATGTCTTGGCTCCCACATCGCGGAACTGGATTTGCGCCTGGGCATCCTGGCCTGAACCGCTCAGGCCGATGATGGTGCCATCACCGAATCGGGCATGATGCACGCCCTGGCCGATGCGGAATTGCTTGTCGCCCACGGTCACTCCCGAGGTCACGCCGCGTGGCGTCCGCGGTGAGATCGTTCCGGTCGAACGGCGTCCGAACGCGTCGCCGTGACTGACACGAGCCGCCGATTCGCCAAAGCCGGCGTGCGCATGGCCCACACCACCTCGCGGGGTCAACCATTTCAGGTGTTGCTCCGGAATCTCGTCCAGGAACCGCGACCGCATGGCGTAGCGCGTCTGGCCGTGCAACATGCGGCTCTGCGCCAAGGTGAGGTAAAGACGCTCGCGCGCGCGCGTGATGGCCACATACATCAGACGGCGCTCTTCCTCGAGCCCGGAGGCCTCGAGAATGCTGTTCTCGTGAGGGAATAAGCCTTCTTCGAGACCGGTGATGAACACCGCGTCGAACTCCAACCCCTTGGCGGCATGTACGGTCATCAGTTGCACGGCGTCCTGACCAGCCTGAGCCTGATTGTCGCCCGCCTCCAGCGAGGCGTGTGACAGGAACGCGGCCAATGGCGTCATGCCTGTCGAGATCTCGGCCGGCGCATCGACCACGCCGGGCATCAAGGTACTGTCGACGGCGCCTTCGGGCACGATACCGGCAGGCAAACCGTCGAAGTTTTCCTCCGAGGCGAACACCGCCGCGGCCGTGATCAACTCGTTCAAGTTTTCGAGACGCTCGGCACCATCGCGATCGGCCTTGTAGTGCTCAATGAGGCCGCTGGTCTCGAGCATGTGCTCGACCAGCTCTGGCAGCGGCAGTTCGCGAGTTTCGTCAGTCAAACGGCCGATCAGTTGCGCAAACTGAGCCAGATTGGCGCCGCCCTTTCCAGGCACGCGGGCCACGGCGCCATAGAGGCTCGTGTCGAGCGTACGGGCCGCATCGGCCAACTGTTCCAGCGTGCGCGCACCGATGCCGCGCGTGGGGAAATTGACAACGCGCATCCAGGACGTGTCGTCATGGGGATTGGCCATCAAACGCAAATAGGCCAACGCGTGTTTGATTTCCTGGCGCTCGAAAAAGCGCAGGCCGCCGTAGACCTTGTACGGAATGCCGGCCGAAAACAGCGCATGCTCGATCACACGGGATTGTGCGTTGCTGCGGTACAGAACGGCGATCTCGCGACGCAGGCTGCCCTCGTTGATGAGCGAGCGCATCTCGTCGACCAACCATTGGGCCTCCATGCCATCCGAGGGTTGCTCGATGACGCGGATGGGCTCGCCCTCGCCTTGTTCGGTCCAGAGGTTCTTACCCAGGCGGCCGCTATTGTGGCCAATGAGGGCGTTGGCCGAATCCAGGATGTGGCCGTAGGACCGGTAGTTTTGTTCCAGCCGAATGACGGTGCCGCGCGCATAGTCGCGCTCGAAATCCGCCATGTTGCCCACGTTGGCGCCACGAAAGGCATAAATCGACTGATCGTCGTCACCCACGGCAAAAATGGCAGCGCCGCCCCCGGCCAGCAGCTTGAGCCACTTGTATTGCAGGGTATTGGTGTCCTGGAACTCGTCGACCAGGATGTGACGAAAACGACGCTGGTAGTGTTCGCGTACCGGTGCGTTGCGCGTCAATAGCTCGTACGCACGCAACAGCAACTCGGCAAAGTCGACCACACCCTCGCGCTGGCACTGCGCCTCGTACAACTGATAGATCTCGATCAAGCGGCGGCGATGGCTGTCGTAGGCCTCGATATCGCCGGGACGCTCGCCCGCCTCTTTGGCGCCGCTGATAAAACGCTGGACGTCGCGAGGGGGATATTTTTCGTCGTCGATACCGTTGGCTTTCAAGAGGCGCTTGATGGCCGCCAATTGATCGGTAGTATCGAGAATCTGAAAGGATTGCGGCAGACCCGCATCACGATGATGCGCACGCAGCATGCGATTGCACAGCCCGTGAAAGGTACCGATCCACAGACCGCGCGTATCGATCGGCAAGATCGCCGACATGCGCGACAGCATCTCGCGCGCAGCCTTGTTGGTAAACGTGACAGCCAGCAGCCCAAATGGACTGGCCTGACCGGTTTGAATCAGCCAGGCCATGCGGGTCGTCAAGACCCGTGTCTTGCCGCTACCCGCCCCGGCGAGAACCAGGGCGTGCTGCGGATCAAGCGTTACTGCGGCGCGTTGTTCGGGATTGAGTTGCTCTAGCATCATGCCGCGTAGCGGCTGAGACGTTGCGCAAATTGCTCGAGCCCGGCGATGCCGCTTTGCTGGGCGCGCTGGCACCAGGCCTGCAGGTCATGTAAAAGTTGCTCGCTGCTGGCGCTGGAGCTTTCCCACAAGCGGCCCAACTCACGGCGCATTTGCACCAGGGTGGACAACGACTTGTTGTGTGCGATGGCCTGATCGACCTCGGCGCGCTGCTCGGGATGCAGGACATCCTCGTTGCGGTGCAGCCAACGGCGGACACGCTGCAAACGCGATGCGCTGTGGTCCTTGCCGAGCTCTTCGCGCAGCGTGGTCTTGATGATCTCGCCGTAACGAGCCATGACCTCGTAACGGTGCGTGATCACGCCTTGCAGCGTACGCAGATCGATGGCCTTGGTGTTCGTTTCGAGCTTGAGCTTGGGCGCGACCTTGCGGACCTTGGCCAAGCCGAAGAACTTCAGCACCTGGATGTAGCCCCAGCCGATATCGATCTCGTACCACTTGGCCGAGAACTTGGCCGACGTGCCATGAGCGTGGTGGTTGTTGTGCAGTTCTTCGCCACCGATCACGATGCCCCAGGGAAATACGTTGGTGCTGGTGTCCGGGCTGTTGTAGTTGCGATAGCCCCAGAAGTGGCCGATACCGTTGACCACCCCCGCCGCCCAGAACGGAATCCAGGCCATTTGCACCGCCCAGACCGTCAAGCCGATCGCGCCGAACAGGGCCACGTCGATCGCCAGCATGGTGAGCACGCCCCACAGGCTGTGCTTGGTGTAGACGTTTTGCTCGAGCCAGTCGTCCGGCGTACCGTGGCCGAATTTAGCCATGGTTTCCTTGTTGGCAGACTCTACGCGATACAGATCAGCGCCACGGAACAATACCTTCCAGACACCGAACAGCATCGGCGAATGAGGATCGCCCTCTTTTTCGCATTTGGCGTGGTGCTTACGGTGAATGGCGACCCATTCCTTTGTGACCATGCCCGTCGTCATCCAGAGCCAGAACCGGAAGAAATGCATTACTGCGGGGTGTAAGTCGAGACCGCGGTGCGTCTGGCTGCGGTGCAGGAAGATCGTGACCGCCACGATGGTGACGTGCGTCATCACCAAGGTGAACAGAACAATCTGCCACCAGCTGGCTTGGGTAAACCCGCCGGAGAGGAAGGAAAGGAATTGATCCATAAAGCTTTTTGCGACCCTCGCGTAAAGGAATGGAACGCAGTTTAGCGTACCTGACTTGCTTATGACAGCGGGATTTCAAAATAGTTTTTGTGATAAATCAAGGACTAAGCTGCGATACCCGGCCCGGGGGGAGAATTTCGACCCGCGGAGCGGGCCTCTGCCCCGGGCGAGGCGGCATGTCGATGATGCCACGCCAAAAACACATTTTGCAACAAGCTGCCAGACGAACTGTGGCTTTTCCGTCCTAGTGGCAGGGTTATTCGGCAGACGGCTTGGTTTCGGCAGGAGCAAGTTTGGCTCCCGCGGGGCCGGCGCCTGTGTCAACGGAGGCAGGCTCGGTCTGACCGGCAGTGGACCCACTATCAGCGACGAGCTCGCTCTCAACAGCCACAGATTCACTATCCGCGGAGGCAGACCCAGCTTCGTCAGACGTAGACGCCGTCTCATCGGACACCGGTGCCGCAGCCCCCGTCTTTTTACGCTCTAACACGGCAGCGAAAAAACCATCCGTGCCGTGTACGTCGGGACGCAACTGGACGTAGGGGCCCTCGAGATCGAGTTCCGGACAACGGCTGGCCAAAATTTCAGCAGCATCCAGGCGCTCGAAATCGGGGTGCGTGTCCAGGAACTGCTGCACCTGGATCTCATTTTCCTCGGCCAGCAAGCTGCAGGTGGCATACACCAGGCGCCCGCCCGGGGCAACGCAACGTGCGGCGCTATTCAGGATACGCGTCTGCAGCGCCCCCAATTCCGCCAAGGCCTCGGGATGCTGACGCCATTTCAGATCGGGATTGCGGCGCAATGTGCCAATCCCGCTGCAAGGGGCATCGACCAGTACGCGCTGAGCTTTGCCTGCCAGGCGTTTTACGCGCGCATCGTTTTCGCTGTCGATCGCCACCGGCACCACGTTGGATAGCCCGCTGCGGGCAAAACGGGGTTTGGCGCGCGCCAACCGGGCGGCCGAGACATCAAAGGCATACAAACGCCCGGTAGAACGCATCAGCGCGCCCAAGAGCAACGTTTTACCGCCCGCCCCGGCGCAGAAATCGATAATCATCTCGCCGCGGCGCGGGCCGACCAGCAAAGCCAGTAGCTGGCTGCCCTCATCCTGGACTTCCAGGCTGCCGTTCTCGAATAACGGCCACCGATTGACCGCTGGCCTGCCGGCCAGCCGGATACCCCACGGGGAATACGGGGTGGCCTGGGGCTCAAAACGCGCCGCGGGACCGTCGCCCAAGGCAGCCAGCGCCGCCTCGCGTTCCATCTTGAGGGGGTTGACCCGCAAATCGAGCGCTGCCGGGCGGTTGAGCGCCGACATCAGCGATTCTGGATCATCCAGTTTGCCCAGACGTTCGTCCAGCCAATCGGGCATGCTGGTACGGACGGCACGGGGTAATGTGGCGGGGTTGATGCGGCTGACGCGTTGCAGCCAATCGTGCTCGGAGGGATCCAGACCGTCTTCTAAAAACGCCGCACCCAAGGTAGCCGCCAAGCCCAGGATTGCCAGGCGGCGCGAGGCCGGGCCGCTGCCGCTTTCGGCGAGTTGACGATAGCGGCGCAAGTGGCGCAGCACGTCGTACACGGCCTCGGCCACCTCGCCACGGTCGCGCCCACCCAGCGTGGGATGAGCACGGAACCAGTGCGACAAGGTGGCATCGGCGGGGTAGGTCCATTGCAGGATCTCGCCCAAGACACGCTGAACCTGATCGATACGGATCACGGCGCGCGGCGTGCGAGGCTGCGTGTCGGGCTGAGACCGGGGCTGGCCGGGGCGCCCCTGGGAGCGGGACCGATCCGAGTCGCCCGAGCGCCCTTCAGGCCGAGGCCGGTCCGAATAGCCAGGTCGTCCTTCGGAGCGAAACCGATCCGAGCCACCCGAGCGTCCTTCGGGCCGAGNCCGGTCCGAATAGCCAGATCGTCCCTCGGACCGAGACCGATCNGAGNCNCCCGAGCGTCCTTCGGGCCGAGGCCGGTCCGAATAGCCAGATCGTCCCTCGGACCGAAAGGGCCCGCTGGAGGTGCGACGGGCTCCACCACGAGAGCCTGTTTCAGAACGGTTCGTGGAAAAAGCGCCTGCGGGACGCTGCCGAGAGGCGGGATTCTTGCTCATTGTGGTTCCATGCGTGGCCAAGGCGGCGCCTTGACCGGTCAAAATTCAGGGCCGAGACAAACTGCCTCGGCGGATGATAACGAGAGATTTCGCTGGGGGGTATGGTCAGGCCGTCAGACCTCGCCCCCGATAAACAAACGTTGCGGATCGCCATCGACCTCGACACGATGATCGACCGTCATATGCACCCTGCCCTCGACCAGCCAGCGAACCGCTGCGGGATAGGCCTGGTGCTCAACGGCCAGTACGCGATCAGCCAGGATATCAGGTGTATCACCCGCCCGGACAGGGACGCAGCCCTGCGCGATGATGGGTCCGTGATCCAGCACCGGCGTCACAAAATGCACGGTACATCCGTGCAGTTGCACTCCCGTCGCCAACGCCTGAGCGTGCGTATGCAAGCCAGGGAACATGGGCAGCAACGAGGGATGAATATTCACCAACCGGCCGGCGTAGTGATTCACAAACCCCGGGGTCAGGACGCGCATGAAACCAGCCAACAACACATAATCAGGCTGGTACCGGTCGATTTCCTCGGCCAGGGCCGTATCGAAAGCTTCCCGGCTAGGGAAATCCTTGTGATACAGCGCGCCGGTGGCGATGCCCTGTTCGCGCGCCCATGACAGCCCGGCCGCATCGGGGCGGCTGGCAATGACGGCGCAGACCTCGGCGGGCCATGCCTCGTCGCGACAGGCGTGAACCAGGGCTTGCATATTGCTGCCCCGCCCCGAAATGAGGATAACCAGGCGACGTTTTAAAGTTGAGGATTCCGGCAAGATGAGATATTCCAAGGCAAACCAACCTAAAATTGTAAACTCTCGGTTGTGAAAACCTTGCTGCAACTCTATCGATCGGTCCCGCCGCCTGCGCGGCGATCCCCTTGCGCGCTGACAATCGGCAATTTTGACGGCGTTCATCGCGGTCATCAGGCCATTCTGGCGCGAGTACGGCAGGCGGCCCGCGAACGCGGACTGCTGCCCTCGGTGCTGACATTCGAGCCACATCCCCGTGAATATTTCGCCACGTTGAACCAACGGCCGGAATTGGCGCCGACGCGCATCTCGGGTTTGCGCGACAAACTCGAAGCGCTCGCCAGCCAGGACATGGCGCAGATCATCATCGAGCGATTCAATGCGCGATTCGCGGATATGTCTGCCAACGCCTTCATTGAGGAACTCTTGGTGGGCGGCCTGCAGACACGTTGGCTGCTGGTGGGAGAAGACTTCCGCTTTGGCCGCAAGCGCAGCGGCGACGTAGATCTGCTGCGCGAGGCGGGCATGGTGCACGGGTTCGAGGTGCAGACGATCGCTGACGTGACCGACCGCCAAGGGCATCGGGTATCGAGCTCGGAGGTCCGCACCGCACTCGCGGTGGGCGACCTGGATCGAGCCGAGCATCTGCTGGGACGTCCATTCCAGATCAGCGGACACGTGATTCACGGCCAGAAACTCGGCCGTACGCTCGGTTTTCCCACTCTGAACCTGCGCGTTGCGCCACGCTGTGCCGCGCGCTCGGGGATTTATGTAGTGCGAGTACATGGATTGGGCGAGCAACCGCGCCCCGCCGTCGCCAGTCTGGGAGTCCGTCCCACCGTCGAGGACCACGGACGTGTGCTATTAGAGTCACACCTGCTCGATGGCCCGGCTGACGCATACGGTAAACTCATACGCGTTGAGTTCCTGCACAAATTGCGGGACGAAGAAAAATTTCCCGATCTGCCTTCCCTGACAGCCGCCATCGCCGACGACGCGCAAAACGCGCGTGCCTATTTTGCCGTTCATGGACTATAAAAAAACCCTCAATCTGCCCGACACCTCCTTTCCGATGCGAGGTGATCTTGCCAAACGCGAACCCGCCTGGGTCACCCAGTGGGAAGAAAACCACGTGTATCAAGCCATACGCGCCGCCAGCCGTGGCCGGCCGCGCTTTGTGCTGCACGACGGACCGCCGTATGCCAACGGCGACATCCACATTGGTCACGCAGTCAACAAGATCCTGAAGGACATTATCGTCAAGAGCCGCAACATGGCCGGCTACGACGCGCACTACGTGCCGGGCTGGGACTGTCACGGCATGCCGATCGAGATCCAGATCGAAAAGAAATTCGGCAAGCACCTGCCCGTGACGGAGGTCCAGTCCAAAGCACGGGCTTACGCGCTGGAACAAATTGATCGCCAACGCAAGGACTTCAAGCGTCTGGGGGTATTGGGCGAGTGGGATCGCCCCTACCTGACCATGAACTACAGCAACGAGGCGAACGAGATCCGTGCGCTGGGCGGCATCCTGCAAAAGGGCTACGTATTCCGTGGCCTGAAGCCCGTGAATTGGTGTTTCGACTGTGGATCGGCGTTGGCCGAGGCCGAGGTCGAATACGCCGATCGCGTGGATCCGGCGATCGACGTCGCGTTCCCCTTCGCAGATAAGCCGGGCGTGGCAAAGGCCTTTGGCCTGGATTCTGTCGATGATGGCGCAGTGGTGATCTGGACCACGACGCCGTGGACGATTCCTGCCAACCAGGCGTTGAATGTGCACCCTGAGCTGGAATACGCGCTGGTGCGCGTCACGCCGGCAACGGCGCATGGTTCGCTGCTGCTGTTGGCCAGCGAGCGCGTAGAGGCCTGCCTGAAAGCCTGGAATCTGCAAGGCGAAATCATCGCCACCACCACGGGCGCTGCGCTCGATGGATTGCGTTTCCATCATCCGCTGGCCTCGGCGGATGCAGGGTATGCCCGCACCTCGCCGATCTACCTGGGCGACTATGTCACGATCGACACCGGTACCGGTGTCGTGCACTCGGCCCCCGCCTACGGTATCGAGGACTTTGTGTCGTGCAAGGCGCACGACCTGCCCGACGATCAGATCCTGAATCCCGTGTTGGGCGACGGCAAGTATGCCGAGACCCTGCCCCTGTTCGGCGGCCTGTCCATCTGGGATGCCAATCCGCGCATCGTCGAGGCCCTGAGGGCCGCGGGCTCGCTGATGGATGTGCAAAAACTGTCGCACAGCTATATGCACTGCTGGCGCCACAAGACCCCCGTCATCTACCGCGCCACCAGCCAATGGTTTGCCGGCATGGACGTCAAGCCTGCCGATGGCGGTCTCACGCTGCGCGAGAGCGCCTTGGCCGGCATCGATGCAACGGCGTTCTATCCGTCCTGGGGCCGTGCCCGCCTGCACGCCATGATCGCCAACCGGCCCGACTGGACCTTGTCGCGCCAACGCCAATGGGGTGTGCCCATGGCGTTTTTCGTGCACAAGGAAACCGGCGCCCTGCATCCGCGTACCGTCGAATTGCTGGAACAAGTCGCGCAACGTGTTGAACAACACGGCATCGAGGCTTGGCAGTCGCTCGATCCGCGCAACCTGCTGGGTGACGAGGCCGATCAATACGAAAAGAACCGAGACACCCTCGATGTCTGGTTCGACTCGGGCACCACGCACGCTACCGTGCTGGGCGGCAAAGACCAGGTTCTGGGCGGCTCGCACGGCGCGGAATTGGCTTGGCCGGCTGATCTGTACCTGGAGGGTTCCGACCAGCACCGCGGCTGGTTCCACTCGTCGCTGCTGACCGGCTGCATGCTGTATGGCCAACCGCCGTACAAGGCCCTGTTGACGCACGGTTTCGTGGTCGATGGCCAAGGCCGCAAGATGAGCAAGTCGGTGGGCAACGTCATCGCCCCGCAAAAAGTGTCCGACTCGCTCGGCGCCGAGATCTTGCGATTCTGGGTCGCCTCGACGGACTACTCCGGCGAGCTGTCGATTTCCGACGAGATCCTCAAACGCGTGGTCGAGGGCTACCGCCGCATTCGCAACACGCTGCGCTTCTTGTTGGCCAATCTGGCCGACTTCGATGCCGTCAGCCAGGCAGTGCCGTATGACGAGCTGTTCGAAATCGACCGCTACGCATTGGCCATGACGGCGCAAATGCAGGCTGAAGTCATCGCACAGTACGAACGCTATGACTTCCACCCCGCTGTCTCGCGTTTGCAGACGTTCTGCTCCGAGGATCTGGGCGCGTTCTATCTGGATATCCTCAAGGACCGCCTGTACACCACCGCCACCGATAGCGTAGCGCGCCGTTCGGCACAGACGGCGCTGCTGGAAATCACGCAGACACTGCTCAAGCTGATGTCCCCCATCCTGTCGTTCACTGCCGAAGAAGCCTGGAAAGTCCTGGTCGATTCGGCGCTGAAACACCAGGCCGATGCACCGCGCGTCACGATTTTCACCGAGGTGTTCCACACGCTGCCGCCGTATGCCGAGGCGTTGACCGGCAAGTGGGCGCGTCTGCGCGCCATCCGTGCCGACGTACAGCGCAAGCTCGAAGAAGTCCGCACGGCAGGCGGTATCGGCTCGTCGTTGCAAGCCGAAGTCGATCTGCATGCCGACGGTGACGATCGCGCCATCCTGGAAAGCCTGGGCGACGATCTGCGATTCGTGTTGATCGTCTCGCGCGCTACGGTCCATGCAGGTACAGGCGATTTGCGCATCGAGATCACGCCGTCCACGAACAAGAAATGCGAGCGCTGCTGGCACTGGCGTCTGGATGTAGGCAGCGATGCGGACCATCCCGAGATCTGCGGCCGTTGCGTGTCCAACTTGTTTGGCTCGGGTGAGCCGCGCGACAAGGCCTGACACATGTCGCGTGAGGTATCAAGCCAATCCTCGGCGGGCTCCATGAACAATGCGAGCTCGCAGCCAGGCCGTGGGCCAGGAGAGCCGATCCAACCAGCGCCGCGTACCACCGGGCGCTGGTTATCGATCGCCTTGCTGCTGATCGTCCTGGACCAGATCACCAAGCTGTATTTCGACTCGGCTTACACGTACGGCCAACGCGTCAATGTGCTGCCGATTTTTGATTTCACGTTGATGTACAACCGCGGCGCGGCGTTCAGTTTCCTGGCTTCCGAAGCCGGTTGGCAACGGTGGCTGTTCACCGGACTGGGCATCGTCGCGTCTGTCGTCATTGTCTGGATGCTACGCCGGAATACGGCGCAGCCGCGCTTTTGCCTGGCGCTCACGCTGATACTCGGCGGCGCGCTGGGTAATGTGATCGATCGCGTGGTCTACGGTCACGTCATCGATTTCCTGTTGTTCTACTGGAACGACTGGTACTACCCCGCTTTTAACATTGCCGACGTCTGCATTACCTGCGGTGCAGTGCTGCTGGTACTGGACGAACTGCTGCGCGCACGCAAGCCGCGCAACTGAGGCCTGCACAGGCGGCGGCCCTCACCCCGCCTGTGTGTCCACCGCCGCAGCCTCGCGGCTGCACAGCAATTGATGGATATATGTCCCCGCCTCGGAAATATCGCGGCGGATGGCATCCGCTACGCCCTGCGCATCCTGACGCTCCAGGGCATCCAACGCCGCGGCATGGTAGTCCGTCTTTTTCAAGTACGGCACATATTCCGGCAAGACGATGGTCAAGACCGGTCCGCAGCGCAGCCACAGCGTCTCAATGGCATCCTGGATGATGGGCATGTGCGCCAGTGTGTAGATACCGAAATGAAAGCGGCGATGCATCTCCAGATAATGATCTCGCCGTTCCTCATTGATGTGATCCGTCATCTGCGCCAGGTGCTGGCGCAACAACGCGACATCCGCATCGGTTGCATGGGCCGCGGCCTCGTAGGCGGCACGTGACTCCAGATCTGCACGCATGATGGTCAACTGGCGGAATTGATCAGGATCGATGGGCGGCACAATGGCGCCACCTCCCTGCCCCCCGGTACCGCGCTCGAGCACACGCTCGGCGATCAAATGATTCACCGCATCACGCACGGGCGTCAGGCTGATCCCCAATTCGCCAGCCACGTCGCGCAGCAAAATGCGTTGCCCCGGCACGAAACGCCCGGCCAATAGCGCGCCCCGCAATTCGGCATACGCCCGGTCCCACAGCGTGTATTTCTCGATTTGCTTCAGGCCGGTTGCACCCACGTAGAACTCCTTTGTTACAACGAATAGCGAACCAGGATGTTCGCACTGTCCGCCTCGCTTGGCAAATTGGCATTTCCCTATTGTTGTTTGTTATAACGAATGCTAGCATCACTGCAAAACAGCAAGCCGAAAATCGGCCAACTCCAAGGAGGAGACAACCATGTCCTTGATAAAAAAAGCGTTTTTTGCTGTCGCGTTGACTGCTGTATCTCTGCCGGCCTGGTCAGCCGATGCTTACCCAACGAGAGATGTGCGATTCATCGTGCCCTGGAATGCTGGGGGTTCGAACGACATCGCCGCCCGTGCGCTGCAGCAGATCCTGGCGAAAGACGGGTTCAACATCGTGGTGGAGAACGCCCCTGGCGCCACCGGTGCCATTGGCCTGACCAAGGTTGCCAATGCTCCGGCTGACGGCTATGTCATAGGCATGGGCACGAGTTCGACGCTGGCTCAGATTGCCCAGAAAATGACACCGCTGCGCAACGATCAATTCACCCATATCGCACGCGTATCGACCGATCCGCTCATCCTGCTGGTGCCAGCATCAAGTCCCGCGCAGACCCTGGAAGCGTTCCTCGACTACATGAAGAAGAACCCGGGCAAGGTCTCTATCGGCACCCCAGGCACCAATAATCTGAACCATATTTTTGCCGAGATGACGGCTCGCGTCGCAGGCGTGCCTTACGTCAATGTGCCTTACCCTGGCGGGTCCAAAGTCATCGCGGATTTGTCCGGCAAACAAATCCAGGCTGCGGTGCTAAAGCCCTCGGAAAGCCGCGGCCAGATCGAAGCCGGCTACGTCAAACCCATCGCCGTCTTTGACACCCAACGCCTGAAGGTCATGCCCGACGTACCGACCTTCAAGGAAAAAGGCTACGACGTGTTTCCCTATGGCCCCTTGGTGCAGATGGCTTATGTCGTCGGCCCCGCCGGCCTGCCCGGTCCCGTGCGCGACAAGCTCATCCAGGCTTTTGAGGCCGCGATCTTGAGCCCTACTTTCAAATCCTTTTCCGAACAGAACGGTTTTCTCGTGGACGGCCTTTCTGGCGACGCCCTGGAAAAAGAAGTATTGGCCGTCCAGAAAACACTGGATGACGTTGGAACCAAAGTCTTCAAAGCAAAATGAGGTCGGATGTGAGCACCATCAAGAAAGTTACTTGCCATGTTGTCAGCGCGCCTGTCGAGCGTCCCTTTACCTCATCGCGCGGATGGTTGTACAAGTCGCGCGGCTCGTGCATTGTCGAAATCGAAACCACGGACGGTGTGGTCGGTTGGGGCGAATGCTATGGCCCCGCCCAGGTGGCACGCGCCTATATCGACTCGCAATACGGCCCACGCATCGTGGGACGCGATGCCTTCGATGTAGAGGTGATCTGGGAAGACCTCTACAACCGTATCAAAGACTACGGATCCAAGGGCATGGCGATCTCTGCCCTGAGCGGTATCGACATCGCATTGTGGGACATCATCGGCAAGGTCTGCGGCAAACCGATCCATAAACTTATTGGCGGTGCTCACCGGACTGAAGTCTCGGCCTATGCGACCGGCCTGTATTTCATCGATATGGACCGGCTCATCGAAGAAGCCGTCGAAGAAGCGCGCGGCTACGTGGAAGAAGGCTTCACCGCCATAAAGATGAAAATCGGCCTGGGTTCGCCCAAGCTGGACATCGAACGCGTAGCCGCGGTACGCAAAGCCATCGGCGATGATGTGCGGTTGATGGTGGATGCCAATCATTGTTTCACCGTGCCGGCCGCGATACGCCTGGGGCGCGAGCTGGAACAACTGAATGTGGAATGGTTCGAAGAGCCCATTTCGCCCGAAGATGTCGACGGCTATGTCGAGGTCACGCGCGCGCTGGACATGGCTGTCGCAGGTGGAGAAAACGAATTTACCCGATGGGGTTTTCGCGATCTGGTCGTGCGCAAGGCCATGGACATTGTGCAGCCCGACGTATGCGCCGCCGGCGGCATCAGCGAATGCCGCAAGATCGCCACGCTGGCGGCCGCGCATGGCGTCGAATGCGTGCCCCATGCATGGGGTTCGGCCATCGGGCTGGCGGCCACGCTGCACTTTTTGGCGGCCCTGCCGGACCAACCGCCGAGCTTTCGCCCCATGCCGCCGCTGCTCGAATTCGAACAGTGCGAGAACCCGTTCCGCGATCATTTGTCGACCGAGCCTATCGTGCAGAAGGCAGGCATCGTACAGGTGCCGGCCGGCGCGGGACTGGGTATCGACATACGGCGTGAAATCCTCGATCAATATCGCGTGGCCTGACGACTATGCGCTTCGTTTCCTACTATGACGCAGCCGGGCGTATCGTGCCCGGCATACTGCCAGGCGATCCCACGGCCCCGGACGCCTGGGTGGCCGACGTCCGGCATCCCGCCTGCTCGGCGCATTACGCGGACTTGCCGGACACGCTGATGGGCTGGGTCGAGTACGGGCTAGCCAACATCGCCCAGCGTGTTGCCGCTGCGCCGCTCATCGATGAAAGTGCGCGGCTGCCTCTACACTCGTTGCGCCTGGCCGCCCCCTTGCCTCGTCCCGGCAAGATCGTCGGTGCCGCGTTCAACTACCATGATGCGCTAGCCGAACGCGACATGGCCTCGCCTGCGGAGCCTGTGATCTTCGTCAAATCCGGGCGCACCGTGATCGGTCCGAATGATGTCATTCGCGTGTTCCCCCATGCAGGCAATGTCACCTACGAGGCCGAGCTGGCAGCCGTCATCGGCAAGCCAGCCTTGCGCGTGTCGCGTGAACACGCCATGAAACACGTGGCCGCCTACACCATCATCAACGACGTCAGCGCCACGACACTGGTCAAAGCCGACAGCGGCTTTGTACGCGGGAAAAATCAGCCTACGTCTGGTCCTCTGGGCCCATGGCTGGTGACACCCGATGAGATCCCGGATCCCTATGCACTGGATATCCATCTGGACATCGATGGACGTGTCCTGCAACAGTCCAGCACGCGCAGCATGCTGTTCAACATTGCCGAACTGATCGAGTATGCCTCGGCACGCATGCCTTTGGATCCAGGCGACATCATTGCCACAGGCACGCCTGCCGGTGTGGCGGGCGCCCATCAACCCCCGGCATGGTTAAAAGCCGGCGATACCGTGTCGATTTCGCTCAGCAAGCTGGGCACATTAAGCAATCCCGTCGCCGCCGGAGCATCAGATGACAGCTAAGCCTCGTGTCCTGCTCACCAATCCTATTCATCCCGATATCCAACCGAAACTCGCAGCGCAGGTCGATCTGATCATCGCGCCCGACACGTCCGCGGACACACTGCGTCGATACGTTGCGGACGTACACGGTCTCGTCGTCCGCGCCCAATTGCCCGCAGATATCTTTGATCATGCTCCCCATTTGCGGGCTGTGGTGCGACATGGTGTCGGACTGGACATGATCCCCATGGAGGCAGCCGATCGACATCGAATCCCCGTCGCCAATGTTCCCGGATCGAACACGTCTGCCGTGGTCGAGTATTGCCTGGCGGCCATGCTCACTCTGCGCCGGCCACTCGCCGCTATCGACGCCGAGCTGCGTCATGCCGGCTGGAGCGCCGCACGGCCGTTGGCGGACCACACCGCCGAACTGGAGGGAATGACTTGCGGCATCGTAGGGGTAGGCGCAATCGGCAGCCGGCTGGCGCAGGCCGCAGCGGGCCTGGGCATGTCGGTGCTGGGCCTGACCCGCCGTCCGGAATCCTTGCCGCCGGGCGTACAGCCCGCTGCGCGAGAGGCCTTGTTCGCCAACGCTGACATCGTTGTGCTGTGCTGCCCGTTGACCGATGAGACGCGCGGGCTGGCGAATGCCGGCATGATCAACAGCATGAAGCCTGGCGCAATACTCATCAATGTGTCGCGCGGCCCCGTCGTGGAGACCGCTGCGTTGTTGGATGCCTTGCGCCGCGGCCATTTAGGCGGAGCCGCGCTGGATGTACATGACATTCAGCCGCTCCCTGCGGACAGCCCGGCACTCGATGTCCCGAATCTGCTGTTGACGCCGCACATTGCAGGCATCACCGATTCCAGCATGCGGCGCATGAGCGAAGGCGCGATTGCCAATTTATTGGCGCTATTGCGTGGCGACCCCGCACCCAACATCGTCAACCCTCATGTGCTGTCCTCCCCTCAATCTACCTCGTGAGATCCGTCATGCGAATTGCCGACATACGCGCCGTGCCCATCTCCTTTCCTGTTCCTGCTGAAAAATCAGTACGCCTGGGCATCGGCCGCAGCGTCAAACGCGACGCGGTGCTGGTACGCGTCGAAACCGACGACGGCCTGGTGGGCTGGGGCGAGGCCCATCACGGACGGTGTCCCGGTGCGATCGCGCGTTTGATCGACACCACTCTGCGCGAACTGGTGCTGGGCATGGACGCCACGGACGTCGCGGGCGTCTGGCATCGCGTCTACAAAATGCAATTGGCCAGCCACGGCATGGGCGCCGCAGCAGCGCTGGCGCTCAGCGGACTGGACCTGGCGTTGTGGGACATCCGCTGCCAAGCGACCCAATGGCCGCTGTGCCAATTGCTCGGCGGCACACCCAAACCGATCAAAGCCTATGCGGGCGGTATCGCATTGGGATGGCAAGCGCCGGAATCCCTCGTTGACGAGGCTCGCGCCTTGGTGGAGCTGGGTTTTCGCGCGTTGAAGCTGCGTGTGGGCGACACGGCACGCCAGGACGTAGAACGCGTGCGCGCCGTACGGCAGGCGCTGGGCGATGAAATCGATCTGCTGGTGGATGCCAACACGGGCTACACCTTGGATGATGTGCGCCGTGTCATGCCGGCCTACGAAGAACTCGGTGTCAGTTGGCTGGAGGAGCCTTTTCCCGCCTGGGACCGGCACGCCTATGCCAGTGCCGCACGGCTCGGCCGTGTCCCCCTGGCGGCAGGCGAAAATCACTACACCCGTTATGAATTCGGCCCGTTGTTAGAAGACGGCAGTGTGGGATTTTTGCAGCCGGACCTGTCCAAGACTGGGGGCATCACAGAGGGGATGCGTATCGCCGCCATGGCGTCGGCCCAGAAACTGACCGTCAATCCCCATACCTCGGCCACGGCCATCAATATGGCGACCTCGATCCACTATTTGTGCGCGGTCGACAATCCCGGCTATTTCGAAGCCGACGTGACCCAGTTGAATCCATTTCGCGACCACCTGGCGGACGTCTTGCCCTATCGCCTGGATGCTCAAGGCTGCGTTGAACCGCTGGCTGGACCGGGCATAGGCTTGCGCCCCGACCCGGCGTTCCTGGCCAAACATCCCCTGATCGAGGGGCCTTGCTACGTCTGAGCACCGCCCGCCCCCAGGCAGCCGGGCGAGCCAGAGGGTTTTTGCCGCATAATGGCGGAATTCGGAATTTTCATATATCCCCATGCTCGACCTCGCCCGCAAACGCATCGTCCTCGGTCTGACCGGCGGTATTGCTTGCTACAAGATTGCCGAACTGGTGCGGCGCCTGACAGAACAAGGCGCCGTCGTCGACGTCGTCATGACCGAGGCAGCCACGCACTTCATCACGCCTGTCACCATGCAGGCGCTGTCGGGGCGTCCGGTGTTCGTGGACGCATGGGATGCCCGTATCGGCAACAACATGGCGCACATCGAACTGACGCGCGGTGCGGATGCGGTCTTGATCGCTCCCGCCAGTGCAGACTTCATGGCCAAACTGGTGCACGGCCTGGCCGACGATCTGCTCTCGACGCTGTGTCTGGCGCGTGCCTGTCCGCTATTGGTAGCGCCCGCCATGAATCGCGAGATGTGGGCCAATCCAGCGACACAGCGCAATGTGGCCCAGTTACGCGCCGATGGCGTCAGTGTGCTGGGCCCGGCATCAGGCGAACAGGCCTGCGGCGAGACCGGAGACGGCCGCATGCTGGAGGCTCACGAGCTGTTGACGGACCTGGTGGCCTTTTTCCAGCCTAAAGTCCTGGCTGGCCGCCATATTCTGCTGACGGCCGGCCCAACGTCCGAGCCCGTCGATCCGGTACGTGTGCTGAGCAACCGTTCGTCCGGCAAGACCGGCTATGCCCTGGCCCGCGCAGCACGCGAGGCCGGTGCGCGCGTGACCTTGGTGACGGGCGCGACCGCCCTGCCCTTGCCACGCGGCGTGACGGCTCTGTCCGTCAACACGGCGCGCCAAATGCATGATGCCGTCATGGCCAATGTACATGATGCAGACGTCTTTATCGCCGTCGCGGCAGTGGCCGATTGGCGGGTAAAAAACGTCAGCGATCAAAAATTGAAGAAAACCAGCGAAGGCGGCGGCGCGCCGGTCATGGAGTTCGAGCCCAACCCCGACATTCTGGCCGAGGTCGCCAAGCTGCCCAAGGGCCCCTGGTGCGTGGGCTTTGCCGCCGAAACGGAAAAGCTCGCGGAACACGCCGAGGCCAAGCGCGTACGCAAAGGCATTCCGCTGCTGGTCGGCAATCTGGCGCACAAAGTCATGGATGCCGACACGACAGAACTGGTGCTCTTTGACGCCCACGGGTCTCATCCGATGCCGGCGGGATCCAAGCTGGACGCCGCGCGCAGGCTCATCGCGGAAATCGCCGCGCGACTGCCTGCGGCCCGACGATAAGAGCGCCTCACACAGCGTCACCAGACTGCCGTCTGCGTTTCAATCAGGCTCAAGGGGGCTACTGCACTTCATCGGACTGACGACGGCCCTCAACGGCCTGCCCAGGCTGAATCGCACGCTCGGCCCATTGCGCCAATGGCAGCGGCGTCGCGCTATCGACGATACGGGCCAGCACGATTTTCATTTGGGCCCATCCGCCACGCTCACTCGGCCAGATGTACGGCGTGACAGGGTGCCAAACGCCATTGGTGGCTCGCTCGGCCATGACAAAGCGAAAGGTGTAATAGCCTGCCATTCCCATACGCAAGTCGGTCACGACCAATTGATTGCCCAGTTCGTCGTAGCGCAGCCAATCATTGGTGAACCAACGCAAGCGCTCATGCAAGGGCACGCCCTTTAAAACACCGGCTTGAGACACATGCAGCGGCAAACGCACCATCTCGGGGCGATCGCGATCGAACCAGCCACTGACGGCCTCGTAGTAGTTGTTCGCACCGTCCTTGGCGATGACACGCCACAGCAGCGTATTGAAAGGCATCGGCGTTGCCAACACTGCCGTCGGCTGCACGCCCTGCTCTCGCAACGCTTGTTCGACCCGAGCCTCCGCATGCCAACGCCCCACCAACGATATACCGAGATAGGCCGTACTGAACACCAATGCAGCAGCCAGCACCGTTCGGGCTCGCGCCGTGCATCCGATGATTGTTGCCACCAGCACCGCGACGACCAATGGCACCGTATACACCGGGTCAATGATGAACACTGCAGACCAGCTCTCGGGTATACGAGCCAATGGCCAAAATAGCTGTGTGCCGTACACCGTGAACGCATCCAGCACCGGATGCGTCACCAACACCAGCCATAGTGTGAGAAACAAGCGCCTGCCACTATAGGGCGCGTCCGGCCACTTTTTACGTACCAGCCACGCCAACACCCCGGCCAAGGCCGTCAGCACAAACACCGAATGAGAAAACCCCCGGTGAAACGTCATTTGCGACACCGGATCGGCATAACGCACCAGCACGTCCATATCCGGCAAGGTGCCCAGCAAAGCACCGTAAAACAGAGCCTTGCGGCCCTGACTGCGTCCCAGCAATGCGCCCTGAATGCCTGCGCCCAGCACAGCTTGTGTAATTGAATCCATATTTTCAGGATATTGTTCTACAAAACGAGGCGCCCGCGCGCCGACTCGCCCCGACCATCCCGCGGCGACAAGCGTTAAGATACCGCACAGATCCTTCCGCCTGCATTTCACCGGACACATTCCATGGCCATATACGGCGAACCCAAGAACGGCGATTTCGTACGCTATATCGAGACGCTGAATCGGCAGAGCGGCAGCCCTGGCCAGGTCTTGCCGCGCCAGCGCAATGCCAAGCCGAATGCACGGCAGACCGAGACGACACCAGCCGAGGCACCGGAATCGATTTATTCCTACGCGCCGCGGAACAAGTCGACGGCGCCGGCCTATTCGCCAGACTCAGATACATCGTCAAGCGCTTATACGCGCAATGCATCCCCTGGCTCAACGAGAGACAGTGACGACGACGAGCCATCGACCACGTTGGCAGCACGTAGCGGCCAGCGGCATCTGTCGTTAGGGTTGGGCATCGCAGGCGCTGTCGCGCTGTGGAACGCGGCACATAGACTGCTCACGGCCATCAATACCCGCAGCCTCGACCTCGACAGCATGGTCCCGGTCGTTTTTCTATTGATATGCGCATGGATGCTGTTCAAGGGCGCTCGTGGTGTGCGCCGGAAACAGAACCGGCCCCTGGCCAAGCTGCCGCCGCTCACGACCGTCCACATGGGCCGGAAACCGCAGAAATAACGTGAGCGGACACGGGGGTTCGGCGCTCAAACAGTTGGTGCTAACATTTCGGGCCTACGGCCCCCGGGCCAGTTGATTTTACGGAGCGAACGTGAGCCACACCCCAGCCGGATTGACCGCTGCCCAGGCAGCAACGATGCTGACCCTGCAAGACCGCCTCAACAGCATCATCAACCCTGACTGGGTGAATGGTGGTGCACGTTTTCTACGGGCGGCCTTTGTCGAGTCCGCCGAAGCCCTGGAACACCACGGCTGGAAATGGTGGAAAAAGCAGACGATCGATCTGCCTCAGGTGCAGATGGAGTTGATCGACATCCTGCATTTCTATTTGTCGCACACACTCGTGTCCGCAGCGGGCTCCGCCCCGGATGCCACCCTCATGCTGGTGGCGGACCTCGCCTCCCCCGAAGCGATTGCACTGGACGGCCACACCTATCGCCTGCCCGATCTGGATGTGCCCCAGCTGCTGGAGCTGATCGGTGGTCTGGCCGTCTGCGGCCGTGCCAGCTATAAAACGCTGGAACACACCATGGCGCGTTGCGAACTGACCTGGCAGGATGCCTTTACCCAATACGTGTCCAAGAACGTGCTGAACCTGTTCCGCCAGGAAAATGGCTACAAGACCGGCACCTACGTCAAAATCTGGCAAGGCGAAGAAGACAACGTCGTCCTCGCTCGCCTGATGTCGGCGCTGGATCCCACCCGCCAGGATTTCGCCGACGCACTGCATGCGGGGCTGCAACAGGCCTACGCAGAAGCGACGCGCTGATCGCTAGATCGGTGTCGTAAAACATACGACCTGTCGGATCACGCCGACAGGTTTGCGCCTCATCAATCCGCCTCGATCACCGTTTGCAGGAATTGCTGCGTGCGTTCTTCTTTGGGGCTGGAAAACAGCACGCTGGATTCTGCGTCCTCGACAATGTTGCCCTGATCGAAAAACAGCGTGCGATCCGAGCTGCGCTCGGCAAAACCCATCTGGTGTGTCACGATGATCATGGTCATTGTGCGCTTGGCGGCGAGGTCTCGCAAAATCTGCAAAATCCCGCCCACCAGTTCTGGATCCAGCGCCGACGTGACCTCGTCGAACAGCATGATCTCTGGATGCATGGCCAAGGCTCGGGCAATCCCCACGCGTTGCTTCTGCCCGCCGGAGAGCTGGGCCGGATAAGCGTCAAGCTTGTCGCCCAGGCCCACCAGCTCCAGGTATTCCTTTGCGCGTTGCGCTGCCTCGTCACGAGGCACGCCGGAAACGTGGACAGGCGCCTCCATGACATTACCCAGCGCGGTCTTGTGCGGGAATAGATTGAAATGTTGAAACACCATGCCGATCTTGCCGCGCACGCGCCGCACATGGGCCGAATTCGGCCCCATCTCACGTCCTTGCGCATCGGTCCACATCGACTCATCATCGATCAGAATCTCGCCACTGGAGGGACGATCCAGCGTCATCAGCAATCGCAGCAAGGTAGATTTTCCCGAGCCCGATGGCCCGATGACCGACACGGTCTGCCCGGCAGGAATCTCCAGATCGATGCCGCGCAATACCTCCAGCTCGCCGTAACGTTTGCATAGTTGCTTCAGGCGAATGCTCGCGCTCATCTTGATCCTCCGAATTTCTTCAACCACGCCTCCAGGCGCCGGACACCCCAGGCGGCAATCAGGCTCAACAGCAAAAACAGCACCCCGACCAGCGTCAATGGTTCGGTATAGCGAAATGTCGCTGAGCCAATGATTTTGCTTTGCTGCAGCAACTCGACCACCGTGATCGCCGACAACAACGGCGTGTCTTTGAACATCGCGACGAGATAATTCCCCAACGCGGGCACGACAGGAGGAATCGCCTGCGGCAGGACGACCCCGACCGCCGTGCGCCACGGCGATAGATTCAGCGCGGTCGCCGCCTCGATCTGTCCACGCGGCACCGACTCGATGCCGGCGCGATAGACCTCAGCGCAATAGGCCGCGTAATGCACACCCAGCGCCAGAATACCCGTGACCAACGGCGACAGCTGCATGCCGCTTTGCGGCAAGACATAGAACAGAAAATACATCTGCACCAACAACGGTGTGCTGCGCACGAACTCGATCAACACCGCAACGGGCATCGAAATCCAACGCGAACGCACACGCCGCAACATGGCCAGCACCAACCCCAGCACGACGGCCAACGCCATGCCAAGTGCGGTCGCTTGTATCGTGATGATCAATGCCGAGCCTAAGGCAGGCAGAATTTCCCAGGCAAATGCCCAATCGAAAATAGGAGTCATCGGACGCGAAACCTCCGCTCCAACAAGCGGATGCCCGCCGTGATCACCAGCGCCACGGCAAAATACAACAGCAGCAGCAAAAGGAAAATCTCAGTCGTACGCAACGTCTCCGCACGCAGCATCTGACCGCGGAAAGTGAGATCGGTGATCGTGATCAACGATACCAACGCCGTGTTTTTCAGCAATTCGATCAGCAAATTGCCGGCGGGCGGCAACATCGCGGGAAACGCCTGCGGCAGCACGATGCGTCGCAGGGATTGTGCGGAAGTCATATTCAATGCAGTTGCCGCCTCGCGCTGCCCGGATGCCACCGCCAAAATCGCGCCGCGCACTACCTCGGCGCCATAAGCGCCCGCGTTCGCAGCCAGCACCACGATGCCAACCGTCACCGCAGGCAATTTCAAGCCGAACAACGGCAGCACGTAATAAAACCAGAACAACTGCACCAAGGCAGAAGTCCCCCGGAATACCTCGACATAGACCAGCGCGATGGCGCTGACGATACGGTGCGTGGACAACCGCGCCAGGCCTGCCGCCAGGGCCAACGGGACGGCCAGCAATGCCGCCCCTGCCGTGATACGCAACGTCATCCACAAGCCGTCGAGCAGCGGCGGCAATAGCGTGGCGAACCCTTCCATTGAAAATGCCACGCCTTATTTGCCAGCGGCCGGTTCACCCGCGCAAAGTTTGGCTGCCGTCACGTCGCCGGGCAATTCCGCTTTGGTAAAGCCGAACGGCTCGACGATCTTGGCGTGCTCCTCGGTACCGATGAACTTGGCCAACTCAGCATTAAAGGCATCGACAAACGCTTGATCGTCCTTGCGGAATGCAAAAGCTCCATAGCCCCGCACGCTCTTGCCATCGATGACCGGATCCGTGAATGGCTCGGCTTTTTCCAGATCGCCGGTGGCCGTCTTGTTCATCAGATCGTTCACCGTCATCGCGGTCGCAGCGTAGGCATCGGCACGGCCGGCCTGCACACCAGACAGCGCGCTCACCACATCGGGAAATACGACGACGCGATCCAGCGGGATATCCATCTTGCGGGCGTACTCGCTTTCGATAGCCCCTACGACGACGCCGAGTTTCGTGTCGTCCTGCTTTGCGATGTCCTCGTAGCTATGCAGTTTTTTGGGATTCCCCTTTTGCACCAGGAACGATTCGCCCACCCCATAGGTGGGATTCGAAAACGCCGCCTGCTGGCAACGCTCCGGCGTGACATACATGCCCGCGGCAATGATGTCGAAACGTTTGGCCTGCAAGCCGGGGATCAACGAGCCGAACTCGGTCAACACGCCTTCGACCTCGTTGATGCCCATGCGCTTGAGCACCACGCGCGCAATCTCCACCGCCTCGCCAGTAATGCGATTGGAATTGCTATCCATATACGCATAGGGGGCTTCGTTCGCGTAGCCGATGCGTATTGTCCCTGCGGCCTTGGCGGCCTCCAGCGTGCTTTGCGCAGCCGGCGGGTTATTAGCGGCAGAGGGTTTCGCGGCAGAGTCATCGGAGTCCGAATCGGAGCATGCCGCCATCAACCCAAGACTGAGCGCCAATACAGCCCATTTGGTCGTCTTCAGAATGTGTGTCATGCGAGGCTCCCTCTCAGAATATTTATGTACAGAACTAATTCACACGAAATAGTACGTCAATTAATCATTTCAACACAAAGTATATGATGACAAAAATCGTACCCGCATCCCCGGCATTGACGCCGCAGTGGCCGTCTTGGGGCGAAAAAAAACGGCAGCGATTTTTCGCTGCCGTGCTTTATGGGGTAAAAACACGAAGCCGCCTGTCAGGCGGCAAGACATTCCTATCGCCTATTGCGCATAAGAAAAACGCCCGTCGCGAATGACGCCCATTACGCGGGCACGCTCATCAAAGCCCTGATGGTCGGTCTTGGAAATATTCAGCACTCCATTGGGGACCACCAAATCACGGGTATTTTCCAGAGCATCGCGCAAAGCCGCGCGGAACTCGGGAGTCCCTGGCTTGGCGCCCGTTTTCAGAGCGCGTCCCACCGCAGAATCCAGCAGCATCCATGCCCCATAAGCATCCCCGGCAAACTGCGTCAGGCTGTTGGAACCGTACTGAGCTTCGTATTTGTCAGCAAACGCCACTGCCACCGATTTAACCGGGTTGCTGTCCGGCAGCTCTCGCGCCACGACCCCTGGGCCGGTGGGAAACAGTGTACCGTCGACGTCTTTGCCGCCCACTTGCAGGAACTCCAGCGTGCCGATGCCGTGCGTCTGATAAATGGGGCCTTTGTAGCCGCGCTCGACCAAGGTTTTTTGTGGCAGCGCCGCAGGCGTCCCCGAGCCGGCGATCAAAATTGCATCGGGTTTTGCCGCCATCGCCTTGAGCACCTGTCCCATCACTGACGCATCGGTGCGCTGAAAGCGCTCTTGAGCGACGACCTTGATATCGTTGCCCGCGGCCGCGTTGAATTCCGTCCACCAGCTATCGCCATAGGAATCGGCAAACCCGATAAACGCGACGTTCTTGATACCTTTCGCACGCATATCGTCCACCAGCGCCGATGCCATCAGCGAGTCGTTTTGCGGCATCTTGAAGGCCCAGCGGCGCTTGGGATCGTCGGCTGGCTCCACAATGACCGCCGAGGCGGCCAGGGCGACCATGGGCGTGCCCGTTTCAGCCAGGACATCCAGGCCGGCCAGGGCGGATGCCGTGATGTTAGGGCCGACAATCGCGTCGACCTTGTCTTCGGAGGTCAGCTTGCGGAAATTCTTTACCGCGCGGCTCACATCCGTGCCGTCGTCCAAAATGACATACCGTGCGGGTTCTCCCCCCAACGTCGCCGGCCACAGGCGTACTGCATTATTGGTCTGAATACCGATCGCAGCGGCGGGACCGGTCGACGAGATATCGACCCCGATCACGACCTCGGCATGAGCGGACCAAGATAGCAAAGGCGCAATAGTGGCGGCCAACGCGGCCAGGCGCAATAAACGGTTGGGCATGAAGGAGTCCAGCAGAGTAGTGAAAAATAATGAACGGGCGCACATCGGCACCACGCATGATATCCAAAACAAGACGTTATTTTGCCGGAACACAGCCCTCGCCCAGAGGCGGGTTCCACAAATAGGTGTTTTAGGACCCAAGGAAGGCCCAATGGACATCAGTAATGACTGGAGGCAATAAAGCAAAATGCCAGCGCTAGCGCTGGCATTTTGTCTAGCTGGCAGATAAGCCAGATTAGCGGCGTACGGTGCGGCAAGAGGAAATGATCGGATGAGCCTGGCGGGCCTCATCCATGCCGTGCAGTATTTCTCCGATGGCTTCCAGGAAATGGGTCACGCCATCCCGAAAACCACGCCAACCGCCTGGCGCCCCGCCGGCCGGTTTGCCCGGCCCCGTAGCCCTGCTTGTGGAAACTTCCATGACCTACTCCTTGAGAAGAATGAAAGGGAACCACAAGAGTCATCTTACGCCCAGTTTTGTTGCAGCACAACATAAGCCATATTCCACTATGGCAAACCAGCAACATCACCAGGATTTAGGATTTTGTGCAATGCAACAAAATCTGCCGTATCGCTATCCCAGGCGATCCAGATCGACGCGCAGCGCGCGATTTAACGGCGTAGCCACCTTGACTCGCAGGTCATTGCTATGAGCACGCAAAATCTCGCGTTTGACGTCCAGAATCTGTTGGGAATGCATGGAAAACTCGGTCAAGCCGAGTCCCAGCAATAGACGCGTCAGACGCGCGTCTCCCGCCATTTCGCCGCATACCGCCACGGGCTTGCCCATACGGGCACCGACGTTGATCGTATTGGCGACCAGCCGCAATACGGCAGGATGCAGGGGGTCATATAGGCTCGCCACGTCATGGTCCCCCCGATCAACGGCCAGGGTGTACTGGATCAGGTCGTTGGTGCCGATGGACAGGAAATCCAGGGCCTCGGCAAAAGGCTCAATCGCAATCGCAGTGGCGGGCACCTCGACCATGGCACCGACTTCGATCCGATCGGCGTAGGCCTGGCCACGTGCGTCCAGCTCTCGTTTGGCCGCCTCGATCGCAGCGAACGCTGCCCGGACCTCGTGCATATGCGCCACCATGGGCAGCAGCAGCCGCACATGACCATGCGCCGACGCCCGCAAAATGGCGCGCAATTGCGTCGCGAACATGTCAGGGTGAGCCAGGCAATAGCGAATCGCTCGCAGTCCGAGCGCGGGGTTCATCGCGACCGTGGCTTCTTCGTCCAAGGTCTTGTCGGCGCCAATGTCCAGCGTGCGGATGGTCACGGGCCGCCCCGCCATGGTTTGCACGACAGAGGAATAAGCCTGGTACTGTTCTTCTTCGTTGGGCAGCGTATGACGTCCCATGAACAGGAATTCACTGCGGAACAGGCCGATGCCATGCGCCCCCGCAGCCAACGCCGCCTCCGCCTCATCGGGCAACTCGATGTTGGCATGGAGCACAATGTCGATACCGTCCAGCGTGACGGCGGGTTCATCGCGCAGCAGCGCCAACTCGGCGCGTTCGGCGGCATAAGCCACCTGACGGTCGCGATATTCCTGCAGCATCCGCGGCGAAGGGTTCACCAGCACGGCGCCCGTGGCGCCGTCCACAACGACCGTATCGCCGTCGCGCACCAGTTCTCGCACGTGACCCAAAGCGACTACCGCCGGCACGCCCATGCTGCGCGCCACAATAGCAGTATGCGATGTCGGGCCACCCAGATCCGTGACAAAGGCCGCAAAACGACCGCCCCGCAGACGCAGCATGTCGGCCGGAGAAATGTCGTGCGCCACGACGATCAAAGGATCGTCGCCATCCAGGTCCCCGGCGTCGGGCAAGATCACCGGGTTACCAGACAAGACTTGCAGCACGCGCTCGATCACCTGGCGCACATCCGCGCCACGCTCACGCAGATACTCGTCCTCCATGGCCTCGAACTGCTCGCCCAGAATCTGCCCCTGGGCAGCCAACGCCCATTCGGCGTTGTAATGACGCTCGCTGATCAGTGCTCGGGTCTGCTCGGCCAACAAGGGATCGGCCAGCAACAAGCAGTGCACGTTCAACATCGCACCCAGCTCGCGCGGCGCATCTGCCGGCAGGCTATCGGCCATTTGCTGCAGATCCGCCAAAGCAACTGTCAGCGCCTGTGTCAGGCGCTCGCTTTCTGCGGCAACGTCTTCTGGGGCAATACGGTAATGAGCAACCTCTAGAGAGGCGGCTCCCATCACCACCGCACGCCCTATCGCGTATCCTCGCGCCACGCCCTTGCCCTGCAAGGCGACCACGGCACTATTCACGGCAGCAGGAGCCGCCGTCACGGGACATTCCAGGCTAGGGTTATTCGTGCTCACCGAATTTGCTGTCGAACAAGTTCTGAATTTCAGAAAGCGCCTGCTCGGCATCGCCTCCTGAGGCCTCTAGACGTACGGTAATCCCCTTGCCTGCAGCCAGCATCATGACGCCCATGATGCTTTTGGCGTTGACACGCTGCGCACCGCGGGAAATGAAAATCTCACTGCCGAACTTGCTGGCCAATTGCGTCAATTTGGCGGCAGCTCGTGCGTGCAGGCCCAGCTTGTTAGAGATGATGATGTCAGAAATCGGCATAGAGTCAGTCTACCTGTAAACAACCTTGCACGCCGCCGGCCAATGCCTTGGCTCGCGCCTGCGCCAGGCCTTGATCACGCGAGGTCAAGGCCCGCAACAACATCGAAGTATTCAACCCAGCCACCACACAGCATTGCGTGCCCAGCGCCTGGGCCTCCGCGACGGCACGCTTGGCAATATTGGCAGGGGTAGCGCCAATCAAATCGGTCAGCACCAACACACCCTGCCCCTCGTCCGCAGCCCGGATGGCACTCAACAGGGAAGGCACCTGCTCCTCGGGCATGTCCTCTGGCTGGATATCGTGCACAGACATCCGGTTGCCTGCCTCGCCCAGCACGTGGACGGCAAACTCACGCATCGCCTCGCCCAATGGTGCATGCACGACAATGACAATACCCGTCATGACTGAGCCTCTATGCCACCGCGCGTTCGAGGGCCGCCGCAAACATGTCGGCCACATCAAAACCGGTTTGCTCGGCGATCTCGACGAAACAGGTCGGACTGGTGACGTTGACCTCGGTCACATAATCGCCAATGACATCCAGCCCCACCAAGAGCAGGCCCCGCGCGGCCAGCTTGGGAGCGACCTGCGCGGCGATCTCTGCGTCGCGCGCCGACAGCGGCTGGGCAACACCTCGGCCGCCGGCCGCCAGATTGCCGCGCGTTTCGCCCGCCAGGGGAATGCGCGCCAGCGAATACGGCACCGCCTCGCCACCGATCAGCAAAATGCGCTTGTCGCCCTGGACGATTTCAGGGATGTAGCGCTGTGCCATGATGGTGCGCTCGCCGTTGTCGGTGAGGGTTTCCAGGATGGCGTTCAGATTGGGCTCGACCGCCTGCAGGCGGAAGATACCTGTGCCACCCATGCCGTCCAGCGGCTTGACGATGACATCCTGGTGTTTGACATGAAACGCCTTGATCCGCGCCATGTCGCGCGTCACCAGCGTGGGCGCAGCCAAATCGGCGAACTCGGTGATCGCCAGTTTTTCCGGATGATTGCGGATTGCGGCCGCGTCGTTAAAGACCTTGGCGCCCTGGGCCTGGGCATACTCGAGCATGTGCGTCGAATAGACGTATTCCATGTCGAACGGAGGATCCTTGCGCATCAGCACAGCGCCGAATTGCGACAGCGGCACGTCGCGCGCCTCGCCATTGTCACGCCACCAATCGTGGCCGTGCAGATCGGCGCCTTCGACCAGTTCGATCGCGGTGCTGCGAGCCGACACAACACCCGCGTCGATGAACAGATCGCCCTGTAGCGCCACGCTCAGCGTATGGCCGCGCGCAACCAGGGCGCGCATCATGGCAACCGAACTATCCTTGTAGGCCTTCAGGCGCGGCAAGGGGTCAATAACGAATAAGACATGCATAGAGATATCCCGGTCGCGCGTGGAACACAACCCCACGCGTCATACCGCCATCGTAGCGTAAATGACCCGCCCGCGCCGGGCGGCTTGATGATCTTTTTGCGGCACCACGGGCAGCCGCGCAAAGCGGCTGCCCGTGGGCTCAAGCATCCTCAACCGGCGGCGTCAGCCTTGCCGGGCGTGCTCTTTTTGCGAGGAGCAAGCACCATGACCATCTGACGGCCCTCGAGCTTGGGCATGGCTTCGACCTGGGCCAATTCGGTCAGATCGTCGCGCACGCGTTCGAGAACGCGCATGCCGAGCTCCTGGTGAGCCATTTCGCGGCCACGGAACCGCAGCGTGACCTTGGCCTTGTCGCCTTCTTCCAGGAAACGGCGCAGGTTGCGCAGCTTGACTTGGTAGTCGCCTTCGTCGGTCGCCGGACGGAATTTGACTTCCTTGACCTGGATGACCTTTTGTTTGGAACGAGCTTCGGCCTGGCGCTTTTGTTCCTGGTACTTGAACTTACCGTAGTCCATCAGACGGCAAACTGGAGGATCCGCGTTGGGCGCGATTTCGACCAGATCCACGTCGGCTTGTTCGGAAAGACGGAACGCGTCGGCCAGCTTTACGATGCCCAGCTGTTCTCCGTCCAGACCTATCAGGCGCACCTCGGGGACACGGATTTCACCGTTGATGCGATTGGCTTTTTCAGTGGCGATGTTGACAACTCCTAAAAGATTTAAGCAGCACTGCTATCGGTATTGACGACGTCCCGGCGAGCGGCGACGTCTAGGGTCAAGCGGTCGGAGAAGGCTTCCAGCGTGATGACGCCGAGGTCCAGCCCGCCCAAACCACGCACCGCAACAGTGCCATTCTGCTTTTCCTTGTCGCCCACGACAAGGATGTATGGCACCTTTTGCAGGCTGTGCTCGCGGATTTTACGGGTGATTTTTTCCCCACGCAAATCGGACTGCACCCTAAAGCCTTGTTTTTTAAGGTTTTGCGTAATTTCGGCGGCATATTCGGCCGAAGGCTCGGAAATACAACACACGACGGCCTGCACCGGCGCGAGCCAAGGCGGCATCGCACCGGCGTGGTTTTCGATCAGCATGCCGATAAAACGCTCGAGCGAACCGAGGATCGCCCGGTGCAGCATCACCGGCGGACGGCGCTGGTCCTGCTGGTCGACGTATTCAGCACCCAAGCGGACGGGCATAGAAAAGTCGACCTGAATCGTGCCGCACTGCCAATGACGGCCGATCGCGTCTTTCAGCGTGTATTCGATCTTAGGGCCGTAAAACGCACCCTCTCCGGGCGAAACTTCGAACTCGCAACCCGTGCGCCGCAGGCTTTCCATGAGGGCGGCTTCTGCCGTATCCCAGACCTCGTCAGAGCCGATGCGCTTTTCGGGGCGCGTCGCGACCTTGTACAGCACCTCGGTGAAACCGAAATCGCGGTACACCTTTTGGAGGAGTGCCGTGAAATCAGCGCACTCATCCTGCAATTGGTCTTCGGTACAGAAAATATGGCCGTCATCCTGCGTAAAGCCGCGCACGCGCATCATGCCGTGCAACGAACCGGAAGGCTCATTGCGGTGGCATTGGCCGAATTCACCATAGCGCAAAGGCAGCTCACGATAGGAATGCAGGCCGGCGTTGAAGATCTGCACGTGGCCCGGACAGTTCATAGGCTTGAGGCCATACACGCGGTTTTCGGACTCGGTCGTGAACATGTTTTCACGATAGTTGTCCCAGTGGCCGGTCTTTTTCCAGAGCGAAATGTCCAGGATCTGCGGCGCCTTGACCTCTTGGTAGCCGTTATCCTGATAGACCTTGCGCATGTATTGCTCGACTTGCTGCCACAGGGCCCAGCCCTTGGGGTGCCAGAAAATCAGGCCCGGCGCCTCGTCCTGGAAATGGAACAGATCCAACTCGCGGCCGATCTTGCGATGGTCGCGGCGCTCGGCTTCTTCGAGCATATGCAGGTAGGCGTCTTGCTCGTCTTTCGTCGCCCAGGCGGTGCCGTAGATACGCTGAAGCATCTCGTTGTTGCTATCACCGCGCCAATACGCACCAGCGACCTTCATGAGCTTGAAGACTTTCAGCTTGCCCGTGGACGGCACGTGGGGCCCGCGGCACAGATCGATGAATTCGCCCTCACGATAGAGGCTGAGCGTCTCGTTGGACGGGATCGAGGCGATGATCTCGGCCTTGTACGCCTCGCCGATGCTCTTGAAAAAAGCCACCGCATCGTCGCGCGTCCATTCCTCGCGCGTCACGACCTCGTCCTTGCGGGCGAGCTCGGCCATCTTTTTCTCGATAGCCGCCAGATCCTCCGGCGTAAAGGGACGCTTGTAGGAAAAGTCGTAATAAAAGCCGTTTTCGATGACCGGACCAATCGTGACCTGCGCATCGGGAAACAAGGACTTGACCGCATACGCCAGCAAGTGCGCTGTCGAGTGACGAATCAAATCCAGGCCGTCGGGGTCCTTGGCCGTGACGATGGCCAGTTGCGCATCCTGATCGATGCGAAAGCTCGTATCGACCAGCTTGACCTCGCTGTCTGGCAGGGTGACACGGCCGCCCAGCGCGGCCTTGGCCAGCCCGGTGCCGATGGACTGCGCAACCTCGGCCACCGTGACCGGTGCCGGGAACTGACGCTGCGAACCATCGGGCAATGTGATCTGTACCATCGAAAATTTCCTGGGGGAAGAAACAACAAACGCGGCTATCGGCCGCGNTTTGTCTGGTTGCTTGTTGGGGTCTGCCGTCTACCTGACGAGAACCCGACGCTGATAAAACTAACGCGGCATGGGGCGGAAGTTTCCGGTCGTAGTTCGTGTCGGGCGAATCATCATGTGCTGGCCACCTGAGGCGGGCACGCAAAACAGGTAACAACAATCGGGCGCGTGCCGAGATACCACTATTGTATCACTCGACATCCAACAATACTCAATTTCAGATAAGTCTTATTTCTTGACCAATTCAGCTGCTTCATCTCAAAGCTGGCGTCGTTTTGGATAAGGTCGGCAATGGAACGTTTTGCCACCACTGGCCACACACCAGGACTATGTCAGCCATTACGACTTCGACCTCCCCCGAGCCCGCCGCGACCTCGCCCTACGTAGAGCGGCGTTACCTGCTGCTATCAGGTAGCAACCATCGAGTCCGTATCGCCATTCTGGACGACCATCCGGTCATCACGCTGGGCGTCGCCGCCTATCTGCGGGCCCAACCCGATTTTGATATCGTCCATACCGACACCTCGTCCGAGTGCCTGCTGCGCAATTTGCATGAGCATCCTTGCGACGTCGCATTGGTCGATTTTTATCTCCCCAAGCAAACCGTGGACGGCGTGGATTTCATCCGGCGACTGCGCCGCCACCACCCAAAGATGGCGATCATCACCTTTTCTGCAGGTGCTGCCGACGAAACCGAATACGCTGCATTCCGGGCTGGTGCGACGGGATATCTGCCTAAATCCGCGTCGTTGCCTACACTGGTCGAGGTCATCCGCGCCTCGTGCAATACCAATCTCGATGGCTTCATCACCTACAAAAACGGCGCGCTGAACATGACGCCGCCTCGCCACCCCGATACACGGCTGACGCTCGCCGAGATCGAGGTCCTGCGCCTGATCTCTCAAGGCCTGTCGGTCACACAAGTCTCCACTCGCCTGCTACGCAGCAAAAAAACCGTCAGCACACACAAACGCCGCGCCATGGCCAAGCTGGGCGTCGCAGACGACCTGGCCTTGGCCTTGTACCTGAAAGAGAAATTCGATCAGCCTGCCGGTCCCTGACCCTATTTCAGCGCCGACTTATGCTGCATATAGAGACTATCCTGTCGCTGTATCCCGATGATGCCACCCGGCTGTCGCTTTTGTCGCAAGCACTGGCTCACTCGCAGGCCGACTTGACTTCGCTACGCTATGCCGTCGATACCGGCGATCGCGACGCGGCCCTGGCCCACACCCACAAGGCCAAGGGCACAGCCAGTTTCCTCGGCGCCGACAAACAGACCTTGCAGCAATTCGATCAACTGACTCTGCTATTGCGAAACACGAATGATCCTGCGATTCACGTCGCGATGCCCGCCGCCATTCATCACGCATTCCAAGCCGTAGAGTCGATTTTGCAAGACCTGGAAATGTCGATACAGACCATGATCAATGGACTGGAAAACAACAAAACCCGCCTTCGCGGCAACTCATCAAAACGCTCCAAATCTAAAGGATAGTGAAGTGTCAACGAATCTTTACGATTCAGACACGTTCTGTGAGATCTCGGCCGTGAGAGCATCATCTCATTTCAACTCGATGCTTACGTAATATTTTTCCTTTACTAGACTCGTCACGTCGATATTTCACATGGCAAGTCACATGAAACCGATTAATCGCACCGACCGCATTCAAACCCTGCGCCCACGCGTATTCGAAATCGATACAGGCCTGTTTCGTGGATATGTAGATATTCGAGAACGCCAATCCGGCGTGTCGGCCTCTTCCAGATCCGAATATTGCCCAAATACTGCAGTATCCCGAGACCTGGCCGAACGGCAAGCATTGGATTTGGCCAAACACATTCGCACGGCCTCGCAACGCGTCGGCATACGCTCACAGTTGTTATGCGACAGTCTCAGTGACGGCCATGCGGGCCGTCACGAACTGGACAGCATTCCGGCATTTTTGATACGCCGCTCGGCGGCCACCCCATCGACACGCAAGCATCTGCGCGCAGTCGCTTGATATATCAAAATGATAGAAATTCCCATTTCTAATCTTACAGATTGAAATAGTCTGCGTATAATAAGGGTCGTAAGCAGCAAACAACCTGATTGAGTCGTAAAGGAGAGCCGCCCATGAGTATCGGAAGCGCCAATCCTGGCTGGATAGATGACCTCCCCACCCCCGCGGAAGCGCGAGCGCAACGAACCNTGCAGGCAGCGGAGCGTCTACTTGTCAAGCCCACCCCCGCCGCCCCGGCCGCCCCAGCCGCTCCTGTCTCTGCAGAGCATCAATTGCGTGAATATATGCAGGAAATGAGCCTGACACGCTATGGTCATGCGGGCGCCCTGCTCACGCGGCTATACGGAAAATCGTAATCGCGAAACACCGACCAAGTAACAGGGCTGCAAATCCGGCCGAAAAAAGCCGCCGTGGTCGACCATGGCGGCTTTTTTTATTCAGGCCATACGAACCCGTTTAATCATCATTAAGGAATGACACTTGAGCGCCAGGGTTATTTCCGTCTGAATAAAAATATGACTCGCATCAACTGCATTCCCGTACAAGAACTCAGCGGCCCGCATCTGGTCGCGGAATACCGAGAATTGCCCCGCGTTTTTGCGCTGGCGCAAAAGGCAGCCGCGCGCGGCATAACATCCCAACCCCGTGCTTACACGCTTGGGAAAGGCCACCTGCTTTTCTTTTATACACGACTGGATTATCTCGCCCGCCGGCATGCTGACTTGATCGAAGAGATGCGCCGCCGCGGCTACAAACCCACCTTTACTGGCATACGACGCGAAGATTATCCGACCATCCCGGACGGCTTCTGGGAAAACTGGGAGCCCACGGCAGAAGCCCTGCGCTTGAACCGCCAGCGAATCAAAGAACGGCATCAAGACGCTGAAAACAAAAAGGCCGCCAAGTTGTGATGTGGCGGCCTTTTTGGGGTAGTGATGAACTACCAGGAATCCTGGTAGGCGGTATTGGAATCGAACCAACGACCTCTACGATGTCAACGTAGCGCTCTAACCATCTGAGCTAACCGCCTGCGCAAACTGCGAAGAAATGAGATTATGCACGAGTTTTTTTAGCTGTGCAAGTTGGAGCAAAATTTCCTTGCTGTCGGGGGCATCCCCAAGGAAAAAAGCGCTCTTGGGGTGAGCCCATACATGCCACGGATGCACGCATCAACGCTGCCCGCTGGCCTGCCTCTCGTACTGAATCATCAAACGTCGAAAAGCCGTCAACACTTGCCCGGGCCGTAGCCAACGACGCCAGAGTAGATCGCGCCATCGCCCCCCGGGGATATATGCGGGATACACAATGTGCGAAGGCGCCCAGCCAGGACGCCAGGCACGCGTACGAGTCGGCCTGCCCGTCACGGTCAAAGTCGGGATTCCCAGATTGGAAGCGAGATGCCCTATTCCGGACTCATTACCGATGAACCAGCCGCATTCGTGGATGAACTTTGCCACATCGGAGAGTGATTCCGATTGAAAAACAGCCAAGCCGTTTTCTTCGAGGCAGCGCCACTGCCCTCTCTCGTGCCCGGCGAGGATATAGACCGGGTCATAGCCTGCACGCTTCAGGCGCAAACCGAGTTCGACAAAGTGCGACGCCGCCCAGCATCGTTGCTCACTGGAGGATGAAGGATGTACCGCAACCCTTCTGGCGTATTGTCGATGACGCAGACCGTTCAGAGGAACCAGACCGTTGCCTACCTCGCTATTTTTTAGACCAAGCTGATCTATGCAGTAATCCCGGATTTGATTCAGCTTGACGAAGCCTCTGCCAGTGATGACGACATGCGCGTCATAGTAAAAATATCGCCGCGCGTAGTTGTGCAGAGCATAGGGCCACCCCACATGCATCTGCGCCACGCAATCGTACTCGGACAAGGCTTGCGCTGCCTCGGACTCGGGCAACGACGGACGAACATCGATATCAGGAAACCAGGCGCGCAGTTGATACACATAGTCGCCAAAGACCGTGACGTTGCGCCCATTGATGGCCAGATTTTGCGCCATGGTCATCATGAGCAAGGTATCCCCCAGGCGCGGGGCCATGAGTATGGCTACCCTGGTGGCTTGTCTTAGATGCTGTTGATGTTCGGCAGCCAAATAACGAGATGTGCCGGAAAGGAGGGTCGCCATGCGTCAAAAATACCTCTGCCAGGCCAGGAACGGCCGCAACAGGTCAGAGGATAGACAAAATCGGACTCCCGCAGATCTGTTTGGTTAGATTACAGCACGGACATGTGAAAAATGCACGATTCTCAATTACGCCATGATGAATTATTGGCGTTGCTCATCCGCCTGCCGTACGACACGCATCAGGGCGTGGATCTTGTCTGCGGACTTCAGACCAGGAGCGGTTTCCACGCCACTACTCAGGTCGATTGCCCAGGGGCGCAAAGCCTGGATGGCCGCCGCGGCATTATCGGCGTTGAGCCCCCCTGACAGGACAATGGGCCGCGAAGCCGTATCTGCCCGGACGGTCGATAGCAAGGCATGGTCAAAAGCCAGGCCACTACCACCGTAGGCGGCACTGTAGCTGTCGAATAGCCATCCCGCCGCCCCGCCGTAGGCTCGGCACGTCTCGGCTAAACCGTCGGGCGTCTCGAGCCCAGGGGCACCGACACGGAAAGCCCGCAAGAAACGCGCGCCGTAACGCGTGCAATCCTCGACGGATTCGTCACCGTGGAATTGCAGCAGGTCGGGACCGACCTGTTCCAGCACCGCGCGAACATCGGCGGGATCTGGATCCACAAACAAGGCCACTACATCGACAAAGGCGGGCACCGTGCGGCGCAAGGCTGCAGCCTGAGCCGGGGTGACGTAACGCTTGCTGCGCGGATAGAACACGAATCCGATCGCGTCCGCCCCGGCCTGCACAGCCGAGGCGATATCTGCTTCGCGGGTCAAGCCGCAGATTTTGACGCGAGTACGCATAACGCTATTTGAAAACCAGGTTGTAAAGATTACTTGAACGCGGCGCCAGGATCGCCACCCTCGTCACCGTAAATGCTGGTGCCATAGGTCGTGTCGATTTCGATCTTGACGCTGCTGGGATCGACCGTGGACTGGCCCGCCTTATAGTGCATCACCATACCAGGGAAAATCATAACAGCAGCCACCATCACCAATTGGATGATAATGAAAGGCACCGACCCCCAATAGATCTGACCCGTGGTGACCGGCTCGATACGCTGACCGGTGACTTTGTCGCGATAGGCGTCCTTGGGCGCCACCGAACGCAGGTAGAACAGCGCGAACCCGAACGGCGGATGCATGAACGAGGTCTGCATGTTCACTGCCAGGATGATCCCGAACCAGATCAGGTCGATGCCCAGCTTGTCGGCAACCGGCCCCAAGAGCGGCACGATGATGAATGCCAGCTCGAAGAAGTCCAGGAAGAACGCCAACACGAACGTGAGCACGCTGACCACGATCAGGAAGCCCCATTCTCCGCCAGGCAAGCCAATCAGCAGATGTTCGACCCACAAGTCGCCGCTGACGCCCCGGAAGGTCAAGCCGAATACCGTCGAGCCCACCAGGATGAACACCACGAAGCAGGACAGCTTGGTGGTCGTATCCATAGCTTGGCGCAGCAGATCCAAGGTCAACCGTCCGCGGATCAACGCCATGACGATGGCCCCGACGGCGCCCATGGCCCCGCCCTCGGTGGGCGTCGCGATACCGATGAAGATGGTCCCGAGCACGAGGAAAATCAGGAACAACGGCGGGATCATCACGAAGGTGACGCGCTCAGCCAATGCAGAAAGCATTTTCAGACGGAACACCTTGTTGACGATGGCGATGACAAAGGCGGTCAGACCCCACAGCAGCAAGCTCAGGACGACCTTCTCGTCAACCGGCGCGGTGTCTTTTTCCAGCCATTGCGTCAGCAAATACGCCGAGGCAGCCGAAATCAACATCAGCACCAATAGCGAACGGCCGCCGCGGGAGCCATTCGGCTCACGAAAGGTGCGCGCTTCTTCGGGCAACGCGGGGGCCGACGATGGCTTGATGAACGACATCAGTACGATGTAGGCGATATAGGAGCCCGCCAGCAGAAACCCAGGCACCATCGCAGCACGGTACATGTCACCGATCGAACGGCCCAATTGGTCAGCCAGAATGATCAGCACCAGCGAGGGCGGAATGATCTGCGAGAGCGTGCCGGATGCGGCGATCACCCCGGATGCCAGACGTCTGTCATAGCCATAACGCAGCATAATGGGCAGCGAGATCAGGCCCATCGAGATGACCGAGGCCGACACTACGCCGGTAGTCGCGGCCAGCATCGCGCCCACCAGCACCACGGCAATCGCCAAGCCGCCACGCAGCGGCCCGAACACCTGACCGATGGTCTCAAGCAAGTCCTCTGCCATCCCCGATCGCTCGAGCACCAGCCCCATCAGCGTAAAGAACGGCACCGCCAGCAAGGTATCGTTGGACACGATGCCGAACACCCGCTGAGGCAAGGCCTGAAACAGCGAGGCGCTGAACAGGTTCAATTCCATACCGATCAAACCGTACAGAATGCCGTTCGCAGCCAGTGCAAATGCCACGGGAAAGCCCAGCAACAAAAACACCACCAAGGTGCCGAACATGATCGGCGCCATATTTGCGATGAAAAACTCCATGATCATTGGCCCTTGTTTTGTTGTTGCAGGGCCGCCGCTTCGCGATCTTGCGCTTCGCGGGCGATCTCATCGGCCAATTGCTCTTCGGCGGATTTGCCCTCGGCGCGTGCCAGCGGATCCGGCGCCTGGCCGCACAGGTAGCCCACGCATTTGATCAAGCGCGAAATCCCCGCGAGCACGAGCAGCGCAAAGCCGACCGGAATCAACAGTTTGACCGGCCAGCGGACCAAGCCACCGGAGTTTGAGGACTGTTCGTTGGAGATGTACGAATCCATGAACATCGGCCAAGACAGGTACATGATCAAGATGGCCATGGGGAGCAAGAAAAACAGCACCCCGAAAATCTCGATGTAAATTTGCGTACGCTTGGAGAGCTGGGAGGACAGGATGTCCACCCGGACGTGTTCGTTTTTGAGCAGGGTGTAGCCGGCGGTCAGCAGGAACATGGCACCAAACATGTACCACTGCAGTTCCAGCCAGGCATTCGAACTGGTTCCGAATACCTTGCGGACCACCGCATTGCCGGCGCTGACCAGCACCACCAACAGGGTGACCCATGTCACGGCTTTTCCAACCCGCACATTCAGCGCGTCGATGGCGCGCGATAAAGCGAGTAATGCTTTCATGATGGGAATAATGAGCTAGATAGAAGGTCGCAACTAGCCAAATACGGCATAGCGCACGAGCATGCAGGGCCCCGCCCGGGGTGGCCGGGCGACAGACTTCGGCAATGCGCCACTCCTGTCGCCCCAGCTTTTGGCGGACACGAAAACGAGCGGAAACCTTAGATTTTATAACGTTACGCTCGTTTGCCCGCCGCCCTGCCCTTGAGGGCCTATTTACTTGCCTCGGCCAATGGTCCCCATAAAGCCGTCGAAACTGCCTTCGGCCACGCGGAACCATGGGATCTCGTTGTCACGGAACGCCACCATGTCGTCGTAGATCTTTTTGAAGGTGGCATCCTTGGCGGAGAGCTCTTGATAGACCTTGACAGCCTCGGCGTAGCAGGCTTCCATGACCGGCTTGGGAAAGGCCTTGAGCTGAGCGCCCTGCGAGACCAGGCGGCGCAGTGCAGCCGGATTTTCGGCGTCATAGGTGGCGATCATGTCGTTGGTGGCAGCCGCGGAAGCCTGCGCCAGGACGGCCTGATAATGTTTGGGCAGCTTGTTGTAGACCTCTTGGTTGACATACAAGGAGACCTGCAGCGTGCCTTCCCACCAGCCTGGGAAATAGTAGTTCTTGGCGACTTTGTGGAAACCGAGCTTTTCGTCGTCGTACGGTCCGATCCATTCGGCGGCGTCGATTGTGCCTTTTTCCAATGAGGGATAGATATCGCCACCCGCGATCTGCTGCGGCACCACGCCCAAACGGGACAACACGGCACCGGCAAATGCGCTGGCGCGGAATTTCAGGCCCTTGAGGTCGTCAACGGTCTTGATTTCGTTGCGGAACCAGCCCCCCATCTGGGTGCCGGTGTAGCCGCAAGGGAAATTCACGATGTTGTACTTTTGGAAGAGTTCGCGGGTCAGTTTCAGGCCATTGCCATGTCGCATCCACGCGTTCATTTGGCGCGTGTTCAGGCCGAAAGGCACAGCGCCGTCAAAACACAGCGCGGGGTCCTTGCCATAGTAGTAGTACGAGGCCGTATGACCGCATTCAATGGTGTTGTTCTGCACGGCGTCGAGCACCTGCAGCGCAGGCACGATTTCGCCTGCGGGAAAGGCTCGGATATTGAATTTGCCGTCCGTTGCTTCGGCAACGTATTTGGCCAGATTCTCACCGCCGCTGAAGATTGCGTCGGCGCTGCGGGGAAAACTGGACGCCAGGCGCCAGTTGAGCGTGGGGGATTCTTGCGCGAGAACGGGTGCGGCAAGCGCAGCACCGCCAGCGGCGGCACCTAACGTGGCCTTTTTGAGGAACGAACGACGTTGCATGAAGGGAGTCTCCTGATTGGACAACGCTGCAAACGCAGGCCGCTCGTGTGAAGCGGCCGCGCATTGTGGCAGCTCGTGTAAGAGGCTGCCGTTGTTGTGTAATGCTGGGGCCTTTTTAGGACGTCGCCGCATCGCAGCAAACGTGGCCTTTTGCGTTCGCAATCATATAGTGACAATTGATTGCTGCCCCCCTGCTGATAACCCTAAGCAGACGTAAAAGGCGACAGCAGATGGGATCCGCCATCCAACTCTTTCAGCTGGAATTCAGGAGGGTATTCGATCGCGGACAGGTAAAGTCCATCAGGAGAAAACGTGGGTGCGGCCAAACGGCGGTCTCGCGCCGCCAACAGTGCAGCCATCCAGGAGACGGATTCGCGGCCCTGACCGATTTGCAGCAATGCTCCCATCAGGTTGCGCACCATGTGGTGCAAAAAAGCATTGGCGCGCAATGTGAAGACGAGAAAAGGACCACGGTCCTGGATGTCGAGTTGATGCAAAGTACGCACTGGATGGCGAGCCTGGCACTGCGAGGAGCGGAAGCTGGAGAAATCATGTTCGCCAAGCAGCGTCGATGCCGCCTGTCTCATTGCGTCTACATCCAGCGGCTGAAAACACCAGCCTGCTCGCGCGGCCCACAGGGGCGGCCGCACGCGGCCGCGCCAAAGCAGATAGATGTAGGTGCGAGAGCGTGCCGCAAAGCGTGCATGGAATTCATCCGGAACCGATTGTGCCCACTGAACGGCAATGCTGGGCGGCAGAAAGGCGTTGACGCCGCGTACCCACGATTCGTCGCGACGCGCCAGAGGCGTATCCAGATGCACGACTTGCATGGCGGCGTGCACACCAGTGTCCGTACGGCCGGCGCAAATCGTGGGCACGATGCCGTCAATGCCGCTGAAACGGCCCAGCGCCGCCTCTAGCGTGTCCTGCACCGTTTGACGGTGCGGTTGTGTCTGCCAGCCTTGCCAGGGGGAGCCGTCATAAGCCAGCCCCAATGCCATACGCGCCATGAGTGTCAGACGCGAGGCCCGCGAGCGCGAGGCTCGTCGGTCGGCGGTTTATTCAGATCCAGGTCGATGCCGTCCAGCTTGCGAGTGAGCAAGCTGGCATCCAGCACCGGCTCTCCGCCATAAGACGCGTCCTCGTCCTCGTTTTCGTCTGCACGGCGAGCGCCGGCACGGCGCAGCAGCCATGCGATGATCAGTACGATCAACGCCAGGATGGAGGTCACGACAACCAGGAGATTGTCAGTCAGCCAATTGCCTGTGGTGGACGTGGAACCCGCGCTATTGGCGCCCGAGGCAGCGGCGAGGTCCTGAGCGGCTGCCTCGGTTCCGGCGGCCTCAGTTCCAGCAGCGTTGGACGCGCCCGTTGCATTGGAGCCTGATGTGCCGGCACCTGCCGCACCGGCCCCTCCGGCTGTTGAACCCGTTGCACCTGTGCCACCGCCCCCGGCCGCGGCACCACCAGTGTTTGCACCGGCAGTATTTGCATCGCCAGTTGCGCCTGCGACACCTGCTCCTGCACCTGCCGCGCCGCTGCCTGTGGTACCTGTCCCAGCACCCGCAGCACCGCCACCTGCATTACCGGCTGCGGCACCTGCGGTACCGTCAGCACCTGCAACGCCAGAGCCACCTGCCGCATTATTCTGATTCGCGTCACTCCCCGCCGTACCACTGCCCGCAGCCTGGCTCAGCGCATCGACGTTGCCTTGCAGGGTCTCGACACGCTGCTGCGCATCCTGCAAAGCATGCTGCTCGGAGGTACGCGCATCCGCCTGGGCGTCAGCCTGGGCTCCTGCGGCGTCGGAGGAACTGAGACGCAAACGGTCTTGTGAGGTTGCGGCAGCGCTGCCGCCTGAGGGCGACGCCTCGCTCACGCGGCCACCACCGGCATTGGCACCCTCGCCGACCGCGGCCGCACCGGCAACCGCCGCGCCCGCACGGCCGCGATAGCGTGCAAAGGCCTCGGCCTGCTCGACATAGATGCGACGCGCCTCGGCCGGATCGATTGCGCGGACCGTAGCTGCATCGGGGATCGTCAGCGTTTCTCCCGCACGCACCAGATTCATATTGTTCTGGATGAACGCCTGAGGGTTGGCGCGCCATATGGCTACCAGCATCTGATATACGCTGGCGTCCGACACGCCATTACGGCGGGCAATGCGAAACAGGTTATCTCCCGCACGCACGGTCTCTGCCGAGGCGGGCGCCGCGCGGTCTGCGCTGACGGATCCAGTACGCGCCGACTGAACCGGCGCTGCGGCCGCACGCTGCGGCACCAGAATGGTGACCTGGACCTGGCGATGGCCGGAGCTGGACTGCAGATCGAGCAACAGATCCACAGCCGATGTCGCCAAGGGCTGCGAAGATTCAATGCGAATGTTTTTGCCCGTGGTTCGCGGACCATCCTGCACACTCACACGCGCAGTGTTCAGGGGCACTGGCGGCTGCAATCCCGCACGCTGCCATGCGGCGGCGTCGGCCAGCGAGACCTTGAGTGAAGCCAGCTCCTCAGCCGTGACATTGTCGAGCGGCACTACGATTTGCAGCGGCGCCCCCGGCGCGGAGATGACGCGCGAATGCCCCACGGTCGCGGCATGCGCCGTTGCCCCCATCGAGGCGCCCAATGCAAGCGCGATGGCCCATTGCGAAGCTTTGATACGGTGGGTCGGCGAAAAACGACGTGAGCGCAATGTCATGTTGGGAAATCCTGCTGGACGAATCGGGTTACCGGCCAATGCTGGGCGAAAGTGTAATAGATCGACCTTGATTCACAAACCTGCCATCAAGGCTGCGGCAAGGACAAAATGGCAGAAAGGCACCCGCAGGTGCCTTTACCGAGCCCGGCCAAAACCGGACAAGCCTGAATGCGAAACGCCGCTGTCTCAAACCGTCAGCGGCGCTGCGTACGACACTCAGGCCTCGGACAATGCGATGCGCAACATGCGGCGCAACGGCTCGGCCGCCCCCCACAACAGTTGATCGCCTACCGTGAACGCGCCCAGGTATTCGGAGCCCATGGATAGCTTGCGCAAACGGCCGACCGGAATGTCGAGGGTTCCCGTCACCGCGACCGGCGTGAGCGCACGCACGGTGTCTTCTTTGGTGTTGGGGATGACCTTGGCCCATTGGGTGCCTTCGGCAATCAGGCCCTCGATTTCGTCCAGAGGCACATCACGCTTGAGCTTGATGGTCAGCGCCTGGCTGTGGCAACGCATGGCGCCGATCCGCACGCACAAGCCGTCGATCGGCGTAGCGGGCGTACCGAAGGCCTCGCCACGGCCCAGGATCTTGTTGGTCTCGGCTTCGGCTTTCCACTCCTCGCGCGACATGCCGTTGCCGAGGTCCTTGTCGATCCAGGGGATCAGGTTGCCGCCCAGCGGCACACCAAAGTGCTCTTGGGGCAAAGCGGGATCTTGTTGAGCGGTCAACACGCCGCGGTCGATTTCGAGAATGGCCGAGGCCGGATCGTCCAGCAGAGGCTTCACAGCCTGGTTCAGCAGGCCGAATTGCGTCAGCAGTTCGCGCATGTGCTGCGCGCCACCACCCGATGCGGCCTGGTAGGTCATGGAGGTCATCCATTCCACCAGGTCGTTGTTGAACAGGCCGGCCAGGCCCATCAACATGCAGCTGACGGTGCAGTTGCCGCCGACGAAATTGCGCACGCCGCGCTTGAGCGCCGCGTCGATCACCGGGCGGTTGACCGGATCGAGCACGATGATGGCGTCGTCCTTCATGCGCAGGGTGCTGGCAGCATCGATCCAGATGCCGTTCCAGCCCGCGCCGCGCAGCTTGGGGTAGACCTCGGTCGTGTAATCACCGCCCTGGGCAGTCACGATAATCGGCAGTTTTTTCAGAGCATCAATGTCGTAGGCATTCTGCAACGGACCAGCGCCCTCGGCCCACGTGGGCGCGGCACCGCCAGCGTTGCTGGTGGAAAAGAATACGGGATCGATCAGGGCGAAGTCGTTTTCGTCACGCATGCGCTGCATGAGAACGGAACCGACCATGCCGCGCCAGCCGACCAGGCCTACTGCTTGCGTCATGTTCAATGCTCTTGAGGTTGATAAATAAGAAAAAAAGCTAACGATTCCGACAATTTATCAGAATAAGCGGGATTATGTTGCGCTGCGGTGGTATTAGGGACAAACCACGGCCCACATTGGCGTTGCGAAAGCGCCACCAAGGCAGCTACGGGTGCACTCTGTGCGCGAAAAGTCTGGATCAGGCTGCGCCGCGCCTAATGGCACCGCCCCCGGACATGAGGTCATGCCCGGGGGCGGCTCAATCAAGCAGAGGAGGATCAGCCCAGTGCTTTCACCACGGCATCGCCCATTTGCGAAGTGGACACTTTGGTGGTGCCTTCTTCGTAAATATCAGCGGTGCGCAAGCCATCGGCCAGTACCTTGCGTACGGCAGCTTCGATACGGTCCGCTTGCGCGTTCTGGTTCAGCGAGTAGCGCAGCAGCATGGCAGCCGACAGAATCGTCGCCAGCGGGTTCGCAATGCCTTGGCCCGCGATATCCGGCGCCGAGCCATGGCTGGGTTCGTACAGGCCCTGCCCCGACTCGTTCAATGCAGCCGAAGGCAGCATGCCGATCGAGCCTGTCAACATGGCTGCCTCGTCAGACAGAATGTCGCCGAACAGGTTACCCGTCACGATGACGTCGAACTGGCGCGGGTTGCGTACCAATTGCATGGCCGCGTTATCGACATACATGTGCGAAAGCTCGACATCCGGATAGTCACGCGCGACTTCGATGACGATGTCGCGCCAGAACTGCGAGGTCTCGAGCACGTTGGCCTTGTCTACGCTGCACAGCTTTTTGTTGCGCTTGCGAGCCGATTCGAAACCGATGCGCGCGATACGGCGCACTTCGGAATCCGCATAGCGCATGGTGTCGAAGCCTTCGCGCTCGCCGGCGAAAACACCGTCTTCGGCAGTACGCACGCCGCGCGGGGTGCCGAAGTAAATATCACCGGTCAGTTCGCGAATGATCAGGATATCCAGGCCCGACACGATCTCGGGCTTGAGCGACGAGGCGCTGGCCAACTCGGGATACAAGATCGCCGGACGCAGATTCGCAAACAGGCCAAGCGCCTTGCGCAGGCCCAGGATGGCCTGCTCGGGACGGAATTCGCGCGGCAGGCTGTCGTATTTCCAGTCGCCTACGGCGCCGAACAACACGGCATGCGATTTGCGCGCGAGCTCCAGCGTCGCCGGCGGCAGCGGATGCTCGAATTGGTCATAGGCGGCGCCGCCCACGGGGGCTTGTTGAATATCGAGCGGCAAACCTAATGCACTCAGCACGCGCACAGCCTGCTCGACAATCTCGGGACCAATGCCATCACCAGGCAGCACTGCAATGTTATGTGTCATGAAAAAAACCTATGTAGGAAGACTCAAGCAATGGGCCGGCTTTCCAGCCAGGGATGACGCGCCAGGCGTTCTGCCTCGAACGCACGGATCTTGTCGGACTGACGCAAGGTCAGGCCGATGTCATCGAAACCATTGATCAAACAGTACTTGCGGAAAGGCTCGATATCGAACGACATTTCGCGGTTGTCCGCCGCGATCACGACTTGGCGCTCGAGATCGATGCGCAGCTTATAGCCGGGGAATGCCTTGACCTCGTCGAACAAACGCGCGACTTCCAACTCGGACAGCACAATAGGCAAGAGGCCGTTCTTGAAGCTGTTGTTAAAGAAGATATCCGCGTAGGACGGCGCGATGATGGCGCGAAAACCGAACTGCGTCAGCGCCCAGGGGGCGTGCTCACGGCTGGAGCCGCAGCCGAAATTTTTGCGCGCCAGCAATACCGAAGCGCCGCGGTAGCGCGGCTGGTTCAGCACGAAATCCGGATTCAACGGACGCTTGCTGTTGTCCATGCCAGGCTCGCCGTGATCCAGGTATCGCAGTTCGTCAAACAGGTTCGGACCAAAGCCGGTGCGTTTGATGGATTTCAGGAATTGCTTGGGGATGATGAGGTCGGTGTCGACGTTCTCGCGATCGAGCGGGGCCACCAGGCCTTCGTGAGTGGTAAATGCTTGCATGATGTCTGAGCTCTTAGCGGAAGTTGCGGACGTCGACGAAATGACCGGCTACGGCAGCAGCGGCGGCCATGGCGGGGCTGACCAAATGGGTGCGCCCCCCCTGTCCTTGGCGGCCCTCGAAGTTGCGGTTCGAGGTCGACGCGCAGCGCTCTTCGGGTTCGAGGCGGTCGGCGTTCATCGCCAGGCACATCGAACAGCCCGGTTCGCGCCATTCGAAGCCGGCTTCGATAAAGATCTTGTCCAGGCCTTCGCGTTCGGCTTGCTGTTTGACCAGACCCGAACCCGGCACCACCATGGCTTGCTTGACGTTGGAGGCCACGTGCTTGCCACGGGCGACGGCGGCGGCCTCGCGCAGGTCTTCGATGCGAGAGTTGGTGCACGATCCGATGAACACGCGATCGACGCGGATGTCGGTCAACGGGGTGTTGGGCTTGAGACCCATGTATTGCAAGGCGCGCTCCATGCCGCTGCGGCGCACGTCGTCTTTTTCGCGATCGGGATCGGGCACACGGGAATCCACCGACAAGACCATTTCGGGCGAGGTGCCCCAGGTGACTTGCGGTTTGATGTCTTTCGCATTGACCTCGACCACGCGGTCGAATTTGGCGCCCGCGTCGCTATGCAAGGTGCGCCAGTAGGCAACCGCCTGGTCCCACAATACGCCCGAGGGCGAGAACGGACGGCCACGGAAATATTCGATGGCCTTGTCGTCAACGGCAACCATGCCGGAACGTGCACCAGCCTCGATGGCCATGTTGCAGACCGTCATGCGGCCTTCCATGGACAAGCCGCGAATGGTGCTGCCGGCGAATTCGATCGCGTGGCCGGTGCCGCCTGCCGTGCCGATGATGCCGATGATATGCAGCACGACATCCTTGGCCGTACAGCCGAAAGGCAACTCGCCCTCGACCTTGATCAGCATGCTTTTGTTCTTTTTCATCAGCAGCGTCTGCGTGGCGAGCACGTGCTCGACCTCAGAGGTGCCGATACCAAAGGCCAACGCGCCCATCGCGCCGTGCGTGCTGGTATGCGAATCGCCGCACACCACCGTCATGCCCGGCAGCGTTGCACCCTGCTCCGGTCCGATGACGTGCACGATGCCTTGGCGCAGATCGGCCATGCGGAATTCGGTAATGCCGTATTTGTCGCAGTTGGCGTCCAGTGTGTCGACCTGCAGTTTCGAGATCGGGTCATCGATACCGCGATTACGGTTGATCGTGGGCACGTTGTGATCCGCGACTGCCAGGTTGGCACTGATGCGCCAGGGCTTGCGGCCAGCGATGGTCAGGCCTTCAAAGGCCTGCGGACTGGTCACCTCGTGCAACAGGTGCCGGTCAATGTAGAGCAAACAGGTGCCGTCGGATTCCTGGTTCACGACGTGCGCGTTCCAGAGTTTGTCGTAGAGGGTTTGGGCCATGAATAGACTCGCGGAATATCCGGCAGCGCCGGTGGGGACATCAGAATCGATGTCTCATTATGCCCATGCTCTCAACCTAGTACAACGGCAGCATTTATCCTAGTATTGGAACCACCACCTTTCTGATGAGCAATGGCGGGCGGCAAACCGGATGTCCTCAAACAGAACCGCCCCATCAGGTGGGGCAGTTCTGCTCAAAGCCCGCCGCAATTGCCATAGCGGAAGCACTCGCACCATTGCACCGCTATTTTTTGCCCTTTGCCTGGTCGTATAGCGGCATCACCCGTTCCGACGCAGCCTGCAATTCGCTGATGCGTGTCTCCGCCGAGGGGTGGGTCGATAGGAACTCGGGCGGCGCGCCACTGCTGGCGGTGCCCATTTTTTGCCACAGTGTCACCGCGGCGCGGGGATCATATCCGGCCCGCGCCGCGAGCTCTACGCCCATCATGTCGGCCTCGCTCTCGTGGGTCCGGCTGTTGGGCAGCGTGAACATGACGTCGGTGAGCTTGCTGCCCAGGTCCGTCGATACGCCCGTGGCAATCGACAGCACGGACAGGCCGACGTTGGTGACCATCTGCTGCGACATACGCTCGCGCGCGTGTTCGCGCAACGCGTGCGCGATTTCATGCCCCATGACGGCTGCCAGCTCAGCATCAGTGGGCTTGATTTGCGTCAACAGCCCGGTATAGACGGCCATTTTCCCGCCCGGCATGCACCATGCATTGACCTCGTCAGACGATAAGACGTGCACTTCCCAATCCCAATTCGCAGCATCCGGCCGGAATGCACCCACCTGCGCGATTAACCGCTGGGAAATCGTGCGCACCCGGGATACCTGGGAGGCATTACGGTCCAATGCCCCCTGGGCCTTGGCCTTTTGGATGAGGTCGGAATACTGCTGGCCGGCTTCTTGCTCAAGCTCTTTTTCCGGCACCATGCTGGACATGTACTGTGTACGCTCAACGCCCACTGTGCCGGATTGTGTGGTCTGCACGCTGGCGCAACCGCTCACGGCCAAGGTGCCAATTATTGCGGCCCCGCCAAGCAGTTGGCGAAACAGCATTCGGAATGTCACGCTCATGGTTCTCCCCCCTCGATAAACGTTGCCGACCCGACGCCACGCATCGCGACACGATAGGCTAGCGCACGACGCAGCGGACTCAGCTTCGCCAACTAGTCTGCATCACTCCTCGCGCGGCCCATTCTCATGACGTCTGCGGTCACGAAACGTGGTTTAACCGCACTGCGCCCGATGGCGCAAGGCGTGGTCCATCAAAACCAGTGCGAGCATGGCTTCGACAATCGGCGTGGCACGGATGCCGACGCATGGATCGTGGCGGCCCAGCGTTTGCACCATGATGGGTTCGCCCTCGCTATTGATCGAGTGGCGCTCGACGCGGATGCTCGAGGTCGGCTTGATCGCCAGAGATACCGTCACCGGTTGCCCGGTGGAAATCCCGCCCAGCACGCCGCCGGCGTTGTTCCCGATAAAACCTTCGGGCGTGATCTCGTCTCCGTGCTCGGAACCACGCTGCGTGACACAATCAAAACCCGCACCGATCGACACGCCCTTGACGGCATTCAGGCCCATCATGACGTGCGCGATATCGGCGTCAAGACGGTCGTACAGGGGCTCGCCCCAGCCGACCGGCACGTTTTCTGCGACGACCTCCACGCGTGCGCCTATCGAGTCCCCATCGCGGCGCAACTGATCCATATAGGCTTCGAGCTCGGGCACAACGCCGGCATTCGGCGCGTAAAAGGCATTATTGGGCACATCGTCCCAGGACACGAACGGAATGGGAATGGGCCCCAACTGGCTCATGTAGCCGCGCACCCGGATACCGTGCTGCTCGGCCAGCCATTTTTTGGCAATCGCCCCTGCCGCGACGGTAGGCGCGGTCAGACGCGCGGAGGAACGTCCGCCGCCACGCGGATCGCGCAGCCCGTATTTGCGGGTGTAGGTGAAATCTGCATGGCCGGGGCGGAAGGTATCCGCAATATTGGAATAGTCCTTGCTGCGCGCATCGACATTGCGAATCAGCAATGCGATGGGCGTGCCGGTCGTGACGCCCTGGTACACCCCGGACAGAATCTCGACCTGGTCGGCCTCCTGGCGCTGCGTCACGTGGCGCGAGGTGCCCGGGCGGCGGCGATCCAGTTCGGCCTGGATATCGGCAGCCTCCAGTGCCAGCCCCGGCGGGCAGCCATCCACCACACAGCCAATGGCAGGGCCATGGGATTCGCCAAAATTCGTGACGCAGAAAAGAGTACCGAGAGTATTGCCGGACATGGGACGTTAAGAAATCAGAAAAGCATTAGAAGGCAGGCCTGATTATGACATTGACGGGCGGCCGCCTGCGCAGGTGGATGCAAAAGAGGCGTTTATGACGAACAACTGACCTCGATCCCCCCCGCCCAATCCGGCGGCAGCCCGGCGTAGGCTTCGTAGCCGGCCCTCTCGGTATAGGGGTCGCGCAGCAACTGCAGCAGGGTATCAATTTCGCCGGCATCGCCGGTTTTCGCCGCGCGGATCGCCTGCTCGGCCAAGTGATTGCGCAGTACATACAGCGGATTGACGGCGTCCATGGCCTGGGCACGTGCCTGCGCAGCGATATCCGGCTGGCTCGCCCCGGCCGAGGGCGCAGCCTCAGTGGTTGAATCACGGGTTGCCTGCCTCGTTGAGCCGCCAGAGGCCTTGCCTTCATCAATGGGATCCTGCGCATGGCGCGCCGCCAAGCGCTCGTACCACGCGCGTGCCGCCTCACGGTCAATGAAGAGATCTTGAAACCCCTGCGTGCGGCCCCGCACGGCATCGGCCAGGCGGCGGAATGTCAGGGTGAAATCGGCCCGTTGATCGTGCATGAGCTTGAGCAGCGCATCCAGCAACGCCTCGTCATCTGCCTGCCAGCGATGGAGCCCGAGTTTCGCGGCCATCCGTTGGTGAAAAGCCTGGATAAAGATGGCCTCGTAGCCATCCAATACCCCGCGCAATGCTTCGACGTCGGCCACCAGGGTATGCAAGCTGCCCGCCAGACGATAGAGATTCCAGAGCGCCACCGAGGGTTGGCGGTTCCAGGAATAGCGGCCTTCGGTGTCTGAATGATTGCAGACGTGATCCAGCCTGAACGTGTCCATGAATCCGTACGGGCCATAATCCAGCGTCAGCCCCAAAATGGACATGTTGTCGGTGTTCATCACCCCGTGGCAAAAGCCGACGGCCTGCCAGTCCGCCATGAGCAATGCCGTGCGGCGGGTCACTTCGGTCAAGAGACGCAATATCGCGCCGTCGTTGCCCGGGGCACCACCCGTTTCGACGTCGCGGCATTGGGGATAAAACTTGTCAATGACATAGTCGGTCAACACCTGCAACTCGTCCGGCTGGCGGCGCGAGGACCAGTGCTCAAACGATCCGAATCGCACAAAACTGGGAGACATGCGGGTGACAATCGCCGCCGTTTCCATCGTTTCGCGTCTGACGGGATCATCGGAAACGACCAGGGCCAAGGCGCGCGTGGTCGGGATCCCCAAGCCATGCATAGCCTCGCTGGCCAGATACTCGCGCACGGACGAGCGCAGCACCGCCCGGCCGTCGCCCATGCGGGAATACGGCGTCATCCCGGCGCCTTTCAGCTGTAATTCCCAATTGCCATGCGGACCCACCACTTCGCCCAACAGATGCGCACGGCCATCACCCAATTGCCCGGCCCACACGCCGAATTGATGACCGCTGTATACGGCCGCCAGCGTGGCCCCGCCCGGCAAGGGCTGCTGGCCTGAACAGACGCGCAGAAACGTCTCGGATTGCAGGGCCTCGGGCGACAGGCCGATCAGCTCAGCAGCCTGCTCGTTAGCATGCAACAGCCTGGGGGCGGTCAGCGGCTGCGCCGCCAGCCGCGTGTAAAACGCAGGCGGCAGCGCGGCAAAGGAATTGTCCACCCGTAAGGCGTCCAGTTGATGCAGCAAGGTCGGTGAATCGGTCATAGTGGAAAATGAATCTTCAGAAATCGCGGAGGCTGCCGTGGTATCTCGGCCCGTGGACAGAGATCCAGACGCTGAACGGGATCAAGTATGGCCCGCCAGGCGACGCGTGGATCCCGGCCGGTACGTCATCGCGGCACGCCGGCACGCGCCCGGNCGCGCGCTTGGCAGGCCGTACATACAGGATAGCAGCGATGAAAAACACCAGCGACAGCGCAATTTCCAGGCCTGCCAGCGCAGCCGACATCGGCGCGGGGTCGGACATGGCGCGCACGACGCCCTCCATCAAATACAGCAATGCCAGCATCGAGGCCCACTGATAGGTGTAGAGATTGCCCCGCAACACGCCGCGCAGCGGAAAGGCCAACGGCAACGCCTTGAGAAACAGCCACGAACCACCCGGCCGGATCGGCGCCAGCACGGTTTCCCACGCCACGCACAAGACGATCAGGGCCAACAAGGCTGCCGACGCCAGACGCCGCAGATTGGGATTCAATTCAACGTTCATCAGTGGTCTCGAGAAGTCACGTCCCGGCTCAATACTGTGTGAAGCCGTCTACACCTGCCCCAAGCATCCCGGCATGCAGGCCTGGAGATGCCATGAAGGAAGCGCCCAAACTGCTATTATCGCCCGATGAGCCCCTCTGCCGAGCCCGCTACCGCTGCGCCGGAGCCGCCCCCAGTCACGCGCACGCGTACCTCCTGGATCACGCGCGTCGGTCGGGTGTTCCGTTTTGCCGCCCAACGGGCTGACGAGGAACGGCTGCTGCAGGTGGCATCCAGCCTGACTTTCACCACAGTTTTGGGGCTCGTCCCCATGTTGGCAGTGGTGCTGTCGCTGTTCACGGCTTTTCCGGTGTTCCAGGATTTTCGGCTTGCGCTCGAGGATTTTCTCACGCACAGCCTGATGCCGCCGGCCGTGTCCGACAACATCATGAATTACCTGAACCAGTTCGCCCGCCAGGCTACGCGGCTCACCGCGATTGGCGGCGCCTTTCTGGTGGTCACGTCGATCTTGCTCATCATGACCATCGACAAGACCTTTAACGATATCTGGCATGTGACGCGCCAACGCCCTATTCCGCAGCGCGCGCTGGTGTATTGGGCCGTCGTGACACTAGGACCGGTGGTGGCGGGCGCCAGCCTCTGGGCGACCTCTTTTGTGGCTCGCGAATCCATGGGGCTGGTGCGCGATGTGCCGGAGATCCTGAGCCTGATCATTTCGTTTGTCCCCGTCATCCTCACTGGGCTGGGTTTTGCGGCGTTGTTCGTGGTGGTGCCCAATCGCCAGGTGTTTTGGCGCGATGCAATGGCAGGCGGCTTCGGGACGGCGATTGTGCTCGAGCTCATGAAAGCCGCGTTTGCATACTATCTGACACGTTTTCCAACATACACCGTGATTTACGGCGCGTTTGCCACGCTGCCGATTTTCCTGCTGTGGATTTATCTATCGTGGTTGGCGGTACTGTTTGGCGCGACCGTTGCGGCCAGTGTGCCGCTGATCCGCCTGGGGCGCTGGGAAATCAACCGCAGTCCCGGTGCGCCCTACATCGACGCCATGGCCGTCCTGCGCTCGCTGCATGCCGCCCAGGGACGCCGGCCCGCCGGCCGCAGCACCAGTTCCTTGGCCAAACGCCTGCATCTGCACCACGACGAGTTGAATGCCGTCCTGGAAAAACTGGAACAATTGGACATCATCGCCCGCACGTCAGAACAACGCTGGATACTGGCCTGCGATCCGCGCAAGATCCCGCTGTCGCCAGTTGTTGATCATTTTCTGCTCGATCGGCAACAGCCCAGGCTGCAAGACGATCCGCACATTTTGGACGTCGCAGCGGCCGCCCTGGGCAGACAGGACACCCCCACACTGGAAGAACTCTCTCAGCTGGCGCACAATACGCCTATGGACGCGGCTGCGCCCGCGCCGCCGCATGCGGGCCAGAATACAAAATCGGGGCAACAGTCCCCAGGAGAAGCATCATGTTGAAAGTCAGTGAAATCCTACGAGTAAAGGGTGATACGCTTTATACGGCCTCGCCCGATATGCCCGTATCCCTGGCCGTCCAGACGATGAGCGAACAGGACATCGGCTCGCTGGTCATCATGGAGTCCGGCATGTTGACGGGCATGCTGACCTTTCGCGAAATCATCCGCCACTTGCATGACCACACGGACGGTGAATGGGGCAAGACCACCATCCGCGCCATCATGGACGACGCGCCGGTCAGCGTGACCCCCAACACCAGCGCCGACGAGGTGCAGCGCCTGATGCTGGAAAAGCATGCTCGCTACATTCCCGTCATGGACGGCCCCATGCTGATGGGGGTGATCTCGTTCTACGACATGGCCCAGGCCATCGTGGCTGCGCAGCAATTTGAAAACAATATGCTCAAGGCCTATATCCGCGATTGGCCCGTGGATGGCAACAACGCCTCCGCAGAACCCTCCTGAGCGGCGCCATGAGGTCCGTACAGGCAACGTACGGACCTCATGGCTGTCATCAAATTGATTACAGACAGCCCCCGCGACTGACGCAGTCAGTCTGTATGCGCCTGACGCTGTGAGCGGATTACGCGATCTGCAGCGGGTCTATCGGCCTAGCCGGCCGGCATCTCAGCGGCGGCCGGCACGTGCGAGGGGCTCTGCAGACTGCGCCACGCTTCGTAAATCAACCCTGGCTCGTTCCCTGCCAGACGCGCCGGATCGGACAACATGCGCCGCCAACGCCGCGCCCCCGACTGGCCATTGACCAGTCCCAACATAGGACGCGTCATCACACGCAGCGGCACCCCACGGCTCACCTGCTCCGCCGCGTAGCGCACCATGGCGTCGACGACCTGCGCGTCCGTGGGCAGACGGCCCGAGGGCCATAATTGCAGCGACACCTCCGACAACACGCGCGGCGTGTGCCAGGCGGCACGCCCCAACATCACGCCATCGAACTCATGCGCCGCAGCCACCGATTGATCCGCATCTGCCAAACCGCCATTGAGCACAAAAATACTGTCGGGAAAATCTGCCTTAAGCTGCTTTGCGACGTCATAGCGCAGCGGAGGGATCTCGCGATTGTCTTTGGGCGACAGGCCCTTTAATACGGCATTGCGCGCGTGCACGACAAATACCCGGCAACCGGTGTCGTGAATCATGCCCACGAAATCCCGCACAAAGGCATAAGACTCGTCGTAATCGAGACCGAGACGATGCTTTACCGTCACCGGAATATCGACCGCATCCTGCATCGCCTTGATGCAATCGGCAACCAGGGCGGGCTCGGCCATCAGACACGCCCCGAACGCGCCGCGTTGCACGCGCTCCGATGGGCAGCCGCAATTCAGGTTGATCTCGTCGTATCCCCATTGGCGCCCCAGCCGTGCCGCCTGCGCCAGCGCGTCAGGCTCACTGCCGCCGAGCTGCAGCGCCACAGGATGTTCGGCCTCGTCGAAATCCAGATGACGCTCCACATTGCCGTGCATCAGCGCACCGGTAGTGATCATCTCGGTATAGAGACGAGCGCGCGGCGCCAGCAGCCGGTGAAAATAACGGCAATGCCGGTCTGTCACATCGATCATGGGGGCGACACAGAGCCGCCAGTCAGAGGGGTTCAACATTACGTAACGCACAAGAGGAATGCCGTATTTTACGGCGTTCGCGAGAATCAGCCGCGTTGCCCGGCGGCTGGTCTGGCGCGTAGACTAAAATTGTCGCGCCGCTCCAGGCAGAGCCCCGTCAGGGCCCTGCCCCATGTCCACCCTTACTCGCTGATCCATGGCCGTTTTTACCTCTGTTTCCGATAACGACGCCCGCGCCCTGCTGGCGCATTTTGATCTAGGTGACCTGGTGTCGCTGCGCGGCATTACCGCCGGCATCGAAAACACCAATTATTTTCTGGTCACGACGCGTGGCGAGTATGTGTTGACGATATTCGAGGTACTGACCCAGACCCAGCTGCCCTTTTATATCGAGCTGATGCACCATTTGGCGTCGCGCGGTGTGCCGGTGCCGCAGCCTCAGACCCTGCGTGACGGCAGCCGCCTGACCACGCTGCATGGCAAACCGTGTTCCATCGTCACGCGCCTGCCCGGCGGCTATGAGCCCGCGCCGAGTGCGGCCCATTGTGCCTTGACCGGCGCCACCCTGGCTCGCGCGCATCTGGCCGCCCAGGACTTTCCCCTGCAGCAGCCCAATTTGCGCGGCCTGGCCTGGTGGACTGAGACCGCCCCGAAAGTCCTGCCGTTTCTGGATCCGGCCCAAACTCAGTTGCTGACCCAGGAATTGTCGGCTCAGCAACAGGCGGCCCAGAGCCCCGCATGGCAGAGCTTGCCCGCCGGGCCAGCCCATTGCGACCTGTTTCGCGACAATGTCTTGTTTGCGGGCACGTTTGACAGCCCGCTCATGGGCGGTTTTATCGATTTTTACTTTGCAGGCTGCGACACTTGGCTGTTCGACGTCGCCGTCAGCGTCAATGACTGGTGTATCGAGCGCGAGACGGGCATTTTCATCCCTGAGCTTGTACAAGCATGGCTGCAGGCTTATGCCGACGTACGCCCCTTCACCGACGCCGAACGGCAGGCCTGGCCGACCATGCTGCGCGCCGCCGCACTGCGTTTCTGGCTATCGCGCCTGTATGACTACTATCTGCCGCGCCCGGCCCAGACACTGAAGCCGCACGATCCGCGCCATTTCGAACGAGTGTTGCAAGCGCGCCACCGCGAAGCGCTGCCCGCCTTGCCCTAAACGAGCAGGCCCGCATAATAGAATGTAACGTGCCATCTAACGCTAATCGAGACTTATGCAAGCAGCATCCTTACCCGCATCCTATGGCTGGCAATGGGTACGAGACGGCCTGAAGCTGTTCATGAAACAACCGCTCGCGGTCTTTACCTGGGCATTGGCTATCAGTCTGCTGGTGATGTTTGCCAGTTTTACCCCGCCAGTGGGCCCATTGCTCTTTGTCGCGCTGATGCCTGTCGTGACCTTGATGACCTTGTCTGCCTGCAAGCATATCGAGGCGGGCCGCGTCATGCTGCCCTCGATGTGGCCGCAGCCGCTGATGCGGCCAGGCGTGTTTAAAAAACTGCTGATCATGGGCGCGTTGTATGCGGGGCTCAGCATTACAGCGGGCCTAGCCACATTTCTGCCCTTTTCCGCCGAGTTGACCGAAGGGCTGCGCATCGCCTCGATCGAGCAGAATTTGACGCCCTTTCTCAGCGCCATGACGATCCCGTTGACGCTGTTCGGTATCTTGTACATCATCATTGCGGCGCTGTTCTGGCACGCACCTGCGCTGGTGGCGTGGCACGGCTTGCGCTTGGGTCAGGCGCTGTTCTTTTCCGGCGTGGCGTGCTGGCGCAATAAATGGCCGTTCGTGGTGTACGGCATTACCTGGATCCTGGCATTCCTGCTCATCGATCTGTGTGCGGGAATCCTGGTCAGTATCGGGCTGTCCCCGCAGGTAGCCAGCACACTGCAAATTCCCTTCAATATTGCGGCGGGCGGCGTGCTGTACTGCAGCTTTTATCCCGTCTATACGTCGGTATTCGGGATTGAAGACACCCATGCCCATCCCGACCATCAATCGAACGACAGGCCTCAGTCGGAACCGTGAGATAAAGAGCGGCGACGCAGGCACCTGCTGCCGCTCTCGTGGCACTCGGCTTAGTAGCTCTGCGCGCCAGTGAAGTTCAAGAAGCGCGTGCTCGATCCCTGGAAGGTCAAGCGGACAGTACCGATCGGGCCGTTACGCTGCTTGCCGATGATGATCTCGGCCGTGCCTTTATCGGGCGAGTCGGGGTTGTAAACCTCATCGCGATAAATGAACAAAATCAAGTCGGCATCCTGTTCGATGGCGCCCGATTCACGCAAGTCACTCATCACGGGACGCTTGTTGGGACGCTGTTCCAGACTGCGGTTCAACTGCGACAGCGCAATCAAGGGGCAACCCAGTTCTTTTGCCAGGCCTTTAAGCGAACGGCTGATCTCTGAAATTTCGGTCGCACGGTTTTCCCCGCCGCCATTGCCTGCCATCAGCTGCATATAGTCAATGATGATGAGGCCCAGTTGCCCGCACTGGCGCGCCAAGCGGCGCGCACGGGCTCGGACTTCCATGGCGCTGAGTGCGGGAGTCTCGTCGATATAGACCTGGGCGTCCTGCATCAACTGCACGGCGTGTGTCACGCGCGGCCAGTCGTCTGCGACCAATTTCCCGGTCCGCATGCGATGCTGATCGAGCATCCCGACCGACCCCAGCATACGCATCGCCAACTGCACCGCACCCATTTCCATCGAGAACACCGCGACCGGCAGCCCCTGCTCGATCGCCACGTGCTCGCCGATGTTCATCGAAAACGAGGTTTTACCCATCGACGGGCGCCCCGCAACAATCACCAAATCGCCAGGCTGCAGGCCCGAGGTCATCTTGTCCAGGTCGGCAAAGCCCGTCGGCACCCCCGTGACGTCAGAATCTGCGTCGCGGTGATAGAGCTCATCGATACGCTCCACGACCTGGGTCAGCAGCGGCTGGATTTCCTGGAACCCGGCGGAGCCTTTTTCGCCCTCCTGGGCGATCTTGAAGACCTTGGATTCGGCCTCGTCCAGCAATTGGCGGGCTTCTTTGCCTTGTGGGTTGAACGCCGCGGCGGAAATCTCGTCAGCGATGGACACCAGCTTGCGCAACATGGAGCGCTCGCGCACGATCTCCGCATAGCGGCGGATGTTGGCCGCCGACGGCGTGTTGTGGGCCAGAGCATTCAAATAGGCCAGGCCGCCGGTGTCCTCGGCCTTGCCCGCACTGACCAGGGACTCGTTGACCGTAATCACGTCGGCAGGCCGCGCCAAGCCGATCAGGCGCGCAACGTGATGCCAAATCAGACGATGATCATGCCGATAGAAATCCTGTTCATCCAGCACATCGGCGATGCGATCCCAGGTGGTGTTATCCAGCAACAATCCACCCAAGACCGACTGCTCGGCCTCGATCGAATGTGGCGGGACGCGTAGATAATCTAGTTGGGGATCGGCAGGAGTATTCATAAGCAAGACAAGAATGCGGGGCGGCGACACATCGCGGGCAGGCGACTGATCCTCGGTATCTCAACACTCAATAGGATCGACTGCCCTGAGGCGGCGGCGAAAGACAGTGTCAATAATAAGTCACTTACGACTGGATTTCTCGCGAGAAATCACGTAGTCGCCAGCGGTACGGCTAGAACAGGGTATGCAGCGTATCCGCCACCTGAAAAAAACCCCGGATATCGCGCCCGGGCAGGCGTCCCGCCACAGGGCGCAGCATGGCCGCGCTGCCACAAATCACGCGCGCCAAGCGTTTTAAACGGGCACGGACCTCTGGAGCAGGATAGGCCTCAAAGTACGCAGCAAGCATCATTTTGCCAAGCCCTACGGGGTCTGCATCGTCCAGTTTGCGCAACCCCAGCAGAGACGACAATAATTGGTACAGATCATAGGCCTGGGCGAGCGGCAACGACAATGCGTTGCCCGTGTTTTCCTCGAAGTCGATGCGCCACATCAGGCCATCGCGCAATGTGACGTTACGAATCTGGGCTCCACCATGGCAGTGCCCCTGGGCATGAAACTGAGCCAGATCGATGGCCAGATCGCGCACCCATTGCATGCGCTGTTCGGGGCCTGCATGCCGGATCAAATTGGCGAAATCCTCGCCGACATGCTCCAGCACCAGCAACCCGGGGGCCTCCATCCACACGTCGGGGACGCGGCACCCAGCCTGGGACAACTGACGAAGGCGTTCGGCCTCGTAAGCCAGGCCATTACGCAACAAAACATTGGGGCTGGGAAACTCGCCCAGAAACACTTTGCAGCCCACTGCCAGGCCCAACGCCCGCAAATAGCGCAGACCGTAGCTCAGGCCCTGCATCACACTCGCCCGGCGGCGCTTTACTACGCACGCCACACCATCGATCTCGATTTCACGCACAGAGGGCTCGCGTGCAGCGTCGACGCTGTCCAGCCAGGCCTGCAGGCCTGCGGGTGCTTGGTGATGAGGGGACGTCGCAGATTGGTTAGGCAAAGGTCGGCTCGGAGGAACTCAGATAAATGAACACCGGCCGCGACGGATATGCCAATGCGTATACGCCATCGCGGAACAGGTCGAAAGAGATGGGACGGACATGAGATCGAGTGATCGATCAGCTGAAACCATAGGCTACCATTCTCAAGCAAAACAATATCAAGAGCCCCTACGCCGCGCCGGCCTCCGGCCCGGCAACAAAAAAGCCGGCACGGCCGGCTTTTTTGCAGGTGTGAACTGAGTGGTGCTTAGGAGATGTCGCCTTCGACCAGCACGTTCACGTCCACCAACACATCCGCGTGCAGCGCGACTTGGATGGGGTATTCGCCGACGGCCTTCAACGGACCGTTGGGCAGGCGGACTTGAGCCTTTTCGACGGCGTCAAAGCCGGCTTTCTTCAGGCCTTCGGCCACGTCGCCGTTGGTCACGGAACCGAACAAGCGACCGTCAACGCCGGCCTTTTGTTGGATCTTGAGTTGGTAGCCGTTCAGGCGGGCACCCAGTGCCTCGGCAGCAGCCAGCTTTTCAGCCTGGATTTTTTCCAGTTCGGCGCGGCGGGCTTCGAATTCCTTCAGGGCGGCGTCGGTAGCACGACGAGCCTTTTTCTGAGGGATCAGGAAGTTACGGGCGTAACCATCGCGCACGCGGACGACTTCGCCCAGGTTGCCGAGGTTGACGACTTTTTCGAGCAGGATAACTTGCATTTCAGTGCCCCGGATTAGTTGTGGTTGTCGGTGTAAGGCAACAGGGCCAGGAAGCGCGCACGCTTGATGGCGCTGTCCAGTTGGCGCTGGTAGTGAGCCTTGGTGCCGGTCAAACGAGCCGGGATGATCTTGCCGTTTTCTTGCACGAAGTCGCGCAGGGTGTCCAGATCTTTGTAATCGATCTCGTCGACGCCAGCAGCGGTGAAGCGGCAGAACTTACGACGCTTGAACAGCGGGTTCTGCTGCGTGAATTTACGTTTTTCTTTGCGTTTTCCGAAGAAAGCCATGATGTGCCTCTTAGTCTAGCTGGGCCAGGTTTTGTTTAGCCTTGCCCAAAATCTGATGTCTGAATCCGATGTTTCTGTTATGCCACCAACGGGTCATGCCCTGCACTGCCACCGACTTTACGGACCTGCTGCATATGCAGCTTGACCTTTACCGAGTCTTTGCGAGCAGCGGCCAGAAAGCCCTGTATCAGCAACTCGGTCCCCAGAGGGGTGCCGGCCAGCAGTTGTGCCAGATCGCCCAAGGCCACAGCGGTGATCGTGAGCTCGACGCGGCGCGGATGGCCTGCTTCGATGACTTCCGATTCGTGGGCCAGCAGCATTTCCAGCGCTGGCACGCCGGCGGGAGTGTGGCGCAAAGGCTCGCATTCGAGAACGCGGGCGCTGAGTTCCAGGGTATTCATCCGCCAGATCGTGGTGAAAAAACAGTATCGTCGGGTTTATTGAGCCTGAGCGGGAGCCGCAGCTTCGGCGCTGGCCTTGCGGGCCTCTTCACGCTCGACCGATTTCATCATGATCGAGGGCGTGGTCTGGGCTTTCTTGGTCTTGATGACCAGGTGGCGCAGAACAGCGTCGTTGTAGCGGAACGAGTGCTCGAGCTCATCCAGCGTGGCTTGGCCGCACTCGATGTTGATGCAGACGTAATGGGCCTTGACGAGCTTTTGAATGGGGTAAGCCAGTTGGCGACGACCCCAGTCTTCCAGGCGATGCACGGTGCCGCCTTGGCCGGTAACCAGCGCTTGGTAGCGCTCGACCATGGCGGGCACTTGCTCGCTTTGGTCCGGATGGACAATGAACACTACTTCGTAGTGACGCATAGGTAAAACTCCTTGAGGATGTCTCGGCAGAATGCGGCTGCTTTAAGCACTCAATTAAGCACACCATTCCCTGCCAAGTGGCAGCCCGCCGCCCAAAAAACATGGGCAATCGAGCAAGAAAGCCTTTGATTATTGCCGATTTTTTGCTTTGAAGCAATATGTAGCCGCCAAACCCCTACGGCATCGGGCAACGCCAGACTCATACCGAAACGAGACAAATCCGGCCCTATTTTTCGGCAGGCATCATGCCATGGCGCATTTTTTCCGCTACGGCTGCCGGGGAATTGACGAAATCGAGGAACTGCTTGACCACCTGCGACTTGCCCGAGGCAGTCATTGTCCCGGCCGAAAATACGGTCGTGGTCTGAATCGCTGCTGGCAACGGCCCCAGAATGGTGATGCCCTTTACGTGGAGCAGTTCGCTCAGTTGCTGAAAGCCGAGTTCGGCCTCGCCTTTGGCCACCAAGGCGCCCACCGGCACACCGGGAGGAGCTGGTACGACCCGAGGCTGAATATCAGCCGCTATCCCCCAACGCTCGAACAGTTTGGCCAGGTACACGCCGCTCGGCCCCGTGGAATAGCCCAACGTTCTAGCCTCGAGCACAGCTCTTTTGACGTCGTCTTCGGTGCTGATGCTTATTGAGGGGGCGCCCTCGCGCACGGCAATCGCCACTCCGGATTGCATCAGATCCACACGACTGCCGGCGCGGATCTGGCCGGACTGAATCAACGCATCGATGGCAGTGGACGCCAAAATCACGACATCGAATTTCTCGCCCGCGGCGACCCGTCTGGCCGCATCAACGCCACCGACCGACTCCAGGTCGATGCTGATTCCAGTCTGCGTCTCGAACTGTGCCGCCAGATCGCTGAGCACCTGTCGCGTCGCCATGGAGGAGATAACGTGCACGTTGAGATTATCCTGTGCCGCCACCGCGGCTATAGCCCGCAGGCCGGTTCACCACACTGACCATGACGTAGCTGATTATCATCAGGAGAAACCAGGATCCCAGCTTCGCCGGCGACACCCAATCCCAGCCATGCTGTTGATTGGGATAGCTCCAGGCCCGCGCAAAGGTGCCGATATTTTCGGCAAACCAGATAAACAGCGCCACCAGCACGAAACCCAATAGCAAAGGCATGCGCCGATGCACTCGCCAGATGCGGTAATACACCCAGGTGCGCGCAAACAGCACACCCGTCAACACGAACAGGACGACACGCAGATCAACGATGTAATGGTGCGTGAAAAAATTGGCGTAGATCAGCACCGACAACAGCAGCGTAGCGGCCAGCGGCGGGTGAGAAGTGAACTGGAAATCAAACAGGCGCCAGACCCGCGCCAGATAACTGCCCACTGCCGCGTACATAAAGCCGGTAAAGAGCGGTACCCCGCCCACACGCAGGACGCTGTCCTCTGGATAGACCCAGGATCCGACCGAGGTCTTGAACAGCTCCATGATGGTGCCGACCACATGGAACATCAGAATCACTCGAGCCTCAGCCCAGGTTTCCATGCGCAGCATCAACAAGGCGGCCTGAATGCCCAGGGCCGCCAAGGTCAGAAAATCGTAGCGCGCCAGCGCGGCATCGGGCGGATACCACCAATGCGTCGCCAGAAGCAAAGCGCACATCAGCCCGCCAAATAGGCAGGCCCAGGCTTGCTTGATGCCAAAGCGGAAAAATTCGTAGGACGCCGTACGTACCCGGCTGTGGCCAGCCCAGCGCTCGGCCAATCCGGTTTCCCAGCCTTCCAGCCGCGCGATCAGCGGCCAGTCGCGAGCAGCAGGATCGGCCGCACCAGGCTCGGGGTGCGCGGCTGCGGCCGAGCCCGTGGGGGGCCGGCCAATAGCCGGCGACGGGCCCGAGCCAGAAGCGGACGAGCCGCTCATTCGCGCACTTAGCCCTCTACGACGGCGTAAGCGGAATGGTTGTGAATGGATTCGAAGTTCTCGGCCTCGACGCGGTAGCGTGCCACGCCGGGATAGGCTGCCACGCGTGCGGCCACGTCACGCACCAGGTCTTCGACAAATTTGGGATTGTCGTAGGCGCGCTCGGTGACGTATTTCTCGTCGGGCCGCTTGAGCAGACCCCACAACTCGCAGGAGCCTTCGTCTTCGACCAGACGGATGATGCGATCCATCGCGACGTCGCCGTTCAACACGGCCGATACCGTCACGTGCGAGCGCTGATTGTGCGCGCCGTATTCGGAAATCGCCTTGGAACACGGGCACAGGCTGGTGACGGGGACCTGCACAACCAATTCGAACTCGACTTGATCGCCAGCGGCGCGCGCAATCCACTGCACCTCGTAATCGAGCAGGCTTTGCACGCCCGATACAGGAGCGGATTTGTTGATGAAATACGGGAAAGCCGCCGTAATGTCGCCACGCTCGGCGTGCAACAAGGGCAACATGTCGCGCGCCATCTCGGAAAACAGCGCCGGCGTCATCGGCACGGTGCGGTATTTTTCCAACAATGCCACGAAACGCGACATATGCGTGCCCTTTTCCTCGGCGGGCAGAGCCACCGTCAGGGTCCAGTTGGCCACCGTAGGCTGCGGACCGTCAGCCGCCGCCACCAACATGGGATGACGCACGCCACGGATGCCTACGCGCTGAATCGGGATGTGCCGCGTATCAGCCGAGCTCTGGACATCGGGCATCACGAGGGCGGAATCGATCGGAGAATTCATAGGGTTACCTGTCAGGGCACAAAAAGAAAAATCCATTGCCCTGAAATATGTCAAGGGGGCCATTATTACCGAAAACATGGCGTTAGGGCCGGGAAAACCCTCTTGCCAGTAGGTTGGCCCGCCCGACTGGCAACCCCGGAGTTTACGCCGAAGCGCTGGATCAGCGCCACGGTATAGGTGGCCAAGCGGCCGTCCGGAGGCTATGACTGCGCGGGTTACGACGCAGCAGCAGCGGCGTCTTGCTGCACAAAACGGACACGGATGGCGTGCTCGATACCCGCTGCATCCAAGCCGACGCCCGCCAGCAAGGCCGCCTGATCGCCGTGATCAATGAACTGATCTGGCAAGCCCAACTGCAATACCGGCATCTGCACGCCCTCTTGATTGAGCAACTCAGTCACCGCACTGCCCGCCCCGCCCATGATGGCGGCTTCTTCGAGTGTCACCAAGGCATCGTGGCGCGCTGCCAGATCGAGGATCAATTCGCGATCGATGGGCTTGACGAAACGCATGTCTGCCACTGTCGCATCGAGCGACTCTGCTGCGGTCAGCGCGGCGTGTAACAGCGTGCCGAACGCCAGAATGGCGATGCCCTTGCCCTCGCGCCGGATCACGCCCTTGCCCACCGGCACCGTGTCCAGGCTGGAGGTAATCTCGGCACCGCACCCAGCCCCGCGGGGATAGCGCACCGATGCGGGACCAGGATATGCATAGCAGGTCGACAGCAACAGTCGCGCCTCGTTTTCGTCCGAAGGCGTCGCGACCACCATATTGGGAACGCAACGCAGATAGGCAATATCGTAATTGCCGGCATGCGTCGCCCCGTCAGCCCCGACCAGGCCCGCGCGATCCAGCGCAAAGGTCACATCCAGATTCTGCAGCGCCACGTCATGCACGAGCTGATCGTAGCCGCGTTGCAAAAAGGTCGAGTAAATCGCCACCACAGGCTTTTGGCCCTCACAGGCCAAGCCTGCGCCAAACGTCACAGCATGCTGCTCGGCAATGCCCACGTCGAAATAACGGCGCGGAAAACGTTTCTCGAACTCGACCAGGCCACTGCCCTCGCGCATCGCAGGCGTGATGCCCACCAGGCGTTCGTCTTTCTCGGCCATGTCGCAGAGCCACTGCCCGAACACCTGAGTGAAGGTCTTGCGCGACGAAGGCTTGCCCTGCTGGATACCGACCGTCGGATCGAATTTTCCGGGGCCGTGATACAGCACCGGATCGGCTTCGGCCAGCTTGTACCCCTGCCCCTTGCGCGTGACCACGTGCACGAACTGCAAGCCTTGCAACGCCTTGAGGTTTTGCAAAGTCGGAATCAGGGCGTCCAGATCGTGGCCGTCAATAGGGCCGACATAGTTGAAGCCGAATTCTTCGAACAACGTCGCCGGCGTGACCATGCCCTTGGCATGCCCCTCGAAGCGGCGCGCCAACTCGAGCACGGGCGGCACATGTTGCAGCACTGCACGTCCGACGTTCTTGGCCGTCGCATAAAAGCGCCCGGACATCAAACGCGCCAGATAGCGATTCAATGCGCCCACCGGCGGCGAGATCGACATATCGTTGTCGTTGAGCACCACCAGCAAATTGATATCGGGCGTAACACCGGCGTTGTTCATCGCCTCAAAGGCCATCCCCGCCGACATCGCCCCATCACCAATCACGGCGATATGCTGGCGCTGGATGCCGGCGTTGCGCGACGCGACGGCCATGCCCAACGCAGCCGAAATCGAGGTGGACGAGTGCGCCGTGCCAAACGCGTCGTATTCGGACTCGCTGCGTTTGGGAAACCCGGAAATGCCGCCTGCCTGGCGCAAATGCGCCATGCCGGCGCGCCGGCCCGTCAGGATTTTGTGCGGATAAGACTGATGGCCCACGTCCCACACGATGCGATCATGCGGCGTATCAAAAACGCGATGCAGCGCCAGTGTCAGCTCGATAGTACCCAGGTTCGACGACAAATGGCCGCCCGTCTTGGATACCGATTCCAGTACAAAGCCGCGCAGCTCTTGCGCCAGAATCTTGAGCTCACGGCGATCTAGTTGGCGCAGGTCCGCCGGGGTGTGGATACGGTCCAGTATTTCTGTCGTCATGCTCGGTTCAGCGATCTCTGAGTACGATGTAGTCGGCCAGACGGCCCAACATCGAGGCGGAATCCCCTAGCGGGACCAATGCCGCATGGGCCGCAACGCGCAGCTCTTCGGCCAGCGCACGCGCGTCATCCAGTCCCAATAAAGAAACATAAGTGGGCTTGTTGCCCGCGGCGTCTTTGCCCGCGGTCTTGCCCAGGCTGGCAGTATCGGCAGTCACATCGAGAATATCATCGACCACCTGAAACGCCAGCCCAATGGCGTGGGCGTAGTCATCGAGCGCCTCGCGCGCAGCGGAACTGGCGCCGGCCACAATGCCACCCAATGCCACGCTACACGCCAGCATAGCGCCGGTTTTCATCGTATGCATAGTTTGCAGCTCGTCACGTGACAGCGAGCGGCCCACACTATCCAGGTCGATAGCCTGCCCGCCTGCCATTCCCAGACTGCCGGAAGCCTGGGCCAGCGCGCGCGTAGCCTGCACGACCAGGGCAGGCGCGATAGGCATTTCGGCCAACAGCTCAAACGCCAGAGGCTGCAGGGCGTCACCAGCCAGCATGGCCGTGGCCTCGTCAAACTGCACATGCGTCGTAGGACGGCCGCGGCGCAACACGTCGTCGTCCATGCAGGGCAAATCGTCGTGGATCAAAGAATAAGCATGAATGAGCTCGACCGCCGCAGCAGCGCGATCCATCGAGGCCTGTACGGCGACGGTACTGCCATTGACCGGACATGCCTTGCCTGCCGCATAGACGAGCGCTGCGCGCACCCGCTTGCCACCGCCCAGTACGGCATAGCGCATGGCCGCATGCAAACGTGCCGGTTGCATGTCTGCCGCTGGCAGACAGTCGTCCAGTACGGTTTCAATATGCTGTGCGCGGCTCTGCAGCCAGTCCGCGAACGCAAGATGTTGTTGAGTCATTCGGTTTTATTCTTCGTCCAGCGCATGGGGATCCAGCGGCCGCAGCAGCCCGTCCTCGAGGACTTTGACCTGCTGCTCCGCCTGCGCCAGGCGCTCTTGGCAAATACGGGTAAGCTCGACGCCGCGGCGATAGGCCGCCAACGATTGCTCTAGCGGCAACGATCCTCCCTCCATCGTGGCGACCAGCGTTTCGAGTTCGGCCAACGCCGTCTCGAAATCCTGAGGCAAAGGACGGTCGTCTTGAGGAGTATCGGTGTGCGAGGAAGTGGCCAAACGGGGCTCCGAGCGCAAAAAGAGTCATTAATTTCTGAATTGTACGAGATCGCGAACCCCGGCCGTTTGTACAGAGACGTGTGAAATAAATAAAGTGTCTATGTCGCCCTTTCGGCTTGCCGTTCGTACCAGGCGCCCTTTTCCATCCTGAGACGCTTTGTAAAAAATCACGCCAGCAAACGCCATGCCCGGGCCCTTATTTGCATTTGCATGCCACGGTTAACGGCTGGAAACACTGCCCCCCGGCGGCGCTGCTATGGTGAGAGCATGCCGCAACGTTTGAACGCTTCCTCCCCTTCCGCCGGGCCGGCCCTTTCCCTCTCTCCTCTTAACGACCGCCTGGACCGGCTTGATGCCGCACGCTGGCTGGCCGCGTTGGCCGTCGTATTGCTACATTGTGCCGCGCAGGCGGTATCGGATGCGCAGGCCTATGGCAGCAAAGATTGGCTCGCGGCCAATCTCTACGACTCGGCGGTGCGTTGGTGCGTACCGGTCTTTGTCATGATCAGCGGCGCGCTGCTGCTCAATCGCGACAGGCCCCTGGATGCCCGGCAGTTTTATGCGCGGCGCGCCGCGCGCATTTGCGCCCCCCTGATTTTCTGGACTTTGTTTTATCTGGCGTGGCGCAGCGTGCTGGACTGGTGGGACGACGGCCGCATCGATTTTTCGTTCTGGCCGCGCAAGATCGCGGAAGGCGCCCCCTATTACCACCTCTGGTATCTCTACATGATCGTCGGGTTGTATCTTTTTACCCCGATGATCCGGGCGCTCTACCATCGCAGCCAGCCTGCCGCGCGACGCCTCTGGGTGGTCGGGATTCTGGGCGTAGCGATTCTGGATGCTCTATATCGTCAGGCATTGGATGCCGGCCAAGGCTTTTTCCTGACGTGGTTCCTGCCCTACCTGGGCTATTTTGTCGCCGGCCGCATGATCTACGACGCAGAATTGCGTATTCCCCGCCCCGGCTTGATGCTGATACTGAGTGTCCTGGCCACGGCGTGGGGAGTCTTTACGCTGTCGGAGTCAGGCAAACTGAATCTGTATTTCTACGACTATTTCAGCATTACCGTGCCGTTCATGTCCCTGGCGGCTTTCCAATGGATCATGGACACTCCCCGGTTGCCGCCGCTTTCGACCTTGGCTCCGCTGACGTTCGGGGTCTATCTGATCCACCCCTTATTTCTGGACCTGGTAGACCGCACCGGTCCGGCCATCATGCCAAACGCCGCCTGGAGTTTGCCCGTGCAAACCGTCACCGTATTCGGCCTGTCGGCTGCGAGCTGCTGGCTGTTGCGCCGTCACCCCGCCACGCGGAAACTGGTGTGACAAAGTGATTTATGACACATTTTTGACGTAACCCCCTCTAATTTTTGTCATTTTTTTCTGAGTTGATTCGCATTTCGGTGTCGTTTTTACCCCCCGGACTTCCTGAATAGGGTAAACTCCAACGTTTGATCGGCCGGACCGATTTTTCTTCGCGCCAGAACGGAAACCCTGCCGTCCTGGCTTTTTTATCCGAGCGGAGGGAATCATGACCGACATTGGTCGGATGGCGCATGTTGTGCCGGCTCGCACCCAGCTACCCGTCAACGCTTATTTTGACGAAGCCCGCTTCAAGCGCGAGCAAGAACTCATTTTTAACCAGTCCTCTTTATACGTCGGCAACCAGAAATTGGTACCCGAGGTCGGCGACTGGCGTACGTTGCCCCAAGAAAACGGAGGGCGCGTGCTGGTTCGCAACCAGCAAAGCGTTGAACTCATCTCAAATGTCTGCCGTCACCGTCAGGCATTGATGCTCGGCGGCGAGGCCGGAAATGTTGCAGGCAACTGCAACACGCAAGGCAACCTGAAATCCACAGGCGGCAATATTGTCTGCCCCCTGCACCGTTGGACGTACAACAACCAAGGCGAGTTGTTGGGCGCGCCTCAGTTCGAGCAAACGCCCTGCATGAATTTGCAGAAGTACCGTTTGCGCGATTGCCATGGCCTGCTCTTCGAGGGTCCGCGGGATCCGGCGTCGGATATGGCGCCGCTGTTTTCGCGCCCCGAATTCGACTTTGGCGATTATGTGCTGGACCATGTCGAGATCCACCAGTGCAATTACAACTGGAAGACCTTTATCGAGGTCTATCTCGAGGATTATCACGTCGGACCGTTCCATCCTGGTTTGGGCCGCTTTGTGACGTGCGACGATCTGACGTGGGAATTCAACGACTGGTACAGCCTGCAGAAAGTCGGCGTACACAATGCGTTGGCGCAGCCCGGCTCGGACGTCTACAAGCAATGGCACGATCGCTTGCTGTCATTCCGCGAGGGCGATGCGCCGGATTTCGGCGCGGTGTGGGTGACGTATTTCCCGACGCACATGATCGAGCTGTACCCGCACGTGTTGGTACTGTCGACGTTGTATCCCAAGAGCCCGCAGGAAACCGTGAACGTGGTGGAGTTCTACTACCCTGAGGAGATCGCGGCTTTCGAGCGCGAGTTCGTCGAGGCGCAACGGGCGGCTTATATGGAAACGGCGGTCGAGGATGACGAGATTGCCGAACGCATGGATGCAGGGCGCAAGGCGTTGATGCTGCGTGGGGTTAATGAGACTGGGCCTTATCAATCGCCGATGGAAGATGGCATGCAGCATTTCCATGAGTGGTATCGGCGGGTGATGCAGGAAGGGTGAGCTTTCTTGCGGTGGGTCGTTATCGCGTTCTTGTTTGCAGAGGGCATCTCGATTGAGGTGCCCTTTGTTTTTGGATCGTTGTTAGATGGTAATCACTGGAGGCGTCGGTTTTAGTGTTTTTAGATCGTTGACTAACAACGGTGATCGCTATTGAGACGTCCCTGCCGGGGGCCGGGAAGCTGCACCGGGCCTATCGCACGGACTCGGCCCATGACCAGGGGCCTCGGTCCGCTACGCGGACTAAATCCGCGCTCAACGGCCCGGTGCAGCTTCCCGGCCCCCGACAGGGACTCGCAGTAGTGGCATGCGTCGAGGTGATGGAACTCGCCGTGGCGGCATTCATTGAAGCAGCGGGACTCATCGCTGCATGCGGTGGCGTGTTTGATGGCAGCGACCGATGTGGAGTGTGCGGTGGGGCTGGCCTAAGAATGGTTAAGGGTGGGCGCGGTCAAAGCGTTGTTCGGTCACGGTTGTTCCCCATTGGCTGCCCTCGGACTCTTGTGTCAATTGGAATCCGAATGACTCGTACAAGTGGCGGGCGGCGTCCAAGCCTTTGAATGTCCAGAGATAGGTGTGTTGAAAGCGCTCGTCTACGAATTGCATGGCGCGGGCCAATAATTGCCGGCCAACGCCTGTACCACGCAGCGAGTCATCAACGATGAACCAACGCAAGTGGGCGGTACCCGTGTCCAGGTCGCCGTCGATAGCCAACGATGCCAATACCCGGCCATGTTCGCGATATAGCCATAAAGCTTTCCCGTCGGCGGGCAAGGCTGCCGCAAAGCTGGCCAGTTCTGTTGCCACCTTTTTTTCGAAGAACGCGCCAAAGCCCCAATGATCTGCGTAAAAGCGCGCGTGCAGACTGGCGATGTCGCCTATGCATCCGGGCTGGTAGCCCTCTTGAATGGAAAGCATAGCCGGCTCCGCTGTATCGGGAGCGTCTGTGTTGTTCGACAAGGCATCGGCGTACAACGCCATGGTGCGCAAGAGCGTCTCTTGGTCCTCAGGCACAATGCGGCGCAGAGCGGTAGATACCTGTTTGGTCCCAAACTGATCGATACGCTCTCGCAAACGCTGCCCGTCGTCCGTCAGATATAGCGCCGACGAACGGCCATCGTCATCCGCAGTCACGCGTCTGATAAAGCCCCCACCCTCCAGTTTGGCAAGCTGCCGGCTAGTGTTGGACTTGTCCAGCCGCAACAGCTTGCCCAGATCCTTGGCATTGATGCCGGGCGACGCTCCGATTTCAATCACCGCATGCACCGCCGATGGCGCCAGATCGGTACCGGCCAGTGTAGTCCGCATGAACCCTAGTTCACGAACCAGTTTCCGAGAAAAGTCCCGCAACGCCAAAATGGTCGCATCACGTGACCGAGTAGAAGTATGGCCAATATCCATGGAATCTCACCTAGTTGCGCAACACAACCAATATAGTTGCGCAACGCAATAATGGCAAGCCAAATAAATTTGGCGCCTCCCCTAACCATGACATCGTGAGACTTCGCGAGCCGGAGGCATCGGCCCGTTGAACGCGGGGCAGTCCTCGCAGGGGACCTCGGCCCCTGCTAATGGGCCGAGCCCGCGTGATAGGGCCGGCGCCGCCTTGCCGCCGATGCCTCCGGCGCTTCAAGAACCCGAATCCATGCAGGCAGCAGCCCCCTTTCCTACATCAGCAACCCACGGTCACTCACGCGAAATCAAGCTCGATTTCCACCTCATCACCCACGCTCAATCGCCCGCTCTCCGGCACACTCACAATCGCATTCTGGCCAAAGACAACGCCGATTTCTAATTGGCGATACGTCGCCAACGTATGTCCAGGCTCGTCATAGCGCTCGCCTGTCAGTTGATCAATATTGGGCATAGGGCAACGGGTGCACGGTTTGACCAGGGCCAGGCGCACATCACCGATCGACACCAGAGCGGTGAGATCCTCGTCAAAGGCCTCCCATTCGCCCTCAATGACGATATTGGGCCGGAATCGATCCATAGGCACAGGAGACTGACCTTTGGCAATCAACCGGGCATTCAGATCATCGAGCGAAGCCTGATTGGCGATCAAGAGAGGAAAGCCGTCCGCGAATCCGAACACGTGATCGCCAGCAAAGTCCTCGGCAAACTCGGGGTGAGCCTCTCGCCAGCGATCGACCCAGTCGACCTTGGCAGGCCGTTGCGCTTGCACATCGACCTTGACGAGTACGCAGCTCAGGCCGAGCGCCTGACTGAGCCACGCGGCCGCGGCGGGGCTCTCCTCGCGGGCAAGGACGGTGTCTTTCCAGACGACCACATTGCGCACAGTGTCACGCAATTGCGAACCGTCGAGCGGAATTTGCAGGATGGGCTGACCGGGCGCCTGCAGCTCGAGATGAGTGTCAGTGAGAGCCGGCCGGATGCGCGCCATCGCAGGCCACTGGCGCTGCGTCATGAACTGACCCTCGGCAGTCAGGATCATCCAACGGCGATCACCGAGCAGGCCTGCGCGATCGATGGACGACGTCGATAAATCAATAGCGGCACAAGATTTAATGGGATAGATATGCAGGCTGAGTATGCGAGCAGTCATGAGGGATGCCAATGAGCGAGGAGGAATGCGCCAAGCTTAGCATCGGCGCGCATCTCGCAGGATGACGAGCAGGCCTGCGCCCCGCCTATTTACCTTGGCGCAACTGACGCAGCATTTCCAACGCCGTTTGCAGCGCGGCCTCCGCAGCAGCCAGGGATGCGGCGCCCTCCGGGGCCGTATCAGCCGCAGACACCGGATGTTTGGCACTATCGGGCAAGGCCGCATGAATATGCTCGCCGGCGGGCGTCACATCGACGTCGAACACCAGCTTTTCGCCGCGATGCCACGTCGTGAACCATTCGAGCGCCTGGCCATGCTGGTCGTGCCCCTGGCCTTCGAGCATGAGCAATGGACTGCCTGTCTTGACCTCTAAAGCATCGGCCAAGGCCGCATCGGCACCCACCGCGCGGATGCGATTGCGGCCGCGACCAGGATGCAGACCAAAGCGTTGTACCAGGATGCGATGCAGCGAAGCATCCTGCAAGTGATCGGCCGTCAGCCCCGGCAAGCGCGCACGTGGCAACCACGTGCGGACAAAGGCCAAGGGCTCGTCATCGACACGACGCAAACGCTCTAATAGCAATGTGTCTTCAGTGCCAAAAAACGCCGCGACCTCGGGCGGTGGCACAACGGGCTCGAACCGTAACACCCGCGTGCGCAGCGTCGTCCCGGTGCTGGCAAATTGCTCGAACAAACCCGTGGAACGCTGCACCATACGATGGTGCTCCAACGCAGGCGCCACCATAGGCGCCCGGCCGGGCTCTCGCCGGATCAATCCCTCAGTCACCAGCGCCGCCAAGGCCTGGCGCACGACACTGCGCGCCACGCCAAACTGACGGCACAACCCTGCCTCGCTCGGCAGCGCCGTCCCCGGCGCCAATTGCCGCGCCTGAATATCGTGGCGCAAGGCCTGGGCCACTTGTACATGCAGCGGGGCGCCGCTGGATCGATCTAGCGGCGCCCCGAGGTCGGCGCTCAACGCCATGAAATCAGCCTCCGGTAGTGGAGCGCGCAGTTTCCCATACTTGCGACCAACCGGGGGCCAAATGTGCGGCACGCTCGGCAGCCAAGACCAGACTGTCTTCGCGGGCGATGCCCTTGCCGGCGATATCAAAGGCCGTCCCGTGATCCACGGACACGCGCACGACGGGCAGGCCGACGGTGATGTTGACGCCATCGTCACCGTAGACCGATTTGAACGGGGCATGCCCCTGATCGTGATAGCAGGCAATCACGAACTTCCATTTGCCGCGCACCGCCTGTGGAAACAAGGCGTCGGCGGGAATGGGGCCAGCGGCGAGAATACCGGCAGCGTTGGCTTCGGCCACGGCCGGCGCCAGAATATCCGCGTCTTCCGTGCCGAAAATGCCATTCTCGCCCGCGTGCGGATTCAGGCCCGCGACGGCGACTGGCTCATCGCTGCGGCCCAAGGCCTTGGCAAACGAACCGGCCAGACGCAATACGGCGCGCATGCGCTGCGGCGTCACATCGTCGATGGCTTGGCGCAGGGACACATGTGTGGTGGCATGAAAGATATACAGATCGCCGGCGGACAACACTAGAGAAAAGGTCTTTACCCCGAACTCATGGGCCAGCAACTCGGTGTGGCCAGGCCACTTGAGGCCGGCCAAATGCATGGCAGCCTTGTTCAGCGGCGGCGTCACAATGCCGTCGATGCGGCCTTGACGGGCCAACTCGCAGGCCGTGGTCACAAAGCGCACCGACCCCGCGCCCGCGTCGGCGCTCAATTGGCCAAACGGCACATGCTCCAGCGAGGGGCCAGCCTGAATCACTTCGATGATGCCGGGCGCGTTCTGTACTTGCTCCGGCCCCTCGACCACGCGCACGCGGGACGCATCGGCGCCCAGGGCCTGGGCGGCTTTGCGCAATGCCCCAGCGTCGCCCACCACGACCAGGCGCGCACGTTGACGCAGATCGTCATGGCCCAGCAGCATTTTGGCGGTGATCTCCGGCCCAATCCCTGCAACATCACCCAGCGTGACCGCCAGGGTGGGAATACGGTTGGGGGTTGCGTCTTGCGTCATATTCAGAATCTCCGTTCGCGGACCGCACGCGCGGCCCGGATCAATACATCGTCAGTGCCAAAGCCACCGGCCTTGGTCACAATGGGCAGCCCTGCGGCCGGCCCGCCGGTCAACGTACCCAGCGGCACGCCTCCGGTGACTTCGTCTACCAATGCGATACCGCCGGCCTGCAGCGCCGCCAGCACCGCGCTGGCGCCATCGCCGCCCGTGGCGACTACACCTGCGACTTTGCCGGCACTGTTATTCGCTGCGGCAGCGATGGTCGCGTCACGGCCCAGGCGGGCTGCACTGCCCTCGGCGTGCGTGAGGGCGCCATCGCCTGCCGGATGGGCATTGCCCTCGTCCACCTGACTGACTACCGCCTCGCCCGCGCGCTTGTCTACATCGGTGCTCAAACCGCGCCGAATCAGTTGACCGGCCAATTCTCCCAGGCGAGCCGCAACGGCATCCGAATCCAGTCCCGCCAAGCGGCCCTCGGGCGCCAGTAATAATAAAGTTGCTTGTGATGACGTCGAGGCGGCGGATTGGCAAACTTCGGCAGACCACTCTGCCCACGCCGCATCATCGGCCAACTGCGCTAACGTCGGGGACCATGTGTATGCACCATCGGCCTGCAGCGCCGCGGCCTGGCGGCGCGCGGCACTGTGCTGCGACGTCACCACGACAACGACCGAACCCCGGGTTTCGGCCCCGGCCCACAGACGCGCCAGCGGCGCGGCCAAGCCGCCCGAACCGACAGGCAACGCGCGTTCACCGATCAACGCAATCGCGCGGGCCAAACGGTCCATGTCCTGCGTTGTCGCCGCATCGACCACGACCACATCCCCGGCCGCCAGAATCCGATCGGCCAATGAACGGGGCGTTTCGTCCGCTACGATCTCGACCTGTGCCCCGCCCAACAGCGTGGGGATATGGCTTTCGGTCACTGGGGTCACCGGGTCCGTCGCCGCCGAAGTCTCCGTCACGGGCTTGTCGTTCACATAAAGCACACCGCCACGCACCGTACGGCCGGTATCCGGAAACGCCGGACAGACCACGGCGATCGCATCGTCACGCCATGCCTGGCGGGCAGCATCGATCTCGGCCTTGAAGGCGCCGCGCAAGGTCGAGTCGACCTTTTTGTACAAACGTTTTACACCAGCGGCCCGCAAAGCAGCCACATCCTCGCGCACGACAGCCGCGGCCTGCTCGGCCGGCAACGCCCGGCTATGCGTCGTCACGGCGACCACCTCGGCCTGGCTGGCGGCGGGATCGGCCAGCGCCTGCTCGGCTCGGCCGACCGACAATTGCGTAGGCCAGCCGGCCCGCACAAATTGCACAGCGGTGTCGCCGGAACCGGTCAGGTCATCGGCAACGATAGCGATGAACAACGTCACGATTACACCTTTGCGTCGGCAATCGCCGGCGTGCTTTCGCCCATCATGGCCGCGACATCATCAGCGGGTTTCAATTCACCGGCACGCTTCAGGAAATACGATGCCAACAACGGCGCCAAGATCGAACTGATCAGCACACATGCCGCCACCTGCGCAGTCGCCGTCCCGACATAATGCTGCAACGACGGATCGGCCGCAGCAACGACGGCGGGAGTCGCGATCGCATTACCTGCAGTCGTACCGGCCGCAAAACCAATACCGCTCTTGCCGCCACGGCGCAGAATATAGCGATACCCCAGGTACACCAGGAACCCCGTCACCGGGCTGATCAACAGGCCCAGGATCAAGCCGGTCATCCCGCCTGACACCACCGAGCCGAGGTTGATCCCCGTTCCCAATGCGAAAGCAAAAAACGGAATCACGATATTCGGCACCGGCTTGAGCACATTACGCCATTGCACGTCCAGGTTGCCAACCACCACGCCCAGCAGGAAAGGCACCAGGGCAGCGATCAAAGCGGTAACAGGGATATCGGCCAGCCCCGAGGCGCCGAGAAACAACAGGCTGAAGAACGGGCCATCATTCACGGCGCTGGCGACGTACGCACCGCGGTCACGGCTGTCGCCATATTGCCCGGTATAGGCCAACCACAGGCCGCCATTGCTGTTATCGAAAGCCGCCAGCATGGCCAGAATCGACACCCCCCATATCCCGTCCAGCCCGACAAAACTGCCCAGCAGGATGATCAGTGAGGCGGGCACGATCGTCTTCATCAACAAGATCGTGCCCGCCGTCGCCAGAATGGGGCCACCGGTACGCATATTGACCTGGGTGCCCGTCGCGAAAATCAGCAGCGCGATCAAAGGCATGGCACTGTTCTTGAACAAGGCCGTGGTAAAGCCTCCCACCGCCAGCGCGTCAGGCGCAAACGTACCGATCAGGGAGCCAAGAATCAGGGGTAGCAGCATCAACCCGCCCGGCACCTTCATCATCGCCGAGAACATGGGGAAACGGGAAATTTCGGGGTTCATAGAGAGGCGTCTCCAACGCTTTTGTCATAGGCCGGCCCGTCCACTGTAAACCGGATGCCGGATGCGGAAAACGCGTAGTGTACAACCTATACGTACAAGATGTACGTACAGAATTTGTAAATGGATGACTCGTGAATTTGCTGCAAAACCTTGAGCCGCCTCAGGTTGTTTATGCCGAATTGAGGCCAAAAATCGATCAAAAAAATCCATTACAGCTAAAAATGGAAAAATATTTCCAACAAATCCGGGTTTATCCCAGGTATTGACAGGCGCAGAATGCAGTCATCGGGAAACAAACACGAACCACGACGGAAGACCGCCGGATTCCATCCCAAATTTAGACAAATGGAGGTCTTATCATGAAAACCCTAACTTCTGCCCTGCTAGTTTCGATGAGCCTGTTGAGCGCCGGCGCCTACGCCGCCTCGCCCAATATCGAACCTAACAACGTGCCTTTCCAAGGCGTGTATGGCCAAGTCGATGCCAACGCCCCGACCCGTGCCCAAGTCGTCGCCGACCTGGCCCAAGCCAAGGCCGCTGGCCTGGTGACCTACGGCGAAGAAGAGTACCCCGTAGAAATCGCCAGCCACTCGAACAAGAGCCGCGACCAAGTCGTTGCCGAGCTGGCTCAAGCCAAAGCCAATGGCGAATACTCCTTTGGTGAACTGGACTATCCGATTGTTCGCTAATCACGAGCAATAACGCCCCCAAAAGGAGCGTTTAAGTAAGTGGTAGTAGCAAGAAAAACCCTGCCTGTGCTGCGCGCGGCAGGGTTTTTGTCATCGCGACGCGGCAAGACGTGCACGCGCCCCATCCGGACTCACTATGTGCGTATCAAGTCGACCAACCTGGCCATGACTGCCCTGTCTCGCATCCTCGTTGCGTGCCCGAGTGCGTCCGAGAGATCAGCCCCCCAAGAAAGCAACACCAGCGCAACGTCATCACGCTTTTGTGCAAGGGCCTGCGCTAATGCCGCGGCGATATTGGTTCCCAGGGACACCAGCCATTTCGCTGCGTCGATCTCGGCATTCGAAATCGCCAGCACTACAGTTTTCCCGATGTCGACACCGGCCCCGATCAGCGCCCCCATCAAATCCCTATCGTTCTCTACCGCCGCACGGATCAACTCACGCTGCCCGTCTGTAATCGCCGGAATAAACTGCTTCAGTCTCGAGACTTCGCCACGCGCTGCCAGATATTTGAGCGTTTTAAAGACGTCGAGTCTTTCCCTCTGGATGAGGGCCTGAGCCAAACCGTTTCCTGCCGGTCTCATCAGAAGGTTCGCCAGCACAGTACTTTCATTGCTACCCGCGCGAATCAAGAAGGACAGGCGCTCGAGATTATTGTTATCGGCCGCGTCGACAATGACATGGTAGGGCTCTGCGCCCGCATCCAACAACAAACGCGCCAGCGGCAGGCAATCCAGCCTGGCTAACAGCATGAGCACCTCGCTGGCGGCAGTCCCATCGGCATCCACTAACTTGTTGATTAGCACCCAATCGACTTTCTCTAGGGCGTACAGCAGCGCGGAAACATTGCGGCGATCGTCCCCGGTATGCATTGTCATCGCTTGGATGATCGTCTTGTACTCTTTCCCTATAGGGCCGGCGATGTAGTCCTGAGCCACGATGATCTTTGATGCCAGCGTTGCATCGACGTCGCCGACGCTCGCCATCTGCTCGCCCGTCCGAGCCACCTCTTTATACGCCTGCGCCAGCGTCCGCGCCAGATCAGCACGCTCAAGCACAGGAGCGTACAAGAGTGCGTCGTCAATCGTCGCCCTGGCGGCAATCAGTATTTTGACCGCAGTTTTCCTCTGTTCCTTGGCCATGTCATACAAGGCCGGGGCAGAATCGACGTCAAGCAAAATCAACGTTCCCAGTGATTCGATCTCGTTCGGGTGATCGACGGCGCCCATCGCCAGCGTTCGCAATAGCCCCGAGACGTTTACGCCAGCGCGAATCAATACTTTCGCTTCATCTTTGTTTCCGAGCCTGAGCTGCTGGAGCAGGAAATCGTATACATACACACCTTCATCAATCAACAATCTCACGGCACCCTGACAGCCGCCAGCAGTCAAGGCCATCAGCACCTGCGTTTTGTCCAGCTTGTCACTGATCGAGGCTTCGCCGAGCATCAACCGTACGGCCGTCACATCACCGTTTTTGGCCTGATTGATCAGCGTGCCTTCGGCCTTGACGCCTGATTTCACTAACAGGACCATCGCCTGCAGATCATGAGCCTCGGCAGCGCGGATCAGCGCTGGCTCTCCTGGTGCTCCCAGCAACAGCAATGTGCGCACCGCCTCGGCGCTGTTGGCTGCGACGGCATGGTTCAACGCCGAGGATAGGTCGACACCTGCTGCAATCAGGTAGCGCACGGCTCTGACACGCGCGGCGGACAATGGGGAATGCTGTTCCAGCAACCTCATCAACACAAACGAGGCGTCCACGCCCGCATCCATCAATGCCTTTACTTTGACTGTGTCTCCCTCTTCACAAGCACGACGCAGTGCGGCATGGTGCCCGGCAAACAGCTTTTCAAAACTAAGAAGGTCAACCTTGAGCGCCCACGTATGCGCTGCGGCGACATCTCCCTTCGCCGCGAGTAATGCCACTGCATTAGCGTGCGTATCGGGCGCGACCTCACCACCGACGGAGATCGTCCCGCCCATCGCAATCAGCGCTTTGATCAGCCGCAGATTTCGGCTGTCTGTCGCCAGCTTTTCTACCGCTAGCGCCAGCGGTGTATAGCCGCTTCGGTTCTCTGCATTGATCGCAGAGCGCATGTCATTGAGTGGATTTTCCAATAGCGCGATCGCGATACCGATTTTGCCTAGCGCAATGGCCAGATGAAGAGGGGTTTGCCCCTGACTATCGACTGCCAGCATATCGAACTGGAAACGCGCCACGGCATTACGAACTGAATTCGGGCTGCCCTGCTCGATCATCGAAAACAATGCGCCAGGAGGCGGGGGCTCGTCTATTGGAGCAAGAAACCCGTAGATCTGACCCGTTTCAGAAATTCTTGGAGGATTGTATTGTTCGGCTTGCACAGCCAGGCACCTTTTTTATTGGATTTGAGGGTAATGCGCCGTCTGTTTTTTGTTTTGAAAAACCAATTGCAGAATCAGCCACTATGCTAGGTGACGGGATATCGAAAGCAGTTCCGTCCAATAGCGATCAAAGGGGTGAGGCCGCAAATCCGCAAATAAAAAATAGGACCAACCTTCGGCTTGGATCGAGTATGAATTCGATCCAAGCCGAAGGTTGGTCCTATACGCCAAACGCGCGAGCCAATTGATTATTAACGTTGACTGACTCGCGCTGCCTTTAGTCTGGAGACGGNGGNAGCATGATCGCTGCCGCCCCCGCGCATCGCGCTACGACTCCACCAGCTTCAACGCATCCAACGGCGTCACCGCTTTGAATGCCTGGCGGGTCGCAATATGCTCCGGCCGAGGATCCAAGCCATACTTCGGCGGATTCAGCGTGTTTTCCATGCTGTTGTAGACCATGAACACATTCGCACGCGGCCACGGCGAAATGTTGCTGTTCGAGCCATGCATCGTATTGCAATCGAAGAACACCACCGAGCCAGCCTTGGCCGTCATGGTACGAATGCCGCCCTGCTCCACCAGCAGCTGCAGGCTGACGGCATCGGGCACGCCATATTCCTGTTTTTTCAGCGAGTGCTTGTAGTGCTCTTTCGGCGTTTCGCCCACGCAGGAAATGAAATGGCGATGCGATCCAGGCACCAGCATGAGCGGACCATTGCATTCATTGTTGTCGCTCAACAGCACCGAGCAACTCAGTGCACGCATCGACGGCATGCCGTCCTCGACGTGCCAGGTCTCGAAATCCGAATGCCAGTAGAACTCTTTGCCCTTGAAGCCGGGCTTCATATTGGCGCGAGACTGGTGGATATACACCTCAGAGCCCAACAATTGGCGTGCAACATTGGCCAGACGCGGATCGCGGGTCAAGCGTCCCAACATGGCATTGAGCACGTGGACACGAAAGATCGAACGCACGGCATTGCTGCCCGGCTCGGTAATGGATTCCTCGCGACGCACAATCGCCGGATCGCGCGTCATGCGATCGACCTCGGCAATCAGTGCCTGGACCTCTGCCTCGGAAAACACGTTTTCCAGCAAGAGGAAACCATCGCGGTCATAGCTTTCAACTTGTTCGCTCGACAACGCGTCCGCATAAGTGCCATCGCCATACACCACAGGGTCTTGGCGGGCGATGATGGCTGAACTGCGATCCGTACGTGAGGCGTACGGATCCTGTGCAGGTGAGATCATCATTAGCCTCCTTAATTCGTTAATCACTGGGTTGATCGCTGCGCCCTCGATCACCAGCCGTAGACATCAGAGTCCTGGACTACGAGCCGGTGATCGCCGGGCGATCGATCGATTACGCTGCTTCCGCAGTCGCGGGCAATGCATACACGCCTTCGGCGTCGTGCACTTCCTGGCCCGTCAGCGGCGGATTGAACACGCAGATGACGCGCAGCGGCTCTTTGCCACCGCACAGCCAGTGCTCATCGTTTTCGTTCAGAGCGTAAACGACACCGGGGCCCAAGTCGTACTTTTTGCCGTCGGCGATGGTTTCGATAGAGCCATCACCCTCGATGCACCACACCGCTTCAAGATGGTTCTTGTAGTGGATGTGGGTCCGTCCGCCCGGAAAAATGGTGGTCTCGTGAAACGAAAACCCCATTCCGTCCTTCTTCAGCAGCACACGGCGGCTGACCCAGGTGTCGGTCCGGACTTCGTCTTGGGTTCCGATCACATCTTTCACATTGCGTACGATCATCGGCGTTTTCCTCCAAATTTCAGAACACGGGCAGATTGCCCAGACTCACCCAGTGCTTCGGCCACAGAGGCCTCGATCGTTTCGAGACCGCGCGTCAGCAGCTCGTCTTCGATCGTCAGCGCCGGCAACAGCTTCAGGACTTCGTCCTGAGCACCCGAGGTCTCGATCACGACACCCCGTTTAAAGGCTTGCTGCGCAATACGGTTGGCCAGCGCCGGCTCGGCAGTAGCGACCACGCCTTGAATCAGGCCACGGCCACGTACGGCCAGCCCCGCGTTGGGATAGCTGTGGGCCAGGTTTTCCAGCCAATCACGCACCAGACGCTCTTTGCGTTGGACTTCGCTGGCAAACGCATCGCTGGCCCAGTAGGAGTCCAGTGCCTGCGTCGCCGTGACGAACGCCAGGTTGTTGCCACGGAACGTGCCGCTATGCGCGCCGGGTTTCCAGATGTCCAGCTCAGGACGCATCAGGACCAGCGACATGGGCAAGCCAAAGCCCGACAGCGACTTCGACAACGTGATGATGTCAGGACGAATCCCGGCCGATTCAAAGCTGAAGAAGCTGCCCGTACGGCCGCAACCGACTTGAATATCATCGACGATCAACAGCATGTCATGACGGCGGCAGAGCTTTTCCAGCTCTTTCAACCAGCGCAGGGTAGCGACGTTGACACCGCCCTCGCCCTGTACCGTTTCGACAATCACGCCAGCGGGCTTATCCAAGCCGCTGCTGGGGTCATCAAGCATACGTTCGAGGTAAGCGATGGTGTCGACGTCGGGACCGAAATACCCGTCATAAGGCATGAACGTCGTATTGCCCAAGGCGTAGCCGGCCGCATCGCGGAACTTCATATTGGCGGTCGCCGCCAATGAACCGCCGCTCACGCCATGGAACCCATGGGTGAACGAAATGATGTTGGATCGGCCTTTGACCTGGCGGGCGATTTTCAGTGCCGCCTCGACCGCGTTGGTACCGGTGGGGCCGGTGAACTGCAAGGTGTACTGCCAATTGCGCGGCTTGAGCAACACGCGATCGACGGTCTCCAGAAACTGTTTCTTGGCGCTGGTGGCCATGTCCAGGCCATGCACCACGCCATCCGATTCCAGATACTCGAGCAGTTTCTCTTTGAAGACAGGGTTGTTATGCCCGTAGTTCAGCGTCCCTGCCCCGCTGAAGAAGTCGATATATTCACCGCCCTCTTCGTCGATCAGGAGCGAGCCGCGCGCCTGGCTGAATATGACCGGAAACGACCGGATGTAGCCACGCACCTCCGACTCCATCCGGTCAAAAATTTTCAAGTCCATAGAATCCTCCCTTCATCTCGTGAATTGACAGACGCAGACGCACCGATGCCATAGAGGGCATTCGGGCAACACTGCGTCCCGGTTCCAACAGACCGCAGACACGCTCCCCTATTGGGGCGGCAGCGTGAACGGGCCTATCTTCAACAACATCTCGTCGTCATGGTCTGCGCCGCCGAACAACTGCCGATCGAAGAACGGCTGCTCGGAGACGTGCGCACCCAGCTCGCCGGCCAAGCCGGTAAACGTGCGGCGCGAGGCCTGGTTATCAGGGCCTACCGTGGTTTCAAGATGACGAACATGCTTGAGCTCATCGCGTTGCAAGAGCTCTCGAAGCATGGCGCGGCCTAACCGTTGGCCACGTGCTCGGGCGTGCACGGCAACCTGCCAGACGAAAATCACGTCGGGCCGGGTTGGCGGCACATATGCGGATATGAACCCATCAATGCGGCCGCCTGCACTCTCGGCTACCACACACGTGGCGCTGAAGTGCTCGCACAGCAACAGATAGGCATATAAAGAGTTGACGTCGAGTGGCGGGCACTCGGAGACCAGACGATGCAATGCGGCACCGTCGGTGCGGCGCGGCTGCCTGAACTGCAGACGCGTGGATGAATTGGCCGGCTGAACGGCCGATGCTGGCAGAGAGGGGGTCAGGTCTTGCCCCCTCATACGACCAACCCCGACTCGGGCGGCGCACCGCCAGTGGGGACCTCGAGAATGGGCGAGGACACGTCGCCATGTACTTCGGTCACATGGCCTTCTTGTTCCATTAGATTCACTATGCGCTCCAGCGCCAGGGTAATAGTGGCCTGCTCCAGTTCGGGCAAGGCATTCAGACCGTCGGCCAGATGTTTCTGCAGCGGCGACGGCGCCCCGGCCGCGAGATCGCGGCCAGCGTCGGTCGCAGTTACGAAAACAATGCGGCGGTCTTCGCGGCCGCGTTCGCGGCGGACGAATCCCTTGTCCTCGAGGCGGTCAAGAATGCCCACCACAGTACTGGGGCTGACGTGGATTTCCCGGCTGATTGCCGTCGCCGTCATGGGGCCATTGGCAATGACCGTGCGCAGGCACATCAACTGCGGCGCAGTGATGTGGCTCACGGCGGCCAGTTGGCGCGAATGCAGCGCAATCGAGCGCGTGATGCGGCGCAAGGCACGCAGGATGCGCAGGTCGTACTGCTGTGACGGATCGGGCGTAGGTACGGTGTTCATGACTGAAAATAGTTCAGCAGGATTAATTTCTACTCAAATGATTCTACCCAGATAATATGCGGATGAGCCGACTGGGTCAACCCGTGTTATCCAGAAAAAATGAATAAATAAGCTCATATTTACAGAAGATAAAGAAAAATATGAACTTTTTTATTTTTCCAGGGGAAAAGCATTCGTACGAATCGGATGCCTTGACCCCGGCCTTCCCCTTGGCGTGATCCCCGTCCCCGGAGATACCGATCCACAATCCGCCGGAAGATCGGCAATTTGCGCATACCTCAGGAATACCCTGATTGCAAAAAAAACAAACGTTTTCTACATTTCACATCTGTTCTCATGTGTTTTTTTCGTAGCGGGCTGCCCTCCTCACATGCCTCCTCCCTCTGCTCCACCGCTGGTATTGCAGCGCCTGCAAAGTCTGTTGGATCAATTGCCGCCCGAGCTGCGGCGGGCGGCGCATTGGGTGGTGGACCATCCCGCCGAGGTCAGCCTGTGGTCGATGCGGCGCCAAGCCCAGGGCTTGGGTGTTGCGCCAGCCACGATGCTGCGTCTGGCGCGCGCGGCGGGATACGACAGTTATGAGGCCTTTCGGGCGCCATTCCAGGCAGCCCTGGCCGGCGAACGTCCCACCACACTGCGCGAACGCGCGGCAGAACTGCAGGCGACTCAAGATCAAAACAATGTGCCGGGCCATGACAGGCTGACCGAGATACAAGCCAACGCCATCGGATCTATCGTCTCGATGAACAGCCCGGCGACATTCGACGCGGCTGTCAAAACGTTACTCACCGCGCGTCACGTCGGTTTTTTGGGCACACGTTCGGCTTTTGGCATTGCGTTTCAAATGCACTATGCCTATCAACTGGTACGGCGCAACAGCATCCTGATAGACGGACTGGGCGGTTTGCAATCCGAGGCCATCGACAATCTGTGCGAAGGCGATGCGTTGATTGCCATTTCACAAGCCCCCTATCCGTCCGCCACGGTGCGTCTGGCGCGCCAGGCGGCCCAACAAGGCGTGGCCATCATTGCCTTGACCGACGCCCCGTTGTCCCCGTTGGCCACAGACGCCCGGCACGTCCTGACGTTCGATCGTGCGGATCGCGAACAGGTCGGCCAGCGGCCCGCACGACGCGGCCCCGGATCATTTTTCCATACGACAGCGGGATTGCTCGGATTGGCCGAGCACCTCATTGCCCGCCTCACTGCTCGCGGCGGTGAAGCGGTATTGAATCGACTGAGTGAAATCGAAGCGCGCATGCACGCCGACAAAGTGTTCTGGTCGGCGTCTGCCGCAGCACCGGATCGTTAACCATCACGCGACGCCGGGCATCCGGCGCCACACCCATCACGCACCCTGGCTCGGGTGCATTATTTGCCGGAACACCGGCGGTTTTCACGGGGAAAATCCTCAAAAGGAGTTTGTATGCGTCAGTTCGTCAAACCCACTTTGGACAACAAGAGAACAACGGGAACGCTGGCCGCCATGTGCGCGGCAATAGCCTTGGCGTTTGCCGCGCCATCGCCCGCCTCGGCACAGCAGAAGTTCGTCAGCATCGGCACCGGTGGCGTGACAGGGGTGTATTACGCCGCGGGCGGTTCGATCTGCCGTCTCGTCAACAAAGACCGTTCATCGCACGGCGTGCGCTGCTCTGTCGAATCCACCGGCGGGTCGGTATTCAACGTCAACACTATCAAAGCTGGTGAACTGGATCTGGGCGTCGTGCAATCCGATGTCGGCTACAACGCCTACAACGGCGTGGGCCAATTCAAAGATGCCGGCAAATTCGAAAAGCTGCGCTCGGTGTTTTCGATCCACCCCGAGCCGTTTACTGTCGTAGCTCGCAAAGAAGCCAACATCAAATCGTTTGAAGATTTCAAAGGCAAGCGCTTCAACGTCGGCAATCCGGGCTCGGGCACACGCGCCTCCATGGAAGAGCTGCTGGCCACGATGGGCTGGACGCTGAAAGATTTCTCGCTGGCCTCTGAACTGCGGCCCGACGAGCACGGTTCAGCACTGTGCGACGGCAAGATCGATGGCTTCTTCTATGGCGTCGGCCACCCGTCTGCCAACATCCAGGATCCTGCTACGACCTGCGGCGCGCAATTGGTGTCCTTGACCGGCCCCGCCGTGGACAAACTGGTCGAGAAATACGCGTATTACGCACAGGCCACCATCCCAGGCGGACTCTACCCAGGCAACCCCAATGACACCAAGACCTATGGTGTCACGGCGACCTTTGTGACCTCCGCCGACGTGCCGGAAGAAACGGTGTACGTCATCGTCAAAGCCGTCTTCGATAATCTGGAAGACTTCAAGAAACTGCACCCGGCCTTTGCCCACCTGAAGGCCGAAGACATGGCCAAGAATGGCCTGTCGGCGCCGTTGCATCCCGGCGCCGAGAAGTACTTCAAAGAAAAAGGCCTGCTGTAAATACGGATACCGTCTCGAGGCGCGTGCTCAGCGCGGCGCCCCGAGACGGCATTCAGCAACTCGCCTGGCCGCGTCCAAGACCTATCACATCGCGCATGCCTGCCAGGCCGATCAACCATGTAGGGGAATCCGATGAAAACTGAGCCGTCCACCACAACCACTGATCTAGAGCAGTTGGTTGCGGACGTCGATCGAGGCGGACGCCAAGCAGGCGGCATCGCCGGCGCCACATTGGCGATAGGTGCGCTGATATGGTCGCTGTTCCAGCTCTGGTATGCCTCACCACTGCCGTTCTCGCTGCGCTGGGGCATTTTCAATGACACCGAGGCGCGCGCACTGCACCTGGGTATCGCGATGTTTTTGGGCTACTTGGCCTATCCCGCACGCAAGAGCTCGCCGCGCGATCGCATGCCGTGGCACGACTGGATACTCGCTATCGTCGCAGCCTTTTGCGGCGCCTATCTATTCCTGTTTTACAAAGAACTAGCGGGCCGCCCTGGCCAGCCCACCACGATGGATGTGGCCACCGCCGCCATCGGCCTGGTGCTGCTGCTGGAGGTCACACGCCGCTCGCTCGGTCTGCCCATGACGGTGCTCGGCGCCGTGTTCGTGCTGTACGTGCTGGCGGGCCCCTGGCTGCCCGACGTGCTCGCGCACCGTGGCGCCTCGATTGAGCGACTCGCCTCGCATATGTGGCTGACGACAGAAGGCGTCTACGGCGTCGCGCTGGGCGTGTCTGTCTCGTACATTTTTATATTTGTCTTGCTGGGTTCGCTGCTGGACAAATGCGGTGCGGGCAACTACATGATGCAAGTCTCGTTCGCGCTGCTGGGTCACTTGCGTGGCGGTCCCGCCAAAGTCGCCGTCGTCTCATCCGCCGTCAACGGGCTGGTCTCTGCCTCATCGGTCGCCAACGTCGTCACAGGCGGGATTTTCACCATCCCCTTGATGAAAAAAGCCGGCTATGGCGGTATTCGTGCAGGGGCAATCGAAACCGCATCATCGGTCAATGGACAGATCATGCCCCCAGTCATGGGTGCAGCAGCGTTCCTGATGATTGAATATGTGGGCATCCCCTACACCGATATCATCCGCCACGCGATTCTGCCGGCCTCGATCTCGTACATCGCCCTGTTCTACATCGTCCATCTGGAAGCTCTCAAACTCGGCATCCAGCCCATGATGTCCGGCGGCAAACCCCGTACGCCACTGCAAAAACTTGCGGGCTGGGGCATGGGGATTTGCGGCACGCTGATCGTCATGGGATTGGTGTACTGGATCGGCATGGGCGTCAAAGCCGTAGCAGGCGCCTCTGCGGTCTGGATACTGCTGGCGCTGCTGGTGATCCTGAACGTCTGGCTGCTGCGCATCGCGGCACGCTATCCGGATCTATCCGAGGAAATCAACGTCAAAAATCCGGTGCGTCCCGAACCCTGGCCGACCGTACGAGCCGGCCTGCATTTCCTGATCCCCATCGGTATTCTCGTATGGTGCCTGAGCATCGAAGAACTCTCTGCCGGCTTGTCCGCATTCTGGGCGGCCGTCGCGATGCTAGTGCAGATGATCACGCAACGCCCTCTCACCGCGTGGTTCCGGCAACAAGCGGTCGCGCCTGCTTTGCAGCGCGGCTGGCGTGAGGCCATCGGCGGGTTGGAAGACGGCGCCCGCAACATGATCGGCATTGCCATCGCCTGCGGTACTGCGGGGTTGATCGTGGGCGCCATTACGCTCACCGGCCTGGGCTTGCGCATGACTGCGTTCGTCGAATTGGTTTCGATGGGCAACGTGCTGCTGATGCTGATCTTTACCGCCATCGTGTGCCTGATTCTGGGCCTGGGCATGCCGACCACCGCCAACTACATTTTGATGGCCACCTTGATGGCCCCGGTCGTGGTCGAACTCGGCGCTCAGAACGGTCTCGTGATTCCGCTCATCGCCGTGCACATGTTCGTGTTCTATTACGGAATCATGGCCGATATCACACCGCCAGTGGGGTTGGCCACTTTCGCTGCGGCGGCTATTTCAGGGGAGGATCCCATCAAGACCGGCATCAAAGGTACGACTTACGCGTTGCGCACAGCCGTGCTGCCCTTTATGTTTGTCTTCAATCCGCTGTTGCTGCTGATCGATGTGCACGGATGGTGGGAGCTGCTGTTGGTGATCTCCGGCGCGACCCTGGCGTCCCTGACCTTTGCAGCAGCGACACTGGGTTGGTTCCGTGTGCGCTGCTCAGTCGTCGAGATCGCTGTTCTGCTGCTGGTGACGTTCATGCTGTTCCGGCCGGACTGGTTCATGAACCATCTCTATGGCAAATACGAAAGCTTGCCGGCGTCCCAGATAAATCAGGTCGCATCCGAACTGCCTGACAGCGGTCGACTCGTCGCGGTCTTGCATGGCATGAACATCGAGGGCGATGAGCTCACGAAAACCGTTGCAGTAACGCTATCGCCGTTACCCGAAGGCGATACCAGCACCGGTGTCGCGGCAGGACGCAAACGGCTCAGCGACGCGGGTCTCATGATCACAGCCTTGGGTGACCAGGTTCAAATCGGCGCTGTGCAATTCGGCAGCCGCGCGCGCAAAGCGGGATGGGAGCAAGGATGGGATGTGGTCAGCGTCCAGATTCCGAATCCGCATCGGCCGTCGGAGTTCTGGGTGTATATCCCGGCGTTGGCGCTGTTGGCCGCGGTGTGGGGATTGCAGGGACGTCGGCAGCGTAGGGGGTTAACGCCTTCTGTGGCGTAGTTGATGAGTTGATCGTCTGCTTGCGCGGACGTTCTCTGTGAACACGTTCCTGTCGGGGGCAAAACGCCGCGCCGGCCTAATCGCAACGGCTCGGCGCAAGACCAGG
>NZ_CBCSJH010000011.1:0-153863 GCF_965139195.1 Bordetella tumbae | reverse complement strand
GATCGATCAATTACTGCCGCATAACTGGCAACCGCAAACACCATAAACAGCAACGCCCGCTTATGCGGGCGTGTCAATATGGGATGGCCGGACGCTTACAGTCAAAGACACCAGGTGCATATGCCCAGAGATAGGCGCGATGAGTCTTCTTGTTGCCAGGCTGGAGTCTGCACCGGCGTTTCGTCGGCATGCATCACGCGATGTGCGACGATCGCCTCTTGCCGGTATAGCGGTAGATGGTCGGCGTACTTGGCCACCAATACGTGAGCCACCAAGCCAGTGGTGGCCATCCACTTGTCGATGATATGCTCTTAGATACGTCCTACCGTTTCAAGATGGGTTGTGCCCGGACGTTAACACCAAATTGGCAAGTCTTACATGGTGACAGACAGGGGCGGACGGGTTAACCGGTCCGTCCTTTTTGTCTGCAACTCCAGGTAATATAGCCCTCATCTGCATTAGAGCTTTGGGACCCATCACAATGAACGGATACATCACCGCAGCGTTGCCGCTGCTCATGTGCGCGGTGACCTTTGGCATCATTGGGCTATCCGTGAGCAATCTCACATTTATGTTGTTAGGTGCCGGTATGCTCATTGGAGGAGTACCTCTGCTCGCGATGGGAATGAGTCGGCCTCGAATGGCGAGCAAATAGCTATTCTGGTCACTCCGTTACGCTCACAATATTCATTAGGAGCCCGCCATGAGGCTTTTGATTGCTGTGCCGCTGCTTGCAGTATTCGCCGGCTGTGCGACGCAGACGCACAACTTGCCTACGCAGACTGACGTCAATCTGCAGAAGTACGCGGGAACGTGGTACGAGCAGGCGCGGTTACCAAATCGCTTCCAGGAGGATTGCGCAGGCGATGTCCGGGCCGATTACACCCTTCTCGCCAACGGATCGATCGAAGTCGTGAACCAGTGTCGTACCAGCGACGGAATGACGAAAGTCGCTCAGGGCGAAGGACGATTGGCGACAGCGTTTGATCCGCCAGATCCGGCGCGACTGGAGGTACGCTTCGCACCGAAATGGACATCATGGCTGCCCATGGTCTGGGGTGATTACTGGATCATGCGATTGGAAGGAAACTACCAGTATTCGCTGGTCGGCACGCCAGATCGAAAGTACCTGTGGGTGCTATCCCGGGAACGCCGTGCTGATGACGGGACCGTTCGTCGATTGCTTGACCACGCCAGAACGCTGGGGTTTGATGTGGATAAGGTAGTTCGCACCAAGAACGAATCGAGTTAGCAGGATCTCCGTGGCAACGCGGCGATTGCCAGATCGAATCGCAATGCAAGCCAAAAAGCTACCGCGTTCGTGCAAACAAGAAGATTGAAGACTTGCTCGACCAAAAGAAAGCCGCCCGTAGGCGGTCAATAGCGAGCAAGCGCGCAGCGCTGTTCTTCTAGTTCGTTTTTCAAATTCTCCTGGGCGCTCTGCTCGCGAGTCGCAATCCCAATTCCTGCATGTATTCCCGTAGCTCGTGTTCGGCGGATGTCGCCTGACTCGGAGCGGGAGTGGGGTTGATCAACTGCCGTCCGGCAGCGACAGCGCGCCGAGCGCGTAGTTCGGATTCTGATAAAGGCTTAAGTGTTTGATGGTAGAAAGACTCCATCGCCATCTCCTGATTTGTGCAGCATGAGCGTGAACTGATCGCTCAGGGCTCAATCTTACATGCGGCTCAGGAACGCAACCAACTCAAGAATTGCAAACTTAGTGCGTTAAACGGACTTCGTTCATGAAGTCACGCGCGAGCCCTGCATGACAAGTCGACGCGCAGTACGAGACGTCGAATAAGTCAAGGATTGCAAAGTGTGCAGTCATACGCGACGTTTACCTCGGATTTGAATTTACACTCGCCGCTCGTTCACATCAGTCGCAGAACGACACTCCTTCTGAATAAAACACGCTCTTGGCGAGACGGCATTTCCATGCCTCTGTCGCCGAGCGAAGATGCGTGCGCGGAAGTTTTTTCTTTATCAAATTTTTCTACAGTAGTATCAAAAAATGGCAGATTTAAACGGCCTGCAAGGCCGTATCAATTCAGTTCAGAACAACATCAACAGCCAATCGAGCTACGAATCCGATCTCAACCAACTGGAGCGCCTGAAAGCGGTCGCCGAAGAGTCCAAGGCGCTCGACGATACAGAGCAAGCGCAAATTCGTAATGCCATCGAGAACGCGATTACGAACATCACGAACAATACTTCCCAGAAATACAGCACCGATGTAGACGCGAAATCGGATTTCGATCAAGCGATCGAAGCGGTACGTCACGTTTACGACAACGCTGTATGTTTTACGCGCGGTACGTTGATCGAGACGCCTCAAGGGAGGGTGCCTATTGAGAGCCTCAAAGAGGGAGACCTCGTCAATACGCGGTCTGGGCCTGCGCCGATCAAATGGATAGGCAAGCGCTCGTTTAAAGAAATATCTCAATGGAAAGGCAGCGCCAGGCTGCAGAACTATCCCGTCCGCATCATGAAAGGCGCAATAGGTGATGGGGTTCCGTCGACACAGCTATCCGTGTCTCCGTGGCATCACCTCTATGTCGACAACATTCTTGTGCGTGCGATGGACCTGGTGAATGGCATTAACGTCTATCAAGATTCCTCAATTGATGAGGTCCACTACCTGCATATCGAGCTTGAGCAATTCGATGTCATCGAGGCACATGGTATGTACTCGGAGTCGTGGGCCGACGGTGGCAATAGAGATTTCTTCGAGAACGTGGACGTCGCCGCGCTGCGACCGGAAGAAAGAGAACGACGCCGAGCTTCGCGCCCTGGATTTCAGGTTGTCCGTCCGGGTGACAAGAATGCCCATCTGTTGAAGCTGATCCAGGACGCCGTGAAAGAGCGTGCACCCGCCGCAGTCAAGAAAGCCGCATAACTCCTCAATATGCACCGCGACCAGACGCTCACGACCTTAAAGCAGGTTGTTGGTGTCTGCGAGCGGCGATCTGGCACTGCGGTCTTTCGATGATCCGGTGGGACCCGAACAGCTGCAGCCTGAATACGATGGCAACAGCTGTTCGTCGGCACCTATGACCGCGACTTAGTCGCCGTCCGCGCCCGACGCTTGCGCGCCCATATCACTACGCCGGTCACGCTCAGCGCCGCAACAAAAATCCCCGTGAGCGATATCAATACGCGTCCCGGCGTGCCCAGCAGCCGGCCGGAGTGCAGTGGCAACTGCGCCTGCATGAAGACATCGCCCGCAGTGCCTTGGCCCGGCACCATTTGGTCGAGGATCGCACCCGTGTCTGCGTCCAGGTAGAGCACCTCATTCCCCATGCCGTTTTCATCCCCGTCATTTTCCGGCGTGAAGAACGTCACGCCATAGATGCCGAAGCGCTGTGCATAGAAGAGGGACCCGGCAGGAGCGGCCCAGCCGCGGCGATGGCCCTCGGCCTCGGCTGTCGCGATAGCTTGCTGTCGGTTCACCAGCGGATCGGCCAGTTCGCGCTCGCGATTGCCTTGGCGCGACTGGAATGGCGTGGGCGTCAGGGTCGAGAACATCGACACCAGCGGCCGCATCACTTGCGTTCCCAGATTGAGCGACACCGAGGTCAGGGCCAGCATCAGCAGCAGACCCCACACCCATACGCCTCCGGAGCGGTGGATATCGAAGTTGAGCTTGGCGCCGCCCTGACGCAGCCGGAAGCTCAGTGACTTACGCCAGCTGCGTGCACTGGGAAACGAGATACAGAGCGCCAGAAAACAGTCGATAATCCAGACCGCCGATACCACCCCCATCAGCCACACTCCGAAGTCGATTCCCCAGCCTTTGGGGATGTGCATGGTGTAGTGCAGCTTGTAGAGAAAGGGCAGCAGGTTCTCGCGCGACAGCGATATCTGGCCCCACTGCCGCTTCCCTTGGATTTGGCCGGTGGCCGGGTCCACGGCCAGTTGGTTAAAGCCGAGGCGGTACGGCGCGCCTGTGACGGGATCTATGTGCGCAGCGACGCCCAGCATCGCAGTATGGCCAGACTCGAGCGTCAGTGGCACAAAGCTGACTCGCAGGCGCGGATCAGCCGCCTCGACCCGGCGTGCCAACTCCAAAGGAGAAAGCGGGTTATCCGTCTCACCGGAGGCGGCCACGTACAGGTCGGGATTGGCCCACTCGTCGAGTTCGTGATTCCAGGCGATCACCGCGCCGGTCAGGCCGGCGATGAACAGGAAAGCAGCGATGAACAGGCCGCACCAGCGGTGCAGCACTACCAGCGCGCCGCGCATCAGAACTGGTAGCGCGCCGTCAGCGTCACGCTGCGCGGCTCGCCATAGACATTACTCGGAAAACTCACATTGCCGGACAGCGCGTTGTAGTACTTCTTGTCGAAGACGTTGTTGATGTTGAGCTGCATGTCCAGCTTCGGTGTGGCCTGCCAGCCCACCACCAAGTCGGCCAAGGTGTAGGCGCTTTGGCTGATGCGATAGGGCACACCACTCGTGGTGCCCTCGTTGTAGATGGGGCCTTGGCGGTAGACCGAGCCGCCGATGCGCCAGCCTTGCAGGGCGCCGGACAGTCTATACATCGTCGACAGCTTGAACAGGTGGCGCGGCGTGTCGGTATCGAATAGCTCGCCCACATTGTCGGCATTCGCATCCCTGCGATAGCGCGCGATGGCTACCGTGTAGCCGAGACTCACCTGCCAATTTGGGGTGATGGCGCCCTGCACCTCAAATTCCACACCCTGGCTGCGCACCTTGCCAGCGGTCGAATAGCAGGTGACGGTCGGGTAGCCAGCGCACTGGGTCTGATCGGTGCTGCGGAAGGCACGGTTTTTCTGGTCCATGCGGAACAATGCTGCCGAAGCATTCAGCGCGCCATCGAAGTATTCGCCCTTGATGCCGATTTCGTAGTTTTCACCGATCACTGGATCCAGCAGATTGTTGCTGGCATCCATGTAGTTTTGAGGCTTGAAAATGTCGGTGTAGCTGGCGTAGAGCGAGTGCTGGTCGTTCAGGTCGTAGACAATGCCGGCGTACTTTGTCAGTTGGTTATTGATGCTGTAGCGGTTATGCGCACTGGCGGATGGCGTGTTGGAGGTGAAGCTCGAATAGGTGTTGACGGTGTCGTTGTAGTCGAACCAGTCCAACCGCCCGCCCAATATCAGCTTTAGCCGATCCGTCACATTGAGACGCGTCGTGGCGTATAAGCTTTGCTGGGTGACATTGGCGTCCATCCAGTCCCGCAGCGGGATGTTGGGGTTGGCAACGGCGCTCGGGTCGAAGTCGTAGAGATCGAGATCGTCGTACAGCACTACGCCTTGGCGGCTGTTGCCGTCGAAATCGACATCACGGTAGCTGGCGCCTAGGACCAGCTCATGAGTACGGCCTAGCAGTTCAAATGGGCCGTTGGCATAGAGGTCCACGCTGCTCTGCTTTTCCTTATGGGCGTTACGCGCACCTAATTGACGGTATTTGTCGGTGGTGACGTTGTAATTGAGGTAATGGCCCAGCATGTCGACCTCGGCCTGCGCGTAATAGGCCGAGAGATGCGTACGCCAGCCGTTGTCGAATCGGTGGTCGAGCCCCACGAATGCCGAGGTGGTGTTCTTGTTCCAATGTTCCCAGTCATTGGCATACGATGTGGATCGAGGCAGATCCAGATCACTGCCGTCGCGGGCCACGGGCAAACCGGTGAAGCCATTGCCATGCAGCCGGCTCTCCTGATGCAGCGCGCTGAGCGTGAGCGTGGTGGAGGCGCTCAGATCCTTCTCCAGAATCCCGTAGAACGTCTGGCCACTGCTGTCTTCGCCGCGCTTGTAGCTTCCGTAGTCCTGAGTGGCAATCACCGCGCGGCCGCGCAGACTGCCGTCCTCCGATAGCGGACCGGAGGCGTCCAACTCGGCTCGATAGTGGTCCCAGCTGCCAGCGCTCACGTCGGCGGATACCTGTGGCACATCGGTCGGCCGCTTGCGCACCAGGTTGATGGCGGCCGATGGATTGCCTGCGCCCTGCACCAGTCCAGTGGCACCACGCACGATCTCCACGCGGTCATAGATCGCCATATCGGTGGACAACAGGTCCTGTGACAGATTAGAGCTGTCCAGGCTCACGGGCAGGCCGTCGAACATGATGTTGTCCACGTACATGCCACGCGCATAAAACGAAGCGCGCTCCGGCCCGAAACGACGGTACGTCAGGCCGGGTGCAGCTTGCACCACGTCGTTGATCGTCTGCAGGTTCTGATCCTTGATGAGTTCGCTGGTAATGACGGTGACCGACTGCGGCGTCTCGCGCATGGACAGGTTGAGCCGGGTCGCTGTGCTCATACTGCCGGTGGTGTACGAGTCCGTGCCCTCGGTCGTGGCGTTGGCGGCAGTCGCGCCGGTCACCGTGACCACGGGCAGCGTGGCGGCGTCGGACGCCTCGGATGTCCGCGTAGGGTCGACACGCAGCACAAACGCGCCATTGTCCAGTTGCTCGGCCCGAAGGCCGCTGCCGGCGAGCAATAGGGCCAGCGCGCGGGCGGGTGGATGCCGGCCATTCACGCCGGCCGTGCGTTTGCGCTCGGTCTGCTCGGCGGTGAAGGTCAACATGATGTTGGCCGTGCTGGCTAACTGACGTAACGCGGGAGCCAGCGGCCCGGCGGCAATACTGAAGTCGGCCACGGCGGTCTCGGCAGCACCGGTGGCGCTTTGAGCATGCACGAGGGCCGGTGCGCCGGCTGCGAGGGCGACAGTCAGCGCTAGCGAGGCAAGCGCAACAGCAGATAAATGTGGGCGCTCCGAATCGTGGGCGCGGTGCGGGTTCGGCATGTTCTTCCTCTTGATTGGACCTCCGAAAATTCCGGTCCCTCATAAGGTAGGTGCCGCGAAAACGCCGATCGGGCAGTCGATGCGAAAAGTTTTTTCCCTAGGCCTTAATCAGCCGGTACGACCGTCGCCCAGAAACGGGTACGCCGCTGCACGCGTACCGGCAGCACGCTGGGCAGCGTGGCCAGGATGCGGTCGGTGTCGGCCAAGGGGAAGACCCCCGAAAGACGTAGACCCGCGATTTGGGGATCTACGCGCAGGATGCCCGGCCGGTAGCGATCCAGTTCAGCCAGAAAGTCGTCAAGCCGCTGCTCGTCAGCCACCAATTGACCTCGCACCCACGCATCCGCTCGGTCGTCGATCGAGCGCGGCGCTTCGACCGCGTTGCGGCTGAACTCGGTCTGTTGACCGGCTTGTAGCAGACGGGCACTGCCGGACTCGGCCCAGGGGGAGATTTCCACTGCGCTTTCCAGAACCGCAACACTGGTCCGCCCGGTGCGCTGTCGTACAGTGAAACGGGTGCCCAGCGAACGGATGCTGCCTTCGGCGGTCGTCACCAGCAGCGGCCGCGGATCGGCCAGGCCTGGTTCGTGGCGAGTGGTAATCATGATCTCGCCCGCCACCAATAGGATGCGGCGTTGGTTTGCATCGAAGCGCAGATTCACCGCGCTATCCGTGTTGAGCGTCAGCCGGGTGCCGTCATCCAGTGTGAAGTCGCGTTGCTCGCCGGTGCTGCTGCGGTAATCGGCCACGCTGGCCTGCCAGGTGCCGGAGCGAGAAGCGAGGAGCCCGACGCCGGTGGCTAATCCACCCCACAGTAGCATTCGGGTGGCCCTTCGGCGGGCGGTGGAGGACGGCCGGTCGCTCGCGCTGTAGGACGACAGGGCCGCGTAAGCCGGAGCGCGCTCCAACGATTTCATCCGGCCCGTGACGGACTCGACGTGCTGCCAGGCGGCTTCATGGTCGACATGCGCCTGGCGCCATTGACGCCATTGGCGTTGCTGCTCATCGCCAACCTCTCCGGACATCAGCAGGGTGAGCCAGTCCGCAGCAGCATCCGCAGTAGCCCGACTGATGGTCCGGCCACTGGGCAGGGTCAATGTGTCGCTATGGGAGGCCATGAGGTCAGACCGCCAGCGCGAACATGCATTCGCGGTTGGCCCTGGTCAGATATTGCTTTACCGAACTGGTCGAGGTCCCCAACCGCTCGGCGATCTCGGCGTAGCTCAGTTCGACCAAGTGTGCCAGCAGAAAGGCTTCCCGCACCTTGGGAGGTAGGCCATCGAGCACGCGGTCGATCTGCTGCAGGCTCTCGACGGCCATCAGCCGCGCTTCCGGCGAGGGGGCTACTTCTTCCGGCAGGCAGGCGAGGGCCTCGAGGTAAGCGGTTTCGAGCAACTGCCGGCGGTGGCGGTGCGCGAGGAGCCGACGGGCGACTGTTGCCAGGAACGGACGCGGCTCCCGGATCTCGATAGCCGCAGTCTTGCGGTCCAACAGGCTCAGAAAAGTGTCCTGCGCCAGGTCGGCTGCCGCGAACGTGTCGCCTACGCGCCTGCGCAGCCAGCCTTGAAGCCACGTGCTGTGCTCGACATACAGCCCGGCCAAATCATCGGTAATAGGTTGGTCCTGGGCGGGCATGGGGTGGAGCAGGGGAGGATGAAATAAAATGAGAATTGATCTCATTATACATACTCGACTTAATCGATTCGGCAGCCCCGTCTCGCACGAGTCATGTGCGTCTACAACCGTCAGGGAAAGACACTATCCGTTCGCAACGGCGATGGGCGCTTCAAAGCTCGGCAGGCTCATCGCACGAACGGCATATTTTTCCTGGAGCGCCTTCTCCGCATCGTAGTCGCGCAACACCGTAAATCCAGGACGATCAGCGCGACGACGTTTGCGATCTTGCGGCCGCAGTTCGGACACAGGCACGTTCTGGAAAAAATCTCGATTGCCACCGTCAGCCCACGATTCGGAATACACGCCATGTGCGATCACCACGTCGAACTGATCCAATTCCACGTGGTAGTACTCCACCCATTCCGTGCGTGGCTCTTGCACGATGGTGCTGCCATTGACGAGACACTTCGCGCGTACCAGCACGCCGTCCAGCCATAGATGGTGCCAGGGCGACACCAGCAGATCGGCGTCCGGCATATTCGCGGCAAAGGCGTGCTGCCTGATCCTGATAGGCAGGGTCGCGGCACGCTCGTCATCGGTGCGCAGTAGCGCGACACGGTACTTGCGCCAGCCTATCCATTTCACGGTGCGCCATCCGGATTGGCCCAGGACTTGATCACCAGGTTGCAATGCCTCGATAGCGACGCTGCCGCGTGGTGTACGTAAGCGCGACCCTTTCAGAAAGCAGACCGGCATCACAAAATCGCCGTTGGTGAAATAGCTTTGCGGATCGTCAGCAATGACGGCTCCTACGCTCGACGGCATGCCCTGGAACGACATCGTTACCGGCAAGGCGCCGCTTACGAAATGAACTGTGCCCGTCTCGGATGTCGGATCGTAGCTGAACTGCATAAAGGCGGCGCCGGGCACATGAATAGAATCCCCCGCGCTCATGCCATTTATCGTGATAGGGCTCGTGATGCCGGAACTCACGTATGTGAAACTACCATCACCATCGCCGCCGAACTCCACATTTAACTTCACGGTACCGCCATTAGGTACAGGACCCGTAAACTGATTCACCGTAGCCGAGGAGGTCCCATCGATCACCAGCTTGCCCGGTATCTGATCGGCACCGGTGGTAGCAAACAACAAGTCTGGCGTGTCCAGGGTCGCGCCGTTGGTCACGACCACAGTCGCGCCCGTCGTCGGAAACATAAACAGCGGGACCGACACTGTCAGATCCACGCCGTCGACGGTCAGCGTATGAGGACCGGGGAGCAGGGTGGCGCTGTTAATACCCGGATCTGCATTGGTCTGATCGACCGTCGCGTCGGCAGCCTTCAGATCGAAAAAGAAACTCGCCATTTTTTATTGCGCCTTATTAGTGGCAGGGACGTAGCATCAGCGTCCACGTCGCCGGGTTGTCACTCGAGTTCTAAAGCCGTGCCCGCCGAGGAGAGTCTATAACTAATTGAAACAATCATTAGGGCTTGATTACAACAGATGCTCGTGAGGCAATTATATTTTATTTTTTTACAAATTTATTCTATATATGACATTGAGAGAGTCGCGCTAACGACCTCAAGAACGAGGCTCCGCGCGTACTCCAGTAAACGAAACACCACACCGAACCCGGGGTTATCACTGCTGTGCCAGACGGGATCGATACCAGCCTCACGCTGGACATGGCTTCATTACCGCTCGGCGCTTACCACAAGCCATCGCCCGTAAATCGATTGCGGGCTGCCCGCCTGTTCCCAATAGTGGGCTTCGTCGGCATCTGCAGCGTGAGCGGCCTTGCGGCGGCAGTAGGNCGCCGCCGGCCAGCCCAATAGGCGTTCAACGAGTCGCTTTGGCTTCGGTTCGTCGACCTCGTGCAGTTCAATTTGCCGAAATCCTGAAGTGCTGAGCACCAGGTGCAGTTGGGGAAATGAAAATGGAAAATGCGTGATGTAGTCGCCCCGCTTTTTGCCATACATCGGGCTGAACCCTGAGTGAAATCCTCGCAAGAAGAACTGTCCTCGCGATCTGACGTGCCATGAATTCGGCGTGGTGACAATCAATTTGCCGCCGGGCCGCAGCACATCGCGAAAGCCTTTCAGGGCAGATCCTGGGTTGGTGAGCAAATGAATGGCTTCGCAGCAAACTACCGCATCGTATTCGCGGGGCATCTTGGGCAAGGGCTCGTCCAGATCGTGTTCACGGACCATCCCATAGGCAGGCACCTCCACCGGGTATTCCCACAACCCCAAACCGTCGATCTGCAAATCCGGCTGAAGTCGGGAGAATTCATGTCCCAGCCACCCATGGCCGCATGGAGCATCCAGGACCGCGCGAGCCGGCTGCCTTTGCAAGATATCGAGGACCACCGGGTGGTAGGGTTTTTTGATCAGGTGTGGCTGCACTGTGGTTTCCGTCCGTACTGCATGTCGTACAAGCGTAAGCCAAGAATGCCTGAAACTCTCGTGCATAGATGGGCTTGTCTCGGCCAGAAATGAGCGAATAGGACAGGGGTAGGGGCCTCGCCGTTCGTGATCGGCGTCGATTATCACGAAGGAAATTGATTACGTGGTTTGGTATTGATATTTCGCAATAATCTTGTGCAAAAGTGGAGTAGTGTTTCTCGTTCCTCCGTTACATTGTTATAGAATGTTCTCGTGTTGCCTGCGACCCGTTGTTATTCGCGGCGCTATTCGCGAACAGCTCCGGTTGCATTCGACCCCCATCTTGGTTACCGGAGAAAGGCATGTCTGAGCCTGTCGCTGTTCCCGTTAAACCCGCTTCATCCGCGGCCCCGCCCGCCAGTCCCCCCAGCAAAGCAAAAATCCCCATTGGCTTGATCGCCGGGGTGATTGCCATGCTCGCTGTCCTGTTTATGCCGATGTCTGACGCACTGCCCGTGGCAGGGCATCGCATGTTGGCCATCCTGGTGTTTGCGGTGGTGGTATGGATCACCGAGGCCGTGTCGTACGAAGCCAGCGCCATCATGATTACAACCTTGATGGCGTTTTTATTGGGTACTGCTCCGACGGTGCAGGACCCCAGCGTCCTATACGGTACCTCTCGGGCTATCACGATGGCGTTGACGGGGTTTTCAAATTCTGCACTCGCCCTGGTGGCTGGCGCGTTATTCATCGCCGCTGCCATGACGTTTACCGGCTTGGATAAACGGATCGCACTGGTCACCTTATCTAAAGTCGGGACCAGCACGCGCCGCATCATGATGGGCGCGATTGCGGTCACGATTGTGCTCAGCCTGGTGGTGCCTTCTGCGACGGCGCGCAGTGCTTGCGTGGTGCCGATCATGATGGGGGTCATCGCTGCGTTTGGCGTGGAAAAGCGCTCGCATATTGCCGCCGGCATCATGATCATCGTGGCGCAGGCCACCAGTATCTGGAACGTCGGCATTCAAACTGCCGCCGCACAGAACCTGCTGACGGTGGGCTTTATGGACAAGATGCTGGGCCAGCGTGTGGCCTGGTCCGACTGGCTGATCGCCGGTGCGCCGTGGGCCATCATCATGTCGGCGTTTCTCGTGGTCCTCGTGCTGAAACTGTTGCCCCCCGAAACGGACGCAGTCCAGGGCGGCAAGGAAGCCGTCGAGCAATCGCTGCGTGATCTCGGACCCATGACGGGGCCGCAAAAGCGGCTGATGATCGTATCGGTCCTGTTGCTGCTCTGCTGGTCAACCGAAGGAAAACTGCACAGTTTCGATACCACGTCGACGACGTATTTTGGTTTGGTGTTGCTGATGCTGCCGCGTATCGGCGTCATGACATGGAAAGACGTGCAGTCGCGTATTCCGTGGGGTACGGTGATTGTGTTCGGGGTGGGCATCAGCCTGGGCACCGCACTATTGACCACGCAGGCCGGCCAATGGCTGGGCTCTCAGGTGGTGGCCAATACCGGCCTGGATAAAGTCGGATCCGTGGGTATCTTTGCGATCCTGGGTGTTTTCCTGATTCTGATTCACCTGGGTTTTGCCAGCGCGACGGCGTTGACGTCCGCCATGTTGCCGATTTTGATCTCGGTGCTGCAAACCTTGCCGGGCGATTTCAACCGCCTGGGCATGACGATGCTGCTGGGTTTCGTGGTGAGCTACGGCTTCATGCTGCCCATCAACGCACCGCAGAATATGGTCTGCCTGGGTACGGAAACCTTTACCGCCAAACAGTTTGCCAAGGTCGGTATCGGCGTCACGATCGTGGGTTTCGGGTTGATGTTGGTGATGGCTGCAACGTACTGGCGCTGGCTGGGCTGGATGTGAGGATGCTGCGATGAAGATACGTATCGAAGACGCCATCGCTTATGGCACCGCGCTGTTGCAGGCGCAAGGCATACCCGACGACATCGCCGCCAATGTGGCCGAGCATCTGGTGGAGTCAGACCGTGTTGGCTATACCAGCCATGGCCTGTCCATTCTGCCGAATTACCGCAAGGTACTGGAAAAGGGACTGGCCAACGGCTCGGCGCGTCCCACGGTGATGTACGACCATGGGCCCATGCTGGCTTTTGAAGGCAATCAAGGCCTGGGCCAGCACGTGGGCAAGGTGATCATGCAGCAAGCCTTGGAGCGCACGCGCGAACACGGTCAATGCATTGTGACGCTGCGCAATAGCCATCATCTGGGCCGCATGGGTTTTTACGGTGAAATGGCCGCGCACGACGGCTTTATCCTGCTGGCGTTCACCAACGTGATCAACCGTGAGCCTACCGTAGCGCCGTTCGGCGGAGCGCAGGCTTGCATGACGACGAATCCCTTGTGCTTTGCGGGCCCGCTGCCAGATGGCCGCCCGCCTTTCCTGGTGGACATGGCGACGAGCTCGATTGCCGTGAACAAGGCGCGCGTGTTGGCTGCAAATGGCCAGCAGGCACCGGAGGGATCGCTGATCGATGCGCAAGGGAATCCGACTACGGACCCTAATGCGTTGTTTACCGATCCTCCCGGGGCGTTGCTGCCCTTTGGCGGGCACAAAGGTTATGCGATGGGCCTGGTGGCCGAGCTGTTGGCCGGCGTACTGTCGGGTGGCGGCACTATACAGCCGGCTCGTCCGCGCAAAGGTGCAGCGATGAACAATATGTTCGCGTTGCTGCTCGATGCCCGTGTGGGTTTTCAAGCGGATTGGCGCATTCAGGAGGTCGGCGCTTTTATCGACTATCTGCATGCATGCAAGCCGCAGCCGGGTGTGGATGCCGTGCAGTATCCGGGTGAATACGAGGCCGCGAATCGCGCGCGGAATAAGCATCAGATCGAGTTTGCTCCCGCGATTTGGGACAGCTTGGCAAAGTTGGGCGGCGAGCTCAACGTGTCACTGCCGGCATCGGCGGACTGAGTTGCCTCTGTTCTGATCCCAGGCGGTCTTGGTGCGATCGACGTGACGCTGTTCTTGTATACGTCGATCGCGGCAACGTAGCTGCATAGCGTCAGGCTGACCAACCGTTGTGTCGACTATTCACGCAGCCAATCATTCAGGACTTCCTCGGTATGTTGCCCAGGAGCAGGCGGCGCACTGCGTACGCTGGCAGGTGTGCGGCTGAACCGCGGCGCCGGCGCCGGTTGCACGACGCCATCCACCTGAACAAAGCTGCCACGCGCCTGCATCTGCGGATGGTGTGGGGCCTCGGCCATGGACAGCACCGGCGCGTAACAGGCATCACTGTCCGCCAAGCGCTGTTCGATCTCGGCCAACGTCATGGCCGCTACCGCGTCGGCGATTACCTGACGCAACCGTGGCCACGCGGCATGATCGTTGCGGGGCGGCAATGTCTCCGGATCCAAACCCAGACGCCGAATCAGTTCTTCATAGAAACGAGGCTCGACGGCGGCGAAGGACACATAGCGTTGATCACAGGTGCGATAAACGCCATACCATGGCGCTGCGCCGTCCAACAGATTTGATCCGCGCGCGTCACGCCACACGCCCGCAGCGCGTAAACCATACGTACTAGCCATCAGCAGATTGACGCCGTCGACCATGGCGGCGTCGACGACCTGGCCCTTGCCGGAATGCAGGGACTCGATATGAGCTGCCAACATGCCTGCTAATAGCAACATGCCGCCGCCACCAAAGTCACCGATCAAGTTCAGTGGCACGACAGGATCGCCATCCGGCTGGCCGATGGCGTGTAACGCTCCCGTCAGGGCAATGTAATTCAGGTCATGTCCCGCGACGTTGGCCATCGGTCCGGTTTGGCCGAAGCCCGTGACGCGGCCATAGACCAGTGCCGGATTGCGGGCCAGGCAGTCCTGTGGTCCGATGGACAGCCGTTCCATCACACCGGGGCGGAAACCTTCAATCAGCATATCCGCTTTGTCCACCAGGCGCAGCAGTGTTGCCACGCCAGTCTCTGTCTTGAGATCCAATGCTACCGACCGGCGGCTGCGATTCAGGACTTCGAATGTGGGCGGGATGGGAATTCCCCGCGCTGGAGCATTGGCACGTTCGATTCGCACCACGTCGGCGCCCATGTCGGCAAGCATCATGGCGCAAAATGGCGCGGGACCGAAGCCCGCCATCTCGATGACACGAATGCCATCAAGCGGACCGTTGCTGCTGTTTTGCATATGGTCTCAACCTAGTCGCAGTTCACGTCTGGCCACCTGCATAGCGTCCTCGCCATCGCGCCGTCCCAGTATCCAGCCTTCATGTGGCTGCAGGGCCTGTGTTTTGACGTCGACCAGCTGTTTCCAATCCTGGATCAGGGTGCGATGCGCGATTTTCCACTGCCCGTCTCGCCGTTCCATTCGATCCAGATAGCGTGACGACGTGAACATATCCACCGCGGCATCGGGATCGCCGCTGGCGCCGCCGGTCAACTGAGACAACTGAGATTTGGCGCCCTGCGGATACTGCTGGATCGTCCGAACGTAGGATTCGACCAGTGCAATGTCCTCGGTCGCAAACTCGATGAGCAGGTTGCCGACGAAATGGCTGGAAAAGGGGATGGGTTTGTGCCGCACCATTATCCAGTCCACCAGGCCCTCGATGGGACCGATATAGGGGCCGTGGCTGTCTATCGCCCCTGGATAGAAGAGGTCCAGGATACCCTGGCGGTCCAGGCGGTCTACCGCTCGGCACCAGCGATAGATGACATCCTGGATCATGAAGCGGTCGGCAATGCGTTCGGGGCTGTACTGTTCGATCACTGTCGGATTCCTTATGGTGGAAAGGGCAACGCCGTGGGTTGCCACGGGGAGGGGGTTTACGACGATGTGAAATTGACCTGTGCGGACAAGGCTCGGATCGTTTCGCTTTCTGTCGTTATCAGGGTTCGAATTTGCGACGGTGAGCCGCCGACGGGTGTGGCGCCATAGGACTCCAGTAGTTGGCGAACTGCGTCGTCCTTCAGCATGTCGTTCAACACTGCGTTCAATTTCTGTATGACCTCGGCAGAGGTGCCCGATGGCGCTGCGACACAGAACCAAGGCGCCATGACGTAGTCCGGCAAACCCGCTTCGATCATGGTCGGCAGTTGCGGCAGCAGAGGAGAGCGGTCTCTTGATGTGACCGCCAACGCTTTCAGCTTGCCAGCCTTGATCAGCTCCAGCGACGACGAAATATTGTCGATCGTGAAATCGATCGAGCCTCCCATGAGGTCTGCGAGCATGGGGGCGCTGCCCTTATAGGGCACGTGCTGCGCTTGAACACCTGCCCGCAGTTTGAATAATTCGGCGGATACGTGAGAGCTCGACGCCAGGCCAGGACTGCCATGATTCAATTTTCCCGGATTGGCCTTCATGTAGGCGATGAGTTCCTGGACCGAACCCACCGGCAGGCCGGGCCGTATCATCATCACATTCGGGGTTTCGGCAATATTGATGACGGGGTCAAAAGAATCGATCTTGAATGCCAGATTGTCGTAAACAAAATGATTGGTCACGATCGTACCGACCGATCCCATCAGCAAGGTATAGCCGTCCGGCGCGGCACGTGCCACCGCGGCTGTGCCGATAGTCCCGGTGGCGCCTGGCAAGTTTTCGACGATCACGGGCACGTCGAATGTTTTTTGCAGGTAATCGGCTGTGCGCCGGCCCAGGATATCGGTTGACCCGCCCGGGGGAAACGGCACCACAATACGGATATTCCTGACTGGCCACATATCTGCATATGACCAGCCGGGAATCATTAATGTGCTTGCCATCGCACATGCAATGAAATGTCTGCGCTCCATACTCATTGTCTGCTCCTTTGGTGTGATCTGCTTGTTGTCGTTGTGAGGTGCTGAGCACTGATCCTGCTTATTCCCTCCAGACAGAGGCCAATGCATCGGCCAGGCGCATGCCTTGCGCCAGCCCGGCTTCGGCACTGGGTTGGCGGCCGGCAGGGTCGAGGACATTGTCTCCAATCGCCTTGCGTGAATAGTCGTCTGGCAGCACTGCTTCTACGTGTGCGCCGGCGCGTTGCAGCACCAGGACTTCGGCGCGCAAATGGCCACTGACGGGGTTGGTGTCGCTATAGCCGAGCGGGGCAAGTACCAGCACGTGCTTACAACCCAGTGCAAGGTCCGCATTGGTCATGGATCGAATGCCGCCGTCCATGAGTTGCCTATCATCAAATGGCACGGTGGGCCATACGCCGGGGACAGCGCAGCTGGCCATCACGGCATCGGTCAGCGCTAGACCGGATTGCGCGTCCAGTACGACCAGTTCCGCCGTTGTTGCATCGACGGCTGTCAGACGCAGTGCGGTGGCGGGCCAGGCTGTGCGGCTCAGTCGCGCGCTGATGACAGCGCGGCGTGTGTCCAGCGATGGCGTCTCACTGCGTATGGCAAAGGCGCCTATCCGTCGGCGAGCCTTTGTGAGGTCACCCTGGACTTTATCCACCAGGACGCGGTTTTTCTGGTCGGCATCTTCTTGTGAATAGTGTCTAAATAGCTCACCTGATGCTTCGGCTGGCTGTTGCTGGCGCGCGAGTAATTCTTCGGCGGGCACGCCTTGGGCAAGTTCGGTGCTAACGACCGATCCGGCTGATGTTCCGATCAGCAAACAATCGGATGACACTATGATGCCGGCACGCGCCAATCCCGCCATGACGCCGATTTCCCAGGCAATGCCGGTGACGCCGCCTCCGCCGAAAACGACGCACTTCTCGAAGCCCTTCTCCATAGGGCGTTCCATCAGATCACCTTATCGGCGCGTAACTGATCCAACTCGTCGCGCGATAGTCCCAACAGACCTGCATACACTTCTTCATTGCTGTCACCGAGTTCCGGCGCCGGTGTGATGCTCTTTTCGGGAGCGTTCGAGAATTTGGGCACGACGCCTGTCATGCGGATAGGCCCGATCTTGGGGTCATGGACGGTAGTGATCGTGCCTCTGGCCTGATAGTGCGGGTCGTTCACCATGTCCGCCACGCTGTAAATGAACGAGTACGCGAGTTTGCCTTCGTCCAGGATGCGGCAGATCTCGTCGGTGGGCTTGCTCAGTATCCATTCAGCCACCCCGCGATTGAGCTCGTCCACATTTTCCCAGCGCGATTCGTGCGATACGAAGCGCGGATCCGTTGCCCAGTCCTGCCGTCCCATGACGGCGCACAGACGCTCAAACCCTGCATTAGCGGAGATCGTCAGGATGATGTAGCGGCCGTCACTCGTCAGGAAATGCTCGCCCGGCGCCGAGGCAAAATGGGTATTGCCACGCCGCTGCCGAGCCGTGCCCAGGCGGTCGTAGGCGGGAATCAGCACATCGGTGAATCTGGCGATGGACTCATACATGGCCAGATCGATTTCCTGTCCGCCGCCGTCATGCGTATCCCGGTGGTAAATGGCCATTAATAGCGCAAACGCGCCGAGGATCGCGGTCTGGTAGTCCGCAATCGATGTGCCGATCTTGACGGGCGGGCGATCAGGAAAACCGGTGATGCCCATGACTCCGCCGAACGCCAGTGCGATACGGTCGTAACCTGCGCGTGCATGGTAGGGCCCGGTCTGGCCAAAGCCCGAGATGCGCAAGAGGATGAGATCCTCGTTGTGTGCCTTCATGACGTCGTACGGCAAACCCCATTTTTCCAGGGTGCCGGGGCGAAAGTTTTCGACAACGGCATCGGCATGCGCGATCAGCTTCAATAGCAGCTCGCGCCCTTGCTGCGTACGCAAATCGAGCGTGACCGATTTCTTGTTGCGGTTCTCGACGCTCCAGTAAAGGCACACATCGTCCACATAGGGGCCGATGTCTCGAACCGTGTCGCCGCGTTCGGGGACCTCGACCTTGATCACCTCGGCCCCGAAGTCGCCAAATAGCGTGCACGCAACAGGGCCCGCGACCATCGTTCCTAAATCCAGAATCCGCAGCCCGCTCAACAGGTGGCCGGTGTTGCTCTCTGTGTTCATCGTGTTCATGATTTACTCCACTGCCTGTGGCTCGTCCTGACTGTCGCAGGGATGCTGCGCTTTCACGACGAAATCATCGAGCCGGGTATCGCGCAACATGTGCCAGTAGTCGTCATTGCGAAACGGTGTCGGGGCGACTACCTTGCCATTGGCGTTGCAATACCAGTTGGACATGCCTTTATGCGTCCAGATCATCTTGCGGTGGGCATCCTGGACGCGGCGGTTAAAGGTATCGTGCACGTCCTGCCGGACTTCGATTTCGAAATGCTCGTCGCCGGCCTGATCCATGGCTTGACGCAGCAAACCCAGCACGTAGCGCACTTGAATTTCCAGCGACGCGACGACGCTGCCGCCATGGCCCAGCGCGGTATTCGGTCCAGCCAGCACAAACAGGTTGGGGAACCCCGGGGTCGTCACGCCCAGGTAGGCCTCGGCCCCTTCGTTATCCCAACGTTCGCGTATGGATTCGCCTCCTCGTCCGTAAACCTCCACCGACGAGAGAAAATTCACGGCATCGAAGCCTGTCGCGATAATCAGGACATCCAATTCGTGTTGCTTTCCATCCTCGGTCCACACGGTGTTGCCGTCGACCCGGGCGATGTGGTTGTTTTCGAGCGTGACGTTGTCGCGCGTCATCGTGCGGTACCAGCCGTTATCCATCAGCATGCGTTTGCCGAATGGCGGGTAGTCCGGCAATACGCCGTCAAGCAACTCCTGTCTGTCGCCCAACTCGGTCTTGATGTAGTTGGTGAAATACTCGCGATGTTTGTCATTGCGGCGATTGATCGCACGCTCCGGATGCGGCCAGGACGCATCGACCTGCAGTGATGCATGTATGCGGTCATTGAATACCCAGGCCAGTCGCTGCCGATACCATTCTTGATAGAACGGGACTTCGCGCAACAGGAACCGCACACTATGCGGTACGTCTTTCTTGAATCGCTCGAAGGGCGCTGCCCATTGTTTGGAGCGTTGGAATACCGTCATGTGCTTTACCTGGCCGGCAGTGGCCGGCACGATCTGCATTGCGCTCGCGCCGTTGCCGATGATGCCCACGCGCTTGCCCGTGACATCCATGTCCGCCGGCCAGCGGGCGGTATGAAAACAAGGCCCAGTGAATGTGTCCAGCCCTTTGATGGACGGGTACTTCGGCACGTTCAGAATGCCGACGGCACTGATCACCACATCGGCGACCAATGTCTCTGTCTGGCCGTTCGGGCCTGTCACCGTCACCGACCAGGTGCAGCTCGACTCGTCATAGGCCAGGCGTTCGCATTGGGTGCTCACGCGAATGTGTTGACGCAGTTTGAAGTCGTCCACCACCTTCAGAAAATACCCTTGGATTTCGTCGCGCAGCGCGAAATATTTCGTCCAGTCCCGCTTGGCAAAGGAGAATGAATAAATATGATTCGGCGTATCGACGCCAGCGCCGGGATAGTGATTTTCGTACCACGTGCCGCCGATATCCGGGTTCTTTTCGATGACCGTATAGTCGATCCCTGCGCCTTGCAGCCGGATGGCGGCGCAGATGCCGGCGACGCCCGCGCCGATCACCACGACCTTGAAGCCCTCTCTCGGGTGGAATCGCTCGCGCTGATCCAGCTGAAACTCCGGGTCCAATCCCAACCAGGAAGCAATCATCGGCCCGTACGAGTCGGGGACGTCCTCGCCGATGCTGGTCGAGAGCATCCGGACCAGATCTTGTGGCGTCGGATCGGGCAGGGCAGGGGTCTGTCCCGCTTTCCAGTCCAGGATTGCCTGGTACGCCGTGTTTCTGATCTCGTCTTGAATGGTGTCGGGCAACCCACCGGAGTCGTTGTCATCGAGCCCGGCGATACGGCTGCACTGATAGGGTTCGGCCAGCCATTTCCGGTCTCCGGTCAAATGCACCAGGACCATCAGCAAGGTAGGTAAATTGGCCGATTGAAGCGCCTGGCGAAGATCTGATGACCAGTCCTGATTCTGGTTGGATTGCGTGATAGACATGCGATTTTCCTGCAAAGAGAAACAGCTCTCCCCGCCGTGCCGCAGTGGCGGCACGGTAATAGGCTCAAGCGAAAGGAATGCCGCTCCGACGGACCGGCTTGAAAAACGTTAGTTGGCTGCCATGCCGGAATTACGTACGACCTCACCCCATTTGTCGTAATCCACGTCGATCGTTTTCTGCAGGCCCTCGGGCGTGCTGCCGTCGGGCTGAAAACCCAGCGACATCAGTTTGTCTTTGAACTCGGGCTGCTCGACGATTTGATTGATTTGTTTATTCAGTTTGGCGATCACGTCTGATGGCGTGCCCTTGGGCGCCAGCAATGCAATCCATCCTACGGCATCGTAATCGGCCACTCCGGCCTCCTGCATCGTGGGCACCTCTGGCAGCACCGGCGAACGTTCGCGGTCCAGGACCGCTAACGGCCGCAATTTGCCGTCCTTGATGTTGCTCAGTTGGGCGCCGATACTGTCGATCATGATCGGTACCCGCCCGGCAATCACATCGATGGATGCGGCCGCGCCGCCTTTGTACGACGCCGACGTAATCTGCACATCGGCGCTGTGATTCAACAATTGCAGGGCCAGTTCGAACGCTTGGGCTCCCGAAGCGAACGTCATGTCCCCAGGCTTGGCCTTGGCCTGGGCGATCAGGTCCTTGACAGAGTTTTGCATCAAGCCTGGGCCGGCCAGCAGCACCATGGGGACCTTGGCGATCATGCTGACCGGCGCAAAATCTGTCTTGGGCGCGTATAACTGATTCTTTTGCAGATGAGGTCCGGTCACCAAGGTGCCGCTCACGCCGAGGCCCAATACATGGCCATCAGCGGGGCTTCGGGTCACGGTGCTCAGGCTCAGCATCCCGCCGACGCCAGGCTTGTTCTCTACGACGAACGCCTGCTTGTTCATTTCCTCCAGGTCCTTCGCCACGAGCCGGGCCACGATATCCGAGGCTCCGCCAGGGGGATATCCCACGATGATGCGAACTTGTTTGTCGGGATAGGTCCCCGCCAGGGCTGGCGTTCCCGCTACGGCCAGACTCGCGAGCGCCATCAGCAGCACGTGCTTCATTCGGTATTCCTCCTTTGGTGGTGTAGTGATTGTTATGACGGCCAGAGTATTTGCGCGACGACGAGTCGGGTCAAAGCGGATATGCGAAATCGATCACAATATGCACATTTGACATAAATCCGTCGTCACGCCTGAGGCATATATTCATAATATGCACATTATTGAGGCATCTACCGCGTGGTGTTTCCATGTCCATACCGACCAAAGTCTCTGGTGGCCAGTCTGTCTTTCGTGCACTGAGTTTGCTAAAGCTCGTGGGCATGCACCACGAGAGTGGCATTGCTCTGCGTACCTTGGTGGATGCCACGGGCCTGGATCGCACCACGGCCTATCGACTGGCCAGCATCCTGGTCGAAGCAGGCTTGGTCGAGCGTGATGACAAGAAACGCTATCGCCTCGGGCTGGAGGCGATGCAGCTCGGTTTGAAATCCATGAGCAGGGTGCCGATCCTGGAGCGGTGCCGGCCCTTGATGATCCGGCTTGCGCGTCGAACCGAAGACACCGTTTATGTCGTGGTTCGTAATGGCGACTATGCCCACTGCATTCACTACGAAGAAGGCACGTTTCCGATCAAGGCGCTGGTTCTGCAGATAGATGGTTTGCGCCTGCTTGGCGTGGGTTCAGCGGGCACGGCCTTGCTGTCGACATTGAGCGATGCCGAAATCAGGGAGTTTCACCGGCGTCAGCAAAAAGAGCTGCCGCCATCGCGCGCGAAGTTGGCCACGGTGCTCGATGAAATGCGGACCATCCGCAAGCTCGGCTACGCGTCGACCGAGAATCTGGTCGCCGACGGTGTGGGGGGCGTAGGCGTGGCGTTCGAGGTCACGCCGGGTTCTTATGCTGCCATCAGTGTGGGAGCGATACGTAGCAGGATGACACCGGAACGCACGCGCCGAATCGCTAAAATCATGATTGAAGAGCTGAGCGCAACGGGCTGGAAATCCAAGTCCTCGTCAGGATGATTGGAGGCGGCAACGTCTGATTCTCGGGCGGTGACGAGCGCCGGCTCGGCCTCGGATTTGCGACGAGGCGGACAATCTACAGATGTCGTATTTTTTCTCACAGGAGCGCACGTGCCCATTGTTCTAGCATTCATCGTGCTCGCGGCCATTATTTATGGTGCGGTTGCTTTGTACATGAGCGTTGCCGCAAAGTTCGGCTGGTTGGCGGGTGTAGGTGCCGATTTGCTGGCGGTCGCGCTGATCGTTGTTGTGATCGCCGGCTTCGTTCAACGGTACCGCACGATTCATGGCAAAACCGTCAATGGCAAACGTGGGTTGTCGCTAAAAGAATCCTGGGGTGGAATTCATATCGACGCCAATGAAAAGCGAGGTTCGTTGACGGTCGATGGCAGCAATGCTCAATTCATTTTCACGGATATCGGCAACGTCCGGGCGCTGACGCGCGACGGGCACTGGATGCTTGCATTGCATCTGGCGCACGACGCTCAAGGCGACTGGGAAATCCCCATGCCGGATCGCAAGCAAGCGCATCGCTGGGCCAAGATATTTACCTTGGCGGCCGAACAAAATCTTTGACTATCTCTGAGTCGCTGGCAGCAGCGGTGCCTGTCGCCGCCACGAGACCGTCATACCGAGAATAGTGCTCTTTCGGTAAAGCCACACCGAATAGACGCGTATCAAACCAGGGCGGTTGTCACCGATTGACGTTCCGGACCATACGCACGGGCGATCATGGCTATCCGCTGCTCGACGGTCATGGCGCGGAATTGGTCGTCAGTCAGTTCGCCAAAATTGTTGACGTATTCGTCCCAGAGCACGAGGTCGGAAGCAATCTGGCGGTAGGAATAGGGCTGCATGGCTGGGCTCCTTTCTGTCAGAGCCTGTAGTGTGCCTTGCGAATATGACATTTTTGCCGACGCCCTGTCGGCAATGAAAAGCGGCACCCGGGGGTGCCGCTGACTTGCAAGCAAGCTTTAGCTGCTGCTGCATGTATCAGACGTCCTCACTTCGTTTATAGCGGTCTCTTTGCGATTGGGGACATAGTTGTGGTCTAGCTGCAGGCCGGTTTTGCTGCCGGGGACGCACGAGTCGCCGCCTGCGCCGGTGGGCATTGCATAGCGGTTGTCAGTATTACTCTGACCACTTTGCGCCGGGTAGGTTGCGCCGGAGGGCGAGGTCTGGCCCGACGGCACGGGCGCATTGGACGGTACGCTCGTATCGGGTGCGCTTTGGGCATATGCACCGCTAGCCATGGCGCCTATGAAGGTTATCGCTGCAACCCGGGCAAGTAGTTCACGCTTCATGTGAGTTCTCCAAACGGTGTGTGGGCTCGGTGCACCGCAAATATCGTGCCGACGGTGACTACCGTAATTGGAATTCTGACGCCTGACTGCATGTAGGGCGAGTCTCGAACCGCAACGAACCGTCGGTAAATTTTTCTGTGCGGATACATAAACAGACGCTTCAAAAGCGCGGTGGTAGATCTTGATTCCCTCTCCAAAAGTCCTTTTTTATGCAGGATTGTTACGTTGATTGAAAAAAATCACGAAATACAACAATATTTCTCTGCCATCTGTTTACATTATTGGCAATGCGCCGGGACAGGTGCGACGGCGCTAGCAGGCCAACAGGGAGGAGGAGAGATATGCGTACGTTCAATCGCAAGATCGCCGCATGGCTGGCATGTGGCGCCGTGGCATTGCTGGCAGGTTGCGCGGGGCCGGGTGGCGACAAGCATGCCACCATCGATATGCCGGGTTTGACGCAGCCTGTAGAAATTCTGCGCGACCAGCACGGCGTGTCGCACATTTACGCCCAGAATCAACACGATCTGTTCTTTGCCCAGGGGTTCAGCGCGGCGCGCGACCGGTTGTGGCAACTGGATCTCTGGCGCCGGCAGGGCGAAGGCAAAATGGCCGAGCAGTTCGGCCCGCGTTTCGTCGAGCAAGATCGAGCCGCGCGCTTGTTTTTATACCGCGGCGATCTGCAGGCCGAGTTTGCCAGCTATCACCCCGAAGGGCAGGCGATCCTGACGGCCTTTGCCGATGGTATCAATGCTTATGTCGATTGGGTGAAGGCCAATCCCGAACAATTGCCCCCCGAATTCAAACTGACGGGTACCGAGCCGGGTTACTGGAGCCCGCAGACATCGCTGATCCGTATCTATGGGCTGACCCGTAACGCGACGAGTGAAGTCAAGCTGGCCCAGCAGATCGCGGCGCTCGGTGTGAATACTGTGCAGGACCTCGGCGTCTATGAGCCGCCCATTGCCTTGCAGGTACCGGCTGGATTGAACGTGAGCCAGATCAATGAAAACATTCTGGCCGACTACAACCTGGCTCGCAAGGGGCAGAAATTCGAAGCGGGCGATTTCCCTCGCAGTCCCTTGGCTGCGGCCGAGCGCGAAGAGCTCGCGCGCAGCCTGTCGGCCAATATGCTGGCCTCGCTGGACCCGGCCTTTGATCCGATGGCGCCTCGCTATGAGAGCAACAACTGGACCATCTCTGGCCAGCGCACAGCCACAGGCCGGCCGATTCTGGCGGGCGATCCGCATCGTGCGATCGCGATGCCATCGCTGCGCTACATGGTGCACCTGAACGCGCCGGGGTGGAATGTCATAGGCGCAGGTGAGCCAGCATTGCCTGGCGTATCTATGGGGCATAACGACCGTATCGCATTCGGCCTGACCATCTTTGCCTTTGCCGACGAAGAAGACCTCTACGTCTATGACACGAATCCGGCGAATCCCGATCAGTATCGTTATCGCGGCGGCTGGGAAAGCATGCGGTCCGTGGACGAATCGATTCCGGTACGAGGCCAGGCCGCTGCTGCACGGCAGTTGAAGTTCACCCGGCATGGGCCCGTCATTCACGAAGACCGCGTGGCTCACAAAGCCTACGCGCTGCGCGCCGCTTATCTGGAGTTTCCGGGAACGGCGGCCTACTTGGCCAGTTTGCGCCTGAATCAAGCCCAAAACTGGCAGGAGTTCGTCGCCGGTATGGAACGGCATTACACCCCTAGCGAAAACATGGTGTATGCCGACGTGGATGGCAATATCGGCTGGTTCGGCGGCAGCATCGCGCCGATTCGCCCACGCAAGGACTGGTCAGGCATGCTGCCGGTGCCGGGCAATGGCGATTACGAATGGAACGGTTTCCTGCCGACGCGTTCGCTGCCTAAAGCGTTCAACCCGCCTGAGGGCTATATCGCTACAGCTAATGAATACAACCTGCCTTATGACTATCCGTACAAGGACATGTCCGGGCGCGCTTGGGCAGAGCCGTTCCGTGTCAAGCGAATCCGAGAAGTCCTCGCCGATGCAAAGGGGCTGGATCTGGAGGCCTCGCAGCATCTGCAGTTCGACAATCTGTCGTTGCCGGCACGGACATTGACGGGCTATGCAAAGACGCTGAACTCTACCGATCCTGTGGTTGGCGAGGCACTGCGCTTGTTGAAGGACTGGGACTACCGCACCGAAGTCGATTCCGACGCCGCCACTGTGTATGAGTTCTGGTTGCCAGAGGTGGTCAAGCGAGTGTCCGAGCTCTATGTGCCTCCTCAGGGCAGCAAGGTGTTCGGTAACTTGGCGACGATCAAAGTGCTGGAAAAACTGGCGACGCCCGATGCGGCCTTCGGTCCGCGGCCAGAGCAGGGCCGGTCAGCGTTGCTGCTGGCCGCGCTCGGCGATGGGATGCGTAAGCTGACCGCGGCACTGGGTACCGATCCCAAACAATGGGAATGGGGGCGTCTGCATCATATCCAGTTCGAGCACGGCCTCGCTGGCCTACTACCGTCCGGCACCGCCAAAGCCTACGGCACGCCTCGCTATCCGGTCAGCGGCGACAACGATACGGTACATCGCGCGACATTCCGCAAGTCGGATTTCCGGCAAATCAGCGGCGCGTCGTATCGGCAGGTGATCGACGTAGGCAACTGGGATAACTCTCGCATCCAGAATACGCCGGGACAATCCGCCGATCCGCGCAGTCCGTATTACCGGAATCTGCTGGAGGGCTGGGCGACAGGGAAATATATTCCCATGGCATTCAGCCGTCAGAAAGTTGAGAGTGAATTGGGGGATACGTTGGTATTGCGGCCTCGATAGCGTTTGGTAAAAAGGCAGGCGGAATGCCTGCCTGACGCTGGTGTGGTATTGACGATGGCGCGGTTCGATGGAACCGCGCCATATCTTATTTATTACCCTTCACGTGCCTGAGTACTTCGCCTCGATGCGCCGCGATATGGTCAGTTTTGTCGCTCTTTATCTCGTACTGAGGGTGATCTGGCGAGGCACGGTGGGTATGTCCCTTGTAGTCGAAGTCCTCAGTATGGACGGCAATGATCGTGCCTGCTACGTGGCCCGCCTCGGAATTCCAGGATACGTGGTCGCCGATCTTGAATGTCTTGAGCATGGCTCGGGCTCCTTGTGTGCCGATGAGGGTTTCAGAGTAACTCTTGTTCGGGGAAATTGTTTAATTGTTGTTTTATCAAAATTAAATTAACATAAATATTGGTATTTCAATGATTAATCGTGATGCCCCGATCTTATCCTCTTCCCGTTGAGGTTGACCAGACGCTGGTCGAATTTGGTGAAAGACTGGCCCTACGCCGGCGTATGGTTGGCCTGACCCAGGCTGATCTGGCCGAGCAGGTAGGGATAGGGTTGTCTACACTCACTGCCATTGAACGTGGAGACGCGGGCACCTCTATCGGAGCTGTGGCCCGGGTCCTTTGGGGGCTGAATGTGCTGTCCGACCTGGATACGATTGTCACGTTCGAAACCAGTGACCCTTTGCTGATCGAACGTATTGATGACGTGCCTAAGCGTGTGCGCAGAAGGAAGTCCAAATGAGTTCATCACAGCTCAAGACAGTGTGGGTCTGGCTGCCGGGGCAGACTCATCCCATCATTGCCGGGCGGTTCGAGATACAGATAAGAGCCGGTCAGCCGATCGGTTCTTTTGTCTACGATCCGACATACGTCGCTCACGCAACGTCGTTTAGTCTCGATCCGGCTCATCTGGTTCTCAATCACAAACGCCCCGATAAAAAATATGAGACTCGGCTGAATAAAGGGCTTTTTGGCGTTTTCCGAGATGTATGCCCCGAAGGGTATGGCCGTGATCTGCTGAACTATCGATTTGGCAGAGAGGACGAGCCTCTCTCCGATATGGATCTGTTGGAAAAGTCCGTGGGCGATAGTGTTGGCGCCATTGAGATTTGTGACGACATCAAGGCGAAATTGGACTCAAGTGTTTCTCCTTCCTTGAGTTGCTTAGTGGATGCGCTTTCTGACCTCAGCCCTGAGCGCGCCGCAAGTCATGCCGTACACCGGATGTACGAGATTGGTACCAGCATGGGGGGTGAGCGGCCTAAGCTGACCGTCCACGATGACGACTCTCAGTGGTTGGCCAAGCTGCAAGATCGAGGCGATGCTCCGCACATGCCGGCCCGTGAGAATGTCGCGATGAGGCTTGGACGGCTGTGCGGTCTAAATGCGGCAGAGGTTCGATTCATACGTACGCCGAATCAACATGAGCTTGTGCTTGTTAAGCGCTTTGACCGTCTTGGTATTGACGGACAACGGATCCCATATTTAAGTGCCCATACAGCTCTTGGGCTGGATATAGGAACTTTACCAGGTCATCGCTCCAGATCTTATTTGGCGTTGGCGGACCGAGGGCGTCGAATGGGTGTCGGGGAGGAGGATATCAAAGAGATCTGGAAACGCATGGCATTTAATGCACTGATCAATAACGTGGATGATCATCCACGAAATCACGGGTTCGTGCGAGTCGATGGACAATGGAGACTGGCGCCAGCATTTGATCTCGTGCCCTTGATGAGAAAAAATGATGGAATTGGTCCAATATTGGCCATGTCTGTCACGCGTTCGGGAGAACGCCAAGCCGGCGTGACGCAGCTCCTGGAATCCAGTCGGCATTTTGGGTTGAAGCCTCGAGAGGCTGCCGCATGGCTGATAGAGTCAGCATCTACGATTAACGATCGGTGGCTTGCCGAGATGCTGCAAGCCGGCGTGAGTGAGGAGTTTTGTACATCGCGGCAAATTGCTAGTTTTACATTCGCCAAAATGATCGCGAGTTCTCCTGAGTTGACCTTGAATGCTGCAGATCACTTAGGCAAAGGGACATCTGGAGTCAAAAGACAATCAGGTTCATCGTGAGTCGTCAGAACATCACGGACTGTGCCGGGTGGCCATCACGCTGATAAACCAGAATGGCCGCAGCCAGATCTTCGGATGCTGTCCCCACCGCTTTATAGACCGTAATTTCATCCGCAGACCTACGCCCTCGATGAACGCCATTGCACAGGTCTTCGAGCGTGGCCCGCACGTTGGCGGCGTCGAACCGGCCGTTCCTGATAGGGGAAAGCAGATCACCGGATTTTTCCAACGCCTCGGTGGTATCGATGAACACGGATGTGTCTGCGAACGTTTCGTCATCTGATTCCCGCATGGCGGGTTGAAAACTGCCGATGAGGTCCAGGTGCGTTCCGGGCTGCAGCCATGCCCGCTGAATCAGCGGCGCGCGCGATAGCGTTGCGCACGACACGATGTCGGCTTGTTCGACCGCGCTGCGCAGATCGGCGACGCTATGCGCGTCAAAGCCTTCGGCACAAAGCTGTTGTGCGAGGCTATCGGCTTTTTCGGGATTGATGTTCCACACCGAGATTTTCTGGATAGGACGTATCGCTGCATAGGCTGGCGCGAGTGCACGGGCGACGTTGCCGGCGCCCACGATCAGCATGTTTGTCGCGTCCTCGCGTGCGAGATAGGATGCCGCCAATGCCGAGGCTGCTGCGGTGCGTCGTACGGTGATCTGGTCACCGTCGATGATGGCCAGCGGCTGGCCGTTGGTGGCGTCAAACAGCGTATAGGTAGAAAACAAGCCAGATTTGCCCTGTTTGGCGTTCTCTGGAAAGATCGTCACGTGCTTGATGCCCAGGTATTTGCCGTCCTGCCACGCAGGCATGATCAACAGCGTATCGGTCGTGTGCTCGCGTTCATTGATGGTATGAATATGCCGGCGAGGGACTACGCAAGTCTCAATGAACATCTGCCGAATGGCCGGAATCAGCGCATCGAATACCAAGCGTTCTGCAGTGGTGTTGCTGTCGAAAATTTTCATCGATTGCATCTCCGGTCATCGAATTTCAGGACATAAGACGTGCGCGTACACCCTCGGCTGCGACTACGCCGCTGGCCATGCTTGCCGTCAACAGATAGCCGCCCGTTGGGGCCTCCCAGTCGAGCATTTCTCCCGCACAGAAAATACCCTGTGCATTGTTGAGCATCAAGGTGTCGCCGGTGGCCTCCAGCCGTACACCGCCAGCGCTGCTGATGGCCTCATCGATCGGCCGCGTACGCAGTAATCGCAGGGGCAGCGCCTTGATACGGCGCGCCAGCAATGCCATATCCTGCCAAACCTGCGCATCGGTGCACTCACGCAGCAATGCTGTCTTGACGCCCTTTAGTCCAAGCCGGCTCTGCAAATGACTGGCCATGGAGCGCGCGCCGCGAGGATGTGAAACTTGTGCGAGGACTTTGTCGGCAGAGAGGTCGGGTAGTAAGTCGACCCAGGCAGATGTTGAGCCCTGTGCGTCAATCGCGTCTCGCAACCCGGCTGACAGCGCATAGACCAGGCTGCCTTCGATGCCCGATTCGGTCAGCATGAACTCGCCGCGCCGCCATGTGCCGGGCTCGCCATTGCGATCCAGCGCCATGGCGACCGATTTGAGAGGCGTTCCTGCATAGCGTTCGCGCAGATGTGCGCTCCAATCTGCCTCAAATCCGCAATTGGCCGGACGCAGCGGCTCAACATCTATGTGATGCTCCTGCAGGCCCGCGACCCAGCTGCCGTCAGAGCCCAAACGAGCCCAGCTGGCGCCGCCCAAGGCCAGTATCGCAGCGTCCGCATGCACAGTCAGCGGCCCATGCGGCGTCTCAAAATGCAGCATCTGAGGGGTGGCGGTTTCACCCTCCGGCCAACCGTTCCAACGGTGCCGCATGTGAAAGCGCACCCCCGCGGCTCGCAGCCGCGNCAGCCAGGCTCTCAATAGCGGAGCTCCCTTCATTTCCAGCGGGAATACACGCCCGGATGAGCCGACGAATGTTTCGACGCCCAAACCATGAGCCCATTCACGCAACGCTTGTGCGTCCAGGTGTTGCAGCCAGGCGGCGACGGCTGAACTGCGGCTGCCAAAGCGCTGATTGAAGCGCTCTGATGGCTCACTATGCGTCAGATTCAATCCACCACGGCCAGCCAACAGGAATTTCCGTCCGACGGAGGGCATGCCGTCGTAGACGTCGGCCAGTATGCCGTGGCGCGCGAGCGTCTCAGCCGCCATCAAACCAGCGGGGCCGCCGCCGATGATGGCGACGCGGACGGAGGGGGATGAGGCGGGGGAGGTCGTATCGGGCATGAGCAGGGTTGTCGGAAGGGACAACGTCATTGTCGCATGGCAGGTACCTCAGTACCGGCGCCATGGCGAGAGCTAGGCCGGTATTCAGAAAGGAACGCCGAGGGTTTGCTGCCCGTCACCATTGCTGTTCAGAAAGCCTCGTCAGCGTATTCAACACAGCGAGTCCACGAGGAACGATCGTGTCGATCTCGCAATACTCATCCAGCGTGTGGAACTTCCCGCCCACAGGGCCGGTGCCGCATAAGGTGATGACCCCCAGGCTGGAGGTCACGCCGGAGTCGGCACAGCCGCCGCTGAATTCTCCCTCGGCCTGATGCCCCATGGCGTTCAATTCCGATTGGTACAACTCGAACAGTTGCTTGGATTGCGCAGTGGGCACGAATGGGCGGAATTCGCCTTTGATATCCAGCTTGGATAGCGTGCCGGTGATAAAGGACTTGTTGCAGATGCAGCGTATGCTGCTGACGAGCGATTCGCGCTGTTCCAGATCGAAAATGCGCAGGTCAATGGATGCTTTAGCTGATGGCGCCGAGGTATTGACCGACAGGCCGCCAGACACTAGACCGACATTGACGGTGACGCCTTGGTCTATGTCGGTGAGTTCGTCCAGCGCCACAATCTTGTGGGCGAGCTCAGAGATGGCGCTGATGCCTTCGGAAAAATTGGCGCCGGAATGCGCGGCGCGGCCCTCGATATCCATTTCAAAGAACACGCCGCCTTTGCGGCCGGTGACTACGTTGCCTGAGGGGCGGCCAGGCTCTGCATTGAATGCGAAACGAGCTTTCTCGGCAAAGGGCACGATGACGTCCTTGCTCAGTGGCGAGCCGATTTCTTCGTCGCAGGTGAATAGGGCAGTTATCTCAGGCAGCGGCTCCGAGCTCTGCGTGGCAGCGGCCAGGATGAACGCGTTCATGACGACACCGGGTTTCATGTCGGCCACACCGGGACCGTAGGCTCGGCCGTCCTGAATGCGAAAGGGACGTCGGGCGGCTTCACCGGCCGGGAACACGGTGTCGCAATGTCCCATCAATAAAACCGGCTGCCCCACTGTGCTGCCGGCGTTCACTGTGACAGAAATTGCGGCTTCGACATCGCCGACGAAATGCGGCGTCACCGCTAAGCCATGCTCGGAGAAGAATGATTCGAGACGTCGGAATACTCGCGCCACGCCGGGCTTGTCGTAGCTGTTGGAGTCGATATTGACCAGGTCTGCCAGCAAGGCCAGCATGTTGTCGTGTTGGCCAGCTAGCCATTGTGTTGCGGGAATTCCGGCGGTTTCGTTCATTTGTTCGGTCCGTTGGGGATGCTCGGATGAAAAGGCTGTTCCGGGGAGTTGCGTTAGTTGTGGTATTACTATTTAATACTTAATATTATTATGCGCTACTTGACCTAACCGGTCTATTCTGGAAAACGATGACAAGCAACGCTCTGTACGTAGGCTCAGTAGGCAAGGCATTTGCCGTACTGAACTGTTTTAAAAGCGCCAGCGGTGATCTGAGCCTGACTGAGATAATGGAACGGACCGGGCTGGACAAGAGCGCCGCGCAGCGCTACGCCTATACGCTGAACGCCGAAGGGTATCTGGAACAGAATCCGCAGACGCGCCGATATCGCCTGGGAAAGCGTGTACTAGATTTGAGCTTTCACTTTCTGCGCACGCATGAGTTGGTAGAGGCGTGGAATCCCATCATGCTGAGCCTATCGCAGGCCACAAGTGAAAAGATCAGTCTGTCTTTGTATGACGGCCGCGAGCTGGTGCATGTGATGCGTCACCAGACCAAGACAGAGCATTACCACGCATCGTTGATTGGCCGTCGCGTGCCATTATTCTGTACTGCTGGCGGGCGTGCGGTGTTATCGCGGCTCGATGAGGAACGGCTCACATCGGTGCTGGCCGACGCAGAGTTGAGGGCGTATACCCAACATACCTTGACGACGCCGAAGGCCATCAAGGCCGCATTAAAACCTGTACGGGAAAAGGGCTACGCCATGGTCGTCGATGAGTTCATCATTGGCGAGATCGCACTGGCTGCGGCAGTGATTGACGCCAGCGGGGCTCCGGTTGGGGCGTTGCACCTGGCGGGTGAGTCGCGCGAATGGGACGCAGCGCAGTACGAGGCCAGATTCGCGCCGCACCTGCTGAATGCAATTGCACAGTTTCAACGGCGCAATCAGTTTGGGTGAGAGGCGGACATATGGCTCGCGCGAGGCGCCGGCCGCTAATTCGGCGGCTTTGTCGTCAATCGGGCATGCCGCGCCAGCAACGTGTCAAGCTGATTGGCAAAGGCCTTGCGATCCGCCTGGCTGAATGACGCCGGGCCACCCGTCTCGATGCCGCTGGCTCGCAACTCCTCCATCATGTCACGCATAGCCAGGCGCTCTCGAATCGTCTCCGGCGAATAGCGCTCGCCGCGCGGATTCAGCGCCATGGCGCCTTTTTCGAGTACTTCAGCGGCCAACGGGATGTCTCCCGTGATGACCAGGTCGCCCGCCTCGGCATGCATAACGATATGCGCATCGGCCACGTCGAAACCACGTGGCACCTGCACCGCCCGTATCAGCGCAGACGGGGGCGTGTACAGCATTTGATTGGCCACCAGCGTGAGAGAAATCTGCCAGCGCTGAGCAGCGCGAAACAGAATGTCCTTGATGACTGCGGGGCAGGCGTCGGCATCGACCCAGATATGCATAAATAATTCAGGCGTCGAGCGCTTTTTGCAGGAGCTCGGCCACGATGTCGTTCGTGGATACGCCTCGTTCCTGGGCCAGGGCACGCAGGCGATCAGCCTGCACCTGGGTGAGTTTCAGAGGAAAAGGCACCAGACCTGCGGCCTGGTCCAGTTTGCGCTGTTCGCGCCGATCGAGCAATTGATCGGAACCGTAACGGCCGGGGGTGCCCGCTTGCTTTAATTGGCCAGCGAGTTTCAGGGCTTTGTTCTTTTCGAGATCGTATTTTTTCATGGTTTTTCTGATTGAGACGGCCGTTCGAGAACTGCTCACGGAAAGGAATTTTGAGTAAGTCAGTTCGCAGCAGACCGGGAGTTTGTGCGGCGCGCAGTCCAGCTACGAACTATAGCGTATTGGCGTCGCTTCCAAACCTCAGGGAAGAAGCAAATAACAAATAAAAGTCTTTTTGCAACAGCGGCTTAGGTGACATTCGGAATGCATATATGCATACAAATTTTGTTTCGTAGCGGCAACTGCGTTGCGCAGTTTTAATAGTCCTCTTTCCTTCATTCCGCCTAGCTCTTTCGGAGCCCTCCATGACATTTTCCCGCTGGTTCATTGTTCCTTTGGCCGCACTGACAGTTTTCAGCGCCCATGCCGCCGACAAACTGCGTATTGGCGTGGTGCCGGGCGCTTACGCTGATTCGATCAATGTCGCCGCCAAGGAGGCCAAGGCTCAAGGTATCGATGTGGACGTGGTGGAGTTTACGGATTGGACGACGCCCAATGTGGCGGTGGATTCGGGCGATCTGGATATCAATTATTTTCAGCATCAACCCTTTCTGGATAACGCTATCCAGAAAAACGGCTACAAGCTCGCCAGCGCAGGGACGGGGATTCTGGCCAATGTGGGGTTGTATTCGCTCAAGCACAAGGATATCTCGCAGGTGCCAGAGGGCGGCAAAGTGGGCATTGCCAACGATCCGGTGAACCAAGGGCGTGGCTTGCTGTTGTTGCAAAAGGTGGGGCTCATCAAGCTCAAGGACGCAGTGGGTTTTTTGGGGACGCTGGACGACATCGTCGAGAATCCGAAGAAACTCAGTTTTGTCGAGGTGGAAGGACCACAGCTGGTGCGCATCACGGGCGACGTGGATATTGCGCAGGGGTATCCGCATTTCATCGTGGCGGCCAAGGCATTTGATCCCTCCAGTGGATTGGCCTATTCAGGTATTGAGGACGCCCGTTTTTCGATTCAGTTTGTCGTGAAAAGCGAGCGTACACAAGATCCTGTGATTCAGAAGTTTGTCCAGATTTATCAGAGCTCTGATGCGGTCAAAGCCGATATCCATCGTGCGTTCTCTAACGACAATCGCCTGTACACGCTGGCCTGGATCAAGCAGTAAGAACGCCAAGGGTCTCGCGCAGCGTGTTGCGTGAGACATAGAGAAAGGGGCATTTCGATGGGAGTATCCGTTGCAATAAGGCAAATGCTGGCGGGGCAGGATGCCAAGGAGGCGGGAGGCAGTGAGCTGTCATCGACAGCAGTTCTGCCCCCGAGAAGCGCAGAGCGCGGGACAGGAGCCGTATCGTTTCGCAACGTGGCCAAGACCTATTTTTCGTCGGCTGGCCCGGTGCAGGCGCTGCAGGCAATCAGCCTGGATATCAAGCCGGGCAGTATCTTTGGCATCATCGGACGCAGCGGTGCCGGAAAATCCAGCCTGTTGCGCACGATCAACCGGCTGGAGCCGCTAACAAGCGGTCAGGTGCTCGTTGACGGTGTAGACATTGCCACGCTCGACGAATCGCAATTAGTCGAATTGCGCCGCCGCATCGGGATGATCTTTCAGCATTTCAATTTGCTCTCGGCCAAGACGGTGTTTGAGAACGTCGCGTTGCCGTTGCTGGTGGCGGGAGTGCATAAAACTCAGGTGACGGAACGGGTCAATGAGCTGTTGGCCCTGGTCGGTCTTCAGGACAAGGCCAACACCTATCCGGGCCGCTTGTCGGGAGGCCAGAAGCAGCGCGTCGGCATTGCCCGCGCCCTGGCGACCGGGCCGGAGATTCTGCTGTGCGACGAGGCGACGTCGGCGTTGGATCCCGAAACGACACAAGCCATTTTGCAGTTGCTGCGCGATATCAATCGTACGCTTGGTATTACCGTCATTTTGATCACGCACGAGATGAGCGTGATCCGAGAGATTGCCGACCAGGTGCTGGTACTGGAGCACGGACGCGTCGCTGAGTTGGGAGAGGTATGGCAGGTATTTGGGAATCCCCAACATACGGCTACGCAAGCGCTGCTTGCGCCGTTGCAGCATGGCCTGCCCGATGATGTACGGCGTTCTCTGTTGCCGACCCGGCCAGCAGGGCGCAGTGCACAGGTCTTGCAGCTGACCTACGGGGGCCAAGGTGGATTGGAGCCGGATTTTTCTCGCATAGGCCAGGCACTGAGCGGTTCTGTGCGGTTGTTGCACGGAGGGCTGGATCGCATACAAGGGCACGCGCAGGGACAGTTGCTGGTCGCGTTGCACGATGTTGTTGTTGGCGAGCCGGATCGGAAAAAATTGACGCAGGGGTCACAGGCCATTGCGCACGATATCAAGGTGCTGGGATATGTCGCTGACGCTGTCGATTTCCATTGAGCGTTATTGGAATGCGTTGATCGACACCCTGATGATGGTTGGCGTGTCGGGGGGGATTGCTTTTGTCGCGGGCGTTCCGTTGGCTGTCTTGCTGATTGTGACCGCACCGGGCGGGTTTTTGGCTTCGCCGCGTATTAACCGTGTGGTGGGCAGTGTGATCAACGGGTTCAGGGCAACGCCATTCATTGTCTTGCTGGTTGCGTTGATTCCGTTCACCCGCATCGTGGCAGGCACCACGATCGGGGTGTGGGCAGCCATCGTTCCGCTGGCGATCAGCGCCACCCCGTTTTTTGCGCGCATTGTCGAGGTGAGTTTACGGGAGGTCGATCCGGGCCTGGTCGAAGCAGCCCAGGCGATGGGTTGCAAGAAATGGGACATTGTGCGGCATGTCTATTTGCCGGAAGCGCTGCCGGGGATTATCGGGGGATTCACCATTACGTTGGTTGCGCTGATCAGTTCGTCGGCGATGGCCGGTGCAGTGGGGGCGGGCGGCTTAGGGGATTTGGCCATCCGCTACGGCTATCAGCGTTTCGACACGCAGGTGATGCTGATCGTGATTGCTGTGCTGATTCTGTTGGTGACTATGGTGCAGGTCCTCGGCGATGGCTATGTGCGGTGGCTGCGCAACCGCTGAGTGTTCGAGGGGCTGCCCACAGCGTGCTCGCCGTTGCGAGGGGCAGGGAGCCGCTATTTTTGCGATTCAATCTTGAGGTCTGGAATGACAATACTGAAAGCTCGGAGCGGTGCTTTGCCTGCTGAGGGGCTCGGTGCTACGGTGCCATCGTCATCAGCAGGGGAATCCCCTCGCATTCTCGAGCGGCTGCCCCTGCCGCCGCAGACGCCATATCGCGTCACTAGCGACGCAGAAGCGTTACAGATCGCACGGGCTTTGGCAGAAGAATTTCGTGTGAGCGCCGCCGAACGCGACCGAGAGCGCCGCCTGCCTTGGGACGAAATAGAGCGCTATACCGCCAGCGGTCTATGGGCGATCACCATCCCCAAGGAATACGGTGGGCTTGGGGCTTCGTACGAAACGCTGGCGCAGTTGTTTGTCACGATCTGCGGGGCGGATCCCTCGCTGGGACAGATTCCGCAGAATCATTTTGCGGTCATTCAAAATCTGAAAGACACCGCTAGCGAGGCACAAAGACAGCGTTGGTTCGCAGATGTGCTCGGCGGACATCGGATTGGTAACGCGGGGCCGGAACGTAAAGCAAAGGCCGCGCAGCTGGTCTCGCCGACAGCCCGCTTGCAGCTCAAGGCAGACGGCAGTTTGAGTGTGAGCGGCTCGCGGTTTTACTCCACGGGCTCGGCTTTTGCACACTGGATACCGTTTCGGGCGCAGGATGAACAGAGCAGGCCCTTACAGGTTTGGGCCAGGCGCGATGCTCCCGGTGTGACGATCTTTGATGATTGGAATTCCTTTGGCCAGCGTACGACGGCCAGTGGCGGCATAGTGTTCGATCGCGTGCCGGTCGGCGAGGACGACGTGGTCCCTATATGGCGTTTCCAGGATGTTCCCACCTTGTCTGGCCCGGTATCGCAGTTGATTCAGGCTGCCATTGATGCTGGCATCGCTCAAGGGGCGCTACGTGATGCGCTGGATTTTGTTCGGGAAAAAAGCCGGCCATGGGTGGATTCGGGGGTGACGCGTGCGAGCGACGATCCTTACATCATCAACGAGGTTGGTCAATTGCAGATTGAGGTGGATGCAGCTCATGCTGTATTGCTGGAGGCTGCGCGGCATCTGGATGCAGTTGCACACCAGCCCATTGACGAACACGTCAGTGCTCGAGCTTCTGTCGCCGTGGCACAGGCCAAGATCCTGACAACCGAGGCCGCCTTGCTCGCCAGTGAGCATTTGTTTGCCTTGGCGGGTTCGTCTTCCAGCCGCGCGGCACATAACCTGGATCGGCATTGGCGCAACGCGCGAGTGCATACGCTGCACGACCCGGTACGGTGGAAATATCACTTGATTGGAAATTATGTGCTCAATGGTGCGTTGCCCAAACGCCATCAATGGAATTGAGAGCGATGAGCAGAGGTATCACTATGGCGAGCAGACCAGCACATGAGGCATCGACGTCGGGGGCACGGGCTGCGCCGGCGTCATTGCCTGCGCAGCCCGCACAGATCATTCGCAGCGAATCAGAAGCCTTGGAGATTGCAAATCAGCTTTCGAGCGAGATTGCTATCGAGGCACAGCAACGCGACCGTGACCGTATTTTGCCCTGGCAGGAAGTGGACGCATTGAGCCAGAGCGGTCTGTGGGGGATCACGGTGCCACGGGAATACGGCGGCGCGGGCGTTTCTACCGGAACGCTGACTCAAGTTGTTGCCTTGATCGCCGAGGCGGACGGGAGCGTCGGGCAGATTCCGCAGAATCACTACTATGCGCTGGAGGTACTGCGCGTTGGTGGGTCATCGGCACAAAAGGCGTTCTTCTATGAGCGTGTGCTACGCGGTGAGCGGCTGGGCAACGCGCTGGCCGAGATCGGGCATCGCGATTTCAAGCGACGCACACAGCTATTGCGTGAGTCTGGCGGGTGGGTTGTCAATGGTGCGAAGTTCTATTGCACCGGCGCTATCTATGCGCATTGGATTCCGACGCTGGTCACTGCCCATGAGGATGAGGGAGAACGCCAGTATCTCGCGTTCGTGCCACGTTCGGCGGCCGGTGTGATCATTACTGATGATTGGGATGGTTTCGGGCAGCGCGTCACTGGCAGCGGCTCTGTGCAGTTTGATCGAGTGAGGGTCGAGCCGGAATGGGTTGTTCCGTTCACGGCTTCGTTCGAGCAGCCTACGACCATCGGGCCATTTGCCCAGATTATCCATGCTGCACTGGATCTGGGTATCGGATGGGGAGCGTTACAAGCGACCTTGCCCTTTATCCGTGAACATGCGCGCCCGTGGGTAGATGCTGCGGTGGAAAGCGCGACACAGGATCCGTTATTGCTGGCGCAGATTGGCAATGTGCACGTACGCCTGTGTGCCGCGCAGGCACTGCTGGCAAGAGCAGCGTTGGCTGTCGATGCTGCCCAGTTGCAACCCGACGAGGACAGTGTCGCAGCCGCCTCTATCGCTGTGGCGCAAGCCAAGGCGTTGAGCACGAGTGCCAGTTTGTTGGCGGGCAGCAAACTATTCGAGCTGAGCGGCACGGGCGCGACGCTGGATGGTTTGGGATTGGATCGGTTTTGGCGTAACGCGCGTACGCATACGTTGCATGATCCCGTTCGTTGGAAATATCACGCCGTGGGGAACTATGTCCTCAACGGTGTGCGGCCGCCGCGTCACGGCGCGTTGTGATACCGATATCAGGGTCGAACCCAGCATGACACAGGCAAAACGGCATATACACGTCAACGCGTTCAATATGAATTGCGTGGGCCATATCCATCATGGCTTATGGACGCATCCTCGCGATCAGTCTACGCAGTTCCAGACCTTGGAATACTGGACGAATATTGCGCGGGTACTCGAAAAAGGCCTGTTTGACGGTATTTTTATCGCTGACGTGATTGGGTACTACGATGTTTATCAGGATGGCGTGGACCTTACGTTACGTGAGGCGATTCAGTTGCCGGTGAATAATCCCTGGCTGGTCGTGTCTGCGATGGCCGCCGTGACCAAGCATATAGGCTTTGGGCTGACAGCGACTGTGGGCGCACACAATCCCTACGCGTTTGCACGCGATGTGACGACCTTGGATCAACTCACCAACGGCCGTATCGGTTGGAATATTGTCACGGGCTATGTGGAGAGCGGGGCGCGTGGATTGGGTCAGGCCGGACTGGCCGAGCACGACAGCCGTTACGATCGCGCAGAGGATTTTCTGGCGCTCGCCTACAAACTATGGGAAGGCAGCTGGGAGGATGACGCCGTGGTGACTGATCGCGCGCGCCGTATTCATACTCGGCCAGAGAAAGTGCATCCAGTGAAGCACGAGGGCCCGTTCTATCGGGCCAACGCCATTCACATGAGCGCGCCATCACCGCAGCGCACCCCGGTATTGTTTCAAGCAGGCACGTCGCCGCGCGGACTGCAGTTCGCCGGGCAGCACGCCGAGGGGATTTTCATCGGCGCGCGTACACCCGAAGCCGCGCGCGAGGCGTCTCGCAAGTTGCGGCAGGCGGCCGTGAATGCCGGGCGCCGCCCCGATGACATCAAGATCTACGCGGGCCTGGCTGTCGTGGCCGGTCATACCGAAACCGAGGCGCAGGACAAATACGCCGAATATCTATCGCACGCGAGTTCCGAGGGAGGCCTGGCGCATTTCGCCGCGAGCACCGGCGTGGATTTTGCCAAATACAGTCTGGACGAGCCCATCCCATATGCCGCGGGTAATGCAATGCAATCCGCTGCCCAGGCCGCGCAGCAACAGGGCTGGACCACGCGACGCAAGCTGCAGGAACAATTCGCGCTGGGCAGCCGTTATCAGACCATTGTCGGCAATGCCACTCAGGTCGCCGACGAAATGGAGCGCTGGATCGATGTGGGCGAGATAGACGGTTTTAACCTGACACGCATTGTCGTGCCGGAAACGTGGGAAGACTTTGCCAATATCGTTGTGCCCGAATTGCAAAACCGGGGGCGTTATCGCACGCGCTACGAGCAGGCTACGCTAAGGCAGCAATTGTTTGGCAGAGGGGATCGTTTGCCCACCAATCATATTGGTGCGAGCGTAAGGCATGCTGTCCGGCTGCCAGAGCCTTGACCCAGGCCCAGGCAGCATGCCTCAAATGTCGGCCTACTGCGCTAAGTCATACTGCCACTGCAAAGGTTCGTCATTTTCATACCAATCCCCTTTGCTCCAATATAGCTTGCTGCCGGTCGGCGATAGACCCATCACGCCCAGATAGCCCGGAATGGCCAACTGATGCCAGGTGCGGCCGCCATCCCGCGTGTAGAAATGTGCATCGGTGTCGATCTCGGCGCGGCTCTTTGAGAAAGGGATGAGCAGCCGGGGCACGATCGTGTCGCCCCATTCGCTCACCACTTGATAGTCGCCGTTATTCCAGAAATACCGCGCTGACGTGCGATTTTCGGCGAGCCATCCCGGCAGCAGCGACGGCGTTCTCTGACGCTCGACCCATTCGCCGGTTTGCGTATCGAGCTTGGCCAGCCATTCTCCGTCTTTGTCCTGCAGGATGGCGTAGGTGCGGCCATCGTGCGAGGTCGACAAATGCTCCACGCGCAATTCCGGGTGGCGTGTGACCTTGGTGATCTGCCATTCACCTGAGGGGGCCGGGCGCGAAAGCTCTGCGTGCGTCATCAGCATGGTGCGGTGCTGGGCATTGCCGACGGAATACCACATGAATTCTGATGCCCACACATAGGCGCGCGTGTCACTGACCTGAACGACAAAGCGCTCTTGATCCATGTCCCGGCGCGAAGAAAAATCGCCATTGGGTTGCCCGGTCATTTCCCGCAGATAGGAGACTGGCGCAATCAAAGGCTCGGGACTATAGACGACGGTCGAGGTTTGTCCCTGATCGGAGGAGTAGAACAAGGCAGTCGGTCTGGTCTCATTGCCGTTGGCATCGCGACGGGTGGGCGCAGGTTCTGGGCGACCCCAGATCCCGGCGGGCTCGTCCTCGCTCGGGGGTTCTTTGCCCCAGGCCCAGACGTGCTGGTCCGAGGAAAAGGTAGGCTTGATACTCCAGGCGAGCCGATCGACCTCGGTCATGAAACCCGATTCCAGCCAGGTCCAGGTGGCGCCATGATCTGTGGATCGGAAAATGGCGGTTTGTTCGCTTTCGGTCAACGAGGGGGATGATGACCTAGGCCGGTCTATACCGGTGAATAGGAACAGCGTGCCGGATTCGGGCGATACCATCAAGCAGGTGACATCAGGCACCGTGGCAACCATTTTGAATGTGCCGTCATCCTGCAGTAGCGACAGCGTGGTCAACATGGAGCGAGAGCTAAACAGGTTGAAACGACGTTGCGAGGCAGCTTCGTCCTTGCCCAGGATGAGTTCGCTCAGATCCGGGACACCCGGAGGGATGTAAGACGGGGAGCCCGAGGACTCTTCGTTTCGTCCAACCAGCCACGTTCCGTGCCGGGTTTCGACGACGCCGGTGCACCATTGCTCCATGGAGCGCCAGCGGGCGTCGCCGAGCTTGCCGGTGACGGCCGTGCCTGGCGTGCCTCCCGCAGCACCCATGTTGGTACTTGCGAGGGTCCACCCTACGTAGAGGGGAATGCTGGCGCAAGCCATCAGGATGACCAACAGGCCTGTCCAGCGCCGTGGCGATTGACGCAACCTGCCGCTGGCCAGGCACAGCAGCAACATCGCCACGAGGTTGAGGACAATGGCGAACGTCAGGCCGGCCTCGGGATTGCGGCTGAGCTGGCGCGGCAATGATTCGATGAGCCCCGGGTTGAGCCACATCCAGATCCACACCAGCGCCAATATCAGGAAACTGGTCAACAGGTATGCGATAACCCCGGACAGCAGCGGCTTGATGACGAGTGCGAAGAGGCTCGGCCGGGTGATGGTCAGACGGCGTACATAGATCGACGCTGCCAACAGGCATATCAGGCTGGCGAATACAATCTGGCTCAGCGATAGCGGCAGGCTCAGTCCGTTGAGCACATCCAGGGGCAACTGCGTATCCGACAGTTGAGCAGCCCATGGCCAGAGTCCGATGTAGGTGAGCAGAACCAGGACAAAATGCAGCCCCAGGCATCCCAGTAAAAAGGATGCAAGGGCGATGCTTTTTTGCAGTGGTACCGCCATGTTGGCCGGATGATTCCCATCCACGATAGCTGGGTCGTGTGTTGTGCCGACGGGCTTTTTGGCAAGCAGGAAATGCAGCCAGACGGGCACCCAGGCCCACAGGGGCATTGTGGCGTAGAGGAGGCTGGTGATAGTCCTGTTCGCTTGCAACAGGATGGGCGGCATCAGCTCGAACCAGTCGCCGCCTTTCGCCTGCAGAGTTTGCAGTTCTTCGACCCAGAGGTGCTGAAAGTGTCCGAGTATTTGCAAACGGACAACATAGGACCAGATCAGCGTGGCCAGGACCAGGATGATCCATCGAGCTTTGTTGCTCGGACGCTCTGCTGTCCATGGGCGCCGACGGATGAGCCAGGCACTGAACAGAAACACCAGCAGGCATTCGATCATCAAGACCGGCACTAAGGCGAGCGCGTGCTGAAACCCGAGAGGAAGGTTCAGTATCTGCAGCGGCACGACCGGATAGAGGTGGCGCAGCCAGGCGCTATGCGTTTGCACCAGCGACTGTATGGTCGCCTCGGGCAGCAGGTAAAAGATAAAGAACAGCAGCTCCGGCAGACCGCGTATCAGCAGATAAATCAGCGTGATTTTCAGCGCATAGCGTTTGAACCGGGGGGAGTTGTCTCCAGACATATTCGGCTTGTTAGGTGTTGTCGACGACGCATTATTACCTACAAGCGCTTGGTGAATAGGGTGGGCTGTTCTTTAATCGAACCGCCGAAGGAATCCTGCCGGGAGCTTTCGCGTGTGATAGAGGCTCATGAGGGAGCCTCTATCACACGGGTCTTTGCTCACGCATTCGCACAGGAAGCCTGCAGCGAGCGCTGCGCGCGTTGCTTGCTCGAGACGGCCAGGGCTGCTCCCAGTCCCATGGCGGCCAGCACAATCACGGCGGCCGTTGCACCCAGCCAGACCAATCCATAGTGGTCGATGATGTAACCTCCCACGATCGCGCCGATGCCGATGCCGGTATTGGCCCCGGAAATGTTCAAGGAAGCGGCAAATGCCGGCGCATCTGGTGCGGACTTCATGACGCGCACATGGCATACCGTAAAGAGCGCTGCCTGGGCGACGCCCCACAAGCCTAACGCGAGAGCGAGCAACCCGGGCGAACGCATGACGGGACCCAGCACGATCAGGCCTGCGGTCATCAAGCCAGCAAACAACAGCGTGGCACCAAGGGCGCTGCGATCGGCCAATCTGCCACCGACCAGGTTGCCGATGAGCCCGATGCCGCCAAATGCCATCATGGTCCAGCCCACCCATTGGCCGTTGAAGCCGGCCAAACGTTCCAACATGTCGGCCAGATAGGTGTAGGCGGTAAACATGCCGGTGAAGATCAGCAGCGACAGCATGACGTGCCCGATGACGTGCGGGTCACGCAGAATGCTTAATTGCGTGCGTAGTTTGACTTGTTGCGTCTGCTGGGGCGGGCGAGGAAAGAAAACCCACAGCATCAGTGCTTTGGCGAATGCCACGACGGCCAGTACGCCAAAGGCGGTGCGCCAGCCAAACCCGTCAGAAATCAGCACGCCGATAGGAATGCCAAACACCGTGGCAGCGACGATGCCGAATCCCACCATCGAGATGGCTCGGCCCGCACGAGCGGGGCCGGCCAACTCAATCGCGGTCGCACTGGCCAGCGACCAAAACACCGGCAAAGCCAAGGCCGGCACGAAACGCGCTAAAGCCATGATGCCGATATTGGGAGCTAACGCGGCGACCGTATTGGATAGGCCAAACAACACCAGCGTTCCGATAAAGAGCCGTTTGCGATTCATGTTGCTCAGCAGCGCGGTGAGAAATGGGCCGGCGGCGGCAATCGTAAAGGCAAACAGGGTGACAAGCAGCCCGGCTTGGGACACGGTGACATTCAGATCGCGCGCGAGCGGGGGGAGCAACCCCACGATCAGAAACTCTGTCGTGAGGATGGTGAACCCCGCAGTGGAAAGCAACAAAATAGGTAGCAGCATGATTTGATGTGTCGCGCTGGTGAGGCGCGGCAGAATAGGGTGTCGGCAGGCCTGGTGGAAAAACAGAACTGCCGCCGTCTACGGCAAGCGCAGGCGGCGGATTTATCCGCAATTCAGGGATAACCCGTACTTTAATAGGGCTGAGTGAAGGGATAAAGACTAAAGACTCGGCATGACTGTTTGTTCAAGATGAACAATCATGCCGAGATCGATCGCTGTTGTCAGCGCAGGCCGCGGGGCAGCAGGGGCTCGATGGCATCCCAGAGGTCGGCGGGGGTGTTGGCGGTGGCTTCGGCCGACCAGCTGATGACGTTTTCGTCCTGTCCTAAATAACCATAGGCCGCGGCGACGGCGGGCATGCCCGCCGCATGGGCTGCTTGGACGTCACGCAAATCATCGCCCACATAGACGCATCGGTCAACCGCGTACCCGGCCTCCCGGGCGGCATGTTGCAGCGGCAGGGGGTGGGGCTTGGAGTGCTCGGTGGTGTCGCCGCATACCAAGACGGCGCTGTCCTGGGTCAGACCGAGAAATTCGACGATGGGCAGCGTCAGGTGGGTGACTTTGTTGGTGACAATGCCCCAGGCGTGCCCGCGTTCGCGAATCCCATGGAGCAATTCGGCGATGCCCGGGAACAGCCGGCTGTGTACCGTAGAGTTGGACGCGTAATCTTCGAGAAACTGTAGCCGTGTGGATTCGTACTCTGGATGGTCCGGCAGCATGCTCAACGCCACGCGCAGCAGTCCGCGCGCGCCTTGCGAGGCGACGGGGCGCAGCGTTTCGTAGGGCAGGGCCTCCAAGCCGCGGCGAGTGCGTTGACGATTGGCGGCAGCGGCCAGATCGGGGGCCGTGTCGGCCAGCGTGCCGTCGAAATCAAACAGAATCAGTGCGCTCATTTGCGGGTGGCCATCAGATAATTCACAGAGGTGTCGCCCGACAGGCGGTATACCTTGGTAATGGGGTTGTATTCCATGCCGCGCATGCTGGTGAGCTCCAGGCCGGCTTGGCGAGCTGAGGCCGCCAATTCACTGGGTTTGATGAACTGGTCGTGGCTATGGGTGCCGCGCGGCAGCAGGTTCAGGACGTACTCTGCCCCGAGGATGGCAAACAGGAAGGATTTCGCGTTGCGGTTCAGTGTGGAAAAAAACACCCAGCCGCCGGGTTTGACCAGAGCGGCGCAGGCGCGGACGACGGAGCCGGGATCCGGCACGTGTTCCAGCATTTCCATGCAGGTGACCACATCATAGTGACCGGGTTGTTCGGTGGCCAAGTCCTCGACTGGGACGGCGCGATATTCCACTTTGATGCCGGACTCCAGGCCATGCAAACGGGCAATTTTGAGAGAGCGTTCGGCGAGATCGATGCCGGTGACCGTGGCGCCCGTGGCGGCCATGCTCTCGGACAGAATGCCACCGCCACACCCGACGTCCAGCACGGTTTTCCCGGCCAGGCTGCCCGCGCACTCTTGAATCCAGTCCAGGCGCAGGGGGTTGATGGCATGCAGCGGCTTGAATTCGCTTTCGGGATCCCACCAGCGCGCGGCCAAGGCGGCGAATTTGTCTAATTCGGTTTGGTCAGCGTTGACGCCGGGGCGAGTCGAGGTAGCGGATTCAGTCATGAGCGGCAGGCAGTGCGGCGTGTGAAGACACGCCGTAATGAAAAAAGGGCCTCGCAAGCGAGGCCCCTCATTGTAGCGGCTAGCGCATCAATTACTGATTGCGGCTACCGACAATTTCAACTTCTACGCGACGGTTCTGGGCACGGCCTTCACGCGTCTTGTTCGAAGCGACGGGCTGCAGTTCGCCCTTGCCTTCGGTGTAGATGCGGTTCGGGTCGATGCCACGGCTAACCAAGTAAGCCTTGACCGAAGCAGCACGGCGCTCGGACAGACCTTGGTTGTACTTCTCGGTACCGATCGAGTCGGTGTGACCGACAGCGATGATGGTCTCGAGATTGATGCCTTGAGCTTGCTGGGCAACTTGATCCAGCAACTGACGGCCTTCCGGCTTCAGGGTGGACTTGTCGAAGTCGAAGAACGTGTCAGCGTTGAACACGACCTTGGTGGCCGCAGGCACGGGTTTGGCGGGCGCCTGAGCGACCGGTACGCCATCGCAGCCCGGGATGCCGGTGGCCGGCGTCCAGAATGCATCGCGCCAGCACAGTTCATTCGTGCCGTTCATCCACACGTCGCCGAACGGATTGCGCCAGTTGTCCACGGTTTGCGCGGAAGCAGCACTGGCAGCCGTAACGGCGGCGAAGGCGAGCGCCAGAGCGAATTTGGAGGGTTTGTTCATGTTTCTCCTCGTTGAGCTTGAAGCTGGATAAGTGACTCGCAGCGAATCCCCGCCGCATATCAGGAAACGGGGTCAGTATAGCAATGCTCGGAAAAGGTTCAAAGAATCGCTACTGAGTCTCCTGCGTGCTGGAAACAATCTTAAGGCATTTGATGATCTTTGGCTCCCCTGGAAGACGGCATTGGCACTCGATATGAGCTTTTATTTCTTGTGGGGAGGTAGGGATGTTGGTTTTTGGCAACAAGGTGGCCTGTAAGGCCGTCGATGGGCGTGGGCCGGAGGCTCCGAATTGGGCTCAGGGGAGTCCAAGGGAATCGGATGATAGAATTTCCTGTTTACCCAGCCCGGGTTTCTCTCACACGATTCAGTCGCTATATATATGGATTCCTTCGCCAAGGAGACGCTTCCGGTTTCGCTGGAAGAAGAGATGCGCCGCAGTTACCTTGATTACGCCATGAGCGTGATCGTAGGGCGTGCGCTCCCAGATGTGCGCGACGGCCTCAAGCCCGTGCACCGACGCGTGCTCTACGCGATGCATGAACTCAACAACGATTGGAACCGCGCCTATAAAAAGTCCGCGCGTATCGTTGGTGACGTTATTGGTAAATATCACCCGCACGGTGACCAGTCGGTCTACGACACCATTGTGCGTATGGCGCAGGATTTTTCCATGCGCTATATGCTGGTTGATGGACAAGGTAACTTTGGTTCGATCGACGGCGACAGCGCCGCGGCCATGCGTTACACCGAGGTCCGTCTGGCCAAGATCGCCCACGAGTTGCTGGCCGATATCGACCAGGAAACCGTGGATTTTGGTCCCAACTACGATGGTAGCGAGCAAGAGCCGCTGCTGTTGCCTTCGCGCTTGCCTAACCTGCTGGTCAACGGCAGCTCGGGGATCGCGGTGGGGATGGCCACCAATATTCCGCCGCACAACCTGCAAGAGGTGGTCGACGGCTGCTTGTATTGCCTGCGCAATCCCACATGTTCGATCGACGAGTTGATCGAAATCATTCCCGCGCCCGACTTCCCGACCGGCGGCATCATCTACGGTATGGCGGGGGTCCGCGAGGGCTATCGCACGGGCCGTGGCCGTGTGGTCATGCGCGCCAAGACGCACTTCGAGGACATGGAAAAGGGTAATCGTCAGGCCATCGTGGTCGACGCCATTCCCTACCAGGTCAACAAAAAGACGTTGCAGGAGCGTATCGCCGAGCTCGTCAACGAGAAAAAGATCGAGGGTATTTCAGATATCCGCGATGAGTCCGATAAAGACGGCATGCGTCTGGTCATCGAACTCAAGCGCGGCGAGGTGCCCGAGGTCATTCTCAATAATCTGTACAAGAACACGCAGTTGCAGGACACCTTTGGGATGAACCTGGTGGCGCTGGTCGACGGCCAGCCGCGCTTGCTCAACCTGAAGCAACTGATCAGTTATTTCCTGCAGCATCGCCGCGAGGTAGTGACACGCCGTACCGTGTTCCAGCTGCGCAAGGCCCGCGAACGCGGCCACGTGCTCGAGGGCTTGGCGGTCGCGCTGGCCAATATTGATGATTTCATTGCCATCATCAAGGCCGCGCCGACGCCGCCGGTCGCGCGTCAGGAGCTGATGTCGCGTTCGTGGGATTCGTCGCTCGTGCGCGAGATGCTGTCGCGTGCCGATCATGATGCGACAGGCGGCCGTGCGGCATTCCGCCCGGACGACCTGCACGAAAGCCTCGGTCTGCAGGGCGACGGTCTGTACCGCCTGAGCGATACGCAGGCTCAGGAAATCCTGAACATGCGTCTGCAACGCTTGACCGGCCTGGAGCAGGACAAGATCGTTGGCGAGTACAAGGACGTCATGGCGACGATCGCCGATTTGCTCGATATTCTGGCCAAGCCTGAGCGCATTACCTCCATCATTAGTGAGGAGCTCCAAGCGATCAAGGCCGAGTTCTCGACTGGCGCCAAGGACACGCGCCGCTCGGATATCGAAATGAATGCGACCGAGCTCGATACCGAGGACCTGATTACACCCACTGATATGGTGGTGACGTTGTCGCATGCCGGCTATATCAAGAGCCAGCCCCTGTCCGAGTACCGTTCGCAAAAACGCGGCGGGCGCGGCAAGCAGGCGACGGCGATGAAGGAAAACGACTGGATCGACCAGCTCTTCATCGCAAATACGCACGATTACCTGCTGTGCTTCTCTGATCGCGGCCGGGTGTACTGGCTCAAGGTCTGGGAGGTTCCGCAGGGCACGCGCAACTCGCGCGGCAAGCCCATCGTCAATATGTTCCCCTTGGTCGACGGCGAAAAGATCACCGTTGTGCTGCCCGTGAAGGAATTCAGCGAAGACCGGTTCGTCTTCATGGCGACTTCGCGCGGTACGGTCAAGAAAACGCCGTTGTCGGATTTCTCCAATCCGCGCAAGGCGGGCATCATCGCCGTGGGATTGGACGACGGCGATTACCTGATCGGCGCTGACCTGACCGACGGCAAGCATGATGTGATGTTGTTCTCGGATGCCGGCAAGGCCGTGCGTTTCGATGAAAACGATGTCCGTCCGATGGGCCGCAACGCCCGCGGTGTGCGAGGAATGACGCTGGAAGACAACCAGACAGTGATTGCGCTGCTGGTTGCCGGCGACGAGTCGCAAAGCGTGCTGACCGCCACCGAAAATGGCTACGGCAAGCGGACCTCGATTACGGAGTACACGCGCCATGGCCGCGGCACCAAGGGCATGATCGCCATCCAGACCTCCTCGCGTAATGGCAAGGTTGTCGGTGCCGTGCTGGTCATGCCGTCTGACGAAATCATGTTGATTACGACTGGCGGTGTGTTGGTGCGTACCCGCGTGGGCGAGATCCGCGAGATGGGCCGTGCGACGCAGGGCGTCACGTTGATCAGCGTCGATGACGGCAGCAGCCTGTCGGGCGTGCGCCGCGTGGTCGAAAGCGATGCGGATGACGTCGATGGCGAAGACTCCGAGGCACTGGACGCCGATGGCGATGCCGATGCTTCATCCGAACCGACTGAACCTACGGAGCAATGATGGCTCGTCCCTGGAACTTTTCGGCGGGCCCGTCGGCCTTGCCTGAAGTGGTGTTGCAGCAGGTCGCTGCCGAGATGCTGGACTGGAACGGCAGCGGCATGTCCGTGATGGAAATGAGCCATCGCGGCAAGCATTTCGTGCAGATCTGCGACACCGCGGAATCCGATTTGCGCGAGTTGTTGGGCGTGCCGGCGGATTATGCCGTGATGTTCATGCAGGGCGGCGGCTTGGGCGAGAACGCTATCGTGCCCATGAACTTGATCGGCCGCCGCGGCTACGCTGCAGCGGATTTTGTGCTGACCGGACATTGGTCTACCCGCTCGCATAAAGAGGCAGGGCGTTACGGTGATGCGCAGGTTGCTGCGACCAGCGGCGTCGCGACGCAGATCGACGGACGTGAACAGGCGCCCTGGACCTGGGTGCCGCCGGTTGAAACATGGAACATTCGCCCCGAGGCTGCCTATCTGCACCTGTGCAGCAACGAAACCATTCATGGCGTCGAGTTCCTGGATTGGCCGGACATGGCTGCGCTAGGTGCGCCGGACGTGCCCTTGGTGGTAGATGCCTCGTCGCATTTCCTGTCGCGTCCGCTGGACGTGACCCGCACGGGCTTGATGTTTGCCGGTGCACAGAAAAATGCCGGCCCCGCCGGGGTCACCATGGTGGTGGCGCGTCGCGATCTGATTGGCAAGTCCTTGCCGATTTGCCCCTCGGCGTTTGATTACGCCAACGTGGCGGCGGAGCATTCGCGCTACAACACGCCGCCGGCCTTTGCGATCTATGTGGCGGGTCTGGTGTTCAAGTGGATAAAGGCTCAGGGCGGGGTAGCCGCCATCGAGGCCGTCAACTGCGCCAAGGCCGAGCTGCTGTACGGCTATCTGGACGGCACGTCGTTTTACCGCAATCCGGTGCACGTACCGGTGCGTTCGCGCATGAATGTGCCGTTCGTATTGCGTGACGAGTCGCTGAATGACGCCTTCTTGCAAGGGGCCGAGGCTGCCGGGCTGACGCAACTCAAGGGTCACAAGAGCGTGGGCGGCATGCGTGCCTCTATTTACAACGCGATGCCGCTAGAGGGTGTGCAGGCGTTGGTGGATTACTTGAAAGAGTTCGAACGCCGTTATGGATGATTCATTGCAGGCCCAGCTCAAGCCACTGCGCGAGCGTATCGATTCGATCGATGCACAGATCCTCGAGCTGCTGTCGCAGCGCGCCCGTGCGGCGCTGGACGTGGGCGAGGTCAAGCACGCGGCATCGGCAGACGGCCCCGTGCTGCGCCCGGAGCGCGAGGCCGAGGTCATTCGCCGTTTGCAGCAGCTCAATCGTGGCCCATTTCCTCGAGACGCCGTGGCATCGGTGTGGACGGAAATCATTTCAGCCTGCCGTGGGTTGGAACGGGGTATGACGGTGGCCTATCTGGGCCCGCGAGGTTCGTTTTCCGAGCAGGCGGCATTCGAGCATTTTGGCCGTTCGGTGCAGCCCCTGCCGTGTCCATCGTTCGACGAGGTGTTCCGTGCCGTCGAGGCTGGACAGGCGGATGTAGGCATGGTGCCGGTAGAAAATTCCACAGAAGGCGCGGTCAATCGCAGCCTGGATTTGCTGTTGAGCACCTCGCTGAAAATCCTCGGTGAGCGTTCGCTGGATATCCGTCACTGCTTGATGACGCAATCGGGCACCATGGAGGGCATCACCGCCGTGGCCGCGCATCCGCAAGCCTTGGCTCAATGCCAAGGATGGTTGAGCCGCAATTATCCGGGTCTGGAGCGCGTGGCTGAATCGAGCAATTCCGAGGCGGCGCGGGTGGCCAGCACCAACCCCACGATTGCGGCGATTGCCGGTGAAACGGCAGCCCCCGCCTGGAATCTGCAGATCGTGGAGGCGGGTATTCAGGATGATCCGAATAACCGTACTCGCTTTCTGGCCGTGGGCGATATGCAGCCGCTGCCCAGCGGAAAGGATAAAACCAGTTTGATCCTGGCGGTGCCCAATCGTGCCGGCGCGGTCTATGACATGCTGGCGCCGATGGCGGCCAATGGTGTGTCGATGACGCGTTTCGAGTCGCGTCCTGCACGGACAGGGCAGTGGGAATATTATTTTTACGTTGACGTGCTGGGCCATCGCGATGATCCGCAGGTGGCGCGCGCGTTGGCAGATTTGCAGTCGCAGGTGGCGTTCCTCAAGGTCTTGGGATCGTATCCGGCGCAGTGATCGTAAAGGCCCGGCGTGTCCGCGCCAGGCCTGTTGCGGTTTTCTGTTGTTACTCATCATTGATTTTGCCGCAGTGCCGCTGCGGTTTCGCAGTCACTTTATTACGTCTCGCGCATACTCATGACTACCGCAATCAAGTCGTTGACCGCTCCTGCTCACGTCAGCGCTATCGCACCCTACCAGGCGGGCAAGCCCATCGAAGAACTCGCTCGCGAGTTTGGTTTGGATCCGGCGAGCATCATCAAGTTGGCATCGAATGAAAACCCGCTGGGCATGCCGGCATCGGCGCGCGAGGCCTTGGTTGCCGCGACCAACTCCTTGGCACGCTATCCGGATCCCAATGGTTTTGATCTGAAGGCGGCTTTGGCCAAGCGCTATGACGTTCCCCCAAGCTGGATCACGCTCGGCAACGGTTCGAACGATATTCTGGAAATTGCCGCACTGGCGCTGCTGGAACCCGGGACGTCAGCGGTGTACGCTCAGCATGCTTTTACGGTGTACCGCTTGGCCACGCAGGCCCGTGGCGCACGGCATATTCAGGTCCCGGCGCGTGATTACGGCCATGATCTGGACGCCATGTTTGCGGCGATCGCTGATGACACCCGTCTGGTGTTCATCGCTAATCCCAACAATCCCACCGGGACGTTTGTGCCAGGCGCGGAAATTGCAGCCTTTCTCGAGCGCGTGCATGCGGCTCACGGCGACCGTGTGACGGTGGTGCTGGATGAGGCTTATAACGAATATCTGGATCCCGAGCTCCGTTTCGATAGCGTGGCGTTGGTCCGTCAATATTCCAATTTGATTGTGTCCCGCACGTTCTCCAAAGCGTATGGTTTGGCGGGATTGCGTGTAGGCTTTGCTGTCGCACAACCGGTATTGACCGATTTGCTGAATCGCGTTCGCCAGCCGTTTAACGTGAACACGCTGGCCCAGGCGGCTGCGATTGCAGCACTGGCCGACAAAGACTATCTAGAGCGTTCCTATGCCTTGAACAAGGCGGGCAAGCAGCAGTTGAGCGAGGCCTTTGATGGTCTGTCGCTACGCTACGTGCCCAGCTACGGCAATTTTGTGTTGGTCCAGGTGGGTGATGCCGCGCGTATCAATCTCGAGTTGCTCAAGCGTGGTGTGATTGTGCGCCCGGTCGCCGGTGACGGTTTGCCTGAATGGCTGCGCGTCACCATTGGCTTGCCTGAAGAAAACCAGCGTTTCATCGCGGCATTGACGGAAATTCTGGCGGCATGACGCGCGAGACTTCTGCGTCCGTTGCACAGGGGGCCGATGGCCCCCTGATTCCTGTATTGGCCGTCATTGGCGTGGGGCTGATCGGCGGTTCTGCGGCGCTGGCGTTGCGTCGTGCTGGGCAGGTGGGCCAGGTGCTGGGAGTGGGGCGCAATGCGCAATCGCTGGCGCAAGCACAAGCGTTAGGGTTGATCGACGCAGTGGCTACGCCGGAACAGGCGGCAGCGCAGGCGGATGTCATTTTGCTATCGACACCGGTAGGCGGCCTCGCGGCGATGTTGGCGCAGTTGCGTCCGCATTTGGGCCCGGATACCTTGCTGACGGATGCCGGCAGCACCAAAGTCGAAGTCGTGCAAGCCGCACGCGTGGCGTTGGGCGATCGTATTGGCCAATTTGTTCCGGGCCATCCGATTGCCGGCGCAGAGCGCAGCGGTCCCTCGGCGGCGGATGCCGGGTTATACCGGGATCGCACCGTGATTTTGACGCCTGAGCCGGAAAACGCGCCGGCGGCGATTGCACACGTGCGTGACCTGTGGCGAGCGTGCGGAGCGCGCGTGCTCGAGATGGACGCCGAATCGCATGATCGTGTGCTGGGATCGGTCAGCCACATGCCGCATTTGTTGGCGGCTGCTTATATGGCGCAGGTTGCCAACGCTGATGACGCTGCGTTGCGCTTGTCCCTGGCGGGGTCGGGTTTTCGTGATTTCACCCGTATTGCCGCGGGTTCGCCTGAGATGTGGCGCGATATTTTTCTCTCCAATCGCGACGCGTTACGTACCGAGTTGACGGCCGTCCGAGGAGTGTTGGACCAGATGGAGCGCGCCATGGCGGACGGCGATGGCGCGGCTCTCGAGGAAATGCTGTTGCAGGCCGCTCAGGCGCGCCGCAATTGGCGCAAGGAGTAGTTCATGGCCGGACAGCCATTTCTTGATTTGCCCCGCGCTCGGCAGGCGCGTGGCCAACTGGCCTTGCCAGGTTCTAAAAGTATTTCCAATCGTGTACTGCTGTTGGCGGCGCTGGCCGCCGGGCGTACGGATATCTCGGGGCTGCTGGACTCGGACGATACGCGCGTGATGTTGAATGCGCTGCGACAGCTCGGTATGGAAGTCACGGATACCGGGTCGGGCAGCGTGACCGTTTCTGGCGCAGGCCGTTTTCCGGTGAAGCAGGCGGATCTGTTCCTGGGCAATGCAGGCACGGCGTTTCGTCCGTTGACCGCTGCGTTGGCCTTGATGGGTGGGCAGTATCGTTTGTCGGGCGTGCCGCGTATGCACGAGCGGCCGATCGGCGATCTGGTCAATGCGTTGCGGCAATGGGGCGCCGAGATCAACTACGCGGGCCAGGAGGGATATCCTCCGTTGGAAATCAGCGCAGGCATGATTCGTGCCGGGGCTCCTGCCCGCGTGCAGGGGGCTGTGTCCAGTCAGTTTCTGACCGCGCTGCTCTTGGCTGCGCCTGTGCTGGCTCAGGAAAGTGATCAGCCAGTCGTCATCGAGGTGATCGGCGACCTGATTTCCAAGCCCTATATTGAAATCACCTTGAATTTGATGGCGCGTTATGGCGTGCAGGTGCGTCGCGACGGCTGGCAGCGATTCACGATCGAGGCTGGTGCGGCCTATCGCAGCCCGGGCGCCATTGCGGTCGAGGGAGACGCCTCGTCGGCATCGTATTTTCTGGCCCTGGGGGCGATCGGTGGCGGCCCGTTGCGGGTGACCGGGGTGGGCGCGAATAGTATCCAGGGGGATGTCGCCTTTGCGCAGACCTTGGCCGAGATGGGCGCGCAGATTGAGTACGGGCCTGATTGGATCGAGTCGCGCGGTATTCGCGTGGACCGGGGCGAGCGGCTGAAAGCCTTCGATGCCGATTTCAATTTGATTCCGGATGCTGCCATGACGGCGGCCGCCTTGGCATTGTTCGCCGACGGACCGTGCCGGTTGCGTAATATTGGCAGTTGGCGGGTCAAGGAAACCGACCGTATTCATGCCATGCACACTGAGCTGACCAAATTGGGTGCGGTGGTGACCTCCGGGCCGGACTGGCTCCAGGTGACGCCTCCTGCCGAGGATGGATGGCGTGATGCGCATATCGGCACCTGGGACGATCACCGCATGGCGATGTGTTTTTCGCTGGCGGCCTTTGGGCCGGCCGCGGTGCGCATCCTGGATCCCGGCTGTGTGAGCAAGACTTTCCCTGATTACTTTGATGTGTATGCCGGACTGGTGTCCGGTGATGGTGCAAATTGATATGACGACAGACTCGGATATGCCAGTGGGGAATCCCGCTGCGCAGGCCCCCGTGATTGCCATCGATGGGCCGACGGCTTCGGGTAAGGGGACCATCGCCCATCGCGTGGCGCGCGCGCTGGGGTGGGCCATCCTGGATAGTGGGGCTTTGTACCGCCTCACTGCGTTGGCAGCCCTGAATCGCGGGCTGCCTGCCGAGGACGAGGCGGGCGTGGCAGAGGTGGCCCGAGGGCTGGATGTCTGCTTTGAGGGCGACCGGATCCTGCTCGAGGGCAGTGATGTGAGCGAGGCTATTCGCCAGGAACAAGTCGGTAATTTCGCCTCGCGTATCGCGGCCTATCCTGCCGTGCGACAGGCTCTGCTCGAGCGTCAGCGCGCGTTTCGCGTGGCCCCAGGCCTGGTGGCCGATGGCCGGGATATGGGGACGGTGGTGTTTCCGGATGCGGCACTGAAGGTATTTCTGGTGGCCGACGTCGAGGCTCGTGCGCAAAGGCGTTGTAAGCAGTTGATCGAAAAGGGAATTTCTGCTAATCTTAACGACCTTCTGCGCGATATGCGCGAACGTGATGCGCGCGATATGCAGCGCAGCGTGGCGCCTCTCGTGCCGGCCGCTGATGCACATGTGCTCGACTCGTCGGCTTTGACGATCGAGCAGACTGTACAGGCAGTGCTCGGTTTTTGGCAGCAGGCTTAACAGTTTTTGGTTTTCCGTCCCTGGTGGCGGCTCGTAGCTGACAGGCATGTGCCTGGGGCATATGGGCTCTGCCGGGTTCATTCACTCCACTGTCGCGGGCAATCCGCTTCGGTGTGTTTTTAATGGCCATTTTGGCCCAATGGATTTCAACTCAATGTCTTCCGTTTCCACTCCCGCCACCGGCAGCGAAAGCTTCGCCGACCTCTTCGCAGAAAGCCTCAAAAGCCAGGACATGAAGTCCGGCGAAGTCATCAGCGCTGAAGTCGTGCGCGTTGATCACAACTTCGTCGTCGTCAATGCCGGCCTGAAGTCCGAAGCGCTGATCCCCCTGGAAGAGTTCCTGAACGACCAGGGCGAGCTCGAAGTGCAACCTGGCGATTTCGTCTCGGTGGCTATCGATTCCCTGGAAAACGGCTACGGCGACACCATCCTGTCGCGTGACCGCGCCAAGCGCCTGTCGGCCTGGCTGCAATTGGAACAAGCCCTCGAAAACGGCGAATTGGTCACCGGCACCATCACCGGCAAGGTCAAGGGCGGCCTGACCGTCATGACCAACGGCATCCGTGCATTCTTGCCCGGCTCGCTGGTTGATCTGCGTCCCGTCAAGGACACCACCCCGTACGAAGGCAAGACCCTCGAATTCAAAGTCATCAAGCTCGATCGCAAGCGTAACAACGTCGTGTTGTCGCGCCGCCAAGTGCTGGAAGCCAGCATGGGCGAAGAGCGCCAGAAACTGCTCGAAACCCTGCACGAAGGTGCAGTGGTCAAGGGCGTGGTCAAGAACATCACCGACTACGGTGCGTTCGTTGACCTGGGCGGCATCGACGGCCTGTTGCACATCACCGACATGGCATGGCGCCGCGTGCGTCACCCCTCCGAGGTCCTGCAAGTGGGCCAGGAAGTCGAAGCCAAGGTCCTCAAGTTCGACCAGGAAAAGAGCCGCGTCTCGCTGGGCGTCAAGCAACTGGGCGAAGACCCGTGGGTGGGCCTGGCCCGTCGTTACCCGCAAGGCACCCGTCTGTTCGGCAAGGTGACCAACCTGACCGACTACGGTGCGTTCGTCGAAGTCGAAGCCGGCATCGAAGGCCTGGTGCACGTCTCCGAAATGGACTGGACCAACAAGAACGTCGATCCGCGCAAGGTCGTGACCCTGGGCGAAGAAGTCGAAGTCATGGTCCTGGAAATCGACGAAGACCGTCGTCGTATCTCCCTGGGCATGAAGCAATGCCGTCAAAACCCGTGGGAAGAGTTCGCCACCAACTTCAAGCGTGGTGACAAGGTCCGCGGCGCCATCAAGTCGATCACCGACTTCGGCGTGTTCGTGGGTCTGCCCGGCGGTATCGATGGCCTGGTTCACCTGTCCGACCTGTCGTGGGCCGAGACCGGCGAAGAAGCCGTTCGCAACTTCAAGAAGGGCGACGAACTCGAAGCCGTCGTTCTGGGTATCGACACCGACAAGGAACGCATCTCGCTGGGTATCAAGCAGTTGGAAGGCGACCCCTTCAACAACTTCGTTGCTACCTACGACAAGGGCGCTGTGGTGCCTGGCGTGGTCAAGTCGGTCGAGCCCAAGGGTGCTGTCGTGACCCTGTCGGTCGACGTCGAAGGCTACCTGCGTGCTTCCGAAATCTCGGTTGGCCGTGTCGAAGACGCGACCACCGTGCTCAAGGAAGGCCAGAACGTCGAAGCCATGATCGTCAACGTCGATCGCAAGACGCGTTCGATCCAATTGTCGATCAAGGCTCGCGACAACGCCGAGACGGCCGATACCCTGCATCGTATGTCCGAAGCCAGCGCTTCCTCGGGTACGACCAACCTGGGCGCGTTGCTCAAGGCCAAGCTGGATCAACAGCGTAACGACGGCTAATAGTGACCAAGTCGGAGCTGATCGCCGCATTGGCGGCCCGCTATCCCCAGCTGGCCGCCCGCGACACCGATTACGCGGTCAAGACCATGCTCGACGCAATGGCTCAGGCGCTCGCCTCGGGCCAACGTATCGAGATCCGTGGATTTGGCAGCTTTTCGTTGTCGCAGCGCTCACCCCGCATCGGACGCAATCCCAAGTCCGGCGAGCAGGTGCTGGTGCCTGGTAAACAGGTACCGCACTTCAAAGCCGGCAAGGAATTGCGCGAGCGGGTTGATCAAGTGACTGACAATGCAGACGCATCATCGTCCGAGGGTATTTCGGACGATCCTATGCCTACATTGCTTGGCATGCACGTCATGTAGTGTGGTCAGGTGCGCAGCCATGTCATGTGCCAGGCTGTCCCGATAGATATACCGAGCCCCTTGAATGTCTTGCGGCATTCAAGGGGCTTTGGCATTCTAGGGGGACTTACTGAACGTTTCAGGGCTGGGCTGGGTCCAGTCTGCCGTCGCGGAGCGAGGAAATTGTGCTGGTCTGGCGTTCACCTGGGTTGTACGGACCGCGCCCGCTTCCGCTTACAATTGAAAGTCTTGAATTTTGTGGAGCATGCGCCATGCGTTACCTTATCTGGGCACTGCGATTGCTCGTCTTTATTGCGGTGCTGATGTTCGCCCTGAAGAACACCGGGCCGGTTGCGGTAAATTTCTATGCCGACTATGTGGTGCAGGATGTACCGCTCATCGTCGTGATGCTGGTGACTTTTGTCGTGGGTACGGTGTTTGGTTTGTTGCTGACCGTGCCGGCGGCGATGCGCCGTCGTCGCGAAGCACTACGCTTGCGTCGCGAGCTTGAGCGTTTACAGGCAGCGGCCAACGGAACAACACCCGAAATCGCGCCCGAGGCGATTGCCCCCATGTCGCCGCTGTAAGCAGCGTCCTTTTCTCTATCCTGCTACAGAGCTCGCCGCGTGGACTTCGAACCTTGGTGGTTAATTTTTGTACCAGTGCTGTTTGCACTGGGGTGGTTGGCAGCGCGTTTCGATTTTCGGCAGATGCTGCGCGAAACGCGGACCTTGCCGGACTCTTATTTCAAGGGTCTGAATTTCCTGCTCAACGAGCAGCCGGATCGAGCCATCGACGCCTTTGTCGAGGTCGCCAAGCTCGATCCCGAAACGACAGAATTGCACTTTGCCCTGGGCAGCCTGTTTCGTCGCCGAGGCGAAATGGAGCGTGCCATTCGGGTGCACCAGAGCCTGTTGAGCCGTTCCGATCTGCCTGAGGCCGAGCGCGAGCACGCGCAGCACGAGTTGGCGCATGATTTCCTCAAGGCCGGCATGCTGGACCGTGCGGAAAGCGCCTTTGAACAACTGAAAGACACGCGTTATGCGTTGCCTGCACTGCGGTCGTTGATTCGCATCTACGAATCCGAGCACGATTGGCCGCGGGCGATCGAGGCAGTCAAGACCTTGCAAGGCCTGGTTGACGAGCCTGTGCCGCAGATCGTGCACTATTACTGCGAGCAGGCCCAAATGGCCCTGGCGGCCAAGCCCTTTGACGCCGATGCTGCGCACACCGCCTTGGATGCGGCGGATCACGCCGCCAAACAAGCCGGGCAGGGCGAATCCGCAACCAAGGCAGCCAAGGTCCGCACGGCGATGCTGCGCGCCCGGTTGGCTCAACTCGAGGGTGACCTCAAGCGCGAGCGCATGTATCTGGAGTCCATCCTGGCCGATGCGCCCGAGTTCGCTGGCCAAGTCGCCGAGCAGCTCTTGGCCAATTACCGCAATGCAGGGCAGGCGGCCGAGGGGCTGGATGTGCTGCAAAAGCAGTATGCCCGTTATGCCTCGCTGGATTTGTTCAACGTGGTCTTTCGCGAGTTGCGAGTGCAGCAGGGTGCGGCACCAGCCTGGGCCTTCGCGCGGGGGGCGCTGCGGCACCATCCCTCGCTACTGGGGCTGGATCGCTTGCTGGAGGCGGAGCTCAGCAGCACCGACGGCAGCCAGCAAGACCAAGAACAAGGGCCTGTGCGGGGTGCAGATCTGAGTCTATTGCGCAGTCTGATTCACAAACATACTCAGCGGCTGGATCGCTACGCCTGCCGTACTTGCGGCTTTCAGGCGCGACGCTATTATTGGCAGTGTCCGGGGTGCAATGGGTGGGAGACCTATGCACCACGGCGTTTGGAAGAACTTGAATGAACGCATTCCCCACCGAAGCGATGACGCGCAGCCGTGTGCTGGTCGTGGGCGACGTCATGCTGGACCGTTATTGGTTTGGCGAAGTCGATCGCATTTCTCCTGAGGCTCCGGTTCCCGTGGTGCGGGTCGCCCGGCGCGAAGACCGTCTAGGTGGTGCAGCCAACGTGGCGCGCAACGTGGTCGCGCTGGGCGGACAGGCAACCTTGGTGGGCATCGTCGGAAACGACGAGGCCGGAGACAGCATCACCCGCCTGTCGACGCAGGCTGGGGTCAATGCGGACCTGGCTGCCGACGCGGAAAATCCGACGACCCTCAAGATGCGGGTTCTGGGACGGCAGCAGCAATTGTTGCGCGTCGATTTCGAACAGCATCCTGCGAATGCGACGCTGGACGATATGGACGCGCGCGTGGCCCGCCATCTCGCGCATCATGATGTGCTGGTACTGTCGGACTACGCCAAAGGCGCTCTCGATCGGGTCGAGGCGCTGATTGCATTGGCGCGTGGGGCTGGTGTTCCTGTGTTGGTGGATCCCAAGGGGGACGATTACACGCGTTATCGTGGGGCGACTCTGGTCACGCCCAATCGAGCCGAAATGCAGCAGGCGGTAGGGCGCTGGACGACCGAGTCGCAACTGACCGAACGCGCGCAGCGATTGCGCGAAGATCTTGATCTGGAAGCCTTGCTGGTGACGCGTTCCGAGCAGGGCATGACACTTTTTACCGCGGCAGGCCGCGAACATGTCGACGCCCAGGCACACGAGGTGTTTGACGTGTCTGGCGCAGGCGATACCGTGCTGGCTACCTTGGCGGCGATGCGCGCGATTGGCCAGCCCTGGGAACAAGCCATGGCGTGGGCTAACCGTGCCGGCGGCATCGTCGTCGGCAAACTGGGGACGTCCGTCGTCACCGCCGCAGAACTCGCAGGAGCATCCTCATGATCGTCGTTACAGGCGCCGCCGGCTTCATCGGCAACAATCTCGTACGTGGCCTGAATCGGCGCGGTATTACGGACATTATCGCGGTCGATGACCTGACCGAAGGCGACAAATTCCTGAATCTGGTGGACCTGCAGATTGCAGACTATCTGGATAAAGACGAGTTTCGCCGTCGTGTACTCGCAGGTTCATTGCCGCCCTTGCAGGCCGTCTTGCACCAGGGGGCGTGCTCGGACACCACCGAGCGCAACGGGCGGTACATGATGGATAACAACTACCGCGTGACGCTGGAGCTGTTTGAATACTGCCAGGCTCAGCGCGTGCCGTTCCTGTATGCGTCTTCGGCGGCGGTTTATGGCGGCTCATCGGTATATGTCGAGGATCCGGCCAACGAACGGCCGTTGAATGTCTACGGTTACTCCAAGCTGTTGTTCGACCAAGTGCTGCGCACGCGCATGCATTCGTTGACTGCGCAGGTCGTGGGCCTGCGTTATTTCAACGTCTACGGTCCGCATGAACAGCACAAAGGCCGCATGGCGTCGGTGGCTTTTCACAATATGAATCAATTCCTGGCCGAGGGGCATGTCCGTTTGTTCGCGGGCTGGGATGGCTACGAAGACGGTGGCCAGAGCCGTGATTTCATCTCGGTCGATGACGTCGTCGCGGTCAATCTGCATTTTCTGGATCATCCTGAAACGTCGGGGATCTTTAATTGCGGGACTGGCCGTGCACAGCCGTTCAATGACGTGGCGGCTGCAGTCGTCAATGCCCTGCGCGCCGAGCGCGCAGAGGCGCCTTTGCCATTGGAAAAACTGGTCGAGCAGGGATTGCTGCACTATATCCCGTTCCCCGAGGATCTCAAGGGCCGCTACCAAAGCTACACGCGAGCGGATGCGACGCAGTTGCGTGCCGCGGGCTTTACGGCACCGATGCGGGATGTGCAGACCGGTGTGGCCGAGTACGTGAAATATTGGCGCGCACGTCAGGCGTAGCCTTTCCTTGTACGTAGTTTCCGAGGGTGATTTTTTCGTTCACTCTCGGACTTTTCAGAGCAGGCGATAGGCATCATGAGTGGGCTGGCGGACGATTCGTCCTGCCGTTTGATACGGAGCCTGACCATGAATCCTTTTTTGCATGAGCCCGTTGCCGTGTGCACGGAGCCCCTTTCTTATTTCGCCGTGCGGCGTCCAGCACGATGGCCGTTCACGGGACGTACTCGTCTTGGCGCTGACGGCATGCGGGTGGCGCAACGCCGCTTGGCACGTGCGGTTGGCCGCGTTGCGATCGCCAGTGGGTTGGCGCTGATGGCGATGCCTGTCCATGCCTTGGACGCGAACTCGGCGACTGTCGAGCAACTCGAAGCGATCAATGGCGTAGGGCCTCGTACCGCCAAAATCATCGTCCAGGAGCGCGACCGTGCCGGTCCTTTCGACTCGTTGGAGGACCTTTCTGATCGCGTACGGGGTATCGGGCGTAAACGATTGGGACGTTTGCGTGCCGCGGGCTTGACGGTCGGTGCAGGCGTGACGGTGTTCGGCCCCAATTCGATTGCGATGCCGCAGTTTGCGCCGTCGCTGCCGCAGGCGACGCCAGGTGCGCCATAGGGTGTCCCTGGCGGCGTCGCGGCTTTAGCCCCGCAGTCAGGAATCCGGCGGTATGATCGATTGCATGGCTACTTTCTCATATCCCACAATCGCACAAACCGTCGGCAATACGCCGTTGGTCCGTTTGCAGCGTATCCCCAGCGCGGCGGCTCAGTCACGGGGCAACGTCGTCCTGGCCAAACTGGAAGGCAACAATCCCGCAGGCTCGGTCAAAGACCGCCCGGCGCTTTCGATGATTTTGCGCGCCGAAGAGCGCGGTGAAATCAAGCCGGGCGATACGCTGATCGAGGCGACCAGCGGCAATACGGGTATTGCGCTGGCGATGACAGCTGCGATGCGTGGTTATCGCATGGTGTTGATCATGCCGGACAATTTGTCGGTGGAGCGTCGCGCGGCCATGGCCGCCTACGGTGCAGAACTGATTTTGACTCCTGCCAGCAAGGGCGGGATGGAATATGCCCGCGACCTGGCCATGTCCATGCAGGACGAGGGCAAAGGCAAGGTCCTCGATCAGTTTGCCAATCCCGATAATCCCCGCGCCCACATCGAGGGTACGGGCCCTGAAATCTGGAGCCAGACCGAAGGGCGTGTGACGCACTTTGTCAGCGCGATGGGCACCACCGGCACCATCATGGGCGTGTCGACCTACCTGAAATCCCAGAATCCCGACGTGCAAGTCGTAGGCGCACAGCCTGCCGAGGGTTCTCAGATTCCGGGTATTCGCAAATGGCCCGAGGCCTACATGCCCGCGATTTTCGATCGCAATCTGGTCGATGCGTATGAGTCCATCGAGCAGTCCGAGGCGGAAACCATGGCGCGCCGGCTAGCCGCCGAAGAAGGCATTTTCGGTGGCATTTCGTCGGCAGGCGCCCTGGTGGCTGCGTTACGCGTGTCTGAGCGTGTCGAGAACGCCACGATTGTGTTCATCGTCTGTGACCGCGGCGACCGGTATCTGTCTACGGGCGTATTTAACGAGAAGTCCGCCTGACCGCGTTGTCGTTGCGTCTCAGCGCCCCATGCGTGTTTCCAGTTCAGCCGCCAGGTCGGCGACGGCCGTGGCATAGAAATAGCTGCGGTTGTACTGGGTCAGCGCAAAAAAGTTAGGCGTTGCTGTCCGGTACTGCACCGTACCGCGGGCTTCTTCGACCAGGTCTACGACGCCGAGGGGGCGATCCTGCCAGCTTTCGGTGCTGGCTCCTGCCGCCACCCGGGCGCCGGCGGCCTGCAGGCTGCGCCAGGTTTGCGTGGGCGTGAGCCCGCCTGTAGCCAGGGCGGATGGGTCCGCCGGTAACAACACGGGGGCAAAAACGGGCAGTCCGCGTAGCCATCCGTGCTCGACCAGGAAATTGCCGACCGACATGACAGCGTCGTTCACGCTGCTGTTCAACCTGATATGACCATCGCCATCGCCGTCAACGGCGTAGCGCATGATGCTGCCAGGCATGAACTGCGGCATACCGATCGCCCCGGCGTATGAGCCTTTGGCATTCATATCGAGCTTGTCCTGTAGAGACAAGGTAATGAAATCGGCCAGCTGCCCGCGGAACATCTCGGCCCGTTCGGGTTTGTTCGGGTCGGGGTAATCAAAGGCCAGCGTGGTGAGCGCATCCAGGACACTGAAGCTGCCCATGTTGCGGCTGTACAGCGTTTCCACGCCGATGATGGATACGATGATCGAGGCTGGTACGCCATAGCGTTGCGCCGCCTGATTCAGCAATGCCTGGTTTTCCTGCCAGAATTCCACGCCCCATTTAATGCGTTTGGGCTCGACAAAACGGGCGCGATAGGTATTCCAGCTGCGCCATATCTTGCGTCCAGGCGGAGACGGGGCGATCAAGCGTGCCACCGTCGCGTTGTAGCGAGCCTCGGTCAAGGCCTGCTCGATAGGCTCAAGGGGCAAGTTACGTTCGGCTGCCAGGCGTTTGGCAAAGGCCTGGACTTCGGGCCGCAGCGTTCCTCTTGGTGTGAGGGCTGCAGGCGGCTCACCCGTCGGCTGGGCGGGGCCTATGCGCGTAGGCGTGACGCCAACGGGTGCCTTAGAGGGAGTTTGGGCCTGGGATGAGCCCGAGGGTGCGGTATTTGCACAACCCGCCAATACCATGAATACCGTGCCGATTTGCACGAACCGCCGACAGATGAACATAATCTTCCTTATGGAGACCATGTATCTTACCCATCCGCTGTGCAAACTGCATGAAATGGGCAGTTGGCACCCCGAATGCCCAGAGAGGCTGGATGCTATTGCCGACCAATTATTGGCCAGCGGATTAGCACCATTTCTGCTGGAGCAGCAAGCCCCTGCGGCGACGCGCGAGGCGATTTTGCACGTGCATTCCAAGGATCATCTGGATGGCTTGCGGGCGCGCTCTCCCGCCGAGGGCTATAGCGCGATCGATCCCGACACGTTGATGAACCCGTACACCTACGAGGCGGCACTGCATGCTGCCGGGGCGGGCATTGCGGCGGTGGATGCGGTGATGCAAGGCCAAGCGGCTAATGCTTTTTGTGCCGTGCGTCCACCGGGACATCATGCACGGCCCGATGCAGCTATGGGCTTTTGCTTTCTGAACAATATCGCGATTGCGGCGCAGCACGCCATGCACACATACGGTGTACAGCGGCTGGCCATCATTGATTTCGACGTGCATCACGGCAATGGCACTGAGGAGATGTTTGCGGGTGACGAACGGGTGTTGATGTGCAGCTTTTTCCAGCACCCGTTTTTTCCCCATAGCGGCGCCGAGAGTCCCGCCGCCAATATGGTCAATGTTCCGGTTCCTGCCTATACTGGGGGCGCGGCCATACGTGAGTTGGTGCAGGACGCCTGGTTGCCTCGCCTGGAGGTACATGCGCCCGAGTTGATTTTGGTCTCCGCGGGGTTTGATGCCCACCGCGAGGACGATATGGGCCAGATGGCGCTGGTCGAAGCCGATTACAGTTGGATGACCGAGCAGATCATGCAGGTGGCTGATCGTCATGCGCACGGCCGCATCGTCAGCATGCTGGAGGGCGGTTACAACTTGTCAGCGCTGGCGCGCAGCGTGGTCGCTCATCTACGGGCTCTCACAAAGTTGTAGAATCAACGAATTGTGCAATGCGGGACCGGCCCAAGGCCGGTCTATTATTCTTAAGCTTAGGAGGCTGCTGGATGAAGGTGCTGGTACCTGTAAAGCGCGTTGTTGACTATAACGTCAAGGTGCGCGTGAAATCGGATCAAACGGGCGTGGATATCGCGAACGTGAAGATGTCCATGAACCCCTTTGACGAAATCGCCGTCGAAGAAGCCACGCGCCTGAAGGAAAAGGGCGGTGCCACCGAGGTGATCGCCGTTTCTTGCGGCGTTGCACAGTGCCAGGAAACCCTGCGCACGGCAATGGCCATCGGCGCCGACCGCGGCATCCTGGTACAGACCGACGCTGAACTCCAGCCGCTGGCCGTGGCCAAGCTGCTCAAGGGCCTGGTCGAAAAAGAACAACCGCAGCTGGTCATCCTGGGCAAGCAAGCCATTGACGACGATGCCAACCAGACTGGCCAGATGCTGGCCGCGTTGCTGGACTGGCCGCAAGCCACTTTCGCCAGCAAGGTCGAAGTCGCGGGCGACAGCGTCACGGTGACCCGCGAAGTCGACGGTGGTCTGGAAACGATCAAACTGTCGCTGCCGGCCATCATCACGACCGACCTGCGCCTGAACGAGCCGCGTTACGTCACGCTGCCCAACATCATGAAGGCCAAGAAAAAACAGCTGGACACCGTCACCCCCGAGGAGCTGGGCGTGGATGCGGCGCCTCGCCTGAAGACCTTGAAAGTCACCGAGCCACCCGCCCGCAAGGCCGGTATCAAGGTGGCCGACGTGGCCGCGTTGGTCGACAAACTCAAGAACGAAGCGAAGGTGCTCTAAGATGACGACGCTGGTTATTGCCGAACACGACAACGCCCAACTAAAGGGCGCCACCCTGAACACCATCGCTGCCGCAGCCAAGCTGGGCGGTGATGTCCACGTGCTGGTCGCCGGCAGCAATGCGAAAGCCGTTGCTGACCAGGCTGCACAGGCTGCCGGTGTGGCTAAAGTCCTGCTGGCCGATGCGCCGCAACTGGCCGAAGGCCTGGCGGAAAACCTGGCTGCGCAAGTCCTGGCCGTGGCGTCGAACTACAGCCACATTTTGTTCCCGGCCACCGCCTCGGGCAAGAACGTCGCTCCGCGCGTGGCTGCAAAGCTCGACGTGGCACAGATCTCCGACATCATCGGTGTCGAGTCTGCCGATACCTTCCAACGCCCGATTTACGCTGGTAACGCCATCGCTACCGTGCAATCGAGCGACGCCGTGAAGGTCATCACCGTCCGTACGACAGGTTTCGACGCGGTTGCCGCCACCGGTGGTTCGGTCGCCGTGGAAACCATCGAAGCCGTTACCGATTCGGGCAAGTCCTCGTTCGTCGGCCGCGAAGTCGCCAAGAGCGACCGTCCTGAGTTGGCCGGCGCACGCGTGGTCGTCTCGGGTGGCCGTGGTCTGGGCAGTGCTGAAAACTTCAAGATCCTCGATCCGCTGGCCGACAAGCTGGGCGCCGCGCTGGGTGCCTCGCGTGCCGCGGTGGACGCAGGCTACGCGCCCAACGATTGGCAGGTCGGCCAGACCGGCAAGATCGTGGCGCCGCAGCTGTACGTGGCCGTCGGTATCTCGGGCGCCATCCAGCATTTGGCTGGCATGAAAGACTCCAAGGTCATCGTGGCCATCAACAAAGACCCCGAGGCGCCGATCTTCGGCGTGGCCGATTACGGCCTGGTGGGTGATTTGTTCACCGTCGTTCCCGAGCTGGCCAGCGCCCTGTAAATAGAATCATCACAGTGCGCTAAACGGGCGTGCAGAGCAGGAATTTCCTGCTCTGCACGCCCGTTTTGTTTTTTATCTTGGCGCGGTGTGAGGCTCTACTCCTCTCGCCGGGGTCAGAGCTTATATCCGCCGCTTGCCTCGATGACCTGAGCAGTCACCCACCGGCCTTCGTCGGAAGCCAGAAACGCCACCACTGCTGCGATGTCCGAGGTCTCTCCGAATCGTTCCAGCGCGGTGTCGGCTTCAATCATTTTCACCATGTCCGCATTCTCGCGGATGGCGGCGTTCATGTCGGTTCTTATCCAGCCCGGCGCGACGGCGTTTACCGTGATCCCGCGCGGCCCTAATTCCATCGCGAGCGTGTGGGTCAGGTTGTTGATGGCCGCCTTGGCCATAGAGTAGATGGGAACCGCCTGTAGTGGCCTCGCCCCGGCCGCGGATGAAATGTTGATGATACGTCCGCCGTCGGCAAGCCGGTTCAGCGCGGCCTGAACGATAAAAAACGGCGCACGGGCATGGACTGCGAACATGGTGTTCCAATTGTCGGGTGTCGCGTCTGCGAGGCCGCCCCATCCCGAATTGCCGGCATTGTTGACCACGATGTCGAGCGCTGTGCTGCCCTTTCTGTTGGCGAGTTCGCTGTCGAGCTGTTCGAATAGCGCCGGGATAGCCTCGGCGTTGACCAGGTCCGCTTGAAGCGCGAATGCGCTGCCGCCAGCTCTCTCGATGGCCATTACCGCATCCTTGGCGCCCGCTCGATTCTGACTGTAGGTCATGGCGACGGTCGCACCATCCGCCGCGAGCCGCTCGGCAATTGCCCGTCCAATGCCTCGTGAACCGCCCGTTACCAGCGCCGTCTTATTGGCTAGTGTTTTCAGCATGGGTTACCTCTGGACGGTATCGGCACTGGCGAGCTCAAGGAACAGGGCGACATGGATCGGCGGGAGCCCCTGCAACGTTCCTCCGATCGGTGACGGACGCTCCGTCTTGTCGATCAGTTGCTGTGCGGCGGTGGGGGAGATGGGCTGGCCCGGGCGCAGATAGGCCTGTTTCGCCTCATTTTCTGTCAACCCCTGCGCAATGTCGGGGACATAGGGCCAGAAATAGATCGGTGTGTTGGGTTCGATGCGCCAACTGTCGGCTAGCGAACCAGTGTCGACGACGTCATAGCCGACTGCCTGAATAAAACGCGTGACGGCTTGCTTGGCAGCAGTATCGTCGCCGGCGATGGGCAGGGTGGTTCGTTCGACGTGGCCTTTTGGCCGGGCGCTGTACTGCATATGGTGCCAGCCGAGGTTGTGAACCCCTTTGACCACTTTGGCGCCCTCCAGATGCTGTTGCACCAGTTCGCTTGACGTCAGATCCCCATTGTCGAGATCGGCCCTGCGGAAGTCTCCCATACCGGGATAGTAGTTGGTCTGGTCGAGGACGACTTTCCCTGCGAGCTTGTTGGCTGGCAGAGTCTCGAACGTCGCCAATGGAATCGCGAGCGAGACGATATCCGCGGCCGCAATGGCTTCTTCAACCGTTCCTGCGCGCGCCAGCGGGCCAAGCGCCTGGACCAGGTCTGAGAGCGATTCAGGACCCCGAGAATTGCTGAGTACGACCTGATATCCCGCCGAGACGGCCAGATGGGCGACGGCTTTGCCTACGAGGCCCGAACCGATGATGCCGAGTGTTTGAGTCATCTATGTGTCCTTTCGTTGAGAGAGCGGCGGAAACCCGCCGCCAGATTCCGTGTGACGTTTTGCATAGACCGCACTGTAAAATCGGCCATGGAATTGATAAATGGGGCTAAAAGCTACACACTGTTGTCCATGAATACATCAATCGATCTCCCCGAGATGAGAGCCTTTGTGGCGGTTGTGACCGATGGCTCCTTTACGACGGCAGCAGAGCGCCTTGGCACCGACAAGGCGCGCGTGAGCCGAATCGTTCGGCGTATGGAAGAAAAACTCGGCGCACGGCTCCTCACCCGTTCGACACGCCGCCTCAGCGTGACTGAAATCGGGCGCGATTATTTCGAGCGCGCCATGTGCATCCTGACCGCTGCGGAGGCGGCGGAGGCTGCGGTGGCACAGCAATCCAGAGAGCCCAAAGGCCTGCTCAGAGTCACAGCGGGCTCTGAGTTCGGTACGATGGTCGTCGATGGATGGATTGCAGCGTTCCTGCGGCTGGCACCGAACGTCACGGTAGAGGCGGAATATACGAACCGCCTGGTCGACATCATTCACGAAGGGATCGATGTCGCGATTCGCGTCGGTGCGCTACCGGATTCAGGGCTCTCCGCGCGCAAGCTCGGTGAAGTGGTCTACGGGCTGTATGCTGCCCCTGATTATCTGAGACGAGGGCCGATGCTGTCCGCAGTCAACGATCTGACACATCACGACCTGATCATGAAGACCTCGCGCGGCCGTCCGAATTGGATGCTGGTAAACGGACCTGATACGGAAACCGTCACAGCAGCGCCCCGCGTCGCGGTAAACAGTACGATCGCTGCAAGAAATCTGGCGCTTGCAGGGCTTGGAATCGCGCAGTTGCCTCGTTTCATGGCCGAGCCCCATGTGGGCAATGGCACGTTATCCTGCGTGCTTCCTGGCTGGGCAGAGGTCCCTGCTCCTGTTCACGCTGTATTTGCATCGAGCCGTTATATGGATCCCAAAGTGCGCAGCTTCGTGGATCTCAGTTTGAGCGCGTTCAACGACAGCGAGGCCATTCACGGCTTGCCGACAAGGCAGGCGTCAAAGGTTTAAGATTGAACAAGTGCCGCACAGCAACTGCCAACTGATTTTGGAGACACAATGCCCTACGTCACCCCATTGCAGGATTTCCGCTTTGCTCTCAAGGACTTGGCTGGCCTGGATGAGATTCTGCGGTTGCCGGGTTTTGAGGAAGTCACCCCCGATCTCGTGGACGCGATCCTGGATGAAAATGCCCGTTTTGCCGAGCAGGCCATTGCGCCATTGAATGTAGCCGGCGATACGCAGCCCCCTCAGTGGAACGACGGGCAGGTGACGACGACGCCGGGCTTTAAACAAGGATTCGCCGATTACGCGGCTAGTGGTTGGCAAGGCTTGCAGCATCCGCCGCAATGGGGCGGGCAGGGGCTGCCGAAATTGGTCGCGGCGGCACCTTGCGAGAATCTCCAGGCGGCCAATCTGGCCTTTTCCTTATGTCCCATGCTGACCGATGGCGTGATCGAGGCATTGCTGACCGTAGGCTCTGAGGCGCAGCGTCAAGCCTACGTGCCTAATCTGATTGCGGGCAAATGGACGGGGACCATGAACCTGACCGAGCCGCAGGCCGGTTCAGACCTGGCTCAGGTGGCGACCCGTGCGGTGCCTCAGGCTGATGGGACGTATCGCCTGAGTGGCCAGAAAATTTTCATTACCTACGGCGATCATGATCTGGCGGAGAACATCATTCATCTGGTGTTGGCCCGAACACCCGATGCACCTGCTGGTGTCAAAGGTATTTCCTTATTCATCGTGCCGAAATTCCTGGTCAATCAGGACGGCAGCCTGGGGGCGCGCAATGATGTGTGGTGCGCATCGCTGGAGCACAAGCTCGGCATTCATGGCAGTCCGACGGCCATTCTGCTCTACGGCTCAGGCAAGGGCGAGGCGGGCGAAGGCGCAGTGGGCTATCTGGTAGGCGAGCTCAATCGTGGCCTGGAATACATGTTCATCATGATGAATGCCGCACGTTTTGGCGTGGGGCAGCAGGGCATTGGGATATCGGAGCGGGCCTATCAACACGCATTGACCTATGCGCGCGAGCGGGTGCAGGGGCGTGCCATCGAAGGCTCCTCCGGGCCGGTGGCGATTGTCCATCACCCCGACGTGCAACGTATGTTGCTGACCATGCGGGGCCTGACCGAGGCCGCCAGGGCAGTGTCCTTTGTGGCGGCTGCGGCGCATGATAAGGGGACGCATCATCCCGATGCTGGGGTGCGAGCAAGAAATCGCGCGTTTTACGAATATCTGGTTCCGGTTGTGAAAGGATTTTCCACCGAGTCCGCCGTCGAGGTGGCATCGTTGGGGGTCCAGGTCCATGGGGGCATGGGTTTCATCGAAGAAACCGGCGCTGCCCAGTATTACCGCGACGCACGTATTCTGCCGATCTACGAAGGCACCACGGCAATTCAGGCCAACGACCTGGTGAGCCGCAAGACCCTGCGCGACGGGGGAGCGACGGCCTATGCGTGCATTGCCGCGATGAAAGACACTTTGCAGACCTTGCATACCGCCGCCGCGCGTGCCGAGCCCGACGACCGGGCCGGGTTGAATTTGCTGCGCGACAATCTGGATCTGGCGATCCAGGGTTATGACGCTGCGGTCACTTTCATCCTGGAGCAGGCGCAATCCAATGTGCGGGCGATCTACGCGGCGAGTGTGCCCTATTTGATGCTGGCCGGCATTGTGCATGGCGGGTGGCAAATGGCGCGCGCGGCGCTCGTGTGTCAGCGCCAGTTGGCCGAGGGGACGACGGACCCGTTTTATCGCAGCAAGCTTTCTACGGCGTTGTTCTATGGCGCACAGATCTTGCCACGTGCGCTGGCGCTGTCGGCATCGGTTCGTGCGGGAGGCGTGGCCAATCGCTGCGGAGCACAGTCCGATATTGCATGAAGTTATTAAACATATGCAACAAACGTATTTCCAGTGATACGGATTTGATGTAAGAATCTTCGGGTATGACTCTCGCAGTCGCTGATCATACTGATCAGCGACGCTAACTGCCACGGAGACCTTCCATGACCCAACTTCGTCTGGGCGACACCGCCCCGGATTTCGAGCAAAACACGTCCACCGGCCCGATCCGTTTTCATGAGTATTTGGGGGATAGCTGGGGCGTACTGTTTTCGCACCCGGCTGACTTCACGCCGGTTTGCACGACCGAACTCGGCTACACGGCCAAGCTGGCCGATGACTTTGCCAAGCGCAACGTGAAAGTGCTGGCCTTGTCGGTTGACGGGGTGGACTCGCACAACCAGTGGATCAACGATATCAACGAGACGCAATCCACGACGGTGAATTTCCCCATCATCGCGGACGACGATCGCAAAGTCGCCGAGCTGTATGACATGATTCACCCCAATGCCAGCGCTACGGCAACCGTGCGTTCGGTGTTCATCATTGATCCGGCCAAGAAGATCCGTTTGACCATTACCTATCCGGCCAGCACGGGGCGTAATTTCAACGAAATTCTGCGCGTGATCGATTCGCTGCAGTTGACCGATAGTCATAGCGTGGCGACGCCGGTCAACTGGCAAGACGGCGATGACGTCATCATCGTGCCGTCCCTGAAGGACGAGGCCGTGATCAAAGAGAAATTCCCGAAAGGCTACAAAGCGGTGCGCCCGTACCTGCGTATTACGCCTCAACCGAATAAGTAAATAACCAGGATGCAGATCGGCGCAACGCGTGCCGATCTGCATCAGGTGCCGCTTGCGCGCGCTCGCCTTCAGGCAGCGCNCGCTTTTTTGTTGTCGCTGCGACGGACATGCATTCTTTATTTCCAATAGCGATGAGCAATCAAAAAATGATTCTTTCCGTTTAGTTCGGCGACGCTGCACACTTGCATCCACTGTCTACAGATTCGGGTGCAAACATGCTGTATAAGAAAAAATTCTGGGCTGCATTGGCGACGGTGGCTGCGGCCTTCGTCGTGGGTTTGCCGGCTCATGCGCAAGAGAAGCAAACGTTGTTGAACGTGTCCTATGATCCTACGCGTGAGTTGTACCGTGCTGTGGATGAGGCATTCGCCAAGCAATATCAAGAAAAAGCCGGTGTGGCCCTGACCATTCGTCAATCGCACGGAGGTTCAGGTAAACAAGCACGCTCGGTCATCGACGGCCTGGACGCTGATGTAGTGACATTGGCGCTGGCGTATGACATCGACGCCATTGCCGACAAGGGCCTGTTGCCCAAAGACTGGCAAGCCCGCTTGCCGTTGAACAGCTCGCCTTACACCTCGACCATCGTTTTCCTCGTCCGCAAGGGCAACCCGAAGCAAATCCATGATTGGAATGATCTGGTCAAGGATGGCATTGAAGTCATCACGCCGAATCCGAAAACCTCGGGCGGCGCGCGCTGGAACTACCTGGCGGCCTGGGCCTATGCGCTAGAGAACAACGGCGGTGACGAAAGCAAGGCCAAGGCCTTTATCAGCGACTTGTTCAAACACGTGCCTGTGTTGGATACCGGCGCTCGCGGTGCGACGACCACGTTTGTCGAACGCGGTGTCGGGGACGTATTGCTGGCGTGGGAAAACGAAGCGTTCTTGGCCCAAGAGGAATTGGGTCCGGACAAGTTCGATATCGTCGTGCCTTCGCTGTCCATCTTGGCTGAACCGCCCGTCGCAGTCGTCGACAAGAACGTCGATCGCAAGGGCACGCGTGCCGCTGCACAAGCCTACCTGGAGTTTTTGTACACGCCAGAGGCCCAGGAAATCATTGCGCGTAATTTCTATCGTCCGACCGACAAGAACGTGGCCGAAAAGTACAGCAAGCAGTTCCCCAAAGTGAAGCTGGTGACGATTGACGATGCCATCTTCGGCGGTTGGAAAAAGGCGCAGTCCACGCACTTTAGCGATGGTGGGGTCTTTGACCAGATTTATCTGCCTAACGGTAAATAAGCCAGAGGGCGGGATGCAATCATGACTTCAGCCATGACCACGGCTGCGGGGGCGAAAGCCCCCGTTGGCCGGCAACGGAAACGACCCGGCGTCCTGCCGGGTTTTGGGCTTTCCATGGGCTTTACCGTGGTGTACCTGAGCCTGCTGGTATTGCTGCCTCTGGTGGTCCTGCCGCTCAAGAGCGCCAGTCTGGGATGGGAGGGGTTTTGGCGCGTGGTCACCACGCCGCAGGCACTGTATTCGTATCAGCTGACATTTGGTGCGGCGCTCATCGCTGCGTTGGTGAATCTGGTGTTCGGCATGGTGGTGGCGTGGGTGTTGGTGCGCTATCAGTTTCCAGGCAAGAAAATCCTGGATGCAATGGTGGATCTGCCGTTTGCGTTGCCCACGGCTGTCGCGGGGATTGCGCTGACGGCGCTCTATACCAAGACAGGTTGGCTGGGCGCGCCGCTGGAAAATTGGTTTGGCTTGAAAGTGGCGTTCTCTCCGATCGGCATTGTGGTGGCATTGGTGTTCATCGGCATTCCATTTGTCGTGCGTACCGTGCAGCCGGTGCTGGAGGACATTGAGCGTGAAATCGAAGAGGCCGCTGCCAGCCTGGGCGCCAACCGGTGGGAAACAGTGCGGCGCGTCTTGCTGCCCACCATTGTGCCTGCGTTGTTGACCGGTTTTGCCTTGGCATTTGCACGGGCAATCGGCGAATACGGCTCCGTCGTGTTCATTGCGGGTAATCGGCCAATGGTGACTGAGATTACTCCCTTGCTGATCATGTCGAAGCTGGAGCAGTTCGATTATGTCGGCGCTGCCGCGATCGCCACAGTGATGCTCGCCATCTCATTCGTCTTGCTGTTGTTCATTAACTTGTTGCAAGGTTGGCAAGCCCGACGTGGCAGGAGGTTTGCATGAGTTCTGCCGTGACGGATCGTCCCAATCACCTCACAGAGCCGCGCTGGGTGCGCGGACTGTTGCTCGGGGTCGCGCTGGCATTTTTGACACTGTTCTTGCTGTTGCCTCTGGTCACGGTGTTCGTCGAGGCCTTCAAGAAAGGCTGGGCGCTTTATCTCGCAGCGATCACCGAGCCCGATGCCTGGAGTGCAATTCAGTTGACGCTGTGGGTGGCGGCCATCTCGCTGGTGGTGAACCTGGTTTTCGGTGTGGCTGCGGCCTGGGCGATCGCAAAGTTCGAATTCCGCGGCAAACAGTTGTTGATCACCTTGATCGATTTGCCGTTTTCCGTGTCGCCGGTCGTCGCAGGGCTGGTATTCGTCGTGTTGTTTGGTTCGCAAAGCTGGATGTGGCCCTTTCTGGAGGATCACAACTTGAAGATCGTCTATGCCGTGCCTGGCGTGGTGTTGGCGACCTTGTTCGTGACCTTTCCCTTTATCGCCCGTGAGTTGATTCCGCTGATGCAGGCGCAGGGCAGCGAAGAGGAACAGGCAGCGTTGACATTGGGCGCAAGCGGCTGGCAGATATTCTGGCGTGTGACGTTGCCCAATATCAAATGGGGCCTGCTCTACGGTGCGATCCTGTGTAACGCCCGTGCGATGGGAGAGTTCGGAGCGGTATCTGTGGTGTCGGGCCATATACGCGGGATGACCAATACGCTGACGCTGCACGTCGAGATTCTGTACGGTGAGTATCAGTTTGCGGCCTCGTTTGCCGTGGCGTCGCTATTGGCGTTGCTGGCCCTGGTGACGCTGGTGATCAAAAACGTGGTCGAGTGGCGTAGCGCACGGCCCGATAGTGTCGATCAACCGATGGAGGCTCGCGCAGCCGCACCGGTTGCGGCGCCTCAGCCGACAACGGCATGATGGAGTTCCTGGCATGAGTATTGAAGTCAAAAATCTTTCGCGTCGCTTTGGTGATTTTCGTGCCCTGGACGACGTCTCTCTGCATATCGAAACCGGTGAGTTGGTAGCGTTGCTAGGCCCTTCCGGTTGCGGGAAAACGACCCTGCTGCGCATTATTGCGGGCTTGGAAACTGCCGACACAGGAAGTGTCCTGTTTGCTGGGGAGGATGCTACAGACGTGGACGTGCGCCATCGTCAGGTCGGCTTTGTGTTCCAGCACTATGCGCTCTTTAAGCACATGACTGTGTTTGAGAACGTGGCGTTCGGTCTGCGGGTCAAGCGTCGCGCACAGCGCCCCAGTGAAACGCAGATCCGTCAGAAAGTGCACGAGTTGTTGAACCTGGTGCAGTTGGATTGGCTGGCGGATCGTTATCCGGCGCAGTTATCAGGTGGGCAGCGCCAGCGTATCGCGCTGGCTCGTGCATTGGCCGTCGAGCCGCGGGTGTTGTTGCTGGACGAACCCTTTGGTGCGTTGGATGCCAAGGTGCGCAAGGAACTGCGCCGCTGGCTGCGCCGTCTGCATGACGAGTTGCATGTGGCAAGCGTGTTCGTCACGCACGACCAGGAAGAGGCCCTGGAAGTCGCGGACCGTGTGGTGTTGATGAATGCCGGCCGCATCGAGCAGGTAGGCACGCCGCGCGAAGTCTGGGAGCACCCGGCCACACCATTCGTGTATGGGTTCTTGGGCGACGTCAATCAGTTGGCCGGTCATGCGACCAATGGCGTCTGGCATGCACATGGCGTCGAGCTGCCAGCCCCCGATCTGGCCAAGGCCCATCAGCAGCAGGCGATTGCCTATGTGCGTCCGCACGAGATTGATCTCGCGCGTGACAACGGTTTGGGGCAGGGGATTCCCGTGCGCCTGAACCATGTGTATTTAGCTGGCCCGAGCGCCTATCTGGAACTGGAACGTCAGGATATCCAGGCCACGATCGAAGCTCAGGTGCCGGAGCAACTCTATCGTGAACTTGAACTGAAGGAAGGTGAAAGCTTGCTGGCGCGACCGCGCCGTGCTCGAGTTTTTGCCGCGGCATAACTATGACAGTCATTGATTCCGCACTAGACCCGGCCGTGGCCATGCGTTGGCAGGCGTTGCAAGAACGTCTGGCCGAAATTGCCCGGCAGTATCCCGACGCCGCGCTGGCATCGTCACTGGCGGCCGAGGATATGTTGTTGACGCACGCTATCTACGATGGCGGCTTTCCGTTAGAGGTATTTACCTTGGACACTGGCCGTCTGCATGCAGAAACGCTAGGCATGATCGACGCCGTGCGCGAGCGCTACGGCCGTGAGTTGACGATCTATTGCCCCGATGCCGAGGCGGTGGATCAGTATGTGAAAACGCACGGAGCCCATGCTTTCTATGAAAGTGTGGACCTGCGCAAGTCCTGTTGCCAGATCCGCAAGGTCGATCCCTTGAAGCGCGCTCTGGCAGGCCGTGGCGCCTGGATCACAGGGCAGCGCCGTGCTCAGGCCGCCACGCGCGGCGAGCTGCCGGAGGCCGAGCAAGACCCCGTGTTCGGCCTGTACAAATACAACCCCCTGGCCGCCTGGAGCGAAGAAGACGTGTGGCATGTCATTCGCGCTCTGGACATCCCCTACAACCCGTTGCATGACCAAGGCTATCCCTCGATCGGCTGTGAGCCTTGCACGCGCGCCATTCGCCCGGGCGAGGACGTGCGGGCGGGACGGTGGTGGTGGGAATCATCCGACTCGAAAGAGTGCGGCCTTCATGCGGGCAACCGAGTGATCTCGGTCGTCGCGGCACAAGAAAAATCGACTTCTGTATAAAAGGAAAATCATGTCTGTCGTTCTCAATCGCAGCCATCTCGATTGGCTGGAATCCGAAGCGATTTACATCCTGCGCGAAGTGGCGGCCGAATGCGCCAAACCCGTGTTGCTGTTCTCCGGGGGCAAGGATTCGGTCGTGCTGTTGCGGCTCGCGGAAAAAGCCTTCCGCCCGGGCCGGTTTCCGTTTCCGCTGATGCATATCGACACGGGCCATAATTTTGACGAAGTGATTGCATTTCGCGATCAACGTGCCGCCGAGCTGGGTGAGACCCTGATCGTGCGCAGCGTTGAGGACTCCATTCGCCGCGGCAGTGTGGTGTTGCGACGCGAGACCGACTCACGCAACGCCGCACAAGCAGTCACGCTGCTGGAGTCGATCGAAGAGTTCGGCTTTGATGCATGTATCGGCGGCGCACGTCGCGACGAAGAAAAGGCGCGTGCGAAAGAGCGTATTTTTTCGTTCCGCGATGAGTTCGGTCAATGGGACCCCAAGGCTCAGCGCCCCGAGTTGTGGAATCTCTTCAACACCCGTGTGCACAAGGGCGAAAACATGCGGGTGTTTCCGATTTCGAACTGGACCGAATTGGATGTGTGGCAATACATCCAGCGCGAACAGTTGGCGCTGCCGTCGATCTACTACAGCCATCAACGCGACGTCGTGCGCCGCAAGGGCCTGCTCGTGCCCGTGACGCCGCTGACGCCGCCGCAGGACGGCGAGCAAGTCGAAAACCTGGCCGTGCGATTTCGCACGGTGGGCGATATCTCTTGCACGTGCCCCGTGGCGTCTGATGCTGCCGATCCCTTGGCCATTATTGCCGAGACAGCTGTGACCGATATTACCGAGCGCGGTGCGACGCGCATGGATGACCAGACTTCCGAGGCCTCGATGGAGCGCCGCAAGAAAGAAGGCTATTTCTGAACTGATTACCGGACTTCGACATGAATGCTGTGAATGACTCTTTTTTGCCGGACACCGACAATGGTGTTCTGCGTCTGATTACGGCCGGCTCGGTAGATGACGGTAAATCGACCTTGATCGGGCGTTTGCTGTATGACAGCAAGGGCGTGTTTGCCGATCAGCTGGATGCGATCTCCCGCGCTAAATACAAGCGCGTGGCGGGTGACGGGATTGATTTCTCGTTGTTGACTGACGGCCTGGAGGCCGAACGTGAGCAGGGAATTACGATCGATGTGGCCTACCGCTATTTCTCGACCCCGCTGCGCAAGTTCATCGTGGCCGATGCCCCGGGGCACGAGCAGTACACACGCAATATGGTGACCGGCGCATCGACCGCCGATGCCGCGATCATCCTGATCGACGCGACGCGGGCTGCCGATGGCCAACTGCTGACGCAGACCAAGCGCCATAGCACCATTGCTCATTTGCTCGGCATTCGCCATATCGTGGTGGCGGTCAACAAGATGGATCTGGTTGACTGGGATCAAGCGGTATTCGAACGCATCCGTGATGCGTATGCGGAGCTCGCGCGCCGCCTGAATATCGCGCACTATCACGTGCTGCCGTTGTCAGCGCTCGAAGGCGACAACGTCGTCAATCGTTCGGATAAAACGCCGTGGTATGACGGCCCGCCGCTGTTGAGTCTGCTGGAACAGCTGGGTGGCACCGATAGCGAAGCAGCCGTGCGTCCATTGCGGTTTCCCGTCCAATGGGTGTCGCGTCATGGTGGCGATAGTGCAGAGGATTTTCGTGGTTATGCCGGCCGTATCGCCAGTGGCGAATTGCGTCCCGGCGATGACGTGGTGATTCAGCCGTCCGGCGTTGCCGCGCGTGTGAAAGAGGTTCTGGCATTCGATCGCGCTGTAGACGTCGCGGTTGCCGGTGATTCCGTCACTGTCGTGCTGGATCGCGATGTGGATGTGTCGCGCGGCGATGTGTTGTCGCATGCTGCAGCCCCCGCGCGCGTGGGGCGTGAGTTCGAGGCGGAGTTGTGCTGGTTGGATACGCAAGCCTTGAATCCCGCTCGCAAGTATTTGCTCAAGCATGGCACGCGTCTGACGTCGGCCAAGATTCGCGGCGTGTTGACGCATCGTGATATTCACGAGTTGCAAGAAGTCGAAAACCACAGCGGCACCTTGAACATGAATGAGATTGGCCGTGTGTCGTTTGCGACGCGTGAAGCATTAGCGGTCGATCGTTATACCGATGCGCCGGCAACGGGAGCATTCATTCTGATCGACGAGGCAACACATCAAACTGCAGCTGCAGGCATGCTGCGTTAAGTCGTCGCCTGTCTTCGAGCGAGTCAGAATTCATCACACACTGCTCGTGAGTTCGATTCGAACTGGCGTCGCTGTCTGAATGCCCAGGCCGTGATTCTTGTTGGGACGAAAATGAGCCTCATTGGCCGCCGCCCGTAGGGGAGGCGGCCTGTTGTTTTTAGGCTAAACCCAATATCCATGCGGGTTTCCGGCCGATTTCCAAAGTATGAAATCGATTCTTCAGACGGCGGGCCCGTCTTGGGGTAAAGTGAGATTTCGCTCGATGAGGGCATTTGGGGCTTGCTGAAAGTACTGGTTTTTTGTACAGTACTTTCATGGAACGCACCAATCACGTTTTTCCCGCCGGTTCTGGGTCCCCGGCTGCCGCCCCCGCCGCCTTGCGCGGCCGGGGAGCGGTTACTAATGTTCGGCATCGATTCGAACAGACCGAGCGTGAGCCCGCCGATGACGGCTGGTCCAGTGGTCAGGTGGCGGCTTCCCAGGACGATGTCTCTGATGCCGATATCGCCGGTGGTTACATTCCCATCGTTGCCGAATCGACACTCAAGACCACAGTGACGTCCGAACAGGCGCGCAAGCTCCTGTCACGTAACGATTCTCCCGATATTCCCTTTGATGTAGCCGTGAACCCCTATCGTGGGTGCGAGCATGGCTGCGTTTATTGTTACGCCCGGCCGACTCACGCCTACCTGGGGTATTCCCCCGGGCTGGATTTCGAGACGCGCCTGATCGCCAAGGCCAATGCCGTCGATGTGTTGCGAACCGAGCTGTCGCGCCCGGGATATCGCGTCTCGCCGATCAATATCGGCTCGGCGACGGATGTATATCAGCCCATCGAGCGCGAATGGCAATTGACGCGCGGTGTGCTCGAGCTTTTGCTGCAAACGCGGCATCCCGCCACGATCGTCACCAAAAACGCCCTGATTGAACGTGATCTGGATCTGTTACAGCCCTTGGCAGAACAACGGTTGATTACGGTGTACGTCAGCGTCACGACCCTGGATACAGAGATGGCGCGCACCCTCGAGCCGCGTGCGTCTGCCCCTTGGAGACGCATTCAGGCCGTGCGCACCCTGGCCAACGCCGGGGTGCCTGTGGGTGTGCTGGTGGCGCCCATTATTCCGTTTATCAACGACGAGTCTCTCGAACGCATCTTGCAGGACGCACGCCAGGCAGGCGCCTGCTATGCCAGCTATACCGTGCTGCGCTTGCCCTGGGAGGTCAAGGCCGTTTTCCAGGAATGGCTGGAGGCCCATTTCCCCGATCGCGCGCAACGCGTGCTGCACCGCATCGAGGATATGCGCAATGGCCGACGCAACGACCCTCAATTTGGCACGCGTATGCGCGGCACGGGCCTGTGGGCCAATTTGCTGCGCCAGCGTTTCAACTTGGCCGTACGCAAACTGGGGTTGAATACCACTCGTCCCCAGTTGGTCACGCATTTGTTCCAAGCGCCCAGGGCGGTCAGCCCGGCGTCCTCTGTCTCGGCTGCTTCGGTAGCAGGGCAGGGTTCATCCCGGCAATCGAAATCCTCGTCGCCGCTTTCGTCTTCACCGCAGTTAGCGCTGTTCTAACCGGAGCCTTTCATGTCCACTGCCACGCTTGCTTCCGATACCGTTGTTTCTTTGCCTTCGCGGCTGCCGACCTGGGTGCCACGCATTTTGGCGCGAGCCGCGGTCGGCGTGCTGCGTCAGCCCGCCAAATGGCCTTTTTCTTCTGGTTTGTCTCAGGGGCGTCATCGCGCCTTGGCGCCAGCTGCGCAATCGGATGTCATCGGTTCTTCCGCCGTTGCCCAGCCGATAGACGCACCGGCCGTTGATGTTCAGCCAGTCGTTCAGCCGACGCCAGCTGCTCGGATTTCTCAGCCGATCGTGAGTGCTGCTCAGGCCCAAATGTCCGCCGCTGCACTCCCGATGGATACGATGGCCGCGCACAGCCAGTCCATGGGGACGGCCAGCCGAGCCTTGAGCCAGGGCGTGACCATGCGCCAAATGGTGGGCGATGTCTTGCTGGTCGCGATGTGGGGAGCGTTGATTCCGGGGTTGATGTGGCTGGGGGCGGCCGCTGGGTTTTGAGCTTTCCCGCGCTGAGGGTGAGTGGGCCCTATACGGCAGTTTTCCCTAAGGCGTCCAGACCTCATCTGCGCAGCAGCGGCTGTTCGGAAACGCTTCTAACTAGACCCGAGCAGGATAACGCCCGCCAGAATGGCCAAGCATCCCAGTAGCCGTCCGACGCCGACTTTTTCCCTCAGGAGAAACATGCCGGCGAGGGTGCCCAGCATCATCGACATTTCCCGGGCAGGGGCGACCAGGCTTAACGGTGCGCCGTTGCGCAGGGCATAGAGCACCAGGATATAGCCCAGCGGCGACAGCAGACCGACGGCCCATGCGAGGCGCCAATATCCCCGCATGGCTTGCCAATTTTCCGCACGGCGCTTCATGACGTGTGGCGCCATCATGACGGTACGCGTGGCACACGTGAACCAGTCAAAGAGCACCGGCATGATTAACAGCACCTTGACGCCATAGGCGTCTACGACGGTATACGTCGCGATGAACAGGCCGATGACGATGCCCCAGCGCACCCCCAGCCATGCCTGAGGCTGGCGGAATAACGACAGTTTGCCTTGCGTAGCAATCAGCAGCACGCCGCCGACGACGCACAGCATACCGATGATCCCCGTTGTCGTTGCGGGCTCACCCAGTAGTAAAAAGGCGCCGGTGGTAGACAAGAGCGGGCCCGTGCCGCGGGCAATGGGATATACCACCGACAGATCCGCGACCTGATAGCCGCGTTGCAGACAGAGGCTGTAACCCAGATGCAGGGCGCTGGACGCCAGGATGCACACAATGACGGGCCAGCTCCAGACCATCCCTTCGTGCAGCAGGATCCATATCACCCAGGGGGCGTATAACAGGGTGGCGCATAGCCCATAGGCAAAGACAAATACTGGCCCCACCATCGCGGCCCGCTTGGCCAACAGATTCCACGAGGCGTGGGCCATGGCCGCCAAAACGACCAATATCAGGGACGCGTAAGACATGGGTGCGGCAGTTGCTATATATGACAGAAATATGACATTTAGATGTGCAAGGGTACTGCTAAAACCGCCTAAAAAGGGGACGGTGTTGCACGAGGCGTGGGATTTCCACCCGCGTGCGGGCGGTATGTACGTAAAGTGTTGATTTGATGTAGAATGCTGGGTTTACCACAAACCTCATCCTCTGCTTGCGTACAGCAAAGGTCCCGGCCCTGGTCGGCGCCCCATGCAAAAACAGCGCAAGGCACGATGATCTCGGAGTTCTCATGAACCTCATCGCTATCCTGGAACAGGAAGAAATCAAGCGCCTGACCGGCGACAAGACCGTACCCGAATTCGCCCCTGGCGATACCGTCGTGGTCAGCGTCAACGTCGTTGAAGGCACTCGCAAACGTGTGCAGGCCTACGAAGGAGTCGTGATTGCCAAGCGCAACCGCGGCCTGAATTCGTCCTTCATCGTGCGCAAGATCTCGTCCGGCGAAGCCGTCGAGCGTACGTTCCAACTGTATTCCCCGCAAATCGCCGGCATCGAAGTCAAGCGCCGCGGTGATGTGCGTCGTGCCAAGCTGTACTACCTGCGCAGCCGCTCGGGCAAGTCGGCTCGTATCAAAGAAAAGCTGGTCATCAAGCAAGCCAAATCGGCTTGATTGGTCTCGGTGTGATGCCCGCTCAGGCAGGATCACACCGCGCTTCCCGGCGATCCGGGTTAAAAAGGCACCTATCAAGGTGCCTTTTTTAACGCTTGTAGCAGGTATGCCCGACCCTTCGTCTCGTCCCCGCCGGCCTCCCGCCGTCATGCAATTCGATCCCGCCGCTCAGCCCTGGCAGCCCGCTGATGCCGGTCTGACCGCTATCGCGCCCGATCTGCTCGTGCCTCAACGATTGCGTGGGGTGCTGAGCCACGCAGGACCGTGGCCCCAGGATCCGCTAGGTTCGACCGAATACCGCCACCCCGGACGCGAGGGTACGCCAGTATTGGCAGCGGTCTTGATCCCCATGGTTGTTCATCCCGAAGGGGTGAGCATCATGCTGACGCAACGTACGGCACACTTGTACGATCATGCCGGCCAGATCAGTTTTCCGGGCGGGCGTGTGGAAACGACGGATGCGTCGCCCATCGCGACGGCGTTACGCGAGGCCGAAGAAGAAACCGGCCTGTCTGCCGAGTATGTCGACGTGCTGGGTTCGATGCCCGCTTATTTGACGTCGACGGGGTTTTCCATCACCCCGGTGTTGTCGCTGGTGCGCCCGGGTTTCACGCTGAAGCCCGATGTCTTCGAAGTCGCCGAGATATTCGAGGTACCTCTGACTTTCTTGACGAACCCCGCCAATCACCGCCTCTATCGAGGGCCATTGCCCGATGGACGCGAAAGGCTGTATTACGCCATGCCCTGGCATCAGTACTTTATTTGGGGGGCCACGGCGGGCATGTTGCGCAACCTGTATCACATGCTGCGCCATGGGTTGACGGCTGACATGGGTGGGGCGTCATTCGGGCGGTGACCATGCAAGTCCCTTTCCCAATCAGGTCAATAGCGCTGCTGTGCGGCCTCGCTTTCTTCGAGGATGCGCCGATACAGCGCATAACGCCCTGCATCGATCTCCCCTGCCTGTAGTGCCGCCACGACGCCGCAGCCCGGCTCGTGCCGGTGCGTGCAGTTATAAAAACGGCAACGTTCAATATGCGCGGTGAATTCCGGGAATCCTCGCAAGATATCGTCGCCCGACAGGTGCTGTAAACCGAACGCTTGAAATCCCGGAGAATCAATCAAATCGCCGCCCGGCGCAGGCAAGTGATACAGGCGCGTACTCGTGGTCGTGTGTCGACCCATGTCCAACGCTGACGAGTATTCTCGCGTCGCCGCGTCGGCATCAGGCACCAGTGCATTAAGAAGCGTCGATTTGCCCATGCCGCTTTGGCCCAGCAGCAGCGTGGTTTTGCCGGCCAGCTTTTCCGCCAGTGCGGCATGTACTGAGGGCCGGTCATGAGCGCTGAGTTCGATGATGGGAACGCCTAAGGCACGCACGGACGCCAGGCGTGCGCGGGCCGCGGTGACACCGGTTTCCAGATCGACTTTGTTCAGAATGATCAGCGGCTCGATCCCGGCGCTCCACGCGCCCGCCAAGGCTCGCCCCGCCAGATCGTCTGAAAAGGTCGGTTCGACTGCGACCACGATCAGCAATTGGTCGACATTCGCCGCAAACTGCTTGGAACGCATTTCGTCCGAGCGGAATAGCAGATTGCTGCGCGGCAAAATGGCATCGATTGCCCCCTCGTCACGCCCTTGAGGGGCGACGCGTACCCTATCGCCTACGGCTGCGCCCGCTTTTTTCCCACGAGGAAAGCAATGGCGCTCCGATCCGTCGGGGAATTCCACCACATAGTGGCGGCCGTGTGCCGCAATAATGCGGCCTTCTAATGGCTGGCTGCTGGCGCTCATGCGTGCTGCGTCAGGTGGCGGATGCGCACGGCGGCGGGCGGGTGGCTATCGTAAAAGGCAGAGTGCACAGGGTCGGGAGTCAGAGTGGCGGCGTTGTCATCGTACAGTTTGACGAGCGCCGAGACGAGTTGTTCGGATGAGCTTTGGGTGGCGGCGTAACGGTCGGCCTCGAACTCGTCACGGCGAGAGTACCAACTGGCGACCGGGGTCAACATAAAGGTAAACACGGGTATTACCAAGAAAAACAGCAATAGTGCCATCGCATCATTGCGGCCATTCAGGCGTGGCAATACGCCCAACCCCTCGTAGAACCAGGGTTGTTGCGCCAACCAGCCCAGTACTGCAAAAAACAGCAGGGCGGCGCCCAGGCTCAGCACAATACGTTTGACGATGTGGCGTTTGGCAAAATGCCCCAGCTCATGCGCCAGCACAGCCTCGATCTCGTCCGCATTCAGGCGCGCCAGCAGCGTGTCGAAAAATACAATGCGGCGCGATTTGCCAAAGCCCGTGAAATACGCATTGCCATGCGCCGAGCGGCGCGAGCCGTCCATGACAAACAGGCCATTGAGCGCGAAACCGCAGCGCTGGGCCAGCTGTTTGATCCGGTTCGCCAGATCAGGGTCGGATAGCGGCGTGAATTTATTGAACAGCGGTGCAATGAAGGTCGGGAAAATGAACAGCAACAGGAGGTTGAATGCTGTCCATAAGCCCCACGCCCATAGCCACCATAGGCTGCCGGCACTCGCCATCAACCACAGAATGGCCGCTGCCAGAGGGGCGCCCAATATCAGCGACACCAGTATCCCTTTGACCAAATCCGAGGCAAACAGCCCTGGAGTCATGCGGTTAAAGCCAAAACGGGCCTCGAGTTTGAACTGACGCCACAAGGTAAAAGGCAAACCCAGCACCCCCAGCAGTAGCGCGACGCTGCCTAATAACATCAGTTGACGCAGCAGGTCGTTCGAGGTGAGCTGGGCCACTGCCAGATCGATGGCCTGCAGGCCGCCCACCAACGTCAGGGCTACCAGAATGGCCGCGTCGTACACTCGTTCCAGCATCCCCAGCCGCACGCGCGCTGCCGTGTAGTCCGCGGCACGCTGGTGGCTCGCCAGGCCGATACGTGGCGAAAACTCAGGGGGGACCAGGTCTCGGTGGCTGGCGACATGGCGGATCTGGCGCATGGCCAGCCATTGGCGCACACAGAGATCGGCAACCAGAAAGGCGACAAACAGCAGGGTCAGAGTGGTCAGTGGCACGGAATTGGCGTTACGTATGAGAAAATGTGGTGTTTTATAGGCAAATTATATGGCTGCGAACGAAAATCGCCTGGTCTGGCTCGATATGGAGATGACCGGGCTCGACCCTAGCAAAGAACGCATCATCGAAGTGGCCGTGGTGGTCACCGAACCGGACCTGACTGTTGTGGCCGAAGGTCCCGTGCTGGTCGTGCACCAGCCCGACAGTCTGCTGGATGCCATGGACAGCTGGAACAAGTCCACGCACGGTAAAAGCGGCCTGATCGACAAGGTCAAGGCATCCACCCTGAGCGAGGCTCAAGCCGAGCAAATGCTGCTGGATTTCCTGTCTCAGCATGTGCCTGCCGGGAAATCACCGCTGTGCGGCAATACCATCAGCCAGGATCGCCGCTTCATGTACGCCTACATGCCCAACCTGGAGCGTTTTTTCCACTACCGCAATCTGGATGTCAGCACCTTGAAAGAGCTGGCCCGCCGGTGGGTGCCTGCGGTGTACAAGGGCTTTGAAAAGAAAAGCAGGCACGAGGCGCTGGCGGATATTTACGAGTCCATCGACGAGTTGAAGTATTACCGTGAGCATTTCCTGAAGGTGTAGTGGTTCGAGCGTGTAGTGGTTCTTTAGGCGCCGGCGTTCGCCGTGTAAAAGGGGCACCGGCCCTATCGCACGGACTCGCCCCATNAGCAGGGGGCTCGGTCCGCTGCGCGGACTAAATCCGTGCTCNACGGGCCGGTGCCCCTTTTACACGGCAAACGCCGGCTCGCGCTGTCTTCACATTACGGGTGATTCCACCGTGACGGGTATTGAGGGTGGTGACATGGCATCTGATTGAACGGTCGTTGCTTGCCATGCATACAGGCCCCGACCATGGTGAAATGCGTCACCCCTCGGACGATCATGGTGTGCCGCAAATCATGTTAGCACCCAGGCCAACAACAGCCAGCAACGACGGCCTGCCACTACTGTGAGTTCCTGCCGGGTGCCGGGAAGCCTCGCCGGGCCGTTGAGCGCGGATTTAGCCTCGCGCAGCGAGGCCGAGCCCCCTGCTCATGGGGCGAGTCCGCGCGATAGGCCCGGCGAGGCTTCCCGGCACCCGGCAGGAACGTCTAAATAGAGACACCGATTGCACGCCCGAGACACCGCTTGCCAGCACAACCCGCAACCCATCCACCATCGCTCGCCTAGACAGCTGGCCCCCCAAACCTCGCATACACCTCATCCGACAACGGCGTATACCGCTCGTTATCCTTGCCCGCCACAGCATCGAGATACTGTTCCGAAGCATCGAACAATTTCCAGTAGATCCTGCCGCATAGCTCCCGCGCGGCGTGGCCAGGCCATTGCTCGGGCAACATGGGCACCGGCAATTGCGGGTCGTGCAAGACAATGCGCCGCCACGTATGCAGCAGCAGCATCCGTGCAGCAAAGGCGTCGGCAGGCTCGGCGGGCTCGTTCAGCAGTTTGTCCAGCGGGCCCAGCTGATCGGAAAAGTGACGGTATTGCTCAGCCAACGCGTCCAGATTCCAGCATTGGGGGGCCAGGCTCGCGATAGGAAGCCCGCCTGCGCCAGCGAGGTCACGCCCCGCCAGAACGAGCGCCTTGTCGGGAATGCCGAGTTTTTCCAGGATTTCATGCGCCGTATGAGCGTCCGCCTGGGGGTGGGCGAACAGCCCTGGCGCAATCATGGCAAAGCCCTCCCACGTCAATTCGCGGCGCAGTTCGAGGCGTTCGGACAGGGCGTTGTTGCCCAGGCGGGGTAGGGCGACGAGGGTCCAGTCTCCATCCCATTGTGCGGACGGGCCGTCGTAGATGCGTTGCGAGGCGTGGGCGGTGCGGCGGCGGCCGAGTTCGGATAGCTGATACAGGCTGCGCCGTCCATGGCGCTCGGCCTGCAGCCAGCCTTGGGCTACCAGCCGGAATACGCTGGTGCGCAGCAAACGCTCGTTGATGCCCAGGGGTTCGAGCAGCTCGATGATGCCTCCCAGCCAGATGGCGCCGCCGTGGCATGCCAAGGCATCGCCCAGCAAGCTGACGCACAGCGATTTGGCACGGGGCGGGTCGTCTTTGAGCAGTCGGGCGACGTAGCGGCCGAGGGAAGAAGGGGTGTTTGCCATCGAAATCCAGGCCGGATATCAGAATGCTGGACATGATACACATTTTTAATGTGATACAAGAATTTCTTTGACAATTGATTTTGTGTATTAAATAATCGTCTTTAGCTGAGTCAGATAAACGATCGGTGCGAGCGCCTGCAGGCGCATGCGACCGTACAGGAGACGAACATGTATGCACAGCTAGTCGAAACCGGCGTCAAGCAGGTCCGCAATGTGGATGAACTTTCCGGTCCCGAGCAGGCCTTTCAACGCCGTGTCGATGAAGGCGTGCGCATCGAGCCCCAGGACTGGATGCCCGAGGCCTATCGCAAAACACTGATTCGGCAGATTTCGCAGCATGCACATTCCGAAATCGTCGGCATGCTGCCCGAGGGCAACTGGATCACACGCGCGCCATCGCTCAAGCGCAAGGCCATCTTGTTGGCCAAGGTGCAGGACGAGGCGGGGCATGGTCTGTATCTGTACAGCGCTGCCGAGACGCTGGGCGTATCGCGCGATGAGCTGGTCGACGATCTGCTGACGGGGCGCGCCAAGTACTCCAGCATTTTCAATTACCCCACTTTGTCGTGGGCCGATATCGGCATGATCGGCTGGCTGGTGGATGGCTCGGCCATCATCAATCAGATTCCGCTGTGCCGCTGCTCGTACGGCCCTTACGCACGTGCCATGGTGCGCGTCTGTAAGGAGGAGTCGTTTCATCAGCGGCAAGGCTATGACCTGCTGATTCAAATGTGCTTGCATGGCACGCCAGAGCAAAAAGCGATGTGTCAGGATGCCCTGAATCGCTGGTGGTGGCCGGCGCTGATGATGTTTGGTCCGTCTGACGCGGATTCGCCGAACAGCGCGCAATCGATGGCCTGGAAGATCAAGCTGTTTTCCAATGATGAGCTGCGTCAGAAAATGGTGGACCAGACTGTGCCCCAGGCCGAGTATCTGGGGCTGACGGTGCCCGATCCCGATCTGAAATGGGACGCCGAGCGCGGTCATTACGATTTTGGCGAGATCGATTGGAGCGAGTTTTATGCGGTCATCAAGGGTCATGGGCCCTGCAATCGCGAACGCCTGGCCGCCCGTCAAAAGGCCCATGAAGCGGGCGCCTGGGTGCGCGATGGCTTGGTGGCCTATGCCGAAAAGCAGGCGCAGCGCAAGGCAGCGTGACCGTAGCAACAGATAGACCGTCATGAATACGCAGGTTGTCGATGCGCGTGAAATGGCCCTAGGTCAGCGTTCGACGAGGTACGTGGCGGGCAGTGCGCGGCAACGCGATGCAGCAGTGAACGGGGATTCCCTTCACGAACATCACGCCGCTTGTCGGTAGCGGAATGATTTCAGGGCGGATGACGTGCCGCCCAATACTAAAGGACAGGCATCATGAGCAAGGAATGGCCGCTGTGGGAGGTCTTTATCCGCAGCCAGCACGGTCTGGCGCACAAGCATGTAGGCAGTTTGCATGCCTCGGATGCGGAGATGGCCATCAATCATGCACGCGACGTTTACACCCGTCGTAACGAAGGCCTCAGTATTTGGGTGGTGCGCGCGGCCGATATCGTGGCGAGCAGTCCGGCCGATAAAGAGCCGTTGTTCGATCCGGCCAACAACAAAGTCTATCGGCATCCCACGTTTTTCCCGATGCCCGACGAAATCAAGCACATGTGAGAGACGCGAGCATGGACAAGCCCTTTTTTGAGTATTTGCTGCGTCTGGGCGATACCACGTTGATCCTGTCGCAACGCCTGTCCGAGTGGTGCGGCCATGGGCCTGCACTGGAAGAGGACCTGGCGTTGACCAACACCGCGCTGGATTTGCTGGGGCAGTCGCGCATGTGGTTGACGCTGGCCGGCGAGATCGAGGGTGCGGGGCGCGACGAGGATGCGTTGGCCTATTTGCGTCATGCGCATGAGTTCCGGAATCTGATTCTGGTCGAACGGCCCAATGGACATTATGGTGACACGCTGGCACGCCAATTTTTCTTTGACGTGTGGCATTACTTTCTGCTGCAGCGCCTGACGCAGTCGACTGACGAGCGCGTGGTGGCTATCGCGGCAAAGTCGCTGAAAGAAGTCACCTATCACGTGCGCCGCTCGTCGGATCTGGTGGTGCGTCTAGGGGATGGCTCCGAGACCAGCCACACCAAGATGCAAGAGGCCATCGACGACGCATGGCGTTATACGGGTGAGCTGTTCGTTGACGATGACATCGATCACGACATGGTTGAACGCGGGATTTCCTGTGAGTTGGGCACGCTGCGTGGCCCCTGGCTGGCGCATGTGCGCGAGGTGTTGGCCGAGGCCACGTTGACGATGCCGGCCGAGGATGACGCTGGCCACCTGGCCTACCAAGGAGGGCGTCAAGGCCGTCATACCGAGGCGTTGAGCTACGTGCTGGCGGAAATGCAGTCGCTGCCCCGCGCGCATCCGGGAGCCGTCTGGTGAACGGCGTTGCGACCGCGTCGCCGAGCCAGGTCATGACCTGGCTCGAAGGCGTGCCCGATCCGGAGATCCCGGTATTGTCGGTGGTGGATCTGGGCGTGATACGCGAGGTGGCATGGGAAAACGGCACGTGCGTGGTCACCATTACACCTACGTATTCCGGTTGCCCCGCGATGCGGGAAATCTCGGAGGATATCCAACGGACGTTGGCGGATCACGGTGTCGCCGCGGTGCGCATACAGACGAGATTGTCCCCTGCCTGGACTACCGATTGGATGAGCGAACGTGGCCGGGCGGCGCTCAAGGGTTATGGCATCGCGGCGCCGGCTGAGCGTGCCATTGACGTATCCGGCATCAGCCGGCGCGCCGCCGGGCCGTTGATCGTGTGCCCGCACTGCGGCTCGTCGCAAACGCGACTGATCAGTCATTTCGGCTCGACCTCGTGCAAGGCGCTGTATCGCTGCAACGCGTGCCGCGAGCCGTTCGATTATTTCAAAACACACTGAACAGGGCCGGAGTACGCCATGAGTCAGAATTCTTTTCATTCTCTGCGGGTCTCTTCCGTGGCACGCAATACGCGCGATGCCGTGGTGGTGACGTTCGATTTGCCGCAGGCGCTGCAATCGCAGTTTGAGTTTCGTCCGGGACAGTATCTGACGCTGCGCACGGAGCTCGAGGGCGAAGAGCTGCGCCGTTCTTATTCGATTTGTTCGGCCCCGGGCGACGGTGTGTTGCGCGTCGCGATTAAAAAGGTCGATGACGGCGCATTCTCCAGCTGGGCCAATCACGCGTTGCAGGCTGGCCAGATGCTCGAGGTCATGCCGCCTGCCGGTAATTTCACGGTGGATTTTTCGCCAGAGCATCAGCGCCATTATGTCGCTTTTGCCGTGGGCAGTGGCATCACGCCGGTGTTTTCCTTGGTGAAAACCGCGCTGTCGACTGAGCCGCATAGCCGATTTACCTTGTTCTTTGGCAATCGTGCCTCATCGTCGGTGTTGTTCCGCGAGGAAATCGAGGACCTGAAAAACCTGTACATGGACAGGTTTTCCCTGGTCTACATCATGAGCCGCGAGAGCCAGGACATCGAGTTGTTCAATGGCCGGCTCGATGGCGACAAAGTCGACCAGCTTTTGTCCGCATGGATGCCTGCCGCCGATATTGATTATGCTTTTGTCTGTGGTCCGCAGACCATGATCGAGAGCGTGGTGCAGCATCTGCAGGATCGCGGCGTACCGAAATCTCAGATCAAATTCGAGCTGTTCGGCGCGCCGCGCGGACCACGAGCGTTGCGTACAGGCCGTGATACGCCCGCTGCCCCCGGAAAAGGGCAGTGCGAGGTCACGGTGGTGCAAGACGGCCACAGCCGCAGTTTTGTCATTCAGAAAAATAAAGACAGCGTCCTGGACTCGGCGCTGGAGCAGGGCATCGAATTGCCGTATTCCTGCAAAGGCGGAGTATGTTCGACGTGCCGCTGCAAGGTTATCGAAGGCGAGGTCGATATGGACGCGAATTTCGCGCTCGAGGATTATGAAGTCGCGCGCGGCTTTGTGCTGAGCTGCCAGAGCTTTCCTGTCAGTGACCGCCTCGTATTGGATTTTGATCAAGAAACTTGAATAACGCATTTATCCGGAGACCGCACGTGTCATTAGAATTTTTCGAGCGCCATCAGCCTGTGCTAGAGCGTGCCTTGGCCGCCGCTGCCGATCGTGGTTATTGGAGTCCGTTCGCCGAGTCGCCCAGTCCGCGCAATTATGGTGAGACTGCCAACGAGGATGGGCGCGCCGCTTTCGAAGCTTTGCGTGGCAAGCCTTTTCCGTTGGAACTGAAGGGGGCCGACGGGGCGGTGGGCGGCGAGCAATCGCCTTATGGTTTCGCCTTGGATATTACGTATCCGCGTGTGCCGCCGGCCGTGCTGGTACAGTCCGCCGCTCAAGCGTTCGAATCCTGGCGCCGTGCCGGGCCACGCACCTGGGTCGGGGTATCGCTGGAAATCCTGGCGCGGGTGAACCGGCGCAGTTTCGAGATCGCGCACGCGGTGCAGCACACCACGGGCCAGGGTTTTATGATGGCTTTTCAGGCGGGCGGTCCGCATGCACAGGACCGAGGCCTCGAGGCCGTGGCCTATGCCTGGCAGGAAATGGCGCGTATTCCCGATGTGGCGTTGTGGGAAAAACCCCAGGGCAAGAACGATCCCATCAAGATGGAAAAGCGTTTCACGGTAGTACCCCGTGGTACGGCGCTGGTGATCGGCTGCTCGACCTTTCCGACCTGGAACGGCTATCCGGGGTTGTTTGCCAGTCTGGCTACGGGCAACGTCGTGATCGTCAAGCCGCATCCCGGCGCCATTCTGCCGCTGGCGATCACGGTGCAGGTGGCGCGCGAGGTCCTGGCCGAGGCAGGCTTTGATCCCAATGTGGTGCAACTGGCCGCGCATGCCGCAGGCGACGATACCGCACAGCAATTGGCTCAGGATCCCTCCGTCAAGCTTATCGACTTTACCGGCAGCAGCGCCAACGGTAATTGGCTGGAGCAAAACGCTCGCCAAGCCCAGGTGTATACCGAGAAAGCAGGCGTCAACCAGATCATCATCGATTCGGCCGAGGACCTGAAAGGCGTGGTGCGCAACCTGGCTTTTTCGCTGGCCTTGTATTCGGGGCAGATGTGCACGGCGCCGCAAAATATCTACGTACCTCGCGATGGTATTAACACGGCAGAGGGGCACGTCAGTTTCGACGACGTCGCGGCCGCACTGGGAACGGCCGTAGGCAAGCTTTGCGCCGATCCTGCCAAGGCTGTGGAACTGACGGGGGCGATTCAGAACGAAGGCATCGTCCAACGCATCGAACAGGCACGCGCATTGGGCCTGCCCGTCGTGGTCGACAGTCAGTCGCTGACGCATCCTCAATTTGAAAACGCGCGGGTGCATACTCCGTTGGTGCTGCGTACCGATGCCAGCAATCCTGACATCAGCAAAGAATGGTTCGGGCCGATTGCTTTCGTTGTGGCGACGGACTCGACTGCACACAGTATTGAGCTGGCTCGCGATAGCGTGATCCAGCACGGCGCGCTGTCCTTTGGCGCCTACACGACAGACGACGACGTCGCGGCGCAGATCCAGGATGCGGCAGAGGTATCGGGTGTGGCGCTGTCGTTGAATCTGACGGGCGGCGTGTTCGTGAACCAGACCGCCGCCTTCAGCGATTTTCATGGCACAGGTGCCAACCCGGCGGCCAATGCGGCGTTGTCGGATTCGGCCTTTGTGTCCAACCGTTTTCGCGTTGTGCAGACGCGCCGTCACGTCTAACAGGAGCGGATTCCATGACCTATCAGAGCATTCTGTTCGATCTGTCTGGCGGCATCGCGCGTCTGACGCTGAATCGTCCCGACAAACTCAACAGCTTCACGGCTGCCATGCACGGCGAGGTGGCCGATGCACTGACCCGAGTCGAAAACGAGGGTGCACGTGTGTTGGTCCTGACGGGGGCGGGACGCGGGTTCTGCGCTGGCCAGGATCTGAGCGAGCGCCAGATGGCTGCCGACGGCATTCCTCCTGATCTGGGCGAGACGGTAGAGAAGTTCTACGCACCGCTGGTACGCCGTTTGAATGCGCTGCCTTCGCCCGTGGTCGTGGGCGTCAATGGTGTTGCGGCGGGGGCAGGGGCCAATCTAGCCTTTGCTGGCGACATCGTGATCGCCAAGGAGTCCGCCAGCTTCATCCAGTCGTTCTGCCGTCTCGGCTTGATCCCGGATACCGGCGGCACGTATGTGTTGCCTCGTCTGGTAGGACGTGCGCGCGCCATGGGATTGGCGATGTTGGGCGACAAGCTCACCGCTCGCCAGGCCCAGGACTGGGGCCTGATCTGGCAATGCGTGCCGGATACCGAATTCGAGGTGACATTGGACAAGCTGGCCACGCATTTTGCGTCGGCCCCGACACGCGGGCTGGCCAGCACGAAACAAGCCTTGCAAGTGAGTTTGCAAAATGATCTCTCGACGCAGTTGAACCTGGAGCGTGACTTGATGCGCGAGCTGGGGCGCAGTGCCGACTATGCCGAAGGCGTAGCCGCATTCATGGCCAAGCGCGAGCCGCAATTCAAAGGGCAGTGATTGCCGACGGCCCGGAAAGACCGGGGCTCCTATTTCATAGCAACCTAGATACGCTACTGACATGCACACTGGACTGACAACCTCTCCGGCATCGAATCAGGATCTTGATGTCCCTACCGATCCTCATGCGTTGGCGCAAGCGGTCGGAGACACGATGTACGCGGCTGATGCGGCGAGCCAGGGCCTGGGCATGCAGGTCGTCGAGATTGCGCCCGGCTATGCGCGACTGACGATGCCGGTCCGCCCAGACATGCTCAATGGCCATCAGACGTGTCATGGGGGCTTTTTGTTTTCCTTGGCGGACAGCGCCTTTGCTTTTTCATGCAACTCGCGCAATGTCAGTACAGTGGCCTCCGGCTGCACGATTGATTTTCTCGCGCCTGGATTTGCCGGAGACGTGTTGACGGCCGTGGCGCAAGAACGCTCGCTGGCCGGACGCACCGGGGTCTATGACGTCACCATCACGAATCAGGACGGCAAGCAACTGGCCCTGTTTCGCGGGCGTTCCTATCGCATCAAAGGCCAGATCGTGGGCGCCCCGCCAGAGCGTTGACGGTCATTCATACCCGGGTATTGCGGCCTCGCCATACTTGTTGATTACGTTGATAAAGCGGCGAGAAGCCGTACAGTATTTCAGGAGACAGCACCATGTCCAATACCGTGAGCAAGCCCGGACTGGATCCCATCGAACACGCGAGCCGCGACGAAATCGAGGCCCTACAGCTGCAGCGCCTGCAGTGGACGGTGACCCATGCCTATCAGAATGTGCCGCACTATAAACAGGCGTTCGATGCGGCAGGCGTGCATCCCGATGATCTGAAGCATCTGTCGGATATCGCCAAGTTTCCCTTTACGACCAAGAAAGATCTGCGCGACAACTATCCCTTTGGTCTGTTTGCCGTGCCGCGTGAAAGGGTGTCGCGCGTGCACGCGTCCAGCGGCACGACGGGCAAGCCCACGGTGGTGGGTTATACCGCGCAAGACCTGGATAATTGGGCCAATCTGGTGGCACGCTCGATTCGTGCGGCCGGCGGTAAAGCGGGCGATATCGTGCACGTGGCCTATGGCTATGGGCTATTCACTGGCGGGCTCGGGGCGCATTATGGAGCCGAGCGGCTAGGTTGCACGGTAATCCCCATGTCGGGCGGCCAAACCGAAAAGCAAGTGCAACTGATCAATGATTTCCGGCCGGACATCATCATGGTCACGCCTTCGTATTTCTGCAATATCCTCGAGGAACAACGCCGTCAGGGGATTGACCCGCGTCAGAGCTCGCTGCGTATCGGCATCTTTGGCGCCGAGCCCTGGACGGGGCAGATGCGCCAGGATATCGAAACCGAGGCGGCGATCGATGCTGTGGATATTTATGGATTGTCGGAAGTCATGGGGCCAGGCGTCGCCAGCGAATGCGTGGAAACCAAGGACGGTCCCGTGGTGTGGGAGGACCATTTCTACGCCGAGATCATCAATCCCGACACCGGTGAGCCCGTGGCCGATGGGGAGTCTGGCGAGTTGGTGTTCACGTCGCTGACCAAAGAAGCCATGCCCATCATCCGCTATCGAACCCGCGATCTGACGCGTCTGCTGCCGCCTACATCGCGCAGTATGCGCCGTATCGGCAAAATCACGGGCCGAAGCGACGACATGCTGATCGTACGTGGGGTAAACCTGTTTCCCACGCAGGTGGAGGAACAAGTCCTGAAGATCGCGCAACTGGCACCGCATTATCAGTTGGTGCTGACGCGCAGCGGACACCTCGACGAATTAGAGATCCTGACCGAGGTGCGTGACGAGTTTGCGAATTTGGCTGAGGCGGAGCGTGAGGCGCTAGGCAAGCAACTGCAGCATGCCGTCAAGTCGTACATAGGCGTGACCGCTCGGGTTCGCGTCGCAGAGTGCGGTTTTGTCGAGCGTACACTGACAGGTAAAGCGCGACGGGTGATTGATAAGCGGCCGCGTTGATTGATCCAGGCACTCTCGCGGAAACGGACCATGCCTTGAAAAACAAACCCTCCGGGGGGGCTGTCCCGGAGGGTTTTTCTTTAGTGTGAAAGCGAAGCTGCCGTTCGCTGTTCAAGGCTTGGCAGGGACGGGCCAAATCGCTTTTTGTGCCTGGTTGAACGTCGTATCGTATTCGACGGCGACGTTGACCTGTTTACGTATGGCTTTCCCTTCGTGCAGGATATCGGCGATCTTTTGTTCCTGAGCGATGAGCTCCGGCGTGAAGGCAATGAAACTGCCGCTGCGAATCTGGTATTCGAAGGCCGCTCGTTCGTCGGATATCTTCAGCTTATCTTTCAGCACTGCCAGGACTTCGTCACGATGTGCCTCGTGCCAGGGCCAGTAACCCGACAGTTTTCCGAAAAAGTCCTGCAGTGCGGCGGTTTTGGTCGGATCTTTCAGGACCGATGAGGTCGCCGTCCAGACCCCGAGCGCCGGAATGGCCGTCTCGCGGTCAGTCAATAGAATGTGGCCAGCCCCGGAGCGAATCGTGCTGAGCACCGGCGCCAGGCCTCCTGCATACACTTCGACTTGCCCCGAATTGAACGCCGCGGCCGAGGTGGCGCCGTCATTGAACTTGATGGGTTCGATGTCTTTCTCGGTCAGGCCGGCTTGCACCAGCGTAGCCAGATACTGGGCATGGTTATAGCCACCGTAGTTATAGCCGACTTTGTGTCCTTTGATTTGCTGTGGGCTGGTGATCTTGGTGTCACTGCGCACCGCTGTGATGAGCGGCGGAAAATCTTTCGAATACGCATTACGCCAGCCGGCTACGATACGCAGAGGAATCGTGTCGGCAGTCCATTCCGTGCGGGCATTGGCCTGTTCGATCGTCAGCGACGTGTCTCCCATGTGACCCAGATCGACGCGTCCCGCATAGAGCGCGGATAGATTCGCCGCAGGCCCGGTCAATAATACCCAATCCACCTTATAAGGTGAGCCGTTGAGGACGCCGGATTTCTCGACTAGCGCAGGAAATGCGGGGTCCTGATAGGCCACGGTCAGCGTCGTGCCCTGCAGCGCTGGCGCAGCCTGGGCGATAGTCGGTGGAGATACGGAGACGGCGGTAACGGCGACGGCCGCCGCTTGCAGGAGGGTGTTGAGGCGCATTCAGATGTGTGATTCGAGTGAAGAGGATGGGAGGATCAGTGCATGCCGCGCGAGAACTGCTGCAGGAGTTCTCGCTTGAGGGTGTTGAACGCTGCTGAGGTCGTATCCCGTTCGCGCGGCAGGTCGACACGGGTTTCATGCTGGATACGTCCTTTGGACAGGATGATGATGCGATCGGCAAGAATCAGGGCTTCGTCCAGGTCATGCGTGACAATCACGACGCCCAGCGTATATTTGGCCCACAGCTGCAGGACCAGGCTCTGCGCGCCGCGCCGTGTGAAGGCATCCAGTGCGCTGAATGGTTCGTCCAAAAGCAGCAGCTCAGGCTGGCGATACAAGGCTCTCGCGACGGCGACACGCTGCGCTTGGCCTCCGGAGAGGCTGCGTGGCCAACTATCGAGCTTTTCCTCCAGCCCCACATCGCGCAGGGCCGCTTTGGCGTGCCCGCGCGCACCACGTCGGCTCGACTCGTCCAGCAGCACATTTTTCCATACGCGTTGAGCCTGGATCAGCCGTGCATCCTGAAAGACCACACTGGTCGTGCCTTTTACGTGGGCCTGGCCACCGTTTGTCGACTCCAGACCGGCGAGGATGCGCAGCAGTGTGGTCTTTCCGGTGCCGGACGGGCCCACCAGCGCCACGAACTCGCCTTTGCGCACTTCGAAATCCACCCCATTCAATACGGTGTTTTCGCCATATTGTTTGGTGACGTTGGATAGCTGTGCCACGGTATGTGGCACGGCATGATTCCCGGTAGCCATCGGTCTATCTCCAGCTCAAGACGCGCTGTTCAATGTGGCGCAGCAAGGCATCGACGAGAATGCCCAGAACGGCGTACACCAAAATGCCCGCGAGAATGATGTCGGTGCGTTGAAATTGATTGGCGTTGTTGAGGATGAAGCCGATGCCGGCACTGGCATTGATCTGCTCTGCCGCGACGAGCGCAAGCAGCGCGGCGGCCGCGGCGTAGCGTGTGCCGACCAGGATGCCCGGCAAGGCCATGGGCAATACAATCAGGCGGATATAGTGCTGCCTCGATAAATGAAATGCCTGGCCTAATTCGCTCAGTTTGGGATCGATGCCGCGGATGGCGTGATAGACACTCAAGTACATGGGGGTAATCGACGCGCCGACGATCAGCGCGATTTTCGAGGTCTCACCGATGCCGAACCAGACGACAAAGATGGGCACGAGTGCGATGAACGGAATCGTCCTCAGCATTTGCAGCAAGGCGTCATAGCCGCGCTCCGCGCTGCGGGAGAGGCCTGCAGCCAGTCCTAGCAGCAGACCCGCGCCGCCGCCAATCAGCAGTCCCAGCCCAGCACGCCAGAGTGAGATGTGCAGGGCAGCCTGCAGATCGCCGGACTGCCATAGTTCACCGTAGGCCTGCAATACCGCTGCCGGAGAGGGCAACACGAAATCGTTGACCCAACCGAGAGAGGATACGGCTTGCCAGGTAATCACCAGCAATAGCGGGACCAATAGCCGCCATACGGTTTCTGGTATGGCAACGCGCCTGGCGCGCCCTGGGTCAACGGCGTCGCGAGAGCCTATTGCCGTTGGTGAAATTAACGTCGTTGTGCCATCCGTGCCGATGGACTCGGCGGAGATGATCGATTCCTTGGCAAGCATTTGCCACCCGTGGTGATATAGCGTGATCGAATGAGTCAGTATAGAAACGGCATCGTGTCAAACGAACCAATAAGTTTTAATTTCTACATAGCTCAATTGACTTAACGTGCATTGATGCCACGGGCTCGTCTATCTGCGTGCTTACGACAACCGGTGCTACGCAAATCGCGAATGGATATTAGACCAATGGGTCGTGTTCTCGCATACTCGTGAGCTTGTTTTCTTATTGGATTTTCGTGACTCATGACAGCGAAACGTCAACTACACCTGAACACGAATGTGACCGCGCTGGGCCGTCATCCCGCGGGTTGGCGGCTGCTGAATCAACCTAATGCCATTGTTGATCTGCGGTTTTACCAACAGATTGCGAATGTGGCCGAACGCGGAAAACTCGATGCGTTGTTCCTGTCTGACGCGGTGGCACTAAAAGGACACGCGAGAGGGCCATCGCAGGCGCTGGAGCCCACCGTGCTGCTTACGGCGTTGGCCGCTCACACGACACATCTGGGGTTGATCGCCACGGCGTCCAGTACGTATAACGATCCGTTCAATCTCGCACGCCGCTTCAGCAGTGTGGATCATCTGACGGGAGGACGTGTCGCCTTGAATGTCGTGACGACCTATGATGCGGCGGCGGCAGCGAATTTCAGTCTATCGCGTGTTCCGGACAAGGCCGAGCGTTACGCGCGTGCCCGCGAATTTGTCGATGTGCTGGCTAAGCTCTGGGATAGCTGGGAGGACGGCGCGTTGTTGGCGGATCAGGATACAGGGCGCTACGCCGACCCCGACCGTGTGCATGCTATTCACCATCGTGGAACCTATTTTCAAGTGGATGGGCCATTGAACCTGCCCCGCAGCCCGCAGGGGCGGCCGGTATTGATACAAGCGGGTTCTTCGGAAGGCGGGCGTGAGCTGGCGGCCGCAACGGCAGACGCTGTGTTTACGGCGCAAACGACAGTGGAGGGCGGCCAACGCTTCTATGCGGACATCAAGGGCCGGGCTCGCGCGTTGGGACGCAATCCTGAACACATTCATATCCTGCCGGGGCTGTTCCCCGTCATCGGCGGTACCGAAGCGCAAGCCCGCGCGCGTAAAGCAGAGATGGATGAATTGATCGATTGGGAGGCTGCGCTTGCTGGCTTTGCTCAGGTATTGGGGGTGGACGCCGATGATCTGCCGTTGGACCGACCATTACCTTACGAGAAGATAGCCAAGGTAGCGCGTGGAGATCAGTCGCAGGGTTTTGTGGACGCAACGTTGCAACTGGCGCGCGCTGATAATCTGACGGTCAGGGAGTTGCTGGACAGAAATCCCGGCGCGCATCGCATTGTGATCGGGACACCCGAGCAAGTCGCCGATACGATAGAAACCTGGTTTCTGCAGCGTGCCGCCGATGGGTTCAACTTGAATGCCGATGTGTTCCCGAGCGGCCTGGAGGCGGTGGTGGATCATGTCATCCCCATTTTGCAGCGGCGCGGACTCTTTCGACGCGATTACGAGGGTACGACATTGCGGGATCATTTCGCCTTGCCGCGGCCCGCGAGTCAGTACGCCGAGGCGTAAGCCTCGGCATGTTCGGGTGAGCCCCGGTTCAGGCTGGGGCGTGCAAGGATCCCTTCAGGTCTATGCCCGTACGGGGCTCGCGCTCCAGCTGGGTGACGAGCCCCAGCTCCCAATCCAGATAAGTGTTGAAGTTGCGATCCCGTTCCTCGATCGTATCGAACACGTATGGGTTGTACCAGGCATCGTCTCGCCCGGTCAGCAAGCGTTCACGGCCTTGGCCCGAGGCAAGCCCAGCCTGATGCCAGGCGGCTGTGCCGCCTTGCAGCGGCCGCGCTGGCACCCCTTGTGCGACCAGGGCCTGCGCGACGGCACGAGCCCATGTGCCGTCTGTCGAGGCCAGTACGACAGGGGTATTGGCCGGCAGGCTTGCCAGATGAGCCTGCAGGCCATGCGGCGCGATAAAGCGCGCGCCGGCAATATGGCGGCGGGCATAGGCGACGCTGTTTTCAATCTCGATGACTTCAGGATTGGCATGCTTCTGCAACTCGGCCAATTCGGTGGGCGTGATCCACTCGGGAGACTCCGAGTACGCCTGCAGCACCCGTTGTGTTTCAGGACCGATTTCCAGGGCGTGCTGTGTTTCGGCATGGACGGCATAAACATGCACGTGGTAGCCGCCCAATTGGGCCAGCCACGCCGCGGTCGTTTGGGCGCGTACGCCATCCCAGTCCGCCAGCACGATATGTGCGCCGCGCGTGGCAGCGTATTCGTCTGTCGCTTGCACCAGTTGGCCGCCGGGGGCCCATCGCCAGCCGGGTAAATGCCCTGCCAGGTATTCTTGTTTGTCGCGGACATCGAAGCGGTACACGGTCACGCCCTGGCGTTCCAGCGCCTGCAATGCCTCGCCATCCAGTTGCGTCACGCCGGCCCGTTGCGCCATATCGCGTGCGCGCTGCCGTGCGACGTCCAGAGAGTGACCACGCGGTGTCGGTGCGGGCTGCACGCGGCCATTGGCCAGGGTTTCTCCTTCGATCAGCCACGCCATTGTGCCGTTTCGCAGCGATACGACGCGATTGGGCAGGCCTGCGTTGATGAGGGTCTGCGCTCCGACGATACTGCGTGTGCGGCCCGCGCAATTCACGACGATGAGTGTCTCGGGATCGGGGGCAACCTCGCCAATACGATAGACCAACTCAGCGCCAGGCAGGCTGTGCGCGCCGGGGATGCTGAACGCCTCGAATTCCTCGCTCGTGCGGCTGTCGACCACGACCAGATTGTCGCCTCGCGATAGGCGTTGCTTGAGTTCGCTGGCATCGATGTGAGGCGTGCCCAACTCGTGTTCCAGCAGTTCGCCAAATGCTTTGCTCAGTACATTGGTGCCGCTGTAGAGTTCGAAGCCAGCGGCCTTCCAGCTCGTGATGCCGCCTTGCAGGATATGGATACTGCTATATCCCAGGATGGTCAGCTTGAGCGCAGCTTGAGTGGATTCGCTGCCATCCGCATCGATCAGCACGATACGTGTGTGGCGGCGCGGGACCAGACTGTCAATATCCAGCTCCAGCCGCCAATAAGGTGCCGAGGCCGCCAGCAGCAGGTGTTCGCGGGCATAGATGCCTTGCGGGCGTACGTCCAAGACCGCGAGCTCGTTGCCGTCGTGCAGGATGTCTTGCAAGGCTTGTGCGGTGATAGTCTCGAACGAGACGAGTGGTGTCGAAGAGGATGGCAGAGTCATGATAGATCCAGAAACAGGAAAAAGGGCTATCAAAAATAGGACAGCGACGGTAACGGCGTGCCATGTACGAGCTTGCGTCCGATGGCCAGTGCCTTGTATGCAATCGGGTTATGCGCCGTGACGGTGCGCAGATTGCGCCAATGACGGTCCAAGCGGTTGCCGCGCCGGATGGCGGAGGCGCCCGCGACCTCGAACAGCTCGCCCGCGGCCCTCAGGGCCAATTCGTCGATGACCACCTTGGTGCGAGCAGTGCTCTCGGCGGCCCGTTCGAATAGCTGGGCATCGGGGTTGCCCGTGGCCGCGCTGTCGAATGCCTGGCCTAGCCATTGAGCGGCCTCGAGGACGCCGACTCGAGCCAGATGTGCCGCGCTGGCGAGTCGCCCGATGACGGTTTGCGGCAGGGGATCATCCGCCGGAACAGGCTCTACTGCATGATAGAAATTACGTTCCCTGGCTTTGAGCAGGACGACCGCGTCATCGACTATGCGCTGCAGGATTCCGGCCACCACAGCGGAGAGATATAACTGCGGGAACGTCGCGAAGTACGGCAGTTTGGTGCCCTGGGTATCATCGACGATGTCGTTTTGGTCGACGGCGACATTGGTGTAGGTTGTACTGCCGCTGCCGGTGAATTCCTGGCCAAACCCGTCCCAGTCATCGGCCACGTCGACGCCTTGACGCGATGCCGGAACCACGACTTTGGTGGATTTTCCTTCGGTGTTGACTGCATAGACGTACAGATAGTCGGCGTAGAGATTTCCTGTGCTGTAGAACTTGCGGCCGCTCAGGCGCAGTCCGTCGGGCGTGGCGGTCACCGCCGTGTCGTATTTCAGGTTGCCGACGTTCTGCTTGCCCAGTTCCGTCGCGGAGGTGCCAAACGTTTCGCCCTTCGCAACGCGGCCCAGATAGTCCTCAAAGACGGGGATACGCGAGCGGTCAATGAGAAATGTCTCGGTGACGTTGAGGTGATTGCGCAGCGAGTGGGCGACACTGGAGTCGGCGCGAGCCAGCACTATGACAAAATCAAAAAGCTGAGGCAGGGAAACGCCGCCGCCACCCTCATCGCGCCGCAGGCGCAGAGCGCCGACGCGAGCTTGCTTGAGCCTCTTGAGGGTTTGCGTGACCGCGGGGGTGTCTCGATCAGGCGTGGCTTCTTGCTCGGCTACCCACGGTAGCAGGGCGAGTAGATCGGACAGCTCGATGGGGGGCAGGGATGAGGCAGACACGATGGTTGAGGCTCCAGAGAAAAAAGAATGACGAGAATCAGGCGTCCTGTTGTTCCGTTACGCCGAGCCGCTTGAGCAGATGCTCGCGCAACTGAGCAAAATCGGATTGTGTCGTTCGGCGCGGCCGCTCCAGATCAATAGGCAGATCCTCGCCGACACGTCCGTGCTCCAGAACGAGCACGCGATCGGCGAGCAACAGGGCTTCATCTACGTCGTGCGTCACCAGCAGAATCGTCGCGGCATGGCGTTGCCATAGGCGGGCGATCAATCTCTGCATTTGCAGCCGCGTCAGAGCGTCCAGTGCCGCGAAGGGCTCATCCAAGAGCAGCAGCTCCGGATCGCGAACGAGGGCGCGTGCTAGCGCGGAGCGGATGAACGAGAGGGAGTCATGTGAGGATATTCCACGTTCAATGAATAAGACCGGAAATACTAATCACAAGTTGGCGTCGCGATAACGACGGATGTCTTATTTGAAAATAGGTAGGAAGGATAGAAGCTATATGCAAACAAGGAAAACTTGGTTGGTGTGAACGTATGGGCTCGATAGGATGGTCGACTTTCGTCCGGTGCGACGAGACAACTGAGATCGTGGAAATCGAGCGATGGCAGCACATACTGGGAAAGTCATTTGGGTCACTGGGGCGTCGGGCGCGCTGGGCGGCGCGATAGCGCGGCACCTTGCCACCGAAGGCGCAACGGTGATCGCGAGTTCGCGCTCAGTGCGCGCGGAGGATTTCGTTGAGTCGGCTGGTATTCGTCTACTCGCACTGGATGTGAAGAACACCAGCGCTGTGCAGGCCGCCGCGGATCATATCGTTTCGACCTACGGCCGATTGGACGGCGTGGTTGTCAGCACTAATGTGGGCGCATTCGGCGACTTTCTCGAATTGAGCGACGATGCCTGGTATGCCGTGCTGGAAGCAAAGCTATTGGGAAGCGTACGCGTCGTCCGAGCGGCCTTGCCTGTGTTGATCAAACAAGGAAAGGGCGCGGTCGTCGTGATTAGCGGGCGTGGAGGTATTGATCCTCCACCACAGCATTTTCCAGGCTCCAGTGTGAATGCGGCCCTGGATCTGCTGGTTCAAGGCCTGGGCCGTCGCTATGGCCGTCATGGCGTACGGACCAACGCTATTGCGCCTGGCCCAATTCGCTCTCCGCGTTATCAGGCGCTAGAGGACGCGGAACCCGGTGATGGCAAGGGTAAAAACCAGTATGCCTCCGTTGCATTGGGTGCGCCGGGCGAACCTTTGGATGTCGCACATGCAGCCTCATACCTATTGTCTGATGCGGCAGCGTTCGTCAATGGATCGACCCTCGCGCTTGATGGCGGCGGTCCGGGCTATCAACTTTGAGCCTCCAGGATCATGGCAAGCGTCGAGCTCCAGAGTGTTGTAAAGAACTACGGTGGCGCGCCGGTGGTGAATCAGGTCTCACTGTCGGTGCAAGACGGCGAGTTCTTGACCTTGCTGGGCCCGAGCGGCTGCGGGAAAACGACATGTTTGCGCATGGTGGCGGGGTTCATTGCGCCGGACTCAGGAGTGGTGCGTATTGCAGGACAGGATGTGACGAGCGTGCCAGCCTACCGGCGCAACACGGGCATGGTGTTTCAGCAATATGCCTTGTTTCCTCATCTTTCCGTCGCGCAGAACCTGGCATTCGGACTGCAGCTGCGCAAGGTCAATCGACACGATATTCGGCGGCGCGTAGAGGATGCGTTGGAGCGCATTCGATTGCCTGGCTACGGGAATCGTTATCCCGATCAATTGTCGGGAGGTCAGAAACAGCGGGTCGCTCTGGCACGGGCGTTGATATTCAGCCCCCGCGTGCTGTTGCTGGATGAGCCTTTGGGGGCACTGGATCAGAAGCTGCGCGAAGAGTTGCAACAGGAGATCAAGCGTATTCAGAAAGAGGTGGGCATTACCACGATCTTTGTGACGCACGATCAAAACGAGGCGTTGAGCCTGTCGGACCGTGTCGTCGTCATGCGGCAAGGCGGCATTGTGCAGATAGGCGCGCCCAAGACGCTATACGATCGGCCTGCCGATCGTTACGTGGCGAGCTTTATTGGCAAGATCAATCTGTTATCCGTGCGTGCGAAGCAGGATCCAGAAAGGGGCGGGTGGCTTGTGGGGCGCCCCGGCGGAACCTATCAATGGCGAGTGGAGTTCGATGCGGGGCGTCGCCCAGAGCGGGAAGAACCGTTGCTGCTGGCGTTGCGTCCGGAGCGTATTCAGCTGGGTGCAGAGCTGCCCAATCGGATTCGCGGCCAGGTGGAGCAAGTCACTTACGCGGGAGATGGCTGGCTGGTGGACGTGCGGGCCGAAGATGACGTACGCATCGTAGCCAAGGTCAACAATCGGGTGATACCGGTGTCGGGCGAGGCGGTCACGCTGAGCTGGAGTCATGAGGACGCGTTGCTGTTGCCTGACGAGGCAACGGCATGAGCCAAGACGCTGTATTGCGTGTGTCGGAGACCTCATCGGTCTGCATCGGCAGGCGCGAGGCCGCGTTGTCCCGCGTCGGGGCGTTGGCTGTGCCGGGTTCGATTTTTCTGGCCTTGTTTTTTCTGGCGCCGCTTTGCTACCTGCTGGCGCTGTCCCTGCATCCCGGGGGCAGCATGGGCAGGGTGGGTCCTGAATGGAGCCTGGTGAATTACCAGCGTTTTCTCACCGATACCTATTATCTGGGGATCCTTTGGGATACCGGGCTGTTCGGTGCATCGACAGCCTTGATCTGTGCGGTGATGGCTTTTCCATTCAGCTATAAGCTGGCTCGCATGCGGGGGCCATGGCGCACGCCCTTGCTGTTCATCACGGTATTGCCATTGTTGATCAGTGCTGTGATCCGGAATCTCGGATGGATACCCGTGCTCAGCGAGCGAGGTGTGCTGAATCAGATTCTGCAGGCGGCGGGGCTGCGAGCGGAGCCTGTCGAATGGATATACAACTACACCGGTGCGCTCATCGGGATGGTGCATGTCGAGTTGCCGTTCATGGTGTTGATGTTGATGGCGGTCATACGGAAAATCGATCCTGCGTTGGAAGAGGCCGCCATCAATCTGGGCGCGGCGCCGTGGCAGGTGTTCTTGAAAGTGATTCTGCCCTTGAGTCGTCCAGGACTGGTGGCGGGAACCTTGATGGTTTTCATGGCGTCCATCAGCGCATTGGTGACGCCCGCCATACTTGGCGGCAAGCGGGTTATGTTGATGGCGCTGTACATTGATCAGCAGATGCGCGGACTGCTGAATTATCCCGTCGGGGCCACCGCGGCGATCTTGACGATGGTAGCTGCGTCGGTGGCGATGTTGCTCGCTCTGAAACTAGGCCGGAGCCGAGTGTGATGAACACAACGATGTCGTCGCGTGTTCAGCGGGCGTTATTGCGAGCCGCCATTTGGGCCGTGCCGTTGTTTCTGGTTTTGCCGTTCCTGGGGATCGTCAGCGCCTCGTTTTCGCGCAGCGGTGCCTTGGCTTTTCCGCCGAGTGACTGGACCTTGCATTGGTATCAGTCCATTCCAGATCCCTATTTTGACGCGCTGCGCTATAGCTTGTCCTTGGGCGCCTGGACAACCGCGCTGGTGACAGTGCTGGGTGTGCCCTTGTCGTTGGCATTGGTGCGTGGCCGCTTGCCGGGAAGTTCGATTATCAACACCTTGTGTATCGCGCCACTGGGTGTTCCCACCATCGTGATTGCCGTGGCGGGATTCAAGTTTTCCATGTGGGTCGCCGACAGCTGGGGTTACAGCTTGAATGGCAACAGCGCCGGCATCGTGTTGATGCAGTCGGTGTTTACCTTGCCGTTACTGGTGCGTTCGGTCATTGCCGCTTTTGCACACTATGACAACACGCTGGATGAGGCAGCCCAGAATCTGGGCGCGACGCCGTGGCAGGTGTTCTGGCGAGTGACGGTACCGTTGATCGTGCCGGGCGTTATCGCCGGCATGCTGTTCGCGTTCGTCTTGTCGTTCGATGACGTCGTGGTGGCCTGGTTCATGGGAGACCCCGGCACCCCTACATTGCCTGTCAAGTTGTTCACGGCCATGGAAGTCGAATTCGACAACGCGATCACCGCACTCAGTACCCTGATCGTGGCGGCCTGGGCCGTTCTTTTACTGCTGTTGAACCGATTCTTTCAACTAGAGCGAGTACTGGTGCGAGACTAAGCGCTGCGCTCTCGAAACCTGTTCCGGAGATGCTATTTTGAAATGGTTGCAAGTGTTTTCCGCCACGGTCTTGACCTTGGCTGGAGCTATCGCGGCGGCGCAGCCGGCGCCGGACGGAAATATCGTGTTGCGCGTATCGTCGTGGGGAGGAAAATCCACCCAGACGCAAATCAAATACGCCGGCGACATTTTTACGAACAAGACTGGCGTGAAGGTGCAGTTCATCGACGGGGCTTCCATCGATCATCTAGCCAAGCTGGTGGCGGCGCGTGGACGAAATGTACCCTATGACGTCGTGCTGCTCGATGGCGATGTACGTGCCCAGGCTATCCAGGCAGGGGTATTGGAGAAGTTCGACTATGACAAGGTGCCCAATGCGCGTCTGGCCTTCGACGAGGCCAAGGGTGTGGATGGCTATAGTCCGGATTTCGATTTTGTGTCTGCGATCTTTGTCTACAACGCGGACAAGTATCAAGAAGCAGGGATACCGGCCCCAGTCTCCTGGAAAGACTTGTGGGATAAGCGGCTGGCGGGCCATGTCGCCTTGCCCGATTTGGCCAATGGCGCTGGCCGCGCGTTGCTGATTCAGACTTCACGGCTGCTCGGAGGCGACGAAAGCGATTTGAGCAAGGCCGTGGAAGAAGTCGCGCGTGTGGGCGCGCGCAGTTATTGGTCCACCTCGCAACAAGCCGAGCAATTGATCAAGTCAGGCGATATCTGGCTGACCGTGATCGCGGACGGCCGGGCCTATTCTCTGCAGGACGTGTACAAACCCGCTCGTGCCGTGCGTCCAAAGGAAGGGTCGATTGCCTATGCGTCGACGGCAGATATCGTGAAAGGGACGCCGCATCCGGAATTGGCGGCTCAGTTCTTGAATGAAATCTATGGCCCCTTGTATCAACTGGGCAACGCCGTGGATTTCAACTACGGGCCGACCAATCGTTTGCTCACCCCTGTCATCGATGCGGACAAGTCGTTGGCTGCCAAGCTGATTTACACGTCCGAGCAAGCCAAGACGCTGTATCACCCCAATTGGGATAAATACTGGGCGGCGCACGAACGCGCTCAGGATCTGTGGAACCGCACCATTACGTCTCGCAAATGAGCAAGCACATACGCCTGAACGCTTTTCATATGAACGCGCCGTCCCATTCGTGGGCGGGGTTTTGGCGGCATCCCCGCGATCGTTCCGTGGATCACAATCGCCTGGACTACTGGGTAGACCTGGCCGTGACGGCCGAGCGCGGTTTGTTTGATGGTGTGTTTTTGGCCGATGTGTTCGGGATCTACGACATCTATGGTGGAGATGCCGGGGCGACGTTGCACGAAGGCTCGCAATCTCCTTCGCACGACCCAATATTGACGGTTCCTGCGATGGCCCATGCGACAACGCATATCGGCTTTGGTGTTACCGCAAATCTGACTTACGAGCATCCTTATCAGTTTGCGCGCCGTTTTTCTACGTTGGACCACTTGACTCAGGGCCGGGCCGGCTGGAATGTCGTGACCGGATATTTGGATAGCGCCGCGCGTGGAATGGGCCTCGCGAAAGCCCGCGAGCATGATGAGCGTTATGCCGCGGGCGAGGATTTCCTGCAGGCTGCCTACAAGCTGTGGGAGGGGAGTTGGAGCGGCTCGGCCGTGATTCGGGACCGCCGTCCCCGTGGCGCTTATATCGACCCTGCGCAGGTGAGAAAGGTCGTTCATGAGGGGCCGTATTATCGCGTGGAGGGCTTCAATCTGGCTGAGCCTTCACCGCAACGCACGCCCTTGTTGTATCAGGCGGGCGCCTCGGGTCGAGGTAAGGCCTTTGCTGGTACGCATGCCGAGTGCGTGTTCCTGGAGGGGCAAACGCCCGCGATTGTGGCGCAGGCGGCACGCGATATTCGTCAGCATGCCGTGGACGCGGGCCGCCGGGCCGACGATGTCCTGCTGTATTTGGGCGCGACCGTCCTGGTGGCGCCCACCTCAGCCGAGGCCCGGGCGCTGCAAGAGGAATACGCGCGTTATGTGGATCCCGTCGGGCAGCTGGTCTTGGTATCGGGCTGGACCGGCATCGATTTTTCCAGGCTCGATCCCGATGAGCCGCTGCAGTTCGTCAAAAGCAATGCGCTGCAATCGACGGTCGAGAATCTGACCAAGCGTGCAGGCCGGCCGATTACGCCACGTGATATGGCGCGCTTTGATCAGATTGGCGGGCGCGGGCCCTTTATCGTGGGCAGCCCCGTCGAGGTCGCGGATCAATTGATTGAGTGGGTCGATCAGACGGGCGTGGACGGCTTCAATCTGCGACGCCTGGTCGTGCCAGAGAGCTTGACCTCATTTGTTGATCTGGTCGTGCCTGAATTGCAGAGCCGTGGCCGCTATGCGACGCAGTATGCGCCAGGAACGCTGCGTGAAAAACTTTTCCCGGGACGCGGACCGCACTTGCCGGCATCGCATCCTGGCGCACGCTATCGCTACGCTTGAGTTCGTACTGACTTCATTGGAAACGGAGACCTATGTCTGCCCCGAAATCCGACACCGCGTTGTCGTTGCGTCAATCCCTGGATACGGTGGCCTCCCGGCTGGCCGAGCGATCTGCCGCCGTCGATGCCGAGGCACGCTTCCCCTCTGAAAACATGGCGGCGCTGCATCGCAGCGGACTTTTGCAAGTGGGACTGTCCCGTCAGCGAGGCGGCGCGGGATTGGGCCGCGAAACGTCGTTTGCCGATTTCTTTGAGGTGGTGACGGGGTTGGCGAGAGCGTGCAGCAATACGGCACAGTTGTTCACTGTACAAAATGGGGCGCTCTATACGTTAGAACAGTTGGCGAGCGATGCGCTGCTGGATGAGATCGCCAGCGCGGTGCAGCGGCGAGGGGCGTCGTTCTGCTTTGTGGGTGCGGAGCCAGACGAGCGTTTTACGCATGACAACAAGCGTGTCAACGTCAAATCCATCGCGACGCCGCTTCCGGATGGACAATGGCACATCACGGCGGAAAAGGCCTTTGCCACGGGATCGGTGGGTTGCCAGTATGCGCTGTTTCAGTGCGCGACGGTTACCGAGGACGATGGGCGACCCCCGGAATCCGTGCTGGTGGTATTGCCGCGCAATCATCCCGCCGTGGAGATCCAGGATACCTGGAATGGCGTAGGTCAGCGTGCTACGGCCAGTGGCCGCTTGCGCGTTGCGCCTGGCAATGTGTCTGCCCATTGGGTCGTGGGCAATCCCGCCAGCGCACCGCATGGTGCGCTCTTTGCTCCGTTATACCAATTAGGTTTTGCGGCCATTCTCGCCGGCATCGGCGAAGCTGCGCTGGACGACACGCTGAAATTCGTACACGGCACGCTCAAGCCTACGCATGGCTATCAGCGGCCGGCCGATGAGCCTGCCATACAAGCGCATGTGGGTGACATACGCATCGCGTTGTCGGCGAGCCGGGCCTTGATTCGCGAGGCGGCCCGGGGCATGGATGCGTATCTGCGGCAGGAGGCAGACATCTCCGATGTGTTGGTGGCTGTCTATCAGGCCAAAGTCCATGCGAGTGCGAGTTCCCTGGAGGCTGGCTCGCGTCTGTTTCAGGTGGGTGGAGCACGCTCCGCCACGCGTGATTGGGCGTTCGATCGTCATTGGCGCAATGCCCGCACTCTGACGCTGCATGATTCCGTGGACAAGCAAAAGGGGATTGTGGCGCGGCATGTGCTGGGCATCGAACGGCCCAACGTCTCTACGCGTTGATGCAGAAGGGATAGTCATGCTGCTGGCGTATTTTCTTTCGCATTCGGCGTCTCCTCATACGGTGGGGCAATGGCGTCTGCCCCGGTCGTTTCAGGGCTTGCGCTACGATCGTCCTGAGTATTGGGAGCATGTGGCTCGCACAGCGGAGCGCGGCGGGATCGATACGATTTTTTTGTCGGATTCCTATTCGATTTACGAGACCTATCGCGGCAGCAGCGATGACACGTTGCGCTATGCGGTGCAGTGCCCACGCCATGATCCATTGCCATTGATTCCCATCATGGCGCGCGTGACGCAGCATGTGGGCTTTATCGCGACGCTGAGTACGGCATTCTTGCCGCCGTTCTGGACAGCCAGGATGTTTGCCACCCTGGATCATTTGACCGAGGGCCGGGTGGGATGGAACCTTGTGACGACCGCTGGCGAGCTGGAGGCGAGGCAGTTCGGACAGACGCTCGACGAGCATGACCAACGCTATACGCGGGCCGAGGAATACCTGGCACTGTGCCGCACGCTGTGGGATAGCTGGGCGCCAGATGCCATCATTGCTGATCGGGTACAAGGCGTTTTTGCCGATCCGCAAAAGGTCGCGCCGATTGACTTTCAGGGCGAGTACTTTTCCAGCAAAGGGCGCTTTACCGTTCCGCATTCTCCGCAAGGGCATCCGTTGATCGCTCAGGCGGGGTCATCGCCGGCGGGATCGGCGTTCGCCGGGCGTCACGCGGATCTGGTGTTTGGCTTGCGCCACTCGACCCAGGGCATGAGAGAGTTCCAGACTCGAGTGCATGAAGCCGCGCGGCAAGCGAACCGCCGTCCCGAGGATGTCCGCATCCTGTGGGGGATTGTGCCGATCGTGGGAGAGACACGTGCAGAGGCACTGCGTAAGCAGCAGGCGATTCGCGACAACGTCACCGTGAAGGCGGGGCTGACGATGCTGTCGGCGTTCTTGAATATTGATCTTTCGCGTTTTGATCCGGATTCACCATTTCCTGATATTGGCGAGACCAGTGGTATACGCGGTCATTTGTCCGTGATTACCGAGGATTTTCCGCGAGAGACACCTCTCGCGGAGATTGCACGCCATTTTGCAGCGGGCCAAGGTCCGCATATTGTCGGGACAGCGGTGGACATTGCGGACCAGTTGCAGCAGTTGCTGCAAGAAGGCGGTGGTGACGGCTTTATTTGTATCAGCCACACCTTGCCGGGCTGCATGGACGAGTTTTCAGATCTCGTCATTCCCGAGTTGCGGCGTCGAGGACTGCGGCCGCCGGGGTACGATCATCGTACGCTGCGCGAAAGGGTGAGAGCTGGCGCTGGTCGCGCAGCGGCGCGAGATCAATAGCGGGTCGCGCTGAGTAGTTGTCAGAGCGATATGTTGGCCTTGCCGGCGACCTCTCGCCAGCGTTTCAGATCCGCTTGCAGTTCCGTGGCGAATTCGTCGGGCCGATCCAGCACTGGCTGCACGCCGCGTGTGATCATGCTTTCTGTCGCGGCCTTGCTTCCCATGCCGTTGCGCATGGCTTTATACAATGCTTCCGTGATTTGCGGGCTGAGTTTTGCCGGGCCGAATACGCCGAACCATGTCGTGGTGTGAAACCCAGGTACGCCTGCTTCTTGTGCTGTGGGAATCGACGGCGCGTTGCTGGCCCGTTCAGTGCTGGTGACGGCCAGCGCACGGACCTGTCCGCTTTGGATATAGGGTAATGACGAGGGCAAGGTGTCGAAGTAGGCATCGACTCTGCCGCCTATCAGGTCGGTGATGACTTGGGCGCTACCCTTATAGGGTACGTGTTGAAAGTTTGTGACGCCAGCCGATTGCAGAAACATTTCCGCCGCCAGATGGGTGATGTTGCCGACGCCCGCTGATCCGTAGATGATTGGCTTCTTGCTGTCCTTGGCATATTGCAGGAAATCCGCCAGAGATTTGACCGGTAGTTTCGGATTCACGACAAGCACTAGAGGGGTGTAGCCAATCTGAGTGATCGGCGTGAAGTCCTTGATTGCGTCGTAGGGCAGCGATGGCGTCAGTGCAGGGCTGATGGCCTGCGATGCGGTCACGCCTAGCAGCAAGGTGTAGCCATCGGCAGCGCTGCGTGCGACTTCGGATGCCGCGATGGTGCCGTTCGCGCCGGGCTTGTTGTCGACGACCACGCTGGTGCGCAGCGTTTCTCCCAGCTGTTGCGCGACCTGTCTGGCGACAAAATCCGCGCCGCCGCCTGGAGGGAATCCCACGATCAGCCGAATGGGCTTATTGGGAAAGTCCGCCGCTTCGGCGGTCTGTGGGGCCGCTGCTGTCAATAAGATCATCGAGGCTGCGCAGGCGGTGACACCGCTCATGATGCGCGAAACGATGGGTGTGGCGAGGGGCCGTTTTGTCCCTCTGACAAAGGTGAATCTATGCATTGTTGTCTCCGTTATAGATGAGAACGGCTCCACCTGCCCGTTCAAGCTTCTTTGCGTACTGGCGCCCATGCAAAGTCGCCAGAGTGAACCGCGGCGATCGCGCCGCTGGCGAGGAGTGCGTCGCATTGTCCGGATGTCAGTCCGGCTGTGCGCAGCACTTCTACGGTGTGCTCGCCCAACTCCGCGGGCGGCAAGAGGGGAGCATCTGCTTCGGCGGCATGCAGACGCGGAAATTCCGGAACGTCGAAGTCCAGCCCGCGATACCGCACTTGGCGCAACTTGCCTGGCTGGTGGGCTTGGGGGGCTTCCAGGACGCGTTCCAGAGGCAACACCTCGGTGCAGCCGACGCCGCCCGCTTTCAGCCGTGCAACGGCCTCGTCAAAGGGATATGCCGCGATGGCTTCTTTGACGATGTCTTCGACCTGTTCGCGCGCTTTTTTTCGATCGCGCAGGTGATAAAGGCTGGCGTCGTCCGCCTGCGGCAGTCCCATCGCCTGGCAGAATTTCAGCCAATGTCCATCGGTGAGTATCAGCAAGTACAGCCAGCGCTCATCTGCAGTCCGATAGGCACCATAGCCAGGCATGCTGAACTCGCCATGCGGCTCGCGCTCCGGCCGTCCGAGCAATTGCGTTTTGAGCTGTACGCCCACCAGATCGCGAGAGGCCACATGCAGGCCGGTTTCGTACAGGCCGACTTCGACATGATCGCCTTTATCGTGCTTTTGCTGCTGAATCAACGACGACAAAATGCCGATGACCGCATACGCACCGGCAAACTGATCGTGGTACGACGGCCCGAGCCGGCTAGGGCGGCCGTTGATCCGGTTACCCTCCATGACGCCGGTAGAGGCTTCGGCCACCGGGTTCGATGCCAGGTCGTTTTCCTGTGGGCCCGCGGCGTAGCCACGGATATGGCAATAAATCAGTTTGGGATTGATTGCCGCGCAGTCATCGCGTGAGAGCCGCAGCTTGCGCGCCGCGTTCGGCGCCAGGTTATGCACCAGCACATCGGCCGTCTGCAGCAGCTTGCAGAATGCGTCATAGCCGGCCGGGCTGGCGAGATCGATGCAGACGCTTTTTTTGCCATGGCTATAGGCGATGAAGGTTCCGCTGGGGCCGCCTCGCACCAGACTGCGAGTGGGATCTCCGCGCGGCGGTTCGACCTTGATGACGTCCGCACCCAGTTGCGAAAGGATGTGTGCTGCAAACGGCGCCGCCAGCATGGTTCCCAATTCAATGATGCGGTAACCGGTGAGGGTAGGGGTAGTCATCGAGCGTCTCCTGCCTGTTGTTTGATAAAGAATGCATTCTATATTTTTAAAAAGACGGGATTTTGATTAATTTCATTAGGGAAAGTACGTATTTTTTGGGTTTAATTAAAATATAGAATGCATTCTTAGTCGTGCAGCAGATAACGACCGATCCAAAAAACGGAGACAAAACATGCACAGACGGACTTTTCTTTCTGGTTGTGCGGCAGCGGCCACCATTGCCTTGCCGGGCTGGGCGCGAGCACAACAGAGCGCGGTTGGTATCGATGCTGCATCCAAGACGGTGACGGTGGGCGCGTTCACGCCGGTGACCGGGCCCGTGCCTTTCTATGCGATCTTGACGCGAGCGGCCGAAGCCTGCTTCAAGCATGTCAACGATACGAATGCCTTGGACGGATGGAAGATCAAGTTCGTCACTTATGACGACGGCTATGAACCCGCGCGCAGTGTCGCGGTAACGCGGCGCCTGGTCGAGGAGGACAAGATCTTTGCGTTGGCAGCGCCGGTGGGCACGGCGCAATCAGTCGCGGTGATTCCTTATGCCAAGGAGGTCGGGTTACCGATGATCGGGCCGATCGGTGGGGCAACCGCCTTGTTTTCCGATCGCCTGGTCTTCCCGCTATTACCGGATTATGGATGGTCTGCTGCGTCCAATCTGGACTATGCCATCAATGGGCTCAAAGCCAGTCGTGTGGCGCTACTGTGGGAAAACGATGAACTGGGGCGATCGGCAAAACGGGGTTTTGATCTTTTGATCCAGGCTCGACAACTGCAACCTGCCGAGTCGATTCCATTTGAGGTTCGCAGTACGGATTTCACTCCTCATGTCCGTCGCATTGCGAATGCCAAGGCGGAAGTCGTGATTCTGTTTGGTTCAAATGCGAACTTGGCCGCGGCATTAAAGACAGCGGACCGCCTGGGACTGAAAGCCAAATGGATGGCGCCATTTTTTACAGCGGATCCGACCACGTACAAATTGGCCGGCAAGCTGTTGGACAGAACGTATTTTTCATCATGGCTGATGCCAGTCGATGCGGATGACGCGGCCATTAAAGCCTATCGCGACACAGTCGCCAAGCTCTATCCCAACGATCCCATTGGTGTGTTTGGCCTCAATGGCTGGAGTAACGCTTCGTTGTTTGTCGAAGGATTTCGCATGCTGTTGGCCAGCGGTAAACCGTTGGCACGCGAAAACCTCGTCGACGTGATGGAAACGATGACGAACCGTGCCGTGGGCGGCGCGCGTGAAGTGACCTTCAAGGCAGGGGACCATCGCGGCGCGCGCCAAGAGGGGATCATCCAGGCACAGAATGGTGGTGGGTTCAAGTTGGTGCGCGGATTTGAGCCCTATCCTGCAGCCGTTTTTGACGCAAAACTATCGTAGGGGAATGGGTGTGAGCGAGCAGTATGCAGCATGGGTGGGCCGCGAGGAATCGCGTGCAGAGCAGGTGAACGCGAATGCGGTAGCGGCAATGGCCGCGACCTTGGATTGGGAAACGGCGCCTGCCGAGGGGGACGCTTTGCCACCAGGCTGGCAGTGGCTGTTTTTCAATGGCGCGGTCCGCCGCCGTGGGCTGGGAACGGATGGTCATCCCCAGCGGGGCGGTTTTTTGCCGCCGATTGAATTGCCGCGCCGCATGTGGGCCGGCAGTCGCATTCGTTATGTCAAAGACTTGCCCATCGGGGCGCAGGCAACTCGGCACAGCCGCATCCTGAAAGTCGAAAACAAAGTGGGCAAGCGCGGATCGCTCTGGTTTGTGACGGTGCAGCACACGACTGTATGCCAACAGCAGGATTGCCTCGTGGAGGAACAGGATATTGTGTACCGCGAGGCGACGCCCGTGACGACGGCACCGGCTGAGGCTGCGAAGCCGCCGCGTTACGAAGGGCGCGCGCAATGGGGCCGTGAGGTGCAGCCTGATACCACCCTGCTGTTTCGTTATTCGGCATTGACTTTCAATGGTCATCGTATTCACTACGACCAGACCTATGCCCGCCACGAAGAAGGTTATCCGGATCTCGTCGTACATGGCCCCTTGACGGCGACGTTATTGCAGCAATTTGCCCTGGAGCACGGTGGCGAACGCCAATTGGCGAGCTTTGACTTTCGTGGTGTCAGCCCGTTGTTTGTAGCTCGTCCGTTTCAGTTGGAAGGCCGCGAGGCAGATGACGGCAGTGTGGACTTGTGGGCGCGCGGTCCGGAAGGCGAGTTGGCCATGTCGGCCAAGGCCACCTATCGCTGATTACGCTGACGATATGCGCGGGGGCAGTGTGATTCGCAATGCGCTATATCCAGTCCACTATTGAACAATACATTCAGGAGACAAAAGACAATGGCACAACATTTAAGCGGCCCTGCGGACTTGCAGGGACAAGTCGCTTTCATTACCGGCGGTGCGGGTTCAATGGGACGCGCCATTGCGAATGCGTTCAAGCAGGCGGGGGCAAGGGTCATCGCCACGGATCGCGCCGAACACGCAGATATTGGGCCCGAGATTGACTATCGCCAATACGATGTGACCTCTCGCGCGCAAACGGACACTGTGATCGACGGAGTGCTCAACGACTATGGCAAGATCGATATTCTCGTGCTCTGCGCAGGCATTATTGCGCGGACGACATTGGCCGACAGCACGGATGACGAGTGGGATGCATTAATGTCGGTCAATGTTCGTGGGGTAGTCAATCCGGCGCGAAAACTGTTTCCTTTGATGTGTGAGCAAGGTTTCGGAAAAATCTTGGCTGCGGGTTCGATTGCCGCGAAGAATGGCGGTGTCGCATCGGGTCCCGCCTATGTCGCCTCGAAGTCGGCAGTGCACGGCATGATGCGATGGATAGCCAAAGCCGGTGCACCCCACGGTGTGTACGCCAATACCTTGGCGCCGGGACCCGTCGAGACGGCGATGTGGGCCAGTATCACCAAAGACGGGGCTCCCGCGGCGAATGCGACGGTGCCCTTGGGCCGTTATGGCAATCCAGACGATATTGCCCAGGCGGCGCTGTTCCTGTGTTCGCCGGCATCCAACTGGATTACTGGTACCTCGCTGGATATCAGCGGCGGTATGTGGATGGCCTGACCGCCGGAGACGCATCATGGCAAACGCGCAAGCAACCTTGGGATTTATCGGGCTGGGAGTGATGGGCGGTCCGATGTGCAGAAATGTCGCGAGCAAGCACGCTGGCGATGTGATTGCCTTCGATATGAATGCCGACGCATTCTCGGCCCTGGAGGGCACCCGTGCGCGCCAGGCGGCGAGCGTGGCAGAGGTCGCGGATCAGGCTGATGTGGTGTTCTTGTCTTTGCCGGGCGGGCCACAAGTGGAGCGCGTCTGCCTCGGAGAGCAAGGACTGGTGCGAGGAAAACACCGGCCTGACGCGATTGTCGATCTCAGCACGACAACGGTCGCCTCGGCGCGTGCCGTGGCCGTTCAGCTGAAAAATCTGGGTGTGGCCTTCGCAGATGCACCTGTCGCGCGTACACGCGAGGCCGCCCAGCGTGGCGAACTCAGCATCATGGTAGGCGCTGACACGGATCTGTATGCGCGTATCGAGCCGTGGCTGCATTACATGGGGTCGGATGTCACACATTGCGGCGATGTGGGATGCGGCCAGGTCGTGAAGCTCATCAACAACGCATTGGTGTTCGAGAACACGATGGCGTTAGCGGAAATGATGGTGCTGGGCGAACGTGCAGGCGTACAGCCAGAGGTGCTGTTGGATGCGGTGTCCAAGGGATCTGGCGATAGTTTCGTGCTGCGTAATCATGGACGCCGCGCCATGCTGCCACGAACGTTTCCGGAGAAATCCTTCCCGCCTGAGTATGTCTTGAAGGATCTGTCATACGTCTCGGAACTGGCGGCGCAAATGGCGGTGACAGCTCGGGTGACGGAGTTGGCTCAGCGCTATTACACCGCGACGGCGAAGGCAGGCTACAGCGGGCGATACTTTCCGGCTGTGATTGAGATCATCGATCAAGGTATCGAGATCAATGACAGTGAGGGGAGCGCGGCAAGCGCGCAAGAAAAGACGGAACCACACAGCCAGGTTAAGGACACGGTGGCGTCTCTATCAGAGGGGCGCCGTCATGGATGACGTCATCGGCCTGGTATGGGCGGGGATGATCAGCGGATGCCTGTATGCGATGGGGGCGATAGGCATCGTGCTGATCTATAAAAGCTCGAACGTCGTGAATTTTGCGCATGGCAATCTGGCCGGCCTGGCGGCATTTCTGGTGTTCGGTTTTACGGCTGGCATCTTTTCCAACATGGCGTGGGGCGCTGCCGTGGTGTTGACGTTTGCCATCATGATTGCGGTCATGGCGGTTAGCTATTTTCTGATCGCGCCTCTGGTATTCAAATCGGATCTGACCAGCACGATCGCGACGCTCGGGGTTGGACTGATCGCTCAAGGGGCGACGCAACTGTTGTTCGGTTCTAACGTGGTATCCCTGGATTTGCCCTTGCCCGATTGGCGGGCAGAGTTGGGGCCTATCCTCGTGACCGCCTACGACATGGCCGTGCTGGTGACGACGGCGTTGGCGATAGGGCTGCTATATGTGCTGATCGAACGCACGCGTATCGGTATTGCTTTTCGTGCGGTGTCGGCCCATCCATTCGCCAGCCGCGTGTGTGGCCTGAGCCTGCGGCGCGTACATCTGTTTTCCTGGGTTGTGGCGGGGTTATTAGGGTTGGTGGCGGCATTGTTGATTGTGCCTACCACGTTCTTGTCGTCGACCAGTGTGGCCTCGTTCATGCTGCAGGCCTTCGCGGCGGCGGTGGTCGGCGGGTTCAACAGCCTGCCGGGCGCCGTGCTGGGCGGCATCTTCATCGGTGTGATCATGAATCTGCTGTCGTTCTATGTGGCGGCCGAGTTCAACAATACGTACTTGTTGTTGACGATCCTGATTGTGCTGAACGTATTCCCCAAAGGCATTCTTGCCGTGCGTGGAGGTGTTCGTGTCTAGTGTGATGATGTCGGTGAACGATCCGGCCGGCAAGCTCGGCCATCAGGGGAATGCCACGGTATCCCAACGGTTGGGCGCCAGCGTGGGTATTGCAGGGGTGTTGGTGCTGCTGCTGTTGCCTATCGCGGTGGGCGGATATTGGACCTATACCGTGGGATTGTGTTTTGCCAATGCCATTGCGGTTATTTCGGTAGGGTTTCTGGTGCGCTATGGGGGCGAGGTCTCGATCGGGCATGGTGTATTTGTGGCAGCTGGCGCCTACGCCGTCGCGTTGTTGGAAAAGTACGCTGGCGTATCGCTGCTGATGAGCCTGCCGGTGGCGGCATTGGCAGGGGCGGTGCTGGGCATGATCTTCGCTTTTCCCTCGCGTCACTTGTCAGGAATTTATTTGGCCGTCGCGACCATGGCGCTGGCGCTGGCCTTGCCTGAAGTCCTGTTGCATTTTTCGTCGGTGACAGGGGGCTACGAAGGTCTGTACGTCAAGCTCGATGCGTTGCCTGGCATGACTAAAGAAATGCAGCGGTATTATTTGCCGCTGGCTGGGTTGGTGGCGGTTGTCATGCTATTGCGTCAGTTTCGGCGCTCGCGCCAGGCCAAGGCATTGTTGCTGATTCGTACTTCCGCCCATGCTGCCGAGTCGTTCGGCGTGCGCCGAAGCTGGGCACGCTTGAGTTGCATGGCGCTTAGCGGCGCTATCGCAGCAATTGGCGGGGCCATGCTGTCGTTCAGCTCCTCCACGGTATCGCCCAATAGCTTCACGTTGTGGACGTCGATTTTTCTGCTGGTGGGTTCGGTGGTGAGCCTGTATTCGCTGTCTATCGTGGGCGGTGTGATAGGCGGTGCATTTTTGACCTTGATGCCTTTGCTGCTGGCTGGCGCCGGCGACTGGGTGCCCATTCTGTATGGGGCGGCGTTATTGACTGTTGTGCTGGGTTTCAACGCTTTACCGGCATCCGTGCGGGCGAGGCTCCAAGGAGGACAGGCATGACGGTCGACGTGTTGGGGCGGACACCGCTGATAGTTGACGATCTGTCGTTGTCTTTTGGTGGCATACAGGTCCTGCAGCATGTGGGTGTGCGATTGTTGCCGGGGGAAATTACCGGTCTGATCGGGCCGAACGGTGCCGGTAAAACGAGTTTTTTCAATTGTCTGACCGGCTTGTATTGCCCGCAGCAAGGCAGCATTCTGTTGGGTGGCGAGCACCTGGAAAAAATGGCCCCTACTGAGCGTGCGGCGCGGGGATTTTCGCGCAGTTTTCAGCATGTCGCCTTGTGTCCAGAGCTGAGCGTGGTCGAGAACGTGATGATCGGCCTGGACCGTGAGGCGAGCGTAGGGTGGCTGGACGCTTTTCTGCCGTTGCCGAAAGGGAAAAAAGAAAATGCCCTCCACCGCGAGCGCGCCTTGTCGGCATTGGATCGTTTGGGGGTATCGCAGGTCGCCGATGTGATGCCTGCCGAACTGCCACCGGGCGTGTTGCGACTGGCCGAAATTGCGCGCGCTATTGCTGGCCACCCGCGCGTGTTGCTGCTGGATGAGCCCGCGGCGGGGTTGAATTCCGTAGAAACGGCGGATTTGGCTGCCGCCTTGAAAAAGTTGCGGGCTCCCGGGCTGGTGTTGGTAGTGGTCGAACACGATATGGATTTGATCATGGAGGTATGCGACACCATCCATGTGCTGAACGTAGGGACCTTGCTCGCCTCGGGCAATCCAGAGCAGATCCGCAGTAATCGCGATGTGGTGCGCGTATACCTGGGAGACGAGGATGACTGATGTCACAGCGGATCTGCTGCGGGTCGATGGCTTGACGGTGCGTTATGGCGCGGGCCCCGTGTTGCATGGGATTCGCTTTGCGATGACGGACTCTAAGGTCGCTGCGCTGCTAGGGGCAAATGGAGCGGGAAAGTCCAGCACCTTGCGGGCGATCGCAGGCCTGGAGCCGGCGCAGGGCGCGATCCTGTTTCGGGGGCGGGATATAACTCGCCTGAGCGCTGCACAGCGATTTCGCCTGGGTATCGTGTACGTGCCGGAGGGCCGCGCGATCGTGTCGGATCTGACGGTCCAGGAAAACCTGAGGCTGGGTTCGTATTTTGTCGATGCGCGCACTCGCGCACAGCGCGAGCAGATGGTCATGGATTTCTTTCCCGAGATCGCCAATCGGCGACGGGCGGCGGCAGGATTATTGAGCGGTGGCGAACAACAGATGCTGGCCATCGGGCGCGGCCTGATGTCAGGGCCGCAGTTGTTGCTGCTGGACGAGCCTTCGCTGGGTTTGGCACCGTTGCTGGTGGCACGCGTGTATGAGCGCTTGGCGAGGATTCAAGAGGAACAGAGTCTTTGTGCGCTGTTGGTCGAGCAGAGCTTTCATGCGGCCGCCAAACTGGCGTCCCATGCCTGGGTGCTGCGCCATGGCCATATTGTGGGCGAGTTGGATGAGGCTGCGATGCGTAGCCGCGAGGGGCGGCAACAGGCCATCGATGCGTATCTCGGTTCGCGCAGTCAGTCGTCGACGTCACCTGCCGGATCGTCTGGCGGGAGCGCTATGGCCACGTGAGTCACCAGACGGTTACGTCTCTAGCTATATGCCGTCACGATAATGAACAAGGACACAGTATGCAGTCTCTAAAACTACAGGGCGAGATCATCGCATCTGGATTGCAGTTTCCCGAGGGGCCGGTCGCGTTGACGGATGGAAGCGTATTGGTCGTGGAGATCGCGGGAGGACGCCTGCTGCGTGTGTCGCCCGATAGACGGGTGAGCGTCGTGGCCAAGCTGGGTGGTGGTCCCAATGGCGCGGCGCTAGGGCCCGACGGGCAGTGCTATATCTGCAATAACGGCGGCTTCAGTTGGCGTACGGATGATGGATTTACGCGGCCGACAGGTCCGTCAGAGGACTACGCGGGCGGCAGTATTCAACGTGTTGATGTTGAGACGGGGGCGGTGACGACGTTGTATACGCATTGCGATGGCGTGCCCCTGCATGGGCCGAACGATATCGTGTTCGATACACAGGGCGGATTCTGGTTCACCGATTTCGGCAAGACGTTCGAAGACCGCATTCTGCGTGGCGCGGTGTATTACGCCCGTATCGATGGCAGTGCGATTAGACGGGTAGCACATCCTGTGTTGACGCCAAATGGCATCGGCTTGTCGCCCGATGGCCAGACCCTGTATGTGTCAGAGACAGAGACGAGTCGGCTGTGGTCCTACGCGGTCGAGGCGCCCGGTGTATTGACCCAAGAGCCTTGGCCGTCGCCTTGCGGGGGACGCTTGGTGCATGGACTGCCGGGATATCAGCGGTTCGATTCGTTGGCAGTGGAGCAGGGGGGCAATATTTGCGTGGCCACCTTGGTGCGTGGAGGCATCAGTGTATTCAGTCCTGCTGGCCAGTGGCTGGAGTTCCACGAGGCGCCCGAGGGGTATTGCACCAACATCTGTTTTGGCGGTGCCGATTTGCGTACCGCCTATATCACGCTGTCGGGCTATGGGCAGCTATTGGCGGTGCCCTGGCCGCGGGCGGGCCTGGCTCTGTAAATGCGGACGGCATAAACATAAATCGTGTGTACCGGTCATGGAGACAGTATGAAAACAACAGGCGAATTACGCTCGAGCAGGCGGAGATTCTTGCGCACGGGTGCGGCGTGGGGAGTGTCAGCTGGCTTGGCGGGGCTGGGACTGCCGGCACGTGCACTGCCGGTGTCTGCCGCTTCGTGGCCGGATAAACCGATACGCATCGTGGTTCCCTATGCTGCCGGGCAGGGTGCTGATTTGTTGACACGTCTCTTGGCTCAGGAACTCGGCAAGACACTGACGCAACCCATCATCATCGAGAATCGTGCCGGTGCGGGCGGAAATATAGGCACAGCCAGCGCGGCGCGATCGAATGCAGACGGCTACACGTTTCTGTTGGGTACGAACGCCACCAATGCGGCAAATGAGTTTCTCTATAGCAGCCTGGGTTATGACCCTGCCGCCGATTTTGTGGGCGTCGCGATGATCGGGCTGCTGCCTATGGTGTTGTGCACGTCGGCGGCGGACTTGCCTGCTAATGGCATTGCTACGCTGATTGACCGTGCCCGTGCCCAGCCCGACACGCTCAATGTGGGATTACCCAGCACGACGGCACAGGTCGTGTGCGCCGAGTTTGAAAAATCAGCGCAGGCGCCGCTATTTGCCGTGAAATACAAGGCCTCCGGTCAGGCATTGACCGACACCATGGGCGGCCAGATTCCGCTGGTGATCGATACGGTGACAGCGGCCCGGCCCTATGTGTTGAGCGGAAAGTTACGCGCGCTGGGGATTTCGTCGCTGCATCCCAGCGAGATGTTGCCGGGCGTGAAATCCATTGCGGAGCAGGGTGTGACAGGCTTCGACGTGGTGGCATGGGATGCCTTGTTTGCACCGCGTGGGACACCGGCGGCCATCGTGGCTCGTGTTGGCGAACTGATTCAGCGCGTGCAACAGCAACCGGCGACGCGCGACCGCATGATGGACATAGGCGTAGAGCCATTGGTGATGGGCCCCTCTCAACTGGATACGTTCGTGCAGAACGAGCGGACCAAGTGGGGCGGGATTATCAAAGCCGCCGGCATCCGCATCGAATAATTTCCTATATCAAAAGTGAGTTTCGCCATTGAGGCGGAACTGTGATTATTCAAAGAATGCATTCTGCATTTTATTGATTTAGCCAAGGAGCTGACCTATGAGTACCGTTTTGAATATCGCCCAGTCCGACGTAGGCAATGCGCCAGCCGAAGGCCGCATCACTGATGAAGCCGTCGCCGCGGCGCGCGCCATGATCGGCCTGCATTTGCGGCCTGAGGGGCCATATCTGCAGGATGCGACGCCCGACACGCTGCGCAATTGGTGCAATGGCATAGGCGATTTGAATCCCTTGTACCGCGATGTCGGCTATGCCAGCAGTACGCGTTATGGTTCGCTGCTTGGCCACCCCATGTTTCCCATGGCGTTTGGCTGGCTGGGCCGGACCCGGTGGGGATTGCCGGGCGTTCACGGTTTTTATGCCGGCAACGATTGGGAGCTGTTCCGGCATGTGCGTCCGAATGACCGCATCACTGCTATCGAGCGCGTCGTTGGCGTGGAGGAAAAAGAAAGCAAGTTCTCGGGCCGTCTGGTGCTGCAGTATGTCGAGGCCAGCTATTACAACCAACGCGGCGAATTGATCGCCCGGGCGTTGGGGACTTGCACACGCCACGAACGTAAAGCGGCGCGCGATACGGGTAAGTACAAAGAGATCGTCCAGCATGAGTACACCGACGAAGAGCGTGATCGCATTGACGAAATGGTGCTGAACGAGCCCAAACAGATCCGTGGCGCCAACGTACGCTATTGGGAGGACGTTGAGGTCGGCGAAGAGCTGCCGACGATTGCGCGCGGTCCCTTGTCGTTGATGGACACGATGGGGTTCCTGGTGGGATGCGGCCGCGGCCATACGCACGGCGTGGTATTGCAGGCGGCGGTGAAGCATCCAGGCCATTTCTTTCGCAATCCGGAGGCGGGCGGCGGCGTCGAATACACCGGTATTGGCCACCATCGTGAGTCGGTGGCTAAGGAAGTCGGCGTTCCTGGCACCTATGACTATGGCCCACAGCGTTCATCATGGATGTGCTCGCTCGTGACGAACTGGATGGGCGATGCCGGGGTGTTAAAGCGTGTCCGTACGGAGATGCGGCGCTTCAACATCATGGGAGACACCACGTTCTGCAAAGGAAAGGTCATACACAAATACGTGAAGGACCAGGTGGGCTTGGTGGATATCGAATTGGCTGCGGAAAACCAACGCGGCGAGTTGACCACGCCGGGATTGGCTACGGTCGCGTTGCCGTCGCGCGATGTGCGGCTGCCTGCCTTTATCGACGGCTCAGGCGTTGATCTGGAGCTGCCGGTCACTCGTTGATGTACTTGCGTTCCTATCTCTGTGAGACAGTATCTATGCAGCCATATTCTTCGTCCCGATCTGACACGTTGCCACTGAGTGGTTGCCGTGTCGTGGAGTGTTCGTCTTCTGTCGCCGCCGCCTACGCCGCCAGGTTGTTGGCGGCCATGGGCGCGCACGTTGTCATGTTGGAACCACCTGCGGGGTCGCCTTTACGTCAGGCCGCGCCGCGATTAGCGGGTACGAAAGAGAGTGCGTTGTTTGCCTACCTGGCAGTGGGCAAGCACAGCCTGGTCTGCGATCTGTCCACAGAGGAGGGGCAAGCGCTATTGTCGCGCGAGTTGGATCAAGCCGATGTTTTCATCGAGGATAGCGCGGTGCGTGATCGCGCAGGCCGTGGCCTGGAGCCGCAATCGCTCAATCAGCGATTCCCGTCGCTAGTGCATGTCAGTGTCCTCCCTTTTGGCGCAACGGGGGCCAAGGCGGATTGGGATGGCGTGGAATTGAACTTGATCCACGCTGGCGGAGAGGGGTATTTGCTGCCCAATGGTTTATCACATGAGTTGTTCCCCGATAGGCCGCCGTTAAAGATCTATGGCCATTTTGGTGCTTATCAGGGGGGAGCGATGGCGGCATTCTGCGCGCTATCGGCATGGTGGGCCGTGCCACAGAGAGGTGGACAGTATGTCGACGTGTCGGTGCAGGATGCCGTGCTGGCTGTCGGGGCGTTTGCCTTGCAACGATTGGGAGATGGCTCGTTGGAGCATCGCACTACGCGCAGTTTTCGCTATGGTGGCGTATTCGAGACACGGGATGGTTATGTTGAACTGCTGACATTGGAGGACAGGCAATGGCTGTCGCTGGTGCAGTTGTTGGGCAATCCAGAATGGGCCGGCGATGAGGCGCTGCGCGACCCGTTGGAGCGCAGCCGGCGCGGTCGTGAAATCAATGCGCATATACGTGCGTGGATGTCTATGCATCATGCCGACGACATCGTCATGCGGGCTCAGGAATTGGGGGTGCCTATTGCCAAGTATCGGACACCGAATGAAGTGATGGCGGGAGACCAGGAGCGGTCACGTGGGCTGTTTGCCCCAGCGGTGCTGGAAAGCGGCAAGCAGACCGATATTCTGGTGGCGCCCTTTCAGTTCAGGCGCTCGCCGCTGCCAGGCGGTGGTTGCGTGCCGGCGTTGAATGAAATGGCTGGGGAGGAAATGGTATGACTCTCGCAAATGCTCCACTGGCGGGCGTGCGCATTGCCGATTTCACCATTCACGCTGCAGGCCCGTTCTGTACGCATCTGTTGTCTCAGTTGGGTGCTGAGTGCATCAAAATAGAAAGCCGTACGCGCCCAGATGCTTTTCGCAAGCCGCACGCTGTTTATGGACGCATGTCGGCGGCGACGTTCGATCAGGTGTCCGCAAACAAGTTATCGGTGCGGCTGAATCTAAAACAACCCGAAGCTGTTGCCCTGGCCAAGCGCCTGGTGGCGGCATCGGATATTGCCGCGGAGAGCTTTCGTCCGGGAGTGATGGCGCGTTTGGGATTGGGGTTTGACGATTTATTGGCGGTCAAATCTGATCTGATTCTGCTGTCGTTGTCGTCTTGCGGTCAGAGCGGTCCCGACTCGCATTTTGCGGGGTATGCACCGTTGTTTGGTGCTTGGGGCGGTCTGGGGTGGATGAGCGGCTATAGCGATGGCCCGCCTATGGAAATGCGCCATGTGATGGATCACGCCGCCGGTGTGCACGCGGCGCTGGCTGTTGTCGCCGCGTTGAATCAACGGCGTCGCACCGGCCAAGCCCAGCATGTCGATCTGGCGGCGCGAGAGGTTGCCGCGGCCATGATAGGGGACGCGCTTGTGATGGCGTCCCAAGGTGAGACTCCTGCGCGCCCGGGTAACGGCGATGCCGGTATGGCGCCGCATGGGGTATATGCGACGGCGGACCCTGACCGCTGGTTGACCGTGGCGGTACGCACGGATGCGGAGTGGCGAACACTGGCGGCGCAGTTGGGGCCGGAGGCCGACGACCCTCGCTATGCCACAATGGCTCTGCGAGTGCGCTACCGCGATGAATTGGATGGATTGCTGACACGATGGCTGTCATCTCGCGATGCGGAGCAGACCGCCAGGCAATTGCAGGACGGCGGCCTGTGTGCGCATGTGTCCTGGAATATGCAGGACATTGCTGCCGATCCGCATTTGCGTGCCCGTGGTGTGGTGACCGAGGTGAGCGCACCCGATATCCCCGCCCGCCTGGCGGTAGGCGCGCCGGCGCGATTCAGTCGCACGGATGAGGTGGGCATACGACGGCTGACGCCGGCATTGGGACAGGACGAGGACTATGTGTTCGGCGAGCTGTTGGGATTGAGCCGGACACAGCGCGCGGATCTGGAGTCTCGCGAGATCATTCTGTGATATCCCGTGTGGATAGACCATCAAACAAATCAAGGAGCCGTAGATGAAAGAGGCTATTTACCTGGTGCTGGATATGGAAAATGATCTGGTCCACGCTGATGGGCCAAACGGCAAGGCGGCCTATGGAGAGCAGGTGCGCGGCCGCCGTATCCTGGAAAACACGCGCCGCGCCTTGGACAAGGCGCGCGCTGCAGGGGTAGATATAGGCTTTGTCCGTGTAGGCTTTTCTCCTGACTACCGCGAATGCCCGCCGAATTCCCCGATATTCTCGGGCGCGCGCAAGGCCGGAATCTTCAAGCTCGGGCATTGGGGAACCGAGGTTCATCCCGATCTGGGCAAGCAAGACAGCGATTTCGATATCGTCAAGCATCGCGTCAGTCCGTTCTATGCGACTAATTTGGAAGCCATTTTGCGGGCGCGCGGGATCAAACGGATCTATTGCTCCGGTATCTCGACCAATGCTGTGGTGCAGGCCGCCGTGCGGGAAGGGCATGATCGCGACTACGAGATCGTGGTGTTGGAAGACTGCTGCTGCGGGACATCGGCTGAGGAGCATGAAAATGCAATAAAAGGCTTGCAACGGTTCTGCCGGATCACGACTTCCGACGTCGTCGTGTTCGAGTGAGGTTTTACCCGGGTACCGTGTAAGCCTGGTCTAAACGTATAAAATGCATTAAATACGGAGTGTCAAAACTCGAGACAGATTTTCCGGCCGCGCACGGCCGCTTCGGGCTATTAGATGGAATATCGAACAAAAGAAGAACAGGTCGCGGATTATCTCCGCGAGCGCATTATTTCCGGCGTCTATCCGCGCGGCTCGCGTCTGAAACAGGCCGAGATTGCCGAGCAACTGAAGTTGAGCATCACGCCCGTGCGCGAGGCGCTGAAGCTGCTGGTGGCCGAGGGCTATATCAGTGGCGATTCCTATCGTGGCGCCCGTGTCGTGCCGTTCGATGCGGCGGCGTCGGCGGAAATCCTGCAGTTACGCTTGGTGCTCGAGTCGCAATTGGTTCGAGGCGCCATTGAAAAAATCACCACCGACGATATCGCCGAGCTGCGCGCATTGGCCGCGCAGTTTGCGGAAACGTTCGCGGCGGGCGATCGGGCCACCGCGCGGGGCGTGAATTACCGTTTTCACCGCCGTCTGTATGACATTGCACAGATGCCGCAGACGTTGCATTTTGTGCAGATTCTGTGGGCGCGCTATCCCTTTGACCTGATCAATTCGGTGTCAGGACGTGGCAAAGAGGCCGTGCACGAACACGACGAGATCCTGCAGGCCTTTGCCGCCGGCGACGCGTCGGCCGCCATGCTGGCCATGCGTAAACATATTGAGTCTGGCTGGACGGTGTTGAAGGCGATCAGCGAAGAGCAAGCGCGGGAGTAGCAGAGGGCAGGCTTGTCAGTGCACCCAATCTTCGTAAGTAAGGCCAGAGACACGGCCGAACTCACGGACATTATTTGTGATGAGAGTGCACCGCGCCGCGATTGCATGACCTGCAATCGCGGTGTCGTTTTCGCCAATGAGTAGACCGGATTGCGTGAGTTGCTGCTTTACCTCGATGGTCGCGTCCACAGCGCGTTGATCCCACGGCAGTACTGCATCCAATCGTCTGACAAATTCATCAACTAATGTTTTGTGTCGAGGAGAGGCTTTTTTGCCGATCTGCCCGTAGCGCATCTCAGCATAGGTGATCGCAGAAATAACGATCTGGTTGTTTCTTCCAACCTCTGCTGCCAATCGTTGCAACACACATGCCGGACGTTCTCTCATAATGAATGAGCATATGCAGGTGTCCAACATAAAGGTCGTCACAGTGTGAACCTGCCTTCATCGTTGACGACGGCCGGACGCTCTTGTAGAAAGTCCTGATCCGCGGCGGGCAGCTCGGCCAGGGATAGCCAGCTCGGACGCACTGGACGCAAGGTGATCACGTCTCCATTTCGGGTGATCTCTAATTCGCCCACACCTTCGTAGGCCATATCGTTAGGAAGACGGATAGCTTGGTTTTTACCGTTCTTGAAAATCGAAACAGTTCGCATGGCTGGTCCTTTGCATATGCTAGGCATATGTTATTTTGCCAGTTATGCATGGCATATGCAAGGCATATGTGACAAAAAGGTCACTGCGTCAACCTAACCCCAACATATCCGCCAGGCTCAATTCCGTCTGCTCTTCGTCCAGGTGGATATGGGATTCCAGTTCTCGCAGATGGTGGTCCATCTCTTGGACCGCCTGGGCAATCTTGCCCTGTTCCAAGTACTCGACAACCCGGGCGTGCTCGTCATGCTCGCAGGTGGCATTGCCGGGCGGTTGAAAGATCGCGACGACGAGGGCGCAGCGTGAGATGACCTCCATCAGATAGCGTGCCAATAGCGGGTTGCGTGAAAGCTCGCCGAGTTTCAGGTGAAATGCGCTGGCCAGGCGCGCCCATTCTGTCTGCGGCGCGTGATGCATGGCGCGGTGTTCGTCGCGCAGTTGGCGGCGCAATGCGGCGTAATCGGCACGCGTGGCGGATTGGGCGACCAAGGGCAGGATCGCTGCCTCGAGCGCCCGGCGTGCTTCGAAGAGCTTGCCTATTTCTTCGCGCGTGGGCATGGCGACGATGGCCCCGCGATTGGGGCGCAGCTCGACGACGTGGTCGTGGGCCAGGCGTTGCAACGCTTTTTGTACGATGCTGCGGCCCACGCCGAATAATTCGCATAAGGCCGCCTCGGGGAGCTTGGTGCCGGGCCGCAGGCGCTGGCTCATGACGCCACTGACCACGGATTGGTAGATGCGTGTCTCGGTGTCGTCGAGGGTGTCCAGGTTCGGCGCAGGCAGTGCCGCGGGCCGTACCCTGGGACGGCCTCGTGTAGGAGGGCTGCGGTCTTCAGGCATCGCGCGTACCTAATGCGGAAAGTTGTTGCCCGGCAGCGATGGCCAGGCGGATCAGTGCCAGATCGCTACCTGCAGGGCCCAGCAGCGAGATGCCCGCAGGCAAACCGTCCTCGCCGATAAAAGGAATGTTGACTTGCGGCAGTCCGGCCAGGCCAGCGATCGACGTGATGCGAAAGGTGTTGGCGCGGATGGCATCCACGGTCGCTGGATCGGCGGTGAGGGAAATCGCGGCGCTGGAGGCCGAGGGCAGAATGGCGATGCGATCCGCGCCCAGCAAGGTGCGAATCTGTTCGCGCAGGCCGGCTTGCCGCGATTGCGCCGTGGCCGCGGCCTCTGCGCTGACGTTTGCTGCCGCCTGCCAGCGCCCCTCGATGGCGGCGCCGAAGGTGGGGCGGGCGGTGGTTATCCAATCCTTGTGGGTTTGCCACGCATCGTAGGCCGACACGGTGACATAGGTCTGCCGCCAGATTTCCAACTCGGTGTCCGAGGTGGGAGCATGACTGATGGGCAGGCCAAAGTGGCCTTGCAGGGTATCAGTGACTTTGTCGATCAAGGGGGCAAAGGCGGCGTCGGCCTGTGCGCAGGCGTCGGTGAGTACGACGGCGCCACGCCACGCGATATCGTTTGAACCAGGCATCAGGACATCGCCAACGCGCAGGAAAACCTCGGCACGGCTGGCGAGCCACGTCATCGTGTCAAACAGTGGCGATAGCGGGACGACGCGCTCTGCGCTGAGCAAGCCATGTGTCGTGCGCAGTCCCCAGAGGCCACAATAACTGCCTGGCACGCGAGTGGAGCCTCCTGTGTCGGTCCCCAGTGCAAAATCAACTAGTCCCGCTCCGACGGCGGAGGCTGAACCGCTGGACGATCCGCCGGGGACGCGGTCGGGGGCGCGCGTATTGAGTGGCGTGCCATAGTGGACGTTTTCGCCTTGAATGCTGTAGGCCAGCTCGTCGGTCAGCGTTTTGCCGTGCAAGGTCGCGCCAGCGGTCAGCAACTGCGTGATCAGCGGACTATGCGCAGTGGCGGGTCCATGGGTGTCCAACCATGAAGGGTTGCCTGCGCCAGTACGGTGGCCTGCCACGTCGAACAGGTCTTTGGCAGCGAAACTCAAGCCGTTCAAGAGGCCGCTGCCGGTAGGTGCGAGGCTGAATCGGCCGTGCGGTACCCACGCGCCTACGGTGTCGTCGAAAGGTAGCGTGGTAGCGTTTGAGGATGAGTTCATGCTGCAGATTCCTGAGTGAGTGTATCGACGTGGGCGCAAATAGCACCGGGTGTGGTGAACCACACCTCGCCGCGATCGCGATGATGGGCAATGTGCGCCAGCGCGCGGCGCAGGTGCCGCAAGCGGTACGGTTGCCCGACGAGATAAGGATGCAAGGCTATGCCCATCACCAAGGGTTGCCGTTGCGATTGTTCAAGCATTTCATCGAAGTTGTCGATGATCAGTTGCGCGAAGTCTTTGCCATCCATGTGACGCGCGACGATCATGGGGATGTCGTTGACTTCTTGGGGATAGGGTACGGACCATAGCGATGATCCGCCGCGCGTGCGTAGCTGTGTGGGTTGATCGTCGTGGCACCAGTTCAGCGTATAGCGATAGCCTGTCTCGGCCAGCAGGTCTGGCGTCAGATGAGACTCGGCGATCCATGGGGATAACCATCCGCCGGGACGTACACCGGCAACCCGTTCAAAGCGCTCAGCGCAATGGCTCAGCAGCGCGCGCTCGGCGGCCTCTGTGTAGGTGCCCTGTTGTTCGGCATTGGTGTGCCCATGCGCGATCATTTCGTCGCCGCGGGCGACGCAGGCGTGGATGAGCTCGGGGCAGTGGTCGAGGATCGCGGTATTGGCAACGATGCCGGCGGGCAGGTCGAAACTGTCGAAAAGATCGAGGCAGCGCCAGGCGCCGACGCGATTACCGTATTCGCGCCAGGTGTAGTTCAGGACATCGGGCTCGTTGAAACTGGCGCCCAGTTTTGCGCCCATGCCGCTGCCAAAGGCAAAGTGTTCCAGGTTGAATCCCAGATAGACGGCGAGCCTGGCACCGCGTGGCCATGAATAGTCCTGACGGCGGTGAATCGGCGAATAATCGAACCGATGGTGGCTGGGCAACAAGCCGAATGTGCTGTCCGTATGTGATGTGTGGTCGGGAGGGGCGAAATCAATGGCCGGCATGGTTGAGTATCCTGCGATTCAAAGTGTGGCCAATCCTGCCCGGACCAGCATCCATTCCGCACTGTCGTTCCAGACGTCCATTTCCGTGATCAGGCCGTTGCGCACGACGTAGCGGTCGACATAACGGTTGCCTTCGAATGGTGTGCCGTCCAACCATTCTCCATATAGCGTGCCACGGTTGTAGACCACGGCATGGTCTGCGGTGGCTCCTGCGATCACGTCCGTGGATTCAAAACTTTTTTTCACCCAGGCATAGCGTGCCTTGTTAAATGCGGTGCATTCCGATGGGTCGCGCATCTCGCGGCCGCCTGTGAAGCGAATACGCAGATCGTCGCTGACGTATCGGCGAGCGCCTTCGGGGTCGGGTTTCATCAGTGTGATCAGGTAGGTATCGACCAAGGCGCCGGGATCATTCGCGTCGTGAGCGGTGTGCTGTTGTGGTGCGTCGTGCATCGTTTTCTCCCATTTGATGCGCCAATTCGGTGCATAAGAACTGCAATCGTGATGGGCTCAGAGAGGCCGGCATGTCGTGCTTCAACCTATTCTGACCGCATGATTTCCAAAGATTGTCGGCAATAACTCCATATGGATTGCCGACAAAAACTCATACGGAAATAAGCAAACAGCGTGCCAGGATGGTGGCAGAAAAAAACAATTGGCATGGCTTTTGCTTGAGTGCAGGGCAGGGCCACTTCAGCGCCTTTGACTACCACCACTTTCGGGAGCAATCCATGTCTCGCTTTTCTCGCCGCACATTTGTCTGCACGACTATCGCCCTGTTTTGTGCGGGGTTGGGGGCCGGCGCGCAGGCTGCCGAGCCGATCAAGATTGGTTTGATCACTGCGTTGTCCGGGCAGTCAGCGTTGGCGGGGGAGGCCATCACTCGTGGAATGCAGGTCGCCATCGACGAGATCAATGCAAAAGGCGGTTTGCTGGACGGCCGCAAGCTGGAGCTGGTGCGCCGTGATGATGAAGCCAATCCTGCCAAGGGCGTGGTCGCTGCACGCGAGTTGATCTACAAGGAAAAAGTCGCTGCGATTTTTGGCGGTCTGGATACGCCGGTATCCATGGCGATCGTGCCGTTGGTCAATCAAGCCAAAATGCCCTTTATCGGCCCATGGGCCGCAGGCACGCCGATCACCAAGAACGGCGCGAATCCTAACTACGTATTCCGTGTTTCCGCGGTTGACGAGGTCGTCGATGTCGCGATGGTGGACTATGCGCAAAAGACTTTCAACGCCTCGAAGTTCGGTCTGATCATGGTGAACAATCCGTGGGGCGAGTCGAATGAAAGAGGGCTGGTTGCGGCCTTGGCGGCCAAAGGCATCAAGCCTGTCGGCAGCGAGAAATTCGAGGGCAACGACGTCGATGTCGTGCCGCAATTGACGCGGTTGAAAGCCGCGGGCGCCGATGCGTTGTTCCTCGTGGGTAACGTCGGTCCCTCCGCACAGGTTGTGAAATCGTTGGATCGCATGGGGTGGAAAGTGCCCGTGGTGTCGCACTGGGGACCTGCCGGCGGCCGGTTTACCGAGCTCGCTGGCCCCAATGCCAAGGAAGTGCATTTCGTGCAGACGTATAGCTTCTTTGGCAAGCAATCGCCGGTCGGCGAAAAGGTCATCACGGCGCTGAAAGCCAAGTACTCCAACATCAAGGGACCTGAAGACATCACACCGGCCGTGGGCGTTGCGAATGCCTATGACGCGATGCAGTTGACGGCATTGGCGATTCAAAAGGCGGGTTCCACCGACGGCAATGCGATTCGCGAGGGTTTTTACAAGATCGACAACTACGACGGCTTGATCAAGCAATACAAGCAGCCGTTCTCGCCCGAGGTGCATGACGCATTGACCGCACAGGACTACGTCTGGGCGCAGTTCATTGATAACCGCATCTTGCCCGTCGGGCTGGCGAAATAACGTAATCGGTCGGAGCCTTTAATGCAGTTACTAGCGGCGCTAATCAGTGGACTGGGCCTGGGCAGCATGTATGGCCTGATGGCACTGGGCTTTCATGTGACCCATTCTGTTTCGGGTACGGTCAATTTTGCGCAGGGCAGCTCAATGATGTTGGGCGCTGTGCTGTGCTTTACCTTTGCCCAGACGCTGGGATGGGGAATGGGGCCTGCCATTGTGTTGGCGTTGCTGTGCTGCGCGTTGTATGGCTTGCTGGTGGAGTTCCTGGCGGTGAGACCGTTTGCCTCTCGTGGGTCCAACGCCTGGCTGATGTCTACGGTGGCGTTGGGCATTGTGCTGGACAACGTGGTGATGCATACCTTTGGCAAGGAGCCTCGCAGTTTGCCTTCGCCTCTGGCGGTGTCGCCGATCGAGGTGTCGGGTCTGGGATTGGGTGTTTATCCGCTGCAGCTGTTGATCCCGTTGATAGGCTTTGCGCTGGCGGCCGCGCTGCATGTGGTGGCGCGGCGTACCCGTTGGGGTACGGCGTTGCTGGCCGTGGTGCAGAACCGTGACGCGGCGCGTTTGATGGGCATTCCCATAAAACGCGCGGTGGCGGCGGCCTTTGCGGTGTCGACCGTGTTCGCCGGTATCGCGGGCATCTTGATCGCGCCTTTGTTCAACGTGAATGCCGATATGGGCACGCTGTTTGGCCTGAAGGCATTTGCCGTGGCGATCCTCGGAGGTATCTCCAGCGCATGGGGCGTGATGTTTGCCGGTTTGATTTTTGGTATTGCCGAAGCCATGGTCACGGTCACGCTAGGGTCCGGCTACACGCAGATTATTACGTTCGCATTGGTGATCGTGGTGTTGGCCGTCAGGCCCAATGGTTTGTTTGGACGGGCAGAGGTCAAGAAGGTATGAAGCTCAAATCTCTTGCAGCAGGAGCGGTGCTTGTCGCCGTGGCATTGGCGCTCGCGTTCACGCTCAATAGCTATTACGTCTTTGTGCTGGCCAATATCGCGTTGATTGCGATCGTCGGGATTGGCCTGAATGTGTTGTTGGGACTGACAGGACAGGTGTCTTTCGGGCATGTGGGGTTCTATGCCATAGGCGCCTACACCGTCGCGATTTTGACGACCAAGGCGGGTTGGAGTTTCTGGCCTGCTTGGGGGGCGGGTACCTTGATCGCGGCAGCGCTGGGCGCGGTATTGGCATTGCCCGCGTTGCGGGTAAAGGGACCGTACCTGGCGATGATCACGATCGCGTTCAGCTTCATCGTGCAGCACGCGATTGTGGAGATGCCCGATCTGACCGGTGGGCAGAACGGCATCATGGGCATCATGCCGCCGCAATTGGTCGCGAGTTGGGGGCCTGAGCAAACCGTGACGGTGTTGGCGGTGTTGGCGGCCGCGGTGTTGATGATTGGCTATGCCTTGCTGTCGCGTGGGACGTGGGGCGCGGCGATGCGCGCCGTGAACGATAGCGAGACCGCTGCGCAATCCATTGGACTGAATCCCTTGGTGGTCAAAACGGTGGCGTTCACCTTGTCGGCGGCGACGGCTGGATTGGCGGGCGGGTTGTTTGCGCCATTGTCCAGCTTCGTGACGGCGGAAACGTTCAGCTTCATGCAATCGATTCTGTTCGTGCTGGTGGTGATCGTGGGTGGCGCGGGGACGATTGTTGGTCCTATTGTGGGGGCCTTGATTGTCGGGATGTTGCCCGAGTTGCTCGCATCGTTGGAGAGTTATCGGTTGCTGTTCTTTGGCGCGCTGTTGTTGTTGGTGTTGTGGGTCGCGCCCGAGGGACTGGTGGGGTTGTGGCGTCAGGTGATTGCAAAGGTTCAGGGCGTGGCGCGTGTGGGTGGTGTCAGCGAGTTGGCTGACGGCGAGTCTGCTGCTGGCACGATGACAACGGCCCAGGTTGCGCCTGAGACGACTGCTGCTATCGGGACGCCCATAAATGCTGCCGCTGCTTCAGCCTCTGGGCATCGTGCCGGGGTCTCGACACCTGTTGATGCGGGCACGCTGGCGCTGCCACAACGCGAACGCGCGTCGTTGGCCGCAGATGGGCTCGGTATCACCTTTGGCGGCGTGCGCGCCGTCAGCGAGTTATCGATGCGTGTCCCTGTCGGCGCCGTGACAAGCCTGATCGGTCCTAACGGTGCGGGTAAAACAACGGCATTGAACATGCTCAGCGGGTTCTATCGGCCCTCGACCGGCAAAGTGACGTTGGGGAGCAAATCGTTGGCGGGTTTATCCGCATTCCGTATCGCGCGTGCCGGTATAGCGCGTACGTATCAAACGTCTCAATTGTTTGGCACGCTCAGCGTCGAGGATAACGTTGCCTTGGCGATGAGCCGCGGCCGTCTGGGTGGCTTGTTTGCATCGGGACGGTATCGCAGCGAGGCGGTGCGCCAGCAGGCGAGGGCGTTGCTGGCATTTTGCGGCTATGAGGGATCGCCTGCGATCAATGCGGCGGGCTTGGCGCACGTGGATCGCCGTTTGGTGGAAATTGCCCGTGCATTGGCCACGGATCCCGATGCGTTGCTGTTGGACGAGCCTGCGGCAGGACTGTCTCGCGAAGACAAAGATCGTCTGGCAACGCTGTTGCGACGTATCGCGGATGCGGGCATAGGCGTCGCCTTGGTCGAACACGACATGACGTTGGTGATGTCGATCTCGGATCAGCTGGTGGTGCTGGACGCAGGGCGCCGTCTGGCGGTGGGGACGCCATCCGAGGTGCAGAACGATCCGGCGGTCAAGCAAGCCTATCTGGGCGAGTCGCTCGAGGTGGGTTCCAAGGGATCAAGCGCGACACGAACACCTGGCGCGGAGCTGCTGGGCGTCGATGCGCTGGTGGCGGGCTATGGCGCCGAGCCCGTATTGCATGGCATCAGCCTGCAAGTACGTGCAGGAGAAATGGTCGCGCTGTTGGGCGCCAATGGCGCAGGCAAATCGACGTTGATGCGTACATTGGCCGGCCTGCACAGCAGCCAGTCGGGGGCAATGCATATCGATGGCCATCAACTGGAGGGCCGCGCTGCAGAGGATATCGTGGGCCTGGGGTTGGTGCTCGTTCCCGAAGGCCGTCAGGTTTTCCCCGAGCTGTCCGTACTGGACAACATCAGATTGGGAGCGTTTCTGGATCAGACGGATCGCGAGGCGCGTGTGGAAAGCATGCTGCAGCGATTTCCGCGATTGCGCGAGCGCTTGCATCAGCGCGCGGGCCTGTTGTCTGGTGGTGAACAGCAGATGCTGGCTGTGGCGCGCGGCTTGATGAGCCGTCCGCGTGTGCTGTTGCTGGATGAGCCCTCGCTGGGCTTGGCGCCTAAAGTCATTGCCGAGCTGTTTGCCGCGTTGGATCGTCTGCGTGACGAGAACATGACGATCTTGCTGGTGGATCAGATGGCAGGGTTGGCATTGGCCTTGGCCGATCGTGCCTATGTCATGGAAGGAGGGCATGTCGTGGCGCAAGGCACGGCAGCGGAGATTGCAGCTAATGACGAATTGGCAGAGGCTTATCTCGGCGGGCATGGGTAACGAGCGTGCTTATCGATTGAGTTGCCTGTGAGTGACAAGGGCTGAACCGCGTTACTTACGCGTGAGTCGGTATTCGCATAAGCGTGACGAATTGATCATTCATGCGCGAGACAGGCCATTCGGTTTGTGTGAGAATTTCTTCGGAGTCTTGGCGTTCGCTTTTGATCTGGCACGCTTGACTCCAGTCTTCTCGAACCGAGTAATATATGCACATGTCAGCGCGGAACATCAAATCTGTCGAGCTCGCCGATGGCCCCATGGCTACGGACGCTCCTCCTGAAAGCCCCTGTTCCCGGGGCGAAGAGGATCGGCGCGTCTATGATTTAGTGGCGAGAGGCATGAATAGCGGCCAGCCTATTCCCGTTGACGCGTCATATTTCATTGGCTTGCGCGCCCGTTTCCCGTCCAAACAGCCTGATTGATCTTGCTGCAGGTTGTCATTCAGCCGGACGCCTCGGCTGAGATTGAGGCTGCCGTAGATTATTACGCCTGGAAAGTTTCCGAGGCACTGGCAGAGCAATTTGTCACTGAGTTCCAAGCGGCGTGCGCTATCTTGGCCAGACGCCCGGGCATGGGTTCTTTACGCTTTGCGCATTTGCTGGAAGGCAGGCAACTGCGTACTTGGTCGTTGCGCCGTTTTCCCTATCGGTTGTTTTATGTGGTTGAGGCGGACATGCTCAATATCTTGGGGGTCGAGCATCAGCGACGTGACACGATGCCGACTTGAGATGACAACCGCTTGCTGAGGGCCAGAAAGGTGGCATAGCAATCGAGGGTTTTCCATGATGTAAATTGGCCATCAAGGTAAGTAGGATGTCCAACATCCTACAAATATATTGAGACAGCTCCATGATTTTTGCACCCCTCGATCGCTTCACCGTACTCGATCTGTCGCGCGTCCGTTCGGGGCCGACTGCCGTCCGGCAGTTTGCGGATTGGGGGGCGAATGTCATCAAGATCGAAGAGCCTAGCGAGGTCAAGGACGACAAGCCGGGTGGCGCCGCCAAGTTCAGCGACTATCAGAACACGCATCGCAACAAACGCAGTTTGACCTTGAACCTGAAGCATCCCGAGGGCAAGGCCATTTTCATGGACCTGGTCAAGCGCGCCGATGTGCTGGTGGAAAACTACCGGCCCTCGGTCAAGCGCAAGCTCGGGATTGATTATGCGTCGCTGCGCGAGATCAATCCGGGACTGGTCTACGCCAGTATTTCGGGCTTTGGCCAGGATGGTCCCTATGCAGACCGTCCCGGGTTGGATCAGATTGCCCAGGGGCTCAGCGGCCTGATGTCGGTGACAGGTGAGGCGGGACGCGGTCCCATGCGGGCAGGGATTCCCGTGGCCGATTTGAGCGCGGGCCTGTTTGCGGCGATTGGCATCATGATGGCCTTGCTGGATCGTGAACGGTCGGGGCAGGGCCGATGGGTGCAGACCTCGCTATTGCAGGCTCAGGTCTGGATGATGGATTTCCAGGCGACGCGCTGGTTGATCGATGGTGAGGTGCCTGGGCAATCAGGCAATGATCATCCCACCAGCGCGCCCACCGGCGTCTATCCCACGGCGGATGGCTATATCAACATCGCGGCCATGGGGTCCAGCATGTTTGCGCGATTGTGCGATGTGCTGGGCATGCCGGAAATGAATGCGGACCCGCGTTTTGCGTCGGCGGGACTGCGAGTGGAAAACCGGGCGGACCTGAATCGCGAAATCATCGCGCGTACGATGACTGCCAGCAGTGCGCAATGGATCGAGCGCTTGAATGCGGCGGGCGTGCCCTGCGGGCCGATTCTGTCGATGGATGCGGCATTCGAGAATGAGCAGGTACGGCATTTGGCCATGACGCGGCGCGTGCGTCATCCGCAACGCGGGGACATCGACATCATGGCGCCGCCGGTCGTATTCGGTGATGTTGAGATGCCGCCGGTGCATGCCGCGCCGGAAACGGGGGCGCATTCGGACGAGATTCTGCGCGAGCTGGGTCTGGATGCGGCGGCCTGCGAGCGTTTGCGTGCGGCTGGCGTCGTGTGACAACATCCGGTTCTCACACGCTTATTTGCCGGGACTTTCATGGCCAATCCGAAACCGACGACCGGATCAATGTTCGACAACTTGAGCCGGCCTGACAACCTGCCTGACGAGATCGCGCAGCAGATCCGTCAGAAAATCATCAGCCAGGCTTTCGAGCCGGGTCAGCGGTTGCCTACCGAGTTCGAGTTGTCGCAGTTGTTCGGCGTGAGCCGCAACGTGGTGCGCGAGGCGATTGCGCGGTTGAAACTGTCGGGGTATATCGAAACGAAGCGTGGCGTGGGCAGTTTTGTGGCGGCTGAGCCCGGGCCGCACAATTTCGAAATTCTGCCGGCCGATCTATTGCAGGCAGACGCCCTGGAGCATGTGTACCAATTGCGTGTGGAAATCGAAGCGGGCGCGGCGGCATTGGCGGCTCAGCAGCGCACAGAGGCTCAATTGGAGGCATTGCGCCAGGCGCTGTTGCGCGTGGACGCGGCGGGCGAAGACTGGCGTCATGGCGCGGATCGCGCGCTGGATTTTCATATGGCGGTGTGCCAGGCCACCAATAATCCGTATTTCGTCCGCCTGTTGTCGCTGTTTGGCCGCGCGATCGGCGATGCCGTTCGCACGTTGCGCTATAGCAGTGCCGGCACGGACCGCGTGGCCCAGATCGAAGCCGAGCATCATCGCATTTTTGACGCTATCGCCGCGCGCGATAGCGACGCCGCACGCGCCGCGATGCGCGAGCATCTGACCAATGGCATGCAGCGTCGGCATGCCTTGTTGCGAGGCAATGCCTGTGCGACAGAGTCAGAGTCAGCGGGGCGAGGATAGTCCTTTATCGATTTTTGCATTGGTTCATTGGTATGGCTTTGCCACGGCACACGGATTTCACCAGATCAGGATACAAGCATCATGAGCGCTGAACGCATTCTGCAAGACCGCATCACTGAAAATCTCATTGTTGAAAAACGTGGGGCTGCTGGATGGATTACGTTTAATGATCCGGGACGCCACAATGCGGTCTCGTTCGCTATGTGGGATGCCATTCCGCAGGCGTTGCAGGCATTCGCAGAGGATCCGGCCATACGCGTCGTCGTGTTGACCGGGGCCGGTGAACGGGCCTTTGTCAGCGGCGCCAATATTTCGCAGTTCGATACGCTGCGCTCGGGCGAGGACGCGGTGCTGGCGTATGAAAAAGTCGCAGAGACGGCGCAGCTGGCGCTGTACGACTACGACAAACCGACCATTGCGCGCATCAAGGGGTACTGCATCGGCGGCGGGCTGAACATCGCGCTGTGTTGTGACCTGCGCATTGCCTCGGATGACAGTTCATTTGCGATCCCTGCGGGCAAGCTGGGGTTGGGTTATCGAATGACAGCAATACGCAATCTCGTGACGGCGGTGGGGCCGGCGCGTGCGTTGGAGATCTTTCTGACGGCGGCGCGCTACACGGCCAGCGAGGCTCATGCCCGGGGCCTGTTGCATCAAATCGCGCCTGCCGAGGAACTGGATCAGATCGTGCAGGACTACGTATCGCAGATTTCCGCCAATGCGCCACTGACCTTGTTCGCCGGCAAGAAAATGATACGCCAGCTGCAGCAGCTGGGACCAGAGGTCGATACGCAGGCGATGCGCGAGCTGGTCATGGCCTGCTTTGAGAGCAACGATTATCGCGAAGGGCGCAAGGCATTTGCCGAGAAACGGCCGCCGGTGTTTACCGGGACCTGATCACGGCCGCTGAGTCAGCGGCATCAACGTTTCAGCCGAAGTAGAGATTCATGCCGGGCATCTGCCTGGCAGGGACGCGTGCGCTCGCCACGCGCAGAGCCCCCTGTGGGGACATGGAGTGCGAGCGAGTCTGGCATAGAGAACCGGTGCACGGTCGCATGCCGGATGAATTCAATACCAATAATCCGGAGACACGCATGACACGTAATTTCTTCAGAGGGTGTGCGGCGATGGCGTTGACGTTGACGGCGGTCGTGGGCAATGCGCCTGCAGCCTCGGCAGCCTATCCCCAGCAGCCCATACGCATTGTGGTCGGTTATGCCGCGGGCGGCACGACCGATATTCTGGCTCGTGTGTTGGGCGAGCAATTGGGTAAAGAGCTCAAACAATCGATCATCATTGAGAACAAACCCGGCGCGGCGGGAAACATCGCGGCATCGTATGTGCAGGATTCCAAGCCGGATGGCTATACGCTCTTCATGGCTACGGTATCCAGCCACGGGATTAATCCTGCTTTGTACAAACGGACCTTGGGTTATGACCCTATCAACGGATTCGAGCCAGTCGGTATGGTGGCATCGATTCCGTTATTGCTGATTGCCAATCCAAAGCTGCAGATCAAGAGCGTGGACGAGTTGGTCGCTCTGGCGAAATCGAAGCCTGGTCAATTGAATTATTCGTCCAGCGGCAATGGGTCCCCGGTGCATTTGGCGGGCGCGATGTTTGCCCAGCAGGCGCATCTGGATCTGGTGCACGTGCCGTATCGCGGCGGAGCGTTGGCGAATACGGCTGTGATGACGGGTGAGGCGCAGTTCAGTTTTGCAACCCTGCCAGGTGCGATATCGCAGGTCCGTGCGAATAATCTGATGGCGCTAGCCGTCACGACGAGCGAGCGCTCCCCGCAATTGCCCGACGTGCCGGCGTTAGGAGAGCTCGCCGGATTCAAGGGCTACGACATCAACACCTGGAATGCGTTGCTGGCCCCAAAGGGAACGCCACAGGCTGTGATCGATACGCTGAATGCCGCAGTCAATCGGGCGATGTCCTCGCCGTCGTTGCGTCAACACTTTGAAAAAGAGGGGGCTGTGCCGACCCAGAGTACACCGCAGGAGTTGCGTGCCTTCATTCGCAGCGAGTTGGATAAATGGGCAGGCGTGGTGCAGTCGGTGAATATCCGCGTGGATTGAGCCGGACGAGTTGTGGTTATGAGCGCGAAGAGCGTGGAAGATACGTGGCGAAAATCGGGGCCGCGTTTTTCGGAGCCGTCTATGATTTAACGGAGCATAGACGGTTCTATATAGAACGACGACGGCGGATCGACCGTTGTGCCAGCATTCCGACTAAGGCACACAGCGTAGAGACCACGGCGGATCCTGCCATGTCCATCGGCCAATGCAGTCCGGTGTAGACGCGCGCCCAGGCGACAATTGCGCCGAAAGCGGCCAGCACACCGGCTGTTTTCCAGCGGCGGTATAGCGCCATCGATGCTGCAATGGTCCAGATGAATGTGGCGTGCGAGCTCGGCATGGAGTTGTTGGCGGCGTGCTCAACCAAGGCCGGCCCGAATCCCGCCGCAAAAGGACGAGGGTGATAGGCGTATAGCTTGATGATGGATTCGACCAGGCGGGTACAGGCCAGGGCGATGGCGATCGCGATGGCAGGCTGCCAGTCACGCTCGCGCACGATCACTACCACTAGCACGGCAATGGCAAGATAGATGGGCAACTCTGTCATGAGCTTGCCCAGATAGACGCAGAGGTGAGAGGCGTCGGGCGCTGCACGCACAGACTCGAAGAGCCTGATATTCCAGTTTTCGAGCGCAGGGAGTGGATATAGGCCAGTCGTGGTCAAGTTCAGTGTTCGGCGAAAATTTCAGGGCGTCGCCAGTATGCTTGGCCGAGCGTCGAATTTTCGTTGAAGCGGTCTGGACGTTGACCGGCGGGCGGCTCTGGTCAGGTGCTGCCCAGCAAATCGTAGGAGTTCAGCAACTCATATACGATGGCGGGATTTCGATCCAGCCCGCGGCGTATGGCAGCGGGCAGCGTCTGCCGGGTCTTGTTGCACAGTCCGGGCTGGTCGGCGATATCGATTTGCAGGCCTCGTACGGTGCGGACTTCGTTCGGGCCCGGGGCCACTGTCAGAGACAGGCCCAACAATGCGTGCATGCGTTGCTGCATGTGCCGCAGGTCTTCCAGGCTGCTCAGGTTTTCTAGGCGTGCGACCAGTTTTTTTTCTTCTTCGCGGGTGAGCCTCAGAATGCGGATGTCCCCATCCGGCGTGGCGAGCAATCGCTCGCGATCGCAGATACAGGCCCCGGGCGGGCATTCCTGGCGGATGGGGAAAGGGACGTTCATAGCGCCTGAAACGGTACTACATTTACTTTGCGTAGACCAAATCACGCAGCCCCAGCGACAAGCCTGGCCAATAGGTGATCACCATCAAGCAGGCGATCACAACGAGTACGAACGGGATCAGGGGCTTGACGATGCGTTCCAGCGGTAGCTTGGCCACTGCGCAGGCGGCAAACAGATTCACACCAAAGGGCGGGGTAATCATGCCGAGCGCCAGGTTGACCACCATGATGACGCCGAAATGCACGGGTTCGATGCCGAACTGCATAGCCACGGGCAGCAGTAACGGGGCCAGCACGACGACCGAGGCCGACGTCTCGATGAACATCCCGATCACGAACAGGGCGGCATTCACGCCGAGCAGGAAAGCGGTCTTGTCATGAAAGAGCTGTGCTAGCCAAGCACCCAATGCATCGGGCACGCCGGCACGGTTGAGCAGGAAGCTGAAGACCCCCGCGTTGGCGATGATGAACATGATCACCGAGGTCGACACGACTGAGCGGTGCAGGGTCTCGGATAATGCGCGAAAGCTGAGCTTGCCGTAGACGAACTTGCCGACGATGACGGCGTACATCACTGCGACTACAGAGGCCTCGGTGGGGGTAAAGATACCGCCGTAGATGCCGCCCAGGATAATGACCGGCATCAAGAGAGCCAGCCAGGCGCGTTTGAATGCCGGCCATAGCGGCAGCCGGCCTTCGCCGTCACGTTTGCCCAGATTGTTGCGTTTGGCGTAGAGCCAGACATACAGCATCAAGGCGCCGCCGATAAGCAGGCCGGGTACCACGCCTGCAATGAACAGCTCGCCGGTCGAGGTATCGGTGGATACGGCAAACAGAATCATCGGGATCGACGGCGGAATGATGACGCCGAGCTCGGCGGCGCTGGCCTGCAGCGAGGCGGCAAAGGGAGCAGGGTAGCCGTGACGAATCATCGCCGGGATCAGGATCGCGCCTACGGCAAAGGTCGTCGCGACACTGGAGCCCGCTACGGCGGCAAAGATCATGCAGGTCAGCACGCAGGTGCAGGCCAGACCGCCTTGAATGCCGCCGACCACGCTTTTGGCGAACTCGACCATGCGTTCCGAGATGCCGCCGGCCTCCATGAGATTGCCGGCCAGGATAAAGAACGGAACCGCGACGAGGGGATATTTGTCCAGCGCCGCATAGAGTTGTTGCGCGATCACGAGCCACGGTAGCCCAGCGATCGATACGCCGGTGATGCTGGCCAGTCCGATGGCGACTGCTACGGGCACCGAGAGCCCGAAGAAGATCAGCATCGTGAGAATCATTAGTTGGGACATGACAGAAAGCCTGGATGCGATGCGTCTAAAGGAATGAGGAGAAATCAGCCTTGGGCGTCGTTGCGCACCGGGGCGGGCTCATCGGCGCCGAGTATCCATCGCGCCAATACCGCGATTGCGGCGAGCGATGCGCCGACGGGAATAGCCAGGTAAATCCAGGATATCGGGATGTTCAGACTGGGGACGTTTTGAAAACGCACGCGATACGTCATCTGGCCGCCGATCCAGGCGATGAATACCAGGAATGCGACGCAGATGATCGCGATGAGATGTTCCAGCAAACGTTGCTTGCGGCCCTTGAGCAAGTTGTGCAGCAGTTCGACGCTGATCATCGCGCCTTGACGAAAGGCCAGGGCGATGCCCAGCAGCACGGTCCAGATCAGCAGGGCGCGGGTCAGCACCTCGCTCCAGTCTGCCGGTGATTGCAGGATGAAGCGTGCAATGACTTGATAAAAGGCTGCCGCCGCCGAGGCGACGAGCAAAATCTGCGCGATGACCGATACGGTCTTGAACAAGCCGCGTTCGGCGAGACTGAGCATACGCATGGTGAATTCCAAATGCGGACGTGAGAGAGTGAATATCAAATAAGTGAGGCCGGGAAACCATGCAGGCAACCCGGCCGGGCCGAGACAGTCGGCTTACTTCGTATCGCGGATCGCGTCGATCAGCTTTTTGTCGAACTTTTTGTAGTACTCGGGATAAGCGGGTTCGACCGCGGCGGCGAATGCAGTGCGATCGACGTCCGTGGTGACTTGCATGCCTTCCTTGCGCAGTTGTTCGACGCCGGTTTTCTCGATGTTGTCGACGTAGTCGCGCATGGCCTGGGCGGAAAGCTTGCCTGCCTCTTTGAATTTGGCTTTGTCCTCGTCCGACAGGCTGTCATAGACGTTGGGCGACATCAGCACCAGGGCGGGGCCGTAGACGTGGCCGGTCAGTGACAGGTATTTCTGGACTTGCGAGAGCTTGGCCGAGGTGATCACCGACAGCGGGTTTTCCTGTCCATCGATGGTGCCTTGTTGCAAGGCGGTGGCGACCTCGGGCCACGCCATCGGCGTGGGCAGAATGCCAATCGCGCGGAAAGCCGTGATGTGAATGGGGTTTTCCGTGGTGCGGATTTTCAGGCCCTTGGCGTCGGCCGGCGTTTTCACGGGGCGGACGTTGTTGGTCAGGTGGCGGAAACCCTGCTCGCCCCAAGCCAGGGCGACGATGCCGCGGTCGGGGAATTTGGCGAGCATGTCCTGGCCAATCTGGCTGTCCAGGACATTACGGGCGTGTTGCAGGTCACGCAACAGGAACGGAATGTCGAACACGCCGGTTTCCGGCACAAAGTTCAGGGTCGCGCCCGTCGAGACAATGGCGAGGTCGATGGTGCCGATCTGCAGGCCCTCGATGACTTCGCGTTCGCCGCCCAGGGCGCTATTGGCGAATTGCTGGACCTTGTATTTGCCGCCGGTCGAGGCTTCGATGGATTTGGCAAAGGCATCGGCGCCTGCCCCATAGTGGGACGAGGTCGAGAGGGCATAAGCCATTTTCAGCGTATTCTGAGCGGCGGCGGGTAGCGCGGCGGTTACCGCGCAGGCGGCAAAAATCGTGGCGGCAAGCCAAGTCTTGCGCATGGTGTCTTCTCCTAGTTGGGGGAACGAATTCTAATGTTGTCGGTCGCATGTTACGCCCAGCGGGCATGATAGCGGCATTCACCTGACAATCGGCCATTGAAACGGCGATTGGTTACCATTGCGGAATGATGGATTTCCCTGATTCTCCTACTTCTGTGCAGCCGTCGGGGCCTGCGCGCGATACGCAACCGTCTGCGGCGTCGCCGTCGGACCGTCGCGAGACAAACCCGGCGCCAGGCAGCGCTGCGCCACCGCCTCGCGGCGGACGCAGAGGCCGTTTTCTGGCCACGCTGGCACAAGGGGCTCGCATGATGATGCGCGATGCGCGCGCGGGCGAGTTGCGGTTGCTGGTGCTGGCCTTGGTGGTGGCCGTGGCTGCTGTGACCAGTGTGGGGTTCCTGGCGGACCGGGTTGGCCGGGCGTTGGAGCGCGACGCCAGCCAGATGCTGGGGGCAGATCTGCTGCTCGATGCCGACGAGCCCATCTCTGCCGATTTCATCGCGGCCGCGCGCGACCGCGGGCTGGAGGTGTCCCGCACCCTGCAGTTTCCATCAATGGCCAGTGCCGGCGATGGGGCGCAACTGGTATCGCTCAAGGCGGTCGAGCCGGGCTACCCGCTGCGCGGCAGTTTGCGGGTCGCTGATGATCCGTACACCGAGGGGGCGGCGACGCGCGATATCCCCGCGCCGGGTACGGTGTGGGCCGACCCGCAGTTGCTGGCGCTGCTGGGCCTCAATGTCGGGGATACGATCGGCCTGGGCGACAGCCGGTTTCGCGTGGCGCGCGTTATTACTTATGAACCCGACCGGGGAATGCAGTTTGTGAACGTGGCGCCGCGCGTGATGATGCGGTCCGACGATTTGGCTGCGACTGGGCTGGTGACGCTGGGCAGCCGCATTGATTATGCCTTGCTGGCGGCCGGCGAGCCTGACGCGGTGGCGGCGTACTCCACGTGGCTGGGCGAGCATTTGCAGCGAGGGCAGAAGCTGGCCACGCTGGAATCGGGCCGTCCCGAGGTGCAGCGCACCTTGGATCGTGCGCAGCGCTTTTTGTCGCTGGTGGCGCTGCTGGCCGTGTTGATTTCGGCGGTGGCGGTGGCCCTGGCTGCCGGGCGGTTCATGATGCGGCATCGTGACGGGATCGCGGTGATGCGTTGCCTGGGGGCGGTGCAGCGGCAAGTCAGCCAGATGCTGGTGCTGGAGTTCACCCTGGTCGGGCTGGCCGCGTCGGCGGTGGGATGTCTGATCGGGTTCGCAGTCCATCAAGGGCTGGTGCTGGCCCTGGGCAGTCTCATTGATACTCAGTTGCCTGCGCCCTCGGGCGTGCCTGCCTTGCAGGGCCTGGTCACCGGCGTTTTGCTATTGCTGGGATTCGCTTTGCCATCGCTGGCACAGTTGCGTCATGTGCCACCCGCCCGGGTGTTGCGCCGCGACGCCGATACGCTGCGGGCTCGCAGTGTTATTGGGTATGTCTTTGGGGCCGTGGGCTTTGCCCTGTTGATCTGGTGGTTTGCAGGCAATGCGCGCTTAGGCGGGGTGGTCGCAGGCGGCTTTCTGGGGGCGTTCGGAGCGTTTGCGTTGGTCGCTTGGTTGTGTGTGCTGGGGCTGGCGCGGTTGCGCGGTCTGGCCGCAGGGATGCCGGCACTGCGTTTTGCATTGGCAGGAGTGGTGCGCCGCCGTGCCGCGACGATCACCCAGGTTTGTGCGTTGGCTATCGGGCTGATGGCGCTCTTGTTGCTGGCCATGACACGCACGGACCTGGTTGCGGGGTGGCAGCGCACGTTGCCGCCCGATGCGCCGAACCGCTTTCTGATCAATATTCAGCCTGATCAACGCCAGCCGGTGCAGGATTTCCTGACCGCGCATGGCATACAGAAGGCCACGCTATGGCCCATGATTCGCGGCCGTCTGGTTGCCGTTGATGGCAGCCCTGTCGGCCCGGCCGACTATGAGGAGCCTCGGGCCAAACGACTCGTCGATCGCGAATTCAACCTGTCATATGGCGATCAACTGCCTGCCGCCAATCGCATCGAGCAGGGCCGTTGGCTCAATCCTGCGGCGCGCGAGGTATCGTTGGAATCGGGGTTGGCGCAGACGCTGGGTTTATCTGTTGGCGATGTCCTGACCTTTGATATCGCGGGCCAGCAGGTCGATGTCACTGTATCGGGGACGCGCACGGTCGATTGGGACTCGATGCAGGTAAACTTTTTTGCGGTGCTGTCGCCTGCTGCGTTGGAGGGTTTGCCGCAGAGTTGGATTACGTCGTTTCATCTGCCGGCCGACCAGGCCGCGTTGCCGCGTGAACTGTTGCGGCAGTTTCCCAATTTGACAGTTTTCGACGTGGGCTCGATTCTGAATCAACTGCAGTCGGTGCTGGATCAGGTCATCACCGCTGTGCAATTGTTGTTCATCTTTACGTTGATGGCGGGCGTGTTGGTCCTGGCGGCGGCGTTGACGGCGACGCGGGACGAGCGCATCCGCGAGGCTGCCGTGTTGCGGGCGCTAGGGGCGACGCGTAATCAGTTGGCGCGGGCTCAGCGATTGGAGGTATTGGCGGTTGGCGGGCTGGCGGGGTTGTTGGCCGCGGCAGGCGCCAGCACGATTGCTTGGGCGTTATCGACCTATGTTTTCGATTTTCGGATTACGTTGAGCGTCTGGCCGTGGCTGGTCGGTGTGGGTGTCGGTATGCTGGCCGCTTGGGGCGGCGCTGCGCTGGCGTTGCGCGGGGTATTGCGTACGCCGCCTTTGCTGACGTTGCGAGAGGCCTGAGTCGCTGGGTGGCGATGTAGTCGCCTGGCGCGGTGCAAGGTCCAACGCCCTGATCTGATTTGTCGCCGGTGCGATAAGCTGTCGCGCCGGTTTTACGAGAAATGCAATGACTGTTACCCGTGTGCAACCCAAGACCGAGTCGCTGGAAACTTCGGTCACGTTGTTCGAGACCCTGGGCGGCGAACCTGCCATTCGTTCGCTGGTCGATCGTTTTTACGATTTGATGGAAATGGAGGCCGATTTCGCGGTGCTGCGAGGCGTGCATGGCCCCAGCCTGGACTCCGCCCGCGACAAGCTCTTTTTGTTCCTCTGTGGTTATTTTGGCGGCCCTAACTATTACATAGAGCGCTACGGGCATCCGCGTTTGCGAGCCCGCCACTTGCCGTTTTCCATCGGCCGCGTTGAGCGTGACCAGTGGCTGGCCTGCATGGGCCGGGCGATGCAGGACGAGGGAATGTCTCCTGAGTTGGTCGATCGTTTGTTAGAGGCCTTTTACGGCGTTGCCGATTGGATGCGTAACCGTGACGGCTGAGCGTGATCAGGACGCATCGGCGATTCAGAGACTGGCCTGGCAGGATCGGCCTGAGGGGGCCATGCTGTGCGATGTTCGTTTAGGGGTACCCGATCCCCGTCTGCTTGATCCGGCGTTTTATGGCGGTCGTGCCCGTCCGGTGGACGCGGGTGGGCGTCAGGCGGCCTGGTTTGTCGAGGGCGACAGCTGGCAAGGGGTCTTGCGTGGGTACCGCAGAGGCGGACTGGTTGCCAAGGTGAGCCGGGATGCCTATTTCTGGCAGGGTGAGGCTCGCACGCGCAGTTTTCGGGAATATCGGTTGCTGGCGATGATGCGTGAGCGCGGGCTCAGTGTGCCGGCGCCGCTGGCTGCGGCCTATTGGCGCCATGGGTTGACGTATCGGGCTGCGATCATTGTTGAACGGATTCCGGATGTTCGTCCGTTGGCGCATTTGTTGGATGAGCCTGTGTGGGATGCTGTGGCTACAGCGATCGCTGCTATGCACCGGTTGGGGGTGTGGCATGCGGATCTGAACGCTTTCAATATTCTGCTGGATGCTCGGGGGCAGGCCTGGCTGATCGATTTCGATCGCGGTACGGCAGGAGGGGTGTCTGCGCAGCGGCGACGGGCTAATCTGCTGCGGTTGCGGCGGTCGCTGGAGAAGGTGGGCGGTGAGCGTGGGGTTGCTTTGTGGGAGCGGGTGGATCGGGCTTATCGTGAGTGCATGGGGGATAGTGCTGGTTAGATTTGGGGTCTTGGTGTTCTAAAACCGCCGGGGTCTGCCGTGTAAAGGGGATGCCGAC
>NZ_CBCSJH010000010.1:1349-155513 GCF_965139195.1 Bordetella tumbae | reverse complement strand
CCCGCCCGGCACCGCAAGCGGCCGGCGGCCTAGCCGCCGGCCAACCGATGCGAGTGAGGTGATCGGTTCGATGTCCTCGGTCGATCGCTCCAGCTTTGCAACTTGAGACGTTGTCACAAACGCCGGCGCCAGCACATCACCATGCTCACGCACCAGATAGGCTGTCAACGCCGCAATCGTCGGCGCTTCAAAGAATACCGTTGGGCTCAGCGTCAACCCATACCGCTGGTTCAACACATTGCCAAATGAGGTCAGCGTGATCGAATCGAAACCGAACTCGCTCAGCGACGCCTCTCGCTCCAAGCGTTCGCGCGGCATCTTCAAGTGCGTCGCCATCAAGCCCGTCAGCGCCCGCTCCAACTGCCCCGCGAAGGCCTCGCCTGAAGGCATCGTCCCCACGCTCGCACGTGCTTCCCCGGCACTCCCCGCCTGCACTGACACGGTCTGCTCCTGCACCGGGACTGCCTTCGTCTGCGTCGACGATGTCTTCTCATAGGCCGCGCGCACACTAGTCAGCAGACGCTTCCGATCCCCGTGCAGCACCAGCACGTGCGAGATATGCGACGCGACGGACACTCCCTGCGCGAACGCCGCGATCCCCGCCTCATCAGGCAAGGGCCCCATCCCCGTCAACCGCCGCATCCGCTCCTGACCCGCTGCATCGACCTGCATGCCTCCCGAGGCCCACAGCGGCCAACTCACCGAGATCGTCTGCCCCCGACGCAGTCCCTGAGCCACCAGCCCCTGGCGGTACGCTGCATACGCATCCAGGAATCCGTTGCCCGCCGCATAATCGACTTGCCCCACATTGCCCCAGACGCTCGCCACCGACGAACACAGCACCAGCCAGTCCAGTGCCAACTCTCGCGTCGCCTCGTCCAACGCCACCACACCAGCTACCTTCGGCTGCAACACCGTGCCCAGATCCGCCTCGGTCTTGTTCGCCAGCAGACTATCGCGCAACACTCCCGCCGTGTGGATCACCCCATTTAACTGACCGTGCTCTACCACGATCGACCGCGACAGCGCCGCCATCGCCGCCTCATCATCAACGGCCACCGATCGGTATTCCGCCCGAGCGCCTCGTGCGCGCAGATCCTGCAACCAGGCCTCCTGCGTGGGCTCCAGCGCGCGGCGGCCGGTGAGCACCAACACCGGCTCGCGCACCTGCTGCGCGATCGCCTGCGCGAACACCCTGCCCAGACCTCCCATCCCGCCAGTGATCCAGTACACGCCGCCGTCGCGCCAGGGTAACGATAACGAACCGTCGGCAGGCGACGTCTCCACCCACTCCAGCACGTCGCGACCCGCCGCCCCGTGACGCACCACCGCCACCGGTTGCGCCGCTTCCGCGCGTAGCCGCGCGGCGAGGTCCGCTATCGTGTCGGTCACCACCACTTGCGTGGTCAACATCGGATACTCTTGCACCGCACTGCGCAACATGCCGCCCAAGCCTTGCAGCACCGCATCTTCGCCGCGTCCCGGCACCACCAGCTGCACCAACGTTGGCTGCGCCGACGCTGCCGACACGATTCGCTTGAGCTGAGCCAGCACCTGCCTCGCATAGGCACCGTAACGCTGCACCAGCGTGTCGGTGCCGGCTCCGTTGTCGATCCTACTCAACCTGACGCATTGGGCCGGCGCCAGTGCCGCCTCGAGCGACGAGTCGAACCCAGCGCCCACCACCTCCTCGCACCAGAGCACCCAATGCTGCGCGTAGGCCGACCCTCGATCCGGTTCCGGTGCCTGAGCCAACAGCGACCGAGCGGTCCACTGCGGCATCAACAGCACCGTCTGCGGCGGCGCCAGACGCTCCACCGCGCGGCTGCTGAATCCGCTCAACCGCACCGCCACGCGCCCCTGCGGATCGACAATCTCCACCTGCAGCTTACGCACCGCTGCGCTGTCGCCTGCCGCTGGCCGCACCACGGCATACGCGGGCACCGGCACCGGCGACCACTGCTCCACCGACTGCACCGCAAACGGCACCGTCGGCCCTGAGTCCTCCGGCATCAGGCCCAACAAACATGCTTGCAACGCGCCGTCCAACAAGCTGGGTGGCAAGCCATAAGCGGGATCGTCATCGGCCGGCGCAGGTGCCGGCCACTGCAACGACCCGACAGCCAAGTTCTCGCCTATCTGCAGTTGCGTCAACGATTGGAAGCTCGGTCCCTGGTGCAAGCCCATCGCGGCAAACCGCGCATAACAATCCCCGCTGCTAAGCGTACGCCCACACTGTGCCCGCAACCCCGCCAGATCAACGGTCGGCGCTTCACCGAGCGCTGAGACCACCGCCCAGCCTTGGCTGTACACCTGCGCCTCTTCACCTTCGCCGCTATAAATCTCGTAGCTGATCCGCCCGTCGTCCTCTACTTCCAAGCCAATGTGCACCTCCAGCGGCTCGGCAACCGCCAGGCGCCGCACCCAGCTCACCTGCTCCAGGCGAATCGCCGCCGCGCCGCCCAATGCCAAGCTCACCGCGGCTCGCGCCCACTCCAACTGTGCTACGCCCGGCACCACTCGCTGACCCAGCACGATGTGATCGCGCAAGACAAATTCCTCGCCCGTCAGCCATGTGCTGTAGCGCTGTTCGCTCAAATCCGACGTATTACGATGCACCAACGGGTGCAACACCGCCTCGCGCCCCGAGACGGCCAATGCGCCAGCGATCTGCGCAGTCCGTGCTGTTGACCCGCTCTCTGGCACCCAATAGCGCTCCTTCGCGAACGGATACGTCGGCAAGCTCACCCGAGAGGGCCGCGACGCGCCGTACAGCGCCGACCAATCCACCGCCAGGCCTTGCACCCACAGCTCACCGAGCGTTTCAAGCTCGCCGCGAGCTACCCATTTGTCGACTGCTTCGTTCAACTCCTTTGCAACAAGAGCTAATACGCTCAGCGTCCCACGGTCACGCTTCGCCGCTCCTTGCCAACTCCCCTTGAGCTCCCTATTTCCCGCCAGAAACTGTGCCAACTTGTTTGCGAGATCCTCAATCGAGCCGGCCGTCAGCGCCAAACGATGCTCCATCGCATCGCGCCCTATCTGCAGCGTGTAGGCAAGATCAACCAAGTTGACCTCATGGGTCTGCACATACGCCTGGAGTTGTTTCACATGCGCGCGCAGGCGCTCTTCATCCCGCGCCGAGAGCACCACCAGCACCGGCTGCCCCGCCAGCACCTCGGCGCGCGCAGAACCGCGTCTGTCATAGCCCTCGAGCACGACGTGAGCGTTCGTCCCACTGAAACCAAAGCTGCTCACGCCAGCAATCATCTTGCCGGCCGGCCAAGGCTGCGCCTTGGCTACGACCTTGACCGGCAGGCGATCCCAAGCGACATGCGGATTGGGCGTACTGAAATGCAAATGCCTCGGGATCAAACCATGTCGCATCGACAGGATAACTTTGATCAGTCCCGCAACGCCCGCCGCCGTTTCCAGATGTCCAATATTCGTCTTGACGGAACCCAGCAGCAGCGGCCGGCTTTCATCACGCCCAATTCCCAAGGCCGCCGCCGCGGCATGCACCTCGATCGGGTCGCCCAGCGACGTTCCCGTCCCATGCGCTTCGAGATAATTAACCTGGTGCGGCGCCACCCCGCTTCGCTTGAGAGCCGCCTCAATGACCGCCTGCTGCGCCTTCTGATTCGGCGCGGTCAGACCGGCACTGGCGCCGTCCTGATTGATCGCGCTGCCACGAATGATCGCCCATATCGGATCACCATCCCGCTCGGCATCTGCCAAGCGTTTTAACACCAGCACGCCGCAGCCTTCGCCTCGGACATAGCCATTCGCGCCAGCGTCGAACGTCTTGCAACGGCCGTCCGCTGACAACATCCCGGCATTGCCAAACGCAGCAAAAGTCTCGGCGTTCAGTAAAAGGTTCACACCACCGGCAACGGCGACGGCGCATTCTCCCGCGCGCAGACTTTCGCAAGCCAGATGCGTAGCTACCAACGAGGAGCTGCAAGCGGTATCCACGGACAGCGTGGGCCCGTGCCAATCGAAATAGTAGGCAATGCGACCTGCCGTGATCGCGGCGGCATTGCCCGTGGCGAAATGCGGATCCCGATCATGGTCGCCCGCCTGCTGGCGCAGCAGCAGTTCGTAATCATGGCCCATCACGCCGACAAACACGCCGGTATCTGAACCTGCCATCCCTGCCGCAGAGAGGCCTGCTTCCTCCAATGCTGCCCACACCGCTTCTAACAGAAAGCGCTGCTGCGGGTCCATCAGTTCCGCTTCTCTCGGAGAAACTCTGAAGAACGACGCATCGAACCGATCAATATCGGTGAGAAATCCACCGGACTTGCCCACACGTTCGGCCAACGGATCTCTCGGCGCACGCGGCCGATCGATACCAGAACCTGGACGCCCTTGAACAGCATCCACCTCGCCCTTCAGCAGTTCCCAGAACTGTTCAGGAGTATTTGCCGCGCCTGGGAACCTGCAGCTCAATCCGATGATGGCAATCCGTTGATCCCCTTGTGCGCATCGACGCTCGCCTTCTTCACTGGATCCAGTTGAATTGGCGATCGGTCCGCCAGACGACTCATCGTCAGGGAAGACGTCCTCATTTTCCAAGCTGACTTGCGGCGCCAAATGCTCGATGATCGAGGCAGGGGTACCGTATTGAAAGAAAATGGTTGAATCGAACTCTAGCCCGAACCTCTCATTGAGCCGATGCCGCAGATCCAGCAGGTCGAGCGACGTCAACCCCATGGCCATCCATGGCGCCTCGTCCTGGTAAGCGCCAGACCGAGAGGCTCCCAGCACGTGCTCAATCAATTCGCGGACCTGGCGTTTTACCAACGCGTCTGCGCCCTTGTTCGTCGGAAAATGCTTGACCGGATCACGTCCCAAGCCAGAGACGGGCTCCGGCGAGGCCTGCACCGTTGCCGGCATACCCTGGACAAGTTCAGGCTGCGTGTCGAGATGTGCCGTGATCGACGCGGGCGTGCCGTATTGAAAGAAAATGGCCGAATCGAACTCACGCCCGAACCGTTCATTGAGCCGATGCCGCAGGTCCAACAAATCGAGCGACGTCAGCCCCATCGCCATCCACGGTGCATCGTCCTGGTAAGCTCCCACCCGGGTCGCCCCCAACACCTGCTCAATCGTCTCCCGCACTTGGCGCCTGACCATTATCCCGGCCGGCGGCATCACGGGCGCATTGAGTTTTTCCGGCGCTTGCACTGCGGCATTGCGAACATTCGGATATTCGATCAGAACACCCGATCCTTCATTCGCCGTGTCTTCTGGGCGAAACCGTGATACGACCTGACGGATTTTTGCACCGTGCGCTTCATGGAAACTCAGCACCGGCTCGATCAGGCGGCCGGCTTGATCCCGCTGCCGGATGTATTGCTCCAACGAAACCGTGCCCACTCGCGCGTAGTTTTGGCACCGGCTGACACCGACGAGTTTTTCAAAACCTTCGCACGTAGAAAAGTAGGCGAATGCGAACTCGAGAATGTCATCTGCCAGGCCCGTACCCTGCATATCGGGTGCAACGCAAAGTCCGAGCAAATGTCCAACTGCGCCTTCCGGATTGTGGATACTGCCGAACCTCGCGTAAGGCGTATGCAGCAGCTGCTCAACACTATCTATCCGTTGAGAATAGAGCGCGCCAATCATCCGACCGTCTTGCTCCACCACCATTTGCCCGAGCGGAAACTCAATGACGCGGCGACGTAGTTCTGCTTCAGGTGCCGCTAGATTTTCCGGCCAACACGCTATATCCAGTGCTCGCAGCTGCTTTACATCCTCCTCGGATGGATGCCGCATCCGGTAGCGCCGTGCGACCAGCCTGTTCAAGGTGATACGAGTAAACGGTGCTGCCGGCGGAAAATGTCGGAACGAAGCACGGTCAGGGAAAAGCCCTGCTTCCGCAGCCGCCATCAAAAACATCGGCGCCTCGAACAGCTGCTGGCCCGAAAAGGCATGGTAAGCGTCGAAGTGCAATGCGCCGGTCCGATCCCGCAGCGTCCGCACCGTTGCCGGTTTCAGGCAATGCACCTCTAGCATGGCCAAGCCGTACTTCGACACAGCATCACGCCATCGTCCCAGATGCTCTACCAAGCTCTGCAGGGCGATCGCGGGTTCGATCTGTTCGCCATCACGGCCAACATACACCCCCGTCAGCGGCAGGCTGCGTTTTCTGGCAACCGCCACGTCGTCTTGCGGCGACTGCGCAGGCCGGTCATGATCCAGGAAAGACCGAATATGCAAGATGTTTTCCGGATCGGTGATGCCACGCGCCTCCAAGTCCCTGATCAAACCTTCCGGATCGCCGATATCGCCGGCCACCAGCAGATGCGGCAAGCCGGCCAGGGTTCGCGAAGTTGCCTCCAGCGCCCGCTCGTTAAAGTCCGCGCCGATCAGTTGCAACGGATAACGGTCCAGTACTTGGCCGCGTCGGGTCTGGCTTTGGACAGCTTCGTAAACGTGGCGCAACAGCGAACCGTCGCCGCACCCCATATCAGCGATATAGCGAGGTTGTGCCGCGACCGGCTCGCTATCGAATACCTGTGCGATCAACTCGCCGAGCGCCTCAAAATAAATCTTGTGTTGAGAGCCGCTGCCGGTCACGTTGAGCTGGCGCTCGACATGCAGTTCATGCCCCTGTTCATCGCGGCGGAAGACATCGTCGACCTTGCCGAACAAGACCGCATCCAGGCCGCACATCATCGGCCGATAGGAGACCACCGTACCGAGCGCCCCACCACTTTCGACGAGATAGCGACCAGCTCCATTGAGCGCGAACCGGGTGCCTTGGACACTGCCCCACCGACGCTGCTCGAAATAGTGATGCAATACGGCCAGGCACGCGGTAGACACCGCGTCGGGCCGGGCCGCGCCCTCCAGCACTGGGACGCCACCCAAACGATGGATCTCGACCAACAACGGCGACAGCAAAGCGCCATCAAGCATTCCGGCAAGCTGTCGTCCGGCCCCATTCCATCCTGCAATGGAGACATCCAGCCAGTTCTTCAGTTTCGCGCCAGTCGATTCGCGCAGGACGTCCGGGATCTTCAGATCGATCAGCTCGTCCGTATTTGCCGGCACCTGCGCAACCGCATGGGCTGCTGGCGCCAGCGCATATTCATCCGCCGATATCTGTTCGAGCCATCCCAATTCCACCAGCAGCCGCAAAGCGACCCTCAGATGACCACTGTTTGCCCCCGTTTCGGCGACCAATTGTTCTGCACTCAAAGCAGAACGATTGGCTAACAGCGAGAACACATCGTGCCTGCGACATGCTTCGATGACCGGGACAGCGACATATCCATCAGCAAGGCTATTGATCACGTCAAGCACGAGGGTTTCCTTATACAGACCAATTGAGTTCAGTAGATAAACTCAGATAAGCACCAACGACTCTGAGTAAAACCAATCCGTGCACAGAATTAACGCTTTATCTTCCACGCAGCGGTCATGCATTCAAGTGCTTCGCCCTGCCGTGCAAAGCAGGCAGGATCGAATCCATTGATCAGGGGAATACTCTGATCCAGCAGCAGATGCTTCAGTCGGGCTCCCAGAGTGTCGAATCGTATTGATTCACTAGTTGCGAATGTTCGCCCGCAAAAAACAGCGGGCTTCCAGGAGCCTGACACGGATAAAAGAACAGCATGGCTCAGCTCTGCATGCCGAGTATGCCGTCACGCAGATATTGCGCTGTCGCCTGCATCAAGGTGATTCCGATGGTCCCGACATCCCGCTGCGGCCAGGCTTCGAACTCCGTGCCTTTGACCCATTGATTGAACGCACCGAGGGCCGGGCCGCACTGGACCTGATAATTAACCAGATCCTCCGGCGAGCCACCAAACGCCAGGCGCGTCGCGTAGGCGAAATACCATCGAAACACCCGCGCCATGCGAATCTTCGGATTAGCCTGCGCCTGCGTGATGTCGTTCAGACGTCCGTTTGCTCGCATATGCTGCAGCGCCTCCTCCCATACCTCGGCCAGACTGCGCTTGAAATATCGGCGCTCCAATTGCGTGCGTATCGCTACAGGAATGTCTTCCAAGCATTCATAATGCGTGTAGAGCGCATGCAGCTTGTTGGCTCGCATCGGGAACAGGAGCCCTTTTTTGAGTACTTGCACCCGCCCGCCCAGTTCGAACATATCCCCGGCGGGGGCATAAGCCATGTCGTGAATGCCCGCCCCCTGCAACAGGGTCTTCACTGTGTCGGTAGCCCCCGATTCCACAGTACATTGGTTGATGGAACCAGTCAGAATAAAATCCGCGCCCATGGCAAAGGCCGCGGCCGCCGAAGCAGGCGTGCCGATGCCTCCGCCCAGCCCCACGCACAACGGTTCGTCGTACGCATACCGCTCGCTCAGCGTCCGTCCCAATTGCCGCATCGCGGGCAATAAAATGGTTGGGATGTGGCCATCAGTATGACCGCCGGAATCGGCCTCGGCGCAAATATCGTGGCTCATGGGAAGCTCGGCGGCCAGCTTCGCCTGTTCAGGGGTGATCGCGTTCTCTTTCAACAGCGCGTCGACGAGGTGAACAGGGGGAGGACTCATGAACGCCTCGGCCACCTCCAGCCGCGAGACTTTTGCCAGCACATGATGCTTGCACCGCACCTTGCCGTCGACATCCCGGTACATGCCCCTGAGGCGAAACAGCACGAGCGCCGGAGTCATTTGCATGAATGCCGCGGCTTCGATGCGCGTCACGCCATACCGCAGATATAACTCGACCGTGGCTCGCTCAAAGGCCGGATCATCATGGGCCGCCAGCAGGTTCAAGCCGTAGGGCTCGTGTGGTTGCAACTGCGACTGTATTGCCTGGATCGCCGACTCAATCTCTACCAGACTCAATCCACCCGCGCCCAAATATCCAATCATGCCGGCCTGCCCCATGCGCACCACCAACGCCACAGAGCTGGTGCCCCGGTACATCGCTCCGGCTACATAAGCGTATTTCAAGCCATGGCGTCGCCGGAACGCCGCACTGCCGAGCGACTCGGCGAAATCATCCGCTCGCGGCGATACATCTTCGGTCGCTACGGCGGTAGTTGCAGCGGCTGGCGCCTGCGCGGTCTTGACCTCGCACAGCGGTGTTTCAGTGAGACGAATTTCATCGACCAATTTGCCGAGCACCGTGCCACCTATTCGAGCTGGATCGCTGCCGACTTCATGATAGGTGAACTCACCCAGCCCCATTAAATATCGAATACTCTCGGTCCACAGCACAGGGCTAGCGATCTGCTTGGCCAGCAACGTCGCGACCTGGCCGAGTTCATAGGGCCGTGCGGTCGTATTGGCGATGACGGGTATCTTCGGATCGGTCAGCGCAAAGTCCTGCAGGAAGGCCGCAAAGGCTTCCTGCGCCGGCCGCATGAAACGCGAGTGAAACGGCGCACTGACATTCAGCGGGACGCACCTTGCGCCGCGCGCGGTAACGAGTGCCGCCGCAGACTGAATCGCGGCCGCCTCTCCCGCGATCACCAGCTGGGTCGGCGAATTGAAGTTAGCCAGATCCACCTGGTCCAGCGCATTTTCATGCAGCAAGGCCTGCAACGCCTCGGCCCGCATTCCCAGCACGGCGGCCATTGTTCCTCCGCCAGCTTTGCCCATGAGCTCACCGCGTTTTTGAACAAGGCGCAGCCCCGTCTCGAAATCGAAGCAGCCAGCTGCCAGCAGTGCCGAGTATTCACCCAAACTATGGCCAGCCAGTGCGTCCGCAGTACCGCCTTCTTCCTGCCATTGATAGTAAGACAATGCATTGACCACGTAGAGCGCCGGCTGTGTGTAAGGCGTAAGGCGCAGCTGGTTATACGGGTCTCTCAGGCAGAGTTCTACGATGGAATATCCGAGAATCTCTGAGGCAGCATCCGTCAAGCGAGGATAAGCTGCCCAAAGATCCTTCCCCATCCCCTTGAACTGCGCACCCTGCCCTTGAAAAAGCAATACTCTCATCACGCATCCTATTTGCTGCCTAAGAATCCATGCATGCCATCAAGTTTCTTGCTTACATCGTCACAACACTATCTTTACATTGCTCACAACAAAATCACATGACGTGGCGCATAAAAGCAATACCACGTCAAATCTCGATGATCTTCTTGAATACTATCGAGCAGCAGTACGGCGAGCGCTCATGAAATGGCCGATGCCCGGCATCCGAAGCTTGTCCGCACGATTCTGAAAATAGAGTTCCTGCATGCGCGCCGGAGGGAGGTCCTCTACAGTGTCGAACCCCAGTTCCTTGACACGACGCGTCAAATCCGCAGGATCAAAGCCCGCCCTGAACGGCTCGCCTCTTTCCGCCCCCGTCTGCGTCAACATCTCCATCACTTGACGATCGACGGGATAGACAAGCTCCGTCGTAATGGGGTACTCGAATACCACCTCGCTGTCACACTCCAGCGACGCTATATTTTCAAGCGTTGTGAATATGGCGTCGTCGCTGAGATACCAGACCACGCCCAACCATGAGAAAAATGTCGGCTTCGCTGGATCGAATCCATGTTGCGTCAGCCGTTCGAAAAGCGATTCCTTTTCGAAATCAACCGACACAAACGTCGCCAACTCTAAAAGCTGCGGATCGACTTCCTTGAGCCGTGCGAGCTTCCACTGCTGCGTCGCAGGAAAGTCGACCTCAAACACATGCAATTTATTTGCAACCTCGGCGAGACGATACGCAGAAGAGTCCAGGCCAGCGCCCAAGATGACGTATTGGGATATGCCTCGTTCGATTGCCTCGATCAGCCTCTGCTCGGCTATCCTGCTTCGCACGATGATTCCTGATCGAACCGCTTCCAGGATTGTCTTGACAGGCAGGTCTGGAAATTTCGAAGAAAGATTCTGCTCCATTCCGGCCATGACAGTGTGAAACGTCGCCGAATCCGGCAGGCCGCACAACTTCAGAGCAAACTTATCGTCAAGTATCTTTGGTTCATCGTCCATCACGACATGCGCTGCGCGCATCATGGCGGCGAGATCGGCAGTAAAGCTTCGAGTTCCTGGCTGCAAGGATTAGCTCCCCCGGAAAGTTACATGAAGCCATCAATAGAATTGATGCTACTTGGATAACCAATAGCTTAGATTATCCAACGATTAGTATAAGCTAGCTATACATGATTTTTTGACATGAATGATAAATTATTGCGAAAAAACGTCGTCAAGTCATAAATGCACCGCCTGTTCGCGACTGATGGATAAGCCGAGAGCAGCGACATGCTTGGTAATCTTTTTCATTGGTGGCGATTGCCAGACGCATTCACGCAATACAACCATGCTAGGTGTAGGGTTTCATTTAGTCATACTCCTCCCGCGCGAAGGCATTGGCCCATCGCGAGATTTCAGCTGATGCCATCGGTACTCATACAGTCTGAGGCCCGACATTGATGAGTTTTATTTATATCGGCTTGCACTATTCATTAGCTACTCAACGGGACTGAAATTGACCAACATGTTGACTTTGATCCAGTCAACTTCACTGCTGTCGCCAACGACCCGCGCTTGAGGCCTTCTGCAGCCTTGATGCAAGTACGTCTTGCGCCGGCACCGTGAACCTCGTTCTCAACAATGAAAAGGTCTCCTATGAATCTGATTTATAACTTCAAAGGGCAAGTCGCTTTTGTCACCGGCGCTGCGATGGGGATGGGCCTTGCCGCGGCCCGAGCCTTCGCCCAAAGCGGAGCCTCCGTAGTGCTAGCCGATCTCGACGGACAGTTGGCAGCCAGGGGAGCACAACAGATCGTCGATGAAGGCGGTACCGCCATCGGCGTGGCCTGCGACGTTACCGACGAATCACAAGTTGCAGCCGCAGTGGATCGAGCAGTCGCCGAATATGGCCGGCTCGACATGGCCTTCAACAACGCAGGCATCCAGGTGCCGCCGAGCGACGCGGCCGAAGAGCCTATCGAAAATTTCCAGCGCGTCGTCGCAGTCAATCAGTTCGGCGTGTGGGCCAGCATGAAACACGAGCTGCGCGTGATGCGCGCCCAAGGCTCGGGCGCGATCGTCAACAACTCCTCGCTAGGCGGCCTGGTCGGCTTGCCACAGCGTGCGGCTTATCACGGCACGAAACACGCCGTGCTGGGCATGACCAAAAGCGCGGGCGTGGAGTACGCGCCCCGCGGCATCCGCGTCAACGCCATCTGCCCAGGCACCATCGATACCCCGATGGTGCAGGACATGCTCAAGGGTCAGGCGGACGCGATGAAAGTCATCCTGCAGGAACAATCCATCGGACGACTGGGCAGCGCCGATGAAGTGGCGGCCGCCGTGCTATGGCTGTGCAGCCCCGGCGCGAGCTTCGTGGTCGGCGTCGGCCTGCCGGTCGATGGTGGCTTTACCGCCCACTGATCCCCGACGCGGCCAGTAGCGGAAGACCGACAACATGAAAAATATTCCTTTAAGATTAAATACATGACATCAATCCATGTAGCCATATAGAACTCACTCATCAATGCCCCGAGACAGTTTTGGCGACCTTCACGCCTTCATCGCCGTAGCACGGGCTGGCAGCTTCACACGCGCGGCAGCCCAGCTCCGCGTGTCTCAACCTGCACTGAGCTATACCATCCGCGAGTTGGAGGAAAAACTCGGTGTACGCCTGCTCATGCGTAGTACGCGCGGCGTCTCCCCTACCGAAGCGGGACAGCGCCTGCTGGACCGCCTCGCGCCCGAATTCGATGGCATCGACGAGGGAATCCAAGCGCTAAGCGAATTGCGCGACGAGCCCATGGGAACCATTCGGATCTCTGCGATCGACTACGCGATCCGCAGCACGATTTGGCCGAAACTGGCGAAATTTCTCCCCAAGTATCCGGACATCAAGGTCGAGCTGATCAACGAATATGCCAGTGTGGACATCGTTGCAAACGGCTATGACGCAGGCGTGCGCTTCGGCCAGGAGCTGGCACAGGACATGATCTCAGTGCGGATCGGCCCCGATATCCGCAACATGATCGTCGGTGCAAAGTCCTACTTCGCGGATCGCCGCCGCCCCAAGACGCCGCAGGATCTCATGGAACATGCCTGCATCAACCTGCGCACCACGACCTATGGCGGCCTTTACGACTGGGAGTTCGTCAAAGGCAAAAAGACATTGAGTGCCCGCGTGGAGGGTCCTCTGGTCTTCAACAACGCATACGATATTTTCGACGCGGCGAAAGCAGGCTTCGGATTGGCCTACCTGCCGGAAGACCTGGTTCGCCCTCTCGTTACCAAAGGCCATCTGATTTCAGTCCTCGAGGACTGGTGTCCCACATGGGCCGGCTTTCACCTGTACTACCCGAATCGCCGGCAGCCCTCCCGGGCCATGACCTTGCTGGTTGACGCGCTTCGCCACAGACCATAGAGATTCCGGGACTTCCATGTCAGGCGAAAACCTCCGAGACATCTACGCATTCCTCACCGTGGCGCGCGAGCGCAGTTTCACGCGCGCAGCGGTTCAGCTCGGCGTATCGCAATCAGCCCTCAGCCATACCATCCGTGGCCTGGAATCGCGCCTGGGGTTGCGGCTGCTGACCCGTACCACACGCAGCGTGGCTCCCACAGAGGCTGGCGAGCGCCTGATCCAGAACGTCGCCTCCCGGTTCGACGCGATCCAGGAGGAACTGGCCGCCTTCAGCGAGCTTCGCGACAAGCCAGCGGGCACGGTCCGCATCACGACATCGGATTTTGCCGCCAATACCGTGCTGTGGCCAAAACTGTCGAAACTCCGAACCAAGTACCCGGACCTGAAGATTGAGATCGCCATCGATCCCAACCTGACCGACATCGTGGCCGAACGCTATGACGCGGGCGTGCGCTTCGGCGACCAGATCGCCAAGGACATGACCGCCGTCCGAATCTCCCCGGACATTCGCATGGCCATCGTAGGTGCTCCGTCGTACTTCGAAAAACGCGCTTTACCCAGAGTACCGGCGGACCTGACCCAGCATGACTGCATCAACATGCGTTTCTCGATGCGGGGTGGTGTATATGCGTGGGAACTGAAAAAGGGCAAACGCAATGTGCAGGTACGGGTGGATGGGCCGTGGACCTTCAATGGCATCTATCCCGTGCTCGACGCGGCCTTGGCTGGTTTCGGCCTCGCGTACATGCCGGAAGAACTGGCGCAACCACATATCGAAAGCGGACGCCTGCTATCCGCTCTAAAGGACTGGTGCCCCACGTTCCCCGGCCTGCACATCTTCTACGCCAACAAGCGGCAGCTCTCGCCCGCGCTGTCGTTGATCGTAGAAACGTTGCGCTATCGCCGCCATCATAGGGACTGAGGTTCCGGTTTGGCGAGCGCTGTCATTGCCTGCAGAAGCCTGGCAACCTCTTAAGAACTCAAAAACGCTTCCGGAATTCGTCAACCTCTTTGATGGCCTTGGCCAGATCAAAGTCATGCGCCGCGCTCTCTATGGCGGCAACCAGCAACTTGTCTGCCAAGGCTTGACTGACTTGCTCACTGTCAATCAGCGTGGCGGAGGTCTGCTCGGAAGACGTGATATTGGTGTTGGAGTCGATCACCGAAACGACTGCCCAGGCGACGGCCCTGTCACGCATCACTGTGGCATCGCCAGAGATATTGATTGATAGGCCGTGCGCTTTCAGTGCCTCGCAAGTCTTTTCGGATATAGGCCAGCCGCCATAATTGCTCACCGCCTGATGGACAACAAACGGGGCCTTGGCATGAATTTCACAAGCTGAGGCCAACTGCGCCCCGCAAAACAAGGCAGAGGCGGCAATCGAGGCACGGGCAAGCGCGGTGAATTTCAAAATATTCTCCTTATCAGCGACAGCATGATACGTCACTGCCACAAAACCCTCATGCAACCGTTGCCAGCCAGCGACTTTCGCTCTGTAACCTGGAATTAGTTCTTGGAGAACTCGATCCGTACGCTGCCTCCTCCCAGCGCCTGCGCCAGACCAGCCGGATCGTCCACGCGACCAAGACGGGTGTAGGAATACGGAGTATTAAAAGTCAGGTAGAAAACGACCAAGGTCCTCGATCCGTACAGCATGAGATCCCCATTGCGAATCGTACCGGGCCTCTTGGAATTCGTGGGCAGAGCCTGCTTCAAGTCCGCGTGCTTCTCATTGTTGTTGAGATCGGCCATATCGATCGATAACGGCAGCATCATGGCGAAGGCACGGGCCGCTTCGGTATCGGCGAGGGTGATAGCGAAACGATGCTCATCGACAGTCATCCACATGCGAGACTCCTTTTGTTGAACGGCCACCGCCGCAGTGTCGGCAGTGCGCGAGCTTGCAGCTTCCGGCTGGGCGGCGTTGCATGCACCTGACACGGTCAGGCCACAAAGCAAGCCGAGCCCGTACAGAGCCAGCCGCCCGCGCACGCCACAGTTTCCCATGGCCAAATAGCGTTGGCTGCGGGCAACGGGTCTGAGGCTCGCAATCATGAGATTCTCCTATGATATGGGGCTCAGACCGTTTGTGAGGCTTGCGAACGTGAGGTCAGGGAAGTAAGAAACGCAGCGATCAACAGCATCATCGCACTCATCGCGAACGTGCTTCGGTACCCCACTGCATCGAACAACACCCCTCCCACGGTTGAACCCAAGGCGATGGCCAACTGAATCACCGCGACCATCAAACCGCCGCCAGCCTCGGCGTTGCGCGGCATGGCTTCGGCGATCCAACTCCACCAACCTACTGGCGCGGAAGTCGCCATCAGGCCCCACAAACCCAGCAGCACAAAGACAACAGCGACCGAGGTTCCCAAAGGGATCAATGCCGCAGCAATAGCAGCCATCAGTACCGGAATAGTGATCAGCGGTCCATACAAACCGCGTTTGAGAAAGGTGCCAATCAACGCAGTGCCGATGAAACCAGCGACACCAATCACCAGCAAGATCAGCGACAGTGTGGACACGTTCACGCGCGTCACCGTTTCGAGGAATGGGCGCACATAGGTGAATAGCGCGAACTGCCCCATGAAGAACACACCGCAGGCGGCCATACCCAAGGCGACAGGACGGCTCCCTAACACCTTGAACACGTTTCCCGAGCCTGGTGCGTGCGCCTTGGCCCGCATGGCGGGCAAACTGATCGACTGCCACACCAGGGCGATCACCGCCACTGGAACCAGACAGAAAAACGCGCCGCGCCAACCCATGACCGAGCCGAGATAACTGCCCAGCGGCGCGGCAATCACCGTGGCCAGCGCGTTACCGCCGTTAAAGATCGCCAGGGCCTTTGGCACCTGGCTGCTGGGCACCAGCCGCATCGCTGTCGCGGCGGACATGGACCAGAAACCGCCGATGACTACGCCGATCAGCGCTCGGCCGACCATATAGACCAGATAGCTTGGCGCCAGCGCTACCACGGCGCCAGAGACCGCCATCAACGCCGTCAGCGCCAGCAATAGCGTCTTGCGGTTCACGCTGCCTGCAATGAGAGGGATCGACAGACTGGTCAACACCGCAAACGCGCCGGAGATTGCAATGCCTTGTCCGGCCATGCCTTCCGTGACGTACAGGTCGGCCGCCATGGGCGTCAGCAGGCTGACCGGCATGAATTCGGAAGCAATCAACGCGAAGACGCACAGCGACATCGCGAACACGCCGCTCCAATAGGCTGGCTGCCCTGGCGCATGATTAACCCGGGAACGATCGCCCTCCGCAGAAGTATCGGTATTTACCTTTTCCATGCCCGGAATGTTGAACCATGAAGACCGGCTTGACTAGCTAATGAAAACTTAAAAGGCTTATTAGATATACTAATTAATCCTTTATGAGAGACTTTCGCCATGGTCAAACGCAATCTCAACGATCTCTTGTATTTCGTGACCGTGGCGCGGGAAGGCAGTTTCACGCGCGCAGCCTCACTGCTGGGCGTCACGCAATCGGCTCTCAGTCAGGCTATCAGCGGCCTGGAGACACGGCTGGACATCAGGCTTCTCACCCGAACCACTCGCAGCGTATCACCCACAGCCGCGGGCGAACGCTTGCTCAATGCCATTGGTCACCGTTTCGATGAGATCGGTGCGGAACTGGACGAATTGACCGAAATGCGGGACAAGCCGGCCGGTACAGTACGCATCACCTGCGGCGAACATGTCCTCCGGAGCACACTGCTGCCCAAACTAACACCCTTGCTGCTCGAATACCCCGACATTAAAGTCGAGTTCGACATCAACTACGGATTGCGGGACATCGTGGCCGACCGTTTCGACGCAGGGGTTCGATTGGGCGATACCATCGATAAAGATATGATCGCAGTCCCGATCGGGCCGCACCTGCGCACAGCGATCGCGGCATCGCCTGCATACTTCGAGACACACCCCATCCCCAAGACACCGCGCGATCTGCTCAAGCACAACTGCATCAACATGCGTATGCAGACGGCTGGCGGCATTTACACCTGGGATTTCGAGCGTCGCGGCCAGCCGTTGAGCGTACGGGTGGAAGGTCAACTCGTCTTCAACACTTCACCCAGCATGGTGGACGCCGCGTTGGCGGGGCTGGGGATCGCTTCCCTGCCTGAAGAAGAGTTCGCGCCCCACCTCGAGGAGGGGCGGCTGGTGCGCGTGCTGGAGGACTGGTGCCCGCCATTTCCTGGCTATTACCTGTACTACCCCAGCCGCCGGCAGCCTTCGCCAGCCTTTTCGCTAGTGCTCAATGCGCTGCGGGTCACGCGCCAGTCCAATCCCAAACGACATTAGTAAGTTTGTTTAACGCAGGCGCCGCCCGTTAACACCACGGTCATGCAACGAACAGTCCATTTGGTTTCATTAAATGGAACCAATATCAATAAACGGCATTAAAATATTATCATTGCGCAAGCGTGCGCCACACGGCGTGAATGGTTACCCCAATCAAGGATCGAATCACATGAAGAAATATGGCCAGCTTTATATCGGCGGCGAATGGGTAGACCCGGTCACGCCGGGCCGCACTTTCGACCTCATCAACCCCGCCACCGAGCAAGCTTTCGCCAGTATTGCGTTCGCCGGCCCCCAGGACGTGGATCGTGCAGTAGAGGCCGCGCGGGCCGCCTTTCCGGGTTTCAGCGCCACCAGCAAAGAGGAGCGTGTCGCGCTGCTATTGCGCATCGCGGAACTGATGCAACAACGCGAGGGCGAATTGATGGCGGCCGCCTCCGAAGAGCTAGGCGCCCCGATCACCGCGGTCAACCACGCGCGCGCAGCCACCGAAAATTTCCGGCAGATGGCCAAGACGCTCGCGCAGTACGAGTTCGAAAAAATCGACGGCATCAATATCATCCGCAGGGAGCCCATTGGCGTATGCGGTCTGATCGCGCCCTGGAACTGGCCTATCCAGACCCCGTCCACCAAGATTTCGGCAGCACTTGCGGCAGGCTGCCCCGTCGTGTTCAAACCCAGCGAGTTCACGCCGATCACGAGCATCCTGTTAGCCGAAATTTTCCACGATGCCGGCGTACCGAAAGGCGTCTTCAATCTGGTAAACGGTGATGGCCCAACCGTCGGTGCAGCCATCGCAGCGCATCCCGGCATCGAGATGCTGTCATTTACCGGGTCGACACGCGCCGGCATCCAGGTCGCCATCACGGCAGCGCCCACGGTCAAACGCGTCTGCCAGGAACTCGGCGGCAAGTCGGCCAACATCATCCTGCCGGATGCCGATCTGCAGGCGGCAGCGAAATGGAATATCGGCAGAGCCTGCTTCAACACCGGGCAATCCTGCCACTCCCCTTCACGCATCCTCGTACACGAAAGCCAGGCAGCAGAATTGGAGGCATTGCTGGCATCGGAAGCCAGCAAGCTGGTGGTCGGCGATCCTCAGGATCCCGCAAGCACGATGGGACCTGCCGTGAACAAGGCACAGTTCGAACGTATCCAGGGCTACATCGATAAAGGCCTTGAAGAAGGTGCTCGCGTCGTCTGCGGCGGCCCGGGACGCCCCGAGGGCCTGAGCCGTGGCTACTACGTGAAGCCGACCGTATTCGCAGACGTGCGCCCCGACATGACCATCGCACGCGAAGAGATCTTTGGACCGGTCCTGTGCGTCATCACCTACCGCGACGAAGATGAAGCGGTAGAAATCGCCAATGAGACAGACTACGGACTGGGCGGTTACCTCTTCACGCGCGACCCATCCAAGGCCCGTTCGCTCGGAGCACGCCTTCGCGCCGGCCGTATCTTTCTCAACGGCGCGCCCAGCAACGTCGCCGCGCCGATGGGCGGCTACAAACAGTCTGGCAACGGACGTGAAATGGGCGTGTTTGGCCTGGAAGAATATCTCGAAGTAAAAGCCTTGATCGGCTACCTCTGATACTGAAGCAACAACATTCCCCGCAAGTTCTCGACGAAGTGCGTTTCTGTTCTGCCGCCGGCCACCCTCACGGTCGCCTCAGTCACGAACCTGCGGGGATATCGCTGGCCCAGTTCCGGAATTCGATGAGTGTGACTTATCAATGGGAGAGGGCTTCGACAGTTTCGGCCCAGCACTGTGGTTGGCACCAAAGTCAGAGTGATCATCAAGCGATATCTGGCAGTCGATCAAGATACTTATCCAGTGTGATCGGGTACTGCCGCACGCGCACGCCGGTGGCGTTGTAAATCGCATTTGCAACGGCGGGGGCTACTCCTGTCAACCCCAGTTCACCAATCCCCTTTGCCTTGACTGGCGAGATCATTGGGTCGACCTCGTCGATGAACAGGACTTCAAGATGCGGGATATCAGCATGAACAGGCACCTCGTAGCCAGCCAGATCATGATTGACGAAGAACCCGTATCGTCTGTCGACGGCCATTTCCTCCATCAACGCTGCCCCGACTCCCATCACCATGCCACCGATTACCTGGCTACGTGCCGTCTTAGGATTGAGAATGCGGCCCGCGGCGCAGGCCGCGAGCATGCGCCGGACTCGCACTTCCCCTGTAAAAGCATTGACTGCGACTTCGGCAAAATGTGCGCCGAAGGTTTGAATCGAGAAGCGCTTCGCTAAATCACCGAACTCCATGCTGTCTTCGACAACGAGGTCCCCGCCGGCAGCGGCGCGGCCAAGCGATATGGAGCGGTTTCCGAGCCGAACCTCACCCGAAACGAACTGGGCCTCGGTATCGCTAATGCCAAGGCGCTCGGCAACGGCTGCTCTCAGCTTCATACAGGCAGCGTAAACACCCGCGGTAACTGAAGGAGCCCCCTGCTGGCCGCCGGAGCCCGGTGTTTCCGGAAAACTGGAATCCCCTAGTCTCACCACCACCTGTTCAAGTGGAACACCCATCATCTCGGCTGCCGTTTGCTGGACGATTGTGTAGCTGCCGGTGCCGATATCGGTCATATCGGTCTCGACCGTTATTAACCCCAGCCGATTAAGACGCACACGTGCGGAGGCCTTGGCGATAGGAGCCCCGCGTATGGCGCTCGCCATCCCGCATCCGATAAGCCAATCCCCATCCCGCACCTGAGCAGGTTGCTGCTTACGGGCACTCCAACCAAACAGCTCAGCGCCCGCTCGCAGGCATTCGACAAATGGGCGCGTTGAAAACGGTCTGCTCGGGTCTTCCGGATCCACTTGCGTGTCGTTCAGGATACGAAGCTCGACAGGATCCATATCGAGCTTTTCAGCCATTTCGTCCATGGCGACTTCAAGTGCCATCAATCCCGGTGCCTCTCCCGGTGCACGCATTGCATTGCCCTCGGCAAGATCTAGCGTGGCAAGTCGGACACGAGTCATGCGGTTTGCGCCCGCATAGAGTGCACGAGTGGATAGCGTCGTCGGTTCAGTTCGGCCACCCGCAAGATTGCCGGACCAGCTTTCATGGCCGACCGCAGTAAGTTTCCCGTCACGAGTCGCGCCAAGCCGGATCCGTTGAATGGTCTTTGGCCGGTGAATCGTGCTGTTGAACATGATTGGCCGCTGGAGCGCGACCTTGACCGGTCGCTGCACGATCCGAGCGGCTACGGATGCAAGTACGAGATCAGACTGCACGGTGCCCTTGCCGCCGAACCCCCCGCCGACGAACGAGGAGATCAGCCGAACACTCTCGCGAGGAATCCTCAGAATACGCCCGAGGTCTCGAGTGCCCCAATTCATTTGCTGAATAGAGGTCCAGCAGGTTAGCTTGTTTCCTTCCCAGGCCGCTATCGTCGCATGAGGCTCCATCATGGCATGTGCCTGATCGGGGACCATGTAGGTCTCATCGACCTTGACCTCAGCCTTCCGGAAAGCTTGTTCAAAGTCTCCGACATGCGTCTCGGTCGGGCCGCCAAATGGCATCCTTTTCGCTACCGGAGCACTCTCTAGTTGCGAGGCGAGATCAAACTTCCCAACAGCTTGCTTATAGTTGACCTGGATCAGTGACGCGGCTGAACGCGCCTGCTCGAAGGTCTCGGCCACCACGATCGCGACTGGTTGATGGTAGTGATCGACATCAGGCGATGCCAGCATGCGTTGAACGTAAAACTCTCCTACGCCCAGTGGCCCCGCGTTGCGATAGGTGATAACAGCGAGTACGCCGGGCGCATCTTCCGCTAGCCGTGTGTCGATCGACTCGATACGCCCTTTTGAAATGCTAGCGCCTAGAATATAGCCATACGCGACGTTCTGGACTGCCTCGTGATATTCATAGGCATAAGTTGCCTTCCCCGTCGTCTTCAGCTTTGCCTCGAAACGGTCATGAGGCTTGCCGATGACAGCCAGTCGGTCTATAGGATTCTGTGCTGCAGGAGTGTCAAACTTCATAGATCAACCTTTCGATTGCGCCATCACGTAAGCGAGCGTTCTTTCTACCAACGGTATTTTGAAAGCATTCTCGTGGGTCGGCGATGCTTCCCGCATCAGTTCCGCCACAACCGCCTTGGCACCGTGCGGCATTGCTGCATCCGCGGCGTCGATTCGCCAAGGTTTAGGAGCGACGCCGCCAACTGCCACTCTTCCGCTACCATTTTCGCCAATGACTGCTGCGATCGAGACCAACGCAAAGGCGTAAGATGCACGATCGCGAACCTTATGGTACAAATGCCGCCCACCGATCGGCGCGGGCAACCTTACCGCTGTGATCAGCTCATCGGGCTCAAGCTCGGTCTCGATATGCGGTGTCCTGCCAGGCAGCCGGTGGAAATCAGCTATCGGTATCACTCTGGTGTGGCCGTCGGCGTCAATCGTCTCCACCGAGGCATCCAGAGCGCGTAGCGCGACCGCCATATCCCCGGGATTTGTCGCAATGCAATCGGAACTCGCGCCGATGACGGCAAGCTGCCGACTAAATCCGCCGATTGCCGGACAACCGGAACCCGGTACCCGCTTATTACAGGGCATATTAGGATCATAGAAGTACGGACAACGGGTACGCTGAAGCAAATTGCCGCCCGTCGTGGCTTTGTTGCGAAGTTGTCCAGAGGCACCGGCAACGATCGCACGCGCCAGTAAACCGTAGTCACGCCGTACGCGTGGGTCAGCGGCAAGTTGAGTGTTGGTGACCAGCGTACCAACTCGCAATCCACCCTCCTCTGTCGCCTCAATCCTGTCCAACCCTATGTCCTGGACATCGACTAGATGCGTCGGCGCTTCGATTTCGACCTTCATGAGATCAAGGAGATTGGTGCCTCCCGCAATGAACTTTGCACCTTGTCGCTGCGCCACACTCCTCGCTGCCTCAACAGGGCTTTTCGGCCGTTCGTAGGTGAACTCCTTCATGTGAGGCTCCGTGCAACTTCTACCATAGCTTCTGCGATGTTCGAGTACGCACCGCAACGGCAAATATTTCCACTCATCCGTTCGCGCATCTCTACACCGCTTGTATCGACGGGTGTCGTCAGGTCATCCGTGACGTGGCTCGGCACACCGGATTTGATCTCATTGAGTACGGCAACGGCCGAGCATATCTGGCCTGGCGTGCAGTAGCCGCACTGATAGCCATCGTGTTTGATAAAAGCGGCTTGCATCGGATGGAGGGTATCCGGCGTACCGAGTCCTTCGATCGTGGTGACCGTCTGGCCTTGGTGCATCACTGCAAGGCTAAGGCATGCGTTGATACGGATCCCATCGACCAGCACAGTACACGCTCCGCACTGTCCGTGATCGCAGCCTTTCTTGGTGCCCGTTAGACGGAGATGCTCGCGCAACGCATCAAGCAACGTGGTTCGTGGGTCGAGGGTGAGGTCGCGACCGGTGCCGTTCACATTGAAAGCAACTCGCATGGCGTTCTGTACCGAGAGCGACGCTTGTTGATCTCGCGAGTTGCCAATGAACTCCTTGGAATGCGCAATACCGAATGGCGCAAGAGGAGCGACAGCAGAAACAGCTCCCACAACTAGCATATCCCGCCGCGTACCATTTACATGTTCCGATTCACCCATTTATCTCTGCTCCTATCACTGTTGTGGTCGCAAAATCGTGTATGGTCGGTGCTCACCGCAGCGCGTTACTGCTTCCTGCCAGACAGGCTCTCTAATTGACGAGCCAGCGCCTCGCGTGCCCGGTCGGCCATATTCGCGTCCACCCGGTCGGCCAATATCTGAATGACGTGGCGCAGCTGGCCTTCGGTAATGCCCACGTTCATGCTGATGCGCATGTGCGCGAGCAACTGCGGTTCCACACCCGGTAGCGCAGAGAGCATACCCACCGTGGCCAGCTCGCGGCTTTGCCAATCCAGGTTGTCGCGCTCGAAGATATCGCCAAACAGGTGCGCCCTGAGATATTCGTTGGCGGTGGGAACGACGTCAAAAAGGGGGCCGTCCACCGGGCCGCCCGAGAGTTTAGTCTGGTTGGCCGTCCCGGCAGTCATCAGCGCGTCACCCTTCGGGATCGGACGGCTGGGCGCACTGCCCAGAGCGTCTTGAATTCCACGCTGCTTGCGCGCTTGCACGACCTTCATCAGTTCGCCCAAGGCATTGAGGCTGCGAGGAAAACCCGCATAGGCATAAAGCTGGATCAGGATTTCCCGAGCGTCGCTCACCGTCATGCCGGCATCCAGCCCCTGGTTCAATGCGGTATTCAGTCTGGCGATGTCGCCCACGGCAGCAACCGCCGCGATAGGCACGATGGCCTGCTGGCGCGCGCTCAGGGTTTCGGACGCACTGGGCGTGGTCATTTGGGATTGGGTCATAGGCTTGGTTTCCTTTTCATTGGCTGTGTGCCCTAAGGTGGCGGCCAAAGTTAGGACAACGGCCAACCCACCGGCGTGGAGGTGTATACAACGGTTTTTTGTGGGCGCTGCCTTGCTCATCAGCAACTTTCTCCATCCAAAGCGGCAAACCGCGCGAATATCTAATCAGGCGTCGCGGGCAGGCGGTGCCCTGCATTCACTTGACATCGCCATCCTGCGCTTCGTGAACAAACCAAGTATTCTTCAATTCATGCCTCATTGAATAGAAGATGAATCATGAAAGCCAATATAAGCCAGGCTCATAAATAGACTAAGGCGCCCTCTCCTGCGACGGAGGCAAAGCCGGTTCTCATACTGGCGGCTGCCTACCATACGGAAGTCCGCCTCTTTTACGACGATGTGATGTTCGCCTGCCTAACGGGCCACACACATCGCGGTCAAATCCTCGAGGCGCATATCATCAGGCAACTCATGCAACGCCACTAACAGTTCGCGGGCACGTGCCTTGCCGAGTGCTGCAGTGGTCAACTCCATGAACTTCGCGTCATGCGCCTCCTCGGTCATTGGATTATCAGGCGTTCCCAGCGAGTTCTCGACGAAGTGCGTTTCTGTTCTACCGCCGGCCAACCTCACGGTCGCCTCAGTTACAAACTTGCGGGGATATTGCTGATCCAGTTCCGGAGATTCGATGAGTGTGACTTTACGAGCCGTGCGCATCACCAGATCCATGTCCAGCCTGCCTTCGAGATAGCTCAGATGCGCTCCATAGCCGTTGCCATACCCCAGTAATGCAAACGCCGCCTGCGCAGGCAAGCTGAACTGCACATGCTCGATGTTGGCCGGGGCATAGGCATTCGCATTAACCGTTCCGACCATCGTGTTGCTGAGTTTCGGAATGCGCAGCGTAACGGCTGCGATCTCGTCCAGCCGCCCAGCGTAGGCACTCAGGATATCGATCGCCGCATGATTGGCGCCGCAGCAGCAGTATCGCTTGAAGCCACCGCGCAAAATTTCAAACGACTGCCCAAAGCCGAACCGCTCTGCCGCATCGGACGCCACAGGCCGCTGCAGAAACGCGCGATAGAACCCCTTGACGCCGCTCAAGAAAGCGCGCGGCCCCGTAATGCCGGCCTGCGCGAGATCGGCCGCCATCATCCCGCCTCGCACCCCGATGCCAGGATGCACCCGCTTTACAGAGCCCCCGGTGGACGTGCACTCGGACGCCCCAGAAGCATGGCTCAAGGCGATCGCCATCGCATGCAGTGTCGTTTCATCATCGAACTGTCTCAGCTTCGCGCACACCGCTGCCGCACCAAAACTCGCGAGCACGCTGGCGGGATGAAAGCCTCGCTGTATCAGGTCGGGCGCGGCCAAAACCCCAATACGCGCGTAAACCTCATAACCCATGAGAATCGCCGAGACGGCTTCACCCAGCGTCGCTCCCGTCTCCTCACCCACCGCCACCGCGGTAGCAACAGCGCAACTGCCGGGATGGCTGTTGCTGGAGCGATGCCCTTCGTCGTACTCGAAGCCGTGCGCATAAGTCGCGTTCACGAACGCTGCGTCCATAGCGCTCATCGTGCGCTCGCTGGAGATGATCCTGCTGCGGCCAGGCACGTGACGCCGCTCTGCGAGCGCACGTACCTGCTTCGACCACGGCAGCCGGGAGTTGCCAATCTGGGAACTGAACTGGTCTCGCATGACTCGGCTGACCATCCCGCGCAAATGGGCCGTCAGGTGCTCCTCACCGAAATGGCGAATGAAATGGATGACCGCATTCTCCAACGGCGGGCAATCCACCAGGGGGGACGCGTCAATAGCGGCGTTCATAGGCATTGCTTCCATTACTCGGGGAAAACGGCATGATCCCCTCCCCGGACGCACTGATTGCCAAGCGTGCGTTGAAAGTCACTCAACTGATATTCACATATCGCCCACACGAAGTTTCATTGAATAAAACCAATCCCATTTTTCATCGATAATGCTAGAATGGATTCATCGTGTCAGATTCGTTCCGGGGCGAGTTCGTCGCGGCAGTGGCAACATCCCATGCCGACCTGCCCCCTTTATGAAGAACCTGTTCCACCCCAACACCAATAAACTATTTCGCGTGCTCAGCGTGGGTACGCCAATGCAATCAAGATGAGGAGATTCCATGTCCAATAGCGTTTCCCTGCTGATCGGCGGCGATTGCGGCCCCGCCCACGGCCCTAAGCAGGGCTTCCCGATCGAAGGCTACACGGAGGGCGTGCGCGCAGCCCTGCAGAGCGTGGACATGCGTTTCGTCAACTGCATGCGCACCTACTCCGACCGCGGCGTACAGGCAGACCACGCACCCCAGGTGGCGCAGCCGGTCGAGATGGCGCAGATCTACACGGATGGCGGTTTCGACGCCGTCACCATGGCCAACAACCACAGCTTCGATGCGGGTCCCGAGGCAGCGCTGGATACCCGCGAGCTTTTCGCGTCACGGGGCATTCAGGTCACGGGCGCTGGCCGCGACCTGGCCGAAGCACGCCAGCCCGCCATCGTCGAGAAAAACGGTGTGCGAGTGGCCTATCTCGGCTACACCTCGGTTGCCACGGCAGGCACGGAGGCTGGCCCGAACAAGCCAGGCGTGGCATCGATTCGCGTCAAGACCTGCTACGAAACCCGCGGCCCACATCAGCCAGTGCGCATCCGCACCGAGCCCGATCCCAAAGACCTCGCCCTGCTGATCGAAGACATCCGCGCATTACGCAAAGAAGCTGATATCGTCATCCTGGCGTTTCATTCCGGCGTTATCCGATTACCGCGCGTGATCTCCGACTATCAGGTCGCCGTCGCCCACGCTGCGATCGATGCCGGCGCCGACATGGTCGTCGGACATGCCCCTCACCTGCCCAAAGCCATCGAAATCTATCAGGGCAAGCCCATCTTCTACAGCCTGGGTGTATTCGCCATGACAAAAGGATTTCCGGCACCGTCATGGAAAGAACCCGCCTGGGCGCATGGCGCCGTGCGCAACCACGCAGACCTGGACCCGGAATTTCCGCTCATGCCCTACGGCAAGGCCTGCACCTTGAGCCTGCTGGCCAAGGCCGTGGTAACGAAGCAAGGCATCCAGCGCGTCTCATTCCTGCCCATGGCCATGGATGAGCGCTACCGCCCACAGGTCCTGAAAAACGGCGACCCCAAGTTTTCGGAAATCGTGTCCTATCTCGAATGGGCCTCCGAAGACATGCCTCATCGTTTCACGGTAGAAGGCGACGAAGTCGTGATTACGGCGCAAGACGCCTGAACCTGACAAGGGCAACACTTATCATGGATCTTGGAATAACCGGCAAGGTCGCTCTCGTGACCGCATCCAGTGGCGGCATGGGCCGCAACATCGCTCACGCACTTGCTGCAGAGGGAGCGAATGTCGTCCTTTTCGCGCGGACCGCCGACAAACTCGAGGCCGTCGCCGCAGAAATCGCGCAGACACATGGCGTGCAGGCACGTGCGGTCGTGGGCGACATGCTGCTCGCCTCCGACCTCGAACGTCTTGCGTCCATACTGAAAACCGAGTTCGGAGGGCTGGATATACTCGTGCTGAATACAGGCCGAGCCCCCAATCCGCTACGCGCGACACTTAAAGAAACCGAAGAAGACCGTTGGCAAGAGGCCTACCAGAACCAGCTCTGGAGCGTGATCCAGGTCGTCAACCACGTCTTGCCATTAATGCAGGATCGAGGCTGGGGCCGGATCGTGGCCATCACCTCCGCCTCGGTCAAGCAGCCCATGCCGCATCACAGCCTGTCGACGGTCTTCCGTTCCGGCGTCACCGCATATATGCGGCATCTCGCGAACGAGATGGGCAGACATGGCGTTACTGCCAACTGTGTAGCGCCGGCCCTGATCGACACGTCGCACAGAACCGGTACCGCCGCCTATACGCCCGAACAAGCCGAAGCACGCAAGAAAATGACGCCGCTCGGACGCATGGGGCTGCAGGAAGAAGTCTGCGGCGTCGTGACATTCCTCGCGTCACGCCAGGCCGGTTTCGTCACCGGCTCCACCGTCACGGTCGACGGCGGAATGGTCGGATCGTTATTCTGAGACAGGACAGGCATACGCCTGTCCAATCATGGTACCCCAGCATGAGGGTCTCAATTACAAAACCGGCTTGAAAGTCCTTCAAGCACACGTCGGTACACACACAAGAAAGCGCGCCTATATTGCTTTGGGCTAGTGAATCAGTGCTAACAGGCACTTTTCCGCTAGCCACAAAAAAAAGCATATCAGGAGACGACAAGAATGACCGACAACACACGCCGCGCGCTGCTGCTGGGCAGCGCTGCGCTTCTCTTCACTCCGCTCGCCCGCGCACAGACGTCTTATCCGGCTCGGCCGATCCGCATCCTGGTCGGCTTCGCAGCCGGCGGTGGCGTTGATACCGTCACGCGACTATACGCCCAGAAACTGTCTGACCTGCTAAAAACGCCTGTCATCGTAGAGAACAAGCCGGGGGCCTCAGAACTGCTCGCCGTGCAGGCGTTGCTGAACTCGCAACCTGACGGCTACACCTTATGGATGAGTAGCGCAAGTGGACTCGTGCGCAACCCCAGCGTACGCAGTGATATTCCCTACGATCCACTAAAGGACTTGACGTTCATCTCGCGCGTTGCCGAAGTGGAGGCCCTGTACGTCGTCAGACCAGGACTGCCCGTCAACTCGGTATCTGACCTCGTCAAATATGCGAAGGAACATCCCGGAAAATTGAACTACGGCTCCGCCGGTGTGGGTTCCTCCAATCACCTGCTAACAGAACAATTAAAGATGCTGACCGGGATAGACATGGTACATGTCCCGTTCAAAAGCGACGCGGAAGTCGCGCGCGAGTTGGCTGCGGGTACGCTCGACTTCGCCATCGCCATCACGACCTTCACCGTGCCGTTCGTGAAAGACGGCCGGCTCAAGGCCATTGCCGTCACGGGATCGCGGCGGCTCGATGATCTGCCCGATGTCCCGACGCTGGACGAATCTGAAATTCCCCAAATTCACGGGCTGGGAAATTATCTGTTCTACGGGCTGGCAGGGCCGGCAGGCCTGCCTCCCGCTATCGTCAAGACGCTCAACGACGGCCTCAACACCGCGGCTGGCATGCCGGAAACCGTACAGACTCTGCAAAAGGCGCGAATGCAAGCCGTCACCAGTTCGCCGCCCGACGTGCGCCAGTTTGTCGAAAAAGAAGTGAACAACTGGAAGAAGATCGGCAAGACCATCAAGATCGAGGCGTATTGAATGCCGCAAAAACAGAATGTGAAGCGCTCCTCCGAGGAATTCGACTTCATCGTCATCGGCGCTGGCAGCGCAGGCGCTATCGTCGCGAGCCGCCTCAGCGAAGACGGCCGTTTCTCGGTGCTGGTACTCGAGGCTGGCGGATGGGACCGTTCTCCCTGGATTCACATCCCCCTAGGGGTGGGCAAGACCATCATGAACCGCAAGGTCAACTGGGCATACGAAACCGAGCCGCAGGCGGAACTGGCAGGCCGCCGCATCTATATGGCGCGCGGCAAAGTCATCGGAGGCTCCGGCGCCATTAACGGCATGGTACATATCAGAGGCCACCGGCAGGATTTCGACGGCTGGGCCGACTCTGGCTGCAACGGGTGGCACTGGGATGGCGTGCTTCCTTACTTCCGTAAATCCGAGGATCATTATCTCGGCGAAAACGAGATGCACGGCACGGGCGGCCCGGTCGCGGTGTCCAAACCCACCGACCATCTGGACATCTGCAGCGCTTTCATCGAGTCGGGCGCGAACTGGGGGCTACCGCGCAACGACGACTTCAACGCCGGCACACAGGAGGGCATCGGCCATTACGATCTGACGGTGCGTCGTGGGCTGCGGTCCAATTCCGCAAAAGGCGCGCTCCGTCCTGCTCGCGATAGGCGCAACCTGAGCGTCGAGGTAAACGCGTGCGTGCAGCGTATCCTCTTTGACAACCACCGCGCCGTCGGCCTCGAATACCGCCACGCGCGTGGCGCATCGATACAAGCGCGAGCCAGACGGGAAATCGTATTGTGCTCGGGCGCAGTGAACACCCCCCAGTTGCTGATGCTCTCCGGTATCGGACCCGCACAACACCTGGAAAGCATCGGGATCAACGCTCTGGCCGATCGGACGCAGGTCGGCCGCAACCTTCAAGACCATCTGGCCGTGCGGGTGATCTGCCGAACCCGGCAGCCCATCACCCTCAATGATCAGTTGTCCAGCTGGCGCGGCAAGGCAGCCATCGGCGCAAAGTTCCTATTTCAGCGGCGCGGCCCTCTCACCTTTGCAACGGGTCAGACCGGTATGTTTTTCAAAACACAAGACACGCTGCCGTTCGCCGATGCACAGGCTTTCTTCATGCCTTTCAGCACGCCGGGCATCGGCAAGAACCCGCACCGTTTCTCTGCGTTCTCCGTATCAGTGTCTCAATGCTGGCCCACTAGCCGGGGTCATATCGAACTGAGAGACGCCAATCCGCACACTGCGCCGGCCATCCAGCCAAACTATCTCAGCACAGCGACGGATCAGGAGTTCTACCAACGCGCGTTACCCATGCTGCGTGAGGTATTGGCGACGGATCCTATCGAAAGCCTCATCCTAGATGAGTACCAACCTGGCGCCACTGTGACGTCTCCTGCAGACATCCTGCGCTTCGTGCGCGAAAAAGCCAGCACGATCTATCACCCTTGCGGAACCTGCAGAATGGGCAATGACGCCGATGCTGTCGTCGACACTCGATTGCGCGTCCTCGGCATCGACGGCCTGCGAATCGCGGACGCCTCCATCATGCCACGCATCATTTCCGGCAACATTAACGCGGCTTGCCTGATGATCGGCGAGAAAGCCGCGGACATGATTCTCGCCGATCATTCGTAAAGGAGAGGACAATGAAAGGCATAAAAACGATAAATATGCTTGCCGGCATGACGCTGGCCGCAGCCTCCGTATCAGTGCTGGCAGCAAACGCCGATGTTCAAAAAGCGGCGGGCAAGTATCCCGAAAAAACGATTCGAATCGTGGCCCCCTCTTCGCCCGGCGGAGGCATTGACGTGCTCGCCCGTTTTCTCGGGGCCAAACTTGCAGAAAGCTGGGGGCAATCTGTCGTCGTAGAAAATCGCCCGGGCGCCGGGGGCATCATAGGAACCTCCGCAGTCGCCCAGGCGGCTCCAGATGGCTATACGGTGCTTCTCATCGCGGGTGGCTATACCTTGAACCCGAGCCTGTACAAGAACCTGCCCTACGACACAATGAACGATTTTGAACGGGTATCGCTGCTGGCCTGCGCTCCCAATATGCTGGTGGTACAGGAAAAAATACCGGTCAAGTCGGTCAAGGAACTCGTCGCCTACGCCAAAGCCCACCCGGACGGCCTGACGTACGGATCTTCCGGCATAGGCACGACCAGCTACCTGTCTGCGGCTCTCTTCAAACAAAAGGCGGGAATACAGATGGTGCACGTTCCCTACAAGGGCGCAGGGCAATCAAATAAAGCCATGATCGCCAAGGAGATCGACCTGATCTTTTCGGCTCCACACGAAATGATTCCGTACGTGCGTGACGGCCGTGTCCAGGCGCTGGCAGTCACCTCCGCGCAAAGACTGCCGTTGGTGGCAGACGTCCCTACCGTTGCCGAGTCGGGATATCCCGGCTTCGAGGTCAATACCTGCTATGGCGTACTGCTGCCCGCCAAGACACCCCGAGCCATCACAGAAAAACTCAGCGCAAAACTTTCCGAAATACTGAAACAACCCCAGACCCGGAAACAACTGGAAGACCTCAGCTTTACCTTGATCGGCAGCACGCCCGACGAATTCACAGACTGGGCCCGCAAAGACATGCGCCGTTGGTCCAAGGAACTGGCCCAAGCCGGCATTCGGCCTGAGTGATGGCGCCATGCAGGGGCTGCGCACCGCCCCTGCTTCACTGACACCTATTTGAGAGGCACCGACGTGCCGCAAATATCATGCAGCCGCTGCACCACGTGCTTGTTGACCAGCACACCTTGCTGGCGCCGGATCTCGCGCTCTTTGAATCCTCGCTCGGAGGGAATGCGAATCTCGACCACACCGGGTTGCTTGGGTAGCGTCTTGACTTTCGTCAGCAGTTCTTCAAGCTCAGTGGTGAACTGCTCCAGCGGCATGAGCAGTTCCGGATCAAAGGCAATCAACAGCGATCCGAAATCGCTGACCTGCCCATTACGAAAACGAGAGCCCGCGAGCAAGCCCAACGCCTGCACCGCCAACGACACGCCGTAGCCTTTGTGTCCGCCAAATGGAAAGACGCCGCCCTCTTTCAGTTCCCGTGCAGAGCGCGTGGGTACCCCCTCGCCATTTATTCCCACGATCTCCGAGAATTCCTCTCCGAGAAAAGCCTTCAACAGGATCTCTCCCGTCATCACGGTTCCGGTTCCCATATCGAAGATAAAAGGATTGACCCTGCCAGGCAAGGCAATGGCCAATGGATTGGTTCCCAGGATCTTCTTGCTAGCGCCAGGAGGCACGACACTGGGTGTGCTGCTGCCGAAATAAACAGCCACATATCCGGCGCGAGCGATTCTTTCCAGGTAATACCCATTGCGTCCCGCGAACCAGCTATTGCGCAGGCCGACAATCGCCACACCGGATTGCCTCACTTTGTCGATCGCCACATCCACCGCGCGGGGAATCGACACATATCCAACATGGTTGCCGCCATCCAGCAGCGCCGACACAGGCGTTTCCCGAACGATGGAAACCGGATTGCGTGGCTTCTTCAGTTCGGGTCTATCCGCGATTACCAAAATGCGCGGCAAACCGGCGAACTCATATCCCCACACCGTCGCGTCGATCAGGTGCGTCACAACCATCCTCGCCTCTTCCTGCGTAAAACCCAGTTTGGCAAGCGCGGTTTCGCCCAGCGTCTGAGCATCCTCCACACTGAGTCGCACAGTATCAGCGGTTTCTTTGTCGAGCAGCGTTTCTGTCATGGTTTTGTTCATCAGATAAAGAGAGGGTTTTGAATCACAAAGACGGCGTCATGCTGTCCATCAGCTCTCGCGCCGATATCGCTGCTATGCCTTCAACACATGCGAGGGATTTGGACCCATCAATGTCCAGTTCCGCGAGTTCAACCAGCCTCGTGAACTTTTGCGCTCTCTCTTTAGGCGAGCATGGATGATCAGGCGTCCCATGGGGGTCCATCGTGCGAGCAGACAATACGCGCCCATCGTTTAAATGCAACGAAACAGCACTGAAAAAGTGCTTGGGATAGACCTCATCGGCGGCCGGGTCCGCCTTTAAAGTCACGCGTTGAGCAATAGCTTTTCGTCTGGAATCCTGAATGCGCGCGACACCGTATTCACTGGGATCCATCGGCTCGCCAGTCAACGCCACCGCCACACAGTATGGGATGCTGTATTGCGCATCCATGGTGTCTTCGGGCTCGACGTTCCCATTGTTCTTTACCGCAAACGTACTGGTCGACACAACGACCTCGGCCACCGAGGCAGTATCAAGAGATTCTTGCTCTCTCATCTCGAGAATCAGCTGAACGACTCCCTGTATCCAACCACAGATCGGATAGACCTTGACCCACACATCGTCCACCGCCCAACGGCTGCCCAACGCATCATCCAGCAGCTCCGGCCGAGCCGTGGCTCCACCGAAAGCCTCCAGCAAACCAAACTTTCCGTCAATAGCCCCCACCGGTGCCGTAAAGCCCCGCCGGGCGAGCAACGCCGTCCGCACGCCTGCTTCCGCCGCCCTGCCTGCATGCAGGCGCTTCACCATGCCGGCGCCGCCAGCGGCGAAATTCTTGACCCCAGAGGCACACGAGCATGCCAAGCCGACCGCCCATTGCAGCTGCTGGAAATCCAGTCTCATGACAACCGAGGCCGCGATCGATGCTGCCACCGGCCCCACCACACTCGTCTTGTGAAAGCCTCGATGAGAGGGCTCTGTACCCAGCGCGAGGCTGATACGCTCCATCGCTTCATAGCCCGCCACAATGCCGCGCAACAATTGCAGCCCTGAGGCATCGACCGCCTCCGCAGCCGCAATCGCGGCCGGCACGATCACCGCGCCAGGATGAATCAACGCCGCGGACAATAGATCATCCAGCTCGAATCCATGCATCGCCGTACCATTGCATAGCGCTGCCTGCCCCGCAGCGACCATTGCTGTGCTCCCGAGGATGCGGCAATGCCCTTGGCTGGACTCTGACAACGCCTCTTCAGTAATGATCTTTCCCCAAGGCTGGGTGGCGCCGAACAAGCCGCATCCCAACGCGTCCATCAAACAACCACGGGCCCGTTCCAGCGGATGCGGGTCGGTCAGTTCCGCCAGGCCATGGAGGTATTCGAGCAGACCTCTGGCATGCGTATTCAGTTTTTCCGGTAGCGGTAATGTGGACACCGACGGCAGGGCCATTAAGTATTCTCCTCGTTCAGCCAGGGCAGTTTTGCCTGGCGTTTCGCCTCAAAGGCTTTGATTTGGTCCAGATGCGTCATCACGAGCTCAATATCGTCTAGCCCTTTCAGCAGGCTTTCTCTATGCGCGGCATCGATGTCGAATCTGTATCTCGTACCAGTGGGCGACACAACGATCTGTTCCACCAGATCCACTGTCACTGCAGATCCGGGCGCAGTGTGAAGTTCGGCGCGCAAGACCCCGCATTGATCGTCGGGCAATACCACCGGCAACAACCCATTCTGTAGCGCATTCGCGTAATGAATATCGCCGAATGATGGCGCGATGACGCTACGTATTCCCGTATCCATCAGCGCATAGACTGCAGCCTCGCGAGATGAGCCACATCCGAAATTAGCGCCGGCGACCAGCACCTGCGCTGCGCGATAAGGCTTCTGATTCAAAACGAAGGCGGGATTCTCGGTACCGTCCGCAGAAAAACGCAGATCATGAAATGCCAAGGTCGGATAGTCAGGATCGCCCCGATGCTTGCGCAGGAATCGTGCCGGTATGATGGCGTCGGTGTCGATGTTGGCGATGTCCAGTGGCGCAGCAACTGCGGTCAGTGTAGTAAAGGGCGTCATTCGGGAATCTCCCCCACCCCTCAATGGGATGCCATCAAATGACGAACGTCGGTCAGACGGCCCGTCACGGCAGCGGCGGCCGCCATCGCGGGACTCACCAGATGAGTACGGGCTCCTACTCCCTGCCGGCCCTCAAAATTCCGGTTCGATGTCGAGGCACAACGTTCGCCTTGGGCGATATGATCTCCGTTCATGGCCGCACAGGCGGAACAGCTCGAATCTCGCCACTCGAAACCTGCCTGCTTGAATATCAGGTCCAACCCTTCAGCCTCGGCCTGTCGTTTGGTCGCGGTCGATCCGGGCGAGACCCACGCCGGCACGACCGTCTTTCTTCCTTTCAGGATCTCGGCGGCTGCCCGCAGATCCTCTATACGTCCGTTCGTGCATGTGCCGATGAAGACACGATCGATCTCGATACGATCCAGCCGTGATCCGGGCACCAGATCCATATAGCGCAGCGCCTTCTCCATGCGAGCACGGTCGTCGGGATTGCCGGCGGACTGCGGCTCTGGAACCACGCCATCGATAGGCAAAGCGTCTTCTGGACTGGTTCCCCAAGTCACCATAGGAGCAATTGCCGCCGCGTCCAGCGAGACTTCACGATCGAACGGGGCATCGTCATCGGTGGCTAGCCGCCGCCATTGCGCAACGGCCTGATCCCATTGCGCCCCTTTGGGCGCATACCTTCTGCCCTTCAAATAGGCAAAGGTCGTATCATCCGGCGATACCATGCCGGTCCGCGCTCCGGCCTCGATCGACATATTGCATACGGTCAACCTCCCCTCCATCGACAACGTGCGAATCGCCGACCCCGCATACTCGATCATGTAGCCTGTCGCCCCGCCTGCGCCGATTTTCGCGATAATGGACAGCACAATATCTTTCGCAGAAACGCCCGGACCGACAGCGCCCTCCACCTGTATACGCATCGTTTTGGGCTTTTTCTGCCAGATGGTCTGGGTGGCCAACACCTGCCGCAACTGTGATTGCCCGATCCCGAACGCATAGGCTCCCAAGGCGCCATGAGTAGAGGTATGCGAATCGCCGCAGGTAATCAGCAGCCCGGGTTGGCTGAGTCCCAGTTCCGGACCGATGACGTGGACAATCCCTTGGTCTGGATCGTCCAGATCGAAATGCCTCACACCATAATCCCTGGCGTTTTCTCTCAGCAGCACAATCATCTCGCGCCGCTCAGGATCAGAGATGGCAGCCATTCCCCGATTTCGGTCAACAGTAGGCGCGTAATGATCAGTCACGGCAAAGTTCTGATGCGGATGGCGAACCTTTCTGCCTTCGACACGCAACGACGCGAATGCGTGAAAAGACCCTTCGTGAACCAGATTCCGATCGACATGCAGCAATGCTGTACCATCTGGGCGCGTGAGTATCACATGGTCATTCCAGATTTTTTCAAAAATCGTTCGAGGGGCATCCATGCTCGCTACTCCGACCGGATACCGGCTTGCTTGACGACCGGCCCCCATTTTTCTAGCTCGCTATCGACCCAATGGGTAAACCGCTCAGGCGTGCCCCCTATGATTTCGTAGCCGGTATCCACCAATCCCTTCTTGACCTTGGGATCATCGAGCGCCTCATTGAAAGCCTTATTCAACCGGGAAATGACGGTTTCGGGAGTTCCCGCCGGCACCATCACGCCATTCCAGGAACTCACCTCGTAACCAGGCACACCGGCCTCTGCGATCGTGGGAACACCCGGAAGTATCTCGGAGCGTTGCGCACTCGTCACCCCGAGAATCTTTAGCTTGGTTCCATTGAGCTGAGGCGCAACAACGACGGGCACGACAAACAACGCATCGACTTGCCCGCCCATGACGGCATTCAAAGCAGGCCCGCCGCCACGATAAGGAACATGCATGAGATTCGCCCCCGTCATCGAAGCAAAAAGAACACCAGCCAGATGGTTGATGGAACCCTGCCCGGACGAACCAAAGGTCAGCTGCCTGGTTTTGGCCAGCTCAATGAACTCTTGTACGTTCTTCACTGGCAGCTCGGCATTGACCACCAGCGCCAACGGTACCTTTGACAGAAAAATGACGGGCGCAAAATCGCTCTGACGCCAATGCGTATCCTCATAGATAAAAGGATTGATCGATAGCGTACCCGAGTAGCCGAACGTCATCGTATAGCCATCCGGCTCGGCATTGGCCCCTATCTGTGTGCCGATGTTCCCCGCCGCCCCACTGCGATTTTCGATCACCACAGGCTGGCCCAGGATCTCCCCCACCTTCATATTAATGATCCTGGCCATCAAATCGGCCCCGCCTCCAGGCGGCCACGGCACTACCCATCGAATCGGCCTGTCCGGATACGCAGGCTGCGCCGCCACGCGGCCCGGGCCCATCACACAAACGATCACGAGCAATGTACAGACGATTCTGCACATGTTGACGATTGATTTTTGCACAGCGCCTCCTCTGACCTAACGTTCCTGTTGAATTCAAGCCAGGCTGCATCGCGGCTTTTTTTGATTTCTTTAGCGATGCGCGAATAGTATCATCGAAGTTCTGATTATCAAACATAGTTTCATTAAATGAAACTTCTATCAGGACAGCAAGATGCTACTGCGAGACAAGACGGCAGTGATTACGGGTAACCCCTACGGCATTGGCCGGGTGGCGGCGAAATTGTTCGCGGAACAAGGCGCCACCGTCATCTGCCTGGACGATACCGACGACGGGTGGACCTCGACGGGACACTCCAAATCGCCAGGCCCGCGCTTCCTGATCGACGTATCCAATCCAGACGAAGTTTCGGCGGTCGCACGCGAGTGCGAACGAACTCATGGACAAGTCCATGTCTTGTTCAACCTTGCCGGCAGAACCATCGGCCAACGTTTCGAAGAAACCTCGATCGACACGTGGGATCAAATGATCAAGCGGAATCTGACGGCCGCGTTTATATGTTCACAACATTTCCTGCCGCTCATGAAAGGGTCCGGCGGAGGTTCCATCATCAATCACGGCTCCATCGACGGCGCGCTGGGGAACCCCGGCCTCGCTGCCTACTCCAGCGCCAAAGGAGGCATCACCTCGCTGACGCATGTCATGGCTCATGACCTCAGCCAGTACGGCATACGCGTCAATAGCATTGCTACGGGAGGAATCCGGGACGGCATCGGCCGTCCGAACGATGATCGGCTCGTCGCGCTCACGCCGGCCGGGCGCATGGGGACGCCGGAGGACGTCGCGCGCGTGGCCTTGTTTCTGGCGTGCGATTGGTCCTCCTATGTCAATGGCACCAATATCGTCGTCGATGGCGGCCGGACAACGATCACGCAGGGATGCTACGCATTCTGATCCGCACCGGCTTTATCCCGGATGAGATACCGATATTCCCAGAATATGCTCTGCCGCGCGCAACCCCGTTACTCCCGACTTCACCAGACCACCCACATACCCATGACGGGTTCCCCCTTCCAAGCCCCCTGTCGTGCATCCTGCCGCATATAGATGGGGGATAGGACTTCCTCCTTCATTCACCACCTGAGAATCTGCATTGATCCGTATTCCGCCCATCGTGTAAGTTATCCCGGCACAGACCGGAAATGCGTAATAAGGCGTCTGCGCAATTTGCATGGGCGTATATTTTTCAATCTGTCTAGGCGGCTCCAACGCTGCCGTAGCCCCCGTTTCGACCGCTTGGTTATAGGTGTGGATACTGTCTTTCAGACCTACTGCATCTATTCCGCCCAACTCGGCCAGCCCCCCGATCGAGTCCGACCGATACAGCGTTGCGCCGAGCTTCTGCAATAACGGATTAGGAGAAGTGATCCGCATAGCGCCGCACTCTTGCCAGATCTTCTCGTCAACGATCACAAAATAGGGACCAGATTGAACAGGCTGCCGGGCAAGGCAATTCGCCAGATACACGCCGCCGAGCCCTTCGTCGGCGATGCGCCGGCCTGTCGAATCGACCAGCATCCCCGCCGTCGCCAGATAATCGAGATAGGGGTAAGTCGCCAGCTCGGCGTTTTCCAATGCATCTTGCGACAATAGATGCCCATAGAAACCGCTCAACGTACTGGTCGCCGCTCCTGCCTCTACCGCCATCCGCAGGCCGTCTCCACTGCTCGCCCGCGAGTTCCGTTGGACGACACGTTCGGGATCGGCCGCAATCCATTGGCCGATTTTCTCTACGTTTGACTGGAATCCTCCGTCCGCAATCACGACATGCCTTGAGTTCACGTGAAAAGGTACGCCATCGTGACACTCGCCGCTGACGCCATGCACGCCCTGCTCATCGACCAAGAGCCCTGTGACCCGACGGCCTCGCAATAGCGATCCGCCTCTGGACGTCAACGCAGCCTCCAGAGCCTGCAACGCGGCATCCGGCCCGCGTCCTTTCCAGACAGCGCCTTGCGGCGACACGGCCGGCGGAGCGAGCACATATTTCTGATAGGCATAGGGACCCCGTATGAACTTCGCCCCTTGATCGCGTAGCCAGTGCACCACCCTCACCGCGTCGTGCGCGACAACGCGAACCAAGTCTGGATCAGCCTCTCCCGCGGTGGCCTGCATCATCTTTTCCTGCAGTCCTGCGGGATCGCCGGAAATATCCGATGCGCAGCAGTGCCACACGCCGGCACTCAAACGAGAATTGCAGAGGTACAGCGGTTCCGCTTGTTTTTCGAGAACACTGACTTTCAGTCCTCCTTGCGCACATCGCAGCGCCGCAATCAGGCCGGCAATGCCGCCGCCGACTACGACGACATCGCAAAATTCCTCGCCATTTCTCGACATCGGAGTCTCCCAATTTTCTGTCGAGATGCTATCATGAGTTTTGTCAAACAAGACTAATTCCATTCAATGGAACTTTATAGGCGGGCCATATCAACCCCGCCTGAGTCGACCACACTGCAATTGGTTCTAAGAAGCAAAAATCCTCACCACTAATCGGGAGACGCAATGCTTTGGCTCATCATGTGCACGGACAAACCCAATCAGGCGCAGACACGGGAAAAACTGCTGGCGGAACATCGCAACTACCTGGATACGAACACCGACCTGATTTTCTTTTCCGGGCCTCAGCAAACCGACGATGGCGCCGCCTCACTGGGCAGTCTGTTTATTCTCAACGCAGAAACCCGTAAAGAAGCGGAAGACTTCATCAATAATGAGACCTTCTGCAGGGCCGGCGTATTCGAGGCCGTCGTAGTACGACGCATGCGCAAAGGCCGCTTCAATCCACAACGCGCGGACTGACCCTATCGCCAGGATGCGGATGCACCGCATCTTTAAAAAATCTAAACAGTGGCACTCGGAGGATTTCGTGGAGACAGCTCACTACTGGCGATATGCCGCCTCGGCGCTGACAGCTGCAGCACTGTCATTTTCCCCTTTGCCCGCAGCCACGGCTGCCGATAACTCGAATTATCCCGTCAAGGCCATCTCTTTACTGGTTGGCTTTTCACCCGGCGGGTCCGGCGATTTCGTCGCGCGGGCCATTGCTCAATATCTGAGCCCGGCATTGGGTCAGACCATCGTCGTAGAAAACCGGCCCGGTGCCAACGGCCTCATCGCCGCCAGCCTCACCGCAGCGGCAAAGCCCGACGGATATACCTTGCTGGTCACGACCATGGGGCTGACAACGAATCCTCATCTGTACAGCACCAACAAACTGGATCCGGTTAAAGACTTCACGCCCATCACCATGATTGCCGATGTTCCCAATGTACTGGTGACCAACCCTGCCATTCCCGGAACAGACCTGCAGTCTTTTCTCGACCAACTGAAGGTTCGCGACACTCCACTTTCCGTCGCCACGACCGGACAGGCCGCACCAGGCCACCTCGCCAGCGAGCTCCTGCAGCGTGCGGCCGGCGTCGATTTCGAATTCGTGGCATATCGTGGATCAGCGCCCGCACTGACCGACGTCATAGCGGGTCATGTGGACGCCTCCATGCCCACCGTCGTCGCTGCGCTGGCCGGCATCAAATCAGGCAAGCTTCGCGCATTCGCAGTGACGGGCTCTCAGCGGTCGCCGCTCCTTCCGGATGTGCCGACCTTTGCCGAACTGGGTGTCTCGACCATCGGAACGGCATCCGGATGGTACGGCTTGGTCGCACCACCAGGTTTGCCGCGCGAAATTGCCGAAAAGCTCAACCATGAGATACGCAAGATCATGGAAACCCCTGAAATTCGCGATCACTTTCTGACTCAAGGTGCCACGCCGCACACCATGACGACTACAGAGATGAGCGACTATTTATCAGAAGAATACCGGCACTGGGGCGACATCATCAGGCAATCAGGCATCAAGGCCAGCAGCCAATAGCGAACAGGAAAAATCATGCTGAGCCGAGTAATTGCAGCTGATCCCAAATGCGGCGATCAATACTGATACCCATATCCTGTCGCTTTCGGCGTTCGGCAAATGCGCGTTCGGACGGCAGGCGAATATCCGTCACGCCGGCCTGTTTTGGCGTGGCTTTTATCCTGGCCAGTGTTTCGCTAAGTCCGCGGCGATAGTCCTCCAGAGGCACAAGCAAATCAGGCCTCATGGCGATCAATAGATAGCCGTAGTCTTTGTCAGGACTCTTGTCCGAGCCAGCCATCACACCCAGCGCCTGCATCGCGAGTCCGATGGCAAATCCGCGATAACCGGCAAAATTCAATAACGCCCCGGCACGAGCCGCCTGAGGATCGCGGGTAGGAACGCCCGCCTTGTCGATGGCAACTCCCTCAGGCAGCTCTCCTCCCCGGCGCTGTACAAGAGACAATTCGGAAACCATATAGGCAGACGTCCCCAAGTCAATCACCAAGGGATCATTCTCAGTCGGGAAACTGAAGGAAATAGGGTTGGTCCCAAGCGCGGCAGCCGATGCCCCCGGCGGAGCCACTATCGAGAACGATGAGACAGTCAACATCCCGATGAGACCGACGTTGGCCAACTGCTCGACGAAATAGGCGCTGCGTCCCGTCATCCAGCTGTTGTAGACACCTACCACCGCGAAACCATGCTCAGCAGCCCGTTGGATCGCCGTCTGAGTCGCAGTATGCAGGGCCAGCATACCTACCGTATTGCCGCCGTCGTACAACGCCGATACCGGGGTCTCGTGATAGATCTTCGGTGTGGCCCTTCCCTGCTGCACCTTGGGATGGGCGGCGAGATCCAGAATTTTCGGAAATCCGGAATACTCATATCCACACAGAGCCGCATCAAGAAGCTGCTCGGCAATGATCCCCGCCTCATCGGGCGAGTAACCAATACGGGCCACAATCTGGCGCATATGTTGCCGGGCGTCATCGACACTGAAATGTACGCGATCGGCGCTATGAGATTCGTAGGTATGCACGGGAAACTCGTCTATAAAATTTTGATTCCCGCATCGCGGGATCACGCCAATGAAGAGCCGTCGCACGCAGACAGCGTGCGATGATCAGAGCCGATGCCGGATCATGATGCTCTTGGTCTCCAGGAACTCATCCAGCCCCTCCGGCCCCATTTCCCTGCCGATCCCACTCTGTTTAAACCCGCCGACCGGCATATGCTTGAGGATGGAATTGTCGCGATAGCCATTTACCCAGACCATCCCCGCACGGACCTCCTGGGCAAATGCCATCGCGGTGCCCAGATCCTGGGTCCAGCATCCTGCCACCAGACCAAACAGGCTGCGATTAGCCAGTTCGATGGCCTCCTCAACACTGTCAAAGGTCAGAATGCTGAGTACGGGGCCGAATATCTCCTCCTGGGCGAGGCGGGAATCCAGCGGCACATCATCGAAAACCGTAGGCTCAAAAAAGAACCCGCGTGACAGATCCGCATCCACAGGCCTATGGCCGCCGACAAGAAGCCGGGATGTTTTCTTTCCATCTGCCACGAACGCTTCCACCCTGACCAATTGATCTTCGCTGACGAGTGGACCACAGGTTGTATCAGCGGCCAGCGGATCTCCCATTTTCACTTTTTCGATCTCGGCAAGCAGCAGTGGGATGAATTCATCTTTAATGCTGCGCTCGATAAGCAGTCGGCTCCCCGCCTGACACGACTGTCCCGCCAGACGAACAAACCCTTTGGCGCAAGACGCCGCGGCCACTGACAACGACGGCGCATCGGCGAAAACCACCTGAGGCGACTTACCGCCCAGTTCCAGCTTTACGCGCTTTAAGTTGCCTGCGGCAGCACGCATGACGGCGCTGCCAGTACGCGACGAGCCGGTGAAAGTGACCATATCGACTTTGTCGCTGCCAGCGATTGCCTGACCCACAACTGCCCCGTTATCCAGCGCACTGGTGAGCACGTTGAACACTCCAGGAGGCAAGCCGGCCTCCTGCAGAATCTCTGCGAACTTCAAAATTGCGCCAGGCGATTGATGGGCAGGCTTCACGACCAGGGTACACCCGGCCGCCATTGCCGGGCAGCTCTTGTGAGCCACCGATAGCGGCGTATTCCAAGCAGTCAATGTACCCACCACGCCAACGGGCTCTTTTGCTACCAGTCCAATAGCATCGGCATGCTGCCCATAAACAGCCTCGTCTCTCCTGCTGACAATGAGGCCTGCGTAGTATTCCAGCGTCGCTGCCGCACCGCTCACAAATTTGAGTTGCTCATCCTTGGGCTGACCGACTTCCTTGGCCATGATCGTTGCCAACTCATCTACGCGCTCTCGCAGCAGTTGAGCCGCCCGCTTGAACACCGCCGCTCTTTGTTCGGCGGGCGTTTTCCGCCATGGCCCGGTATCGAACGCCAAACGCGCCGCGTCTATCGCGAGTTCTGCATCGACGGCATCGGAATCCTGGTATACACCCACAATCGATTGATCATATGGATTCAGGCGCTGATAGGTTCTGCCGCTTTGGGCTTCGATCCAATTGCCGTTGATAAAGTTCTTTTGGCTCGCCATGTCGGGTTGCTGGGAATGGGTCATGATCGTAAAAAGCCCTCAGAAATAAATAGCAGACAAAATCCCGGAACGGGCTTTGGCTTGATCTGGAGAAACAGCGAGCTAAGCGTGCACAACATCCTCTAACACCATGTCGGCACATTTTTCGCCAATCATCATGCATGGCACGCTGGTGTTTCCCGAGATAATGGTCGGCATCACTGACGCATCTGCGATGCGTAATCCCGTCATGCCATGCACTCTCAAGCGTTCGTCGACCACAGCTGCAGCATCCACGCCCATCTTGCACGTGCCCACCATATGCTGAGTGATATTTCCGCTCTGACGAATGAACTCGAGTATTTCCTCGTCTGTTTCCACCTCCAGACCAGGAGACATCTCACTGGCAATCACGTCTCGCACCGGTGGCGCCGCCACAATTTCGCGCGCCTTGCGCACCGCGAGAATTGCCGTTTGACGGTCTTCCTCTGTTTCAAGAAATCGATAGTTGATCGCGGGAGAGGCCAACGGATCGGCTGATCGAATATGCACAGAACCTGTGCTGCCTGTGCGTTGGACATGCGTATAGACAAAGAACCCCTCAGTACGCGACATTCTCCGGCCTTTCCCTTCCTTCAATTCAATGATGTAGGGATTCACAATCATCATGATGTCCGGCAGCTCACTCTCTGGGCGCGAGCGCGCGAAAACACGCAGCGATCCGTTGCCTTGGGCGATAAAACCCTTGCGAAAGAACACGTACTTCAGGACCTCCATCGCCAGTCCGATACCACGACCCCGTTTAGCCAGAGACAGACCTGGCCGATTGAACTGCCACTTCAGAATCGCTGCGTAATGATCCCGCAGGTTCTCTCCTACACCGATGAGGGGATGCTTAACGGGTATGCCATATTCTTCAAGGATTTGAGGATTGCCAATCCCTGATAGTTCAAGCAGCTTTGGAGTATTCGCCGTGCCGCAGCACAAAATGACCTCGCGCCGTGCTCTCAGTTCTTTCGTAATGCCGTTTTTTTGAATACGGACGCCTAAACAACGCTTACCTTGCAGGATCAACGAAGTCGCCTCTGCACCTTGCAGGATCGTCAAGTTTCTTCGCTTCCGTGCAGGCCACAGATACTGTGTGGCGGTGCTGTGGCGAAAACCTCTATAGCTGGTCTGCTGCGCTAAAGCGATGCCTTCCTGTGTCACACCGCTGTAGTCGGGGTTCTTTGGAATGCCCACGGCTTCTGCTGCGTTGATATACAGGTCATAGAAAGGGGACATCTTGGCCATTTCAACGACTTTGACCGGTCCTTTCCTGCCTCGATAGGTATCATCGCCGATCTTCGTGGATTCTATTTTCTTAAAATACGGCAGAACCTCTTCATAGCTCCAGCCGGCGCAACCCAGTTTGACCCAGGTATCGTAATCAATGCGTTGGCCGCGGTTGTAAATGAGGCCATTCAACGCGCTGCTGCCCCCGAGGATCTTTCCACGCGCCACATAAATCCGGCGATTGCCGTGACTCTCATGGGGCTCCGACTCATAACACCAGTTGGCCCGCGGGTTGTCGACTAGCTTGACCACGCCCGCCGGCGGCATGGTCCACAGATATCTAGCCCCCTTGTCACCTGCTTCAAGGCAAAGAACCCGGTACTTTCCACTCTCGCTGAGCCTGTTGGCAACGACACCACCCGCGGACCCAGACCCAACGACGATAAAGTCGTAAGTGTCATCCTGCATCTTCTGTCCTATTCATGCGCCAGGCATATCGATCTGAACCACTTTTCCCAGCTCTTTCCACTTTGTCACTTCGGTAACCAAGTAATCGTTGAAGCTCGCCAAGGTGCTGGTTGCGGGTTCAAAGTAAAGGCTGTCGCGCATTTTGCTGACGAGCTCTGGAGCCGCCGAGGCAGTGTTGAGCGCGTCATTCAGTTTCTTTATCACCGGCTCAGGTATGCCCTTCGGGCCTACGAGTCCGTAAAACGTGTAGTTATCTATTCCCTTTAGCTCGGCAACTCCCGTTTCCGAAAGGCTGGGCACATCGGGAAGCGCCGGCAGCCGATGCGCGCCTGTCACGGCTAGAGGCCTGATCTTGCCGGCGAGCGCCATAGGGATCGCCGCCTGTGCGATTGTCAAACCCACATGCACGGTGCCGCTAGCTGCCTGCAATGTGACGTCCTGATCGGATTTGAATGGAATATGGACCAAGTCAATACCAGTGACTTGCTTCATATACTCCATTTGCAGATGATTAGCCGCACCGACTCCGGCGGACCCATAGTTGAGTTTTCCCGGATTATTTTTTGCGTAGGTGATTAACTCACCCATGGATTTGACAGGAACCTCGGGATTGACAAAGAACACACCAGGTGCCGTGGCGACCATCCCTGCCAGCGAAAAATCTTTTAGCGGATCGTAAGGAAGGTCCTTGCGCACGCCGGGCCCTTGAGCCAGGGAGCTTCCCGTGCCGAGAAAAAAAGTATAGCCATCAGGAGGCGAATTCAGCACAGTTCTAATAGCCAATAGCTGAGAAGCGCCCACTTTGTTTTCGACAATGACTGGCGTCCCCAGAATTTCCTGCAGCTTCTGCGCATAGACGCGGGCAATCGCGTCCGTGCCTCCCCCGGCGCCGAAACCAACGATCAACCGAATCGGCCGCGACGGAAACTGCTGAGAAAAGGCTGGCCGCGAAAACACGGCGGATGCTGCGCCAAGCAGAATCGAGCGCCGGATTGAACTGGTCGTCATGTTCTCGCCTCCTTGGCCGCATGCAAATGGAACGCTTCCGGTACCTGCTCGATGCGAGAGTTACACAGATGTTCGATCAGGCCGTCGGTACCGCTGAATATCCAGCGAACCAAAACGGGGGCTTGACCCGGATAATGAATATTTCCGTAGACAGTGACCCTGTTCGGCCGAACGATGAACTCCGACAGAAACTCGACCGTCATCGTCGGCACTTGTGCAATGAAAACGCGAATAGACTGCCGCCCGGCATGGCATCTACCGCGAAAATCATCGATAGCGCCATGCTCTTCAAACAATGATGCGGCCAGTACACCGTTTCGGGATTGAAGCGCCGCAAAGTACTGGTCAATCGTGCTTTGCGTCACCATAGCCCTGATCCTTGGGGCCAGGGCCGTACGGAAAACTCGTCTTTCTGTTTTTGATATTGACGTAGCACAAACCCACTCCACCAGCCTATTTGAACAATCCTGTTCACTGTAGTCTCCTCTAGTGCGGGCCATCAACGGCTATCAGGGCAACCCGTAACCGTTGCCGCAGTATAGGGACAACATTTCCAGCCTGTCAATAAAATGGAATAAGTTCCGATTAATGAAACCGAAAGGCATATCTGCGGCTCGTTACGAGGCGTGCCATCAGCCCCCTTACGCTCCCCCAACACAAATTTCGCTCAATTTGGCAGCCAAGTCGCATATCTAATCTGCATTACTTCGTCTGTAAATTTTTCTTGTAAGTCTGGCCCCTCGTGCTGAGTACCATGCGTCCATCATCGCTCTGATCTGGAAGACGTGACTTAACCATGACTGAACTCGAAGCAGATGTAATCGTAATAGGAGCCGGCATTGCTGGATTGGTGACGGCCCTGCGCCTGACGGACAAAGGATTGAAACCCCTCGTCCTGGAACAGGGAGACCAGGAAAAGTATCCCTGCAATACCCGTATCGCAGGGGGAGCCTTTCACGTGGCCCATCAAGACGTCGCTGACGATCCCCAAGTCATTCGGCAAGCTATTGTGAGCCGTACTCAAGGGAGCGCCCGCCAAGATCTGATCGACGCTGTCGCCGACAATATCGGTGAAGCCACCCGTTGGCTTCAGAGTAAAGGCGTGCGGTTTATGAAAGTCGGCCACGAATCGTATCGCAAGCACACATTAGCGCCCCCGATTCTCACCAAAGGTCGAAACTATTGGGAAGGCCGAGGCGGTGACGTACTGCTACGAACGCTGGCTAGCGCGCTGGAAAAAGCGGGCGGCCGTATTCAACGAGGGGCCAGGGGTACGGGATTACTGATGCGCGGTGATACGTGCGTTGGCCTGCGAGTCGAGTATGCAGGCACGACGGCAGAAATTCCCACCCGAAGCGTCGTGATCTGCGACGGAGGCTTTCATTCCAATATCGATCTGCTGCGTGAATTTATCAGCCCTGCGCCCGAAAAGCTCAAACAACGTAACGCAAAGACAGGCAACGGCGACGGTTTGGCGATGGCGCGGGCCGTCGGGGCCAAGCTGACCGGATTGAACCGGTTCTATGGCCACGTCCTGGCGCAAGATGCCATGCATAATGACGACCTCTGGCCTTTTCCCATGATGGATTTTGTCTGCGCTGCAGGCATAGTGGTGAATGCATCCGGCCAACGCTTTATGGATGAGGGCTTGGGTGGGGTTACGATGGCCAATGCCATTGCCACCCAAGCAGACCCCTTGGGGGACACCGTCATATTCGACTCGGAAATCTGGAATACGGCGGGCCGGGAATACCTCATACCAGCGAACCCGACGCTTTTATCAGGCGGAGGAACACTCTACTCTGCCCCAGATTTGGCTGGCTTGGCAAATCAGCTTGAAATCCCCGTCGAGTCGCTACAACGCACTGTCGCACAATACAACCACGCCATCGAGCAGGGCCAGGGAGCTGAACTGGTCCCGGCACGCTCGAATACGACTCACAAGCCACATCTCATCAACAAGGCGCCCTTTCACGCAGTGAAGCTCTGCGCCGGCATCACCTACACGATGGGTGGCATTGCTATCGATGGCGCCGGGCGGGTCCTGGACCAACAAGACAATCCCATTTCCGGGCTGTATGCAGCCGGCTGCTCTACGGGCGGCCTTGAGGGCGGTGATGGAGGTCAAGTCGCGTACATCGGCGGACTGACTCGGTCGATGGTCATCGGATTACGTGCAGCCGACGATATCGCTGCTCATCTGACCGTTGCATAGCAGTTGAAGGAAACCACTCAACACCAGGGAGACCCAAATGCGTTTGAAGGACAAGACCGCCATCATCACGGGAGCAGGCTCCGGCCTGGGACTCGCGATTGCCAAACGCCTCGCTCAAGAAGGCGCCGCTGTCGTGATTGCCGACATCAATGAAACGTCGATCAGCGCCGCCGTAAACGAGATTCAGGCCACCGGCGCACAAGCCATCGGATATCGCATAGACGTCACAAAGCACGAAGATGTCAAGCGATTTGTCGACGACATCGCAGAAAAAACCGGCCAGATCGACATTCTCGTCAATAATGCCGGCGTCACGCGTTACCGTGCGTTTGACACGATTTCCGATCCGGATTGGCAAGCCGTGCTGGACCTGGACCTCAAGGGGGTCTTCTACGGTGCACAGGCAGTGGCTCCTCACATGGCCCGGCGCCGTTACGGAAAAATCGTCAATATTTCTTCCAGTCTCGGCACCGGAACCACGCCTGACATAGGGAAACTGTCAGCAGGAGCCAGCGCCCCGTATGCCTCAGCCAAAGCCGCTGTGATTCAGCTCACCAAGACCCTGGCACGCGAACTCGGCCCGAGCGGCGTCAACGTCAATTGTGTCGCGCCGGGATTCTTTTTGACGCCGCTCACGTCAACGACTCGCTCTCCGGAAGAAGTCAAGGAACATATCGCCTTGCGAACACGCACGACAGTGCTGAACCGTCCGGGCAAACTGGAAGAACTGGCGAACGCAGTTTTGTTCCTTGCATCCGATGAATCCAATTTTATCACGGGCCACACGATCCCCGTAGATGGCGGACGTACCGACCGGATGTAATGCGTATCATCGCAATTGAAAATCAGGGTGGCAGCTGAGCTCTTGGTGCAAAAACTCCATTAGCGCCCTGGTTTTCTTTGGAATCTGCGTACGTCGTTGCATATATAAGGAATAATCCAGCGAACCGACGAGCAGACCAGGCAAGATCTGAATCAGGCGCGAGGACCGGATATACGGTGCAGCACGGTACGTGGACGACATGACGATCCCTGCACCGCTCAATGCTGCCTCGATAGCGCCTGCGGCATCATTGGTCACGATACTGGCCTTCCTTTCCAGATCGACAATCTTTCCCCCCATCTGAAACTGCCACGGGCGGATCGTCTGCGTCATCCAGCTTCGCAGGTCGATGCACTGATGTTTGCTCAGATCTTCTACCTGCTGTGGCATGCCATGCTGCCGTATATACATCGGCGACGCGCAGAGCATGAATGGCGAAGAGATCACCCGCCGGGCGACCAAGCTTGTATCCGGCAAGGGATGGGGCAGAATGCCGACGTCGATATTTTCCGTCACGACGTCTGGAATGCGGTTCTGTATCAGCATTTCTACTTCTACGCGAGTGTTCATCTTTAGGAAACGCCCGATCGCAGGCGCAACAAAGAGAGACCCTATGCCGCAAGGCGCGGCAACACGTACTCTGCCCACTGCCTCCTCAGAGGCATTACGCAGCCGCTCCACTTCGTTGTCAATCGCGTTAACAGCCAGGGTACAGGTCTGATAGAACTGTGTCCCCTCCTCTGTGAGGCTGACTTTGCGTGTATTCCGATTAAAGAGCCTTACGCCGACCCAATTTTCCAGCTGTTTTACATGGATACTCGCCGCCTGCGGCGTAATACTGAGATCACGGGCAGCGTTGCTAAAGTTTCCCGTTTCGACGATGCGGATGAACGTTGTAATGCCCCGAACATGTTCCATGAATCACGCTCCACAATCTTTTGACGTCCAGCGATGCTCAATCCGTTTATTTAGGCAACATCATGTCGACAATCAGCCTGACCATTTCAACGTAGCTCTTCAGTAATACGTATAGAAATATGGCCCCTATTACGCTGATAGGCAGCGCCCATACGGCTTGCTCAATTGCCCAATAGACAATACCCAGTGCCAGAGCCCCCACAGACACGATCCACGCTAACCGGTCTCCATGCTTGACCAGAAAGAGCAACATGCTATAGACGCGTACAGGATCTTGGTTATCCATATTCTTTCCTTTGGTATGTTCCGTATCTGCCGATTGATCAACGATGCGGGCCGCTGGTCATTTACCTTGATAAACAGGTTTGCGCTTCTCTTTAAAGGCCGCAATGGCCTCTTTGTAATCCTGAGTAGACTGAATCACCGCCATATGAGCCGATACCGCGCGCAAGCTGGTGCGCAGATCGGTATGCAGAGATTGATACAGCAGTTTCTTGATTTCGCGCTGCTGCACAGGCGGCCCCTCGGCGATTCGCGCGGCGAACGTCATGGTCTCATTCAACAAAGCGTCATCGTCATACACACGGCTTACCAAGCCCAGTTCCAATGCCTCTTCGGCCGAGACAAAATCACCGGTCCATAAAAGCTCCAGGGCACGCGCAATGCCTACGATGCGCGGCAGGAAATAGCACCCGCCGTTGCCTGGCAACAATCCAACACGAACATAGCCCTCCGACAGCCGCGCCGAACGCCCCGCAAAGCGGATATCGCACATCAGGGCCATGTCCATCCCTGCCCCGACAGCAGCCCCGTTCACGGCAGCGATCAATGGTTTTTCAAACTCTTCAACGGCGCGGGCGACATTGTGCGTCACGCCATGCAGGCGGTCCATGCGTTCCAGAGGCGTAGGCGACCCGCCGTTCGGGTCGTTGGCGCGCCGGCCCAGGTCACCGCCCGAGCAAAACGCATCGCCCGCACCTGTCAGCACAAAGCAACTCACTCCGGGATCCGCATTGGCATCGCGCAATGCCTGGCATAGCAACTCGAGCATTGCTTCGCTTTGCGCATTTTTCTTTTCCGGACGGTTCAAACGCGCCAGGACGACGCGACCTTCACGTTGGATCTCTAGATCGGCCATGATTACCTCCTGATAAGTCAGTGTTTTTTGGGGGAACGGTGGCGGGCATGCTCTTCGCGCGCCTCGGCCATCGCCGCCTTGAGCGGACCGTTGATCCAGCGCTTGATATCTTTGAACGCGTCTGCTGGTTTGTCGCCCAGACGCGCAGCGGCGCTGGCTGCCGCCTGCCGCAACTCTGCGCGCGGAACGACGCCTTGGATCAGTCCCCGCGCTGCGGCCTCGGCAGCCGGCATGCGGCGCCCGGTCAAAATCAGGTCCGCCGTCACAGCGCGGCCTCCCAGCGTCTGCACGATGTTGGCGCCTGAAAAGCTGGCGATACCGATATCGATTTCGGGCAGAGACAAGGTCGCCTCTTGCACCGCCACGCACGAATCGGCCAGCATGGCGAGCATGGCGCCACCACCGATGGCAGCGCCGTTCAATGCGACTACCACAGGTTTTCCGCTGTCCATCACGGCATCCTGCAAGGCTGCCGTACTTGCCGAGCGGCGCGCGCGCTGCGCTGCCTCATCGCCGTCGGGAGCCGTCTCCCGAACGTCAACGCCTGCGCTAAAGATCTTCTCGCCCGCAGCGGTGAGTACGATGGCCTTGACCCTCTCATCGTCATTGGCACGCACAATCGCCTCGGTCACACACCGGGACATGTCGACCGTCATGGCATTGGCTTTGGCAGGACGATCCAGGGTGATCCAGGCGATGCCTTCGGACTGTTCAATCGTTACTTCTTCGCTCATGGTTGTGTCTCAGGATTTTTTGAATTCATCGGTGTAGAAATCGCGCAGGCCGCAGCGTTCCTGCAGGACCTTTCGAGCGGAGTCGATCAGAATCGGCGCGCCGCAGATGTAAAGCTCATGGCCACTCAAATCCGGAAAATCTTGTGCGATGACATCTTGCACAAAGCCGGTTTTTCCCTGCCATTGATCCTCAGGCAGAGGCTGCGCGAGCACAGGCACATAGCGCAGGCCAGCGCGCGCCTCCCAACTGCGCGCCAACTCGTCCATGTACAGATCCGCCGGACGGCGTCCGGCCCAGTAGAACGCCACTGGGCGACGCGACCCTTCGTGAATCAGTTGCTCGACCATGGCCTTGATCGGTGCAAAGCCCGTGCCGCTGGCCACAAAGACGATCGGCCTCTCGGTGCTGCGCCGGATCGCAAAGATACCCAGCGGACCCTCCATGCGAATGAGGTCGCCGGCTTTCAGTTTCTCGAACACATGTGTACTCAGGACGCCGCCATAGTTTTTTAAATGCAGCTCGACAAAACCATCTTGCCCAGGGGAATTGGCAATCGACACACAGCGGCGGACGGATGCGCCCAGCACGACATTCACATGCTGCCCAGCCGCGAACTTCACCGCGTCTCCCTCGGCTAGCTTCAGAGTGATGCGCATGACATCGCTCGCGACACGCTCCAGCTCATGCACGCGGCTCATGATGCGGCGTACCGGAATATCCGCGGTCTCGTCGATCATGTTCAATTCCAGTGTGACCGGCGAGTGCGCGCGGGACTGGCACAGCAGCGCCAGTCCTTCGGCCTCCTCGGCCGGCGTCAGCGCGCAATCCTTCGGCGTGGCGCGCTCCACGTCGCCTTCCAGAATCCGGACTTTGCAGGTGCCGCAGCGGCCACTGCTGCAACTGTGCGGCACAATATGGCCTTGCCGCAACGCGGCCGCCAGCAGGGTTTCGTCCTCGCCGCAGGTATAGGTCAAGCCCAGCGGACGGCAGTGAATTTCATGCTGCATAGAACCTCCCTTCAGGCGCCATGGCCATCAGGCTTGCGTGACACGACGAGGGCATCGGCCGCGACCACCCCGTCCTTGGCCAAGAACAGCGGGTTGACATCGACCTCCTGGACTGTCTCTCGATTGGCCCAGACAAATTCAGACAATGCCACCAGGGCACGCGCCGCCGCGCTCACATCCAGGATTGCCCCACCGCGCGCACCGTCAAAAATCGGGCGGCAACGAAGCTCGTCCAACATTTCCATGGCCGTCGACTCGTCAAAGGGCGCGAGCCGGTACGACACATCCTTGAGAATCTCTGCGTAGATGCCGCCCGCCCCCACCATGACGACTGGGCCAAATACCTCGTCGTTCACGCTACCGGCAATGAGTTCAAAACCGCCGCCCACCATTTCCGACACCAGCACGCCGTCGATCTTCGCACCCGGGGCCAGGCGAGCCGCATTGGACAACACTTCGTCGATCGCGGTGCGTACTTCGCCTTCGGTGCGCAAGTTCAGCTTCACGCCACCCACTTCTGACTTGTGGGGGATGTCGCGCGAGACGATCTTGGCCACCGCCGGAAACTTGAAACCTTTCAAGTCGGGCATCTGTCCTGCCGGCAGCAGCACGTCACGCGTCACCGGAACACCCGCCTCAGACAGAATGGCCTTGGACTCCATTTCGGAGAACACGTCACCCACCTTGATGGCTGCCGGCGTCCCGCGCTCGCCTGCAACGGCGGTCTGACTGCGCTTGATCCGATCCAGACGCAGCAGGACCCCCAATGCGTTGGCAGCGCGCGATGGAGACGGAAATACGGGCACTCCGCCATCTGCGAACACCTGGCGCGCCTCGCCGTTGATGGACTTTGGCGTCGATGAAAAGACCACCACAGGTTTGTCGTAATCCCGGGCAACGCGTGTCAGCACCTTGGCAGCGACCAAACTGCCCGATGCGCCGGTGGTGGCGATGTTGACGCATATGCCGCCGACAGCACGGTCCTCGATGACTGCGCGCAGCGCGATTTCCAGCTTGTCCTGGTTACCCTCGGCGAAGTATCCCGCCGTGAGGTCGATCGGGTTGTGAATCGCGCCAATGCTAGGCACCACCGGAGCCAGACGTTCCTGCGTCTGTGCGGACAGGTCGCATAGTTTCAGGCCCTGGCGCGCACCGGCGTCCGCGAAAACAATGGCCGAGCCACCGGAAACGCCCATTACAGCGATTCCCGGTTCCTGCAACCGCTTGCCCGACTGCAACAGTTTCAGGTAGTCGACGATTTCGTGCAGCTCGGTGATCTCGACAATGCCGCTCTGCTTATACAAGGCCCGGTAGAAGTCATAGGTACCGGTCATACTCGCCGTGTGCGACTCGGCGGCGCGTGCGCCTTCTTCGGTCACGCCGCCCTTCCAGAGCAAGACAGGCTTGCCCGCCGCCAGCGCCCTGCGGCCCGCGGCCAAGAGACGGCGGCCATCCCGGGTACCTTCTATATAGGCAACGATGCACTGCGTCTGGTCATCGTCGACGAGCGATTCGATGAAGTCCACCGTATCGATGTCGCTCTCGTTCCCCGTCGCGATCACATGACGAAAGCCTATGCCCTCCTCTGCGCATGCCAGCGCGATGCTGTAGCCGAATCCCCCGCTTTGCGTCACCAGCGACACGCCACCGCGCGCTAGCTTGGGTTCGCGCGTAATACTGCCAAACGCAGCGTAGACGCCTGCGTGGATGTTGGCAAAGCCCAGACAGTTCGGGCCCACCAGGCGGATTCCAGCGCCGCGTGCGATCTCCAATAACCGCCGCTCGCGCTCGATGCCTTCTTCTCCGCTTTCCCGGAAACCGCCGCTCAGGATCAGCGCATACTTCACTTTCTTGGTCGCACATCCTTCCATCACGGGCAGAACGGCCTTGGCCGGTACACCGATGATCACCAGATCGACATCCGCGCCAATGGCCTCCACGGAGGGATAGCACGTCAGGTCGTCAAAGTGCTCATACTTGGGATTGACCGGGTAGATCTTTCCTGCGAAGCCATTGGCGCGCAATGCCCGCAGCGCCTGCGTGCCCGGCCTGCCGGTCTCTTCCGAAACGCCGACGATGGCGATGGATCGTGGTTCCAACAAATATTTGAAATTGCTCATGATTGTTCAACTCATTGGGTTGTGGCACTGCATCGATCGAGGTTGCGCCGTTTCCGGGGCACCGGCATCCAGGATGGCTGCCCGCATTGGATCAATTTAGAAACCAGTTCCGTTTAATAAAATCCGAAAAAAATTACGTCGGCTCGGTACAGACCGTGCCCAGTCCCGTCCAGTACTGCAGTTCCGTTCCAGGGGTTGCCACTTCCTCGCGATGCAGCTGCTGCAGCAGGACGCCGTCCATGCGAAAAACCGTCAGTGACGCCGCGACGGGACCTGCCTCCGTAGCCATCGGTTTGACACTGGCAGCCACCAGCACGCGCGCGTCGCCATCCATGGAAAACGTCCGCACGTGGAACGACTCGGTATCAGCATGCTGTACCGGTGCCACCTTGCCGCTGGTCGGATCTATCTCGAATACGGCTATGTTGTTCTCACCACCCCCGAACACCTGTCGCCCCTGCTGTTCAATAACGCCATCGGCCCGGTTCGCCACATACACGGCGCGGCCGTTAGGATGAACGTGGATGGGGCCGGCCAATTGCCGCTGCTTGGCGTTGCCGGGATCTCGAAGCGTGGACAATGTCTGCAAGGGCTGCGGATCGATCAACGAGCCGTCCAGCGCGAACACGTGCAAGCAATTAAATCGCTCGTCCGAGACATACAGCCAGCGGCCGGAAGGATGAAACGCGACGTGGCGCGGCCCAAAGCCATACCCTTCATTAGGCGCTACGACCTGCCCTGCCCCCAGTTGCCCATCGGTCATGCGATACGTACGCAGGGCGCCAGGATCTTCAGGCCGTTCGTCCTTGGGCGAATTGCCGCGGTCCACGATAAGCGCATAGTCCCCTCCAGGCAACGTCATGACTTGATGGGGATAGATGCCGAAATCCTGGACCTCATGCTGCGCAACCGCCGCCCCGATCGAACCATCCGGGTTCAGCGCGTGCACGGTGAGATTTCCGCCGCCGAAATTATGGCCGCTCAACAAGAACGGCCCGGAAGGATGCACGCAGATATGTACGGGACGCGCCGGAAGGATCTGCGACTGGCCGAGGGGCTGCAGGCTGCCGTCTGCGGCGATGCTCCACGCACTGACGTGATTTTCCAGTGACGCCTGACGGGGACCGGCGCTGGAGGTTCCCACATACAGGACCGGTAGACTGGGATGACGCCACGCGTATTGCACTTTTGCAGGCATGTCTGCACCACCGCGCAGTGCCAGACGGCCGGTCTGCGGGTCGAGATGATAGACACTCAGCCTCGAGCCCACCGCGCTGTAGAAGCACAGCGGCCGCGAACGACTGCCGTTCACAGACGTGTTCATTGGCCCGCTCCTGTAACGCCGGTGCTGAACATCGGAATGGCCCAGCCGCCTTCGGTCGGCTTGAACACCACGCGCACGATATCCCCGATGCGAATTCGATCCAGATCACAATCGACAATATTGGTCATCAGCGTGGGGCCTTCCTGCAGTGTCACATAAGCAATGCAGTACTGCTCTCCGCGGCGGGTCACACTATAGGTGTAGATCGTGCCCAGGCCGCTGGCCTCGACCCATTCCACACGGTCACTCCAGCAGAATGGGCAGATCGCGCGCGGATAATGGTGGGTCTTGCCGCAGGCCGAGCAGCGTTTGAGCAGCAAGCGGCCCTCTTTGGCGGCAGCGAAATAGGCCTCGTCACCTGGGTTCATCGCCGGGTCGGCCAGTTTGGCTTCGTCATTGGTTTGCATACGCTTACTCCCTGCCCATGATCAGTGTCGCTGCGCCGTGACGGTGACCGATCGCGCCGCCGACGCCGGTAGCCAAGGCGAACTGACAGTCCTGCACTTGCACCTTGGGATGCGCCTCGCCGCGCAATTGGCGCACCGCCTCGATGATCTTCGTCATCCCCCCGCGGTTGGACGGATGGTTGTTGCACATTCCGCCGCCGTCCGTATTGAACGGCAGGCGGCCCACACCGGATATCAAATTGCCATCGGATACGAACCTGCCACCCTCGCCCTTGGCGCAGAAACCCAGATCCTCTAGCTGCAACAGGACCGTGATGGTGAAGCTGTCGTAAATGGAGGCGTACTGAATGTCGGCCGGGCTCAGTCCCGCCTCCGCAAAGGCGCGTGGCCCAGTCCAGGCAACCCCCGTATAGGTCAGATCAATCTCTCCGCCGTCCTGATGCTTGGTGGTTTCACCGGTGCCCAGCACGCTGACCACAGGACGCTTCAATGAACGGGCGATCTCAGGCCGGGCAACGATGATCGCGCCGCCCCCGTCGGTGACCACACACGAATCCATGCGCCGCAGCGGATCAGCGATCATGGGTGATGCCAGCACGTCCTCCACACTGAGCACATCGCGCAGCATGGCGTTCGGGTTGTGCTGGGCATGATGCGACGCCGCCACCTTGACCCAGGCCAATTGCTCGCTTGTCGTGCCGAACTCGTACATATGGCGCATGGCGCACATCGCGTACAAATTCAGCGTCACCGGACGATAGGGAATCTCGAATGGCGTTTCCGGCAGATTCGATCCGCGCACACGCACTTGCGTACCGGACACCCCCTCGGATCTCGGGCGGCCCGCCAGCGTGATCAGCGCCACATTGCATTTTCCCGCGGCGATAGCTTGCGCAGCGTGCGCCACGTGGATCAGGTAGGAACACCCGCCCATGTCAGTGGAATCGATATGCCGCAACTGCCTCAGGTTCAGATAATTGGCCATGGACCACGGGTTGGCCCCGGGGGAATCGCCGGCGCAGAAATAGCCGTCGATGTCATTCTTGTCCAGGCCGGCGTCGGCCAGAGCACCGACGGCGACCTCGGCATGCAGCCGCGCCAGCGAGTGCTCCGGCGCATGGCGCAGGGGATGTTCGTAGGCGCCCACAATGCACGCCTTGCCTCGGATACTCACGCTATCTCCTCCATGATCTGGTCTGGGCTTGCTGCCCTCTGGCCTCGGGAACGATCAATCTATGTTCGTTCCGACGGCCCAGCCAAAAAGTTTCATTCATCAAAACTAATGTCACTGTGTGGATATCATGGTAGCATGACGACCGGTCAAGACAACAGCGCGAATTCCGTTTTTTTCGAACATTCGCGCGGAAATCACGAAGGAGATAGCCATGAATTCGGTCCCTACGGTCCGATACGAGGTGAACGATCAGCTCGCCGTCATTACGGTTGATAACCCGCCCGTCAATGCCATGGCGCCGGGAATGCGCGAGGAAATTGTTGCCGGCATCGAACGCGCGAATGCGGATCCCGCCGTACAAGCCATCGTTCTGACAGGCGCCAATCGCAATTTCATTGCGGGCGCAGATATCCGGCAGTTCGGCAAAGCCCGCGGAATTTCCAGCGCCGAGAGCACCGCTGCCATCGTCCAGAGCGCGAAACCCATTGTGGCTGCCATTGAGGGGTACTGCCTGGGTGGCGGACTCGAGCATGCATTGGCCTGTCACTACCGCGTTGCCGCGCCCAGCGCACGCATGGGATTGCCGGAAATAAAGATCGGGCTGATTCCCGGCGGCGGCGGGACGCAACGGCTGCCCCGGCTAGTAGGCGCCCGTGCCGCCCTGGACCTCATCCTGAGCGGACGGCACGTTGACGCCAAAGAAGCGCTGGCCCTGGGCATCGTGGATCTCGTCACGGAACAGCCTGTGCTGGGGGCCGCGCGCGACCTGATTCAGCGCCGCTCACCCGCGGCCCCCCTGCCCCACGTGGACAGCATGACGATCCAGGATGCCGACGAGCGCGTATTCGCCGAGGCACGCAAACGCACCGCACGCCAACGCATCAAGGCTGCGGCCTATGCGATCGAGCTGGTCGAGGCAGCGACCTCGCGATCCGTCCCGGAAGGCATGGCCCTGGAGCGCGCCCGATTCTCCGAACTAGAGGGCTCCGACGAATCGCGTGCATTGCGTTATGCCTTTTTTGCCGAGCGCACCTCGGCCAAGGTCCCCGGAGCACCCGAAGACTACCGGCCGCCACGCGTAACGCGGCCTGCCGTCATTGGTGCAGGCACCATGGGGGGAGGTATTGCCATGGCCTTTGCCGACGCCGGCATCGCCGTCCGCCTGCTGGATGCCAGCGCCGAGGGCCTGGAACGCGGCATACAGCGTATCGCGGCCAACTATGCCGCCAAGCTAAAGCGCAACACGATCACCGAGGACGAGATTCGTGAACGCATGGCGCTCATCCAGCCAACGCTCAGTTACGACGATATCGTCGATTGCGACGCGGTGATCGAGGCCGTATTCGAGCGTATTGACCTGAAGCTTGAAATTTTCTCCAAGCTGGACAGGATCATGGGTCCCGATGCGCTGCTGTTGACGAACTCGTCGGCCATTGACATCAACACGATCGCGAGCGCGACGCAGCGTCCGCATATGGTGGCGGGATCTCACTTCTTTGCACCGGCCAACGTGATGAAGCTATGCGAAATCGTTAAAGGCGACGCCTCCTCGATAGAAACGATCCTGCGCGCGGCGAAGATGGGCCGCGACCTGGGCAAGATCAGCGTCATTGCCGGCAGCTGCGATGGTTTCGCCGCCAACCGCAGCCGCGCGCCGCTGGTGACCGAAATGATGCTGCTGCTCGAGGAAGGCGCATTGCCGCAGCAGATCGACAAGGTAATGATGGATTTCGGCTATCCAATGGGCCCCTTCGCTGTCAGTGATCTGTCCGGGCTGGATGTCAGTTATGACACGCGCAAACGGCGTGCGGCCGCCAATCCCGAATACCGCAAGCTGCATGTTCCCGACCGCCTGGCAGAAATGGGCCGTCACGGCCAGAAGGTCGGCGCCGGCTGGTATCGCTACGAAGCCGGCAGCCGCACGCCGATGCCGGACCCAGTGGTGGCTGAGGTCATTGCGGGCGTCGCGCGCGACTTCAATATTCCGCAGCGCCAGTTCAGCGACGACGAAATTCTGCGACGCCTGCTATTCGCCTCAGTGAACGAAGCCTGCAAGATCATTGACGAAGGCAAGGCACTGCGCGCCAGCGATATCGATGTGATGTGGCTCAACGGCTTTGGCTTCCCGCGGCACCGTGGGGGTCTGCTGTACTGGGCGGACAGCATCGGCGCGGACAATATCTACCGGCAGATCAGCGAATGGCATGCAGCCTATGGAAAGCGGTGGCAACCCAGCCGACTGCTTGCCAGCATCGCTGCTGCCTCCGGACAACTGCGCGAGGCCACCGCTGCCTGAGCAATCGGCGCCGCCAAAACGGCGCCCTCGAAGCTTTTGGACTATGTATCATCATGACTACAGCCTCTCCTGAGACCATCACCGAGCAACCTTTCAAAACCTGGCAATGCATTCTGTGCGGCTTCATTTACGAAGAAGCCGCCGGCATCCCCGAAGAAGGCATTCCACCTGGAACGCGATGGGACGACATACCTGATACGTGGATTTGTCCCGAATGTTCTGCCACGAAGGTCGATTTCGAAATGATCGAAATCTAAAAACAACAAGGCCGCCTTTTGGGCGGCCTTGTTGTAGCGTAGTGCTATCGCGGCCAAATGGCCGCATTGACGTCAAATCCGATTAAGCACCCGTCCGCCATCGACCAGTAATGACGTCCCGGTCACAAACGCCGACTCATCCGACGCCAGATAAAGCGCGGCATTGGCGACATCCCAGGCAGAGCCATGCCGCCGCAGAGGGATCTTGGCCAACCGCTCCGCCTCGACCTGCTCGCGAGGCTGTTTCCAGTGTTCTATGCGACGGCCAATTGCCATCGGGGTCGCGATCAAACCGGGCAGAATCGAATTGGCGCGAATACCGTACTCGGCATTCTGCAGGGCCAATTGCTCGGTGAACGCGACCACGCCTGCTTTGCTGGCCTTATAGGCGACATAGGGATACCGGCCCACAGCTGCGGCCGAAGCGATATTGACGATCACCCCGCTGCGTTGCTCACGCATGATACGCACTGCGTGTTTGCATGCGAAAACGGTCCCCCGCAAGGTGACGCGACAGACGAAGTCGAAATGCTCCTCGTCGATGTCCATCAGATCGGCGTCGCCGCCTGCCAACGACACTCCCACATTGTTGTGCAGGATATCAACGCTGCCCCAGGCGTCGCGCGCCTGAAGAATGGCCGCCTCCAGATCCTGTTCGCGCGTCACGTCTGCCGCGCATGCCTCAGCCTCGAAGCCTTCCTTTTTGATGATTTCTGCGGTCTCTTGCGCGGATTCCAGATTGCGATCTACCGAAAGAACTCTGGCGCCCTCGCGGGCGAAACGCAGCGCGGTCGCGCGCCCGTTCCCCAGCCCCTCGCCCGGACTTTGCCCCGCTCCGATCACGATGGCTACTCGTCCCTCCAGGCGTTTGCTGGGGGTCCAGCCTTCCATACTGCTATCGCTATGCATTGCTGCCGTCTCCAGTTGGTATCTCGAATATCACGTTCCGCCCTCGTCTATTTCAGCCGCTTGGCGAGTGTCATATGTTAGCTCATTAATTCTAATCATCAGTATTAGTTCCGATGAATAAAACTACGAAGCGCTTGAAATGAAGAGACCGTGCGAAGATGAAATGAACGGGCATGCTGCTGGACATCGAGCATGAACTCGCCGAGCGGAGAGAATCACGCGCGACCGCAGCCTTTCCAGGGCTCAGTCATGCAACTGGCACTGCGGTGCGCTTGAGTGAGGAAGCGGCGAACAGATCCCGCCGATGGCCTAAGAGGCGCGTTGTTCAGGCAACGCCGGCCCCTCCGCCGAATTGGCGGCTGATCTCGGCTGCCGATTGAACGACTAGTTTGATCAGCGCCTTTTCGTTGGCCTGAATACGTACGGAAGCACCACCCAACGAAAGGCAGTATTTCACCTCTTCGTTGACATCGAAGATCGGTGCGGAAATGGCGCTCACACCCAATAGGCGTTCGCCATGCGAGACCGCATAGCCTGCCTGGTGGACGGCCTTGAGCTCTTCTTGAATGGCCGTTTGAGTACGTTTGGTGCCTTTGGCCACCGCGGGCAAAAATGCCGACAGCTCTTTTTTCGGCATATATGCCAGCAAGATTTTGGACGCAGAGCCCGCCAGCAGGGGAACCTGCTCTCCGGGCTGCACCACGCTGCGCAACGTCGTTGCGGCCGCGACGGACTCGATGCAAACCCGATTGGAGCCAATCACCGTATGAATCGAGGTTGCTTCTTGGGTTTTTTGAGAGAGGTCCGCCATCACAGGACGGGCAATCTCGCGGATCCCCAAAGTGCTTTTGACCATACCGGCCAAGCGCAGGAATCGAAGCGACAAGCAGTATTGCCGGTCATCCATACGCACCAGGTAGCCGGCTTTCTCCAGGCTCTGCACAATACGGAATGCGGTGGATTTGGGTAGCTCGATGTGATCGGCCAGTTCCTGCAGCGACAGACTATTACGCTCCGCGCTGAAGCTCTCGAAGATCGCCATAATCCGTTGAACTGAGCGCATCATAAGCAGCCTCGTATAGACTCGGTTAACTGGACGGTCGCAGGCCCGTAGACGCAGGATGCCCGATTCAAGATGATTGCCTCATAGGCGTCCGGGTTTCTACCACTGAAATACTAACCGGCCAGCGATGCGCGAGTATAGCATTACTGCAGTGTTCAACCTCACGCTGTGATTCTCTTTTCACCGTCTGCGCCCTCAGTCCTTCGCCCCTGCGTGGTGGCATGCCGACGGACTGCCATCCTACCCGAACAATCTGATTAACGAATTTAGTTTCTTTTATCGAAACCTGGCCAAAGCTCCGTTTCGACCGGAAATAGGGCTTTCCTTCCCATAAAGTTCCACTGAATAAAACCAATGCTATTAAATAAAACTTTGTGCTAAGATTTCTCTGACGCCACCATGCAGCGCGGCAGGAGTTCCTCGCGGCAGAACGGCTACGCCAAACTCTTATCGGAGGTTTTCCAAATGATTTACACGCGCAGTGGCGCCGACGCATTGGCGCAACGCAGGGTCATCGTCTCGCCGGGGACCGGCATCGAGCACTGGGGAACGGTCTATTTCGGCCCCCGCTCTTCGAATACTCACGCCCCTGGACCGCAGGCCACGATGTCGGAACTCAACGCCAACGAATCTATCGTTCCGCACTTTCACGGCGTCTCCATGTTTCAGCTGTTCCTGGCAGGCTCGGGCGAAATCGGCAACCGCGGCCAAAAACTGCAGCCGCTGACCGTGCAGTTCAAAGATCATCACACCGCATACGGCCCGATCGCAGCCGGACCGCAAGGTCTGACTTTCGTTGCATTGCGCATGTTCACGGGCAACTCGGAACCCGTATACCTGAGCTCACCCGACTACCGAGACCGGATCAAACCCAGCAAGCGCCGCAACCTGGCTTCTGAGCCCGTCGGCTTTTCTATCGAGCCGGTCATGAGATCGCGCAAAGAACCTCAATGGGAGACGGTTCTCAAGGGCGATGATGAGATGCATGCACAGGTCGTGCGCCTGGGTGCCGGAATGAAGACGTTAGGTCCCGACCCGAGCAAAAGCGGCGGGTATTACATATTCGTCGGCAATGGCAGCTTGGTGCACAAAGGCGAAGAATTAGGCCTGTGGTCCATGGTCGTGGTCGAAAGCAACGAAGCAGAATTCACGATCCAGGCTGGGGAAAACGGGCTCGAGGCCTTGGTACTGGAATACCCCGCCAGCGATCTTGAATAAGGCGGCTTGAGCTTTCGCGCCGCACGATTTCACCGGCCATCCTGGGACGGCCGGTGCGGGCGCTTTGTTTGCACTTGAATAGGAAGGCAAGCGCTACCTCGTGAATTGATTCAGGAGCTGGGCATTCCAAAAGAATAGCGCCAAGAGCCTACACTAAAAACGTAGGCTACGCCTATCATCTACCGGGAGAAACGATGAAAGTCCAGGGTCAATGTCATTGTGGCGCTATTGCGTATGAGGCAGAGGTCGAACCGGGTACGATTTCCATCTGCCACTGCGCTGATTGCCAAATGCAGTCCGGTTCCGTTTTTCGCACCAATATTCCTGCACCCGCAGATAAATTCCGGCTGTTGAAAGGAATCCCTAAGCGGTATTTGAAGGTTGCGGATAGCGGAACCAAGCGCATTCATGCCTTTTGCGACAACTGCGGTGGGCCGGTTTATGCCTGCGCGGCCGACAATCCGCAAACTTATTCTCTGCGCGTCGGCACGTTAAAGCAACGCTACGAGCTGGGACCGCCCGTGCGACAGATTTGGGCCAAACGCAGATTCTCCTGGCTTGCTCCGCTCGGAGCTGTCCAGACATTCGATAATCAGCCTTAAGCGGCCGACAGTGCCTGCGTCCGGCAGCAGCATCAGCAGCAGCGGCGGCAGTGGCACAAACACCAACGCCGCTCCTGCAACGCCGGCAAGTCAAGCGCCCAGCGGTACAACATCACCTGAGCGCTGACGGGGTAGTTGATCATCTATATCAGAAACACTCCTTTTCCGGTGGTTTGCTTGTCAAACAGCCGGTACGCCTCTTCGGCCTGATCTAATTGCCAATAGTCAGTAAATACCGCGTCGGCATCGACTTTCTTGTCGGCGATGAACTGCGCGCATTCTGCCTGGATGATCGTCGAGAATGTCCACGAACCCATCACCGTAATCTGGCGGCGCAACAGATCCGGACTGACGTCGACCTTCAGTTCGCCGCCCTCGCCGACAAAACATGTTTTGCCCCATACTTTCAGGCATCGAATCGCTGCAATACGCCCCGGCCCCGAGCCTGAGCTGTCCATCGAGGAATCCGCCCCATAGCCACGGGTCAGGTCTTTGATGGCGCTCACCGGGTCGTCCTGGGCGGGGTTGATCACATGATCGGCGCCAAACTCGATCGCGCGCCGCAAACGATCGGCGTTGATGTCCAATGCAATGACTCGGGCGCCCATCGCGCGCGCCAACTGTGTGCCCGCCAAGCCGACCGGGCCCTGGCCAAAGATCGCGATCGTCTCGTTGCCGGATAGCGCCAGGCGACGCAAAGCCCCATAAGCCGTCCCCGTGCCGCAGGAAATCGCGGCGCCCGCTGCGAATGACAGTGTGTCAGGCAACGGCACCAAGGTCATGGCGGGAACCTTGAAGTAATGCGCATGGCAGCCATGATCGTTATTGCCATAGGTACGGCTGGGCGCTTCCTGACACAGCTGTTGCCAGCCCGAACGGCACAGGCTGCACGCGCTGCAGCCGGAATAATGATGCACCATCACTCGATCACCTACACGACCGAATGACTCCGGCACGGCTGAGCCCAGCGCCACGATAACCCCGCAAGGCTCATGCCCCGCGATCAATGGACCAGACTGATACTGGAATTTTTCGCTCATTGGCGTGCCCACCGGACGCCGGTAGTAGATCAGATCACTGCCGCACATTCCTGAAGCCTTGATCTCGATGACCGCATCTAACGGCCCCGGAGTGGGGTCCGGCATCTCGATGATTTCCACCTGGCGATCGCCAGGAAACGTAATCGCACGCATATAAGAAATTCTCCTGGATTAAGCGTCGCCAAACACTATTCGCGCGGCAGATTCAACTGCGCCGCGAGCTTGTTCATCTGAGCGGCCTCATCGTTCAGATACCGGTTGAACTGATCCGGCGTCATGAAAGTCGTATCGGCGCCCTCCGATTTCAATCGTGTGCCGACCTCAGTCTGCAGCGCATACTTCAGGGCGTCCGAGAGCTTTTCTATCGCGGCTGGCGGGGTTCCCTCGCGCACTAACAAGCCGAGCCAGACTGTGTAGGAATAGTCGAATCCCAGCTCCTTGAACGTGGGCACCTGCGGCAAGGGCTGTATGCGTTCGGTCGACGTGACGGCCAGCGGCCGCAAACGGCCAACTTCAATAAAGGGCGCCGAGCCGATGTAGGCGTCGAAGATCATTCCGACACGGCCCGCAGCCACATCGGGTAGGGCTTCCCCGTTGCCTTTATAAGGAACATGCAGGATATTCAGCCCCTCGGAACGGACGAACTGTTCCGCAGCCAGATGCGGCGCGCTGGCCGTGCCACCGGAGGCGAACGTAATATTGTGCGCCCGGGCATCGGCGATATAGTCCTTTGGCGACTTATATGGCGTGTCGCCGCCGACCACCATCAAAAAAGGTGAACGCGCCATGATCCCGACGCCGGTGAAATCTTTGATGCTGTATCCCGGATTCTTTTTCGTCACAGGCACGGACAAGAATCCCAACGATTGCGCCAGTACGGTGTAGCCGTCAGCAGGCAGTTCCTTGACTGCGCGCGTGCCAACCATCGTGTCGCCTCCGGGCCGATTCTCGACCACGATAGTCTGCCCCAACTTTTCTCCCATTTTCTGGGCCACCAGGCGCGCCGTAATATCTGTCGCCCCGCCTGGCGGCGTAGCAACAATCAATCGTATGGGTCTGCTGGGATAGTCGCCCGCCGCGTATGCCGGCGTGCTTGCAAAAGCACCGGTCGCCATCACCGCAGCAACGGCTACAAAAAACCGCTCACGCAGGACTCCCTGCTTACGGGTTTCACGTTCTTCCAACATTGTCGTCTCCTCGATTTTGGTGAGTTGCTGGTAACGCTTGTTCCATCGCCTGGAGTCCTCCCTCCCCAGGCGACGTGATCCTTCGTTCCATCCGGAACGTGTGGCACGAACTTGGCAATCAGGCCGTTTGACTACGTTCGCGCGCGGCCTCCTGTTCTAATGACGTCTTTATTTGAACTTGGCTGTAGTGAGGTTTTCCCGCCATGATGGCCAAGATACTGATGATCGCGACTGCCACGACGTAGCCGTAGAAGAGCCACAAACTGCCATTCTGATAGGCAATCAACGCCGTCGCGATGATCGGCAAAGGACCCGCAAACAAGGCCCCGGACATTTGATATCCGATTGAAATGCCCGAATATCGGACGGATGTAGGGAACATTTCAGCGAACAGGGCCTGTTGCGCTGCGTAGCTGGCCGAATGACCAATGCCCAGTACGAGTGCGTAGCTGATCACCAGCCACATATAGGACTGCGTTTGCGCCACAGCAAACAGGGGAATGCTGGCAATGGGCAGAACAATCAATCCAGCGACAAAAACCTTGCGGCGTCCTACCCTGTCAGACAATTTGCCGAACAATGGCAGCGTGCACATCTCTACGGCTGCACCCACGCACACAGCAGCGAGCATCTGCGTCTGTGTAAATCCAAGACGCGTGACGCCGTAGGACACCATGGCCACCGCGCAAGTCCAGAAGAACGTGTTCGGTGCTCCCTGCGCCAGCATGACGGATATCAATTGACGTGGATACTTCCGGACCACGGTCACAAAGGGAATACGCTCAATCGCACCTTGCCGTTTGGCTTTTTCGAAGTCAGGCGATTCGGCCATACGCTTGCGAATCAGCACACCTACCACCAGCATCAACGCACTGAACAGAAATGGCACCCGCCATCCCCAGGTCATCATCGCGTCGTTATCCAGGTAAGTCATCAGAACGAACGTCCCGTTGCCCAGCAGCAAACCCAGGAATGATCCTATCTGTGGCACGCTGCCGTAGAAACCCCGCTTGGATTTCTCCGCATGCTCCACCACCGTCACAACGGCGCCGCCGTACTCCGCACCTACTGACAGCCCTTGCACAATACGCAGCAGCACCAGCAAGACCGCTCCCGTCGATCCTGCGTTGTCATAGGTGGGCAGCATTCCAATCATCATGGTCGCCAGTCCCATGATGATGAAACTCCAAAGCAGAATTTTTTTTCTTCCTATTCTGTCGCCCAGGTGGCCGGCTACCACCCCGCCTATCGGCCTGGCAATCCATGCCGTGGCAAAGGCCATGAACCCCAGCATCGTCCCTGTCGTGTCATCGAACGTGGGAAAAAACAGCTTGTTCAGAAACAACGCCGATAGCACGCCAAAAATATAAAAGTCATACCACTCGATCGTCGCGCCGATAAACGTGGAGGCCACGACGAATCGGCGTTGACGCGGATCGCTAGAACCAATATCAGTTGCCATGCGGTCTATCTCCGTTATTTTGGACCTTGTTCCATTCAACAACGTCTATATAAGGCGGCCCAGCCAACCCAACGGCGTCGGAATAGCGGCCGCCTTTTGGGCTTCGCCTCAAAATTGATTGATGAAATCAGATGCCCTGATACGACAGGGTCGATCGCGCGGGCAAACTTGCATGCCCCAGTAGATTGTCAGTGCGCCCGAAGCGTTCCTTCGGACGCAGTGCTGCCATCACGCAGGCGGCGGCAAGTCGAGCCGATAAAACTTTTTAGCCGTATCATGAAACAAGCAGGCTCGCTCCGAGTCCGTATAGGACCGTGTCAGCCGCTTGAACGCATTCCACAGTGCGCCATAACCGCAGCTTTGCTTGTCGACAGGAAAATTGCTCTCAAACATTGCTCGCGCCGGGCCGAATGCCTCGATACAGGTCTCGACATACGGTTTCCATGTTTCGGCCAGTGTTTCCGACGATGGCGGCTCAATATCATGGTGAAACTGATGGCCGCCATACAGCATTCCCAGGCCGCCCAATTTCACGCTCAGGTTCGGGTATCGGGCGAGATCCCGGATATGTCGGCTCCAGACGTTGAACACTTGCTCATGATCGGTATGGGGGGGTATGCCCAAGATGCCGCCGCAGTGATTCAGCACCACCGGCGTTTCTGGAAAGGCCTGCAATAGATCGATCAGCTCGGGCAACTGAGGATGAAAGATCCAGGCATCGAATGACAATCCCATCCGGGAAAGATGCGCGTAACCCGCACGGAACTCCGGCGCGAGCAAAAGATGCCTGCGCGCGAAAGTCCGGCCATAGCCCGCGCGGCCTGCATCCCAGGTTGCGCCATGCCGAATACCCCTCAGATAGCCGTTACCGGCCTCCTGTTGCGCTTCGAGCACCGGCAAGACCTGATCGCCTAATGCCAGATCGGCATGGCCGACGATGCCCGCACACAAACGTACAGACTGCGTTGCGGCTGCGCGCGCGACACCCGCCGCAAACTCGACCTCTCCCACCGGGCGCAGCGCCTCCGGGCCTTCTGTGCGATACGAGGCAGAATGCTGCAGATATACCGTCGCCACGACGTTGTGCCCTGACGAAATCTCATCCAACATCTCCGGCGCCAGATATCGGCCGCGCTCATCGTCGTACAAATGATGGTGCGAGTCGATAATGGGCAATTCCGGCTCCAGTGCTGCCTCGACATGACGCGATGTCCAGACTGACAATTCGTCCAGGCCTCGTGGCGTGTTTCCAATGAACTCCTCTTCGTTGGGCATCTTTCTCATCCTTGTGTATCGTGTGCGGACGATCCGGCACGGACCTCCACGCCGGTCCATTGTTCGTACAGCTGAACCAGGGTCGTCACGTCAGCGTCAGGCCCAAGCCTGGCCACTGCCATGCGATAAAGCAATCGGGCGGATTCCAGCACCCATGCACTGATCTGCAACTTGGCTCCTTCCTCGCTGACCAGCTGCAGCGCACGCAGGGCCCTGCCCAAGGATTTCCCGTAATCGAACTGACGCGTCAACACCTGCTGCGGAAACAGTGTTGCGCTGGCCAACGTACGGCCGGTCTCGATGCCTAGAATGCGGGGCATGATCTCCACAGCTAAACCGGCACGCGCGCCGATCACATAGGATTCGCAGGCGACGGCAAGCAATACGGCGGAGACGGCCTCCTCCAAATGGCGCATACGCTGGGCGTCGCCAGGCCGCGCTGAAACCTGATATACCTGTTTTCCCAATGCGTGCAAAACGGGCAAAGCCTGCGACACATGACGGGGATCGCCACTGACCAGCAGCGTTGCGCTACCATCCTGCATGTCCCGAGGCCTACTGGATAAAGGAGCGTCCACGAATCCATAGCCCTGCCGTTGCAACCGCTCAGCCAACAAGCTCGCTTGCGCGGCAGGCATCCAGCAGGTATTGACGATCAGCGCATGGTCGGGGTTTGAGCCCAGCTCGGGCAAACCTGATAGTTCGGAGATATCGGCATCGCTGTCGAGTACCCATACTATGCAATGCGCCGCAGGAGTGGAATCTTCCGCCGTCGCCAGGGCTACGGTCCACCCCAGACCCGCCAAATGATCTACCAGCGCTGAGACATTCTCGGGCTCGCACAAGATGTGGCACGCCCCGGGGGCCATAGGGCCGCCGTCTGCAGGTAAAAGCGCGTCGTACGTTGCATCGTCGTCACGTACCTCAATGCCAGCCCACGCCTCCAGGTAGGTAATCAAAGCGCTGCCATCACGTTCCGCACCACCTTGCGACACCGCGTAACGCCACAACTGCTGCACGGGGCGCGCGATCCATACGGGTACGTTCAAATGCTCGGCTTCCGCGACTGTCAGCGAAATATCCTTGGCGGTAATGGCCATGCGTGCGCCGTAATTGAAACGCCGCGGCAGTACAGAGCTGGCGAATTTATTGCGGCTGGCATTTGTGCTGGCTTCGCCGGCGTTCAGGATCTGTAGCATCACGGCCGGCTTCAAACCGGCCTTTGCCCCCAGGATGAAGGCCTCGCATGTGACTGCCATGCCAGTCGCTGAAATCAGGTTATTCAGCAATTTCAGTGTTTGCGCACGCCCCGATGAGTCTCCCAGATACAGCACAGTGGCCCCTGCCATCACACGCATGACGGGCTCGGCCTGTTCGAACGCCGACTCCGGCCCCGAGCACATCACTCCCAGCCGTCCGTTACCGGCGGTCGTGACATTGCCTGTAATCGGTGCGTCGATATATGAGACGCCTCGTGGCTCCAGCGCGGCACGCATTTCGCGTGCAAACGCTGGCCCCGTCGTAGACAGATCGACCAGAGTGCACGGCCGACCACAACGGGCGACGCCGTCATCACCCAACAGGACAGCGCGCAATGCCCCCAACGAAGGCAGACAAACAAAGACCAATCCAGTCTGTCGTGCCACGTCCTGAGGATTGGCGGCAATGCGCGCACCGGCTTGCGCTGCCGAGCGAACGGCCTCCTGGTTCAAGTCGTACACCACGACTGTCCAATGCTGGCTCAACAAGTGGCGAACTATGGGCCCTCCCATTGCCCCGAGGCCGACAAAGCCGACAACCTCAGCACCACGTGCAATGTCTGCATCCTGCACACTCATGACCAACTTCCTTTCGAGATACGGCACAACATGATCAGTTTGCGACTGCGCCTGATTGCGCCACCGCCTTGCCCCACTTTTCTATCTCGGCTTTCAGGAATGCGCCGAATGCGTCCGGCGCGGAGCCCACGGGATCAGTGCCGCTGGTATTCAGCTGCTTGACGACCTCGGGCTTTTTCAACGCCTGGGCCACTGATTCCTGCAGTTTCTGAATGACGTCTGGCGGTGTTCCCGCGGGCGCCAGCAACCCCTGCCAATTGTTCACCTCAAAGCCCTGATAGCCCGACTCCGCAATCGTGGGAACGTCAGGCAGCGATTTCACTCTCGTAGGTGCTGTCACAGCCAGTACCCGAATCTTGTTGGCTTGGGAATACTGCAGCGTGGACGGCGGCGTCAAAAACGCCATGTCCACATGTCCCCCTAACAGCGCCTGCGCCGCCGGGCCCATTCCCGCATACGGCACATGCACCGCCTCAAAACCCGCGTCAGAAGCGAGCATAGCCATGCCCAGATGCGATCCCTGCCCTACCCCTGCCGATGCATAGGACAGTGCCGTCTTTTGGCCCTTGGCGTATTGCACGAGTTCACCCAGTGTTTTTACCGGCAACGAGGGCTTGATCGCCAGAAAGAAGAAATTCTCGGTCAACTGCGAAATGGGCTCGAAATCCTTGATAGGATCGAACGGCAATTTCTTGTACAAACTGGCGTTGATGGCATGACTGGAGTTCGCCAGCAGCAAGGTATAGCCGTCCGGCTTGGCCCGCGCCACCTCGCTCGCGGCAATATTGCCGCCAGCGCCAGGACGGTTCTCGACAATGACTGTCTGGCCCAGAATGCCATGCAGGCTCTCTGCAAGCAACCGGGCGATCATGTCAGCGCCACCGCCAGGCGGCACACCTACGATCAGGCGTATGGGATGATCAGGGTAATTGGCGGCCTGCGCAATACCACCGGCACAGAGTGCCAGCCCGGCCAGACCGCCCAGGGAAAACCGGGCAATGCGCTGCAAAAGTGATTTCATGATTGTCTCCTGCCATCATTGGGCTATCGTTTTATGTTTTACCGCTCAAAGGCGCATCAGCACCGACTTGGTCTGCGTATAAGCCTCGATCGATTCGGCACCCATTTCACGCCCGAACCCTGACTGCTTATAGCCACCCAAGGACATGACAGGGTCGGTCTCCGCATACGTGTTGATCCACACGCGGCCTGACTTCAACGCACGTGCCACACGGTGGGCGCGGCTGATATCGCGCGTCCACACTGCCGCAGCCAAGCCATAAGGCGTGTCATTGGCTGTCAGCACTGCATCGTTCTCGTCCTTGAATGGAATAATCGAAAGCACCGGCCCGAAGATTTCTTCCTGGGCGATTTTCATGCCATTGGCCACCCCGGAAAACACCGTGGGTTCGACGAAATACCCCACGTCCGCAGCACGAGCACCGCCCAGTTGCAACGTAGCGCCATCTTCTTGCCCCGACCTCACATAGTCCAACACGCGCTGCATCTGCTTTTCCGAGATCAACGGGCCCAATTGCGTAGCCGCAGCCAATGGAGAGCCAACCTTATAGCCTGAGGCGATTTTTACAATGCGCTCAGTGACTTCGTCTTGCAGGCTTTCCTGGACGAACAGGCGCGTGCCCGCAGAGCAGATCTGCCCGGAATTGCGGCAAAAGGCCACGACCGCCGTTTCAATAGCCTTGTCCAGGTCGGCGTCGGGAAAAATAATGTTGGGCGACTTTCCACCCAGCTCCAGGGTGACTTTCTTCATGTTGCCCGCAGACGCCTGCAGAATATGCCTGCCCACGGCCGTGGATCCTGTAAACGCGATCTTATCCACGTCCAAGTGCGCCGCCATAGCTGCACCTGCAGTCGCCCCAAATCCCGGAATCACATTAACCACGCCCGGCGGAACGCCCGCCTCCTGGATCAGCTCGGCCAAACGCAGGGTCGACAATGGAGACTGCTCGGCAGGTTTCAAGACGGCAGTGTTACCGCACACCATGGCGGGCGCCAATTTTGTAGCAGCCATGACCAATGGCACGTTCCATGCATTGATCAACGCGCACACGCCCATGGGTTCGCGCAACATGTACACGAAGCGCGCCGCGTCGGTGGGGTTCGTGGTGCCCATGATCTTGGTGGCCCAGCCGGCGTAGTAGCGAAACAACTCGGCGGCCGACGCAACGCGCCCCGCTGTAAAGGACACAGGAGCACCCATATCCAGCGTTTCGAGCATAGCCAGTTCTTCGGCATGCTCCTCGATCAGGTCAGCGATCTTTAGCAGATACCGGGTGCGGACATGCGGAGAAATACCCGACCACGACGGCGACTCCAGCGCCTGCCGTGCCGCCTTGACCGCGCGGTCCACATCGGCGCTGTCAGCCTCGGCGATTTCCGCCAAGGTGTCCTCCGTCGCCGGATTGATGGTCTGGAACGTTTTACCAGAAAGAGAATCGACCCACTTCCCTCCGATCAGCAATTGCTTAGGGCGGCCGCGCAGCCACTCGAACGCTTGCTTCTGTCCCGTCGTCAGGGAATCGTGCAGTGCGCCGCCGTCTATCGTCAATGTCATTCCGAACTCCAGTCAGTATTAGATGGGATTAAAGTTTGGGCAGCGCCAGATAGGTCACAACCTCGCGCCCCTTTTCGACTTCTTGCGCCATGTAGTTGTTGAACTCGTCTGGCGAGAGCGGCAAGGACTCCACCCCATCTTCGCGAAACCGCTGTTGCACCTCTGTGCTGTCCAGGGCGCTGCGTAATGCAATGGACAGACGGTCGACTACCTCTTTTGGAGTCCCCGCCGGCGCCACCATACCCAACCACGTGTAGTAGCTGTACTCAGGCGCACCCAACTCGGCCAATGCCGGAACATCCGGCAACACTGTCGCCCGCTTGGGCGACGTCAAGGCCAGCGCCGTCAACTGCCCTGCTTTGACCTTGGCCCCGCTGCTGCCATAGGCCTCCATGATCACGTCGACCCTGCCGCTCATCACATCACCCATGGCTGCACCGTTTCCTTTGTATGGCACGTGCATCAAGTTCAAGCCCAGCTGTTTGAAGAGCACCGCAGCAGCCAGATGAGGGACGGTGCCTACCCCCGCCGACGCATAGGACAGCGTTCCGGGATTGGCCGTGGCGCGGGCGATAAAGTCGGCTCCCGACTTGTCCTGTCCGGAGGAGGCTTCCACCAACATGAACGGCGATCGGCCCATCAGACCCACGCCAGTGAAATCCTTTAGCAGATCGTAGCCGGCATCCTCGCGCACCGAGGGTTGCAGTGCCATCGTCCCCGCGGAGGCCAGCAAGGTGTAGCCGTCGGGTGCGGCAGCCTTGACGGCACGCAGACCGATCAGACCATCACCTCCCGCGCGATTCTCGACCACTACCGACTGATTCAGGTTTTCAGACATCTTCTTTGCAACGAGTCGCGTCGTCACGTCCGTGAGGCCGCCGGGCGCCGTATTCACGATGACGCGTATCGGGTGCGTCGGAAACGCATCAGCCGCCTGCGCTGCGGTCGTTCCCCCCAATGCCGCGGCGAGCGCACAGGCGCCCATGCCAAAGAAATTCGAATATTGCCGTTTCACGCTGCTGTCTCCATACTGATCTTGTGATTCAAATAGCAATGCGGCACCACGTGCTAGTCCAGTGTCGTATCCTGCTGAAACTTGATCCCTGCCATGGCTTCGTACAAGTGAGCCATATCGTCGATGTTTGCAGTGCCGCCAATCCCGTTGTGCCCGGTCTCGAAAAGAGTGCGCACGGCATTGGAAATCATCATGGGCGCGCCGCACGCCATGCCAACGTTGGCAGCCAAACGCAGATCCTTGACCATCAACTGGATCTGGAAATTTGCCGATTTCGCCTCCGTACCCAGAACGGGCAACGCCCGTTGAGACACGCCGCTCCAGCCAGAGGTATGTGCCAATACCTCAGCCATCGTGGACAACGACAGGCCATACTTGAATCCCGCTGCGGCACACTCGTACGTGACAAGCCGGCACAATGAAGACACGGCGTTGTTTACCAGCTTGATCAAATGCCCATTGCCTACCTGGCCGCACGTCACAATGTTTGTGCTGATGGCCTCCAGCGCCGGGCGAGCGCGCGCGCAATCCTGTGATGTGCCACCGGTCATGATGGCAATCGTGCCCGCCAGCGCCCAATCCGGCATCCCCGACACCGGGGCGTCAACCCAACCCATACCCATTTTCTGCAACCGGTCAGCGAAGCGCCGGGATTGCACCGGATCGCCACTGGTCATGTCGATGACCAACGATTGTGGTGCCAGCTTCCTCGACAAGCCTTCTGCCGAAAACAAGGCATCATGGACGGCTGCTGAATTAGGCAAGCACAGGAAAATCACATCGCAATGCGTGGCCAGCGACGCCAGATCGTCCGCCGCCACTGCACCTTCGCGCTCGAACTGTCTGCGAACCTCTTCACGTGTGTCGTAGACGTGAATATGTTGTGACTGCATCAGCCGCCGCGCGAGCGATCCGCCCATGGCGCCCAACCCTACAAAGCCTATCTTCATCGATGCCACGTCATGGACATCGCCTGCATGTTCCGCCTGGGCCTGCAGGTTATCGTCCCTGAACCGGGTACCCGCCATGGACTCGATAACGGTGACCATGTCTTCGAGCTGCGCGTTTTTCCCTACGGTATTCAGGCCTATTTGCAGCAACCCTCGAACGATATTCATCAGCGGCATGGGCACGCCTGTCTGCATACCCAACACCACCGCTTGATTTACGTCTTTGATTTGCAGCGCCAATGAAAAATTGGTCGACGCTTTTCCTGCGGCGATGGCAGGCAGCATTTTTACGGTGGTTTGATTGCGCGCCGCCCCCTTGTTCAATAGGTCGGTCATGCTGGTCAATGACAAACCAGCGCCACGGCCCATTGCCACGACCTCCAAGGTCCCGAGCCGCACGCCGGCATTCATGGCATTGTTGACCATCTTCATCGCCTGGCCGTCACCCACGCGGATGCCACAGCGGTAGATCGTTTTGGTAACGGCACGAAGCACCGGCAGCGCACGTTCATATGCCTCGTCAGACGCCCCTACCATCAATGTCGCGCCGCCTTCGGCAACAATGTGCGGACTGGCCGACACCGCAGCATCGATCATGACCACACCACGTTGCTGCAGCTCCAACGCCATCGCATGCGTTTCGGCTGGAACGCCGCTGGTCTGGTCGATGACCAACTGCCCGGCCGACAACCCCTCGGACAGCCCGCCCGGACCAAATACCACCTGATGCACATCGGCACTACGCGGGAGGCACAACAGAATCACCTCACAGTCCCGCGCCAACTGAATGGCCGAGGTTGCGACCTGTGCGCCAGCCTCTGCAAATGCCGAGCACACCGTCGTATTGGCATCCCAAACGTGCAGTTCATGTTTGCCCAGAAATGTACGCGCCAATTGACCGCCCAACGCGCCCAATCCTATGTACCCGATCTTCACTTTTGCACGTCTCCTGTTGAGTTTATGTAGCCTTGGCCGGCGAGCTTGAACTCAGCATCAAAGGACAAAGCGAGATTTTTCAGCGATGAGAAATCTTAACACGAAATTTCTATTATCAGCACAAGTTTCAATGTATGAAACTTCATGAATGATTCTTCATGCCTTCTTTTGCCGGAGCGCGTCCAGCCCAAACACCCGTTCCAGTTCGTCAATGTTGGCGTCTTTACCCAATTCGCAGATTGCGTTCTCGACAGACGTGCGCACTAGATTGGCAATCAGCATTGGCGCTCCGCAGCTCACAGCCTGATCACAGATAAGACGCAGGTCTTTCGCCAATAGCTCCAGTCTGATATCGGCTGTCGGCGCACCAGTCTTCATAGCCGGGACAATGCGCTGAAATGCAACCGTCCAGCCCGGACTCGTACTGACGGTCTGGGCCAACACATCCAGCGGCAAGTCCAGCCTCATAGCCATGGACAATGCTTCGTAGGTGATGAGACGGTTGCATGCCCCCAGCGCGTTCTTGACGAGTTTTGCGGCATGGCCATTACCCGTCTCACCAAAATGCGTGACTTGACTGCCCATTGCCCTTAACACTTTCTCGACCACGACATAGGCAGGCCCGCCCCCTCCGCACAAACTCAATAACGAGCCTTTTCGTGCACCGTCTGGTCCTCCCGCGACGGGAGCATCGATCAATGTGACACCTGAACACGCCAGCTCGTTTGCCAATGCGCGCGTGCGTGCCGGCGAGCCGGTCGTTTGATCCACGATGATCTTGCCAGGCGCCAATCCGTCAATCATGCCGCTCGCTCCAAACAGCGTTTGGCGAACTTCGGCTGCACCTGGCACGCACAGCATGATGATGTCGCAGGCTTTAGCCAACGACGCCAGGTCGGTCGCCCCATGGGCGCCTTGCTGTACCAACGTCTGCACGCGCGACGGGCTTATATCGTAGACATATAGCTTGCTCGCCGCCTGCAATGCCTGCTGCGCCAGAGCGCTGCCCATCGCACCCAGCCCCACATAGCCGATGACTGGCTTGCGAGAGGAAGCTGTAACCGGAACATCGTTCACTGGCGGCCCGGCCTGCCCGCTACGTTCTGCAGCGGTATACAACGAAACTCCTGCTAAGCTGCCGATCACATCAACCATACTGTCTGCATATGCCTCGGCCCCTCGCATATTGACCCCGATCTGCAGCAACGCACGCGTCCCGGCCGCAATGGGCATCGCGGCACCGGCCTCCGCGCCCAAGGCAATCGCGCGGTCCACCTTGTTCAAGACTGACGCCAGCACCCCGTTGTCAATATCTCTGCCGGCAAGCAACATTGGCAGTTCGAGCTCGGAAATACGGCTGCGGCCCGAACTTTGGTTAATAGTCTGCAGCATGCCTGTTAATGACAGTCCGGATTTGCACCCCATCGCCATGACCTCAAGGTTCAGCAATAGAACCGCCGCGGCGATGACATCGTTGACGGCATTGAGTGCCTGCTCCTGTTCCTCTGCATTCACATTGACGCGCTCATCGGCCATGCTCAGATCCCTGCTGTGCTTTGCTGTAGTTTGAGTGGTGAACGGTGACCAACGCGTCATTGCTTCGGCAGTGCCAGATCCTTGATCAAGGAGGCGGTATCAGAGACCTCCTTGCTCAGGAATACTTTGAATTCCGCGGGAGCCAGAAAATACGGCTCCGTGCCATCGGACTGCAATCTGGCCTTGATTTTGGGATCGTCTAGTGACCGTCTTAACGCCTCAGACAATACCTTTACGATGTCTTCTGGGGTGCCCGCCGGAGCAAACAGTCCCAGCCAGTAGTAATACTCAAAACCCGGCAGCCCTGCGGAAGCTACGGTCGGCACTTTCGGCAACACGTTCAAGGGCTTGTCGGCTGTGACTCCCAATGCACGCAGGCGTCCGCCTTCCAGATTGGAAGCACTGCTGCCATAAGCGTCGATCATGAAACTCAGGCGTCCCGCGATGACGTCCGGCATGGCTGCACCGTTGCCCTTATACGGCACGTGCAACATTTGAACGTCCGCCCTGCGCAACAGCATTTCAGCGGCGATGTGCGTCGTCGTGCCTACCCCTGCGGACCCGTAACTGATCTGATTGGGCTTGGCGCGCGCGGCCTCAATCAACTCAGGCAGAGTCTTGTACGCCGAGTCCGCCCCCGCGACGACAATGGCAGGCGAACGCACCATCGAGGCAACGGCGACGAAATCTTTGTTAGCCTCATAGCCGGGCTGAGCGTTCAGAGCCTGCTGAATGGCAATCGTGCCGCCGGTCGCCAGAACGGTATATCCATCGGGATGCTCGCCCTTGGTATAGCGAATACCTACCAGCCCCCCTGCCCCCGTCCGGTTTTCGACGACGACCGGTTGGCCCAGCTCTTCGGCCATGCGCTGGGCGATGATGCGCGTGGTCACATCGCCCCATCCGCCCGCAGCGACGGGCACCACCACACGTATGGGCCGCGATGGATATGCATCGGCGCCGAATGCGCCGACCGAGCATGTCAACATCAACGAGGCCAATAGCGCCCGTCCCAAGCGCGTAAATGCCGTTTTCTTCATGTCTCTTCCTGTTTTTCTTTATCGGTGAATACGTTCTCAGCCGTTGCGCAGGCTGACGATCAAGTCCTGGATTGCCGGCACCGAAGGGAGGGTACGTAGCAAGTCGAAACTGCGGGCTATGGCCCCGGGGCTGACGCCGCCATACGGCATCAGGGTTTGGTATTTGTGGCTGATCTCGTCCCAACTGATTCCCCGCACCGCAGCACCCTTGGGAAATCGAACGGTTTCCTCGATCACCCTGCCGTCCTTGGTTTCGATCTTGACGATGGCCCCGCTTTTGTAGAAGCCTTTGTCGGGAACGTCCGCATCCACGCGCGTCACGCGATCGAACAACGATCGGATACGGTGATCCTGGATCTTTTCCGGGAAAGCATGTTGCCAGCTGTAGTCATGATCGGCGGCACCCGCCGCGGCGAAATAAAACGGGCTGTGCGCGATGCCGATCAAATCCGTAGGATGCTTCGGCCCGGGAAATGGATAATCCGGCATGGTGAAGTAAATCTGGCTGATATCCGACACATCGAGATCTGCCTGGCGCGCAGCATTTGCGGCAGCCTCCGCCACAGCATGAAACGGTGATCCTCCCGGAACGAGCTTCACACCAAGCTCGGTCAGAATGTTCCATTTCCTGCCCAATTGGCCGATCACCTCTTCGGCGTCTGCGCCATTGCCCAATGTCTCGAAAAACCCTCGTTTCATTTCAAACGTGGCCAGCTCAGCTTGATAGCCCAAACTGGCAGCCTGTGCCGCATATACCCCCATCATGGCCGCATTACCGGCCTGGTATTCACGAGACAGGCTAGTCGCAGCAGCCGCATGCAGCCCTCCCATAGACGTAGCGGCCAACGCCAGCGCATGAGCGGACGATTTCGCATCAAGCTTCAACAGCCGCGCCGCAGCTGCTGCCGCGGCAAAGGTCGCCACCACGCAACCGTGAAAACCCTTGCGCTGCAGCCCGCCTGTCATGGCCGTATTGATCGTGCCGGCGACCTCGTAGCCCAGCACGATGGCTGCAACGACGTCTTTACCACTGGCACCGCACTGCTGCCCCACCGCGACCGCGGCCGCGCAAGCTTGTGTGCCACTGTGCACGATATTGCGCAAGTCACTATCATCTGATGCTGCGGCGTCACTCATCAATGCGTTCACACGCGCCGCAGCTACAGCAGGCAACGCGTCCCATTGGCCAAACCACGCCGTAGCCTCGGCGTTTCCTCCGCGTTCAGTTTCCAGACGCCGAACGATGTGGCCGGATTCCAGGGTCGATCCCAGCGCAGCGCTGGCCAGCGTACTGGCCACCAGCATCTGGCCGTGCACAACGGCTTCTGATGGAAAATCTCCTAGTTCGGACTCAGTAATGAACTTGCCGAATCGCTGGGCAAGAGTATTGCTCACCATATTTACTCCACACGTATGTTCGCTTGTTGAATGACGTCGCCCCAGCGGGCGGTCTCCCGGACCAAAAATCGTCCGAACTCGTCTGGAGTGGAAGTCTTCGGCGTCAGGGCTACGCGATCGAGTTGCTCGACAACCTGAGGCATGGCCAAGACGGCAGCGATCTGCTTGCTCAATGCAACAGCCTGATCCGGCGGCAAACCAGCTGGCGCTACCAACCCTTGCCATGCAGTCAGGTCAAAATCAACGCCCGTCGTCTCTTGGATCGTCGGCACACTATCAATTTTTTCCACACGCCGGTTTCCAGTGACGCCCAGAATGCGCAACTTGCCTGCCTCCAGACCGGCAAATGCTCCCGGCAACGTCAGCATCGCAACATCGACCTGAGCGCCCATCAACGCAGTAGTTACAGCGCCCGCGGACGTGAAAGGCACATGCACCAGATCCATTCCCAGCCGCGACTTCAGTAACTCCATGCCCAAGTGATTCCCTTGGCCGATGCCTGAGGAGCCATAATTCAATTGACCCGGGTTGGCTTTCGCGGCCGCTACCAAGTCGCTCAGGCTCTGATAACTCGACGTGACAGGAACCGCCACAGCGAACGCAGACTCAGCCAAGCTGGAGATCGGTGTAAAGCTCTTGATGGGGTCATAGCCCACTTTGCGATACAGATGAATGTTGCTGGTATGGCTGGTAGACACGACCAACAAGGTCCGCCCGTCAGGTTTGGCTAGTGCGACTTGCGCGGTGGCAATATTGCCTCCCGCGCCGGCCTTGTTCTCGACAAAGAAACTTCTCGACGTTGCCGTACTCATCTGTTCGGCAAGAATACGCGCCAATACATCCAGGTTACCGCCCGGGGCAGACGCAACGACGATTTTTGTAGGGCCTTCTGATGCTTCGGCAGCCACAGCCGGACTGCCCCAGGCCAGCGTACAGAACAGCAGGCACGTACTACTGATTTTTCCGAACACTTTTGTCTCCTCGGGGGTAAGCCACACGGCCAGATTCATCACCATTACGGGGATCCAGCTCGTCAGCACACGGCGACTCTAATCGGTTCAAACGCCCCTGTCAAATTTTAGGAACCAGTTCCATTAAATGAAACCAACAAACAAAAGGCAAAAATAAACTATTTTTCAGCAAGTTCCAATTATCGAAACTAAAACTGATTAATGAAACTGTATGATGCGGCTGATCAGATTGAAAACACCGACAAGAAGGAGATGCCCCCATGACCCCGACCAGACTCTGCCTGATTGCTGCCGCAGTCTGTATCGCAGCGGGTAGTGCCCACGCCGCTCAGCCAGACACCTACCCCAACAGACCTATACGGATGATTGTCGCGTTCAGTGCAGGCGGCTCGACCGACACCGTCGCGCGCTACTACGCCGCAAAAATGGGCGACGTGTTAAAAACCAATGTAATAGTGGAAAACCGGCCGGGCGCAGCGCAGATGATAGGCATCAATGCCGTTCTGAATTCCGCACCGGACGGCTACACAGTCTATTTGGGCACAGGCAGCTCGCTATCCCAGAATCCTGGCGTCCGCACGAATCTCACGTACGACCCGCTAAAGAACTTTACGCATATCGGCTTGGTCGCCACCACCCCAGGTCTGATTGCCATCAGCCCCGCATTGCCGGTCAAGAATTTTTCCCAGCTGATCGCCTATGCCAAGGCCCATCCGGGTGAACTGAACTACGGTTCGTCGGGCATGGGATCGGCCAGCCACCTGCAAGGTGAATATTTTCTCAGTCTGACCGGCGTGCAAGCCACGCATATTCCTTATAAGGCCGATGCCGAAATCATGACGGCCATGTCAGGCAATTTGGTGCACCTGGGCATCTCGCCATTGCAAGGCGCGATCAGCGCAATACGCGCCGGAAAGGTACGCCCACTGGCCATTACGAGCGCGAACCGTATCGAGGCGCTGCCTGATGTGCCATCGGTCAATGAGCTTGGCTTTAAGGAACTGCAGGCGATCGATCCGTATACCTATTACGGTTTGGTCGGCCCGGCTGGCGTACCCTCAGAGATCGTGGCCAAGTTGAATGCTGCGGTCAACGCAGTTTCACAAATGCCGGAGACACAGAAGGCCATGGCCGACAACTATTTCAAACCCGCCACCAGCACACCGGAGTCATTCAAGGCCTATATCGCCCAGGACCTGGCAAAGTGGCGCAGCTTCAGCACCAAGATCAAGCTGGATTGATTGAATAAGAGCACGCTCTACCTGAGCCCAGCATTGCCCCGGGCTCAGTTTTTTTGTGGGTTGCACTCTGCTTTCGAGATCGTAGATAGGATCATCCAGACCCACCAGGAAATTGATGGAATCCTCATCACCATTTTGCCATCGCAATCGAGATACGAACAAGCACGGTCAAATCTGGCGAGCACTCCCCTGAAGATACGGAGCGTGCTCGAAATATTCGATCAGCAATTCAATCAAGACTCGTATTTTCCGTGCAGGATGCTGCCCAGGCGGGCGAATGACATAGATACCTGCCGGTGGCGGCGGATAGCCTGTCATGACAGGCACTAGTGCCCCAGACGCCACATATTCATAGGTGACGCAGTCAGGCAGCCAAGCGATGCCGAGCCCCGCCGCCGCAGCTGCAGCCAGCGCGATGCCGTTGTCGGCTTTGAAGCGGCCCTGCGGACGAACGCTGACGGTCTTGTCACCGTCCATGAATTGCCAGGCCTCGGTGCCTTGCATGAGTGCCTGATGAACGATCAGATCATCCGGCGTCTCGGGCGCACCATGCGCGTCGATATAGTCGGGGCTTGCAACGAGCTTGCCGTACAGCGGCGCGACGCGTCTGGCGATCAGGTTGGAATCCGGTAGATAGCCGACCCGTATCGCACAATCAAAGCCTTCAGTAATGAGGTCAACAAAGCGATCACTGTAAGAAGCATCAATATGCAATTGCGGGTGGCGCCGTCCCATGTCGGCGAGCACGGGCGCAAAATGATTGGGGCCTAGAGACAGCGGCACCGCCACTCTCAAGCGGCCACGAAGGTCGCCAGTAGGCAGGATCGTTTCCCTCGCCACGTCGATCTCGGCGCAGGCCCTGGCGGCATGATCTCGAAACGCGGCCCCGGCCTCCGTCAACGCGGCGCCGCGCGTGGTTCGCGCGAGCAACTGGGTACCCAACTCTGTTTCCAGCCGCAAAAGCCGCCGGCTGACGATCGATTTAGAGATACCGAGCCGGCGTGCAGCGGGCGATACGCCGCCCGCATCTGCAACGGCGACAAAGGTCTGCAGGTCTTCGATATCCATTCAGCGTTCCTTGTTTAGCGACACAGCGTAGCAAAAAAGGCCGGTACCGCATCATAAATGGAGATGCCAGAATCCATTCAGGCAGCACGGCAGTTCGAGCGTGCCTGCCGGCAAACCCATTTCACTTACTGCAGAGGATGTATCAATGACCTTCCGTAACGGCTTGGCTTCGCTTCTTCGCCCCGAGGATTCAGTACTCGTCCTGATCGACCACCAACCTTACCAGCTTGCGAACGTGAACAGTCACGAGCCACAGATGGTGGTCAACAATTCAGCCGCACTGGCAAAAGTCGCCAAGGCCTTCGACGTGCCCACGATCCTGACGACCGTGATCGCCAGGCAAGGCGGCCTCCTCTTTCCTCAGATCACCGATGTGTTTCCCGGCCAGGAGGTCATCGACCGGACGCTCATCAACACCTGGGAGGATAAGAAGGTCGTAGATGCGGTCAAGGCAACGGGCCGCAAGCAACTGATCATCGCTGGTCTGTGGACGGAGGTATGCGTCGCGATGCCCACCATTCAGGCCCTTGGCGAAGGCTGGGATGTCACCGTGGTCACCGATGCATCCGGCGGCGTGTCGGTCGAGGCACACGAGATCGCCATCCAACGCATGATCGCCGCCGGCGCCAACATGATGACGTGGCTGGCAGTGGCATCGGAATGGCAGCGCGACTGGGCGCGCACCGAACACATCGGCGAGTTGACGGAAGTCATCAAGCACCATGCAGGCGGCAGCGGCATAGCGTTTTTATGGGAGCAACAGCTACTCAATACGCCTGTGCCGAGCACTGCGCGCTGATCTCGCAGCAATAAAAAAACTTCCCACGCATGTACCGGATACCGGTACGGCGTGGGAAGTCAGTTTCTATCAACAACGGTGCCAGGACCCGCCTGGCACGGGTGAAGATTAGCCGTAAGCGACCATCAACTCTTGGTCTTGTTCTTGCTGCAGCTTTTCAGCGCGGGCAGCGTAGACGGCTTGCAGACGCTCGAGTTCGGCACCCTTGCGCAGAGCAACGAAGCCCGGACGGTCAGCACGGCGACGCTTGCGGTCTTCCGGACGCAGAGCAGCGACGTCGGCGTTCTGGAAGTAGTCGCGGTTGCCACCGTCGGCCCACGATTCGGACATCAGGCCATGGGCGCTGATCACGTCGAACTGATCGAGTTCTACGTGGAAGTACTCGTAGCTGACGTGGTGCGTTTCTTGATAGATCGTCTTGCCGTTGACCATGTCTTGAGCGCGAACCAGTTTGCCTTCGACCAGGATGTGGTGTCCCGGCGAAACCACGATGTCCTTGCTGGGCACGTTCTCAGCGATGGCATCACGGACGATGCGGATGGGCATGTGCTCGGCACGGCGATCGGCGGGGATGCGCTTGGTGTAGGTCTTGCGGAAGCCGACCCACTTGACGGTGCGCTCGCCGGATTGGCCGATGACGACATCGCCTGCGACCAGGTCTTCGATGGCGACTTCGCCCTTGGTCGTTTGAATCATGGTGCCACGCAGGAAGCACACGGGCGAAACGAATTCGCCGAAGCCAGTGGTGCCGCCGTGGTCAGCGATGATGGCGTCGTAGTCTTCTTGGCTCAGGTTCTGAACATTGAACGTCACCGGGCCGCCACCGACGCCGAGGATGCCACCGGGATAGTTAAGCGTACCGGTCTGGGTTTCTGCGTTGTAGGTAAACGTGCCGTTGGTACGATCCCCCACCGACAGCGTATCGCCTACACCGAGGCTCTCAACGTTGAACGTTTGGCCAGTCCCGATCAGACCACTGGGGTCATAGGAGAACACGCCGCCGCCGTCACCGGTGAAATTGATCGTTTGATTGTTGATCAAACCAACGTCGACCGTAGGACCATTGATGGTCAACGCGGAGCCGTCACCAACGTTATACGTAGTGCCGCTCAGAGCGCTCAGATTGGCCACACCAAAATTGATCGTCAGGTCGCCGCCATTGACCAAATTGTACGTGGGGTTGCCAACTATCGAAACGCCAGCGGCAAAATTCGCGGATGTGGAGACGCCATCAATTGTCAGCGTGTTAGTGCCAAGCGCAGTGATCGACAGCGTATCGCCAGCGTCGTAATTACTTTCATCAATTGTCTGATCGCTCGAACCAATATTTACACCAATGATCGCCATGACATTCTCCGACGCAAAAGTTGCCAAAAGAAAGCATCCGTGAAGGATATCTTCACGAACTGCAAAAAATAATACTGGTATTGCCTATTCAACAGCAGCATTCTCAGATGATTTCAAATATTTTTGAAACCATTTTTTATTTCCAATTGTTAAAAACAACACAATACGACTCTATATTCTTTCAAAGAGCTAAATTATCACAGTGAAATGTACAAACACATGTCATTAACCCGTATATTGTTATAGCTAATTGCATATCAAACGCGCATAGATATTTCCATTGCAACTTAAGTGAAACAATGCTGCAACACTATGGATTGACACATTTAGCACATTGATTGCATGTAACGACAAAAAATATGACTAGAAAAAATACGTCGAAATAGGTAGCAATTTGGAGAGACGGCTTGTTTTTCGACGACAAACGACAGGCCATCTGTCATGGATGCATTCGCTTCCAAGTTGGCTTGAATCAATGGATTTCTAGGCTGCTCAGATCTGAGGGTGATCTACAAGGATGTAAAAACATCGGCCATAATGTGACATGACATGAAAGAATTGCAGAGGGCACCGCACAATGGTGAACATGTTGCAAACCTCGGCAAGCTGATTTCATCCACCCCATCACGGAGCCTTTCTATGCGTTTCGCTGCTTTGCTGTCTCTCACTCTCTTGGCCGCCTGCGCCAGCAAGCCTCCAACGCCGGTAGTGATTCCGTCGGAATCTCAGGTTGACCAAGGCAGCGCAACGCCCGCGGAGTTGCCGCGGAAATAGGCGCATCTGAGGCCCATGCGATTGCTACAAAGACATCTGCCTGCGGTAGCGTCAACGCCGCCGCAGGCAGATCAGACAGGATGGCGTCGCGGGCTAGGCCGCGACCGTAGCGAGCAGGTTTAAACGCCTCAGAACGTTGATGCGCAATGCCCTCCTGTGGGGGCATGGCCGGAGCCCGCTGCGATGAGCGGCGGCTCCAATCGAACGTTGACGGGTTTGGACACAGCCCAGTCCCAGGCAAAAAAGGCAATCAAACCCAGCCAAAAAACCAGCGTGAGTGAGGATAGATTTTTCTTCATGATCTGCACGCCCAGCTTAAAACGCAAAGTGGCGACGAACCCGTACGCCAATCAATGAACCGCAAAACGCTAACGGCACCCAGATCCAGCCGTGCAAACTGCCGGTGGAAATGCCGCTGACCATGGCGCCGATGTTGCAGCCAAAGGCCAGACGCGAACTGTAGCCAAGCAAAAAACCCGCGATGATGCCGACCAGCCATTGCTTGCCGGTCAAGGGCGCTCGCTGCGCGGCAGTTTGCCCCGCAGCGACGAACAAGGCTCCCGCCAAAATACCGATGTTGGTGATCGAGGTAACGTCCAGGAATACCGATTGCGACAGGTTATTGAGATTGACGGACTGACTCCAGAAGGCATTCGCCGTTGGGTCGAATAGCCCAGCAGCAGTGGCGAGCTTTGCGGCCCACAGGCCAAAGCCATACACCACACCCCACGGTTGACCGGCAATCAGCAGGTTCAGCATCGCCAATGCGGCCAACAACACGGCCCCGATCAGCAGGCGCCGGTTGAACCAGCTGGCGCCCCCGCCGACCCAGGCGCGTGCAGCCAAACCAAACACGACCAAGCCGATCAATGTCAGCCCAAACGCCTCGCCTGCGCCAAACGTTTTTACCAGGCTGACGGGGGCTGTCGCGCCCAGCTGCAGCCATTGCTCCAACTGAGCCGAGCCCAGAAAACTGCCGATCGCAAACACCGGCAATATCGCCATATTCAACGGCACGCCCATACCAGCCTTGTACAGCGTGCCGGAGCCGCAGCCGTCGGCAATCTGCATCGTGGCGCCGAATACGAACGCGCCAATCAACAAACTGACACTAGGTGGGCCTAGCGCTGCCCCCAGATCCGTCGGATATTCGGCCAGCAGCGGCATGCACACTGCCGCCGCGATTGCGAGCAGTATCAATTGCGCCATCACGCCGCTGGGATCGCGCTGTTCGATCAGGCGTCGCCACCCGGTCGTGAATCCGAATCGCGCGCCGGCCAGCACACCCCCCATGCCGATGCCAACGAGGAATAAGGCCGCCTGACGTAACGATACGAACCAGGCCAACGCCAAGAAAAACGCGGCGAATACTGCCGCCAACGGGAAACGGGTCATCACATGCCTTGAAAAACCCCGGCGCTCACGCCGGGGAAAAGGATGCAACCAAGCGGCTGCAAAATTTTGAGTTTGATTATTCGACTCGCGATCAGCCCGCCAAATCCTTCAGGCTCTTCCAGATCTGTTGACCTCTGCTAGGCACGTTGTCCATCGGCAAGGCCTCAGAGGATTGTGTCCAATCGGCCAGCGATGCCGGATAGAGCATCACGTTCTTTTGGCCAACCACCTCTGACAGAGCGAACCAATCTGTCGCTGCCCAGTGACCGGTATTGCAGAAAGAAATGGTCTCATCAGCGGGTTCGGGCAAAGACTGCGACGCAATCGTTTTTGCCTCGTCCGGCGAGACAAAGATCGACGTGCCAGGCTTGAACCATTTGCTGTGCTCGAGATTGAGCGCGTTGTGAATCGTGCCCGGGATCTTGGCGGTGGGTGCTTTGACCTCACCGCGGAAAAAGTTCGACGGACGGGCGTCGACCAAGTGCACCTTGGGGTTATCGATCTGGGCCAAGACCTGCTCTTGCGTCGCGATCAAGGATCGATTCAGCACCGGCGTATAGGTGCTGGCAGCGACCGTCGGCACGGCTTGGTCCTGAGGCAAGCCGGCGTCAGCCCAGGCCTTGACCCCACCGTTCAAGATCGACAGCTCGGACAAGCCCAGATATTTCAGTGTCCAATACACCCGCGCCGAGCTGCCGAAATCGGTGGCGTCTGAGCCCGAGGATACGACGACAGCATGGATGTTCTGATCCACACCCAGTTTGCGCACCAGGTCGGCGAGTTTTTCTACGGGCGGCAGCAGACCGGGATTGTCCGCCGGGCCACGCCATTGGCCATAGGGGGCCGACAAGGCGCCGGGGATATGGTTGGCGGCATAGTCCTGCGGCGGCCGGATATCGATGATGCGCACGGCGGGTTCGCTACGCACCGCGTTCAGTTCGGCCGGCGTCAGCAAGGGCTGCGCGGCGTACACGGCCGAGCCCGCCATCAGCGCCGCGGCGGAAAAGAGAAGGAGAAAACGCTTCATGGTGATACGTGCCCTGAAAGGAGTAAGCCCAGCGGCCATTCTTTCATTATTTATTTATATATAAAAATACATTTTAATCATCTTTATATATATGAAAGTAAGAATGGCCGGCGTTCCCCTTATTAAGGGACTAACGCCCGCGAAACGGCCGCCATCAGGATGGCAACGCCGCTCAAATCCGCGCAGAGCCGGATCTATTGATCAGGCCAGATAGCGTTGGAACCAGGCAATGGTGCGATCCCATGCCTGCTTGGCCGCAGCCTCGTCGTAGCGAGGAGTCGAGTCGTTGTGAAACCCGTGGTTGGTGCCGGGATAAATATAGGCTTCGTATTTTGTGCCCGCCGCCTTGAGCGCCGCCTCGTAGGCTGGCCACGTGCCGTTGACGTTGGGATCGGTCTCGGCAAAATGAAAGAGCAGCGGGGCCTTGATGCGCCCGACGTCCTCGGGCTTGGCCTGCCGGCCATAGAACGGGACGGCCGCGGCAAGCTCGGGATAAGCCACAGAAGCCGCGTTGGACACGCCGCCCCCGTAGCAGAATCCCGTAATGCCGACCTTGTCGGTGGTCAGATCGCTGGCACGCACATATTCGATCGCCGCAAAGAAATCGTTCATCAATTTCTGCGGATCGACTTTCTGCTGCAATTCGCGGCCCTTGTCGTCGTTGCCGGGATAGCCGCCGACCGAACTCAGCCCGTCCGGGGCCAGCGCGATGAAACCGGCCTTGGCCACACGACGCGCCACGTCCTCGATGTAAGGATTCAAGCCACGGTTTTCGTGCACGACGACGATGCCGGGGACCTTGCCCTGGGCAGCCTTTGGACGCACCAGATAGCCGCGTACCTGACCGTGCCCGTTCGGTGACGGATACTCAATGTATTCCGCCACGATATCGGGATCGGTGAACTGCACCTGCTGGGCCATCGCATAGTCGGGACTCAAGGACGCCAGGATCGTTGCGGCTGTCAGGCCGCCCACCGCGTATTTCGCCGCGCGATCGAGAAAATCGCGCCGGCTGATCCGGCCGTGCACATAACCGTCATAAAGCTCAAGCAGTTCAGGGGAAAAGTCGCGGGCGGTGAGGCGGCTCATGGCGGAGAATCTCCGAGGTAGTGACGCATTGACGGGAACACCCTACGCGAACCGTACGGCATTCTGATGACTAATCCCTTCTGTGCAATAAGAGGTGGATCCCCACGGGTCAAGGGCATCAAAGTGCCTAAAGGTGATATACGCGAAGTATTCACAAGCAACCGGGGGATTCACCATGAAGTTTACGCCCGTCGGAGCAGACATTGCAAAATCAGGGCGATAACATGAGCCCCCTATTCTGCGAACTCAAACAGCACCGTCCACTGCACCGTCGCTCTGATCCACTAAGGGCTCGTGCCAGTGCATCAAAGTCTTTAGCATTTCGACAAAAGACGCCGCGCGCGCTGGATCAAACGACGCCAGTATTTCACGTTGGTGGGCCATAGCCTGATCGCACAGACCGCCGATCAATCGCCGCCCCGCCGCAGTAATCCGAACCTGAGTTTGCCGGCGATCCGCGCGCACGCCGACGCGTTCTACCCAACCGTCGATTTCCATCCGCTGCACCACTTTGCTCAGCGTAGGCTGTTTGGTGATTGCCAGGCGAGCCAAGGTCCCGATGGTTTCGCCCGTGCCGCCCATCAAGCTCGCCAACACGCGCCACTCGGTCACTGAAAGCCCTGCCGCATTGACCTGCAAATGGAAGTCCGCCGAGATGCGATGGCTGGCCTGGGCCAATAAATAAGCCAGGTATTCGTCTACAAAACGCGTCGATGGCGGATTCATTCGGCCTCATCTTTACTTCGAAACCAGGCACGGTTCGCACCTGCACCAACATGGTTGTTGAATGCTGTGCCGCACCATACCGCGATGCCCTGTTTTAGCACGCCATGCACCAATTCGATACAGGGTAAACCTGGATATAAATCATCTTTCCTGGTCGTATACACCCTTGTTTTTAAGTGATATTTTGTCTTTTCCATGAAAAATCATGTTTTTTGTTGACAGTTATATAGTTGACTCCTAAAGTATTTATTCATGACGCAATCGCGGCAAAAAAACACGGGCTCTCGATAGCTCCGGATTCAGGGAAAACGGCATGGCTGAAAGATCTTTCAAGAAAGAAGTCCAGCAGTTGCGCATCGGCGCCGGCACGGAATTTCGCGGCGAAGGGATTCTGGCTGTGACCAAGGGCCTGTTGCAGGCCGGTGTGGGCTATGTGGGCGGCTATCAGGGTTCGCCGATTTCGCACTTGATGGATGTCCTGGCCGACGCAAACGAGATCCTGCAGGAGCTGGGCGTGCACTTCGAGGCGAGCGCCTCCGAGGCCACTGCCGCCGCGACGCTCGCCGCGTCAGTCATGTATCCGATTCGCGGGGCTGTCACCTGGAAATCCACCGTCGGCACGAACGTAGCCTCTGATGCGCTGGCCAATCTGGCCTCGGGCGGCGTCACGGGCGGGGCACTGGTCATCGTGGGAGAGGACTACGGCGAGGGCTCATCCATTATGCAAGAGCGCTCACATGCCTTTGCGATGAAATCGCAGATCTGGTTGCTGGACCCACGTCCCAATCTGGAGAGCATGGTCAAGGCGGTCGAAGACGGGTTCGAGCTATCCGAGGCCAGCAATACCCCTGTGATGCTGCAATTGCGCATCCGCGGCTGCCATGTCCATGGGCGATTTATTGCCAAGGACAACAAGCGTCCCACATACACGCTGGCCCAAGCGCTGGAGAGTCCGTCGCGCGATACCAATCGCATCGTGTTGCCGCCCGCCTCGTTTTTGCACGAGCAGGAAAAGATCAAAGACCGTTGGCCCGCCGCGGTGCGCTATATCCAGGAACACCAACTCAATGAATTCATGGACGACGGCGATCTGCAGGATATCGGATTGATCTTGCAAGGCGGGCTGTATAACGGTGTCATCCGCGGATTGCAGTTGTTGGGCCTGGCGGATCACTTTGGCAATAGCCGTATCCCCCTGTACGTCATGAACGTCACCTACCCGGTCATCGAGGACGAGGTGCAGCGTTTCTGTACGGGCAAGCGCGCCGTGTTGATGCTGGAAGAAGGCCAACCCGATTATCTGGAACAAAACCTGCACGCCATCCTGCGCAAGGCAGGCGTCGCCACGGCGCTGCACGGCAAGGATTTTCTGCCGATGGCCGGCGAGTACACGACACAGGTGCTGCGCGATGGCATACGCGGGTTCCTGGCGAAGTATCAACCCGAGGTGTTGCAGACGCATCCGGCAGTCGCGGCAGATGCGGGGCCCCTGTCGGCCGCACAGGCGAGTCAGGCACCCGCTGACGCTCGTCAGCAATCGCTGCGGAATCTGGTGCAGGAAACCGTGCTGGATTCACCGCAGCCGGCGGCAGTGAAGCAAGCATCAATCAGCCCACACACACCGGAAACAGGAGCCACTCAGTCCCGCGCGACAACGCAGACGCCCGACAGTACGGGTACCAAGGCGCTCCCTAAAGAACAACCCATCACGTTCCACAAACACGTCGCCGATCTGGCTCAGGTCGTACCGCCCCGCCCTGCGGGCTTTTGTACGGGCTGTCCGGAACGGCCGATTTTTTCCGCGCTGACGCTGGCGCAGGAAACGCTGGGACAACACCATATTTCCTGTGACATCGGCTGCCATCTATTCTCGATTTTGCCGCCGTTCAATCTCGGCGCGACGACGATGGGCTATGGCCTGGGAGCATCGAGCGCAGCCGCTTTTAATGTTCCAGCGGCAAAACGGCCGATCTCGATCATGGGCGATGGCGGTTTCTGGCATAACGGGCTCGCGTCCGGCATCGGCAATGCAGTATTCAACAAGTACGACGGCGTCATCGTCATCGTCGACAACTTTTATGCATCGGCGACAGGCGGTCAGGACATCTTGTCCTCGCGCGCACAGAATCCCGATCGCAGCACTAACAACCCTATCGATGCAGCCGTGCGCGGCGTAGGCGTCAAATGGGTACGCACGCTGGATCGCACCTACGACGTCGCCAAGGTCCGCGCCACGATCGAAGAAGCCCTGACCACCGACGAAAAAGGTCCGAAGGTCATCATCGCGCAGTCCGAGTGCATGCTGAATAAGCAGCGCCGCATCAAACCGCAGTTCAACCAGGCCGTCAAGGACGGCAAGCGCGTGGTGAAGGAACGTTTTGGCGTGGATCCCGATGTCTGCACGGGCGATCACGCGTGCATCCGCCTGTCGGGTTGCCCGTCGCTCAGCGTGAAAGACAGCGGTGATCCATTGAAAGAGGATCCGGTCGCGCATGTGGAAAGCAGCTGCGTCGGCTGCGGCAATTGCGGTGAGGTCGCTCACGCCGCCGTACTGTGTCCTTCGTTTTATCGCGCCGATATCGTGCATAACCCCACAAAATGGGATCTCACCGCGGCACGCGTGCGCGGCGCGGTGATCGGTTTCTTGCAAAAACGACGCGCCAGACGTCTGGCACAGACCGCCTGGTAGTACCGCAGTATCGGCAATGGGACTGTTGATCCCATCGCACCGAATGACGACCTGTATGGCTTTTCCATCTCGAGACTCGCATGCACACGAACGCTGTAACCGCCGCATCTCCGATCAAGATCGCCGTCCTCGCCATGGGCGGCCAAGGCGGAGGCGTGTTGGCTGATTGGATCGTGGATATGGCCGAACACGCAGGCTGGTGGGCGCAAACCACGTCCGTGCCGGGTGTCGCGCAACGTACCGGCGCCACGATTTACTATCTGGAACTCTTGCCCGAGTCTGCTGTGCAACAGGCGGGCCGCCAACCGGCGCTGGCTCTCATGCCTACGCCCGGCGATGTCGATCTGGTCGTGGCTGCGGAATTGATGGAAGGCGGTCGCGCCATTCAACGTGGCCTTGTCACCCCTGAACGTACGACCTTGATCTCCTCCTCGCATCGCAGTTTTGCGGTCAGCGAAAAATCCGCACCCGGTAATGGCATTGCCGATCCGAACAAGGTGCTCGATGCTGGGCGTGTCGCCGCACAGCGTTTTCTGTGTTTTGATTTGCAAGCCCTGGCGGATCAGGCCGACAGCGTCATCAGCGCCAGCCTGTTTGGCGCCGTGGCGGGCAGCGGCGCCCTGCCCTTTAGCCGCCAGGATTTCGAGGCCACGATCGAACGCGGCGGGCTCGGGGTCAAAGCCAGCTTGCGCGCGTTCGCGTTGGGCTATGAGGCCGCTGCGACGGCCCCTGCCGTGCCTGCCGCGATTGATCGTGAACGCGAAATGCCTGCAGTGCCCACGCGTGCCGCGACACCGGGCGCGCAGGCGCTGCTGGATCGCATCACGCGTGATTTTCCGAGTGTGGCGCAGCCACTGCTGGCAGCAGGGACGCAGCGTACTGCCGAATTTCAAGACATGGCGTATGCCCGCGAATACCTGGATCGCATGGCGGCACTACAGGCATTGGACGCGCAATATGGCGGTGCCGGTCACGACTGGGCATTGACCTGTGCGGCGGCGCGCTACCTCGCGGTGGCGATGGCGTACGACGACGTCATTCGCGTCGCCGACCTCAAGACGCGCGGCACCCGTTTTGACCGTGTACGTGCCGAGGTCGGCGCCAAACCGGATCAGTTGGTCTACACCACCGACTATATGCACCCTCGTGTCGAGGAAATCTGCGGCACGCTGCCGGTAGGCCTGGGCCGCTGGATCGAGCGCTCGCCGGGTCTGTCGGGATTTGTCAGCCGCCGCCTGGGTAAAGGACGCCGACTGAGCAGCGCCTCGTTGACAGGGTTCCTGATGCTCTATGGACTATCCGGCATGCGGCGCATTCGCCGCCGGACCTTGCGCCATCAGATCGAAACACAAGCCTTGCGCGAATGGCTGGATTTGATCACCGAGCTCGCGCCGCGCGATTACGCACTCGCCGTCGAGGTCGTGAACTGCCGACGGCTCGTCAAGGGCTACAGCGATACGCACTCACGCGGCACCAGCAAGTACGGCACATTGCTCGACACCGCCCGCCAGTTGGCAGGCCGCCCTGACGCCGCGCAAACGCTGCGCGGTCTGCGGGAAACCGCCCTGTCGCAAGTCGCCTGCGGCCCGCTGGAAAACCAAGCCAAACAGGCCATCGCCGCCTGAACCGCCACGATCGCTACGGAGACATCGTGCAGATTTTGAACCTCATCATTCGCGACATCCAGCAGGCCACGCCGCTGGTGCGCACTTTTGTCATGGAAAATGCGGACGGTGGCACGCTGCCGGCATTCGAGCCCGGCGCGCATTTGAAAGTCCAGATCCCGGGCCTGGCCGAACCTCGTTGTTATTCGCTGATCGCAACGTGCGCCGATACCGCGGCCTTTACCGCTCCTCATCAATATCGCTTGGGCGTTCGCCTGGACGAAGCCGGCGGTGGCGGATCACGCTACATGCATGGATTGCAAGTCGGGGACACGCTGACGGTGCAGGGACCGAAGAACGATTTCCCGCTGCATGCCTGCTCGCGCGAGGAATCGACAGACCGTCATCGCACCGTGCTCATTGCAGGCGGTATCGGCATCACCCCCATCGCATCGATGGCTGCAGCGCTGAAAAACACGGACCGCGAATTCGTCTTGCATTACTGCGGCCGCCACCGCGATCAGTTGGCCTTGGTCGACGAACTGCATACGTTGGCCGGCGAACACCTCGATGTACACGTGGACGACGATCCGCTGTCTGCGTTGAATCTCGACGCATTGCTGGATACCTACGCGCCACATCAACACCTGTATGTCTGCGGACCACAGGGCATGATCGACGCGGTCATTGCGGGAGCGCGTCAACGACAATGGCCCGACACACACATACATTTCGAGCTGTTCACAACGGCTGCACCGTTGGCTGGCGATCAGCCCTTTGAGGTCGAACTCAAGCAAAGCGGCCTGGTGCTGACCATTCCCGCTGACAAAACCATCGTCGAAATCATGGAAGCCGCAGGCTGCGATCCCATGTATGACTGCAAGCGCGGTGAATGCGGCGTCTGCCAGGCTACCGTCCTCGAGGGCACGCCCGATCACCGCGACTACTACCTGTCGGACGCAGAAAAAGCCGAAGGCAAACTGATCCAGATCTGCATCTCGCGCGCAAAATCCGCGCGCCTGGTGCTGGATCTGTGACGCAAGAGACATAAAAAAAGGGGAAACATCATGGGCCATTATCGCAACAACCCCGACGCCATCCGTGCCCTGGTGCGCGACACCGAGGTGCACAAAGACCTGTTCGTCGATCAGGAACTGTTCGAACTGGAAATGGAACAGCTGTATGCCCGCACCTGGGTCTATGTGGGCCATGACAGCCAGGTTCCGAACCCCGGTGATTTCATCACCACGACCGTGGGCGACGAACCGGTCGTCATGGTGCGCCATACCGATCGCAGGGTCCGCGTGTTGATCAATCGCTGTCCGCACAAAGGCACCATGGTCGCGGGCGACGCGTGCGGCAATACAGGTAAGTTTTTTCGCTGCCCCTATCACGCCTGGACGTTCAAAACCGATGGCAGCCCGTTGTCCATTCCGCTCAAAAAGGGCTACGAGAACACGGGGCTGGAACACTGCGAAGCCAGCAAGGGCATGGCCGCGGTCGCCAATGTCCGCAATCACCGGGGATTTGTATTCTGCCGCCTGAGCGACGAAGGCGAGGACTTCGAGACCTTTTTTGGCGAGGCCCTGTCTACGCTGGACAATATGGTGGATCGATCGCCCGAGGGCCGGCTCGAGGTCGCTGGCGGCGTATTTCGCTATATGCATCGCTGCAACTGGAAAATGCTGGTCGACAACCAGACCGACACCTGCCACCCCATGGTGGCGCATGAGTCCTCGGCCGGCACGGCCGTACGTGTCTGGGCACAGGCCCCCGAGGGCACGCCCAAGCCCATGGCGGTCGAACTCTATGCGCCGTTTATCTCACCGTACGAATTTTTCGAGGGCATGGGCATCCGTGTCTGGGAAAACGGACACGGGCACACCGGCGTCTCTGACTCGATTCACGCCTCGTATTCGGCGATTCCCGGCTATTGGGATGCGATGGTGGCCGCCTACGGCGAGGATCGCGCCAAGGCCATCCTGGGCGATGTGCGTCATAACACGGTGTATTTCCCCAACATCATGGTAAAGGGTCCCATTCAAACACTGCGTATTTTCAAGCCGCTGGCTGCGGATCGTACGCTGGTCGAGTCATGGACCTTCCGTCTGGTCGGAGCGCCCGATCTGTTGCTGGAGCGCACGCTGATGTATAACCGGCTGATCAATGCCCCTACCTCGGTCGTGGGCCACGACGACCTGGAAATGTACGAACGCGCCCAGGATGGCCTGCGTACACGTGCGCGCAGCTGGGTCAACGTAGGCCGCCTCTATGACCCTGCCGAGCACGGTCAAAAGAATGTCGTCACCAACGGCACCAACGAATGGCAGATGCGTAATCAGTATCGAGCCTGGGCACGCTATATGACCCAGGGCATGGAGGACGCGGCATGAACCCGCTAACGACCGCCGTGAGCGAACAGGATCTGCTCGACTTTGTCTATGCCGAGGCGAGGCTGTTGGATGAGCTGAAGTTCGAGCAATGGTTGGCGCTCTATGCCGACGATGCGTACTACTGGATGCCGCTTGCACATGATCAACAGGATCCTCGCCTGCATGCCTCATTGATGTACGAGGACAAACTGCTGCTGCAAGTGCGCGTCGAGCGTCTGACTGGGCAACGCACGTTCTCACAGCAACCTAAAAGCCGTTGTCACCATTTGCTGCAACAGCCCACGATCGAGCGCGATCATCCTGAGCACGCGCCCGACCAAGGACGCTATGTCGTGCGCGTGGCATTTCACTATGTCGAGACACGGCAGGATGCGCAGCAACTCTATGCGGGCTGGTCCACGCTGCACTTGGTCGAACACGAGGGTGCATTGCGCATCCGGCTGAAACGGGTGGACCTGGTCAATTGTGACGCCGCCTTTGGCAACATCCAGCTATTCATGTAAGGGGGCCACGTGAGCGCCACGGTTTACCAAGCGTTTGTAGACACAACACAGAAATGGCCATCCAACGCAATGCTGTGTGTGCTGGAGGAAACGGCCGGGATTTATGGCATCCCCGCCGGCGAAATCAGCTATCAGGATGCGGCAAACCGTATTGGGGCGCTGCGCGAGGCCTATCAACGGGCGGGTTATGGGCACGGCCACCGTGCGGGGCTGTTGTTGGAGAATCGGCCGGACTTCTTTCTGCACTGGTATGCGTTGAACGGCTTGGGGGTTTCTGTCGTTCCTATCAACGGGGATCTGCGCGCAGCGGAATTGGAATACCTCATCGGCCATAGCGAGATCGCCATCGCCATCGCGCTGCCCTCACGTCACCAAGAACTGCGCGCCGCGGCAGAGCGCGCAAATCATCCGTTGCAAGTCATCGCTGCTGATACCACGCCACCGCCTGCGCCATTCCGCGCCCCTGCGGCCGGGACGGCCCCCGGCATCATGACCGAGTGCGCCCTGCTCTACACGTCCGGCACCACCGGACGTCCCAAAGGCTGCATTCTGCCTAACCGCTATTTCCTGCATGCAGGCAACTGGTACGCCAACATCGGCGGGCTCGCGACGCTGCATGAAGGACGGGATCGCATGCTGACCCCACTGCCTCTGGTGCACATGAACGCCATGGCTTACTCGGCGATGGCGATGTTGTTGACGGGGGGATGCCTGATTACGCTGGACCGTTTTCATCCGCAGACCTGGTGGGAGAACGTTCGCGATTCGGGCGCAACGGTGTTGCATTATCTGGGCGTGATGCCCGCTATCTTGATGAAAGCGGCGCCAGCGCCGCAAGATCGCGATCACCAGATTCGTTTTGGTTTCGGCGCGGGTGTTGACCGGGCATTGCACGATCCTTTTGAAGCGCGCTTTGGTTTTCCATTGCTGGAGGCCTGGGCGATGACGGAGACCGGCGCGGGCGCCGTCATCATTGCGAATCACGAGCCGCGTCACACGGGTACAAATTGTTTTGGGGCAGCGGAGGACGACGTGCGGGTTCGCATTGTCGATGACGCGGGCCTGGACGTAGCCGACGGCAGCCCTGGCGAGTTGCTCGTGTGTCATACCGGCGAGGATCCGCGCTACGGTTTCTTTGCCGGCTATCTCAAGGACGAGGCCGCCACGGCGGCGGCATGGCAGGACGGTTGGTTCCATACCGGCGACCTGGTACGTCGCGAGCCCGATGGCAATATGCATTTCGTCGACCGCAAGAAAAACGTGATCCGCCGCAGTGGCGAGAACATCTCCGCGGTCGAAGTCGAAAGCGTGCTGGCACAACATCCCCTGATTAAAAGCGTCGCCGTGGCTGCTGTCCCGGACGCGGTGCGAGGCGACGAGGTCCTAGCCTGCGTCGTGCCGGTCACCATGCCTGCCGATGCCGGCGCGATGCGGGATGCAGCCAATGACATCGTCCGCTGGTGCCTGACGCAACTGGCCTATTACAAGGCGCCGGGGTTCGTGGCTTTTGTCGAGGCCTTGCCTCTGACCACCACCAACAAGATCCAACGCGGAGAGATGAAGGCCCTCGCGCCGACGCTGCCGGGCACCGCACGCTGCGTCGATACCTGCGCCATGAAAAAGCGCCAAGAGGTGCCCGCATGACCGCCCTGCGCCGCGGATACGAAGGTGTGGTCGCGGTTTGCCCCGTCACGATCCCGTATGCACGCTACAGCACGCATAGCGCTCATTGGTGGCTGGGTCGCGCATTGTATGAGCTGCTGCACGCATCGGGCCTGCAAAAATCCGATGTCGATGGCATGTGCGTCTCGAGCTTTACGCTGGCGCCGGATACTGCCGTCGGCCTGACTCAACATCTAGGCATGGCTCCGCGCTGGCTGGACCATATCCCCATGGGTGGGGCAAGCGGTGTCGTGGCCCTGCGCCGGGCGGCACGTGCCGTGCAAGCCGGCGATGCCGAGGTCGTCGCCTGCCTCGCGGGCGACACCAATCATGTGGACTCGTTTCGCAATACCGTCAGCCAGTTTTCACGCTTTGCCCAAGACGCGGTGTACCCCTATGGCGCCGGCGGGCCCAATGCCAGCTTTGCGCTGTTGACGGCACACTACATGGCGCAAACCGGCGCCACACGTGAGGATTTTGGCAAGCTGTGTGTCGCGCAGCGCGACAATGCACTGCGCTATCCCCATGCGCTGATGAAAAAGCCGCTGAGTCTGCAACAGTACATGGATGCACGTCTGATCACCGACCCAATCCATTTGTTTGATTGCGTCATGCCCTGCGCGGGGGCAGATGCGTTTCTGGTAATGAGTACCGATCGAGCAAAGGCGTTGGGCCTGACCGGTGTAAGGATTCTGTCTACCATCGAGCGCCACAACGCCTGGAGCGAGGACCCTATTCAGCAACGCGGCGGATGGACCATCGATGTGGACGAACTCTACGCACTGGCGGGTCGTGGGCCGCAGGATATGGACTTTATGCAAGCCTACGACGACTATCCCGTCATCAACCTGATGCAGATCGAAGATCTGGGATTTTGTGCCAAAGGCGATGCGCCGCAATTTGTGCGCGACAACACGTTCACGATAGACGGGACCTTTCCCTTTAATACCAACGGCGGCCAGCTCTCCGTCGGCCAGGCTGGCGCGGCAGGCGGTTATCTGGGATTGGTCGAAGCGCTGCGGCAACTGACGGGCACCGCAGGTGGCACGCAGGTCGCGCAGGTACAAACGGGACTGGTAAGTGGTTTCGGCATGATCAACTATGACCGCGGCCTATGCACGGCCGCCGCGGTCCTGGCCAGGAGCGAAGCATGACGCAGCCTCTGAACCCTCCGGCCAAGAAAAACCCTATCGCCAGAACTCGGCAGCCTACGCTGCCGCCGGGCCCCCGCAGCCGTTGCGCGCTCGGACTGACGCGTGCCGCCGCGTTGGGTCGATTCGAACTGCAAGTGTGTTCCGCCTGCGAGACCGTGCAGTATCCCCCTCGTGAAGTCTGCGGGGCATGCTTGTCGCATGAGTTAGCCTGGAAATCCGTCAATCCCGAAGGCGTATTGCTCGCGAGCACCACTTTGCACCACAGCAACGACCTGTATTTCCGCGAGCGCCTGCCGTGGAGAGTCGGCACCGTACGCATGGATGCAGGCCCTTCCGTAGTAGCACATGTGCATCAAGACTGCGCCGATGGCACACGCGTACGCCTGACGTTGCGCCTGGATCGCTCCGGCCAGGCCGTCATGATCGCTTTACCCGAAAAGGACACGCCGCATATGGCTGACGATCCCGTTCTGCGCGAGACCTCGTGCGACCCCAAGTTCCGGCGCGTGTTGATCACCGACGGTAAGTCGGCTGCTGGCCAGGCCCTGGCCACCGCCTTGCTGGATGCGGGAGCATCGACAATATTCCTCGGCGATCCGCAGCCCTGGCGTCCTGTCGACGCCTACACCGACCTGCTGAAGGACGACCGCATCCAGGCCGTCACGCTGGACATCACCGATACCGACTCGGTACAGCGTGCCGCCGCGTCACTGGGAGGCAAGGTCGAGATTCTGATCAATACCGCCGACATGGAGCGCGAAGGCGGTGTCATGACGACCCGCGACGTCAACGTCGCGCGGGATGCGCTGGATATCAATGTGCTGGGCCTGATGCGCTTGGCACAACATTTCGGGCCGGCACTATGCGGGCGCGCTGCCGACGGGACGCGCAATGCCGTGGCCTGGGTCAATATCCTGTCTATTTACGCCCAGATGAATCTGCCCGCACGCGGCATGTGGTCGGCATCCAAAGCTGCGGCATTGTCATTGTCGCAATGCTTGCGCGCCGAGATGCGGCCGTCCGGCATTCGCGTCATCAATGTATTCCCCGGGCCGCTGGATCATGAATGGGAACAACGCACACCGCCGCCTCGCGTCACGCCGCAGGCACTGGCGCAAGCGGTCGTCCGCAGTTTGAGACAAGGAACCGAGGACGTGTACGTGGGGGACGTCGCGCAGGAATTCTGCGAACGCCTGACGGAAAACCCCAAAGCCCTCGAGCGCGAGCTGGGCGCCTGAGGCTGTCATTACGGCACACGCGCTGCATTCCCCTATCGATTGATTGGAGCCTTGGTAATGGATACCCATGTATTGACCCAGTTCATGAGCGAATTGATGAGTGGCCGCATTCGCATCGTGGACCTGACCGAAACCCTGACGCCGGAATTCCCGACCATCGTGCTGCCGCCGGAATTCGGCCAGGCCTGGCCGTTCCGTCTGGAGGAAATCTCCCGCTATGACGAACGAGGTCCGGCTTGGTACTGGAATAATTTTTCCTGCTCCGAGCATACCGGCACGCACTTCGATGCGCCCGCGCATTGGGTGTCCGGCAAGGATCAACCCGATAATACCGTCGACACCATTCCGATCGAGGCGTTCATCGCCTCGGCGTGCGTCATCGATTGCTCGGAGCCTGCTCGCGACAATCCCGATTTTCTGCTGACGATAGATTATGTGCGCGAATGGGAGGCCACTCATGGTCGCATTCCCGCGCGCAGTTGGGTGCTGATGCGCACCGACTGGTCCAAGCGCGCCAAGCCCGTGGACTATCTGAATATGCGTGATGACGGTGCACACTCGCCCGGGCCCGACGCGGAAGTCGTGCCGTGGCTGATACGCGAACGCGACGTGCATGGCTTTGGCACGGAATCCGTTGGCACCGATGCAGGGCAGGCCCAGCATCTGGATCCGCCCTATCCCTGCCATTACTACATGCATGGAAACAACCGCTATGGCCTACAGTGCCTGACGAACCTGGATCAGTTGCCAGCCACCGGCGCAGTCATTTTTTCGGCGCCGCTGAAAATCCGCAAAGGCTCGGGTAGCCCATTGCGGGTATTGGCCCTTACCCCATCCGCGGCCGCACAGGCTACGCGGGATGCCACGCATTGACCTGCGGCAATTCGCACGAGACGATATACAGATCACAGGGAAAATCATGCAAAACACGGACTACGTCGCGTTGGTCACTGGCGGCAGCGCCGGGATAGGCGCCGAAATCTGCCGCAGCATGCTCGATGCCGGCTGGCGCGTCGTGTCGCTGGCGCGGCGCGATCCCGATTTCACGCACGAACGTTTGATCAGCGTGCAGGCGGATTTGCTGGATGCGAAAGCCACCGCCCAGGCTGCCGCGCAAATCGCGCAGGATTATCCCATCAGCCATATTGTGCATAACGCAGGCGTCATCTGGCCCAATCTGCTGCCCGACGTCACGCAAGAGCAATTGCACGGACTGACCCAATTGCATCTGGGCGCTGCCATCAGCCTGGTGCAGGCAGCCCTGCCTGGCATGCAGGAACGCAAGTTCGGCCGTATTGTGCTGATGTCCTCGCGCGGCGCGCTCGGGCTGCCTACGCGCACGGCGTACTCCGCCACCAAGGCCGGCATGATAGGCATGGCGCGCACGTGGTCGTTAGAGCTGGCCCCGCATGGCATCACGGTCAACGTCGTCGCCCCGGGCCCGATCAAAACGGACATGTTCCACGATGTCATTCCCGCCGGCAGCGAGCGCGAACAGCAGCTCGCGCGCGGCATCCCGGTACAACGCGTGGGCCTGCCGGATGATGTGGCCCGCGCGGTGATGTTTTTTGCAGATCCCGCCAATAGTTTCGTGACGGGCCAAACCTTGTATGTCTGCGGCGGCGCCAGTGTGAGTTCCATCACGATCTGACATCGCATTGCGCTCGTACCGCAGAGCAGTTCCGTCGTCGTCTTATTCCCTCATTGCAGCATTTGTTTCTCTCCCTCTCGGAGGATTTGCCATGCATTCAAAGACTGTCTCGCTGGCGGCCGCAGCCGTCCTGGCTACCTTTTGCGCCCTACCCGCCTGGGCACAAATGAAAGTGGGCGTTGTAACGTCCTCGACCGGCCCCACGGCGCTGGTGGGTATCCCGCAGAAGAACTCGGTACCGCTGTTGCCAAAAAAAATCGGCGATATCGACGTGCAGTACATTTCCCTGGATGATGCCAGCGATCCCACGGCGTCCGTCACGGCGTTCAAGAAACTGATTTCCGAGGAAAACGTGGACGCCATCATTGGCCCCTCAGGGTCGCCGAACGCGATGGGCGTGATTCAGTTTGTCGCCGAGGCTGGCGTTCCCATGTTGGCTCCGGTTGGCACCGCAGCGGTCGTGCTGCCGATGACGGACCAGAAAAAATGGGTGTTCAAGACCACGCAGAACGATGACATCATTGCACGCGCGTTGGTCGATCACATGGCCAAGACGGGCATCAAGACAGTCGGCTTCATCGGCCTGAACGATCCGTATGGCGAGAACTGGTACAAGGTTTTTTCCGGGCTGGCGACGGAAAAAGGCATCAAGATCATCGCCAACGAGCGATATATGCGCACCGACAGCTCGGTCACAGGCCAGTCGCTGAAACTGCTGTCGGCACGACCGGATGCCGTGTTGATCGCTGCTCCCGGCGCGGCGAGCGTCCTGCCAGAAGCCACGCTGTTCGATCAGGGTTACAAGGGCAAGTTTTATCAAACCCACGGCGCAGCACTGCCCGATTTCCTGAAATTGGGTGGCAAGAAAGTCGAGGGCACGATCCTGGCGGCAAGCTTGATGCTGGTATTGCCCGAGATCCCCGACAGCAATCCGTCCAAGAAAGTCGCCAGCGACTATATCGCCGCCTATGAAAAGCTGAACGGTTCCAGACCCGCCACTTTTGGAGCGAACGTCTACGACGCGGGGTTGCTGCTGGAGAAGGCCGTGCCGATCGCACAAAAGGCCGGTAAGCCAGGCACCAAGGAATTCCGCAGCGCATTGCGCGACGCCCTGGAGCAAACCAAAGAACTGATTGGTACCCAAGGCGTCTACAACATGAGTGCAGCCGACCATAGCGGGTTCGACGATCGTGGCCGCGAGTTGATCACCGTCAAAAATGGCCAATGGACGCTTGTGAAATGATGACAACGCGAGCAATGCGACAACGGAGAGCCTCTGCATGAATGCGCAGATCGCCTTGATCCTGGGGCAAGATGGCATTACCAACGGCGCGGTCTACGCGCTGTTGGCGCTGTCCATCTTGCTCGTCTTCACGGTCACCCGGGTGCTGTTCATTCCGCAGGGCGAGTTCGTGGCGTTTGGCGCGCTGACCATGGCGGCGCTGCAAGCAGGCACTCCGACCCGTATGGTGTGGCTGCTGGCGGGCTTTGCCGTAGCGGAATTTCTAGCGGACGTGATCGCGGCGCGCCGCCGTACAGGGGGCCTGCGCATAGGCCGCTGGATGATCATCAAGCTGAGTTATCCGTTCGCGCTGGCCGCCCTGCTCTATGCGCTGCCGTTGGCCTCGTTGCCCATGGTGCTGCGCGCGCTGCTCGCATTGGCGATTCTGATCCCCATGGGGCCGCAGCTCTATCGTTTGTTCTTTCAGCCCATCGCGTCGGCATCCACCTTGGTGCTGTTGATCGTGTCCATCGCCGTACACCTGGCCCTGGTGGGGCTGGGTCTGCTGATCTTTGGCCCCGAGGGTGCGCGCACTGATCCGTTCAGCGATGCCAGCTTTCCGCTCGGGCCGATCAACATCAACAGCCAGGCGATCTGGGTCGTCTTGGTGTCGTTGATCCTCATCGTGGTGCTGTATACGTTCTTTGAACGCACCATGTATGGCAAAGCCCTGCGGGCCGCAGCATTCAACCGGCTCGGCGCGAGACTCATGGGGATTTCGCCGACGCTTGCCGGCAAGGCTACTTTTTTTCTGGCAGCCTTGATCGGTACCGTGTCCGGCATCCTGATCGCCCCGATTACCACCATCTATTTCGACTCGGGATTTCTCATCAGCCTGAAAGGCTTTGTGGGTTCGATCATCGGCGGATTGGTGAGCTATCCGATTGCAGCCGCGGGCGCCGTGCTCGTGGGGCTGATCGAGGCTTTCTCCGCATTCTGGGCCAGTGCCTATAAAGACATCATCGTGTTCACACTCATCATCCCCGTGCTCGTCTGGCGTTCACTGAGAAGCCATCATGTCGAAGAGGAGGACGACGAGTGAAGCCGCGCCACATTGTCCTGGTGTTCCTGGCGCTCTTGTTGCTGGCGCCTCAGGTATTGCCGCCGTTCTACGTCACCCTGCTGAACTACATCGGTCTGTATGCGATGGTATCGCTGGGTCTGGTGCTATTGACGGGCGTAGGGGGGCTGACGAGTTTCGGACAGGCGGCGTTCGTGGGGCTGGGCGCCTACACCACCGCGGTGCTGACCACGCAGGCCGACAGCTTGCCTGCATGGCTGGCCTGGATGGGCACATCGCCGTGGATCACGCTGGTTGTCGGCCTGATATTGACCCTGATCGTTGCCTGGCTGCTAGGCGCGATCACGTTGAGTCTGTCCGGCCATTTTCTGCCGTTGGGCACGATCGCGTGGGGGTTGAGCCTGTACCTCGCGTTTGGTTCTGTCCAGGGTCTGGGCGGCCATACTGGTCTGCCCGACATTCCGCCCATCTCGCTCGGCAGCCTGGTGTTGAACACCGGCCCAAGCATCTACTACCTCATCTGGGCTTTCTTGATGCTGGCCGTCTGGTGCACCCGCAATCTGCTGGACTCCCGAGAGGGCCGCGCGATACGCGCCCTGAAAGGCGGACGCATCATGGCTGAATCCATGGGTGTGAACACCACGCGTGCACGTATGGTGATCTTTCTCATCGCCGCGTTACAGGCCTGCGCCTCGGGCTGGTTGTATGCCCATATGCAGCGCTTTGTGAACCCCCATCCGTTCGGTCTGCAAATGGGCATCGAGTATATGTTCATGACAGTGATCGGCGGTGCGGGCCACGTATGGGGTGCGATTGCCGGTGCGGGGATTTTCACTGTGCTGAAGCAATGGCTGCAAGACTGGATGCCGCGTTTGCTGGGACAAACCGGGAACTTCGAAATCATCGTTTTCGGTTTTGGCATGGTCCTGTTGCTGCACCGTGCACGGGGCGGCATTTGGCCTGTTTTGGCGAAACTCGTTCCGGTCAAAAAGGCTCCGCTGCAAGTCAATCGGCAAGCCGACCCCCTGCCCCGCCGCGACATGCCTGCGCCAGGCAGCGTCCTGTTGGAAGCGCGCGACGTCACGCGCAAGTTCGGCGGCCTGGTCGCCAACAACGCGATGAGCCTCACCGTCCACGCCGGCGAGATCCTGGCCCTGATTGGTCCGAACGGCGCGGGGAAAAGCACCATGTTCAACCAGATCAGCGGTGTGGACACGCCGACTTCGGGGCAAGTGCTGCTGCGGGGCAAATCCGTCGCGGGAACCGGTGCCCGGCACATTGCCGGCCTGGGTCTATCGCGCACGTTTCAACACGTCAAACTCTTGAGCCGCATGACGGTCCTGGAAAACGTCGCCATCGGTGCGCATTTGCGCGGCCATTGTGGCGTTATGCCATCCGCCTGGCGGTTGGACCGGACCGAAGAGCAACGTCTTTTGGCCGAGGCAGCCCATCAAATCGAACGCGTCGGACTGGGCAAGCATTTGCACGATGAGGCAGGCTCGCTGGCGCTGGGACAGCAACGCATCCTGGAAATCGCTCGTGCGCTCGCGTCCGATCCTTGCTTGCTGCTCCTGGATGAGCCTGCTGCCGGCCTGCGTTATCAGGAAAAGCAGGAACTGGCCGAGCTGCTGCGACGCCTGCGTGCCGAGGGGATGGGAATACTGCTCGTGGAGCACGATATGGATTTCGTCATGGGTCTGGTGGACCGCGTCGTGGTCATGGACTTTGGCCAGAAGATCGCAGAGGGCCTGCCTGCGGAGATTCAATCGCATCCCGCCGTGCTGGAGGCATATCTCGGAGGCATAGACGATTGATGCTCAACTCAAACATGACCACGGGCACTGCCATGAACAGCACGAGCGCAGACGGGCTCGCGCATCCATCCGCCCCACGCGACCTATTGCGAGTCACGGACCTGCATGTCGCCTATGACAAGATCGAGGCAATCTCGGGCATCAATCTACGTGTAGGCGAAGGCCAGATCGTGACCGTGATCGGCCCCAATGGTGCGGGAAAAACGACGCTATTGGCCGCCATCATGGGCGTATTGCCCTCGCGCGGTGAGATCGTCTTCGACGGCCGGCCTCACGTACATGCCGAGATCGAGGAAATGGTCGCAGCAGGCATGAACCTGGTCCCCGAAAAACGTGAACTATTCGCCGAGATGAGCGTGGAAGACAACCTGATGCTGGGCGCCTTTCACCGCTATCGCACGGGTCAGCGCGACCATCAAGCCAGTCTGCAGGAGGTCTATGAACTGTTTCCCAGATTGCGCGAACGCCGGACACAATTATCCGGCACGCTGTCTGGCGGGGAACGGCAAATGCTGGCCGTTGGGCGTGCGTTGATGGCAAAGCCCAGGCTGCTGATGCTGGACGAACCGAGCCTGGGGCTGGCGCCACGCATCGTGCGCGAGGTATTCCATATCGTCGCTGAGTTGCGCCGGCGTGGGGTATCCATTCTGCTGATCGAGCAAAACGCCCGCGCCGCCCTGCAAGTCGCCGACTATGCCTACGTCCTGGAAACCGGCGCCATCACAATCGAAGGGCCGGCCGCGGATATTGCGCAGGACAAGCGGGTGATTGATGTGTATCTGGGGTTGGGGAAACACTGACGAGCGGCAATTTAGACGCTGTCCGCAGTCGCCGGAGGTGTCTCGTGCTGCATTACCGAAAAGTGGGCCGATGTTCTCTCAGCCACTCGCGTAAAGCATCGTTCATCCGCGACTGCCAACCAGGGCCGTCTGCTTTAAACGCAGCCAAGACATCAGCGTCATATCGAACCGAAGTCTGGATCTTCGTCGGCGCGATCTGTTGCCCGCGACGGCGTATTCCAAGCTTGGCCTGCAAGCCTGGAGGCAATACATCCCGAGCAGGCTTGGCACGGCGGAACATATCCTCCGTCCACTCTGGATTCTGATCGTCAATCATTTCAGGATCTGGTTTTTTCATAACGTGCTACCTCTCTGGCATTGGCTTTACGCAGGCTGATGACACGCAGCATGTCATCCCGCACCATGAAAACCACCATATGCAAACGACCGTCGATCATGCCCAGCGCCTGAAACCGCTGTTCACCATAATCATATCGGTCATCCTCAACAACTAATACGCTATCCCAGTCAAACTGCTGAACCAGCTCAAACGACAATCCCCGATTACGGATGTTGGCGTCATTTTTTTCCGGATCGTAAATGATGCTTATAGTCAAATTGTAGATGCAATTAAATACAAGAACAAGCCACGTCGAACGGTTAAATGCCCCCGCTTCAAGTATGGCCCCCCGGCAATACAAATCAGTGCAGTAACGATCAGAATATCGAGCTAATACTTGATCGCCCCGCCCTGCAGTCTGGCCGGAATATTTAACGCCGTATAGTCGTAGTTACCGAGGTATGGCCGTTCTGTATGGACGCGCAAGCTATAAAAAATCACCCGACCGAATCAAAACCGCCAGACCAGATCGCCCCTGACGGTTTGATTCGTTGAATTCTGTGCCAGTTGGCCGATGTAGGAGAAGCTGATATTCAGCGTGTCCCCTGCGGCAACACTCAGCCCGGCATCCAACACCAACGCATCTCGTGCCAACGGCACGCCCTCGATAGTAAATGGCGACCCACCGGACAATGAGAATGTCGATTTCGGCGACAACGCGCCAAATGCGTGTTGCCAACCCATCATCGCGTGGGCCGTCAGCGCACTTTTCTCTGTCGTGCCCAGCACCGTTTCCGTACGCAATCCCAGCGTGCTGAAGGTCGTATCGTGATTGGCGCTGCGTGCACGCAGGCCCACTGCACCGCCCTCGTCAAAGCCATCAGTATGTAAATGCACATAGGCCAACTGCGCAAAGGGTTCGAGCTGCGCCCCATACAGGTCAAACTGATAAGCTGCCTCGCCGAACAACTGCGCAGTGCGGGCGTGATAGTCGCTATCCGCACGCTCTGACAAGAACGGTACGCTGCGCTTTGCATCAACGTCATGCCAGGTATGCCCCGCCCCAAAGCGCAACGACGTCGCACCGTACTGTGCACCGGTATAAGCCGCCAGCGTGTAGCTGTCCACAGATGCCGACGACTGCCTGTTGTCCACGCGGAACGTACTGGAGCCAAAGCCTCCCATCAAACCGGCTCGCCAGGAGTCGCCGACAGACGTATCCGCACCAACAAAAAAGCCACTGGAAGAACGATCCAGTTGGGCCGTGCTGCCCGAGGACATGTGGCCCCACGCACCATATACCTGCCCCCATGTCGAGGTCTCGGGCATAGCGGTGAAGGCGGTATTGCGGGTATTGAGCTTCACGCTGCCGTTCTGAGCCACTAGGCTGGGCTGCGTCGCTCCTTGTCGAAATGCCGTACGCAATCGGCTCGTAATGGCATCGCGCGTATAGCGGCTGTCGTCGATCAGCGCCGACGCCACGCTGGGATGCAACTCGCCAGACAAGCTGTCAAAGGTGGCACGCGCCGTGGAAGCGTCCATCAGGAGGACACGGTCAAACAAGGTGGTGTTTGAATCACCTACAGCAGCAACACCCTGCATGCTCTCAATCGCCGCGCCGACTGATCGTTGATTGTGGCTCGTGCCCACATCGCCAAATGCCAGGCCGTTACGTGCGACATCCAGATAGACATTTTGCGGATCGTACGACAGCGCCACATTCAAAAACGCAAAACACTGGCACAGCTCATCGTACCGACCCGAAATCGCGTCGCCCGTCGACAGAATGGTGTAACGCTGGTCACCCTGATAATCACCCGGCTTCAATGCGACATCGACTCTGGCACCGTCGATGTGTGCTTGCCCGCTAACGTCCAAACGGCCCGGTGCGGCGACATCTACAAAGAGGCTCCCGCTTTGATGCTGTACATAGTCGCCCTCGACCGATAGCGTGCCTCCCTGTTGAGGCACACCGGGCGCCACCATTCCTTGGCTGTCGAGATCCCCGATGATGGTGCCGTTACCAGAGAGCACCCCGTTTGCGCCGACAAACGTGGGCGACGCGATGCTGCCGGAAACCATCAACTGGCCACCATTGACGTGTGTCTGGCCAGAATACGTGCTGTGGCCGGTCAGCTCCAATGATCCACTGCCCGATTTGATCAATCCGCCAGCACCTGTGATGTCATTGCCCCAGGTGCTGGTGCCTTGATCGAACGTCACACGGAAATCACCCCAATCGAATTTCCCTGGCCCCTTCACAGCCTTGCCGACATCGAGAATCCCATAGCCGAACACCTCGTCTACCCCGGGATCGCCTACGTCCAACGCCGTCCCCAACAGCACTTGGCGCACTTGCTCCATCGTCATATAGGGGAACCGTTGCGCCACCAATGCAGCGGCCCCCGCTACATGTGGGGCCGCGAGCGACGTACCCCATTCTCTGGAATAGCCGCCTCCCGAATTCGCTACGAGAATATCGTCACGATCGTTCACCCAGACCCATGCCCCGACGGCACTATCCCAGGCCCAACCATCACTGCCACCTGGCGCGGCCAGGCACCAGTTCATCGCCACCCCACACTCATTGGACCACTCCGGCATGTAGGCAGGCGCGATCGCCGCCACCGCCAACCACCCGGACTCCAAATCCGGCACGTAATAAGGCAAGCCAGCGGGACTCAGTGGATCCGCAGCGCCGTTATTGCCCGTGCCAAAAATCATCAACGTGTCTGCGCTGACCGCCCGGCGCGCAGCCGCAATCAAATTAGGCTGGAGCGTCAGCCAATACTCCGCCGACTCGTCTGTGATCGAGGTGCCACTCGAACCCCAACTGTTGTTGATAATGCGCACGCCTTGGCTGATGAGGTCGTCCCAGGCTGCGGCCATGTAGGGGCGGTTAAATTGACTAAAGGAATCATCCTCGTCCAGGATACGCGCGGAGTACACGGTGGCGCCCGGCGCTACGCCGTGCATGCCAACACCATCGCGGTTTGCGGCGATGACTGAGGCAACCATCGTGCCATGCCCGTAACTATCTGTCAGCGTAGCCGTATTATCCAGATAGTCATACCCGCCCCCAATGCGGCCGGAGAACTCAGGGTGATTAGGGTCTATACCGGTATCGGCGACTCCGATTTTCACGCCACTGCCGTCCAAGTCCAACGCATAGGCATCGGCTGCGTTAATGGCGTCCAATCCCCATTGCGCGAGATATTCTTTGGTGCGCCACGTGTCTGGACTGCTCAGATCACCGGATGTCTGCGCGTAAACCGGCGCCGGTTGCAGGCCGGTAGTCGCGATGAAATATAGGAATAATTTTCGTAATACACCGCCAGCTGCGTGAGCCATTCGAACAACGCCTTACGGGAGAATCGTTGAAAAAGTGTTCGAATAGTAATTTATTATTGCAATATAAACACCAAAAATTACGTAACACTGAAAGCTCGCTCTCTTTGGCGCCAAGCTGGTGTTGACTCAAAACCGCCAAATCAAATTTACCCTGCCCGTTTGATTCGTCGAGTTCTGTGCCAATTGTCCTATGTACGAAAAGTCGATGTTCAACGCTTTTCCTGCAGCGATACTCAGCCCCGCATCCAGCACCAACGCATCTCGAGCCAACGGCACGCCTTCAATGGTGAATGGCGATCCATCGATAAATGAGAATGTTGATTTAGGCGACAACGTACCGAATGCGTGTTGCCAACCCATCATGGCATGAATCGACAGCGTGCTCGTCTCTGCGTTGCCCAGCACCGTTTCAGCGCGCAAACCCAACGTACTGAACGTCGCATCGTGATTGGCGCTGCGTGCCTTCAAACCGACGGTACCACCCTCCTCAAAACCGTTCGTATGCAGACGCACATAGGCCAGCTGTACAAAAGGTTCGAACTGAGCACCGTCCACATCAAACTGATACCCCGCCTCGCCAAACACCTGCGCGATGCGTGCGTGATAATCGCTGTTTGCGCGCTCGGACAAGAACGATACGCTGCGTTTGGCGTCAATGTCATGCCAGGTATGAGCGGCGCCAAAGCGCAAGGACGTCGCACCGTACTGCGCGCCCGCATAAGCCGCCAGCGTGTAGCTATCGACCGAGGACGAGGACGAGCGTGCACCCATCCGCAGAGAACTGGACCCGAAGCCGCCCATCACACCGGCTCGCCAGGAATCACCCATCGCCGTATCGGCGCCGAGAAAAAACCCACGAGCTGAGCGCTGCAGTTGAGCGGATCTGCCAGGCGATGACATATGTCCCCACGCGCCGTAGAACTGGCCCCATGTCGCGACTGCAGGTTCCAAAACCGAGACCCTATCGCTCAGAGGGTGCGTCGCGCTAGCGTACAGCGACCTCAACGCCGAGGATTCGCCTGCGCCTCCGACTGCCGTGCGCAGGCGATTCGTGATGGCATCGCGCGTATAGCGGCTGTCATCGATCAGGGCGGATGCGATGCTGGGATGCAACTCTCCAGACAAACTATCGAACGCGGCGCGCGCTGCAGGGGTATCAATCAAAAGGATCCGCTGAAACAGGGATAAGTCCGCATTTGTTGTCACCTCAGCAACAGTTGCGGTTGCACTGGGCGTTACTGCACCTGGTGCTACTCTGTCAGGGGTTTCTGCATCTGGTATTGCTCCGCCTGGCATCGCAGCATCTGGCATTGTTGCCTCTGCCGTTGCTGCGCTCGCCTCGGCAGAGGCCATTGCCGTCACGCCCATACGCTCGATCGCCGCGCCCACCGATCGCTGGTTATCACTCTCCCCTACATCGGCAAACGCCACACCATTACGTGCAACATCCAAGTAAACGTGCCGTGCATCGTATGCCAGCGACACATTTAAAAACGCAAAGCATTTGCACAGCTCGTCGTACCGCCCCGAGACCCCCTCTCCCGTTGACAGAATCGTATAACGCCTGTCGCCGCGATAATCGCTGAGCCTCATCATCACCGCGACCTTGCCGCCGTCGATGTGGGCCTGACCACTGACGTACAGAACGCTCGCCTCCTGCCGCTCGTTGATCTGCACCAGTAGGCTGGCTCCTTGGCGCTGAACATAATTCCCACCAATGAACAATGCTCTTCCCTCGCCAGGCAAGCCCGGCGCCACGATGCCTGCGTTATCGAGATTGCCAATGATGATGCCGTTACCGGACAGCAAACCACCCCGGCCCACCGTCGTGTTCGAAGCAATACTGCCTGCGATGGCAAGCTCACCGCCATCGACGCGCGTTTTACCGGTGTACGTGCTGTTGCCGGTCAATTCCAGCGATCCAGCGCCGGATTTGATCAAGCCGCCCTTACCAGTAATGTCATTGCTCCATGTGCTGCGCCCTTGGTCCAACGAAACATGGAAATCCCCCCAATCGAATTTCCCTGGACCGCGAACCGCCTTGCCAACATCGAGGATACCGTAGCCGTATACCTCGTCTACACCTGGCTCACCCATATCTCCGGCAGTGCCCAACAAGACCTGACGTACTTGCGCCATCGTCATATAAGGGAATCGCTGAGCCACCAATGCCGCGGCACCCGCCACATGGGGAACGGCAAGCGACGCTCCCGTCCTGGTTTCATAGCTGCCGCCTGCCGTTGCGGCCATAATGGCCACCCCTGGCGCGTACAGGCACCAACGCTTGGCCACGCCACAACCATTGGCCCAGTAGAATGCCTTTCCGAAAATAGGATAAACCGACGAAACTGCCAGCCACCCTGGTTCCAGCTCGGGCACGTAAAGAGGCAGACCGGCGGGGCTTTCTGGATTCGAACCACCCGTATTGCCGGCAGGGAAAATCATCAACGCGTCCGCGCCCACGGCTCTGCGTGCAGCCGCAACCACATCCGGCATCTGCGTCAACCAGTAATCTGCGGGCTCGTAGGTAATCTGTCGCTCATTGAGGCTCCAGCTATTGTTGATGATGCGTACACCTTGGCCAAGCAAATCATTCCAGGCCGCAGCGACCCGGGAATCATCGCTATCGTCATCAGTGTTCGTAACGGCGCGTGCGGCGTAAATCATCGCACCGGGAGCAACACCGTGCATACCAACACCGTCCCGGTTTGCCGCGATCACCGACGCGACCATCGTGCCATGCCCGATGCTATCGGTCATTACGGCAGTATTGTTCACATAGTCATACCCGCCACCGATGCGATTCAAAAACTCAGGGAGGTGAGGATTAACTCCAGTATCAACAACCCCGACTTTCACGCCGCTGCCGTCCAGGCCTAACGCATAAGCGTCTGCGGCACGAATGAAACCCAACCCCCATTGCTCATAGTATTCTTCTGTGCGCCACGTTTCCGGGTTACTGGGCTCGCCGATTGCTTGCGCAAGCGCTGGCGAGGCCTGTAAGTCAATAAGGGTAATGAAAGAAAAAAGCAGCGCTAATGCAGCGCCGCGATAAGAACAGGCCATTCGAACTATGCCGCTATGGGCAATTATTTAACAGGCTGAATTCTATTTTTCTTGAGCTGCTTATATCGGGAACGCGCCTATTTTCGGACCCTATTACGATTAAATAAAATCAGGCTGACAGACAACGAACTCAAAACCGCCAAATCAGATTGACTTTGGCCGTTTGATTTGCGGAATTCTGTGCCAATTGCCCCGTGTATGCAAAGTCGATGTTTAACGCTTTGCCCGCGGCAATATTCAGCCCGGCATCCAGCACTAAAGCGTCTCGAGCCAAAGGCACGCCTTCGATGGTGAACGGAGATCCACCGGTAAATGAAAACATTGACTTCGGCGATAGCGAACCGAATGCGTGTTGCCAACCCATCATGGCATGAACCGACAGCGTGCTCTTTTCTGTGTTGCCCAATACCGTTTCAGCGCGCAAGCCCAGCGTACTGAACGTTGTATCGTGATTAGCGCTCCGCGCATTCAAACCGACGGTACCACCCTCATCAAAACTATTGGTATGCAGATGCACGTAGGCCAGCTGTGCAAAGGGCTCCAACTGCACACCGTACAGATCAAACTGGTACCCGGCCTCTCCGAACAACTGCGCGGTACGCGCGTAATAGTCGCTGTTCGCACGCTCTGCCAAGAACGCCACGCGACGTTTGGCATCGATGTCATGCCAAGTATGGGCGGCGCCAAAGCGCAGCGCCGTTGCGCCGTATTGTGCCCCCGTATAAGCCGCAAACGGATGTTCTGCCATCAGCAGCGCTCTTGACGCCTGAGTACTGAGCGGATGACACGGGCGGCGCGCTCGCGACACTGAACGCCTTGCGCAGACGGCCGGTAATCGCATCCCGCGTGTAGCGGCTGTCGTCTATCAACGCCGAGGCCACGCTGGGATGGAGCTCCCCTGACAGACTATCGAATGCGGCTCGTGCCGCGGGCGCGCCCATCACAACAATGTGATCAAACAGCGTTGCCGCCACAGTCGATCCTGCCATGACGGAGGTCGCTATAGATCTTGAAGTTATTGCATCTGCCCCATGACCCGACTCGGGCGTATCAGCCGCGTCGCCGTCCATAAGTTCAATCGCTGCCCCGACGGCGCGTTGATTATGGCTGGCTGCCACCTCGGTGAACGCGACGCCGTTGCGCTCGATATCCAGATAGACATTCTGTGGGTCATAAGCTAACGACACATCCAAAAAGGCAAAGCACTTGCACAGTTCGTCATATCGACCCGAAACCGCATCGTCGGCGGACAAAATCGTATGACGCTCATCACCGCGGTAAGCCCCGGGCGCCAGGGCAACAGCGACTTTGCCACCATCGATTTGCGCCTCGCCCGTAACGTCGAGCAAGCCCGTCCCTTGCGACGCATTGACATCCACCAGCAAAGCGGCCCCTCTGCGCTGAACATAATCGCCATCGACGAGCAGTGTTCCGCCGCTTCTGTACAAGCCCGGCGCCACGATGCCTTGATTATCGACATCTCCAATGATTGCGCCGCCACCCGAAAGCATCCCGGCTCGGCCTACAACCGTCTGCGAAGCAATACTGCCGGCGATGGCAAGCTCGCCTCCATTGACGTGTGTCTCGCCGGCGTACGTGCTGTCGCCCGTCAACTCCAGCGATCCCGTGCCTGATTTGATCAGCCCGCCTGCGCCGGTAATGTCGTTACCCCAGGTGCTATAGCCCTGATCAAACGACACATGGAAATCTCCCCAATCGAATTTTCCTGGACCGAGGACGGCCTTGCCTACATCGAGGACACCATACCCGTATACCTCGTCCACACCCGGATCGCCGACATCTGCGGCTGTGCCCAGCAGAACCTGGCGCACTTGTGCCATCGTCAGATAAGGAAAGCGCTGTGCTACCAGCGCGGCGGCACCCGTCACATGGGGGGCAGCAAACGACGTGCCAGCGGCAGTGGTATAACCGCCACCTGCACGCGCCATGAAAATATCATCGCTCTCCCCCACGTAGGTCAAATCCTCAACGCTGGCGTCCCATACCCACCCCTCTCCGCCTCCGGGCGCGGACAGACACCAGTCCATGGCCACGCCACAGCGATTGGACCAGGATGGCATTCCATCGGGTGAGAGCGCTGCGACGGCTAACCACCCCGACTCTAGATCACGAAAATAATAGGGCAGGCCGGCGGGGCTTTCGGGGCTTGAGCCGCTCTCATTGCCCGCTGCAAAAATCATCAACGCGCCTGCACTAACTGCTCGGCGTGCCGCCGCAATCAAATTCGGCTGCGAAGCTCTCCAGTAATCGGCCGGTTCGTCAGTAATCGGTATATCCGGCCACGCCCAGCTGTTATTAACGATGCGCACGCCTTGGTCGAGCATCTCATCCCAAGCCTCAGCAAACAGGCGATCTTCTTCATCGTCACCGCCGGCGATAAGGTTCGGCACGAATATCGTGGCACCTGGCGCCACGCCATGCATGCCAATGCCGTTGCGGTTTGCCGATATCACCGAAGACACCATCGTGCCATGCCCATCGCTATCAGTCAGCATTGCGATGTTGGTCACAGAACCATATCCACCACCGGTGCGATGCAAGAATTCCGGATGATGCGAATCAATGCCCGAATCCACCACGCCGATTTTTACGCCACGACCGTCCAGACCCAGCGCATAAGCATTAGCGGCGTTAATAAAATCCAATCCCCATTGCGCACGGTATTCTTGGGTACGCCAAGTTTCCGGATCGCTGGGATTGCCGGCAGCGTGCGCATGTACCGGCGAGACTTGCAGATCAATAAGGGTAATGAAAGACGACAGCAACACGAGTGCGGTGCTGCGAGAAGAAAATACCATTCGAAACCACGCCGCTAGGCGGCGATCATTTAAAGGGCTCGAATTCTATCTTCCCGTAACTGTTCCTATCGAGAACAGCTAATTTTTCAGACCAAATTACGATTAACTGTGATGGATTCCGCATTAGTCGCTACTGTCCGCATTCAACTCATTCGGCCGTGACCACAGTGCGAATCGCCTATCCAACGCGGCCTAACTCGCATTAGGCCGTGCTCCAAGCCCACCTACACCCGGAAATCCACCGTTTGCGGCCGGCCCGCCAACGACAGCGCAGCCGTCGCGGGCGGCGTGCTGGCTATCTGCTTACCCGCGCGCCAGACATGCAGGCGCGTGGCACGCAGGCGTAGCGCTTCAACCGGATTACGAGCCTGCAACAGCACCATGTCCGCGCGCTTGCCAACCTCGATGCCTGTTTCATCCAAACCGAGAATTTTGGCAGGCGCACCGGTCACCGCCTCGAAACAGGCATGCATCGCATCCTGTCCCGTCATCTGGGCCACATGCAACCCCATGTGCGCGACCTCCAGCATGTCGCCCGAACCCAGGCTGTACCATGGGTCCATCACACAGTCATGGCCAAACGCCACTGTCACGCCGGCTGCCAGCAACTCAGGCACGCGCGTCATCCCGCGACGCTTGGGATAAGTATCGTGGCGTCCCTGAATCGTGATGTTGATCAACGGATTGGAAATAGCCGAGACCCCTGCCTCGCGAATCAACGGAATCAGCTTGGACACGTAGTAGTTGTCCATCGAATGCATGGACGTGAGATGCGATCCCGTGACCCGGCCCTGCAGGCCCAGGCGCTGCGTGTGATACGCCAGTGTCTCGATATGACGCGACAGGGGGTCATCGGTCTCGTCGCAATGCATGTCGACGCGCAGCCCGCGCTCGGCCGCCAGCTCACACAACAAGCGTACCGATTCTGCGCCGTCAGCCATGGTGCGTTCGAAATGGGGAATACCGCCCACCACGTCCAGTCCCATATCCAAGGCACGCTTCAGATTGTCCATCGCCCCTGGCGCGCGCAGCACGCCGTCTTGCGGGAAGGCAACCAATTGCAGGTCCAGATAGGGTTTCACGCGCTCACGTACGTGCAGCAAGGCCTCGGTCGCCAGCAAACGCGGATCACAGACATCCACGTGCGAACGAATCGCCAACAGGCCGTTGGCCACCGCCCAATCGCAATACGCCAACGCGCGCTCGACCAGCGCCTCCTGCGTCAACAGCGGCTTTAATTCCCCCCACAGCGCAATGCCCTCGAGCAAGGTACCGGATTGATTCACGCGCGGCAAACCGTATGACAGCGTCGAATCCATATGGAAATGCGCATCGACGAATGGCGCGCTCAGCAATTGGCCCTGAGCATCGACCACCTGGCCGGCCTCGGCCTGCAAGGCGGGCTGGATAGACACGATGCGGCCATTCTGCACGCCGACATCCACACCCGTCTGGCCATTGGCCAGGTTGCAGTTCTTGATAATGAGATCGAGCATATAAAAACCTTTTGATTGACTGTGCCGTATGGGCTCAACGCTCGCCCTTGCGATAGGGCTTCATCAGCGCTTGGGGATACGCGGCACGACGCGCCATCACGACCAGCGCCAAAATGGACAGCACGTACGGCAACATCAAATAAACCTGATACGGCAACTCGGGCAAGCCCGGCAGGCTCGTGCCACCCTGCTGCAACCGCAATTGCAGCGCATCAAAGAACGCAAAAATCAACGCGCCCAGCAGGGCCTTGCCCGGTCGCCACGACGCGAACACCACCAAGGCCACACAGACCCAACCGCGGCCGTTGACCATATTGAAAAAGAAGGCATTAAACGCAGCCAGCGTGAGGAAACTGCCTGCAATGCCCATCAGTGCCGACCCCGCTACGATAGCGCCCATGCGCAGCTTGGTCACGGACAGGCCCTGCCCCTCGGCGGCGGCGGGATTTTCACCCACCATACGGATTGCCAAGCCCAGCGGTGTGCGGTTCAACACCCATGCGATCAAAGGCACGGCAATCAAGGCGATCAGCGTCATCACCGTCTGGCCCGCCAACACGGGACCGATCACGGGAATGTCCTTGAAGAATGTCATCTCGGCAAACGGCGTGATCGTCGGCGGAGTATTCACACTAGGGAAAGTCACCCGGTAGGCGAAGTAACTCAGGCTCGTCGCCAGCAAGGTCACGCCCAATCCAGACACGTGCTGCGACAGACCTAACGGCACCGTCAACACTGCATGCAGCAGTCCAAAGACCATGCCCGCCAGTGCGGCTGCCAGCACACCGACATAAAGCGGTGCGCCCAGATACACCACCAGCCAACCGGTAAAGGCTCCCGCCGCCATGATGCCTTCGATGCCCAGGTTCAACACCCCGGCACGCTCGCACAAGAGCACGCCCAGCGTGCCCAGGATCAACGGCGTAGCCAGACGCAACACCGCCACCCAGAACGCGCTCGAACTCAACAAATCCATCCATTCCATGCGCGTCTCCTCAGGCCTGCTTGCGGCGCAAGCGATATTGCGCGAACAAGGTGGCCACCAGCATGGACAACAGCGATGCAGCCACAATCACATCGGCAATGTAGTTGGGGACGGCAATCGCGCGGCTCATGCTGTCCGCGCCTACCAACATGCCCGCCACAAAGACGCTAGCCACCACGACACCCAACGGATGCAGCCCCGCCAACATGGCGACCACCACACCGGTATAGCCGTAACCCGGCGACATATCCAGCGTCACATAGCTCGTACGGCCCGCGACTTCGATCGCGCCCGCCAGTCCCGCCAAGGCGCCCGATAACATCGCCGTACCCAACATCACGCGTGTCACCGGCAATCCTAGAAAACGCGAGGCATGCGCATTCGCGCCGACCGCTCGCATCTGCAAACCAAAGACGGTATAGCGGTTGATCAACCACAAGCCGACCGCGAGGCCTATCCCCCACAGCAACCCAGTATGTACGCGCGTTTTCGCGATGAGTTTGCCGAACTCCAGATCGGGGTTCAGTGCCACCGATTGCGGCCATCCCATGGCCATGGGGTCTTTCATGACGCCATCGAGCATCATCGACACGAACAACAGCACAATGAAATTGCCCAGCAGCGTGGTCACCACCTCGTCCACGCCCAGTCGGGTTTTCAGCAAAGCCGGAATCAACAGCAGCAATGCGCCTGCCAACGCCGCGGCGATCATCATGCCGGCAAACAGCACGGGTACCGGCAAATCAAAGCCCACGCCATCATGCATACCGCCCACCGCCACGGCGGCCAGCGCACCGAGGTACAACTGCCCCTCAGCGCCGATGTTGTAAAAACGTGCACGGAATGCCACTGCACAGGCCAAGCCGGTCAGCATCAGCGGCGTCGCACGCATCAGTGTTTCTGACAAGGCAAAACGCGATCCAAATGCGCCGTCGAACAATAATGCATAGGTGCGCCCCACTGGCGCGCCCGCCCATGCCACCAACAGCGCACAGATCAACAAGGTAAAGATAATCGCCGCCAAAGGCGCCAACAGCAACGCTGTGCGGCTGGCTTCGGTGCGACGTTCCAGGTACAAGTTCATGATTTCATTATTTAATCGTCAGGCGGGCACACTACCCGTCATGGCCAGGCCCACGGATGCCGGCGTCCATTGCGCAACGGGCTTTACGGCAATGATCTTGCCGCCGCACATGACTGCGATGCGATCGGCCAATGCGAAGATTTCTTCGAGGTCTTCGGACACCAGCAAAACACCCGCACCGCGCTCGCGCGCGGCCAGCAGTTGTTCACGGACGTAGGCGACTGCGCCAATATCCAGCCCCCAGGTTGGCTGATCGGCCACGATGAAACGCGGCTGCCGAGCCAATGTGCGGCCCAGGATCAGCTTTTGCATATTCCCGCCCGACAGGCTGCGCGTACGTACATCCTGCGAAGCCGCTCGCACATCGAACTGTTTGCTGAGATCACGCGCATAGGCACGGCCGGCTTGCGCGCGCACCACGCCGAAACGCGCAAAGCGTTTGTCGTTCAGATCTTCGATGATGGCGTTTTCCCACAGGGGACTATCGCCGATCACGCCCTCGTGGTGACGGTCCTCCGGGATGCGTCCCACGCCTGCGGCCGTCCAACCCGCGGGGGTGCGCGGCGCCACCGAGTGTTCCGCCCCCAAGCGTATCGTGCCGTCATCGGGATGGCGTAATCCATTCAACACCGACACGAGCGCCTGTTGTCCGTTGCCTGCTACGCCCGCGATAGCCACGATCTCGTGCGTGTGTATCGTCAGATCCGCACTATCGAGCAACGGCGCGCCGCCGTGGCTATTGCGCACGGTCACCTGCGAGAGTGTGACCACAGGCGTCGCCTGCGCGCGCGGCTCGGCGTTCTGCACACGCGGCATGACAACCTTGCGTCCGACCATCAACTCGGCCAGCTCCGCTGCGTTGGTCGATGCCGTGTCGCGTTCGGCCACAAGTTTGCCTTGACGCAGTACCGCCACGCGTTGCGAGACCGCCATGACCTCATCGAGCTTGTGCGAAATGAAAATGACCGCGAGTCCTTCGGCGACAAAACCGCGCAGCGTAGCGAACAGCCCATCGACCTCTTGAGGCGTCAGCACGGCTGTCGGCTCGTCCAGGATCAGAATGCGTGCACCGCGGTAGAGCGCTTTGAGAATTTCAACGCGCTGCTTTTCACCGACGGATAACGTCCCTACGCGCGCATCGGGGTCCACGCCCAGGCCAAAGCGCTGGCCCAGTTCGACCAATCGTTGCCGAGCCTGCTTGCGCCCGGATGCGAGCCGCCACAACGACTGGGTACCCACCATCACGTTGTCCAGCACACTCATGTTGTCTGCCAACGTGAAATGTTGATGGACCATACCCACACCTGCGGCCAGCGCGGCGTCTGGACGGCCGGGCGGCAACGCCTGGCCATAGACGGTGATACGGCCGGCATCGGCCACGTAGTGCCCGAACAGAATGGACACCAACGTGGACTTGCCCGCGCCGTTTTCCCCCAACAGGGCCAGCACCTCGCCCTGCTTCACACTCAGCGAGACCGCGTCATTCGCCGTCAGGCTGCCAAAACGCTTGGTAATGCCCTCGAGTTGCAGGGCCAGGGTATCCGTCATTTCGCGCTGGACTTGGGTTCGCTGTTGTTCACGTTGACTTCAAAGCTGCCATCCAGGATCGCCTTTTGCTTGGTCTCGACCTTGGCCTTGAGCTCCGCGGGGATCTTCGATTCAAACGTGCCCAACGGCGCGAGTTCCGATCCTTTGAATTTCATCAACGAATATTGACCGTAGTCTTCCGCGGCAAACTTGCCTGCCTTGACCTGCGCCAATGCGTGCTCGATCGTGGGCTCCATGTTCCACAATGCCGACGCCACGACCGTCTCCGGATATTGCGGCTGGGTGTCGACCACGTTGCCGATTGCGAGCTTGCCACGCTCTTTGGCCGCGTCGGACACGCCAAAACGCTCGGCGTACAACACGTCTGCACCCTGATCAATCATCGCGAAGGCGGCTTCTTTAGCCTTTGGGGGATCAAACCACGATCCGATGAACGAAACGGTGAAGCTGACCTTTGGATTGATTTCCTGGGCACCCGCCATGAATGCCTGCATCAGGCGATTGACTTCGGGGATGGGATATCCGCCCACCAAGCCGATCTTGCCCGACTGGCTCATGCCGCCGGCAATCATGCCGGTCAGGTACGCCGGCTCTTGAATATAGTTGTCAAACACCGAAAAATTCGGCTTTTGCGGTTTGGCCGACGAGCCCATCAGGAATGCGGTCTCGGGATAGTCTTTAGCGACTTTGCGCGCGGCGGACTCGACGGCAAAGGCCTCGCCCACGATCAGCTGGTTGCCCTGCTCGGCATACTGGCGCACTACACGCTCGTAGTCGGCGTTGCTGACGTTCTCGGAAAACACGTATTCGATCTCGCCTTTTTCCTTGGCGGCGTTCAGCGCCTTGTGAATGCGCGATACCCATTGTTGCTCGACCGGCACGGTATAGACGGCCGCCACTTTGATCTTGGCGGCGTCCTGTGCCTGGGCCCAGCCCGACATCACGAACACGCCCGCGGCCGCCACGCCGAGTTTCAGCACGCTGCGACGGGCAAGTCCGGATACGGACGGGAGGTTTTCAAACATCATGGTTTCGGCTCCTAGGCGATTTAAAAGCCCTCAACCCGAGCGTGGCACAGGCGCCTCGGCACAAGTCGAAGCGCATCTGAACAACGAGGGAAAACGGCAGGCATCAGGCGACGTAGCGGGGCTACTGGCGTTAGTGACCCGAGGGTCAGAGTGAAAGTCGCCCGGAATCAAGCAAAATGCATGCCGCATGCTCGTGCCGCACGACCTGTCACACAAAGCCCCCCCTTGCTGCGCCCCCGGCTTGCTGCCCCCCAAGGGGCGTTTTTGTCTTGGGGCGGCCCGGCAACAAAACCAGGCCGGACAGGATTGTAGTCAATCTATCGGGGCCTGAATGCGCTGTTTGGGTGCATTTTGCAAAAACCGCCTCTCTCAATGCACCACTACGGTGCATTTTCACCTGCGCCCGGGCGCAATGCTATGGAGCTGGGCACTCACGAACTTGCCCAACCGTGGCTTGGCCACCTGGCATCCTGGCGAGTAGGCGCCTTGACACAATCAGTGCGCCAAGCGCCAGCGCCGTCAATGCCGCCGAGGCCGGGGCCAACCACTGTAAACCAACGGAATCGGCAACGCGTCCCCCCACGCCCGACCCTAATGCAATCCCCAAAAAGATGCCCGATGAATTCAGTGCGATCACCATCCCGCGATAATCGGGCTCCAGGGCAACGACACGGCGCAATTGAGACGGATAGAACACGTCCTGCATCACCGCCCAGATGACAAGCAACAGGAACAAGAATCCCAGCCTGAGCACATCGCCCCAGAAAGGCACTCCCAACACTGCAATCACGATAAAGACGAGCATCATGGTCATCATCACGATACGCAGCAGCCTATCGGCAGCATGATGCAGCGACACTCGCTGCGCGATCAGGTTTCCCGCGATGCCCGTCAATCCAAACAACAGCAAGGCAACGCCGCCCTCTGCCGCACTCGCTCCGAAATGTTTAGTGATCAAGGGCAAGATCAACGTATAAGTCGCAAAAAAGGCCGCAGTCTGCAACACAACCACAGCGAGCCCAGCCGCTGTAGCCGGCCGCAATAGCAACTGCAGCAATCCTCTCAGCCGCATCGGCTCACCATATGACGTATCGCGTACCGTAGCGATAATCCAGCCGAGGCTTCCCAAGGCAATCATCGCGAGCCCGATGAATACGGCACGCCAGCCAAAGGCTTCTGCCAATGCTGCAGCAACCGGCGCCGCGACGACGCTGGATAAGGTGACCCCAACAAACACTACGGCCAACGCTTTACCCCGCCGTTCGGCCGGAGCCAACCCTGCCCCGATCGCATTAGCGACCGGACTGACAAGCGCCGCGCCCAAGCCCGCCACGATCCGCGTCATCAACAACCAAGCAAAACTAGCCGTAAACGCCCCGGCCAGTGTCGCAAGCAGCATCACCACCAAACCGCTCAACAACAACGTCCGCCGACGCGAGTGGCCCACCAGCACCTGCAGCACCGGCGCCCCGACAGCAAACGCGATCGAGAATGCCGTCATCAATAGTGCCGCGTCCCCAGGAGAAATCTGCCAGGCGCCCACTAAAGCAGGCAAGGCGCCAACCACGCCATACGACATCCCGCCCACTGCAAAATTTGCGCTGGCCAAGGCACGCAGGGCATGCCGCTCAGGTTCATCCGCTTTGCTCGTCCGCACTGTTGACTCCGAATCATGCCGAGCGGGACTCTTTGCCCAGCCCTCGTTTCAAGCCGTAGTGTGAGCAAGAACTTGGTATATTTGAAATCGATTATTAATATCGGAGCTATCCAAATGGCTGATATGCCATCGCCTTTGCGGGGAGCGGATTTGGCGTTACTGGGCTCTCTGGACGTTTTGCTGGAGGAAGCCAATGTCACCCGCGCTGCGGAGCGGCTGCATCTCAGCCAACCCGCGCTATCGGCGCAGCTCGCCCGGCTGCGCGAGTTGACCAATGACGCTCTGCTGGTTCCGGCGAAACACGGCCGTGGCATGACGCCCACCGCCCGTGCACTGGCCATCCGCGAACCCCTGCGGGCAGCATTGCACGAGCTGCATGCCGCGCTCGCGCGCGGCATGGATTTTGATCCCGCGCGTGATTCGCGCCGCTTTCAAATCCTGGCCAGCGATAACGGCTTTGTCATGGTCGGCCTGGATCTGGTCCGCCGCATTGCCAGCCGCGCGCCCCATGTACAACTCGCATTTCATACCGTCCCTGCCGACACGGCGGGCGCCTGGCTCGCCAACGGCAAGGCGGATTTACTCATCGCTGCGGATTTTTCAACGCCAGCGGATGCGCGTCGCCAGCAGTTATTGAGCGAACGTTATGTCATGGCACAACGCAAAGCGCACCCGAGAGGGCTGGCGCCTCCTGATCTCGATGCTTATTGCGCCTTGGGCCACGTGATTGTGTCGGGCGATGGCGGCAATTTTCACGGTTTCATGGACGATGTCATTGCCCGCCACGGACGTACCCGCAACGTCGCCGTTTCCGTTCAGCAGTATCACTTGGCGCCGCTTGTGATCGAGGCCACGGACTATGTGTGCGCCCTGCCCGAACGCTTCCTGCAACGGTTCTCGGACCGGCTGGATTTACTGCCGTTGCCGGTGGAGGTAGGCGGATTTGGACTCACGGCTGCATGGCACCCGCGCCATGACGCCGATGCCGCGCATTCCTGGTTGCGTAATGAGCTATTTGCGGCGGCGGCGAGCCGCGCCCTCTGAGCCCCCCTCGTGTACATCGGTCCAAGTGCGCCTGATCAAACCCCAAAAATAATGTGCTATTTGCGCCACGTGCTCGGCAAGTCCGTGCACGTGGCGCAAAACGACAATGGGCGGCGTTCCGCCCATTACTCATTGAGAGTGTGCCGCTCAAGCCTTGCGCGAACCTCTCAATGCATCAAGGCTCCACGCTCCCGCTCCCTGCGCAGCCAGACTCAAGAAACCGCCTGCGATGGCGATGTTCTTCCAGAAATTAATGGCTTGCATGGCATCGCCGAAATTCGCATGAAATACAACAGCGGTAGCTACGGAAAAAAGCGCGAACGCGATTGCAATCCAGCGCGTGAATAGGCCCGCAGCAATCGCCAAGCCACCGCCAAACTCCAACAAGATCACCAACGGCAGCAAGGCAGGTGATACACCCATAGCGCTCATATATTGCTCGGCGCCTGCGTAGCCAGTGATTTTGCCCCAGCCGGAAATTATGAAAATAAGAGCCAGGCCGATTCGGCCCAACAAAGAGAACGTTGCATTCATGACGACTTCCTTATTCGTTTGCCCGCGTTTCGGGATAGCGACACTTTATTGACAATACGAGAGGCGATAAATAGGGAATAAAATGACAGTTTGTCCCAAAAATAGAGACAATCCATGCTTGACCTCCAGCAGATCAACAGTTTTCTCGCCGTCGTCCGCCATGGGAGTTTTGTCAGCGCTGCCGAGGCGACCAACCTGTCAAAGGCCGCCATTTCCCGGCATGTGGCTGACCTCGAAGCGCACCTGGGACTGCGCCTGCTGCACCGGACCACGCGCCGTCTATCGTTGACCGAGGACGGGCAGCGCTTTCACGCCAGGGCGATCGAGCTCGCGGCGGCACTCGATGAACTGGAAACCGAAACCGTCTCGCACGGCGGCCATGCCGTCGGCATGCTGCGCATCAATGCACCGCTCTCATTTGGCCTGTTGCATCTGGCACCGTTATGGCCGCGGTTTCTCGCAGAAAACCCCAATGTGTCACTGGACATCGATCTGAATGACCGCATTGTCGATCTGGTGGACGAGGGATACGACCTCGCAATACGCATCACCAATCTGCCAGACTCACGCCTGATCAGCCGCCAGTTGGCGTGCACCCGAATGGCGTTGTGCGCCTCACCGCAATACGTCAAAAAACACGGCCGTCCGAAAACGCCCGAGGACCTGGCCAATCATCACATCGTTTCTTATAGTTATCTGACCAGCAAGGATGACTGGCGGTTCGCTGGTCCTCAGGGTGAAGTGCGCGTCAAAGTCAATCCGCGGATTCGCACCAACAGCGGCGACACCTGCCGTCTGGCTGCATTAGCCCATCAGGGCATCATTCTGCAGCCCGACTTTCTCATTGGCGAGGATCTCAAACAAGGCACGCTCGTCGAACTGATGCCCGGCTACGATGCCTTTACCCTCGGCATACATGTGGTCTACGCCAGCCGTAAGCACATGTCGTTGAAGATGCGCAGGATGCTCGATTTCTTGGTCAATGCGTTCCAACATCCTTCGTGGCAGTGATCGCAGTCAACCCTCGTACCGTTTTCCCGCAGCCAGCAGTTCCGGCGTTCCAATCACCGCATTGAGCCCATCAAAATCCAGCATCTGTTCGCGCCACGGCGCGGTGCTGCCGTTTTGCTTCAGGCTGCCGTAATAGCCAGCCAAAGTGTGTGCCACCGCGCGTGCGGTTCCTCCGGGAAAGATCACGATGCGGAAACCCACATCGGCCAGTTCCGAGGCGGCTTTGACTGGGGTCTTGCCCCCCTCGACCATGTTGGCAAGCAGCGGCACGCGTCCTGCAAAGCGCGAGCAGGCTGCCTGCATTTGCTCTGGAGTCCGCAGCGCCTCGATAAACAATGCGTCGGCGCCGTCTTCCAGGTACTGTTCGGCTCGATCCAAGGCAGCCTCCAGGCCCTCGACGGCGATGGCATCTGTGCGTGCGAGGATCAGCGTGTCGGCAGAGTGCCTCGCATCGACAGCAGCGCGTAGTTTGCCGCGCATTTCGTGGACCGGCACCACGGTCTTGCCATCCAAATGACCACAACGTTTTGGAAACGTCTGATCCTCGAGTTGGATCATCGCCGCGCCGGCGCGCTCGAAACCGCGCACCGTGCGCTGCACGTTCAGCGCATTTCCGAAGCCCGTATCGCCGTCCACGATCACCGGCACCGAGACACGCTCAGCGATGCGGGCCAAGGTATCCTCGACCTCGGTATAGGTGGTCAGCCCCACATCGGAACGCCCCAATCGGGTATAGGCGATCGAGGCACCCGACAGATAGAGTGCATCAAAACCGGCCTGCTCCGCGATCAACGCGGACAAGGCATCGTAAACACCAGGGGCCAGAACGCAGCCCTCGGCCAGCTGTTGTGCAAGTTTTTTCATCCATTGCTCCGAGAAACTTCAGTAGTCATGCCAGGGATATAAGCGTTATTGCCCATGCGACTGCAAATTTGGGAAGGCTTTTTTTGAAATCCGTTACAGCGGCCGGCCCAGCAATTCCGCGGCTGTCGCTGCGGCGATATGCCCTCCTGCCACGGCGCTCAGCAGGCCATTGCCCGAGAGATAGCCCGATACCTCATTCCCGGACACGCCGCGAGCAGCGCCGCCGGCAGCGAGCAAATTGGCAAAAGCATGGCCGTTCGTATTCAACACTCGGCATTGCGCATCGATGTCCAGTCCGCCCTGCGTATGGAATAACGCGCCAGTAACCTTGATCGCGTAGTACGGCGCCGCGAGATGGCGCGTAAAACGCCGGCCCAATACGTCATCCAGATCGGGGGAAATAGATGCCAGAGTGGCCGCCAACGTTGCTTTGTCGCAGCCGATGAGATCCGCCAATGCCGCAGCATCTGCAGCACAGCGCAATGCACCACCCGCCTCGGCATCCTGGAAATCGGGAAACTCGCGCAGCAGCGCCAATGTGTGCGCGTCAAACACGTTCCATGCCACGCCCTCCGGTTGAGCCAATACGTGTACCGCAGCCTCGGAATACCCCTGTGTTTCGTCGTGAAAACGCTTTCCGGCACGATTGATCTGCACGCCGCCATCCATGATGACCGCCCATGAGATCAATGCGCCTTGCGGAATCGCCCACGAGCCATGACCCTGATAGCCGCCCATATCGGCCAATCGCGCACCCAGTTGCAGGCCCCATTGCACGGCACTGCCATCGTTGCCCACGTGCCCGCCGTACACGGCGTCGGCCATTGCCGGCAGATATTCCCGGCGCATAGAGACATTGCCGCCAAAACCATTGCAAGCGAGTAACAGCACATCGCAGCCTATCACCTCCGTGCCGCCATCAGGCCGCTCGCACCCCACGGCCGTGATACGGCCATCGGCGTCGCACCATAACTCTCGCGCAGTGGTATCCGTCAACAGATAGGCACCCGCCTCGCTGGCCGTGTTGGCCAGCGCGCCCACCAAAGCAGCCCCCGTACGTTCTGGCAGGCTGTGCATACGGCGGGCGTGATGGCCGGGATACAGAAAACCGTCCAGCACCTCAAACGTCAGTCCTGCCTCTTGCAACGCATCGATAGCCAGAGGAATCGCCTCGGTATAGGCCGTCACCAGATGAGGCGCTGCCTGGCCATGCGCCTTGGCATGAATGTCGGCCGCAAAATCAGCCGGGCTGTCCGTCACCCCCGCAGCCTGTTGAGCGCGCGTGCCCGCCGCCGGAATAAAACCCGAGGACAGCGCGGTCGAGCCACTGGGCACCGCGTCCCGCTCGATCAACACGCATTCAATCCCCGCGCGCGCCAGCCGCCAGGCCGCCGTCAACCCGCAGGCGCCCGCGCCGATGATCACAACGGGCACGCGCCCACCGGCGGGGGCTGGTCCTCGGGTAACGCGAGGGCCATGATCATCGATAAGCGCCGGATCTTGCGCAATGCGAGACAAATCATCGCCAGCGGGCTGTGGCGCCTGCGAAACGTGGCCTACACTCATTTCGACAGACTCGCGATAAATTCCGCACACGTTGCGATCTCTGCGACCGTACGCAGATCGGCCAACGCGGCATCGTGCATCTCGGGGCTGGGCGCCGCACATCCATCGGCCAATACCGTCACGTGATAATCACGCATATGCGCATCGCGGGCCGTGCTGGCCACGCCGCCATTGGTGACAATGCCACAAATGACGACATGATCGATGCCCGTGCGGCGCAATACCCAATCCAGCTGAGTATTGAAAAACGCGGAATAGGCGACTTTCCAGACCGACACGTCGACCAGGCCATCCAACTCGGCGACACAACCATGGCCAGGACTGCCCGCCACGAAATCTCCCCGCTTTAAAAACGGGCGCAGGCGGCGCAAGTGCGGCGAGATCATTGGCTCGCCCTGAGCATCCGGCCACAACGTGAATTGACTGGCGGCCACATATCCCCCGGCTGCCTTGACGGCCTGCGCGACGGGTGCAACACGTGGCGGCAATGCGCGAGCCTCGGGACTGACAGCGCCGCCCCGATCATACGCGCCACCTGGCGTCAAAAAGTCGTTTTGCAGGTCGACAATGATGAGTGCAGTTGAACGTGACACGAGCGTGCTCCTTATTCCTGGCGCGCGATCAAGAGGTTGCCCAGGGCGTCTACCTGCCCACGGAATCCGGGTTCGAGCCAGATGGTGGTGTCGGGTTGCTCCAGGATCGCTGGCCCGTCCACGTGCGCGCCAATTGGCAAGGCGAGCCGTTCATAACGCACCGCGTCCCACCATTGACCACTGTGATAAACACGCTGCGTGCCCAATGACGCGGGCATGTCAGTCGCAGTCGGAGCCAACAAGGCCAGATCGAATTTGGGCCGCTGGCCGATCCGCGCATAGCGCAGGTTAAGGACACGGATCGCGATGCCGGGCAAGCTGCGGCCATACGCGCGGCGATATGCGGCCTCAAAGGCTGCGCCGATAGCCGCACGGTCCAGCGCCTCGCGCGAGACCTCCACCGTCACTGTATGGCTCTGGCCTGCATACAGCATATCCAGCTCAATACTCTCGCGCACGCCTTCGAACGCCACGCCCGCGGAATCCAGGCGTGCCTGGCAGGCTTCGGCCAAGGCGTCGATCCGTGCGACCAGCTCGTCGATGTTCAAGCCGTCCAGCGTCACGTTCAACGTCTGCACACCGTCATGACGCATATCCGCCATCACGCAGCCCAATGCCGAGGTCACGCCGGGAAAGCGCGGTATCAGGCCGCGCGTGCAGCCCACCTCGCGCATCATCGCGCAGACATGCAATGCGCCGCCTCCACCAAAAGGCATATAGGCGAACTTGCGCGGATCATGGCCGCGCTCAATCGAGACCAAACGAATCGCACCGGCCATTTTGGCATTCGCCACTGTCAGGATGGCTTCGGCCGCGGCATACGCGTCCAAGCCCAGCGGCTGCCCCACGTGCGTGTCGATCGCCGTGTGCGCCAACTCTGCATTCATCTGCGCCAGCAGACCACCGCCTAACGGACGATCCGCAGCAATGCGGCCCAACAAGACATTGGCGTCTGTCACCGTCGGACGCGTATTCCCGCGCCCATAACATGCCGGCCCCGGAATGCTGCCTGCCGACTCCGGCCCGACTTGCAACAAACCTCCTGCATCAACGCTGGCGATCGAACCGCCGCCAGCGCCAATCGTCTCGATTTGAATCATCGGCGCACGAACCACCATACCGAATTCAATCGACGTCTGTGCAGCCAGCGATGCCTCTCCGCCCGCGACCAACGAGACGTCGAACGACGTGCCGCCCATGTCGCCGGTCACCACATCCGGCAAACCTGCCGCACGTGCAATGGCTGCGCACGCAATCACGCCTGCTGCGGGTCCGGATAGTGCCGTACGCACCGGTACGTCGCATGCCGTTTGGCGCGACATCACACCGCCGTTGCTTTGCACCACCAACAGTTCACCCTCGAACCCGTGACCTTTCAAATCGGTCTCCAGGCGCGAGAGATAGCTGCCTACGACGGGCTGCAACGACGCGTTCAACGTCGCGGTCGAGCAACGTTCAAATTCGCGGATCTCCGGCAGCACTTCGGTCGCAGCCGTGACATTGGCATTCGGCCAGATTTGGCGCACACGGGCGACTGCGGCTGCCTCGTTGTCGGGATTGGCGTAGGCATTCACAAAGAACACGCACACGGCCTCGCAGCCCAGGGCCAGCAGTTCGCGTGCCGCGGTCTCTACTTGGTCCAGATCGACCGGCGTGTGAATCGTCCCATCGGCCAAGACCCGTTCGCTGACCTCGAAACGTAAATCGCGCGACACCACAGGCTCGTAATTGCCGCGCAAGCCCCAGGTTTGCGGACGGTCACGGCGGCGCATCTCCAGCACATCGCGGAATCCCTCGGTCGTGATGATGCCCGTGCGAGCGACTTTGCGCTCCAGCAAGGCGTTGGTGCCCACCGTCGTACCATGCACGATGGTCGCAATCGCATCGGCGCCATCGGCGACACGCTCGATGCCGTTCATGAAGCCGCGAGCCTCTTCGCCACGCGTCGAGGGCACTTTCACCACACGGGCGCTGCCGGCCTTTTCATCCAGTACAAAAAGATCGGTGAACGTGCCACCGACGTCTACCCCAACCACCAACGATTGCTGCGCGGCGCTCATGCTGCCTGCTCCTGTTCTGCTTGACTGACATACCCCATTTTCTGGTCGCGCTCGCGAGCCTCTTCCGAACGGGCCTGCGGCGATCCGTAGCCGCCGCCGCCCGGCGTCTCCAGGCGCACGCGCTCACCGCGTTTCAGGCGTATGCCCAGCATTTTTGAGGTCATGGGCGGGGTATGCCACTGCCCGTCGTTTTCATACTTGAAGACATTGGGAACGGCCGATGCCCCCCCTGCGATACCCTTCGGTGCACTGCGTCCGCGTTCGCCGAAAATAAAAGCCTCGGCACTGTCTTCCAGCAGCTCAATTTCATAGATGGCGCCCAAACCGCCGCGATGCTGACCGTCGCCTGCCGAATCGGGACGCAACGCCCATTGCGTAAACCGCACGGGATAGGCAGCCTCCAGGATCTCTAGCGGTGGAATGGTGGCCGTAGAAATCGGTGCATTGCCATGCGACAAGCCATCGCCATCACTGTGGCCGCCATGTCCGCCGCCGAAGAAGCTGAACATCACCCAGCGCTGCCCCTTGCGCGCCTCGTCGCTGCGGTAACCCGCGATCGACAACGCATTGATGGTGCCGTAAGCCTGGGCCGGTGCGCGCTCTGGTGCAGCCTGGGCCACCGCGCAGAAAATCACGTCGATCATGCGCAGAATGGTTTCGGTGTAACCGCCCACGGGCCGCGGACGCGCGGCCGAGATCAGCAAACCGTCGGGCAGCACCACGTCCACCGCGTCCAACACCCCTGCATTCGCCGGCACATCGGGGAATACGTGTTTCAACGCCACATAGCAGGCCGCAATGGCCGTGGCGCGCGAAATGTTCACCGGCCCCGCACATGAGGGCGAGGTCTCGGAGAAATCCAGAGTCAGTTTGTCGCCCGCGACACGCAGTTTCAGCGCAATGGTCAGTGTTTCATCGCGGACCCCATCATTGTCCAACGTATCGGCAAAGGCATACTCGCCATCCGGCAGACGTTCTATGTGGTCACGCATCAGACGCAACGCTCGCAGGCGCAGGGTATCCAATGCCTCTTTGACCGTGCTGTCGCCATACTCGTCCAGCAAACCATCCAGCCGGCCTGCCCCAAGCTCCAACGCAGCCAACTGACCATTCAGATCGCCCCAGAGACTATCGGGCAAGCGCGTATTCGCCTTCAAGATCGCCAATACGTCTGCGTCCAGCGTGCCTGCACGCACGATACGTACCGGCGGAATCTGTACGGCTTCTTGCCAGCACTCCGTCGCCGATGGGTTGTAGTTGCCAGGCACGGCACCGCCGATGTCATGCCAGTGCGCGGCCGATGCCAGAAAACAAAACAGCTTGCCATTCCGGAACACGGGGCGCACCAACTTGAAATCGTTGGCATGCGTGCCGCCGTCATAGGGATCGTTGAACAGCCACACATCGCCATCGACCATTCCGCCACGCTCGGCGGCGGCNCGCGCGGCCGCCTGCACGGCAAAGGACATCGCGCCGACAAATACCGGCAATCCGGATTTTCCTTGTACCAGGGTCGCGCCCGACTCGGCGTCGTACAGACCATGACATGCATCATGGGCCTCGGCGATGATGGGATTGAACGCGCTGCGATACAGCGTCGCATCCATCTCATCGGCGATTTGTTCCAGCCGTCCCTTCAGGACGGCCAAGGTCACGGGGTCAAGCATGATTCGATTCCAGTTTGTCGTGATCAAGACGGCCGGCTGCGCGTCTTCAGTAGATTCAAAAGACCGCCCGCGCGCACCATATCCAGCAGAAAATCGGGCACGGGTTCACATGCCAGCGCCTGGCCTTTCTCGTTGCAGACGATGCCCTGATCGAGGTCCAAGGTGACCTGCTCGCCCTCGGCCAATTGCTCGGCCTGCGCGCACGTCAACAGCAATAACCCCACATTGAAGGCATTGCGGAAAAACAAGCCGCTGAATGACGGTGCGATCACCGCCGCTACACCTAAATGCACCAGGGCTGCTGCCGCCTGCTCGCGCGACGATCCAATACCAAAATTAGGTCCGGCGACCAAGACGTCTCCGCGCTGTACCGCCGATGCGAAATCGGGCCGCACCCGTTGCAGACAGTGACGCGCGATCTCGTCGATGCCAAATTTCATATAGGCGCCGGGCGCCAGGGCGTCAGTGTCGATATCCTCACCGACACGCCATACGCGCGCGCTCATTGGATTCTCCTGCTTTGAGCCAGCGCGGGCTGGCACAAGCGCTTATACACATCACGGTATTGCGTCGTCACTGCATCACCTCGCGTGGGTCGATAATGCGGCCGGCCACGGCGGCAGCCGCCACGCTGTACGGCGAGCCTAAATACACCTGCGCGGACTCCGAGCCCATACGGCCTTTGAAATTGCGGGCCGTGCTGGAAATCACCGTGGCCCCATCCGGGATCGAACCGCCATAGCCGGCACACGCGCCGCATGTGGTAGGCAATATTTGCGCCCCGGCGTCTGTCAGTACCTGCATCACGCCCTCTTGTGCCGCAGCGGCTTGGTCCTTCATGCTGGCTGGCGCGACGATCAGGCGCATGCCGTCTGCCAGACGCTTGCCGCGCAACACGCGGGCGGCGGCCCGCAGGTCCTCCAGTTTGGCGCCGGTGCATGCACCGATATACGCCGCCTGCACCGCGATATCGCGATAGCTGCCCGCATCGCGCGCATTGGCGGGGCTATGCGGGGCAGCCACCTGAGGCGCCAATGCACTGGCATCAAAGTCATACCATTCGGCATCGCAGCCCTCATCGCTGTGCCAGCGCTGCACGTCCAGCGGCTCGGTCACACCGACCTCGCGCAGCCAGGCTGCAGTTGTCTCGTCCGGAGCCACCAGACCGACTTGCGATCCGAGTTCCGCGCTCATATTGGACAGGGTCATGCGCTCCGGCATGGACAAGGCCCGCACCGCCTCACCGCAGAACTCCACCGCCTGATACTGTCCGCCATTCATGCCATAGCGGCCAATCAGGTGCAGCATCATGTCCTTGGCCGTCACACCATCGGCGAGGCGGCCGTTCCAACGCATCATCAGGGTCCGTGGCACCTTGACCCAGATCTGCCCCGTGACGACCACGCCCAGCATCTCGGTACTGCCCACGCCAAACATATACGCGCCAAACGCCCCACCAGTCGGTGAATGCGAATCCCCGCCGACACAGAACATGCCTGGACGCAGATGACCGCCCTGCGGCACTACGACATGGCAGATGCCCTGGTTGTCATAGACATGCGGCAAGCGCTCGCTGCGCGCCCAATCCCGGGCAATACGCACGATGCGGCGCGATTCCTCGTCTGATTCCGGCACATAGTGATCGATCACCAGCACCACTTTGTCGCGATCCCAGATCGTCGCGCCCAATTCGCGCAACATGGGCTCCAGCCGGCGAGGGCCGCTGGAATCATGGAACATCGCCAGATCCACGGAGCAAGTCACAATCTCGCCTTCGGCGACAGTATCTCGACCGCTCGCAGCGGCGATCAGTTTTTGTGCCAGGGTCTGTTTCATCATTACATCCCCAAATATGCTCGACGCACATCATCGCTGGCCATCAACTCAGCACAGCCGCCACTATGGCGAATGGCGCCGTCTTCCAGTACGTACGCACGCTGCCCGACCTCGAGCGACTGGCCCACGTTCTGCTCGACCAACAGGATCGATAAACCGTCTTCGTGCAAACGGCTGATCAAACCGAACATTTCTTCCACCATCAACGGCGACAGGCCCAACGAAGGTTCGTCCAAAATCAACAGGCGCGGCTCTGCCATCAAGCCGCGTCCGATCGCCAGCATCTGCTGTTCGCCGCCAGACATCGTCCCCGCGAACTGCGTCAGACGCTCGCCCAGGCGGGGGAAAATCGTCAACACCCGATCCAGATTTGCGCCACGGCGTTCACGCGCTCGTGTGAAAGAGCCTAATTCCAGGTTCTCCCGCACACTCAGATTAGGAAATACCCGGCGCCCCTCCGGCACCTGGATCAAGCCTGCCTTGACGACCTCGCGGTAATGTTTTCCCGTCAAGTTCTGGCCATCGAAGCGCACCTGTCCTTCCCAAGGGCGATAGAGGCCGCATAACGTATTGTTCAACGTGGACTTGCCCGCGCCATTGCTGCCGAGCAATACGACAATCTCGCCCTGTTCGACATGCAGATCGACGCCGCGCAGGACCTCCATACGGCCATAGCCCGCTCGCAAGCCATTGACTTCCAGTAACGCGCTCATGCTCGCATCTCCATAGCGGCGATGCGCGCGGCAGCGCCGTGACCGAGATAGGCCTCGACCACCGCCGCGTCACGAGTCACCACCGACGGCGCGCCGTCGGCGATCAATCGCCCCTGCGCCAATACCCAGACATGTTCTGCCAGGCTCATCACGGCACGCATCACGTGTTCGATCATCAAGACAGTGATGCCATCTGCCGTCAACTGACGCACCACCGGAATCATCTCGTCAATCTCAGCTGGATTCAGTCCCGCCAGCACCTCGTCCAGCAATAACACACGAGGTTGCGTAGCCAGGGCCCGAGCCAATTCCAACCGTTTGCGGCCCGCCACTGTCAGATCGGCGGCGGGTTTGTCCAGCTGGCGATGCAGATTCACGCGTCTCGCAATCGTCTCGGCAGCCTCCAGCGCCTGGGCGCGATTGGCGACTCGCAAATGCGCTCCTACGGCAATGTTCTGGCGCACCGTCTGCGCGCCAAAGGGCTGCACCACCTGAAAGGTGCGCGTCAGCCCCAACTGTGCCGAGCGTTGCGGGGCCATCCCGGTAATGTCTGCTCCGTCAAAAAGGACACGCCCTTGTTGCGCACGCAAAAAGCCTGACAACAGACCAAATAGCGTCGTTTTGCCGGCACCGTTGGGCCCGACCAATGCGGTCAAACTGCCGCGCGGCACGGCCAGGCTCACATCCTGTACCGCTTTTACCCCACCGAACGTAATCGAGAGATTCTCTGCCTGAAGCAAGATATCAGCCATGGCTACGCCCCTTTTGGCTAAACAGGCGCATCACTGGCTGGCCATAGCCCGATAATCCTCGCGGCGCAAACATCACGATGGCAATCAAGACAAGGCCGTAAATCACCATGCTGATACCGGGTAACTCGCCAAACAGATTGCGCGTAAAGTCCGCCAACACGTGCAGCGCCACTGCGCCTGCAATCGGGCCCCACAAGGTACCGATGCCGCCGACAATCGCCCCGACCAACGCCTCGACCGATACTGCCGGTCCAAAAGCAATCGATGGATCGATGTACTGAAACACCTGCACGTAGAACGCGCCTGCCGCGCTCATGAACGCTGCCGAGATCGCAATACCCTTGAGCTTGATATTCAACGGGTCTACGCCGATGGCGCGCGCCGCATCCTCGTTATCACGCACGGCTTGCAAATACGCGCCGAAACGCGAATGCCGCAGCCACGCCGTGACACCCAGCGCCAACAGCACAAACACCAGGATCAAATAGATATAGCCGTGACGCGAGGCAAACTGCATATTGGCCACGCCCTCTTTCAGCGGCACCATCAAACCCACACCGCCACCCGTGAACGGCACCGATCCGGCGATGATGCGAAACACCTCGGCAAAGGCCAAGGTCACCAATGCGAAATATGAGCCGCGCAAGCCGTAGCGAAAGGTCAATCCCCCCACGATCAGCCCTACCAGCGCGCCACAGACGATCGCTACCGGCAACACCGCCCATGGATTAATGCCCAAGTTCAGTTGCCCTAACGCCTGGGCATAGGCCCCGACACCAAAAAACAGGGCGTGGCCAAACGATAACTGCCCGCCATAACCGCCCAGAATATTCCACGCCTGCGCCAGCAACGCCGCATACAGCGACATCATGATGAATGTCAGCCATACGCCGGATTGCACGAACATCGTCGCCACAGCCACCGCCAGGCCAAAAATCAGGATCCCGTATAAATCCTTCATGGTCACGCCCTCGCCCCAAACAGCCCCTGCGGGCGAAACAGCAACACGAGAATAAAGATGGCAAAGATGCCCATCTGGCCCAGCGAGTCGCCCAGGAACAAGCCGCCCAACGACTCCACTACCCCGATCAACAAACCGCCGACCAAGGCTCCGGCAAAACTGCCCATGCCGCCCAGCACCACGATCGTGAAAGCGATCAGCACAAAGCCACTGCCCACTTGCGGATTGACGTAATACGCGGGCAACAGGAAACACGCTGCAGCGCCCAGACAGGCCATACCGATCGCAAACGACAAGGCGTATACGCGTTCGACATCTATGCCCATCAGTTTGGCACCCTGCTTTTCCTTTGCCACGGCACGTATGGCGCGGCCCAGGTCAGTGCGGCGGATCACCCACAGCAACACGGCCGCTACAACCATCGCCCCTGCAAAGGCGATGACTTTCGGCAAGGCGATCAATGCCGGCCCGATTTCGACCGTGGACAAGGTATAGGCGGTATCGATACTGCGCGTATCCGATTTGAACCACACCAGCGCCAGATTCTCGAGCACGATCGACAGCCCCAAGGTCACCAAGAGAATGTTCTCGTCCTTGCCGTGGCTGGCGCGGCTGATGATGACGCGCTGCAGGAAATACCCCAGCACAAACATGCCCGCCATCACGAACGGCAGCGCCATATAGGGATCCAGCCCCAAACGCTCTTTCAGCAGATAGACGGCGTACAGCGCCACCATCAGGGCAGCGCCGTGCGCGAAATTGATGATGTGCAAAACACCGTAAATCAGCGTCAAGCCCAACGCCACCAGCGCGTACACCGCGCCCGTGGTCAGGCCGTTGAGCACGGCAGACAACAGAATGGCAGGATCCCACAACATCGCTCAGGCCTTTACCGGAAACTGGGCGTTGGCCTGACGGTATGCCTCAGGGATGATCACCTTGATATCGCCGCCGATCACCTGTGTCAGCAGAGGCTGCGCACCGGTATTCTGGCCATTCACGAATTTCGTGGGCCCATACGGCATCAAATGATCCGAGAACGTGCTGCTGGCCAATGCCTCGGTGATCGCCGCCCGATCCGTGGATTTGGCGCGCTCGATCGCGTCGGCCAACAGGTAGACGCTGACATAGGTCATGAAGACCTCGTAGCTGAAGTACGCGCCCTTTTCCTCGACACGTGCTTTCAGCGGCGCGACGCGGGCATCCTTGGGATTGAACCAGTGATTGCAATCGATGATCCCGTTAGCCACGTCAGGGAATTCTTTCAGGAATTTATAGCTCGATGCTGCGCCGCCCAATACGGAATAAATTGCCTTCGGGCTCACCTTTTGCTGCTTCATCGCACGCAATAGCAAGGCGTACTCGTTGTAGTAGTTTGCCGGAATCACGATGTCCGGATTCACCGAACGCATGCGCAGCACAATATTGTTGAAGTCGCGGGTCGGGTTCGGGTGTTTGACGACTTCTTTCACCTCGAAACCATGCTCTGGCAGAGCCTTGGACAACAACGCTGCCGTCCCCGTACCGAACAACGAATCCTCGTGCACGATCATTACGGTCTTTGCCGGCTTGCCTGCCGCGTCATTCAACGCCACCAGATCGGTAATCGCGCGCTCAGTACACGTACGATAGCCCGGCCCAAAACGGAAGGTATTTTTCAAGCCTCGCTCAACGATCTGATCCGCCACACCGACATCCACCACATGAGGCAGTCCATATTTGGCCGCCGTCTGCGTCGTCGCCAGACAGATGGCGGATGCGTACGCACCCACAATCGCCGACACGCCCGCGGCGTTCATTTTTTCCACCTCGGCGGAGCCGGCCTCGGGACGCGATTGTGCGTCCCCCAGCAAAGCCTCCAGCTTGGCGCCGCCCAGCGCCTTGATACCGCCGGCCTTGTTGATGTCCTCGATGGCCAGCAGAGCCCCCAAGCGGCATTGCTGGCCCGAATATGCCAACGCGCCCGTCACCGGATGCAGAATTCCGACTTTCACCGGCGTAGCGGACTGGGCACGCACCATCCAGGGTGCAGATAACACAGCAGCCGCGGCGGCGGACTGCGTCAAAAAAGTACGGCGCGTCGTCATGGCAAAAACTCCGAAAGAGACTTAATGAAATTGGGCCGAGAGCTCTTCGCTGACCCAGACCTTGGCGTCGATGTCCCCGACGCGCGACAGCTGCAATTGATATTGATAGCGATCCGGGCGATACAAACCATGCAACAGCTGCACCGGACGATCATTCACATCACGTACCAAACGAACCACCGACAGCAACGCCGACCCCACCGCCACATCCAAATGGCGGCCGATCTGCGCATCCGCCAAGCGGGCTCCGATGGTTTGTGTCGCGCCGCCGAATTCGACCCCTGCAGCCTCCAGCAACATCAACAACGGTTGACGCTCCAGATCCGCACGGCTGAAATTCGCCACGGCCTGCGGCACATAGGTAGTGATGTGGGATAAGGGCCCCGCCTCGGTGCTGCGCACGCGCAAGCTCTTGTGCACGGGGGTACCCACAGGAATTTCCAACGACTCGGCCACGGCAGGCGAGGCATTGACCAGCTCGCTATCCAACACATGCACCGACGTGCGCAAACCCATATTGACGATGTTTTCCATCAGGCCCACCAGATGGGCCTTTTGGCGCGGGCTCTTTGTCGCACTGTTCGTGTCTCGGGTGCTCGCCGCGGGCGCGTGCCGTGTCGGCCACGTGCCCAATCCCGGGCGGCGCGATACGAGCCCATCCGCCACCAGCATTTCCATCGCCTTGCGGATGGTGATGCGCGCCACCTCGAACTGCGTGGCCAACGCGAGTTCGCCTGGCACGCCATCCTGATCGAAACGCCCTTCTTGCAACTGCTCGCGCAAGATGAGGTAGATCTGGTGATATTTCGGTAGCGGTAAGGAGGTTCCCATAGACAAAGATTCTGTCCATGTCCCAATGTATCGTCAATAGAACAAATGGTGATATAGCTGTTCTATCGGGTAATTACCAATATCAGTTGCGCGCCGGTCTCGTCGAAGCACATCGGCCTGCCCGAACAGAAACGCAGCTCTACCTCCTGTCCCAACCAATGCAGGTCAGGCACGAGACTTGCTGACGCACGGCACGTCAACACTCTGCCAAGGACGCACCATGAAAAGCCAGCAATTCATTCTGATCATGGCCCTGATCGCCGCGAGCCTCACTGCCGGTTGCAACACCATGCACGGAGCCGGACAGGATATTGAACGCGGTGGGGAAAAGATTCAGGAAAAGTCGCAATAACTGCCGTCAACAAGGAGACCATATGCGATCCATACTTTTGTGGCTGCTGGGCGTACCCATCCCCATCATCATTTTGCTAGCCCTATTCTGGCACTGACTATTCAGTGCGGGTGACCTCAACCAAAACAAGGAAATGTCATGCAGAATGATCAGTCCGTGACTTCTTATGCTCATGATTTGAGCGGCGTAGAGTCGCCGCACTCCGCCGTATCGTGGGGCGCCGTCATCGCCGGCGCCGTTATCGCCTCAGCGGTATCCGCGATGTTGGTCATCGGTGGTACAGGACTCGGGCTCGTCTCGATGTCTCCGTGGCGGGATGAGGGCGCCTCCGGGCCGGCTCTCGCGGTGGGATCCATCATCTGGCTCTTTTTCACACACATCGTCGCCTACGGGATCGCGGGTTATGTCGCGGGGCGGCTGCGTACGAAATGGACCGATGTCCACGACGACGAGATCTATTTTCGGGATACTGCCCATGGCTTTCTCGTCTGGGCCTTGAGCGCTGTCGTTGGACTGATTTTGCTGGGCACCACCGTGGCGTCTGTGGTCTCGGGCACGGCCAAAGCGGGCGCCACTATTGCGGGCGCCGGTGCAGGCGCCGTCACGGCAACAGCCGGGCAAGACGGCTCAGACAGTTTTTCCCTGGACTATTTCACCGATGCCCTGTTGCGCCCCAATGATCCCTTGGTCGCGACGGCCCAGGGGGATATTCGGCAAGAGGCATCGCGCATTCTCGGCCGCAGCCTCGCTACCGGTGCACTGTCTGACACAGACCAGGACTACCTCGTCAAGCTGATCGCTCAACGCGCAGGCGTAGATGAATCGACAGCGCAGCAACGCCTGACGGAGATCCAGGACCAAGCCGAACAAACCGCGCGCGAAGCAGAGCAAAAAGTCCGCGAAACTGCCGATGCCACGCGCAAGGCCGCCGCAGGATTCTCGTTGTGGGCGTTCGCGTCGCTACTGGTGGGCGCTTTTGTCGCAAGCTTCTGCGCGACGATCGGCGGACGCTCCCGCGATCGCTAAGGCGCGGTTGCTCCTCGATAGTGGATGTAAAGTTCCAGTGTCGAGGACACCGGTGGAATCGGCTTTTCTTCGTTAAAAAAGGAGGCACTATGGCTGCTGCCACTATCTATGACGCCCTGCGCGAAAGTCATGAGATTCAGCGTTCACTATGCAGAAAGCTGCTACGCGCAGCGCCTCATAGCGAGCGCCGTCTCGAAATCTACCGGGAGCTGAAGATCGAGCTCGCCGCTCACGCAGCGGCAGAAGAACGGTTTCTGTATGCGCCTATTCTGATGGACGACATGGGTCTGGATCCTTCGCGTCATGCCTTGGCCGAGCATCATGAGATCGACGAGTATGTCGAGGACCTCGGCAAAGCCGAAACGCGCGGCGGCAGCTGGCTGTCCAAAGCGAAAAAACTATCAGATGAGGTCCGTCATCATCTACGCGAAGAGGAAAAGAAGTTCTTTCAGATCTCTGGAAAGATTCTTAACGATAGGCAAAAAATCCGATTGGGGCGGCAGTATCTACAGGACTATGCTCGTATGAAAGAGGTACTGGCCAATCAATAAGGAAGATCGTCCATCTGTGCTATACGGGCTAATCAACGACCGTTCTCAGGACACAGATGTCCTAATCACGGGATCGGAATAGCCGTCCCATCGACGCAGGCGATCAAGGTATCGCCGCGCTCGATATCGGGCCGTTGTCCTCCGGTAAATGCTGAAAAAGCAGGCAGAATCGTCATGCCGGGCCTTAACCAGAATACTGGCCAGTTACGCGGCACACCGGACAGACGAGCCTGTGGATGCACATGTCCAGCGATAACATGGCGGCCATCCGCATCGCGCTGAGGTAAATGACGAAATACGAATGGACCATCGGCCTGAAACTCTCCTAGTTGGCGGATATCCAAGGCCTCGCCATCCAGCGCGCGATCATGATTGCCGGTCAATGCCGCGACTTGCAATGCCGCGTGCGCCTGTCTCCAGCGGCTCCAACTGTCGCGCCATTGGGCCTGTGTAGCCGGACCGTGCAGCACGTCGCCGACAATCCATAATTCCCGGGCATCCGTCATCACCGCCAGGCCTGCCAGGCGTCGCAGGTCATCCTCAGTAGCGCCACGGGGAACGGCGATACCTGCTCGCCGGAAAACATGTCCTTTGCCCAAATGCAGGTCAGCAATAATCAAACGTCGACGCGCCGGCCAGAACATCGCGCGTTCGCCCAACAGCAACATAGGCTCTCCCGCCAGCTGCACACTCAGCGCGCCCTCAGGCAATGCGGGCATAGCGTTTCTCCAATTGCGCAGCGGCGCGTTTCACGCGATCCTGCCAGGTCTGTGTGCTGAGTTGCCCGCGCAGGCTCTCCGTCCATAACGGGAACGACAGCGGTGTCAACGCATGCGGCTCGCACAGGACCAACGTACGTGCCGCGCATTCCTCCAATACTGCCATGAGCCGCGGCATGTCCAATTGCTGTTCAAAGACCTCGCGTTCGGCCTGCGCCAACAACAGGTGCCCTGGGTCATAGCGCCTCAGCACGTCGTACAGCAGACCGCTGGATGCCTGCACCTGACGCAACGAACGCATTTCGCGCCCAGGCATAGAGGGCGTCAACAGTCCCGCGACTCGCGCAATCTCACGGAACTGCCGACGTGCCAGCTCGCCCAGATTGATGCCCTCGCTCAAGTCATTGCTCACCCCCTCTGCGCTGAGCAGTCGCCGCAGCAATGCGTCGTCCACCGCTGCGGGCTCGGCCAAGGTCAACATCAAACCATAATCGTTCACGGTATAAGAAAACGTATTACCCTGCAGCCGCCCCCACCGCAATGCCATCATGGCCGCCATCCCCTCGTGCACGGCTCGTCCCGCAAACGGGAACAGAAAAAGATGCATACCGCGCCGTGTAGTAATGCACTCGGCGACTAAACGGTCCTGATCAGGCAGAGCACTAGCGCGAGCCTGAATACGCAAGAGCGACTGCGCCACCCGCATTTCCGGGTGAGTACCAGGGTGCGCAAAAACACGTTCGACTTCGCGGCCCAGTTGAGTAGACAGCGGCATACGCCCGCCTTGCCAGGTGGCAACCGGACCGATTCCCGTCTTCGTTCGCCGCACATAGGCTGTCATGCCCTCCAACCTCACCAGTTGCAACGTACGGCCCGCGAACTGAAATTGATCCCCGGGGCGCAGTCGCGCGAGAAACGCTTCCTCGACTGAGCCCAGACTGCCACCGCGCAGATACTTGACCGAGATCGCCCCGTCGGCCGTGATCGTGCCGATCGAAAGACGATGACGCAATGCGATGCGCCGGTCATGTACGCGATACCAGCCGTCTTCGTCGCGCTGCACTCGCCGAAACTCGGGATAGTTGGCCAACGCATTACCGCCCTGCTCTATGAAATCCAGCACTGATTGCCAGGCGGCAGGACTCAGCGAGGCGTATGCATGTGTCTGCCGGACTTCGTCATAAAGCGCCCTGGCATCGAAACCGCCGCCCAGCGCCAAGGTAACCGCATGCTGCGCCAGCACATCCCAACAATCGCTCAATGGCCGGCGCGATTCGATATCCCCACGGGCGATGGCCTGCCGGGCAGCGGCAAACTCGATGAGTTCCAAGGCCTGCGTCGGCACGCAGATAACGTGGCCAGACGTACCAGGGCGATGCTTGGCGCGGCCAGCACGCTGCAACAATCTGGCCACCCCCTTGGCGCTGCCGATTTGCAGGACTTGGTCTACTGCTGGAAAATCGACACCCAGATCCAGACTGGAGGTGGCCACTACACAACGCAGCGTACCCTCGCGCAATCCCTGTTCGACGTTGGCACGCAGCTTCGGGTCCAGTGAACCATGGTGCAGCGCGAGTGTGGCGGGATCATCCAACCATATCGATTCCAGTGCGCGATGCCATAGTTCGGCCTGTGCTCGGGTGTTGGTAAACAGCAAGCTGGTGCCTGCCTTGAACAAGCGTTTATAGACGTTGGCGAGCTGCGATAACCCGAGATGACCAGCCCACGGCAGCCTTCGATCAGGTGCAGGCAACATCGTCGACAACGTCACCTTGCGCGGCCTCGCACCCGCCACCAATATGCTATCGGGCGCGTGAGGCAGCAGTACGGCGCGCGCTTCGTCCAGATTGCACAGCGTCGCCGACAGCCCCCAGGTACGCTGGCTCGGCGCCAAATGCCGCAAGCGCGCCAGGCACAATTGCAGCAGCACGCCACGCTTATTCCCTAATAATTCATGCCATTCATCCACGATCACACATCGCAGCGCGTGAAAACGGGTCGATGAATCCGCATAGGACAATAGCAACGCCAAGGATTCTGGCGTGATCACCAACACATCGGCTTTTCCCTGCCGCGCCAGGCGTTTGTCACGTGCACTGGCGTCGCCCGTACGCATGGCGACAGTCCAATTCAGCTGCAGATCTGTCACGACCTGGGTCAGTGCCTGCGTGGTATCAGCAGCAAGCGCGCGCAACGGCGTGACCCACAAGACACGCGGACCCTGTGCCGCTGCAGGCCGCGTCGCATCAGGCTCGGCCAACGCCTCCAGCACCGGCCCGCCAAATGCGGCCAGCGTCTTGCCGCTGCCGGTCGGCGTATGCAATACGCCCGATTGGCCCGCCAGATAGCGCTGCCAGACCTCGCACTGAAACGCGGCGGCCTTCCAGCCACGTGCTTGAAACCACGCGGCTAGCGGCGCGTCCCAATGACGCGGCATCCTTTTCATCGTGCCAGCGCCTTTAGCGTGTCCAGCTGATCAGCCTCGGCAGCCGGCTTGTCGTGCCGCCAGCGCAGGATACGCGGAAAACGCACCGCGACCCCTGATTTATGGCGTTTGGAGATATTGACGCCTTCGAAACCCAATTCGAAAACCTGAACGGGATTGACGGATCTGACCGGACCAAAACGCTCGAGCGTGTGCGCACGCACCCACCGGTCCAACGCCAAGATTTCCTTGTCGTTCAGACCGGAATACGCCTTGGCAATCGGCACCAAGGTATCACCGTCCCACAGGCCAAATGTGTAATCGGTGTAGAGCGTGCTGCGCCGTCCATGGCCCGCCTGCGCATACAACAACACCGCATCGATCGTCAGAGGGTCGACTTTCCATTTCCACCAATCGCCGCGCCGCCTGCCGCTCTGATATGGCGCACTGGCGCGCTTTAGCATAAAGCCCTCTACGCCACGCTCACGTGATTCCTCTCGCAACCTTGTCGCTGCGTTCCAGTTGGACAAAGGTATCAATGGCGACAGACATAACCGAGGATCCGGGTACTGCTGCAACAGCGATTCGAGTTGACGGCGCCGCTCTAGCTGGGGCAGCTCGCGCAGGTCCTTGCCGTTGAGCTCCAACAGGTCATACGCCAACATCCGCACTGGCGCCTCGGCCAGCCATTTGGGCCCGGGCTTCAATCGCTGAATGCGCGTCTGCAGCGCAGAGAATGGCATGGGCCCTAGCGCTTCGTCCTGCCAAGCCAGCAACTCGCCATCCAACACACAATCTGCGTCCAACGCAGCGGCAGCGTCCTCGACTTCCGGGAAACGCCCATCCAGACGCTCCTCGCCACGCGACCACAGCGCCACCTCGCGATGACGCCGGATCAACTGAGCGCGAATGCCGTCCCATTTCCACTCCAGCATCCATTCGTCGATAGATCCCAGGGTCTCCGGCTCGCTCTCTAACGGAGACGCCAGAAAAAATGGATACGGTTGCTGACGATCGCCCGGCAACGCTTCGGTACTGAGGAGTGCCAGCAAAAACGCCGGGCTGGGCGCCCATTCGCCCATCATGCGTTGAGCGATACGCGCGATCGGGACGCCCGACATTTCTGCCAGCGCCTGCTGCACCAAGCGCTGCGATACGCCGACGCGCAACGCGCCCGTCAATAGTTTGTTAAAAACGAGACGCTCGTCAAACGGCAGGCCCCGCCATGCTGACACGATGACATCACGACGTTCGGCTTCGTCCCGATTGGCCACTGGCACCAGGACCTCTTCGATCCACTCTGCCAGGCTGCGTTCGGCAATTGCTTGTTCCGGGTCCGGCACCAACAGTGCCAGCGTCTCTGCCAGATCGCCTACCTGCTCATAGCTGGCCTCGACTAACCACGGAGCTGTATTCGAGGCCTCGGCCACCCATGCGCGCAACTCGCCTACCGCTGCGATCTTGCGGCGCGCGCTGGTGATTTTGCCCCCTGCCAACAGAAATAGCGCCCAGGCAGCATCGCGTGATGGCGCGTCACGGAAATACGCGACCAGCGAGGCCCGCTTATCCAAGATGGCTGTAGATCGGTCGAGGTCCTGATAGAGTGCCGCGAATCGTTTCATACACGCCCTATTTGTCTTCACTCGAAGGTCTAAACAAGACGAATCGCGACATCAGCGTCCCTATTCCTCGTCCTCGAACTGCGTCATCAGCGTTTCAGCCGCCACACCAGCTTCATTCAACGTGCGTACCAACGCGCGCGTATCCCCGTGAGTCGCAATCACGCGCGATGCCCCCGTCTCACGAATCGTACGCAACAGACCCGGCCAGTCGGCATGATCAGAAAGCACAAACCCCCGGTCCATATTGCGCCGCCGCCGATTGCCTCGCAATCGCATCCAGCCAGAGACGTAACCCTGCTGCGCCTTGCGAAACCGCCGCAGCCACGGACTGCCTGCCGCCGAGGGAGGCGCCATGATCAGCTCACCAGCAAAATTCGTGCCGCCCGTTCTCGTCGCACGATCGGTTTCCATTACCAATTCCGTGTTTGCCATGGCGATCCCTGCCTGCCGATATACATCTACCCCGGCAGCGATGGCGCCGTGCAGATAGACTGGCCGGTCGATGTGCGGCGCGAGTTCCGCGAGCACCCGCTGTGCCTTTCCCAGGGCATAACAATAGAGGATGGCGGCCTCGCCACGGGCGGCGCACTGGTCACGCCACTGCACGATCTCACGGGCTACATCGGCGGTGGCCGGCCAGCGATAGATGGGCAAACCGAACGTCGCCTCGGTGATGAACGTATCGCAAGGGACGACTTCAAAGGGACGGCAAGTCGGATCCGGTTGACGTTTGTAGTCCCCAGAGACTACCCATACCTGCCCCTCGGCCTCGATACGTACCTGAGCCGATCCCAGCACATGGCCTGCGGGATGCAAGGACACGCGAGCATCGCCCAGCGTGAAGGCCTCGCCATAGTTATAGGCTCGATAGTCCTGCTCGCCCAGTCTCCACTGCAAAATAGGCAGCCCCTCGCGGCTGGTGTAATAGCTGCCCATCCCCGAGCGGGCATGGTCGCCGTGGCCATGCGTCACTACCGCCGTCGACACCGGCTGCCACGGATCCACGTAAAACTGGCCTGCCGGGCAGTACAGGCCTTCGGGGCGAAGTTGCACAATATCTGGCATAGAAGACGCCTCCTAAGCGCAGCGTTCACCCTTTGGCTTTCGGTGCGCTCAAGCTTTTGCTATAGAAGCCCGACTGATCGAAACAGCAGACACGCCGCTCGCCCTCGGCGAGCATCTCGCAGGCATTTTGCACCCGGCGCGCACGGGTCTTGGCCTGCTTGGCAGATTCGATCCAATGGATCCAGTCAACACGTGCGAGCGTCGTGGTGTCTTTCCAGGTGGCGGTCGCAGCGGTGGACGCAGCCAATGCTTGCTGCAGGTCGTCGGGCATCGCAGGCTCTGGCTCGGGATCAGCCGGAACGACTTGAACGGTGACCGTATCGCCGAACGACGCGGCGGCTGCCTCTTGAAGCGCATGGGGGACGTTGAGCCAATGACTCAATTGACCATCCGGCTCAAGCGTCGCCTGAAAAGGCTGCCCATTGAGCGTCCCCTCCACCGACGTCCTGCCTCGCCTGGGCAGTGTGTCGCTAGCGGCTTTGGGCAACACCAGAAACGCCCATGAATCATCCGCGCCCGGATTCGCCGGACGCAGCAGTTGTGCCTGGAAAGTAGAAGCGTCGGTGTTTGCCATGTCGGGATGCTGTGGGAAACCAACTCAATTTATACCACCCACCGTCGCGGCGACCAATCAAGCAACTACCACGGGCGGCGCAGGCAGGTCGGCCTGCGCCGCGCCTCAGAACGGCACAGCGACCTTCAACGTCCCCGAGTGGCTGTTTCCACGCGACGCAAACTCACCGTCGTACTGCAGGCGGAAATCTATTCCAGCAGCCTTCGACACCAGCAGACCCGCGCCTATACGGCCGATGACGCTGTCGGTAGGCATCCTGGTGCTGAAACTGCCGCCCCCATCGGGCGAGCCATCCAGCCGCGACTTGGTTTTCCATCCGTTTTCCGACAGGAACGACACACCGGCGTAGGCAAACGGCCGCAACACGGCCCCTCTGGGCAGTTCGACACGTCCGCCGATCTCGACTGCGGGCGCGAGGCCAAGCACGAATTGATCGCTGCTATCCACCTTCAAACGCAAGGCATCGCCCGATTCCGTATAAGCGGGCATGCGCGAGTAGGTAGCTGTCAAATCCATGTAGGGTTTGAGGTAGAAATCGCCCTGTACAAAGGTGCGTGCCGCACGCAGCCGTGCGCTGAAGCTATACACATCGGGTTTACCTTTCGCCTGGCTGTCGTAGCCCGCGATGCTCAGATTGCGGTCCAGATCGAAAGACCCGTAGCCGCCACCCAGCGCCCCAGAAAACGTCCAAGGGCCCATTTCACGTTTGAGCACGATGCCGGCGTATCCGGAATCGCCCGACCCGCCGACCCGGCGGTCATCACCGCGCAAATGGGAATTCTGATAGGCCATCGAACCGCCGAAGAACCAGTGAGGCGCAATCTCACGCTGTCCGCCGAATTGATAGGTCACACTGTCCAGAGAGAAACCTGCCGTCCCGTCACCGCCATTCTGATTCGTATGCCGCGAACTCACCTCTGCCCAGAAGCAGCTCTGCTCTGTCGTGAGCGCCCCCGCATCGTCAAAAGCCGGGCACGACATCATTGAATTGGTAAAGCGCGCCATGCCCAGCTGCATCTGTGCAGCAGGCGCGAGCGTGACGCCCGGCGACAGGTCTGAAACACGCTGCTGATACTCGTCGGCCCCCGCGCGGGACGCCGTGTCCAGCTGCGCATACAAAGACGCCAGCGCGGATGACCCTCCATCGTCCCACCCGTACTGCAAATGACTCGCGACGTTACGCTGGTTGGCGCTCAATTGCATCTCGCTGGCGTTAAAGTCTGCCTTAGCGACACGCACATGTGTCGTGTTACCGGACTGCCGTGTCGCGTAGTCAAAAATGGGAGAGTCATCAGCAGCCAAGCTACCCGATTGCGCGCCGTTGACGGTCAATACCGCCAACTCGCGTTCGGGCAGCAAGGCCCGGGGCGCAACCAGCAATGCGCCATCGAGATTGGCAGGGCCGTTAATAATCAACGCGTCAGATTCCATGGCATTGAAATCCGCCCCCACTTGCAATGTACCGGCCGACGTCTGCGTAAACGAACCCGTGAGCGTCGTGGTGGCGTAACGTGTGCGATCCAATCCCGACAAAAACCCCTCTGATCCACCAAGCATGAACTGCCCGCTATTGAGCAGATCGCCCTCGAATACGGCGCCTGCTGCATATTGACCATCGTTGGTCATCTTGCCGCCATTCAATGTCGCAGAGCCCTGAATCGAGCCACTATTCGTGACATTCAGTGGCCCGCCCGTGCCGAGTATCGCGGTTCCTTCGTAGCTTTGCACGATGCCCGTCTCGCCCACGGTGAGCGTGCTGCTGTGATCACTGTCCATCCAGATGGCCGTGCCGACATTGCCCGTCGCGCCCAGCGTGACCGAGCCGTTAACCGTAATAGTTGCCCCATTGGTCGAGCCGGCATTCTGCGCAAAGATGCCTACGCCATTCGTCCCGTTGACAGAAATGACCGAACTCGCATTAACCGTGACGTCGACCGTACCAGAGCCCATATTGCTGGCCGAACCGCCGGTCACTGCCTTACCGGCATATACCGTCTGGCCATCATCCGAAAGCAGCAATCCTCCGGCGCCGCTGGCACTTTGCGCCAGAATACCGATCGCCCCATTTCCGTCGGTATAGATACCGCCACTGGCCGTGATGGACACATTCCCACCCGCGCCAGTACCTCCATAAGAAGTCGGCGCTTTGCTCCCATCCACCGTCAATGTTGCCCCGGTACCTGGCAACCCCACAACGCCACCACCGCCGCCGACCGATTGTGCAACGATCCCATGCGCGCCCGTCCCGGAGGTACGGATACCCGAGGCTGCGGCAAGATTCAGCGTGACGTTTCCGCCGTCGGTTTCGCCGAGCTGACCGACGCTCATGCCGGAGCCTTGTACACCCACCTCGATGCCGGCCGCAGCCTGATGGCTTTGAGAATTGATGATCGTCCCGCCGCCGCCGCCAACGCTTTGCGCAAGGACGCCATATGCGTTGTTGCCCGAGGTCACGACATTCACCGTGCCGCCGCCCGTCAGCTCGACCGTGCCTCCGTTGGAGCCAATCTGGTTATTGGCGCTAGAGGTGTTCAAACTGATCTTCGCGATCTCGAAATCCCCCACCCCAGCAGAGACGCTGGAACCGACCCCGGCAAAGCC
>NZ_CBCSJH010000010.1:0-1343 GCF_965139195.1 Bordetella tumbae | reverse complement strand
GCCGCCCACCGATTGCAGCATGATGCCAAACGCCGCTTCGCCACTCGTCGTCACCTTGACAGGGCTGTTGTCAACGCTGACATCGACCGTCCCGCCCGCGCCGCCGGGTCCCGCGGAACCGCCCTCGCTCATGCCTAGCGTCACGGAACCAATATAGCCATCGGATCCATCGGCCCCATGGCCGCCACCGCCGCCGACGCTCTGAGCCAGGACACCTGCCGCGCCGAAACCTTTTGTCGAAATCGAGCCGCCGCCCAGTTTGACCGTCACCGCGCCGCCATCGCCGCCTGTGCCGCCGTCACCGCCCAACGCCAATTCGGCGCTCAATCGGAATTTGCCGGGATCGACCCATCCCGTTCCCGTGGCCAACGCATTGCCGCCTTTGCCGCCGCCGCCCCCGACGCTCTGGGCAAAAATGCCGGTGGACCAATCGCCCCCGGTCATGATGCTGGCTGGGGACGCCGTCGTCACGCCGACGGATCCACCAGTATTGCCCGAGCCGCCGGTGCCACCTATGGTCACGTTCGCCTGAAAGACGGGGGAAGGCGCGCTGGGATCCTCGTCGGCGAGCACTTTGGCCAACTGTGAAGCAACATTGCTCGTTGCAGACCTGGCCTCCTCGGCGGCGATGATGGGGTTGTCGGCCGAGGCATCAGACCCTGCGGAGCCACCCTGCCCGCCTCCGCCACCGATCGATTGCGCCTGGACGCCCGGTGCATCGCCACCATGCGTCGCGATCTGGCCTGCGACGTCGACCACCACAGACCCGCCCACATTGCCAGCGGCTCCGTCGTTACCAAATGTCAGCGTCATTCCTCCTGTCTTGGCGGACGTCGTGCCCGAGATCGTGAACGAGCCACCCTGCGACGCGCCGCCCCCGCCGCCGATGCTCTGTGCCAATACCCCAATTGCGCCGGAGCCCCAGGTTTGCACTTGTCCCAGCGGCATGACTTCGACTTGCACGAGTCCGCCACTACCACCGTTTCCTCCGGATCCGCCCAAACTGACCGTAGGGGCAAGATTGGTCCCACTGCCAAATGAGTGCGTAGTGGCGCTGCCGAACCCAGCGTTGCCGCCCCCGCCGCCTATCGATTGAGCGGTAATGCCATTGGCGTAATCGCCATAGGTCGTGATATTGCTGGGAGACATACCACTGGAATCGGCTGTGAACGTCGCCGTGCCGCCCGAGACATTGATCAATCCCCCTACCGCTGCCCACACGGAACTGCCGTGGCCCCCGGCGCCCCCCGTGCCACCCAATGCGAAACTCCCCTCTACGGAAAGGGAGGCGGTATCACCCGAATCCACTGCGGCCGCCATGGCGGAGGAATCCCCGCCCGCGC
>NZ_CBCSJH010000009.1:0-183326 GCF_965139195.1 Bordetella tumbae | reverse complement strand
CCGAGCCCGAAATATTAACACACTTTTTAAATTCGGTGCAACTAGATCTCAAATAATCATCATCGCGGGAATTTACTGCGTCACCACTTCGGCCCCACCGCCTGAATCCGTCTCGTCTGAAACTGCGTTTCGTCTGAGTTCGTGTTCAAGCAGCGAAGGAGCGAGACTATAGCACACATTACAAAGCCGTTACGGCAATACCGGCACTTTTTTCTGAAATCCCCAAAAAAATTGGGGACGAGAGGCTTGAAAGCCAGTCGTCCCCAGGAAAGAACGGGTATTAACCGTGTTTTTTCAGTCGATCGCTGAATTGTTTACGGAATTTCGCGACCTTTGGCGCAATCACGAATTGGCAGTAGCCCTGTTCGGGATGCAATTCAAAGTAATTACGGTGATAGTCCTCTGCGGGCCAGAACGTGGCGGGCTCGCGCAGCTGGGTCACAATGGGCGCATCATAAATATGCTGCGCATCGACTTCGGCGATAACGGTCTGGGCCTGCTCGCGCTGGGTCTCGTTTTGCCAAAAGATGGCGGACTCGTACTGGGGGCCCACGTCATTACCCTGACGCCCCGGAGTGGTCGGGTCATGCGTCGCGAAAAATACCCGCAACAGGTCGGCATAGGACAATACTGAGGGATCGAACTCGACGCGGGCGACTTCGATATGACCGGTGGCTTTACCGCAGACCTGCTCGTACGACGGATGATCGACATGGCCGCCGCTATAGCCGGGCAGCACGCTGACGACGCCGCGCAAATCCTCGAGGACGGCCTCGACGCACCAGAAGCAGCCTCCGCCCAGGATGGCAACCTCGGTAACCGGGGAAGATGTGGGTTCCGACATGATCATGGTTCCTTATTCAATAGGCATTTCTCTGCCGCTGCTATCTACTATATCTAGATAGCAGATAGGAATGGCGCCGTCGCTCTATATATAGATAGAGGGACAGATATGGAGACGGGCCGCTATATATAAAGGCATAAAGACCAAGTCAGCCGGGACTACTTTGATTTAGCCGGCGCCAGAGATAGCACCCACTCGGCCAACGTGCGGGCATCCTCTTCACTGACCTGTGGTTGAGCCGGCATGGGTACGGCCCCCCAGACGCCTCGTCCGCCGGAGCGGATTTTGCCTGTCAGGTACTGCACCATGGCGTCGCCCTCGCCCGCCGCGGCGTATCGTTCCCCGATACTGCGCAATGGCGGCCCCACGCGTTTGCTGTCGACTTGGTGACACGCCATACAGGCTTTGCTTTGCGCCAAGGCCTCGCCTGTAGATTGGTCGGCCGCTTGCGCACCAATGGGGGACAGAATGATTGTCCATAGGCCGAAAACAATGGCGGCCGTCCTGCCTGTCGTTACATACATCCGTGCTGTCTCAAGTTCAAAAAACACATCAAAATCGCGAAACGGCGACATCCTGGATTTCGGCTGCCGGCCTCCTGACTGCCGCCCCCTTTCGCACAACTGCGTGGCCAACCGGGCCTGAGCTCAAATTGTCAGGACTCAAAGGCGTCTGTCACCGCTCCTCGGCTGGCCGTGCTGGCCAATTTGCCGAATTTAGCCAGAACGCCCCTGGTGTACCGCGGTTTGGGCTGGACCCAGGCCTGTCGACGCGACGCCAACTCTTCGTCGGAAATATTGAGCTGCAGCAGCAGCTGATGAGCGTCGATGGTAACTGAATCGCCCTCTTGAATGAGGGCAATGGGACCACCAACATAGGCCTCGGGAGCCACATGCCCGACGACCATGCCCCAGGTTCCGCCCGAAAAACGGCCATCGGTGATCAAACCCACAGTCTCGCCCAATCCCTGGCCAATCAACGCGGAGGTCGGCGCCAACATTTCGCGCATTCCCGGGCCGCCTTTGGGGCCCTCGTAACGGATGACGACGATGTCGCCGTGCTGGATCCGACGGTCCATGATGGCTGTCATGGCTTCGTCTTCGGAATCGAAAACGCGGGCAGGGCCGGTGATGACGGGATTCTTCAGGCCCGTGATTTTGGCGACGCATCCCTCGGGAGATAAGTTGCCCTTGAGAATGGCCAGATGCCCCTGAGGATACAGAGCGCGGTCTATCGGCCGAATCACATCTTGATCTGAACGAGGTACCGCAGGAACGTCTGCCAAAGTTTCTGCGATGGTTTTGCCAGTAATGGTGATGCAATCCCCATGCAGCAATCCCGCGTCCAGCAGGAGTTTCATCACTTGCGGAATTCCGCCCGCACGATGCAGATCGGTGGCGACGTAGCGGCCGGATGGTTTTAAATCGCAAATAACGGGGACACGGCGCCGAATACGCTCGAAGTCATCGATCGTCCAGGGGACCTCAGCCGCATGCGCGATGGCCAGAAAATGCAGCACCGCGTTGGTCGAGCCGCCCGTGGCCATAATGACGGACACGGCATTTTCGATGGATTCGCGGGTAATGATGTCGCGTGGTCGCACGCCGCGCCGTACGGCATCGACCAGAACCCGGGCCGACTCGGCCGCGGATACGATTTTTTCGTCGTCTTCGTTGGCCATCGTGCTGGAATACGGCAAGCTCATACCCAGCGCCTCGAAGGCAGAGCTCATCGTGTTGGCGGTGTACATCCCGCCACAGGATCCCGAACCCGGAATCGCGCATTTCTCGATTTGCTTGAAGTCTTCCTGGTCCATACGCCCCATGGTGAACTCGCCCACGGCCTCGAACACCGAGACGATGGTCAGGTCTTTGCCTTGGTAATGGCCGGGCTTGATGGTGCCGCCATATACATAAATACCCGGGACGTTGGTGCGGGCCAGCGCGATCATGCCGCCCGGCATGTTTTTGTCGCAGCCCCCGATGACGACCACGCCATCCATCCACTGCCCTTGAACCGCCGTTTCGATACAGTCGGCAATCACCTCGCGCGAAACCAGGGAATATTTCATGCCCTCGGTGCCCATGGACATGCCATCGGAGATGGTGGGCGTGCCAAATACCTGGGGATTGGCGCGCGACTCACGAATCGCATCGATGGCGGCGTCGGCCAAGCGCTGCAGGCCGCTATTACAAGGCGTAATGGTGGAGTGACCATTGGCCACTCCAATCATGGGATTATCAAAATCGGATTCTTGGTAGCCCAGAGCGTAATACATCGCCCGATTGGGCGCACGGGCGACGCCATGGGTCACGTGGCGTGAACGTTCGTTATTGGGCATGGTCTGTCTCCATATTGGGCGCTCCTGAACAGGGTGCCGCCCAGCTCGCTTCTTGCTGAGGAGCAAGAAAATCAAGGAATCGCGCTGAATAAGTCGAATGTAGCAAGTTCAAGAGCGTCCAGGTCTTTGATTTTCCTGGATATGGAAAATTTACTGGCCCAACTGATTCGGCATTTCCTTGAGAGTCATTACATACCGAGCGGCATAACGACACCTGTGCCGGTTATTATCGACCCAATCTTTTATTGCATGGCGGATTATGCTGCACCATCCCGAGTTTGACCCTATTGCCCTGAGCATCGGCCCCGTCGCTATTCATTGGTACGGCCTGATGTATCTCGTCGGATTTGCACTGGTTTATTTGTTGGGCCGGCGACGCCTGACACGCGGCCACACGCCGGCGCTCAATACGCGCGACCTGGAAGATATTATTTTCTACAGCGTGCTGGGCGTGGTGGTGGGCGGCCGTCTGGGCTATGTGCTGTTTTATAAACCCGGCTATTACCTGACCCATCCCCTGGAAATCTTTTACCTCTGGGAAGGTGGGATGTCTTTCCACGGCGGGCTGATCGGCGTGATCCTGGTGATGCTGCTGTTTGCGCGTAAAAAGAAGGTGTCGTTCTTTACGATCAGTGATTTCATCGCCCCGCTCATTCCCCTGGGCCTGGGTGCAGGCCGTCTGGGTAACTTTATCAATGGCGAGCTCTGGGGCCGCGCCACTGATGTGCCCTGGGCGATGGTATTTCCGCAATCGGGCACCGATGTGCCGCGCCACCCCTCGCAGCTTTATGAACTGGGGTTGGAGGGCATTGTGCTGTTCGCCCTGCTCTGGTGGTTTTCCAGCAAGCCTCGCCCCCTCGGTCAAGTGAGCGCACTGTTTTTGATCGGTTATGGCGCATTCCGCTTTTTGGTGGAGTTCACGCGCGAACCGGATAATTTTCTGGGCTTGCTCGCCGGAGGCATGAGCATGGGACAGTGGCTGTCCCTGCCCATGGTGCTCATCGGCGTCGTGATGTTTTTCTTTACTGCAAAGCGACAGTCCCGTTGACGGAAAGCGTCACGGTGACCTGGCCTGCCTCGAGCGGTGCATCGGCGTAGCCGGCTGCACTGCTGAGGCTGCTTTTGGCCATCGCACCCATCGGTCTCGGTACCGGGACCGGTGAACCGCCTCCGCTCAGCTCGAGCTGTTGCACGCGATAGCTGCTATAGCCGAAAGCCTGGGCCGCGGCCTGTGCTCGCGCCAGAAAGGCATCGGCCGCCTGACTGAGCAGTTTCTTTTCCGCAGCGTCGCGCGCCTCGCGTGACAGCGAGAAACTGATTTGCGATATGGCGACCTTGTCGGACAGCTTGGAGGCCAATGCCGAGGCAGCGGCAAAGTCCTTGGACTCGAGGATGATTTCTCCGCGTGCGCGCCAATTCTGGATTTTGCCTTTTTCGTCCGTGTTGGGCCACACGTTGTAGCCGCTGGTGTGGACCTGGATGCCCTTTGCACCCTCGGTACGCTTGACGGTCTCATCAAGCACTGTACTCAATTGGGTCGTGGCCTTGGTCTGTGAGTCGGCATCGAACTCTGCGGCCAGCGTGATGCGAACGGTGTCCTGCTGCACATCGGCAGAGGCAGACGCCTGCAGCGTCAATTCGGGCACGCGTTCGTCGGGATGTACAGCAGGCGCAGGCGCGCGAGGCGGCGCAGGCGGTTGCTGAGCATGCGCCAACGGCGCGGCCGTCAAGGCGAATGCGGCGCAGCAGGCAGCCGCAAGACGGTTCAATGAAGGCACGCGAAAGGAGTGCATCATGACAGACCTGTATAAGAGAGTGGGAAAGAGAGGCATCCGGCGCGGACCTGAGAGAAAACCCAGGTCCGCCGGAATAGATGCCCCGCCTGTGCCGTCTAGGCCGGCATCTCGAACCGTGAGGTTCAAGGTGGTCGCGATCCGTTGAGCTTCGGGTTCGTCTACGGGTAGACAATCACTCCCACTCACCATTCACGCAACCAATATGCCGTAAGACATAGGTTCAGAGAATGTATGGCCAGGTCACGAGCACGGCAGGGACAAACTGAAAAAACATCAAATCATGCGTGATACCGACACGCTGGGGACCGAAGTCCGTACTGCTACCCCTGTTTCGACAATGCGTCGTCAAGCAGGGAATTCATGTGTTCGATTCTACCCTTGAACTCGCCTACCGCCAAACCTCCGAGGGGACCGTCGGGCGCTTTCATAGATAACAACTCGCTGGCAATCTGCAAAGCCGCCATGACGGCAATGCGTTCGTTACTGGAGACTTTGCCAGAACCCTGGATACGCAGCATGAGCTGATCAACGTGGCGCACGGCGGCCAACAGGGTGGGCTTTTCTTCGGTGGAGCACGCGAGAGAATAATCGCGCCCCAATATCGTGACATCAATACGTTCCATCAGGGCTGCGCTCCGGAGGATTGGTCTTCGGCGGCAGCGCCCGGCAGACGCGCCAACACGCTATCGATCCGCTCGCGGGCGGCATCTGTGGCGACACGCAGGCGTTGCAGATCCGTGTCTTTGGCATTGAGGCTGCCGAGCAATTCCGCCTCGCGAGTCTGGGCACGAGATTCGAGCGTCTGCTGCTCGGATATTTGGCGGGCAAGCTGCGCACGCAGATCTATTTCTGACTGGCGCGCCTCGGACAGGAGGTCTTCGACCGCCCCGTCGTGCTCCTGCAATTTGGTCTGCAGCACCAAAATTTCGGCCTGACGCTCGTTGCAGCGTTGCTCTAATGCACGCTGAGCGGCTTCGCTTTGGCCCAGGCTGATACGCAACGCATCACGCTCGGCCTGAAGTTGCCGGGTGCGTTGCACTAATTGCCCGATACGGGCGGCGAGTTGATCTAGATCTTGCAGCATGGGCGCTATCGTAAACCATCCGCGCATTGGCTGGGAGGCCATACGCAACGTGAGAAAACCAGCAATATTCTGTAGGACTTGCAGCTAACAACTCAAAACTGCTGGTACCAAAGAATTCTGACACAGGACTTGCGTTGATCAAGCGTTGATCGATCACAGGCTTTCGCCTGTCTTTCTATTTACTTTCATTTTGCTTTCATTTTGGACCGGTAGTGGCCCAAGGTTACAACTTGGATGCCAGTTTTAGGGAAAACCCCATCCGCATCTCGAACCGCTTGGGTTTGCAGGCCCAGGCCCCTTCGCTACCATGCGCCCTGCTCAAAAGACGCACCTCGATTTCATAACAACGAGCAGCACGACGAGGTGTTCATTTTTTCAGAGCATCGTTCATTGAACGACTTGGCTTTAACTCACATGCTGTAAATAGGAGTAGACCATGCAGCTACGCAATCGGCAGGATTTCTGGTCCGGGGTGATGTTCATCGCCATCGGATTGGCAGCCGCTTGGCAATCGACGAGCTATCAAATGGGGACTGCCGCCCGGATGGGGCCGGGGTACTTTCCTTTCGCGCTGGGATTAGTCCTGGCCTTACTGGGCGCCATTGTGCTGCTTGGTTCGCTGAGCAAAAAAGCAACGGAGACCCATGTCGACAAATTCGACTGGCGCATCACCTTCCTGGTGATCGGATCCGTCGTGTTGTACGCCCTGATCCTGAAATTGCTGGGTGTCTATATCTCGGTCTTTGCACTGGTCGTCGTCAGCAGCCTGGCCAGCCACGAGTTCAACCTGAAAGTGGCCATCGGCAACGGCATTTTCCTGGTGGTGTTCTCGTATCTGGCATTCATCAAAGGGCTGGGGCTGATTTTCCCGCTGTGGCCGTCGTTTCTAGGCATGAACTAAGGAGTCTTCGGCCATGGAATTATTTGATCACTTGATGCTGGGATTCTCGGTGGCGTTCACGCCCGAGAACCTGCTATACGCTTTGCTGGGTTGTATTCTGGGTACCTTGATCGGGGTGTTGCCCGGGATTGGCCCTGTTCCGACGATCGCGATGCTGCTGCCGATCACGTACGTGCTGCCGCCGGTAGCCGGCCTGATCATGTTGGCCGGTATTTATTACGGTGCGCAGTATGGCGGTTCGACCACGGCTATCCTGGTGGCACTCCCTGGGGAGACGTCCGCCGTGGTGACTGTGCTCGACGGCCACCAGATGGCGCGTAACGGACGGGCGGGCGCCGCACTGGCAATTGCCGCCATGGGTTCGTTCTTTGCCGGCTGCGTCGCAACGCTGTTGCTGGCCGCTTTTGCGCCCCCATTGGCTGAAGTCGCCTTTAAGTTCGGCCCCGCCGAGTATTTCTCGCTGATGACCTTGGGTCTGGTGGGTGCGGTGGTGCTGGCCTCGGGCTCGCTGCCCAAGGCGATCGCGATGATCATCCTGGGCCTGCTGCTGGGTATGGTGGGTACGGACGTCAACTCGGGGGTCGCCCGCTTTGATTTCGGTATTCCCGAACTGCAAGACGGTATCGACTTTGCCATCGTGGCCATGGGCGTGTTCGGCTTTGCCGAGATCATGACCAACCTGGAACAGAAAGAGAATCGCGTCGACATTACCGACAAGATCGGCTCGCTGTATCCGAACAAGCAAGAGTTCAAGGAAGCGGCTCCGGCTGCGGTGCGTGGCACGATTCTGGGCTCGATGCTGGGTATTCTGCCCGGCGGCGGCGCGGTGCTGTCTTCGTTTGCCTCGTATACGTTGGAAAAGAAGATCTCGAAGAACCCCGAGCGCTTCGGTAAAGGCCATCCGGCCGGTCTGGGCGGCCCCGAGTCGGCCAACAACGCTGCGGCACAGACGTCGTTCATCCCGCTGCTGACCCTGGGTATCCCGGGCAACGCAGTGATGGCGTTGATGGTGGGTGCGATGACCATCCACAACATTCAGCCCGGCCCTCAGGTGATGAGCAGCCACCCGGAATTGTTCTGGGGTCTGATCGCCTCGATGTGGATCGGTAACCTGATGCTGGTGGTGCTGAACCTGCCGCTGATCGGCCTGTGGGTCAAACTGCTGAAAGTGCCCTATCGCATCCTGTATCCGGCGATTCTGGTGTTCTGCACGATCGGGGTGTATTCGTTGAACTACAACACGTTCGACATTTTCACCACGGCGATCTTTGGTGTGATCGGCTATGTCTGGTCGAAACTGAAGTGTGAAGGCGCCCCGTTGCTGCTGGGCCTGGTGCTGGGCCCCATGATGGAAGAAAACTTCCGTCGCGCCCTGCTGCTGTCGCGCGGTGACTTCATGACGTTCGTGGACCGTCCCCTGTCGGCTTCGCTGTTGGCTGTCGCAGTGTTTCTGGTCGTGATTGTGGCGTTGCCGTCGATCCGCAAGAAACGTGAAGAGACGTTCGTCGAAGAAGAGTGAGCGCATGCACGCCCCTGCCGACACTGCGTATAGGTGTCGGAAGGGGATGAATAGATCGCGTCCCTGATGCCAGGCACTATGAAGTGCCTGGCTTTTTTTTGCCTTGAACGCGGAGGAGCCTGTAGTCTTTTGAGACAACTGATCCAGGCACCGCGCGGGATGTTCCGTATGCAGAAAGAGCATCCCTGGGGGAATTTGACAGTTTGACTTCGTCGGTTAAACTTCCGCAAAGTTGTCTGATAACCAGGGTGGTTTTCAGAGTAAATCAACTAGAAATAGAACCCAGAGACATGTTCCAGAAAGTCAATTCTCGTGCGGGGCTGAGCGACGGTGTCGCACAGGCGCTGCTGGAGCAAATCAGCAACGGCAACCTGCCCGCGGGGGCAAAATTGCCGTCCGAGGCCGTGCTGGCAGAGCAATTTGGCATCAGCCGCGCCGTCGTGCGCGAAGCCACGGCGCAATTGAAGAGCCAGGGAGTCGTCGAATCGCGCCAAGGCAGCGGTGTGTATGTCAGCCGCCATGGCCTGGTCATGCCGCTGCGCATTGACCCCGGCGATGTAGGCTCCTTGAGCGCGGTGTTGCAGTTGTTGGACGTGCGACGTGCGCTGGAAGCGGAAGCGGCCGAGCAGGCGGCGATAAAACGTACAGCGCGCCAACTGGGAAAAATTGAAAATGCACTGGCTGAGATCTCGCACGAGGTGGCCAAAGGCAACGACGGCGTATTGGCCGATGTGGCGTTTCACCGGACCATCGCCCAAGCTGCAGGGAATCCGTTTCTGTTGAACACGTTGCGTTTCCTGAATCAGTATCTGGAAGCGGCCGTGCACATTACGCGCAACAACGAGGCACAAAACGCCGATTTTGCACGCCAGGTCCACGAAGAACACCAGGCGCTGGTCGATGCAATACGCGCTGGCGATCCAGTCTCTGCGCGTCACATGGCGCAAACCCATCTGTACAACGCTGGGCGACGCCTGAAACAAAGTGCGCAGGCAGCAGCCAGCCTGACAGGGCATCCGGTCACAAAAGACCGCAAGCCCTCTGCCGGCACCTCCCGTGCGGCAGCGCAGCCGAAAGGTGCCAGCAAACAGGTTATTGCGGACACTCCGCGCTCACGCAAGCGCAAGACGAGTCCAGCCAATACCGCGGGGATCGACACCTGACATCCTGCCACCCGCGCCTGGCACATGCAGCTCCGATGCCAGACGCACGCTGACGTCCGCGCAACCACTTTCGAGACGTCATGGCATCCACGTAATCGAAGGAACGAATATGACGAAGAACGTAGGCATAGTTGGATTGGGCGCGATGGGCCTGGGCGTGGCCCGCTCGTTGCTGCGTGCAGGCTTGAACGTCCATGCCAATGACGTTCGGCAACAGGTGTTGGACAGTTTCGCCGCTGAAGGCGGGGTCGCCTGCCAGAGCCTGGCTGAGATGGGTCAACACTGCGACGCCGTTGTCCTGCTGGTGGTCAACGCCGCTCAAACCGAGAGCGTGTTGTTTGGCGCTGACGGCACGCAAGGCCTGGCGCATGCAATGAAGCCCGGCTCGGTCGTGATCGCATGCGCCACGGTGGCTCCCGAATTTGCCATTCGTCTGGGTCAGCGTCTGCAAGGCATGGGTCTGCATATGCTGGACGCACCGGTGTCCGGCGGAGCCGCACGTGCTGCAGAGGGAACCATGACGATGATGACTTCTGGCCCGGCAGCCGCCTATGCAGCCTGCGAACATGTGCTGGCTGCCATGGCCGGCAAGGTGTATCGGCTGGGGGACCAACACGGCCAAGGCTCCAAGGTCAAAATCATCAATCAATTGCTGGCAGGCGTACATATCGCCGCGTCGGCCGAGGCCATGGCCTTGGGCCTGCGCGAAGGCGTGGACCCTGATGCGTTGTACGAGGTCATCACCAACAGCGCAGGGAACTCGTGGATGTTCGAAAACCGCGTGCCGCACATCCTGAACGGCGATTACACGCCGTTGTCGGCCGTCGATATTTTCGTGAAAGATCTGGGTCTGGTCCTGGATACGGCCCGCGCCAGCAAATTCCCGCTGCCGCTGTCGGCCACTGCACACCAGATGTTCATGCAGGCCTCGACAGCCGGACATGGTGGTGAGGACGACTCTGCGGTCATCAAGATTTTCCCGGGTATTGAAGTCCCGCCTAAACGCGACCCCAACACGCATTAAACGCCGTGNCTGCATCGATGATGCAGGCACACAGCATATTCAACTTTTTTCTCTGCTATCCCAGGATCTCCGTCATGACATCTGGTAAGCCTTTGCTGGGCTGCATCGCCGACGATTTTACCGGCGCTACTGATTTGGCCAACATGCTGGTGCGCGAGGGTATGCGCACGATTCAAACCATCGGCGTGCCTGCCGCGCCGGTGCAGGATGTGGACGCCATCGTCGTCGCGCTGAAATCGCGCACCATCGCACCGCAAGATGCCGTCGAGCAATCGCTGGCCGCCTTGAAGTGGCTGCAAACTCAGGGTTGCACGCAGTTTTTCTTCAAATACTGCTCGACGTTCGACTCGACCGACCAGGGCAATATCGGACCTGTGGCGGACGCATTGCTGCAAGCACTGGGCGCGGACTTTACGATCGCGTGCCCCGCGTTCCCCGAGAACGGCCGCACGGTGTATCACGGCCATTTGTTTGTGAACGACACATTGCTAAATGAGTCGGGGATGGAAAACCACCCGCTCACGCCGATGCGCGACGCCAATCTGGTCCGGGTACTGCAACGTCAGACTCCATCCAAAGTGGGCCTGATTGACGCGAATACGGTGAAGAAAGGCGCCGACGCCATCAAGGCGAAGATTGCAAGCTTGCGTGAAGCCGGCATCCGGATGGCAATTGCCGATGCGATCTCGAATGATGATCTGTACACACTGGGCGCAGGTTGCAGCGATCTGGCGTTGATTACTGGCGGCTCTGGTGTCGCGCTGGGACTACCAGGCAATTTCGTGCGCACCGGCGCGTTGAGCGCCACGGGCTCGGCCGCTGATTTGCCGAGTATCGAAGGCCGCAGCATCGTGCTGGCAGGCAGTGCGTCCAAAGCCACCAACGGCCAGGTCGCGCACTGGAAGGCGTCTCACCCGGCGTTCCGCATTGATCCGCTGGCGCTGGCCAGGGGCGAAAACGTGGTGGAACAAGCATTGGCGTTTGCGCAAGAGCATGCCCCCAAAACGGTGCTGGTCTATGCAACCGCTACGCCAGACGAAGTCCGCGCCGTGCAGGCCGAGCTGGGCACGCAACGCGCAGGGGAATTGGTCGAACAAGCCTTGGCGACTGTTGCAAGCAGCTTGCGGGATCAAGGCGTTACGCATTTCGTGGTTGCGGGCGGAGAGACCTCGGGCGCTGTGGTACAGGCCCTGGACGTACGTGCCCTGCGTATCGGCCCTCAAATCGATCCCGGTGTACCCGCGACGGTCGCCATCGACGGCAATGGCGACGCGCAATTGGCACTGGCCTTGAAATCGGGCAATTTCGGCACGGTGGACTTCTTTGAAAAAGCCCTGAAAGCGGTGGGAGGCTCTCTGTAATGGCCAACGTTATCGACGCCGCGGCAAACGCGGAAAGCACACTGCGTGAGGAAATCTGCCGCATCGGGGCGGCGCTGTTCAATCGTGGCTACACCGTGGGCTCGTCCGGAAACATCAGCGCGCGCTTGACCGATGGCTGGTTGATCACTCCCACTGATGCCTGCCTGGGCATGCTGGATCCTGCTCAATTGAGCAAAGTGGGCACCGACGGCGTACAAATTTCTGGCGCCCGCGCATCCAAGACATTGGCATTGCACCGCAACGTCTACGCCAACAATGCGCAAGCCAATGCAGTCGTTCATACGCACTCGACCAATCTGGTGGCCCTGACCCTGGCTGGCGTATGGAAGCCGGAAGACGTGGTGCCGCCCATTACGCCGTATTACGTCATGAAGGTGGGCCATGTTCCGCTGATTCCCTATCACCGTCCTGGCGATCCAAAAGTTGCGGAACAGATCGCGGGCTTGGCCAGCAGCGTGCGCGGCGTGCTGCTTGAGCGCCTGGGACCCGTCGTCTGGCACGACTCGGCGTCCAACGCGGCTTTTGCACTGGAAGAACTCGAAGAAACCGCCAAGCTGTGGCTCATGATGCAACGGCAAGGCACGGCACTGTCCGAGGACGCGATCGATGAATTGCGCCAGACATTCAAGGCGCGCTGGTAGCGCCTGAGCCGGTTACCACACGAGCTGCGCCACCAATGCGGCTCGTCACCCCTTTTCATAAACAGCAGGAGGAGCACAGTGACTGCTCAAACAGTGACCGACACCGCTGGCGCGGTATCGCATTCGGAGTCCAACCGCGTCTATTCCAAGATCGCGTGGCGCATCATGCCATTCTTGATGATCTGCTATGTCATCGCCTATCTGGATCGCGTGAACGTCGGTTTTGCCAAGCTGCAAATGTCCATCGATCTGGGTTTCTCGGAAACCGTGTTCGGGCTGGGTGCGGGCTTGTTCTTTATCGGGTATTTCTTTTTCGAAGTGCCTTCCAACCTGCTGATGAATCGTGTCGGTGCTCGCATCTGGATCGCGCGCATCATGATCACGTGGGGCATTTTGTCGGGCTGCTTCTTTTTTGTATCTACGCCCACGCAGTTCTATGTACTGCGCTTTCTGTTGGGCGCGGCTGAGGCCGGCTTTTATCCCGGCGTGATCCTGTATCTGACGTACTGGTTCCCTGGACATCGCCGCGCCAAAATGATTGCGGTATTTATGGCGGCCATTCCGTTGTCAGGAATTTTCGGCGGACCGCTGTCCGGCTACCTGATGCAGAATTTCAATGGCTATATGGGCCATGGCGGCTGGCAGTGGATGTTCGTCATCGAGGCCCTGCCCGCCTTGGTCCTGGGTATCGTGACGCTACTCTATCTGGATAACGACGTGCGTTCGGCCAAATGGCTCACCGATGACGAAAAAGCGGTCGTTGCCCGCGACATCGAGGCAGAGACCAAATCCAAGAGCAAGACCAGCCCCGGCACCACCAAAGCGGTATTCACCGATCTGCGAGTGTGGTGGATGTGCCTGATCTATTTCTGCTTTGTCATGGGCCAGTATGGCCTGACATTCTGGATGCCGTCGCTGGTGAAATCCACCGGGGTGCAAGGTGCCTTCAATATCGGCTTGATCAGTGCCATTCCCTTTATTGTTGCCGCGATTTCGATGATCCTGATCGGCCGCAACGCCGACCGCATGCGTGAGCGTCGTTGGCACTTGATCATTCCGGCGACGTTTGGTGCGATCGGATTTGCAGTCTCTGCCGCGTACGCCGACAACACGGTGCTGGCAATGGTGTTCCTGTCCATCGCGGCGGGCGGTGCGTTGACCTGCTCGCCCTTGTTCTGGTCGCTGCCTACGGCATTTTTGTCCGGCGCGGGCGCGGTTGCAGGTATTGCCGTCATCAACTCGGTGGGCAACCTGGCCGGCTTTGTCAGCCCATACGCCATTGGCCTGTTGAATGACGCCACGAAGAGTTCGGCGGCCGGCATGTACATGTTGACCGGCATGCTGCTGCTCGGCGCCGTCGCCGTGTTCTTGACCAACAAGAACGAGGTGAACCGCTAAACATCCTCTGGGCGCGCGCCGCTATCGGCCGCGCCCAGTCTGTATGCACTTCCCGGAGCTACCACAATGTCATTGAAATTCGCCGCCAATCTCAGCTTCCTATACCAAGACCTGCCCTTCCTGGATCGCATCGCAGCGGCTGCGAAAGACGGTTTTGAAGGTGTGGAATATCTGTTCCCCTACGACTTTCCCGCCGCCGAGATCAAGCAGCGCCTGGTCGACAACGGCATCGAACAGGCGTTGTTCAATGCGCCTCCGGGCGATTGGGCAGGCGGTGAACGCGGCATTGCATCACTGCCGGGACGCGAGCAGGAATTCAAGGACGCGATCGCGCGCGCGATCGAGTATGCCAGCGTGCTGGGCAATCAACGCGTGCACGTCATGGCGGGCCTGCTGCCGGCGGACGCGGACCGCGCAGCGCGCCTGGACCTGTACACCCGCAATGTGGCCTGGGCGACAGAACAAGCCAAGGCCGCAGGCCTGACTATCGTGCTTGAACCCATCAACCAGCGCGATATGCCCGGCTATCTGCTGAGCTATCAAAAGGATGCGCTGGACGTCGTACGCACCACCGGCGCCGACAACCTGAAAGTGCAGTTCGACTGCTATCACGCCCAGATCATGGAAGGCGATGTGGTCATGAAACTGCGCGCCATGTTTGATCAGATCGGACACATCCAGATCGCCAGCGTGCCCAGCCGCAACGAGCCCGATGGCGAAGAACTGAATTACCCCTTTATTTTCCAGACCCTGGACCAATTGGGTTATCAGGGCTGGGTGGGATGCGAATACAAACCCCGTGCGGCAACGAGCGACGGCCTGGCCTGGCTGCGTACGTACCGTGCCAACTCGGAAGGCAAATAATGAGTAAGGTACTGATTACCGGCGGCGCCGGTTTCCTGGGCAAACGCCTGGCCAAAAAATTGCTGGAACGCGGCGAACTGAAAGGTGCCAGCGGCCAACCCGAAAAAATCGAGCAGATCATCCTGCTGGATATGGTGGCCCCCACGGACCTGGATGACCCTCGCATCAAGGTCGTAACCGGCGACATCGCAGATGCAGCCCTGCTGCGCCAAGTCATCGACACCAGCGTGACCTCGGTGTTCCATCTGGCGGCCGTGGTCAGCGGCGCCGCAGAGGCCGATTTCGACCTGGGCATGCGCATCAATCTGGATGCCACGCGCGAGCTGCTGGATTTGTGCCGCACGCTCGGCCACAAGCCGCGTTTCGTTTTCACCAGCTCGGTCGCGGTCTTCGGTGGCAAGCTGCCTGCGATCGTGCAGGACGACACCGCGCCCACGCCGATGAGCTCGTACGGTGCGCAAAAGGTCTCTGGCGAGTTGATGGTGTCTGATTACAGCCGCAAAGGCTTTATCGATGGCCGCACGCTGCGCATGCCCACGATCAGCGTACGCCCGGGCAAACCCAATGCCGCCGCATCGAGCTTTGCCAGCGGCATCGTGCGCGAGCCCTTGAACGGCGAAAGCGCCGTCGCTCCCGTCTCGCCCGAGACCAAGATGTGGCTGATGTCGCCGCGCTATGCGATCGAAAACCTCATCCATGGCCATGAATTGGACGGCGACGCGATCGGTTTCTCCCGCACTATCAGCCTGCCTGGCCTGTCGGTGAGCGTGAAAGCGATGGTGGACGCGCTGCGCGAGGTCGCAGGCGATCAGGTTGCAGATCTGGTGAAGTGGGAGCCAAACGAGGCCGTCAAAAAGATCGTCGAATCCTGGCCCGGCGAATTCGCCGCCACGCGCGCCAAATCGCTGGGCTTTCAGGCCGACAGCAACTATGCCGACGTGATCCGGGCGTATCAAGAAGACGATATGCCGAAATAAACGGCGCAACGCGCTGCCAATTCGGTAGTCGTAAGGAAGAAAGCCCTCAGGTGCTCTACATTCTGAGGGCTTTTTTTCCTCCTGAGGTACCGAGTCGTGCGCGGATTGCGGTAACGTTCAGGTTTTAGGTTTTGACACGAACAACCCGGAGATTTGGTATGGCATCGATCGGTTCCAGGGATTACGACAAAGTCGTACCCCAGAAAGTCGCATTTCTTGGCTTGGGCGTCATGGGCCTTCCCATGGCTGGCCATTTGGCAAAAGCCGGCCACCAAGTAACGGTATACAACCGCACCGAAGCCAAGGCAAAAGCCTGGGCGCAGGAATTCGGCGGCAACAGTGCCCCCACGCCGCGCGAAGCCGTCGCTGGCGCACAAATCGTTTTTGCCTGCGTGGGCAACGACGACGACCTGCGCAGCGTGGTGCTCGGTGACAATGGCGCCTTTGCCGGCATGGCACCGGGTGCGATTTTTGTTGATCACACCACAGCATCGGCAGACGTCGCTCGCGAACTGTACGGACAGGCTCGCGAACTGAACCTGCAATTCGTAGATGGCCCGGTGTCCGGTGGCCAGGCCGGGGCCGTCAACGGGGTGTTGACCATCATGTGCGGTGGCGACCAAGCAGCCTTCGACATCATCAAGCCCATTGCCCAAGCCTATGGCCGTGCCGTTACGCTCGTCGGCGCTCCCGGCGCCGGTCAATTGGCGAAAATGGTGAACCAGGTCTGCATCGCCGGAATCGTCCAAGGGTTGTCGGAGGCCATTGCGTTCGGCCAGGCAGCGAATCTGGACATGAAACTCGTGCTGGATGTCATCAGCAAAGGCGCGGCACAAAGCTGGCAGATGGAAAACCGCGGCGGCACCATGGTGGACGACAAATTCGATTTCGGCTTTGCCGTGGATTGGATGCGCAAGGACCTCGGACTGGTATTGGCCGAAGCCCGCAACAATGGCGCCCGCCTGCCTTTGACGGCACTGGTGGATCAGTTCTACGGCGATGTGCAGCGCGCCGGCGGCGGCCGCTGGGACACGTCCAGCCTGATCACCCGTCTGCGAGACTAAGGCCAGCCCCTGGTACCGCCATGCAAGATTTAAACGACCTGTACTTTTTTTCTCAGGTGGTAGAGCACGGCGGTTTCAGCGCCGCGGCACGCGCCCTGGATATCCCCAAATCGCGCCTGTCGCGGCGCATTGCCCATCTGGAAGAAACGCTGGGCGTGCGACTGCTGCAACGTACGACCCGTCGACTGCGGCTGACCCTGGCGGGCGAACGTTATCTGCATTATTGCCGCGAAATGACGGCATCTGCCCGCGCAGCAGAAGAAGCCATGCGCCAGCTGCAATCGCAGCCCTGCGGGCCCGTCATCATCAGTTGTCCCATTTCCATTGCGCAGCAAATGCTGGCGCAACTGCTGCCGGAATTTCTGGACACCTGGCCATCAGTGTCCGTACAGGTGTTGGCCACGAATCGCCGCGTCGACCTGATCCGCGAAGGGGTCGATCTCGCGTTACGCGTGCGTACGCGGCTGGACACCGACGCGGAACTGGTCGTCAAGCATTTGGGTGAGGATAGCAGCACCATGGTCGCAAGCCCGGCGTACCTGGAGCGCAACGGCACCCCGGAAACACCACAAGACTTGTCCGCGCACGCGACGCTGAGCTTTAACGACCCTCAAACCGACGTGCGCTGGCGGCTGCGTAATGCCGCCAATGAAGAAGTCGAGGTGTCAGTGCAGCCGCGGCTGTGCTGCAATGATTTCATCGTGCTGACCGAAGCTGCCGTACGTGGCCGCGGAATCGCCCTGTTGCCCAGCGTGGCAATCTATGACGCATTACGGCAAGGCCAGTTAGTGCAAGTGTTACCGGAATGGCGTGCGCCCACGGGTATCGTGCACTGCATCTATCCCTCGCGCCGAGGCATGTCGCCGGCGGTACGGGCGCTGCTGAACTTTATTTCGGAACGACTGCCCGGGGTGTATGCCAGGACGATAAATACCGGCGAGATGGGGGTCTAGTCCTTGGCGGCGCCAGACGAGATGTCCCTGGGCATCGCCAACGGCAGCCACAACACGGCCGCCAACCCGACTCCGCCCTGAGTATTGGGCTCTCCATCACGCAACGTGATATCGCCCGCATTGCGGCGCGCATAGGCACGGGCAATGGACAATCCCAATCCCGATCCCGATGAAACCGAACCGCGCCCGGAACCCAGACGGTCAAAACGGGCAAATGCGCGATGGCGTGATGCCACATCAATGCCAGGACCGTTATCGGATACCGAGACCTCTGCCCGATCGCCAGCCAAGGCCGCCGATACGGTGATCCGCGCCCCCACAGGGGCATAATGAATGGCGTTGTGCAAGAGATTCGATAACGCCTCATGCAGCTCGGCCTCGCTGCCGAACACAGGCAACACCGGTACTACGGAGGCACTTTCGTCCCCATCACGGGCCTCACCCATCTCGGCGATGGTATCGGACGCCTCTGTGCTTTCTGCGGCACGCGATGCATGGGCATTGAGGATTGGCGCGTCGGTGGGCTCAGCCGCCACCCAACCCAGATCTTGCCCTTTTTCATGTGACAACGGCAGATATTGCAAAACGACATTGCGTGCCACGTCATTCAGATCCAATAGCTGGCGAGGTGTCGAATCCTCCTGGCTGGCATGTGCCAACGACAATAACTGCTCGGTCAAGCGCCGTGTTCGCCCCAATTGATCCACGATGGCGCGCAGGCCTTCCTGGGCGCGTTGGGGATCAGGCTCGCGCAGCGCATATTGCGCCTGCGTGAGAATGATCGCCATTGGTGTGCGCAACTGATGCGAAGCATCGGCCAGGAATTGGGCCTGCTCATCCAACACCCGCCTATGCCGTTCGATGTGATAGTTGACTGCCTCGACCAGAGGGATCACCTCGCTGGGAACCCGCGCCGCATCCAGCGGCGTCATGTCTTCTGGCGAGCGAACACGGATATCATTGCGCAACCTGGTCAACGGACGCAATGACCAGGCCACCCCCCACCACACCAGAATGGCAACCAGCGCCAACATGCGCGCATCACGCAATAACTCCTGGCGCCGGGCGGCCTCCTCAGCCTGCAACCGCCGTCCAATACTTTCGGCGACGAGCACCAACACCTGACGGTGCTGGCCGCGATAATACAAATCGCGCAACACGGCTACCACGCGAACCGGATCATCACGATAGACGCTGTTGAAAAACATGGGCTCGCCGCGGGTGGAGGGCCAAGCGGGAGGGCGAGGCAATTCGGGCATACCGGCCAGCGTCCGGCCAGAGGGCGGTACGACTTCGGATCCCTCGGGAAGCGGGGGGGAGATTTCCTCGATGCGAAAATATTTCCGCAACCCCGCCTTGGACTCGAGGATCACCTGCGCATACACCGGCGTGGCCACGATCAACTGCCCGGCGTCGGTAAATTCGATACTGCTTTCCAACACCCGCGCAGGCTCGAGCAGCGCGCTGTCGTAGGCTTCGTTGGTGATCGCAGACAAGGTCCGATAATCGTTCCAGCTATCGATCACCAGCAACAGGATCACCCCTGGCAGCAACAGGGTGATCAACAACGTCCGAATGCCGAACAACGGCAAGCGAAACCGGTCAGAGCTCGGCAGTTTCACTGACGCTGCTTTCCAGCATGTATCCCAATCCGCGCACCGTCACAATGCGCACGTCGCTACCCGCGAGTTTTTTGCGCAACCGATGCAACACGACTTCGATAGCGTCCAGACTGGACTCGCTGTCCTGGGTGAATACCTTGCCGAACAACTGGGCCTTGTCCACGGGATAGCCGCTACGCGTCAGCAACGCCACCAAGGCGGCGTGCTCGCGGGGCGTGAGCAGTAGCAAAGCACCGTCCAGGGTAAAGGCACGGCTCTCGCCGTCATAAGACAGCGACCCGCATTGCAGCCGTGGCTGCTGGCGCCCCCGGCTGCGCCGCACCAAGGCCGCGACACGAGCCTCGAGTTCTTCGAGCGCGAATGGCTTGGTCAGGAAATCGTCGGCGCCGAGATTGAGCCCACGCACCCGGTCTTGCAAGGCGCCCTGCGCCGTCAGCAACAGTACGGGCGTGCGGTCGTCACGATTACGCATGTCGCGCAGCACCACCAGCCCGTGCTTGTCGGGCAAGCGCAGGTCCATGACGATGGCGTCGTATTCGTGAGTGCTCATCATGGCCTCGGCGCTGCGAGCGTCTGGCGCATGATCGGGGGTAAACCCGCTCTGCGCCAACGCCCGAACCAGCCACGAGGCCATTTCGAGCTCGTCTTCAACCAGCAATATGCGCATGGCCGTCTGAGTCGGCAGAAAGGCTATCGGCAACGCGTGCCGGGCCATGAACCCGTTGGCGCAGATAGCGGGTTTCGTGCTGGCGCCGGAACAAAATGCTCGAGAGCTCGTTCAGGGCCAGGGTATATACCTCGCGCTTGAACTCAATGACCGCGTCCAGAGGCACCCAATACTGGCTCCAGCGCCAAGCATCGAACTCCGGATGCTGCGTCGCGCGCAGGCACACGTCGCAGTCGCGCCCCACTAGACGCAACAAAAACCAGATCTGCTTTTGACCCTTATAGTGCCCTCGCCACTCTCGCCGGACGAAATGGTCCGGCACGTTATAACGCAACCAATCACGTGTGCGCCCCAAAATACGGACATGTTCAGGCTTTAAGCCTACTTCTTCGTGGAGCTCGCGATACATGGCCTGCACCGGGCTTTCGCCATATTTGATGCCGCCCTGCGGAAACTGCCAAGCATGTTCCCGGATTCGCTTGCCCCAAAAGACCTCGTTTTTGCTGTTGACGAGAATAATGCCGACATTGGGACGGTAGCCTTCACGATCAAGCATGGCCACCCCCACCGAATTCAATACAATTACAGTCGATTATACGTATCCATAGCCACCTTTAACTATGCGCGCATCTACCTACCATCTCAACACGCTGAAAGAAGCCCCCTCCGAAGCCGAAGTCGTCAGCCACCAACTGATGACCCGGGCCGGCATGATCCGCAAATTAGCGGGTGGGATTTACACCTATATGCCCCTGGGCCTGAAGGTCATCCGCAAAATCGAAGCCATCGTCCGCGACGAAATGAACGCGGCGGGCGGGATCGAGCTGCTGATGCCCGTGGTGCAGCCCGCCGAGCTCTGGCAGGAATCCGGCCGCTGGGTGCAATACGGCGCGGAATTGCTGCGCATCAAGGACCGCCATCAGCGCGATTTCGTCCTGCAACCGACCTCGGAAGAAGTCATTACCGATATCGCCCGCAACGAAATCCACAGCTATCGGCAATTGCCCCTGAATTTCTATCACATCCAGACCAAGTTCCGAGACGAGCGCCGCCCCCGTTTCGGGCTGATGCGTGGCCGGGAATTCACCATGAAGGATGCGTATTCGTTCGATCGCGACGAGGCCAGCGCCCAGCAAAGCTACGACAAGATGTATGACGCGTACATGCGCATTTTCAGCCGTCTGGGGCTGGAATTCCGTGCTGTTGCAGCCGATACGGGCTCGATTGGCGGCACACGCAGCCACGAGTTCCAGGTCATCGCCGACACGGGCGAGGACCTGCTGGCGTACAACCCCGACTCCCAGTATGCCGCCAATATCGAATTGGCCGAGGCCCCCTGCCTGCTGGCCGAGCGGGCGGCGCCGGCCCAGACGCTTGAGGCCACTCCCACCCCTGGGGCCGCCAAATGCGAGGACGTCGCCAAACTGCTGGGGCTGCCCCTGGAGCGCACCCTCAAATCGCTGGTGCTGGCGACCGAACCCGAGCCCGGCAAGGTTCAGATCTGGCTGCTGATGCTGCGTGGCGACCACGAACTCAACGAAATCAAAGCCGGCAAAATCCCCGGCCTGGCAGACTTCCGCTTTGCCACCGAATCCGAAATCGTAGAGCATTTTGGCTGCAAACCCGGCTATCTGGGCCCGATCGGCACGGCGCTGCCGGTACGCGTCGTAGCGGACCGCACAGTCGCCAACATGGCGGATTTTGTCTGCGGCGCCAATCGCGAGGACTACCACTACACCGGCGCCAACTGGGGCCGGGACCTGCCGGAACCCGAAATCGTCGCTGACCTGCGCAACGTGGTGGCCGGAGACCCGTCGCCCGATGGCGTGGGCCATCTGGCGATCCAGCGCGGCATCGAGGTAGGACACGTCTTTTTCTTGGGTACGAAGTACTCCGACGCACTCAAGGCGACCTTCCTGGACGAGACCGGCAAGCCCGCCACCCTGCAAATGGGCTGCTACGGCATCGGGATCACCCGAATCGCAGGCGCAGCCATTGAACAAAATCACGATGGACGCGGCATCCTCTGGCCCAGGGCCATCGCCCCGTTCGAAGTCGTGATTTGCCCGGTAGGCTGGGGTAAAAATGAAACTGTTCGTAACGAGGCCGTAAAACTCTATGACGAACTGCGCGCCCGTGGCGTGGACGTCATTTTGGATGATCGTGACGCCAGGCCAGGGGTTATGTTCGCTGAATGGGAGCTGATAGGGGTCCCTTTGCGCGTAACAGTTGGAGAACGCGGCCTGAACGACGGTGTGGTGGAATTGCAGGCCCGTCGCGAAAGCGATGCTGTAAAAATTCCTGTCGAGTCGGCCCTGAATAAGGTGCTGGACAAGCTGGAAACGCTGTAGACTGCCCAGCCCACCAAGCTAGGCGTGCTGATAAGGCTGCTCTCTCACTGTGATTGAATCGACGTTCACCGAAGCCATCTTTAATATCCGTGTCTATTACGAAGACACGGATGCGGGTGGCGTCGTGTTCTACGCCAACTATCTGAAATTCCTGGAACGCGCACGCACCGAATGGCTGCGCGAACTGGGCGTTCAGCAGTCGGCATTGGTCGCAGACGAAGCACGGATGTTTGTCGTCCATTCGCTGGACATGTCATACCGTAAACCGGCACGGTTGGACGATTTGATTACCATACGCAGCCGAGTGACCCGAGTGGGCCGCGCGTCGATACATTTCGACCAACGTGCGGAACGCGACGGGGAACTGCTCGCGCATGGCAATATCCAAATCTGTTGTGTCGATGCAGTGCATCTGCGTCCGGCGGCATTACCTGCCGTCGTACGCGCCAAATTGGAATCCCTTCAGGAATAACCCATGCAAGTCTCCAACGACATGTCGTTGATTTCGCTGGTCACGCACGCCAGCCTCCCCGTCCAGCTCATCATGTTGCTGCTGCTGGCCATTTCCATCATGTCCTGGACATATATCTTCGCCAAACGGCTGGCTATCAAACGTGCACACAGCCAGACCCGCCGTTTCGAAGACGATTTCTGGTCGGGTGGAGATCTGTCGATGCTGCAACAGGCCGTCGCCAGCCGTCGTGACGAACAGGGCGCCCTGGCCCGCATCTTCGATGCCGGCATGACCGAATTCCTGAAAGCGCGCCGCACCAACACCAACGGCGACGTCAACACCATTCTGGATGGCCCGCGCCGTGCCATGCGTGCTGCATATCAGCGCGAAATGGACTCGCTGGAGTCCCACCTCAACTTCCTGGCCTCGGCCGGCTCGGTCAGCCCCTATATCGGCCTGCTGGGTACGGTGTGGGGCATCATGCACGCTTTCATCGGCTTGTCGAACATGCAGCAGGCCACGCTGGCCTCGGTAGCCCCTGGTATTGCCGAAGCGCTGATCGCCACCGCCATCGGTCTGTTTGCCGCCATCCCGGCGGTCGTGGCCTATAACCGCTACACGCACGATATCGACCGCCTGTCGATTCGTTTCGACAGCTTTGTCGATGAATTCCTGAACATCCTCCAACGCCAGGTGCGCTAATGCCTTCGGTACGGTCGAACGGCCGCGCGGGCCGACGCATGAAGGCCGACATCAATGTCGTGCCCTACATTGACGTGATGCTGGTGCTGCTGGTGATCTTCATGGTCACCGCCCCGCTGATCACCCCCGGCCTGATCAACCTCCCGTCGGTGGGCCAGGCCTCGGATGTGCCTGCGACGCCGCTGGAGGTCCAGATCTCGGAAGACGGCCAGTTGGCGTTGCGCATGCGCGAGGCCGGCGCCACGCTGCAGGACATCCCGCGCGACCAACTGGTCGATCAGGTCCGTCAACGAATCACCGCCGAAACTCCTGTGGTCATCGCCGCAGACGGCAAGGTGCCCTACGAAACCGTGGTCAAAGTCATGGACGAATTGCGCAGCAATGGCGTGACGCGCCTGGGCCTGCTGGTTGACCAAGGCGGCGCTGCCGCACAGCAATCGACCCAGCCCGCACCACAGCAAACCAGAGGGCGCTGACGCGCTGGTGCGCGCCGCTTTGCCACATCATTTATGACCCCGCCTCTCTTTCGACACGACAGCACCGCGCCGCACTCTCCCGCCGCGCAAGACAATCGCAAAGCGCTGGGCCTGGCTATCCTGGCGCACGTGCTGCTGCTGATCGCCCTGATTTTTGGTGTCAGTTGGCATACCGAAAATCCCGGCCCGGTCCAGGTAGAACTATGGGCCAGCGGCGATACGCCCAATTCCCGTCCTCCCGAAGAGCAGCCCGACGAACCCAAAGTCACGCCCGAACCTCAGCCGCCTGAGCCACAACCCGAACCTGAGCCCGAGCCCGAGCCCACGCCTCAGCCAGAACCTGAGCCGCAGCCCGAGCCCCAGCCCCAAACCCCGCCGCCAGTGGCCCAACCTGATCCTCAGCCCGATCCCGAAATCGCGCTCGAGGCCGCGCGTAAAAAGCGCGAACAAGAGGAAAAAGCCCGATTGGCCGCTGAGGCTGCAGCGGAAAAGGCCCGCCAAGACGAAATACGCAAACAAGCCGAGCTGAAAGAACAGCAACGCCTGGAACAAGAGCGCAAAGAAGCGGAAGCCGAAAAAGCCGCAGAGGCCAAGAAAGCAGCCGCTGAAAAGGCCGCCGCTCAAAAGGCGGCAGCAGAAAAAGCCGCGGCAGAGAAAGCAGCAGCAGAAAAAGCGGCCGCACAAAAAGCGGCCACAGAAAAGGCTGCCGCCGAGAAAAAGGCCGCCGCAGAGAAGGCCGCAGCAGAAAAAGCCGCTGCCGAGAAGAAGGCCGCGGCAGAGAAAGCCGCAGCAGAAAAGAAAGCGGCAGCAGAAAAAGCAGCCGCTGCGAAAAAGGCAGCCGCCGACAAAGCCCTGCGCGACGCCATGCGAGGCGATGCCCTGGGCGCCGCCGGTATCCCGGGCGGCACGGCCGACCGCAACCAGCGAGGCGGTGGCGGCAATGACAGCGGCTATGCCGCCAAGGTGCGCACCTGCGTACGCCCCGGCGTGGTGTTTGATACGCCTGCCCGCAGCGGTTCGGCTAACCCGACAGCCCAATACCGGGTACAGTTGAGTTCAGACGGCAAGGTAACTGGCTTGAATCTGACCGGCTCGTCGGGCAACTCCGTATTTGACCGTGCGGTCGAAACGGGTATCCGGCGCTGCAATCCGTTCCCCAAACCCTCGACGGGCGCCTATCCGTCCGTTATTGATGTTGTGTACAGAATGTATGACTGACAGGAGATTGCTGATAATGACTCCCGCCTCCAGCCGCCCCTCGACCCCGGGGCTTGCGCGTGCCTATGGCATGCTATTTACCCTGCTGACGGCAATCGCTCTGCTGGTCTGGCAGCCCGCTCACGCCCAATTGCGGGTTGATATCTCTGGAACCGGGGCCACCCAGTATCCAGTGGCGATCGCCGATTTCGCGGTAGATGACGTGCACGGCCGCGCTATTGCGGACGTTATTCGCGCCGATTTGACCCGGACGGGCCAATTTCGCCTGATCAACGCCTCCGGCGCCGGGCTGAACGTGGACTCGCAGGTCAACTATGACGATTGGCGCAACAAGGGTGCCGATTTCCTGGCCTATGGCAGCATCACCCGCGGCGCCGATGGCCGCTACGACGTGCGCTACCGCCTGGGCGATACCATCAAGAAAGGCCAATTGGACGGCGTTGCCTTCTCCGGCAGCGAACAGGAACTGCGTCGCGTCGCGCACCAGATCGCTGACCGCATTTACGAGAAGATCACCGGCGTTCGCGGCGTGTTTTCGACGCGTATTGCCTATGTGCTCAAGCGTGGCAACACCTATGAACTGCAAATCGCCGATGCCGATGGCCAGAATCCGCAAGTCGCCCTGCGCTCGCGCGAGCCGGTCATCTCGCCGGCCTGGTCGCCTGATGGCGGGAAACTCGCCTACGTGAGCTTCGAATCGGGCAAACCTGTTGTTTATGTGCACACCCTGGCAACCAGCGCCCGCATCCCTGTTGCAAATTTCAAAGGCAACAACAGCGCCCCCGCCTGGTCGCCTGATGGATCCAAACTCGCGGTGGCTCTGACCCGCGATGGTTTGTCGCAAATTTACATCGTTGGTGCTGACGGAAACTCGAATATGCGCCGTTTAACGCGTTCTCCGGGCATTGACACCGAACCGATCTTTACGCCGGATGGCCGTTCTATTATCTTTACGAGTGATCGCAGCGGTGGACCGCAAATCTATCAAACCAGCCTCGACGGAGGCGATGCCCGTCGGCTGACTTTTAACGGTAGTTACAACATCTCACCCCGAATTTCCCCCGACGGTTCCACGCTGCTGTACGTTTCCAAACGCGACGGCGCGTTCCGCATCGCATCACTACAACTGGCCTCTGGCAACGAAGCCCTGCTGACCGATGGTCGTGATGACCAGTCACCCAGCTTTGCTCCCAATGGCATGCAAATCCTGTACGCTGCAGTGCAAAACGGCCGCAGCGTGCTGGCAGGAGTATCTAGTGATGGACGTGTGCGGCAAACGCTCTCCGTACTGAACGGGGAAATACGTGAACCCACGTGGGGCCCTTTTACCCGCTAAACACGCATGACCCTTCTTTGCAAAGGAAACATCATGAAGACGCGCATTGCCAAAAGCTTGACCATTGCCGCCTTGGCCGCCACGTTGGCAGCTTGCAGTTCGGTACCGCTAGATGACCAAAACGCTGGTTCGACCACGGGCAGCGGCACAGGTGGCTCGGCCTCCGGCCAGATCCTGGATCCGTTCAACCCGCAAAGCATCCTGGCGCAACAACGCTCGGTATACTTTGATTTCGACAGCTACACGGTGCCTGAACAGTACCGCAGCCTGGTGGAAACCCACGCCCGTTACCTGGCTTCGCACCAGCAACAGCGCGTGCAGCTCCAGGGCAACACTGACGAACGCGGCGGCGCCGAATACAATCTGGCCTTGGGCCAACGCCGTGCCGACGCAGTGCGTCGCATGATGACGCTGCTGGGCGCCACGGATGCTCAGATCGAGACCATCAGCTTCGGCAAGGAAAAACCCCGTTCGACGGGCTCCAGCGAAGCTGATTTCGCGGAAAACCGCCGCGCCGATATCGAATATCAGCGCTAAGCTTTTCGCGCACTAGCTCTGCCGCGNGNNGGAACGGTCAAGCGGCCGTTCCGACGCTTTTGTTTTTTTGGACTCTGGAATTTCTCATGCGCAATAAAGTCTTGCCCCTGCGTACCCTGGTCATCTCAGTCGCTCTGGCTACCACAGCCCTCGCTGCCCCTGCCCAGGCTTTTGCCGACGATGAGGCCCGCCGGGCCATTCTGGACTTGCGCGAACAAGTAAGACAACAAAACGAACAAAATCAACGTGCACGGCTGCAACTGGCGGATCAGATGCAGGCGATGCAGCAGGAGATCACGCAGTTGCGTGAGCAGTTGGAATTGGTGTCGCGCCAGCAGCCTAGCGGGCAGGCAAGCCACGGTTCGGCGAATCCGCCTGGAGCCACGGCTAGCGATCCCAGCGAGCAGTCGGCCTATGATGGCGCGATCGATCAATTCCGCCAGGCGCAATACCAGGACGCGGCTGATTCGTTCGCCGCGTTTCTCGCGTTGTATCCCAATAGCCAGTTGGCACCGACGGCCAAGTTTTATCTGGGCAGCAGCCGGTATGCAATCAAGGACTATAAGGGCGCTATCGAAGAGCTGAATCAGCTGGTGCAGCAGACGCCTAATGATGCCCGGGCGCCGGATGCGTTGCTGGTGATTGCTGGTAGCCAGATCGAGCTGAACAACCGGACGGGGGCTAAGGCTTCGCTGGAGCGGATTGTTAAGAATTATCCTAATAGTCAGGCGGCGGGGACGGCTAAGAATCGGTTGCAGTTGCTGCAGTAGAGGGATTGCGCTGGCATGGGGGGCTATTCTCATGCTGGCACGGAGGATCTCTATTAAGCCGTCCCTGTCGGGTGCCGGGCAGCCACGCCGGCCCTATCGCAGCGGCTCGGCGCAAGACCAGGCGCCGAGGTCCCCTTCGGGGACTGCCCGCCGCTCAACGGGCCGGCGTGGCTGCCCGGCACCCGACAGGGACTCATAGCAGTGAATTGCCTAGGGCGTTGTCTACTAGCCTGCTGAAGCGATCAGTAGCGCTGCGACGCCGATGATGATCAGGGCGATGCCTAACAGTTCTCGGCGGCTGGTGGCGTGTGAGAAGACGCGGCGGGAGAGGATTTGGGCGAATAGGACTTCTACTAGGCCTAGGGTACGGACATTCGCGGCGGCGGTGAGGGCGAAGCCGATGAACCAGCCCTGAGAGGCCGTAGCACCCAACAGGCCACCCCAGATGGAAGCGCGCCAGGCCGCCATGCAGGCGATGAGCAGGGTGCGGTTGAACAGGATCATCCAGACGGCCAGGATCAAGGTCTGTATGCCCAGGGACCACGCCAGCGTCCAAGTGGCTTGCAGGACAAAGCCGCCGCTGTCCAGCGTCAGAATCGCGCCGCGAAAACCGATGGCGGACAGGGCAAAGCAGGCGCCGGACACGAGGCCCAGCAATGCCGGGCGCAGGCTGCCACGGCCGGTGGCAGAGGCAGGGTTGCCTGACATCAGGACGACGCCTAATGTGGCGAGGATGACGGCCAACACGCCTGTGATCAATAGCGGATCACCCAGGACGACGAAGCCAAACAAGGCAACCTGGATCGGCTCTGTTTTGGTCCAGGCGGTGACGACGACAAAGGAACGCTCTCGCATGGCGGCGAGCATGAGCCCGGTAGCGGCGATCTGCGCGACGGCGCCGCCGACGACAAAGAGCAGGAATTCTGAATGAATGCCTGGTAGCGGGCCTCCGTCGATGGCAAATACGATGGCCAGAAACAGAAGCGCGAACGGGAATCCGAAGAGGAACCGAACTTGCGTTGCCCCCAAGGTGCCCAGCGTAGTCGTCAGGCTGCGTTGCACCGCGTTACGGCCGGCTTGGGCGGCCGCAGCCGCCAAGGTGGCGGGAATCCAGACCCAGGTCCAATCCGTCATTCTGGCGCCTTTTCAGCAGCGGGAATACGTAATGCCACATCGGCCAAGGGTGCGCCCGTCATGGCGGCCAACTGTTGCGGGCTCAGGCGGAATACCGCGTGCGGATGACCCGCCGCGGCCCACAAGGTGTCGTATTGAAAAAGGTCCTCATCGAGCAGCATGACGGGTTTGACCGCATGACCGATGGGGCACACGCCGCCGATGGCGTAGCCGGTCATCTCTCGCACAAACCGCGCATCGGCCTTGCCCAGCTCGCCCACGACCTCGGCGACTTTGGCTTCGTCGACGCGATTGGCGCCGCTGGCGATAACCAGTACCGGTGCATCATCGGAGCGACGCCGAAAGATGATGGATTTGGCGATTTGAGCGACCTCGCAACCCAGGCCCTGGGCGGCCTCTGCCGAGGTACGGCCGGTTTGCGGCAGGATGACGATGGGATGCTCGTGGCCCAATGATTGCAGCAATTGGGCCACACGCTGTGCAGATTCGGGTAAAGCAGAGGCAGATTCAGCTGACATGCTTGGCGATTCCGTGTGATCGAATACATCGCGCCCGGCAATACGGCGCGAGGGCAATGAGTGTATCAGCGACTGGCGCGCAAAGACCTGAAACCACCCAGGGCGCTAGAATCACGAGCTTGATTCCCCCTGTGCCCGCCATGCGTTCCGAACCTCAACTACCCCTGCAGACCGCTTATATCAATGATTACGCGATGACCTACACCGAACATGGGCAGGGCACGCCGCTGGTGCTGGTGCATGGCTCGTTGTGCGACTGCCGGTATTGGAAATCTCAGATGGGGCCGCTGGGCCGATCCTTTCGCGTGCTGGCGCCCAGCCTGCGCCACTATTGGCCGCAGGAGTGGGGCGGAGGTCCCTTTTCAGTCGATCAACACGTCGACGACCTGCTGGCCTTTATCGAGACAGTCGGCGAAGGCGCAGCGCATGTCGTCGGCCACTCTCGTGGCGCCCGTGTCACCCTCGAAGCCGCCCTGCGTGAACCCAGGCGCGTCCGAACGCTGACACTCGCGGATCCGGGGCCGCTGGCCCCCAACCCGTCCACAGATGATCGTGGCGGCTTTCGGCAGCGTTCACTGAAACTGATCGACGACGGCGAACTGGATGCCGGCCTGGCGCTCTTTGTCGACACCGTGTCCGGCCCCGACACATGGCGTCGCATGGTGCCTTGGTTTCAAGAAATGGTCCGAGACAATGCCACCACACTGCGCGGACAGGCCACCGAAATGCTCAACCCGCTGAGCCGCGAACAAATCCAAAAACTAGCCATGCCGCTGCTATTGATCGGCGGCGCGCTCAGCCCGGCCCCCTACCCCGCCGTGCTGCAAACGCTGTCAGAGTGGCTACCCTCGGCCCATAAAGAGGTCATCGTGGGCTCGTCACACGGCATGAACCTGGGCAACCCACGAGCCTTCAACAGTGCGATAGAGAACTTCTTGATCTGACACCGGCTCCCCGAGGCGGACCAAGATCGACTGTTGCAGCAGTTCATCCCTTCTCTCGTACCTCGTCATCCACGATCTACCGCCAGTTCCCTCTAACTCGGGCCCAGCAAATCAACGGTCCGACCCGTGCTCCTCTGGCCACCATAACAGCCGTTCGCTCCGCGAGCTCCGAAAAACGCGACCCTCGGCATACTTCCGAAGGCCAACCTTAGCAAACCGTCCGTCCACGGCCCGCGGCGGGCCTTAACATCCGTCCGCGTACTACCCGTGGCCAGTCACGACTGCGAGTCCCGGCCGGGTGCCAGGAAGGCGTGCCGCCCCGTTGAACAGCGGGAAGTCGCCGAAGGCGACCGAGGCCCCTGCTCATGGGCCGAGNCGCNGNGATAGGGGCGGTGCGCCTTCCCTGGCACCCGGCCGGGACGTCTCGACAGCGACACTCGGCATCAGCAAATGCCTCGACCACACACCAGCGTCCGCCACGCACGCAAACGCCCAGCACGCATCGCCCTACATCAGCAAGCTCCCTCCAGACACCACAAAAGCCGCCCCTCCTTAACGCCCCCCACCATGCGCAGCAATAACCTGCTCCGCCACCTGGTTAGGCGTCTCGGCATAGTGCTTGAATTCCATCGTATAAGTCGCCCGCCCCTGCGTCAGCGAACGCAGCGACGTGGAATAGCCAAACATCTCGGATAACGGCACCTCGGCGCGTACGAGTTTGCCACCCCCGCCCGCGATGTCCTCCATCCCCTGCACCATCCCGCGACGCGACGACAAATCTCCCATCACGTGCCCGGTGAACTCCTCCGGCGTCTCGACCTCGACTTGCATCATGGGCTCCAACAGCACCGGCTTGGCGCGCTGCATGCCTTCCTTGAACGCCATCGATGCAGCCATCCGGAATGCGTTTTCGTTCGAGTCGACATCGTGGTACGAACCGAACACCAGAGTGACCTTGATATCCACCACCGGATAGCCCGCCAACACCCCGGCATTCAAACTCTCGCGCACCCCGCGATCCACCGCCGGAATATATTCACGCGGCACCACACCGCCCTTGATCGCGTCGACGAACTCATAACCTTTGCCAGGCTCCTGGGGCTCGAGCTTCAGCACCACGTGACCATATTGGCCGCGCCCGCCCGATTGCTTCACGAACTTGCCCTCGACCGCGTCGCAGGTTTTGCGTATGGTTTCGCGGTACGCCACCTGCGGCTTCCCGACCGTGGCCTCGACCCCGAACTCGCGCTTCATGCGGTCGACCAAGATCTCCAGGTGCAGTTCTCCCATGCCGGAAATAATCGTCTGGCCGGATTCCTCATCCGAACGCACCCGGAAAGAAGGATCCTCCTGCGCCAATCGATTCAACGCCACGCCCATCTTTTCCTGATCGGCTTTGGTCTTGGGCTCGACCGCCTGAGAAATCACCGGCTCGGGGAACGTCATTCGCTCCAGAATGATCACATGCGCCGGATCAGTCAGCGTGTCGCCTGTGGTGACCTCTTTGATCCCCACCGCTGCGGCGATATCGCCCGCATACACCTCGCTGATCTCGCGCCGTTCGTTGGCGTGCATCTGCAACAGACGCCCCAGCCGTTCCTTTTTGCCCTTGAGCGGATTCAACACCGAATCCCCGGATTTAACGACCCCCGAATACACCCGGAAAAACACCAGCTGACCCACGAACGGATCGGTCATGATCTTGAATGCCAAGGCCGAAAACGGCTCCTTGTCATCCGGATGGCGTTCGATTTCGCGGTCTTTCTCATCGTGCCCCTTGATGGCGGGCACATCCACAGGCGACGGCAGATAATCGATCACCGCATCCAGCATGGCCTGCACACCTTTATTCTTAAAGGCGCTGCCGCACAGCATCGGCACGATTTCATTGGCAATCGTACGCTTGCGCAATCCACGCTTGATATCGTCCTCGGACAAAGTCTCGCCCGAGAGATATTTTTCCAGCAGTTCCTCATCCGCCTCGGCCGCCTTTTCAACCATATGGTCATGCCATCGGCGCGCCACATCCTGCAGCTCATCCGGAATATCGCGATACTCGAACCGCACGCCCTGGCTCTCGTCATCCCAGATGATGGACTTCATCTTGACCAGATCCACCACGCCCTGGAAATGATCCTCGGCCCCTACCGGGATCTGAATCGGCACCGCATCGCCCTTCAGGCGATCAACGATCTGCTTCTGCACCCGAAAGAAATCCGCGCCGATGCGATCCATCTTGTTGACGAACGCAATACGCGGCACGGCATATTTATTCGCCTGCCGCCACACCGTCTCCGATTGCGGCTGCACACCGCCCACCGCGTCGTACACCATACAAGCGCCATCCAGCACTCGCATCGAGCGCTCGACCTCGATCGTGAAATCGACGTGCCCCGGGGTGTCAATGATATTGATGCGATGTTCAGGATAATTCCCTGCCATCCCACGCCAAAACGCCGTCGTCGCCGCCGACGTGATCGTAATACCGCGCTCTTGCTCCTGCTCCATCCAGTCCATCACCGCGGCGCCGTTATGCACCTCGCCCAATTTATGGGTGATCCCGGTATAGAACAGAATGCGCTCAGTCGTCGTGGTCTTGCCCGCGTCGATATGGGCACTGATACCGATATTGCGATATTGATCGATGCGCGTTTTGCGAGTCATAGCCTTTCCTGGTGAATTCAATCCAGTGATGCAGCGCAGTCATAGAACTGCGCTCAAAGCATATTACGCCCACAAAATAACGCCCACCCCCTATAGCCCTATCCTTGCAATAGGTTTGCAAAACGGCGCGTCAAGACGCGCCAAACCACAGCGAGCAGCGCACCAAACAAGAACCGTTGGAAATCAAAAATCGACAGGAGAAACCCAAAGCAGCCTGGCAAAAAAACTCGCGACGACGGCGCCAAAAGAACGCCACCCGCTCGCCAGCAAAAACCCATCCGGCCTAAAAAAAACGGTCCCACGCCGCCCGTCGACCCGCGCCCCAGAAGAGAGACGCCGTTTTCAACCCATGAACAGCGCAAAGCCCCTAGCTATTTCTTCTTTTCTTCTTTAACGCGATAAACCAGCACAGCACTGGTAGCCAACGACAACACCTTCGCCGTCACGCTCCCCAACAACAAGCGCGACAACCCGCTACGCCCGTGGCTGCCAATAAAAATCAAATCGCATCCATTCTCGGTAGCCGCCTGCACAATCCCATCGGCCACATTGAAATTGGACACCGCGCGCGAATCCGCCTTCACACCGGCCGTCTCCGCCCGCGCGAGGATTTGCTTCAAATACTTTTCCGCCTGCTCCGCCGACGCTTTCTCGTAGTCTTCGTCAGTAATGGCATAGGCCGCAGCCATCCCATCAAACCCGATGGTGGCAGCAAAAGGCTGTGTCACATGCAGGGCAACGACCTCGGCGCCGACGGACCGGGCAAAGCAGATACCCGCATTGGCGGCCTGGGCCGAGAGCGGGGAGCCGTCGGTAGGAATCAAGACTTTCTTGAACATAATGCCTGCTCCTGTCTGCTAGTAGGAAATGTCATGCTACCGGAAAACGCCGCCCGCAACATTGCGGGCTTTCCGCAATATTTGATGCCGATCAAGGAAGCTGCTGCGAGGCAACGAACAAATTCGTGCAACGCGTCCCGGTACGGCAATACGCCAACACCGGGCCGGGCAGCGTGCGCAGCAACTCCGCAAATCGGACCACATCATCTGCCGTCATCGCACTGCCAACCACGGGTTGATACTCCACCTCCAATCCCGCCTGGCGCGCCGCCTCGGACACATCCGCAGCCGTAGGCTGGTCGGGGCCACCCTCATAGTCGGGACGATTGATGATCACACTTTTGTAACCCGCGGCAGCCACGCCTGCCATGTCTGCGGGCGACAACTGCGGGGCCACCGCGAACTGCTCAGTCAATGGTCGAATCTGGACGTCAGACATGGAGATTTCCTCGGGTAAATACCTAGAATGAAAAAACAATCACTGTAAGCAGCCAGTATAGGACGTCTCAACCAGCCTAGGCCGCCAAGACCTCAGACAAGGCCGACCATATTCCCGGCGTGTCCACCATCGAAACCGAAAACCGCAACATGGTCGAGGGTGCCTGAGAAGGCGAAAACAAGCTGCCAGGCGCCAGCAGCAGACCTCGATCGGCCGCCGTACGGGCCAGCACCTCGGCATCACGCCCGCAATCCGCCCAGACAAACATCCCCGCGTGCGGCTCATGCGGCACCGTCATTCCCAACGATGTCAGTTGAGCCAGACATTGCTCGCGGGCCGCATTGACGCGCGCGCGCACCCGCTCGACATGCCGCCGATACTGCCCCTCGATCAACACCCGATGCACCACCCGCTCGCCCAATTCCGGCGTAGTCAGGCCCGCCAGCATTTTCAGATCCCCCAGTCTGCGCAACACCTCGGCATTGGCCGCCAGGTAACCCACGCGCAAGCTGGCCGCCAGCATCTTGGAAAAGCCGCCCGCCAGAATGACGCGATTCAGACGGTCCAACGACGCCAATTTGACGGCGCCGCCGGGATGTAATTCCCCATACGTATCGTCCTCGACCACCCAAAAATCGTGCCGCTCGGCCAGGCGCAAAATATCGTATGCAGCGCCCGCCGACAGGGTATGACCGGTCGGATTGTGCACCGTCGTATTGGTGATGAATAGACGCGGCTTATGCAGCGCGGCGAGCCTGTCCAGTTGTTCCAGATCCGGGCCATCCGGCCCCCGCGGCACCCCGATCAAGCGCGCGCCAAACGCCGCCAAGCGCCCAAAAATCACGAACCAGGCGGGGTCCTCGACCAGTACGGCATCTCCTGGTTGCACGAAATGCCGGCCGACCAGATCCAGGCCATGCGTGACGCCGTTGGTCGTCAGCAAATTATGTTCGGGATGAGCCGGCACGCCCTCGGCCTGTAGACGCGACGCCAACTGCTGACGCAGCGGGGCGTACCCCTGCGGCGAACCATAGGACACCAGATTGCCACGCACAGAACGCCCCACCGCGCGCACGGCAGCCGACACCATGTCAGGGTCCAGCCAATCTGCGGGCAACAGCCCCGCGCCACCGGGCATGGACGAGGCCGTCGGCTCGCGAAACATACTGCGCAGCAACCACGTTACGTCAATACGGACCGGCGGCGCCAAGGGATCTGGCTTGGCAGCCTGCTCGGCAATCAGCGGCTCGCGGCGCGCGCGCACAAAAAAGCCTGCTCCGCGGCGCGACTGCACCAGACCGCGCGCGACCAGGCGATCGTAGGCCTCGACGACCGTGAATCGGCTGACGCCAGTCTGCTCGGCCATCGTGCGAATGGACGGCAACCGGGTTCCGGGGCGCAGACCCTGGTCATCAATACGGCGGGCAACGTCGTCGGCCAACTGGGCCACCAGCGTGGCATCGGCCTGACGCACCGGCCGCCAGTTGGAGGATGGAGAGGATATTTCAACTGTCATGGTTGTTTTACCAGGCCAGACATCAAAGTGAACTGAAAAAGTGTATAGGTACTGTACCGCTTTCTTTGCGTAGAGTGTGGGAAATCACAACGATCACCCTCGCCTGCTGAAATCATGTCGCGACCGACCACTTATGCTGTGCCCGCCCCCGCTGCTTCGCCACTCTGGGAGGGCTATAGCTATGGCCTGGTCGGAGTATTGGTGTTTTCTCTCACGCTGCCCATGACACGGATCGCCGTGGCCGAGATGTCGCCGCTGTTGATCGGCCTGGGACGCGCACTGCTGGCGTCCGTACCGGCCGCGCTGCTGCTGTGGCTGGGCCGCAGCCGGCTCCCGAATCGCGACGAGTGGCCCGGCGTGATCCTGGCCGCCGTGGGCATCGTTGTCGGGTGGCCGTTGACCTCGACACTGGCCATGGCCTCCGTGTCGTCCTCGCACGGCGCGGTCTTTAATGGATTATTGCCGCTTTGCACAGCCATTTTTGCGGCGTGGCGCAGCGGCGAACGCCCGTCGGGCGCATTCTGGGGCTGGGCCGGCGCAGGGGCCGTCCTGGTCATGACTTATGCCTTGCGCCAAGGCCATGGCAGCCTGCAGACGGGGGATCTGTGGCTGTTGCTGGCTGTCATCCTCGGCGGCATGGGGTACGCCGAGGGTGCCCGGGCCTCGCGTACCCTGGGTGGCGCACGTACGATTTGTTGGGCGCTGGTCATCAGCGCACCTATCCTGGCCGGGCCTGTCATCTGGATGGGCATGGACCTGATCACGACCCGCGGCTGGCCCGACACGGGCGTGCTCGGCGCATTTGCCTATCTGGCGTTCGGGTCGATGTTCCTGGGGTTTTTCGCGTGGTATCGAGGCCTGGCGATAGGCGGTATCGCGCGCGTCGGGCAGGTACAACTGTTGCAGCCCTTTTTGACCGTATTGGCCGCTGCATGGCTATTTCATGAGCAGGTCGAACCGATGACTTTCGTGTTTGCGCTGGCCGTCATTGCCATCATTGCAGGCGGTCGCCGTGCCATTGTGAAAAAAGCGCCTTAGCACCTAGCACTCAGTCATTGTCATCGCCCTCGATTCATCATGTCTCTCGCAACCGCCATGCCCTCTAGCGAACAACTCTGGCTTTTGCTGGGCCCGCTATCGCTGTTCGCTCTGGTCACCTCCATCACGCCCGGGCCGAATAACATCATGCTGGCCTCGTCGGGCCTGAACTTTGGCTTTCGCCGCACGATTCCCCATATGCTGGGGGTGAACCTGGGGTTCACGCTCATGCTGGTCCTGGTGGGGCTCGGCCTGGACACCGTATTTCATCAGTTCCCCTGGCTCTATACCGCCTTGAAGTACGTCGGCGCAGCCTACCTGCTTTACCTGGCTTGGAAAATTGCCCAGTCCGGCCCTCTGGAAAGCGGTCAGCAGCGCAGCCGGCCCTTCAGCTTTCTGCAGGCCGCCTTGTTCCAATGGGTCAATCCGAAAGCATGGATCATGACGGTGGGCATCATCGTCACATATACCCCGCAAACGGGGTTCTATTGGAACCTGATGCTTGCAGCCCTGGTGTGCTGTCTGGTCAACTTGCCCAGCCTGGGCGTCTGGGTCGCCTTTGGCGCCGCCTTGCAAAAACTGCTGCATCGCCCCCACGCGATACGTATGTTCAATATCGGCATGGCCTTGCTGCTGGTCGCATCGCTATATCCCATTGTGCAAGACATGATCTGATAACGGTCTGTTCGGCGACCGTCGACCTCGTCCGCAGCTCGTCACCTCTGCGGCATGTACATCGCCTATTGCGCTGCGCCGCCGGCTCGCGCCTCGATGACGCAACGCAGTGTATGATCGACAACGCATTCCGTATTCGGCCGCAGCGATTGTGGCTATCTTGCTTATGTCTTTGCTGCCGCGATTCTCTTTACGGCGTCTTATCGTCGTCGGTCTGCTGGCTTGTGCCAGCGTGGTGGGTTGCACGCAACTCGATGCCTGGCAACGGCAAGCGATTTTTTCTCCCGAGCCCGAACCGCAACGCTGGTGGAGCGAACCGCCCACCGGCACAAAGGTCTTTGACCTGACGCTGGGCGGCGGCGACAAAGTCCATGCCTGGTATTGGCAACACCCGAACACGTCGGCCCCGACAGTGCTCTATCTGCACGGCGCGCGCTGGAATCTGAATGGCAGCGCCTTTCGCATGTCCGGCTGGACCCGCATGGGCTATTCGGTGCTCGCCATCGACTACCGCGGCTTTGGTCAATCGACGCCACGACTGCCATCGGAAGACTCCGCTATCGAGGACGCCTCAGCAGCGTTACGCGAGCTCGCCCGCCGCCAGCCTGACCCGGCCAAACGCTTTGTCTATGGCCATAGTCTGGGCGGCGCGATTGCGATCGACCTGGCTTCGCGTCCCGACATGCCTGCCTTTGCGGGGCTGATTGTCGAATCCAGCTTTACCAGCATCGCCGCCATGCTGGGCACGCTGAAATGGGGCAAACTCCCCGGCGCGAGCCTGTTGGTGACACAGCCCTTTGCCTCCGTGGAAAAGCTGGCAACGCTGAGCACGCCTATGCTGTTTCTGCATGGCACGGCAGACCGCGTCGTGCCGCACACCATGAGCGATGAACTCTTCGCCGCAGCCGTCAAAGTCCCCGACAACCTGAAACGCGTCATCAAAATCGAGGGCGCCTCGCATTCCGGCGCGATCCGCAGCGGTGCGGTCTACGAGACCGCTGTGCGTGACTTTATCCGAGACGCGGGCAAGGCCTATCCGGCTGCAGCCGTCGACAACACCGCAGCCCAGTCGGCGGGATAAGGACTGCGGCGCGTCAACTCGATGGGATGTTTTCGCGAAAAATCACTTGCAGCCGCGGCATATAGGTAGGCTCGGACAAGCCTCGCACCGCAGCAGCAAGCATGCTGATCGCTTCGCGCGCCTCGACGCGTGGATTTTGGTCGATCACCGCATCCATCGTGCGGTCCAGCAGAAACTGCCGCGAGGTCGTTGTCAGATCGTGCCCGACAAACACGACCTGGCGCTGCATGCCGGCCTCTTGCAAAGCGCGGCCAATGCCTGAATTGCCTGCACCGACGTTATAAATGCCCGCCGGCGTGGACTGCTGCAACACCTGCCGAGTCAGTTCATAGGCGCGTGCGCGATCGTCGCCGATTTCCAGCATGCGCTCGATCTTCAGATGCGGGAACTCCTCGGTGAGCAGCGCTCGAAAACCCATTTCGCGTTCCTCGTGTCCACGATAGGCGAGCGAGCCGAGAAATACCGTCACCCCCTGCGATGCGCCGGGCGGTAAAAAGCGTCCCAACAAGCTGGCAGCCAGACGCCCCGCCGCGCGATTATCGATACCCACATAACCGATGCGCGATGACGTCGGAATATCCGACACCAAGGTGCACACAGGAATGCCGCTGACCTGCAATGCCGCGATGGCGTCTCGAACCTGGGGGTCGTCCAGCCCGACCAGCCCGACGCCATCGGTATTGCCCTTCAGTTGATAGAGCTGCGCCGCCAATTTGTCGGCATTAAAGCCCTCGACCAGATGCAATCTCGCCTGAATGTCGGGCCGGCACTGCGCCTCGGCCTGCAGATGCTGGCGCAACAACACCATAAAGCTGTTGTCGCCGGCCGGCAGCACAAAGTCGAGCCGCATGGCGGTGTTTTCGGATTGGCCTAGCTCAGCACCGTGGCCCAGCTTGCGCGCAATTGCCAAGACGTGATCCCGCGTCTGGCGGCGTACGCCATCGCGTCCATTCAGCACACGGTCGACGGTGGCAGTAGAGACCCCCGCGGCCTCGGCAATCGTCGTGATGGTGGCTCGCGCCATCGTGGTCACCTTAACGTCATCATCAGTCGGTATATGGATTGATCATATCACATCAATTTGATTGAATTAAATCAAAATGATGTAATTCAATCGAGAAATGCGCCTGCCACCGAAGGTTCATCCTCTGTACAGACGGAACAGAGAGCAACCTCTACATGCCTTGCGAGGCCCTTGCACACGGCTGTCACGGGCTTGATTTCGGTAAACGAAAGGCTTTCTTTCTGTCAATAAGGGCTATTTCTGATGTTTATTGATGTAATTTAAAGATTGAAATGATGCAATAATCACATCCAATTAGATCAATCAAGCGCCCGCTGCGAGTCCGCCCTTTGGCCTGGCTTGCAAGACCGGCCAGCTCTCGGAGACCGCCATGCCCCCTCTTACCCTCCTACCCGACCCGCCAGTGCGAGAGCGCCAGTTCCGTATTGGATGTATCGGCGCCGGGATGATCATGGCGGAGTGCCATCTCGCAGCCTATCGCGAAGCCGGTTTTCAAGTTGTCGCCATTGCCTCGCGCACGCCGAGCAAAGCCCAGGCCGTCGCGCAACGGTGGGAAATCGGGCGTATCCATGACTCCCCCCTCGCGCTCATCAACGACCCCGAAGTCGATATCGTCGATATTGCGTTCCCGCCAGATCAGCAACCCGCACTGATCCGCGCCGCACTCGCGGCACCGAACGTCAAAGCGATCCTGGCACAGAAACCATTAGCGCTGTCTTTGCCGGAAGCCATCGCATTGCGTGATGAGGCGCAACGCGCCGGCAAACTGCTCTCGGTCAATCAGAACATGCGCTATGACCAATCCATGCGCGTGCTCAAGCAGTTGCTTGACCAAGGCGTGCTCGGCACCCCGGTGCTGGCCCAGATCGACATGCATGCCATTCCCCACTGGCAGGGATTCTTAGCTGACTATGATCGGCTCACGCTCTCGAACATGAGCGTCCATCACCTGGACGTGCTGCGCTATTTGTTTGGCGAGCCGACCCACGTCACTACCCTGACCCGCAGCGACCCTCGCACGACATTTCCTCATCACGACGGCATCGTCACGACCACGCTGCAATTCGCATCCGGACTCATGGCCTTGTCATTGGAAGACGTCTGGGCCGGACCTCGCGGCGAGGGTCATGCCGACGACCAATACATCCATTGGCGTGTCGAGGGCACCGAGGGCGTGGCCAAGGGCACCATAGGCTGGCCGCACGGCCAACCCTCCACGCTGTCCTACACGTCGAAACAGGCGACTCAAGGGCAATGGGTCACGCCTGAATGGTCCTCAATGTGGTTTCCGCAGGCCTTTATCGGCGTGATGGAGCAACTGCAATACGCCCTGGCCAGCGGCACCGAGCCCGCACTGACCGTCGCCGATAACGTCAAAACCATGGCGCTGATCGAAGCCGCATACCTATCCGAGGCCGAACGCCGCACGGTACGCCTGGACGAAGTTCCGATTCAACACAAGTAAACCAAGGGGCGGCAGCGCCCTCCACCAAGGAGACAAACGTGATTCAGACCGGTATTTTTTCAGGCTATTTCCCCTACGACCTGGCCACCTCGGCCGCCAAGATCCGCGCACAGGGCTTCAACACGGTGCAATTGGACCTGCATTTCAAGGACATGGACCTCAGTGCAGGCCAGATCACTCCCGAAAAATGCAAACGCATCCGCGATACCTTTCGCGAGCACAACCTGCCTGTCTCCTGCATCTCGGCCTACACCAACATCGTGCATCCCGAGCCTGCAGAGCGGCAACGGCGTAATGGCTACCTCAAGGAAATCATCGCGCACGCGCAGTACCTCGGATCGCCCTACGTGATCTCGGAGACCGGCACGTTCGACACCGAGAGCGATTGGGTGCATCACCCGAAAAACAAAACCGAAGAAGGCTGGGAACAATGCCGCTCAGTGATTCAAGGCCTGGCACAGCATGCCTACGATCATGGCGCGGTATTTTTGCTGGAGACCTATGTCAATAACGTCGTCGGCTCCGTAGAGGAAACGTTGCGCATGTTTGCCGAGGTCAATCATCCCGGGCTGGGTTTGTTGATGGACCCGACGAATTATTTCGAAGACCACAACATCGACGACATGGACAAGACACTCAACCAAGTATTCGATGCCCTGTCCGACAAGATCTGCATCGCCCACGCCAAAGACGTCAAGCGCGCCGAAGGCGACAAATCAGAAAAACACAGCGACATCGGTGACGCGGATGCGGCAGAAAGCCATACATTCCGAGGCGTCGGCGAAATCGAATTGCCGGCACCAGGATTGGGCAGCCTGAACTACGACCTGTATTTGCAGCGCCTGGCCAAACGTCATCCCAACATCCCCATCATCATCGAGCACTTGACCGAAGACGATGTGCCGCGCGCCAAGGCATTCCTGGACGGCAAGCTGCTGGCCAACGGCGTGTAGGCAGAGCCTGCGATCACACCTCGTCCTTTCCCCTATATCCGGTGCGGCAGCGCGCCGGCCTCTGGAGTAGAAGCACCCATGGCACAGTTATATGCCACCGCCATGAATCGGCAACAAATCGAATCGCGCTGCGGACAACTGGCACAGTTTGCCGGCGTGCGGCTCGTCACGCTGCAAGACGGCGTCGAACGGGATATCCGGCTGCTGGAGTTTCGCAGCGGTACGGGCCTGCGGTTCACCGTACTGGTCGATCGCGCCATGGACATCGCCGAATGCGAGTTCCGTGGCTATGCCGTGGGCTGGCATTCGCCGGCAGGCTTTCGCCATCCTGGGCTGCATGAATACGAGGGCGAATCAGGGCTGGGATGGATGCGTTCGTTCTCTGGCCTGATGATCACGTGCGGCCTGGATCACATTCTATTCATGCACGACTCCCCGGCGGACAACTACGTCTATAAGCCTCGAGAAAAAGTTCGACACTCGATTCATGGCCGCGTCGGGACGATTCCCGCACGCCTGACAGGTTATGGCGAACGCTGGGACGGCGATCGATGCTTTCTGTGGGCCGAAGGCATGGTGTCGCAAGGCACGGTATTTGGCGAACATCTGGAACTGCATCGACGCATCGAGATCGAGGTAGGCACCAACGATATTCAATTGCACGACCGGGTGGTCAATCGCGGCTTTTACCGCACGCCACACATGTTCTGCTATCACTTGAACGTCGGCTATCCCGTGCTGGATGAGGCGTCTCGTTATCTCGCCCCTATCCAGGACGTCGTCTGGGCCGCCCATGCCAATGAATACCGTGCACAAGGCGTAGGCTATCAACGCATGCCCGCGCCGCAACGGGGATTTCACGAACAAGTGTGGCAACACGAAATGAAAGCGGACCAGAACGGCTGCGTGCCCGTCGCACTGGTGAATGATCGCCTGAACATCGGTATCGAAGTTACTACTCGCAAAGATCAATTTCCCTGCCAGTATCAATGGCAGAATTTTCAGGCGGGTCAATATGCCATGGGCATCGAGCCGTCCACCAATCATGTGTTGGGCGAAGGCGCAGCTCGCGAACGCGGCGAACTCATCTGGCTCGAGCACGCAGAGGAACGCCGTTACGACACGTGCATCCGCATCCTGGGCGATGCCAACGACATCGCACAATGCGAACAACGTATACGCGCCATCGCGCAGCAGCCTGGCGAAGACTATCCGGCACTCTCGGGCGAATTTCTGCCCCTGAACCGCAGCACGGACTCGGGGACTTCGGCATGAACACATCGAGCATGTCGTTTTCCTTGCAAGGCCGCCGCGTCCTGCTGACCGGGGCAGGTGGCGGGCTGGGACACGGCGTCAGCCTGGCACTGCTGCGCCAAGGCGCGCGATTATTTGCTCTGGATCGCGATAGCGAAGCGCTGCAGCAACTGCAAAAGGCCGTGCCTGCCGCACTCGCCAGTCAATTGCAGGTCATCACGGCGGATCTGGCCGACACCGCTGCGCTGCAGCGCACGCTGGACTCACTGACTGCCGAGCACGCCATCGATGTCGTGATCAACAATGCCGCCATCTACCCATCCAAACGTTTCGAAGACTACAGCGACGATGATCGTGCGCTGATTCATCGCATCAACGTCTCGGCGGCACTACAGATCGTACGCGCCACCCTGCCCGGCATGCGGCAACAACAGTGGGGCCGCATCGTCAACATCGTTTCCATCACGCTGTCGGGCGGCTGGGAACTGCTACAGCCGTATGTCGAATCCAAGGGCGCCATGCTGGGCAACACGCGCGCCCTGGCGCGCGAACTCGGCGCATCGGGCATCACCTGCAATGCCATCTCGCCAGGTGCCTTTCCTACCGCGGCAGAGGCTATCCATCCCGACCTGCCCGGCTACGAGCGCATGGTCCTCGAACGCCAGTCCATCAAACGGCGCGGCCACGCCAACGACATCGCGGCTGCCATCGTATTCCTCGCTTCCGAAGAAGCGGGCTTCATCACCGGCCAGACCCTCGCTGTCAACGGCGGCTGGGTTATGCACTAAAAGGTTTCATCATGGGAATTTTGACGGGTTACAAGGTCCTGGATTGCTCGATCGCCATGGCCGGTCCATTTGCCGCACAACGGCTGGGCGACCTCGGCGCGGACGTGATCAAGATCGAACCCAAAGAGGGCGAATGGCAACGCCATGCACCCGCCGGCGGGATCAAGGGCAACAAAATCAATGTGTCCTTTCTTTCGCTCAATCGCAACAAACGTTCGCTCGCCGTCGACCTGAAAAGCGAAGACGGCCAGGCCATCATTCGCCAGATGGCGAGTCAGGCCGATGTGTTCATTCAAAACTACCGTCCCGGCGTCGCTCAACGCCTGGGCGTCGACTATGAAAGCCTGTCGGCGTTGAATCCACGGCTGATTTATGTCTCGATGTCGGGGTTCGGCGAAGACGGCCCTTATGCCCGCCGGCCCGGGCAGGATCTGCTGTTGCAGGCCATGTCCGGCGCCATGCTATCGGCCGGCCGCGATGGCGAGGCGCCGCGTGCCGCTGGTCAATATCTGGTGGACGCGGTCACGGCCTACTGCGCCTTTGAGGGCGTATTGGCCGCGCTGCTTCATCGCGAACGTACCGGCGAAGGCCAGAAAGTCGAAGTCAATATGCTGGACGCGATCACAACGCTGCAAATGCAGGAGTTGTCGGTATTTACTGTGGGCGGCAAGCCCCAGATCCGCAGCGCCGAACCGCATGCGCACAGTTATATTCGTGCGCCCTATGGCACCTTTGCGACGCAAGACGGTTATTTGGCGCTGGCCATGCCTGACATGACCGTGTTGGCCCGCGAGCTGGAGCAACCGGCGCTGCTCGACCATGTCGATGAGGCAGCGGGCTGGAACCAGCGCGATGAAATTTTCCGCCTCGTACGCGAAGCGATGACCCGTCGCACGACGCAGGACTGGTTCGAACGGCTCAACGCCGCGGGTATCTGGTGCAGCCCTGTCTACGGCTATGCCGAGCTCGTGGCCGACCCGCAGATCGCGCACAACGGGACCTTTGTCGAATACGAACACCCCACCGAAGGCCACGTCAAAACGCCGGGCTTTCCCATTCGTTTTACCAAAACACCTGCGCGAGTGGAGCGCGGTGCGCCCTTGACCGGCCAACACAGCGCACAGATTCTGCGCGAATACGGTTTCGATGCGGATCGTATAGCCGCCTTTGAAGCGCACGGCGCCATTGTGTGCGGGGAACAGGCATGAGCCGACGTTGGCGAGGACTGACCTGGGATCATCCCAGGGGTTATGCCGCCTTACAGGCCGCCGCGAATCAGACTGGATTGATCGACTGGCATACGCATTCGCTCGAGGGCTTCGAGTCCGCCCCCATCGCGCAATTGTGCGAGCAATACGATCTGATCGTGCTCGATCATCCGCACTTGGGCGAAGCCTTGGCACAAGGCTGCCTGCAACCGCTGGATCAGATCTTGCCCGATGAGGCACTGCGTTCGATAGAACGCAACAGCATCGGGCTGACCTACGCTAGCTATCACATGGCCGGCCAGCAATGGGCGTTACCGTTGGATGCGGCAACACAAGTGATGGCGGCACGTCCTGATCTGCTGACGCGAGCGGGTCATTCCGTGCCTGCGCAATGGCAGGATGTCCTGGCGCTGTCACGCCAAACGAAGCAAGTCGCCCTGTCGCTGGCGGGTCCTCATGCCTTTCTGACGCTGCTATCGATGTGTGCCGCGCTGGACCGGGGCCTCACTTTAGATGACGGTAAACGCTGGCATAAACCGGAAGCACTTCAACAAGCCTGCGAATGGCTGGTCGAACTCGCCGCACTCAGCCCCGTTTCCGTACGAGACGCCAACCCGATTGCCCTGCTGCATCACATGACCACGCACGACGACGTGCTGCTATGCCCTTTGGTCTATGGCTACGTGAATTACACAAGAGTCGCTGCCGGTGCAGCATTGACGTTTCATAATGCACCACGTGTCGCATCGAATGCGCCCGGCTCCATTCTCGGCGGTACTGGTATCGCGATTTCGCAGCGTTGCCAGATCGACGCTCCGCTGGTCGAGCATCTGCTGTGGTTGCTCGGTGAGAATGCGCAAACCCATTTCATTCCGCAGCATGCCGGCCAGCCGAGTCACCTGTCCAGTTGGCGAGACCCAGCTGTCAACGCAGACAGCAGCCATTTCTATCTCGCTACATTCGACACCTTGAATGCGGCCAGCCTGCGCCCTCGCCATGATGGATTCATCGCTTTGCAAAGCTGCGCGTCGGCATTTCTGCGCGAAGGGCTGTTCAATGGCGCCTCGCCCGCAACACTGGCCGACGGATTGAACACGCTGTGCGCGCCGCACTCCACGATTGCTGAAAGGAATTTCTGTGACTAGTCTCGTCAACCTGCATATTCAAGATCATGTGGCCTGGATCGAATTGAACCGGCCCGAAAAACTCAATGCCATGACGCCCGAGATGGCTGAGTTGCTTGTGCAGGCAGTGCAGACCTGCAATCAAAGCGATGACGTACGTGCCGTGGTGTTGACCGGTGCGGGACCCAAGTCATTTTGCGCAGGCTCGGATATCGTGGAGCTCGACAGCTATGCCACGCCATGGGATTTCCGCAATCGCCGCGATTACTGCGATCTGATACGCGCGCTCAAAAAGCCCGCCATTGCGGCAATCAATGGCTATGCATTTGGCGGTGGCCTCGAGATGGCGCTGGCGTGCGATATTCGGATCGCCTCGGACAATGCCAAGCTCGGCTCTCCGGAAATCAAGCTCGGTTGGATCGGCGGAGGCGGCATGACGGCGCAACTGCTGCATTCCATCGGCGCATCGAACGCCGCGCTGATGGTTATGACGGGTGATCCCATCACGGCCCAGCAGGCGTTGAGTTGGGGCTTGGTCAGTGACGTCGTTGCCGCTGATGCGTTACGCGAACGTGCAGCCGCGATTGCCGGGGCGATCGCCGCCCGCGCTCCCATTGCAGCCGAAACCGCCAAGGTAAATTTGCGCGCGGCGCTGAGCATGCCCATGGAGCAGGCCACCGCCTACGAACGCGATCTGCAAACTATCTGCTTTGCCACCGCGGACGCCATGGAGGGACGCAAGGCGTTTCAAGAGAAACGCCCGCCCAAATTCCAGCGCCGTTGAGGCCCGCCGGCCTCCATCGCCGTACGGGAAGGATCCGAACACGGATAGGATGACGGGAGAACCGATGTCTATGCCAATCCGTACACACAGGTGGCGCTAACGCAGCTCACACACCAACACTGCGCTGCTGGCAAACCGGCCGCGCAACACGCACACCATTCCAGCGCATCCAATCGCCGAGCTCAGGGCGCGCCAGCACCTCGAACTCCGCCACACGCTGCGATGCCAGCGCATCGCAGCCGCCTGGCAACGCCGGATGACACATGACCAAATCCCCGTCGCGCGCGTTGTGTAACCAGCGCTGCAGCAGCCTCGCATAGCGGCGCCCGCCACCCTGCTGCTCATAGACGCCCAATAGCCGACGATTCGTGCGCCATCCGTCGCGGTCAGCCACCCGGGCCACAGCACTCGCCCCCAATGCGCCCACCAGCCGCGCCTTGGCCGACTCGCGCAAGGGGATGCCGTCCTGCATCCCCGGCGCCGTATGGCGCAGCCACGGGGCGTGAGAACCATAACGCCGCTCCAGCAGCTGCAGCAAGCGCGGCAACACCCCGGGCAATTGATGCACGTGCTGATGCCCATCCACATAGTCGGGGGCCCGGCCCATGACGTTTTCGAATGCGTCGAACTGACGAGACAACTGAGTATCGACCCACGCCTCGTCCAAGCGCCCCGCATAGGCTCGTGCGATCAGCACAGGCAAGGCCATGGTCGACGTCTGCCCGGCGTCGCAGAGACTCTGGGTCAGATTCAGATGCACACCCAGATCCAGGTCAAACCCTCGTAAATCCGGCCCGTGGTCGGAAAAGGTCGCCCCCTGGGCCAAGCAACTGACAGCGCTCAAACGCCCCAGTCGCGCGAGGCGCGTGATCCCGGCGTCGATGCTGGCATTCATACCAAAATCATCGCCGCACACCACAATGCGTTTCCACCATTGCCCCGTACCTTCGTCCGACGAGGGCCGGCTAACCGGCGGCTGGGCAGGCAGGGAGCGGTAATCGAACAATCGGGTAGCAGCGTTGCCGTGGGGCATCCTGGGCTCACTTTTCGCCATGAGGCGGGAATTACCGGTAACCATAACCGCTCAGCATGTCGTTCTGATTGCAACGCTCAACCGATGGACCAGAATCAGACCACATAGCGGACAGAACGCCAGCGGCCCGCGGTACCACGATGGCCGCTCCCATCAGCCGTGTTCGCCGCGCAGCCGGCTTGCCTAGGGGAAACCTGGATAGGCGGAACGACGGGTTTTTGTCCAAACTAGCATCTTTGATTTTTGATCAAAGATCTAAATGCCCACGACTCGCACCCTGGAACCCCTGGTCCACACCTCGGTCAACGAAGCCGTCTACCGCCGGCTGCGCGACCACCTGATGCGGGGCGACTACGCGGCAGGCGAAGTACTGGGCATCCAGGAGCTCGCCGACGCCTTCGGCACCAGCGCCATGCCTGTGCGCGAGGCGCTGCGCCGGTTGGCCGCTCAACGCGCCCTGGAGCCCATGAAAAGCAGGTCAATGCGCGTGCCGGTCATTTCCCGCGCGCGCCTGGAAGACATCCGGCGCGCCCGCGTGCTGATCGAAGGCAGCGTGACGGCGTGGGCGGTCGAGCACATCACCGGCGACGAACTGGATATGCTGCGCGGCTTGGCCGCGCAGATCGGCCAGTCGCTGGCCGATGCGCGCTCCGTGCCGGACGGCCTCGAAAACAACCAGTTGTTCCATTTCACGATCTACCGCGCCGCGCGCTCGGAATCGATGATGGCCACCATCGAAAGCCTCTGGCTGCAATCGGGCCCTTACCTGCGCGCCAGCCGCGAACTGATGCATTCCGATGAACGGCCGTCAGACGAGCTCCACGCCACGATCGTGCAAGCCATCGCCCGGCGCGACGCCGACGCGGCCCGTGCCGCCATGGAACGCGACATCTGCTGGGCGTTCGACCAACTCGCAGCACACCGCACCGCCCTGGCCGGCGCATAGCACCCGTACGCCTCACAAGGAACCCGCATGTCCCTGCACAAGCACCGCTCCCGCATGGTCACTCATGGCTTGACCCGCACGCCGCACCGCGCATTCCTGCGCGCCACCGGCTTTGACGACGCGGCCCTGGAAAAATCGATCGTCGGCATCGTCAGCACCCAGGGCGAGAACACGCCCTGCTCGATGGCACTGGCGCCGCAAGCCGACCGGGCCCGCCNGGGCGNGGCGGCGGGCGGCGGCGTGCCGGTCAGTTTCTCGACCATCTCAGTATCCGACGGCACCTCGATGAACCACGCCGGCATGCGCATGAGCCTGCTGTCGCGCGAAACAATCGCCGACAGTGTCGAGCTGGTAGTGCGCGGCCACGCCTACGATGGGCTGGTCGCCCTCGCCGGCTGCGACAAGACACTGCCCGCGATGATGATGGCCATCGTGCGCCTGAACGTGCCAGCGGTGTTCCTGTACGGCGGCGCCACGCTGCCCGGGCATGCTCTGGGCCGCCAGGCCACCATCCTGGACACCATCGAGGCAGTGGGCCGTGTCCAGCACGGCACCATGACGGCTGCCGATCTGAAAACCATGGAACGCACCTGTACGCCATCGGCAGGTTCGTGCCCCGGCCAGTTCACGGCCAATACCATGGCCATGGTGGCTGAGGCCCTGGGCCTGTCGCCGCTGGGCTCGGCCATGATGCCAGCGGTCTACAGCGAACGCCTGGCCATTGCCCAGCAGGCCGGCGAGCGCGTCATGCGCGCGCTGGCACAAGGCGGTCCGCTGCCGCGCGAGCTGATCACGCGAGCCAGTTTGGACAACGCTTGCGCGGCCGTCGCTGCGACGGGCGGCTCGACCAACGCTGCATTGCACATTCCCGCCATCGCGCACGAAGCGGGCATCCGCTACACCCTCGACGACGTGGCCGAGGTGTTCCAGCGCACGCCGCTGATTGCCGATCTGCAGCCCGGTGGACGCTTTCTGGCCCGCGATCTGCATGAAATCGGCGGCGTGCCCGTCGTGCTCAAGGCCCTGCTGGTGGGCGGCTACGTAGACGGTAATGTGCTCACGCTCGACGGCCGCACACTGGAACAGGCATTGGCCGACGTCCCCGAACCCGACGGCGAGGTGGTGCGCCCCTGCTCGCGCGCCATTCATCCGTCGGGCGGCGTCACGGTGCTCAAGGGCAACCTCAGTCCGCAAGGGGCGCTGCTCAAGATCGCCGGCCTGAAATCGCTGCAGTTCTCCGGCCCGGCCCGCGTATTCGAGAACGAAGAAGATTGCATGCGCGCCGTCTCGCAACGCACCTACCGCCCGGGCGAGGTGCTGATCATCCGCAACGAAGGCCCCAAGGGCGGACCCGGCATGCGAGAAATGCTCAGCGTCACGGCGGCCTTGTACGGGCAAGGCATGGGCGAAAAGGTGGCGCTGCTGACCGATGGCCGCTTCTCCGGCGCCACCCGCGGTCTGTGCATCGGCTATGCCGGCCCGGAGGCGGCAGCCGGCGGCCCCATCGGCCTGATCCGCGACGGCGACATCATCCACATCGATGCACAAGCCAACACTTTGAATGTCGAACTGAGCGACGCCGAACTGGCGGCCCGTCGCGCCGCCTATACGCCGCCACAACAGCCTCGGCTGGCCGGCGCGCTGGAAAAATACGCGCTACTGGTGAGGCCCGCCCACGAGGGCGCGGTCACCCATTCCGGCAACGTGCAATGGCAGTACGAAACCCCGGAGGCCGAATGAGCTCAACGCTGGCATTCTGCGGCACCGGCCTGATGGGCGCGCCGATGGTGCGGCGCCTGTTGGCCGCTGGGCATCGCGTCCGAATCTGGAACCGCAGCCCCGAAAAAACCCGCACGCTAGAGGCCGACGGCGCCGAGCTTGCCGCTACGCCGGCCGAAGCGGCGCGCGGCTGCGACGGTGTGTTCCTATGCCTGACCGACGAGCGCGCCGTGCAAGACACCGTGTTCGGTGCACAGGGCGTGCATCATGCCCCCGGTGCCTGGCTGGTGGACCACTCCAGCATCGCGCCCGACACAGCGCGCCAATTTGCCAATCGGCTGGAGCAGGCCTGCGGCCGCGTCTGGATCGATGCGCCGGTCTCCGGCGGCGTGGCTGGCGCACAGGCCGGCACGCTATCCATCATGACGGGAGGACCCGCCGAGTCAATCGACGCGGCTTCGCCCTACATGCGCGCCTATGGCAGCCGCGTCACCCGCATGGGGCCGGTAGGCGCCGGCCAGGTCGCCAAGCTGTGTAATCAAACCATCGTAGCCAGCACCGTCAACGCCATCGCCGAAGCTGTGGCGCTGGCGCAGCGCAGCGGCATCGACGCGGCCGTCCTGAACACCGCACTGGCGGGCGGCTGGGCCGACTCCACTTTGCTGCAGATTTTTGTCCCGCGCATGACGGCCCCGGTCGAGCAGTTGCTGGGCACGGTGGCCACCATGCTCAAGGATGTCGAAAACGTCGCGGCGCTGGCACATGCTACCGGCACCGAGCTGGCCGGCCTGAATGGCGTGCTCGCCAGCTACCGGACCGCAGCCGCGCAAGGGCTGGGCTCGGCCGACCTGTCCGACATCGTGCGCGTTGCCTGGCCCGAACGCCCGGGTCCGGCCGCCGTCCAGGAAACCTGATGAAACTGGCTGCCAATCTTTCGCTGCTATACCCCGGACTGCCGCTGGCGCAGCGCATGGCCGCGGCCGCGCGCGACGGTTTCGCCGCCGTGGAGATCCTGTTCCCCTATGATCTGGCGCCACACGAACTGGCCGCCATGTTGCGCGACCACGGCCTGCAACTGGTGCTGATCAACACCCCGCCCGGACAACCAGGCGAAAAAGGGTTGGCCTGCCTGCCCGGCCGCGAGGCCGACTTCAGCCACGCACTGCAACGCGCGTTGCAGGTCTGCGAGGCCACGCAGTGCGGCATGATCCACGCCATGGCGGGCGTGCCGGCGGCAGACGCTGCGCCAGGAGCGTGCCGCGCCACGCTGATCGACAATCTGCGCAAGGGTGCAGTGCTCGCCAACCGCGCCGGCGTGGCACTGACCCTGGAAGCGCTCAACCGCACCGACGTGCCTGGCTATTTTTATAACCGTCCCGACCAGGTCGCCGACATCATCGCGGCGGTCGGCCACGACGCTGTGCGCTTGCAATTCGATCTGTACCACACCCAACGCGAGGGCCTGGACATGGACGCAGTGCTGGACAGCGTGCTGCCCTTGGTGCGCCACGTGCAATTCGCCAGCCCGGCCGGTCGCCACGAGCCCGACCCGACCGCCCCCGCCGTGGCGCGTGCACTGTGTACGCTGGCCCGCCACGGCTATACCGGTTGGGTCGGTTGCGAATACATCCCGGCTGGCGACACATCGGCCGGCCTGGCCTGGCGCCAGGCCTACCAAGCCGTACTAGACGAGGACGGTGCACCATGAATATTCTTGTCACCGGCGCCAATGGCTATGTCGGCCGCGCGCTGACGCAGCGGCTGTGCGCGCTGCCCAGCCTGCCCGGCTACGGCAGGCCGGCCACCATCACGTTGTGCGACCTGGCCATGGACGAACCGCCAACTGACTCTCGCGTGCGCGTCGTCACCGGCAGTTTCGCCGACTCGTCCGTGCTGGCTGAAATCACTGATCCCGCACCCGACTTGGTGTTCCACCTGGCCTGCGTGGCCAGCGGACGCGCCGAAGAACAATTCGAGCTGGGCCTGCAGGTCAATCTGGCCGGCTCGCTGCAATTGCTCGAACGCCTACGCCAACAGGGCAAATCGCCCGGCCTGATATTCACCAGCAGCATCGCGGTATTCGGCGCGCCACTGCCCGATCGCGTCGACGACGACACGCCGACCGCGCCGGCCCTGAGCTACGGCGCACACAAGCTGGCCATGGAAATCTTGCTCGCGGACTATACGCGGCGCGGCTTCCTGCGCGCCCGCTCGGTGCGTCTGCCCGGCATCGTGCCGCGACCGCCAACCCCCAATGGCGCCTGGTCGGCCTTCTCCAGCACGCTGATCCGCGCGCTGACAGCTGGCGAACCCTGCACGCTGCCAGTCGGCCCACGAGCCACGCTGTGGTTGATGTCACGGCAATGTTGCATTGACAACCTGCTGCACGCGGCCTGGCTCGCCACGCTGCCGGCCGGCGACCGCACGGCCTGGACCTTGCCCGCGCTGCACGTGTCGGTACAGGACATCGTGCAGGCGTTCGATGTACGCGGCGACGGCCAGGCGGGCACGCGGGTGCGCTATGCCCCCGAGCCCGGCATCGAAGTGCAGTTCGGCAGTCAGCCACCACTGTTCACGCCCGCCGCCGACGCCGAGGGCTTTCGCCACGACGGCACCCTGGAGTCCTTGCTGGACCGCGCCGCGCAAGCGCCATAACTCCCCCGCCCATCGGCCCAAACGAAAACACGAAAACCACCTCAGGAGAGACATCCATGATCAAAGCCCTCGCCACACTCGCGATAGCTGGCGCGGCGCTCGCCGCCACCGTGCCCGCGTACGCCCAGAAAGTGCAGTTGACCGTATCCAGCTGGCTGCCACCCACGCATGCCTTGGTAGCGGACTTCATTACGCCCTGGGCGAAAGAAATCGAGCAAGCCACCGACGGCCGCGTCACGCTGCGCCTGCTGCCCAAGGCGGTCACCAATCCGGCGGGCCATTTCGACGCCGTGCGTGACGGCCTGGTCGACATCACGTTTATCTCGCACTCGTACTATCCGGGCCGTTTTCAGCTGACCAAGTTCGCGGTAATGCCGCTCTCCGGCAACACCGCGCTGTCGCGCTCGGTGGCGGCGTGGGACACCTACGAGAAATACCTGCTCAAGGCCGACGAGCACAAGGGTGTGCGACTGCTGGGCATTTACACACACGGCCCCGGCATCGCGTTCACCACCAGCAAGCCGATCACCCGCATCGAAGATTTCGAAAGGCTGAAGATCCGCGTCGGCGGCGGCATGGCCACCGACGTAGCCAAGGCGCTGGGCGTCAGCCCAATCGCCAAGCCGGCCCCCGAATCATACGAACTGCTGAGCACCGGCGTCGTCGACGGCGTGTTCTTTCCTGCCGAATCGTTGGTGTCGTTCAAGCTGGACAGCATCATCAAGCATGCAACCACGTTCCCCGGCGGCCTGTATTCCGATACGCACGCCGTCATCATGAACGAAGATGCCTTCGCTCGCCTGTCCAAACAGGACCAGGACACGGTGCTGAAGCTGTCGGGCCGGCACCTGGCCGAACTGGCCGGCAAGGCCTGGGACAAGCACGACGCAGTTGCCAACAACGTGATGAAAAAAGGCGATATCCAGGTTGTACAGGCCGACGAAGCCCTCGTGGCAGCCGTGCGAGAACGTACTAAAGGCTTTGAGCAGACCTGGCTGGATGCCGCCGCGGCCGCGGGTGTCGATGGCCCCGCCGCGCTGGCGTCGTTCCGCGCCGAGATCAAGCAGCTCGACGGCCAATGAACGACCTCGGGTGCAAGGCGAGGCCTGGCGCCACGCCTCGCGCCCGCCACAGCGAGAACACTATGAAAACCCTGAACTGCGCGATCGTGGCCCTGCTCAAGGCCATTGCCGTAGCCAGCCTGTGCGGCATGAGCCTGCTGACCGTCGTCGATGCGACCGGCCGCTACCTGCTCAACTATCCCATCATCGGCTCGGTCGAACTGGTCGAACTGATGATGATCGCGGTGATTTTCTCCAGCATCCCCCTGATGACCCGCTCGCGCGGACACATCACCGTGGACGGCTTCAGTCATCTGTTCTCGGCGCGCACCGTGGCCCTGCAAGACCGCTTCGGCGCCCTGCTGGCCACGGTGGTCAGCGGCTTCCTGGCCTGGGTCACGTGGGGCAAGGCTACCAGCACGGCCGACTACGGCGACATGACCGCCATGCTCGGTATCCCGCTGGCGCCGTTCGTCTATTTCATGGCGGTGCTGCTGGCCCTGGACGCCATCTACCACGCGGCCAATGCCCTGCGCCCCATTGCCTCCACCCAGAGCGAAACGCCATGACCGAATCTCTGATTGCCCTGGGCGCCATGCTGGCGCTGGTGTTCCTGCGCGTGCCCGTTGCCTTTGCCATGGCGCTGGTCGGCTTTATCGGCCTGGGGCTGGTCCGCAATTGGAACTCGGCCTACGCCATGGTCGGATCCGTTATCTACGAAAGCGGCTTTCAGTACCTGCTATCGGTGCTGCCGCTGTTCATTCTGATGGGCAATTTCGTGACCGAATCGCGCATGTCGCGCGAGCTGTACGCGGCTGCCCATGCCGTGCTGGGACATCGACGTGGCGGTCTGGCCATGTCCACCATCGCTGCCTGCGGCGGCTTCGGCGCAATCTGCGGGTCCAGCCTGGCCACGGCGGCCACCATGGCGAAGGTAGCCTACCCCGAGATGCGCCGCATCGGCTACAGCGAGAAGCTGGCCGCCGGCTCGATCGCGGCAGGCGGCACGCTCGGCATCCTGATCCCCCCGTCCATCATCATGGTGGTGTACTGCCTGCTGACCGAACAGAGCATCGGCAAGATGTTCGCCGCTGGCGTGCTGCCTGGCCTGCTGGCCATAGGCTGCTACATGCTGGCGGTCGTATGGGTGGTACGGCGCGACCCCGCCGCGGGCCCCAAGGGCGAGCGCCACACTTGGCCGCAGATCCGCCACGCGTTGAGCCAAGTCTGGGCGGTGCTCACCCTGATTGCGTTGCTGATGGGCGGGATCTATATCGGCATGTTCACACCGGCCGAAGCGGCCGGCATCGGCGCGTTCCTGGGGTTCCTGTTCGCGTGCTGCCGCCGTACATTGAGCTGGCGCACCTTTGTGAATGTGGTGGTGGAGTCGGCCAAGACCACAGGCATGATTTTCGTGGTCATGATTGGCGCGCTGATGCTGGCCAACTTCATCAATTTCACGTCGCTGCCCGGCGACCTGCTCGAGCTGGTCGAACACTATCAGCTCAGCCCCCTGGCCGTGATATTCGCGATCTGCGCCATCTACATCGTGCTGGGCTGCGTACTGGAGAGCATGTCGATGATCCTGCTGACCGTACCGGTGTTCTATCCGCTGGTGCAGAGTCTGGGCTTCGATCTGATCTGGTTCGGCATCATCGTGGTGGTCGTCACCGAGCTCAGCTTCATCACCCCACCGTTCGGGATGAACGTCTTCGTACTGCGTGGCCTGCTGCCAGGCGTGAGCACGCAGACGATTTTCCGGGGAGTGATGCCGTTTGTGATCAGCGACATCGGGCGCCTGACGATCCTGATCCTGTTTCCGGCGATATCGCTGTACCTGCCGCGCTTTGTGAGCTAGTGTGAGCACCGCGAAAACAAAAAATGCCGACTATGTGCCGGCATTTTTCTTTGGATATCCTGGTGGGTGGTACAAGGTTCGAACTTGTGACCCCTGCCGTGTGAAGGCAGTGCTCTACCACTGAGCTAACCACCCAAAGAAGCGGAATTCTAGCATAGAAAAATCCCGCACGGCAAATGCGACTGAACGCGACGACTCCCTCGGTTTTCTCTCGGTAAAAACGACGCCACCAAGAGGAGCCCCCCATATCACGCGTCGGCGACCACCTCTTTCGACACGTCCAGACTACGCCACACGCAGTCCCCTCCTACCGATTTATCCAGACTGGCCAAATATTCCTCATGCTCAGCCAGTTCCTCTGCAGACGCCACCAACACGGGCAGCCCAGTGCCATCAAACGCCTTCAGCGTCACGCCCGCGCCGTTGGACGGCCCGCTGTCGTCGATGTCGATCAACAGCGCATCCTGCCCACGGGTCATGGCCAGCCAGACTTCGCCCAGCAGTTGCGAGTCAAGCAAAGCGCCGTGCAGCGTCCGGTGCGCATTGGACACCCCTAGACGATCACACAGGGCGTCCAGCGAGTTCCGTTTACCCGGATACAACGTCCGCGCAAACAACAGCGAATCCGTGATCTTGTCGCACAACCCGGCTAGTTCTCCGCGGCCGATGCGTTTGAGCTCGGCATTGAAGAACTTCACGTCAAACGCGGCATTATGGGCGATGAGTTCCGCACCCGCGATGAATTCGAGAAACTGATCGGCCACTTCGCTAAAGCGCGGCTTGTCCGACAGAAAGTCCGTCGTCAGACCGTGTACCGCCAACGCCTCGGGGTCGCTGTCGCGGTCCGGATTCAAATAAATGTGCAGGTTATTCCCGGTGACAGTCCGGTTGACGATCTCGACGCAGCCGATTTCAACAATCCGGTGCCCCTGATTAGGGTCCAGGCCGGTGGTTTCAGTATCGAAAATGATTTGGCGCATGTCAGGCTATTTGGTAACAAGAGGTATGCCGCGAGGCGCGGCACGGCTGGTATCCGGGCCAGCACACTGGATTTGCGGCATGGCAGCCGCCCTCAGCGGCCGGATACGGCACCCTAAACGAAGCCATTAGTGTACCTAGCATCCAGGCACCCGGCAGGCCAGATGGAGATTTCAATCCGTCGACCATGCTCGCGTCGGCATGCTACTTGCGAGGGACACATGTCGTCACGGCCTTCGAGCTGGCGCCCACCTAAGCTGGTAATGAGTCGCGGCCTGCACCGCACTCCTTGCTCATCAGGAGCTCATCATGGAAAAAACTGCCCGAGAGAATGTTCCCTCAGAACACAGTGATACCGATGTTCGGTCACCGAAAACGCCCACCGATCCCGTCCATGGCACCGGCATCATGCCTATGCCGGACGATGCACCCGAGGTCGCGGGACGCCCCCGCCAGGGACGCGTCATTACGCCTCCCGGCGAACCCGGCGTGATCACCCCCGAAGACGACGTGCTGGATACATCGCAATCGGATAGGCAGGACCGCTGAAGCGTTAATGCTCGCCCGAAGCCGCAGCCTTGGTGCTGGCGGCGGCGTGCGCCTTGTCGTCGCCGCCGGCGTCGCGACGCAGCCGGGCCTTTGCGATCAAGGTATACGCCACAGGCACCACGAACAAGGTCAGAAATGTCCCGAGCATCAGTCCGCCGACGAGCACCCATCCAATCTGCTGCCGGGACTCCGCGCCTGCCCCGGTCGACACCGCCAGCGGCAACGTGCCCAACACCATCGCCCCCGTGGTCATCAAAATCGGACGCAGTCGCAGCACACTGGCCTCGATGACAGCCTCGAACAGCTCATGCCCCTCGTCACGCAATTGATTGGCGAACTCGACGATCAGGATGCCGTGTTTGGTAATCAAACCGACCAGTGTGATCAAACCAATCTGGCTATAGATGGACAAGGTGCCGCCGCTCAGCCAGAGCGCCAGCAACGCCCCCGTCATGGACAAGGGCACCGACAACATGATGATGAACGGATTGCGCCAGCTCTCAAATTGCGCAGCCATCACCAGATAGATGAACGCCAGCGCCATGGCGAACACCAGATAGATACTGCCCGACGAATCGCGGAACTCGCGTGACTGGCCGTCCAGATCGGTCTGCAAGGTATGGGGCAGCACTTGGCGCGCCACCTCCTGCATGTGGGAGAGGACTTCGCCCAGCGCATAGCCAGGCGCCACCTCGGCCTCGATCTTCACTGCACGCAGGCGATTGAAGTGGTTGAGCGATTGAGGCGAGACGCTCTCATGCACCGACAGCAGATTGTCCAGTTGCACCATGCTGCCGTCGCGCGTACGGACATAAATACCCGAGATATCCGTCGTGTTGCTGCGATCTTGCGGCAAGACTTGCACGATCACATCGTACTGTTCGCCGTCGTCTTTGTAGCGTGTCACTTGCCGCCCGCCCAGCATCGACTCCAGCGTACGGCCCACGACGTCAACCCCCGCGCCCACATCGGCCATTTTGTCGCGATCCACCTGTACACGCAGTTCGGGGGTATTCAAACGCAGATCCGTATCCAGGTTGATCAAGCCCGGATACTCACGCAGCGCGTTCATATACACGTCCACCAGCTTGTCCAGCTCGGCATACGAGGACTGGCTCATGATGATGAACTCGACCGGCTTGGAGCGCGAGGATTGCCCTAATGAGGGCGGATTCGTCGGAAAGGCCTTGACCCCGGGCAGCGAGGCGAACTTGGACTGCAACTCGCGCGCGATCTCCTGTTGTTTGCGATCGCGCTGCTCCCAGGGCGCCAAGCGCAAAATCGCCGTACCGTCAGTGACGGTAGGGAAACCGATCGACGACTGATAGGCCTCGGTTTCCGGAATCTGGGCGTAGAACTGTTCGATCTGCTGCACGCTCTCGAGCATGTAGCCCAGCGTAGCGCCCTCGGGGGAGGTCACTCTGCCGTAAATCGCGCCGCGGTCTTCCACGGGCGCCAACTCGCTTTTAACCACTGAGAACAAGACGCCGCTGCCTGCCGCCACGAGCAGGCCGATGATCACAATGAGCGCCCGTTGATGCAAGGCCCACAGCAAAGCCCGGCGATAGCCGTTCGCCAAACCATTGAGCCAACCCTCGATCAGGTTGTACCAGCGGCTATGGCTGGATTGATGGCGCAACAAGACTGAGCACATCATGGGTGTCAGCGTCAGCGCGACAAAACCCGACACCAGTACCGCGCCGGCCAACGTCAACGCGAACTCGATGAACAGTTTGCCGGTACGCCCTGTTGCGAATGCCAGCGGTGCGTACACCGTGACCAAGGTCAGCGTCATCGCCACCACGGCAAAACCGATTTCTTTCGATCCCTGCAATGCCGCCTCGCGGCGTGGCATGCCGTTTTCGATATGGCGGAAAATATTTTCGAGCACCACGATGGCGTCATCGACCACCAGACCGATTGCCAGCACCATGGCCAACAACGTCAGGGTGTTGATCGAAAAGCCAAACATGTACATCAGGCCGCAAGCACCAATCAACGACACCGGAATCGTCACGATCGGGATGATGCTGGCCCGCAAATTCCGCAGGAAAAAGAAAATGACCAGCACCACCAGCACAATGGCTTCGAGGATGGTGTGGTACACCGAGCCGATGGAACGCTCGATGAACGTGGACGTATCGTAGGCGATATTCAACCTCATCCCATCGGGCAAGGTCTCATTCAATAGCGCCACCTCATCACGCACCGCCTTGGACAGATCCAGGGGATTCGCCGTGGACTGCTTGGTCAGGCCGATGTTGATTGCGTTCTTGCCGTTAAAGCGTGACAACACGCGATCATCTGCGGCGCCGACCTCGACCCTGGCCACATCGCGCATCCGTACGGGATAGCCTTTGACGTTGGCGACCACAATATCCGCGAACTGTGCAGGCGTCTGCAGATCCGTTGACGACACGACCGTGAACTCGCGATCACGCGACTCGATGCGGCCGGCGGGAATCTCCACATTCTGGCTGGACAGTGCGTTCTCGACATCCTGAACCGTTAATTGATAGGCCGCCAGCTTCGCCCGATCGACGTATATCCGCATCGACGGCAGGCGTTCGCCGTACACGCGCACTTCCGCAGCCCCGGGCAGCACGGACAGGCGTGTCTTGATATAGCGGTTGATGTAGTCCGATGTCTGGATCACGGATAGCGAGCCGGACTCCACCGCGATATAGATGACCGGTGTGGCATCGGCCTCGACCTTGCCGATGATGGGCTCGTCGATCTCGTCCGGCAGGTAACGGCGCGCGCGGGATACTTTGTCGCGCACCTCGGCGGCGGCGGCATCGGGATCCCGTGACAGATTGAATTTGATGTTGATATAGCTGCGTTCGGACCGGCTGCGTGAGGTCATCACGTTCACCCCTTCGATACCGGCCAACTGGTCTTCGAGGGGTTTGGTGACCTGCGATTCAATCACCTCAGGCGAGGCGCCTTTGTAGGTCGTGCTGACCGAGACAATGGGCTCGTCGATGTTGGGATATTCGCGGACCGTCAAGCGCGAATACGAGATCAGTCCGATCAAGACAATGATCAACGACAAGACCGATGCAAATACCGGCCGCTTGATGCAGACCTCGGACAGAATCATGATCGACTCGCCTGTTGTCCCTGCGCCTTGCTCTGCGCCGGCCTCGTGGCGGCCACCGGGGCCACCTCGACCGGCGCCCCATCAGTCAGCCGCTGAAAGCCGGCGACCACGACCTGATCCCCCGCCGCAACGCCCGTCAGGATCTCGACCTGACCATCCCGGCGCTCGCCCAGAGTGACCTCGGTGCGGCGGGCGTGCCCCTCTCGCACCGTGAAAACATACTGTGCCTGGCCCGAGGGCGCGAGCGCCGCTTCCGGCACCGCCAGCACATCGTCGGCCCCAAACAGCAGTTGCACGCGGGCAAACATACCCGGCCGCAACCGCGAATCCGGGTTGGGGATCGTGGCACGTAACAGGATAGAACGGCCGCCCGCATCCACCAGCGGACTCACCGCATATACCTGCCCCTGGCGCTCTGAGCCAGGCAGCGCATCGAGGCGGATGGTCAGCGACTGACCCACCTGGATTTTGTTGAAATACATCTCGGGCACACGGAAATCGACCTTCAGAGGATCAATCGCCTCCAACGGAGCGAGATCCTGCCCCTGATCGACATAATCCCCAACCGACACACTGCGCAAGCCCACCATGCCGGCAAAAGGCGCTCGTATGGTCATCTTGTCGAGCCGCGCCTGTGCCAATGCCGTGGCCGCCTGTTGCACTTTCAGGTTGCTGCCGGCCTCGTCCCGTGCCTGCTGGCTGACAAAGCCCCGCCCCTGCAACTCGACGGCACGGCGATAATGCGTTTGCGCCAACGCCAAATTAGCGCGAGCCTGATCGAATTCGGCCCGGGACACCGAATCGTCCAGCCGGATCAGTACCTGTCCACGCTCTACCGGCTGGCCTTCTTTGAAATCGATAGTCTTAATACGGCCCGCAACCTCGGGACGCAACACGACCGACTCATCGGAGCGCAGACTGCCGACTGCGGAAATACCGCGCGTGAATTTCAGCTGCTGGACGTGAGCCACCTCGATACGCACCGTATCCATGGGCTTGGTTTTCGGTGTGGCAGATGCCGCCGTTGGAGAGGCGTCTGCCACAGGCCCCGTAGGGGTCGCCAACCAGCGCGGGACCCAAAACCCCAAGGCCGCGCCCGCGGCGAGCCCGACCGCGATGGCGGTCAGCAGTACAGCTTTTTTCATGCGCAATGATCGCGGTGCGTAAACATGCCGGGCCGCGCGCGTTGCTGGCCCGACGGGGTGGAAACAAGCTATGGACCTGGCACTGTAGCACCAGCGGTTTACATACTGGCACAAAGTTGGCCGGCGAGAGCGATCTGCAGACCATTTCCAGGGTATTCCCGCATGAAAGCCGCCGTAAAAGTCACCCCTTCCGCACGCTCTCCACGCCCTGGTTTGCCAGGGCATCGGCACGCTCATTGCCCGGATCCCCGGCATGACCACGCACCCAGCGCCAGTCCACCTGATGGCGCGAGACCTGTTCATCCAGCGCCTGCCAGAGTTCTACGTTTTTCACGGGCTTTTTATCCGCAGTCATCCACCCGCGGCGTTTCCAGTTGACCAGCCACTCGGTCATGCCCTTCATGACATATTGCGAGTCGGTGTGAATCCGTACCTTGCACGGCCGCTTGAGCGTTCGCAGACCCTCGATCACGGCCAGCAACTCCATGCGGTTGTTGGTCGTGCCGGCCTGACCACCATACAGCGTTTTCTCGTGGTCGCCGGCACGCATCAACACTCCCCAGCCGCCGGGCCCGGGATTGCCTTTGCATGCCCCATCCGTCCACATTTCAACCTGCGGACCACTATCGTTGTTTGTTTGCATTGTTCCTACTGTTAAATCAGATGAGACGCCCTTGACGCCTCATCACGTTTTGCCCGGCCCCGCCTCGCGATTGACGACGACCGGCGCGGCGCGGGTGCGCCGGCGGCGCTTGGCGGATTTCCAGGCAGGACCGACCAATCGCATACCTGCCACCCGCTTGACGGCGGAGACAACATAGACTGCACCGCCCAACGCCCACCAGCGCTGCCCATAGGTTTCCATGAATTGCCATCGCTGCAGCCATTTTTCAGTCCGGCACGCCGGGGCATAGCAGCCGAAACGGCCGGGCCCGACATCGAACGACAAGAGCTTCAGCCAATCCTTCAAGCGCGGCAAGGATACCTGAGCCGAAGGCGGCAGCGGCAGCCATGGCTCCATCCCAGGCGTCCAATTGCGTGCGCCCCAGAGGCTCCAGGGATTGAAACCCGAGATGACCAGGCGCCCTTCCGGCACCAGTACACGCTCGGCCTCGCGCAGCACGTCGTGGGGTGAGTCTGTGCACTCGAATGCATGCGGCAATACCAGCAAGTCCACGCTTTGCGATTCGAACGGCAACGCGTCTGGCCGCGCCACCACACATCCCTGCCACAGGGCCGCCTGCTCGGGACTGGGCATCTGCGCCCCGACCCAGCCCTTGAAGGGCATCCGATTGGCCTGCAGCAAATTAAACTCTGCAAAACCGACTTGCCAAGCGTAATATCCGAACACATCCGCCACGATGGCGTCGAACTGCGAGCGCTCCCAGGCCAGGACATACTGTCCTGGCGGTGTCTGAAACCACTCAGCTAGTTCTACAATCGGCGGAGTTTCCTCGGTCACGTCGACGTCCCTGAAAAATGATGCAAACCCTGCCTGTCACGAATGGCGACGGCACTATCCTGCCGCTGCCCGCCTTTTCCGACAACTATATCTGGGCCATCGTGCGCGGCAACAATGCCGTCGTGGTGGACCCAGGCGAGGCCGGACCGGTGCTGGACCTGATCGCGCAGCGCGGGCTGCAACTGCGCGCCATTCTACTCACCCATCACCACGGCGACCATGTGGGGGGAGTGCTGGAATTGCTACGCCATGCCCCGGCCACCGTCTACGGCCCCGCAAACGAGCGCCTGCCGCACTGCGATGTCCGGCTCGTTGAAGGCGACCAAGTCACCCTGCCCGAGGTGGGCCTGACGCTATCGGTCCTGGACGTTCCCGGGCATACAGCTGGACACATTGCTTACTTTGGCAGGGTACAAGACCAGGAAAAACCCGTATTATTTTGCGGCGATACCCTGTTTGCGGGTGGCTGTGGCCGGTTATTTGAGGGTTCGCCCGCACAAATGCACGCCTCTCTGGCAAAATTCATATCCTTACCCGCCGATACACAGGTTTGCTGTGCGCACGAGTACACTCTATCCAACTTGCGCTGGGCCATGGCAGTTGAACCTGCCAACCATACCCTGCAACAGTGGTATCAGCGGGCCCAGCAATTACGCGAACACGACTGTCCCACCGTGCCGACCACCATGGCACTAGAATTGGACACAAATCCGTTCTTGCGCACCAGCCAAGCCGCTATCATTCAGGCTGCCCGCCAGCAATCCGGACAAGCGCTGGACACACCTGTGGCCACGTTTGCGGCTTTGCGTGAATGGAAAAACGATTTCAAGTGACAATGACCCGATGACCCTGTTTAGACTTCTGCTACCTGTTGTTCTCGCCATCCTTGCCGGTTGTGCCGGAACGCCGCGCCATTCGGCCACTGCGGCACCCACCACCAACAACAACAAGCAGCAGTATGTCGCAGCAGACACTTCGCGTACTGTCGATCTGACCAATCCCCCCGTTGATGCCTGGGACCGCATCCGCCGCGGTTTCGCCATCCCCAATCTGAACACCGAGCTGGCGCAGGAATGGACCGACTACTATGCGGCCCACCCCGAATCGGTTCAGCGCATGGCCGAGCGGGCCGGCAAATATCTGTACTTCATCGTTGAAGAAGTCAACCGCCGCGGCTTGCCCACCGAGCTTGCCTTGCTGCCTTTTGTCGAAAGCGCCTACAACCCGACTGCGCTATCGCGCTCGCAGGCTTCCGGCCTCTGGCAATTTGTTCCGGCGACGGGCCAGTATTTCAATCTGAAGCAAGACTGGTGGCGCGACGAACGGCGTGACCCCATCGCCTCGACCTACGCCGCACTGGACTATCTGGAAAAGCTGTTCGAAATGCAGGGTGACTGGTATCTGGCCCTGGCGTCATACAACTGGGGCGAAGGCTCGGTACAGCGCGCAATGGCCAGAAACGAAGCCGCCAACCAGCCCTCGGACTATTTGTCGCTGAACATGCCCGAGGAAACGCGCAACTACGTGCCCAAGCTGCAGGCCATCAAGAACATTATCGCCAACCCGCGTAAATACGCCGTCGTTCTGCCGCCCGTCGACAATACGCCCTATTTCGCCATGGTGCGCAAAAACCGCGACATCGACCTCGAAGTCGCGGCCCGGCTCGCAGAAATGCCACTCGAGGAATTCAAAGCCCTGAATCCCTCGTTCAACCGTCCGGTTATCCGCGGCGAACACCAGCCCACGCTGCTGTTGCCGACAGATCGAGTGGAAACGTTCAATGCCAATTTACAGGCTTATAAGGGCGACCTGACCTCCTGGAAGGTCTACCAACCCCGCCGCGGCGAATCCTATGCCTCGATCGCCAAGCGTTTTGGCGTCACCGAAGTGGNGCNGCGCNNCNCCAACGGCGTATCCCGCCGCACCAAATCTGCCAGCGGCGCCAGCCTGTTGATCCCAGCCAGCGAGCCCGGCGGCGTCCAACTGGCCTCTCTCGAAACCCCGGCCGGCGTAGCTGTCCCGCCGGCCTCACGTTCGGCACGGCGCACTACGGCAATTCGCCCCAATGTCCGCACGCACAAGGTACGCTCGGGCGACACCCTGAGCAGCGTCGCCCGGCGCTATGGCACCTCGGTCGACGCCCTGCGCGCGCTCAACAACATGAAGGGCAGCAACCTGAAAGTCGGCGCACAACTGCGCGTACCGGGCACCGGCACGCGAGGCTGATCGTTACGCTTTAAAATAGCTGCCTTTCCGCACGGAATTCATAGGACACGACACATGGGCTTTCTCGCCGGCAAACGCATTCTGGTCACCGGGGTGCTTTCCAACCGTTCCATCGCCTACGGCATTGCACAAGCCTGCCACCAACAAGGCGCTGAACTGGCTTTCACCTATGTGGGCGACCGTTTCAAAGACCGCGTCAGCGAATTCGCCGCCCAATTCGGCAGCGATATCGTGCTGCCCTGCGATGTGGCCGAAGACAGCCAGATCGAGGAGACGTTCACTGAATTAGGCAAACGCTGGGATGGCCTGGACGGCCTGGTGCATTCGATCGGCTTTGCGCCGCGCGAAGCCATCGCAGGCGATTTTCTGGATGGCCTCTCACGTGAGGGCTTTCGCATCGCCCACGATATCTCGGCCTACAGTTTCCCCGCCCTGGCCAAGGCCGCCCTGCCCCTCATGGAGGGCCGCAAGGCATCTGTATTGACCTTGACCTATCTCGGCGCCGAACGTGTTGTTCCCAACTACAACACGATGGGCCTGGCCAAGGCCTCGCTCGAAGCCAGCGTCCGCTACCTGGCGACGGCGCTCGGCCCGCGCGGCATCCGTTCCAACGGCATCTCGGCCGGCCCCATCAAGACCCTCGCCGCCAGCGGGATCAAGGACTTCTCCTCGATCCTGAAATTCGTCGAGGCGCATGCTCCCCTGCGCCGCAACGTCACCATCGAAGAGGTCGGCAACGTCGCCGCCTTCCTGCTGTCGGACCTGGCCGCAGGCGTGACGGGCGAAATCACCCATGTCGATGCCGGTTTCTCGACGGTCACACCGGGCATGGAATAAGCCGGCGGATTAACACCCACCAGGATCCACTGCCGCTCTCTGCAACAATGGCCTAAAAAATGCCCCGGTTTTGCGGGGCATTTTTGCGAGCAGTCGGCAACAGTAAGCCTCAATGCCCCCAACGCAAAACCAGCGGGTCAAGCCGGCGTGCGATATCGAGCAGTTCGCGGCGTGTTTCCGGGTGCATCGGCGGCAGGGGATGACGGGGTGCGTCGCAGGCGATCACACCGCCCTCCTTCATCAATGCCTTGGCTGCCAGCATGCCGGCCTGCCGGTTTTCGTGATTGATCAGCGGCAGCCAACGCTGATACAGCGTAAAGGCCGCATCGGCGTCCCCAGTGCGAAACGCCTCGATAATGGGACGAATTCCATCGGGAAAGCCGCCACCCGTCATCGAGCCGGTCGCGCCAGCGTGCAAGTCGGCCAGCAACGTAATGGCCTCTTCGCCATCCCAGGGACCTTCGATCGCATCGCCGCCCAAGCGGATCAACTCGCGCAGCTTGGCAGCCGCACCCGCGGTTTCGATCTTGAAATACGAAACGTGTTCGACTTCACGCGCCAATTTCGCCAAGAACGCGGCGGACAGCACCGTACCGCTGGCAGGCGCGTCCTGCACCATGATGGGAATGTCGATGGCATCTGACACCCGGGCATAAAACTCCGCTATCCCGGCCTCGGGCACCCGAAAGGTTGCACCGTGGTACGGCGGCATTACCATGACCATCGCCGCCCCCATATCCTGCGCACGGCGGCTGCGTTCGGCGCAGACTTGGCTGGCATAGTGCGAGGTCGTCACGATCACGGGGACACGCCCCGCCACGTGCTCCAACGCTGTACGCGTCAGTAGCTCGCGCTCATCATCTGCCAGCGAAAACTGTTCGGAAAAATTGGCCAGAATCGCCAGGCCGTCCACGCCGGCATCGATCATAAAGTCGATGGCGCGCTTCTGGCTGGCCAGATCCAGTGTACCGTCCTCATGAAACGTGGTCGGCACGACCGGGAAAATGCCACGATAAGGCGTCGAGGGATGAGGCATGTTATGTGTTCCGTATCAAATCAATCAAATCAGCGCTTGCCGTCCAGCGCAGCACGCACGACAAAGGTCATCACCACTGCAAACACCAGCATGATGGCCAGAAAATACAGACCGCCCGAGGTACTGCCGGTGGCGTCCTTGATGTAGCCGACACCGAACGGCCCAATATATCCGCCCAGGTTCGCCAGCGAATTGATCATTGCAATACCCACCGCGGCACTGCCTCCGGTGAGAAACTGCCCCGGCAGCGCCCAGACCACGGCCTGGATAGAGTAAATGGAAAATGCGGTCAGGCAAATAAAGAAAAATTGCAGCGCCGGCGACGTAAACCAGGCGCTGGCGGCCAGGGTAATCGCCGCAGCCCCCGACACGATAGCGATATGCCAATAGCGCTCGCCGTGCTTGTCCGAATGCCGAGGCACAATGAGCAGGCCCACCACAGCGAACAAATAAGGCACCGCCGACAGGAACCCCGTCATCGAGTCGGTCACACCGAACTGTTTAATGATGGTCGGCAACCACATCGACAGACCGTAAATCGCCAGCGGAAACGGCAGGAACAACAATGCCAGCATCAGCACGCGTCTGTCAGCCAACGCCTTGAGCGGATTGCCATGCGATTTCAACGCATGCGTAGAGGCATCGGCTGCCAGCTCGCGTTCGATCCATGCGCGGTCATCCGCGTTCAACCACTTCGCCGTCGCAGGCGACTCCGGCAAAATGCGCAAGGTCGGCAAACACAGCAATACTGCCGGCAGGCCGCTCACCACAAACAGCGTCTGCCAAGGCGAAAGCCCAAACCACCCACTGCCGTCCAACAACAAGCCCGCCATCGGCCCGGTCACGATCAAGGCAATCGGCTGAGCCAGCACCAGCAGTCCAATGATGCGCGCCCGATGGCGCAGCGGAAACCATTTGGTCAGGAAATACAGAATGCCGGGGTACAACCCCGCTTCAGCCGCACCCAATAAAAATCGCGCGATATAAAACGTCGTGGCGTTGTGGATCAACGCCATGGCCATCGTAATCACGCCCCACGTAAACAAAATGCGGGCAAACCACCGGCGCGCGCCAAAACGCTCCAGCGCCAGATTGCTGGGCACTTCAAACAAGAAATAACCGATGAAAAACAATCCCGCGCCAATGCCATAGGCGGTTTCGCTAATGCCGATGTCGGCATTCATATGCAGCTTGGCAAAACCCACCACAGCGCGATCGATATACGCCACGATATAGATCAACGCCAAAAAAGGCAGCAGTTTGCGCACGAGCATGCCGACGATGCGTGACTCTTCTCCTTGCTCGGCGGTTGCGGGCGCGGCCACCTGGCCGCTGGATGCGACAGTCGTCATTAATAGTCTCCGTTTTAATTTCTGTGCAGCATGACGACTCAGCGCTGCGCGAGCCCTGCAACAAAGGGCTCGGCACGCATCGTCATCCTGGTCTTGTGATCAATGCGAATGGCGTGGCACCGCCGATCCTCGGCAACCGACGAGAAAGTCCAGATCGCAACCTTCGTCGGCCTGCAGCACGTGATCGACGTAGAGGCGTCGATAGCCACCGTCGGCGGGTGCAGCATTCTTCTGCACTGCCGCCATGCGGCGCTGGTACTCGTCTTCGGGAATATCGAGATGCAAGCGGCCAGCGTCGCTATCGAGCTCGATCCAGTCGCCGTCTTGCACGATGGCGAGCGGCCCGCCCGCGGCTGCCTCGGGTGCCACGTGCAGCACGACCGTGCCATATGCCGTGCCGCTCATACGTGCATCGGAAATACGCACCATGTCCTTGATGCCCTGGCGCAGCAGCTTGGGTGGCAGCCCCATATTGCCCACCTCGGCCATGCCCGGATAACCGCGCGGGCCGCAGTTTTTCATGACCAGCACCGAGTCGGCATCGACGTCCAGATCCTCGTCGACGATGCGCTCTTTGTAGTGCTCCAGATTTTCGAACACCACGGCGCGGCCGCGATGCTTGAGCAACTCGGGCGTCGCCGCCGAGGGCTTGAGCACCGCGCCACGAGGCGATAGATTGCCGCGCAGAATACGAATGCTGCCATCGCCGATCAGCGGGTTATCCAGCGGACGAATCACCTCGTCATCATAGATAGGCGCCTCTTTGACGTTGTCCCAGATCGTATGGCCATTGACAGTGAGCGCCTGCGGATGCGGCAACAGTCCGGCCTCACCCATGCGGCGCAGCACAGCAGGCAGGCCCCCGGCATAGTAGAACTCTTCCATCAGGAAACGTCCCGAGGGCATCAGGTCGACAATCGTCGGCATGCCCTGCCCGACGTGCGTCCAGTCTTCCAGCTCCAACGGCACGCCCATACGGCCCGCGATGGCCTTCAGATGGATGACCGCATTGGTCGAACCGCCGATTGCCGCGTTCGTGCGAATCGCGTTTTCAAACGCTTCGCGCGTGAGGATTTTCGACAGCGTCAGGCCTTCCAGTGCCATCTCGACAATGCGCCGGCCCGACATATGCGCCAGCACATAGCGACGCGAATCCACCGCAGGAATCGCTGCATTGTGCGGCAAACTCACACCCAGCGATTCCGCCATACACGCCATCGTCGATGCCGTGCCCATGGTGTTGCAGGTGCCCGCGGAACGCGACATCCCTGCCTCGGCCGACAGGAATTTATGCAGATCAATCTCGCCGGCCTTGAGCGACTCGTGCAGTTGCCACACCGCCGTGCCCGAGCCGATATTCTTGCCATCCAGCTTACCGTTGAGCATCGGACCGCCCGTCACCACCATGGCCGGCACGTCGCAGCTCGCTGCGCCCATCAGCAGCGCGGGCGTCGTCTTGTCACAGCCGCACAGCAGCACCACCGCATCGATAGGGTTGCCGCGTATCGCTTCCTCCACATCCATCGCCGCCAGATTGCGCGTCAGCATCGCAGTGGGGCGCAAATTGGATTCCCCGTTAGAGAACACCGGAAACTCGACCGGGAACCCACCGGCCTCGTACACGCCACGCTTGACGTGCTCGGCGATCTTGCGGAAATGCGCATTACAGGGAGTCAGCTCGGACCAGGTATTACAGATGCCGATGACCGGACGTCCGTCAAACGCATGATCCGGCAGCCCTTGGTTCTTCATCCAGCTTCGGTACATAAAGCCGTTTTTATCGTTGGTTCCGAACCATTCAGCAGAACGCAGCTTGGGCTTGGATTTGTCGGTCATATTGTGTCTCTTCCGGGAATTGCGATGCCGTCGTTGCGGCAGAAAGCGCTAATGTAGATACTTTTTTGTTATCGTTCTAATGAAAATCCAGCCGCTTTCGATATCAATTTACATATTCTCGAAAACCCTATGCTCAACACCCGGCCGTGGTATATCCGTTCGCGCCTGAAGACGCGCCATCTGCTGCTGCTCGTCGCACTGGCGGAAACAGGCAACGTTCATCGCGCGGCCGCGGTACTGTCCATGACCCAGCCCGCCGCCTCCAAGATGCTGCGCGAGATGGAACACATGCTGGATGTCCCCTTGTTCGAGCGTCTGCCACGCGGCGTGCGGCCCACAGAATATGGCCAGGCCCTGATCCGCCATGCGCGGCTATTGGTTGAAAGCCTCGATCAGGCCCGCGACGAAATCTCCAATCTCAAGGACGGACAAGCGGGCCACGTACGCATCGGGGCCATCACCTCACCCGCGGTGAGTCTGCTGCCCGCGGCGGTTGCCGAGATCAAACAACAATGGCCACGGCTGACCATCACTGTCGAAGTCGAAAGCAGCAATCTGCTGCTGGAGCGCCTGGCCCAGGAACGGCTGGATCTGGTTATCGGCCGCCTATCGCCCGAACACGACAAGCTGGCCCTGAATTTCGAACCCTTGGATTTCGAGCCCGTCAATGCGGTCGCGCGCCCCGGTCATCCCCTGTTGCAACAACCTGAGCTCTCTCTGGAACAGGTCGCTGACGCCAGCTGGATCGTGCCGCCCATGGGCTCGGTGCTGCGCCACCGTTTTGAATTGATGTTCCAGCACGCCAGCCTGAGGCCTCCTACGAGCGTCGTGGAGAGCCCTGCGCTGCTGTTCATCACCAGCCTGCTTGAACGCAGCGACATGCTGGCTGTCCTGCCTATCGACGTGGCCAGGTACTACTCGGCATGCGGCCTGGTCGCAACCTTGCCGCTGCCGATGCCCTGCCAGATGGACGACTACGGTCTCATCACCCGTAACGACCGCCTGCTATCACCCGCGACAGCACGTTTGCTGGAAATACTGCGCACCCGTGCTGCCGGCCGGACAGAACCGCTGCGGCCTGCTACGCCTGTTATTGCGGCCGCACCACCAACGTAGACACCTGTACATCCACCGCCGTCATCAACTTGTGCACCGGACATTTCTCCGCCACGGAATGCAGCTCGTCGATCTGGGCGTCGCTGAGTTCGCCGTGCAGCGTGAGCTTGGCTGTCAGGCGATACACCCCTTTGCGCTCCTCCGACGCATCGCGCACGACGTCGACATCGATAGACTCCAGCGGCATTTCCTTGCGCTGGGCATACCACAGCACCGTCAGCGCCTTGCATCCCCCCAGAGCCGTATCGAAATAATCATGCGGATCAGGCCCGTCGCCTTGCGGCTGAGGCATCGCCAAGGGCAGTGAGTGGCCTTCGGCCGTCGCGGTAAATTCCATCGTACGAGGGGCATTCTGGCGGACGCGGATAGTCATTGTTTGCTCCGAAAAGCCTCGGTATTCATACCGGGCAGAAAAGGGATGCAGCTGCACGCTGCGCGGATAGGTTGCGTTGAATTCGTGCACTGACGGACGTCACGCGACGGGCCTTCTTGCTATTTGTAGCATTTTCCGACGGCGTTCCCCCAGCGATACCGCGTAACCTTGCTTCCTGACAGAAAACTGAACTTCCTGTCCCCCAGGCAGTCAGATATCGTTCCGCATTCTCGACAGGAGCCCCTCTTTCATGAGCGCCCGCCAGCTACTAGAACAACTTCTGCAATCCGGCCAAGGCCTGGCCCGTGACGCCAGTACGCGTGTGCAATCCGCCACCGCTGGCGGCAACACGTCGTCCTTTTTGACCGGCCTGGGCGGCGGCGCCTTGGGCGCTGGCGCGTTGGGCCTGCTGCTGGGCAGCAAAAAGGCCCGCAAGGTAGGCGGCAAAGTCGCCATGTACGGCGGCATGGCTGCTCTGGGCGCGCTGGCTTATCGCGCATACGGCGACTGGCAGAAAAAACAGACCCAGCAACCCGCGTCCGCGCCGGCTGCGGCACCGACGCCCGCGCTGACGGCAGAGGCCTTCCAGAGCCTGCCCGCGAGCCAGCTCGAGCAGCACAGTTCAGCCGTGCTGACCGCCATGATCGGCGCAGCCAAGGCCGACGGCCACATCGGCCCCGAAGAACGCCAACTACTGGAGACGGAGCTCGGCAAACTGTCCACAGACGCAGCCGATCGCCGCTGGCTAGAGGCCGAACTGGCCCGCCCGCTCGACCCCAGCGCCATCGCCGCTGCAGCGCAAAGTCCCGAAATGGGCGCGGAAATGTACCTGGCCAGCCTCATCATGGTCGACGAGGAAAGCTACATGGAACGCGCCTATCTGGACGAACTGGCACGCCAACTCAAGCTGGCGCCTGATTTGAAGGCGCACCTGGAAAGCCAAGTGAAAACACCGGCGTAATTGCTGGGCCTGCCAGACGGGCTCTACAGCATATCCGCAGAGGACAACGCCGGCGTCTCGGCCAGACGCTGGCTGATCACCCGGCAAGCCTGCAGCAAGGGCGCGACATAAGCCGTCTCTGGATCGGGTTTTTGGCGAAAGCGCAGCGTACTGACGCTGATGGCCGCCACCGGCATACCATCACGGCCAACAATCGGCGCGCCAAAACAATAAATACCTGCCTCGTTTTCCTCATCGTCCACCGCCCAGCCACGCTGGCGGGCTTGCTCAAGCAACACACGCAAGCCCTTGAGGTCTTTCACCGTATTCGGCATATAGTGCGGCAACGGCTGCGGCAATGTTTCCAGCACCGCTTGCTGCGACGCTCTGTCCAGCATCGCCAGATAAGCCTTGCCCACGGCCGTCGAATGCAGGGAAACGTTGGTCCCGATGCGCGAGTTCATCTGCACGGCGCTCGGGCTTTCGAGCTTTTCAATGTAGACCATGTGCTGGCCATTGGGCACCGCCAGATGCACGGTCTCGCCCGTCACATCGCGCAGCTGCTTGAGTGCCTCGACAGCCGCCAATCGCAACTCGGAACGCCCCCAACTGCGGCTGGCCAACTGAATCAGACGCGGCCCCAGTGTCAACCTTCCCGTATGGGGATGCTCAGCCAATAGGCGCTCGGCCAGCAAAGCGGCCACCGTGCGGTAGACCGTAGGACGCGGATAACCGCTCAGCTTGCTGAGCTCGGCAATCGTCATCGGATCCGAGGTATCCGCCACCAACTGCAGTATGTGCATGAACTTTGAGAACGCAGCAGTCCCTGCGACCTGAGCTGTGGGAGGAGACGCAACGGGCGTAGAGGCTGGCATGGCAATCAATGAAGAGGCTAATCAAAACATGGCGAAGCGCGGGCGGCCGCACAACGAGACGCCCGCACTATCTGCGTATTTTACGGAGCCCGTCAGACAAAGCCCAACATGCTGGACGCTCAGAAAGTCCCGGGATACGTACCGCCGTCGGCCAGCACGTTTTGTCCCGTCATGTAGCCCGCCTGCACGCTGCACAAAAATGCGCAGATCGAGCCGAACTCCTCGGCGTTGCCGAAACGTTTGGCGGGGATTCCTGCCAAACGTGCGGCGCGCAGCGCATCGACTTCTTTGCCAGTCTTGGAAGCAGCCGCCGCCATCGTGGCCTTCAGGCGATCCGTCTCGAACGCGCCGGGCAACAAATTATTGATCGTCACGCCGCGTGCCGCGATGCCACTGCGCGCCACGCCCGCCACGAAACCGGTCAGCCCGCTGCGTGCGCCATTGGACAAGCCCAGCACATCGATCGGTGCCTTTACTGCACTGGACGTAATGTTGACGATGCGCCCAAAGCCACGTTCGGCCATGCCATCCACCGTGGCCTTGATCAACTCGATCGGCGTCAGCATATTGGCCTCGACGGCCTTGAGCCACTGCTCTCGGTCCCATTCGCGAAAATCACCGGGAGGCGGACCGCCCGCATTCGTCACGACGATATCGTAATCGCGGTGCTCGGCAAACACGGCGTCGCGGCCCTGCGGCGTCGTGATATCGACGGCCACGGCTTTGACAAAGGTGTCAGCATTCGGACGGGCTTGCAGCAACTGCTGCTGTGCCGCGTTCAACGCCTCTGCGCCGCGCGCGACGATCACCACATTCACGCCCTCGCGCACCAGCGCCAAGGCGCAGCCGTAGCCCAGGCCCTTGCTTGCCCCACCCACCAGGGCAGTCCTGCCCGCGATTCCTAAATCCATCCTTGATTCCTCGTCTAAAAAAACCGCGCCGCGCACAACGCTTACGGCTTCATGTTGAATTTTTCGATCAGAGCCTTAAAGGTAGCATTGTCGCGCTCGATCTGTGCGGTAAACACTTTCTGGTCCTCGACGACATAGCCCAGATTCTGTTCGTCCATGAATTTCTTCAGGCTGTCTTCCGCTGCAGCTTTGCGAAAAGCTTCGCCCAGCGTATCCAGTACAGGCTGAGGCGTGCCCTTCGGTGCGGCGATGCCTCGCCACGTTCCAATAGACAGATCGATCTTGCGCTCTTTCAGCGTCGGCACATTCTCAAAGCCTTTGACTCGCTGATCCGCCATCACAGCCAGCGTCTTTAATTTTCCGGCTTTCACGTACTGAATGACTTCTGCAGGGCTGACTGCCACGGCATCTATGTGGCCACCCAGCAGTGCCAACACAGCGGGATTCCCGCCCGTGAACGGGATGTGGTTGAATTTCACGCCGGTCTTGTCCTCCAGCGCCGCCGCAGCCAAATGCCAGATGGAACCTACTCCCGCATTGCCTACTTGCATCGTCTCGGGCTTGGCGCGGGCCGCCTCCAGGAACGCTTCGATCGTGTTGTACGGTGAATCGGCCGATACCGTGATCGCCGATGGATCCGCATTGAGCTGGATAATCGGCGTAAAGCTTTCGTACGTGGTCTTGGTCAATCCCAAATGCGGAATGATCACCATATCCGCCGTCACCAAGGCCAACTTGTAGCCATCCGGAGCACTCCTGGCGACTTCGGTCAGGCCGATTCCGCCCGCTGCGCCTGGCTTGTTCAGTATCACGATAGGCTGCGGAAAATGCTTGCGCGACGCATCGCTCATGGCGCGCGCCAGCGCGTCCGTGCCGCCGCCGGCGGCANACGGCACCACCAGCTCCACCGGCCGGCTCGGGAAACTCTGTGCCTGTGCTGCGGGTATGGTGGCAAATGCCGCCATACCGCCAAACAGCGCAGAAACCATACAGCGATTGAATGCACGACGCTTCATCTATCTCTCTCCACACAAAACTGACCACATTATGGTCATAATGTTTATTTTATGGACAGATTATAGGCAGCTTCCCCACATGGACGAGATCCGGGCTTACCCTAGCGGAGTACGTGCAGCAAAATGCGTATTCGCACCTGTCTTGAAAAACGCCGGTCCATTTAGCATGGAGTCACACAGACATGACGCAAACCTATAGCGACGCAGAACGCCAGACTCGTATCGATCTCGCCGCCTGTTATCGATTGATGCCGCTGTTCGGTATGAGCGACCTCATCTACAACCACATCACCGCGCGCATCCCGGGGAAGGACGACGAAATCCTGATCAACCCCTATGGCTACATGTACGAGGAGATCACCGCGTCGAGCCTGATCAAAATCAATGTCCAAGGCGAGATCCTCGACAATCCGCACACAGACCTCGGTCTGAATCAAGCGGGCTACGTCATCCACAGCGCCGTCCATGGCGCACGCCATGATGTCGGCTGCGTGATCCATACGCATTCGCGTGCCGGCATGGCCGTCTCATGCATGAAAGATGGATTACTGCCGTTGACGCAAACGGCCATGCGATTCAAGGACATCCCCTATCACGACTACGAAAGCGTCGCCATCGATCTGGACGAACGCGCCCGATTGGTCGCCGATCTGGGAAAACAGGACGCCATGATTCTGCGCAATCACGGGCTCTTGGTCGCTTCCCCCAGCATCGCCGAGGCGTTCAATGCCATGTACTGGCTCGAAATGGCGTGTCGTGCTCAGGTCGACGCCATGTGCTCTGGCGCAGCCCTGACAATGCCACCAGAGAGCGTTGTCAACAAAACCCATCATCTCTATCAGCCGACTGTCCGCCGGCCATTCGGTTTGATGGAATGGCCGGCCATGCTGCGCTATCTGGACAGGCGCAATCCAGGTTATCAGGACTGACCACACATCCGAGAGCTCGTCGTCATAACTTCGCGACGGCGGCATCGTTTACATGGCGAGGGCCATAGGCCTAGGATCGTACCTAGCGGCCGACGAATACGGGCTTGCGTTTTTGCGCAAAGGCCGTGGCCGCGTTGCGATAGTCCTCGCTGTTATTTGCCCGATCGAATATTTCGTTGATGCGGGCGTCCTGCTCTGCCACGGTACCGGCGGAGATGGCATTCAGTTGCAGCTTGCTGCCCGCGATGGATAACGGCGCGTTGTCCATCATGTCTGCACCAAATTGAATGGCAGCGGTAACCGGATCGTCAGCCGCGACCGAATCAATAAAACCAGCCTGATGCGCTTGCGCGCCATCCACGGACTTTCCCGTATACAGCCATTGCCGCGCCGCGCTGACGCCGATCAAATGCGATAGACGAATCAACTGTATGGTGGGATAGACCAATCCCAGTTTGGCGACAGGCACACTCACGCGTGCACTGCCGTCCCCCACTCGGAAATCGCAACACAAAGCCAAGCTGGCTCCACCACCCACGCATACGCCGCTGATGGCGGCGACCACTGGCGTCGGCGCGTCTTGCACAGCGGCAAAACATGCCTGAATCACTGCGCGATACGCGTCAGCGCGCACGGGATCGCTCAGTGCCTCGCGAAACGCCAAGATGTCGTCGCCCGCGCAAAAATGGCCCGCCGCGCCGGTCAACACGGCCAATCGCACGGAAGTATCTTGCGCAAATCCCAGAAAGGTGTCGCGCAAATCAGTCCATGCCTGCAGGTCGCAGGCATTGCGACGATGCGGACGGTTGATGGTCACAATGGCGATGCGGCCGCCGTCGCGGCGCTCGACTTGGATTTCAGAGGGCATGACGTTTCCTGCGTTTGTGCTGTGGTTGAATCAGCTGTGAATTAAATAAAGGCATCACTGAAGCGTGATCTTGGCGTCGTCGATGACCTTGCTCCATTTCGCGACCTCACCGTCGAGCCGCTCGCGAGACTGCGGCACCGTGGTGTACAGCGGCACGATGCCTTGCTGCTGCAGTTTCTCCCGGAACTGCGGCGAGTCGCTCATCGTCTTCATCGCGGCGTTCAGTTTCTGCACGATCGCGTCAGGTGTGCCCTTGGCCACCAGAATGCCGTACACCGATTGCGCCGTAAAACCTGGCAACCCTTGCTCGATCATCGTCGGGAGATCGGGCAATACGGGAATGCGCTTCGCGCTGGCGACGCCCAATGCGGTAATGCGCCCCGAACCCAGATTGGCCAAGGCAGTCGGTGCCGTCGCAAACATGATTTGCGTCTGCCCGGACAACAAATCCACCATCGCAGGCGCTGCACCGCGATACGGGACATGCAGCAGTTGCAAGCCTTCACGCATACGGAACATCTCGGCGACGGCCTGTTCCACCGTGCCTGGGCCAGCCGAGGCATACGCATGCCGACCCGGCTCTGCTTTGAGCTTTGCCACCAATTCGGGGACTGTCTTTACCCCCATGCCTTGATTCACGACCAGCAGAATGGGTAACTCGCCCACCATCGACACCGGCGTGAAGTCTTTCAGCAAATCGAATCCGACCACCGACTTGTCCATCAACTTGCCATTCAAGGCATACGAGGTCGTGGCCGCCATCAACAAGGTATAGCCGTCGGGCTTGGCACGTTTGACGAACTGCGCGCCGATGTTGCCGGCAGCCCCTGCCTTGTTTTCCACGACCACGGACTGGCCTAGCTGCTCGGCCAATGCCGCTCCCACGATACGTCCCACCACATCCACCGCACCGCCCGTCGCATAAGGCACGATCAAACTGATAGGTTGCTGCGGATACTCCGCTCGAGCCGGGCTCGCCACGATCATCAGCGCGCATGTTGCAGTCAGCGCAGTGAGGCACTTGTTCCACTTGGTGCTTTTCATGAAATTTCCCCTTGTCAGCATTCATATCGCCGATGAGGGCACCTGTCTCGATGCACTTCGCCGGCTCATCACGGTTCTGCAACGCGGCTCATTTCGGGACGCGATAACCCGAGCGTTCCAGATCCCATATCCCTTGCACATCACGCGGCAACTCTTTCTTCTGAATACGCTGCGTGGGTGTTTTGGGAAACTCGTCGATAAAAGCGATATAGCGCGGGATTTGGTAGTACGGCAGCCGCGTCTCGCTCCATTGAATCAGCGCCAGAGGATCAAGCGTCTTTTGATCCTTTACCCGCACGAACAGTTTGAGTTCGTCTTCGCCCAGATCACTCGGCACACCGATCAATGCGGTTTCTTCGATGTCGGGGTGCTCGGCAATCACGCGCTCGACTTCCCAAGCCGAGATATTGATCCCGCGCCGGCGCAGCATGTCTTTCTTGCGGCCCGCGTAATACAAGAATCCTTGCTCATCCTGGCGTGCCAAATCCCCCGTGCAGAACCAATCCCCGCGGCGCGAGGATGCCTCGGCTTCGGGGTTGCGGAAATACCCCAGAAACTCCAGCCCCTGGGCCTTGGCACGCACCGTGATTTCGCCGGACTCACCGACAGCGACCGGCTTGCCCTCATCATCTGCCAACACGATGTCGTAGTAATCCAGAGGTTTACCGATCGCGCCCGCCGGCCCTTGCGGATTGACGGTGACAAAGGTGATCAACTCGGACAGGCCATACCCCTCGCGCATCTCGACGTTGAACCGAGTGGCAAAAGCGTCCCATAGCTCTGCCGGGCAGCCGCCGCCCCAGGCAATCTTGACGCCATGATCGCTATCAGAAGGCTTGGGCGGCTGCTTGAGCAACATGGGAATCACTGTGCCCAGGTAATGGATATGCGTGACGTTATAGCGGCGCGCGTCATCCCAGAACCGTGACGCGCTGAATCGCTCCACCATCGCCAGTCGTGTTCCACCCAGCAATGCCGAGATGATGACGGCGACACCTGCACCATGATGCAGGGACTCCCACAACAGAAAGGTATTACCCGGCTGCGCCCCGGTTAAACGCAGAATCGCCATCGGCCCCGCACGCAACGTGCGGTCGGATTTCAAGACGCCTTTGGGCGCCCCCGTCGTGCCGGAGCTGGGCGTGAGCGCCAAGATGTCATCGGCTCGTATCTGCACCGGCAACGGATCGGCAGGCAAGGCCAGGTATTGCTCAAAGGCGTGCGCAGAATCGCCGCCGCCCCGCCAGAGCACATGCTCGACACGATTCAACTCGGGCACAAGCGCATCGGCATAGTCCGCATCCGCGATCAATCCACGCGGCTCCAGATGCTCGAACAAATGTGTCAGCGAAGCGCCTTTCAAATGCACATTGATCGGCACGCGCACGAGCCCCAACGCAGCTAATGCAAATATCGCGACGATATGATCCGGATGACTGGGCAGCATCAGGCCTACGCGGTCGCCCGGCCGCAATCCGCGATCCCACAGCAGCTTGGACAGCTTCAGCACGCGCTCATACAGCATGCCCAGCGTCATTACCTCGTCTTTGAAATAGCAGTAAACCCCGTCCGGATCCTCGCCGGCACGGCGGGCAATGAGTTCGGCAATGGTTTCGTCCGACACCGGCGCGATGTCAACGTGAGTCGAAATAGTCATGAAATCAATGAATCGATCAGAGGAAATAAAACGGGTCGAATCCCGCCAATCACGCAAATGCGCCACGGCGGCGGGCCCGTTCGGCCAAGAACGCCTCCATCATGCGAGCCGGCTCGCCCGACTCGTACGATTCATGATGAATACGCGCTGCAGCCTGGATCGCCTCACGGAATGCCGCTTCGGTGACTTCTTGAAAACGCTTTTTATCCAGTCGCAATGCAATCGGCGGCTTTGCAGCCAGCTCGTTCGCGATCTGGATCGCACGCGCCATGACCTGCTCGCGCGGCACGATGTAATGAATCAGGCCGATGTGATGGCATTCGGCCGCCTCCATCATGCGTCCGGTCAATGTCAGCTCGATCGTGCGCGACATGCCCAACATTTCACGCATGATCCAGGGACCTGTGACACTGGCAATGCCCGAATTGATTTCGGGTTGTCCCATCTTGACCTCGGGATGCGCCACACGGATATCGCCAAGCAATGCGACCTGAAACGCCGAGCCCGCGGCCGTACCGTTGAGCGCGATGATGAGAGGCTTCGGAAAACTGCGCATGGCGTCGTAGAAGATCTCCCACTCGCCAATCCAGCTTTCGGCGCGGGCGCCGTCGAATGTCTGCGCTTCGTTGAGATCCTGTCCAGCGCAGAACGCACGGTCGCCCGCTCCCGTCATGATCAATGCACGCACGCCCTCATCGGCGGCGCAGTCACGCAGAGTCTGGACGATCTCGTCGCGCATCTCGACATGCCAGGCATTCAGGACCTCGGGACGATTCAGAGTCAGAATCGCAATGGAATCGCGTTGTTCGAATTTGATGTGCTTCAGGGACATGAAACGGCTCCGGGTTTCCGGTCGATCTCGCTCGTTTGCTCGATTTCGACCAGCCATCTAAATAATTACATATCAATTAATATGTTTGATATTCAATTTTTAGGCAGCTTAAATGAATTTCGAAACCCGAAATAACTAGGGATAACGCGTATAAAGAAAATCAGCCCGGCAAAATAATTGAATTCCAATTATTTTGCCGGGCTGATTTTCTGCTTTTCAACAAGCGGTCTGAAGCCAAGCTCGGTAGGCCACGCGCGACAGCGTCGACTGCCTGTCACAGGCAATCGACGCTGCGATCAATCACGTATTGAGCGGATCAGAAAGTAGAGAGCTGCTTGGCAGCGTGCTGCACCAGAGGCAGCAATTGCGAGCGTGCGGCTTCCATATCAAAGCGCGCCGCGAGCGTGGACAGATTCAGCGCTGCCACGACTTGTCCGGTCATCCCGTAAACCGGCACTGAAATCGAGACACTGCCCTGCCCCAGATTTTTTTCTGTCATGGAATAGCCATTACGGCGTGCCTTGTCGAAGATAGCCAGAATCTCCTCATCGTCCCGGTCGCCAAAGCGGGCGCGTACCTGTGCAGACATGCGCGCAATCATGTCCAGCAACTGCGCTCTAGGTGCGTGAGCCAGCAATACCTGCCCCGACGAGGCGGGCAGCGCATCGAAACGGCTGCCCACCGGCATATTTACCGAGGTGAGATGCACACTGGGAATATGGCCCAACACGATAATCTCGTCGCCGTCCAGCTCCAGCCAGGACACCGTTTCATGTGTCTCTTCGGCCAACTGCAGCATCACGGGATAGGCATTCTGCAACCGTGCATTCGCGCTCAGCATCCCCCCAACCAGACCAACCAGCTTGGTCGACAGGGTATAGGTCTTGGCCGCCGCATTGCGCTTCAGGTAGCCCAGTTGATGCAGGGTATACACAAAACGCTGCGTGGCGCTGCGCCCCATGCCCGTACGTTCCGTCAGATCCTGCAACGACAGGCCGTTGGATTCCTTGTCGAACGCCTGCAACACGCGCATGGCTTTTTCTACCGACGCGACGAACAGGCGTTCATCGACGCCGTCTTCGCGCACGCCAGGTGTTCGCCGGGACGTGGAAAGATCCAGGTCATCAGGATTCGAAGAAAGCCGGTCAGAAGAATCTGTCATGGGAAATACAAACCGCAGACATCCGCGGCGATGCTCAGGCAAAAAAAGGCGCGGTCAGTGTACCGCGCCCTTGCCCACTCTCGTAACCACCTCTCTGCACATGGCTCGCATCGGCCGCGGTGTAAACCTCCCGCGAGCTATACGACAATGATTGATCAGTGACTGATCATCCAGGGCCTCGCTCCCTGGAATGTCTTGCCGCCATCGGCCGTATGCCGCGTCTTGCCGGGACGAGACCGCGCTGCGCAACATCCGCAGTTCATCCCGTGCCCAGATCGGGTGCTGCGCGGCGAATCCGCACTCTTCTCGTTCATGGCATGCGCGCGGCGTACCGCCTGAGACAGAGTCGACAGCGCTGGCGCGCTGCCTATCATCCGTGCAGCGGACTGCCCGCATTCCGGGCATGCGGCGGGCGCCCGGAATTCGGACAGCGGCTTAAACGCATCAAACGGTCCGCAAGCCTCGCAACAATACTCATAGAGTGGCATGACGGCCTCGACTCAAAGATCGTAAGACACAGGCATATCGACATCTCCCTTGATATGCTTGATCGGCCCATCGGCGCCAGGCTGGATATCAAAATCGAAAATCTCCGTGGGTAGCCACAAGGTAGCGCAGGCATTAGGAATATCGACCACCCCACTGATATGGCCCTGCACCGGCGCCGTTCCCAAAATGGAGTACGCTTGCGCCCCGGAATAACCGAATTTCTTCAGATATTCGATTGCGTTCAGGCATGCCTGCCGATAAGCGATATGCACATCCAGATAATGCTGCTTGCCTTGCTCGTCGACCGAAATGCCCTCAAAAATCAGATAGTCCTTATAGTTGGGCACGATCGGGCTGGGCTTGAAGATCGGATTCTTGATACCGTACTTGGCCATTCCCTGTTTGATCACCGATACCCGCATGTGCACCCAGCCGGCCATTTCAATGGCACCGCAGAACGTGATCTCGCCATCACCCTGCGAAAAATGCAGATCGCCGACCGACAGGCCGCCGCCCTTCACATACACAGGAAAAAAGACCCGCGAACCTCGCGACAGATCCTTGATATCGCAATTGCCGCCGTGCTCGCGCGGTGGCACTGTGCGCGCACCCTCGGCAGCCGCTTTATCGCGCGCCACGCCCGACAACGTGCCCATATGGGCCGTCTGGGAAAACGGGGGATTGGCCAACGGCGGGACACGCGCCGGCTCAGTATCAATCAAGCTTTGCTCTCGTCGATTCCATTCGTCCAACATCGCTTGATCAGGCAGGCAACCGATCAAGCCGGGGTGAATCAGCCCGGCGTAGCGCACGCCAGGAATGTGGCGTGACTTCGTGAACATCCCCTCGAAATCCCAGATCGATTTCTGCGCATGGGGAAAATGATCCGTCAAAAATCCGCCGCCATTCTGCTTGCTGAAGAACCCGTTAAAGCCCCACAAGCTTTCCTGTTTGGCGCCGATATCGAGCAGATCAACCACCAGCAGATCACCAGGCTCCGCCCCCTCGACACCGACTGGCCCAGACAGAAAATGCACGGTGCTCAAATCCACGTCGCGCACATCGTCGGCGCTGTCATCGTTCTTGATGGCGCCGCCCGTCCAATCATAGGTTTCCAGCACAAAATCGTCCCCCGGCTTGACCCACACTGCGATGGGAATATCCGGATGCCAGCGATTGTGAACTTGCTCGTTCTCGTAGGGCGATTGAGCCAAATCGACTTTGATCAAAGTTTCTGCCATGGAGGTCTCCTTAGAAAGACGGAACAGGCGCTGACGCGGCAGCGATCGATATCAGGGAAAAAATCAGATGGACAAATATCTGCTGATGCTTTTCTCATCGACCTCGGCACGCGTGTTTTCCAACACAAAGCGGCCTCGATCGATCACGATCAAACGATCGGCGATCTGCAGCGTGAAACTGAGGACTTGCTCGGAAACGATGATCGCCAGATTTTTCATCGATCGAATTTCCAGCAAACTGCGGGCGATATCCTTGATGATCGACGGCTGGATGCCTTCGGTAGGCTCGTCCAGCATCAGGACCTTCGGCTGCGTCACCAGGGCACGCGCAATCGCCAACTGTTGTTGCTGTCCGCCTGACAGATCACCGCCCCGGCGCCGGCGCATCTCGTGCAGTACCGGAAACAGGGCATAGATCTCGTCGGGGATAGGATCGGCCAATGCACGCCCGCGCAACCCTGTACGAATATTCTCTTCCACGGTCAAGGTCGGGAAAATCATGCGTCCCTGGGGCACATAGGCAATGCCACGGCGCACGCGCCTGAAGCTCTCCATACCCGAGACGCTCTGACCATCAATGGAAATATCCCCGCCCATGGCAGGCAACATGCCTACCAACGTTTTGAACAGAGTCGTCTTGCCCATGCCGTTGCGCCCCATGATGGCCAGGATTTCTCCTTGAGCCACATTCAGATCCACGCCATGCACGACACGGCTCTGACCGTAACCTGCTTGCAGTCCTTTCACTTCAAACATTGCGAACCTCTCTCGTCGCGCCGCACTCAGTGCCCAAGATAGACTTCGATGACACGGGGATCGTTTTGCACATGGTCCATCGATCCTTCTGCCAATACCTGTCCCTGATGCAGCACCGTGACCTTGTCGGCGATATGCCGTGCAAACTCCATATCGTGCTCAATGACAATCATCGAACGGTCCTTTCCGATGCGATTCAATAGTTCTGCTGTTTTTTCCCGTTCCGACACGCTCATCCCGGCAACAGGTTCATCCAGCATCATGAGTTCGGGAGCCTGCATCAGCAGCATGCCGATCTCCAACCACTGCTTTTGCCCATGCGACAGCAATTCCGCGGGTCGATGCAGATGCGTCGAGAGGAATATCTGTTCGGCGACTTCTTCTACGCGCGCTACCACGTCGGCCGTCAACCTGAACGCCAGAGCGCCCAACACCGTACGGCCGCGAGGAAAGGAAACTTCCAGATTCTCGCGCACCGTCAACGTCTCGTAGATCGACGGCGTTTGAAATTTTCGGCCTACGCCTGCTCGCACGATCTGGTGTTCGCTCATCGCGGTCAGCTCAATATCCTTGAATCGAATCGATCCCGAATTGGCTTTCGTGCGCCCGCAGATCAGATCCAGCACGGTCGTCTTGCCAGCACCGTTAGGCCCGATCACCACGCGCGTCTCGCCCTTTTCTACGTATAGATTCAGATCATTGACCGCGACGAAACCATTGAAGGCCACGGTCAACCCCTCTACATATAGAGCGAACTCGTTATTGCCTTCGGGCAGCGCGCCTATCATCGGCATATTCATAGCGCCTCCCGCACCACGCTGCGGCGACGCAGTACCAGCCTGGGTCGCACATAGTCCTTGTAAATGCCGGCGAGGCCGTTCGGAAATGCCATCACCACCGCGATGAACAATCCGCCCATCAAGAACAACCAGACCTCGGGAAAGGTTTCCGAAAAGTAGCTCTTGCCAAAGTTCACGATCAAGGTGCCATACACCGCGCCCAGCAACGACAAGCGTCCTCCTACCGCGGCAAAGATCACCATCTCGATCGAAGGCACGATACCCACAAAAGACGGCGACATGAACCCCACCTGCAACGTGAACATAGCCCCACCAATCGACGAGAAAATCGCTGCCACGACAAAAATGAACACCTTGAAATTCGCCACGTCGTAACCTGAAAACCGTACGCGCTCTTCCTTGTCGCGCATGGCCATCAACAGTTTCCCGAGCTTGGAAGACAGCAGGAATTTTCCAAACAGGATGCAGCCGAACAACAGCACACCATTGACGAAATACAGCAACACACGCGCACTGTCGCTACGGATATCCCAACCTAACAAGGTCTTGAGATCGGTAATGCCATTGACTCCGCCGGTATACCCCTGTTGCCCGATGATCAGCACTGACAGGATCAACGCTACCGCTTGCGTCACGATGGCAAAGTACACCTCTCCCACACGGCGCTTGAACATCGCCGCCCCCAGAACCAGGGCCAGCAAAGCCGGAATCAACGGGATTGCAATCAACGTAAAGGCAAAGCTTTTGAATGGCTCCCAGAACAGCGGCAAGGCCGTCAACTGGTTCCAATCCATGAAATCCGGAATCCCAGGCGTAGACTGGATCGCCGTGGCCTGTGGCGTGGACGCCTCCAGCTTCAGGAACATGGCCATGCAATAGCCCCCCAGCCCAAAGAACACGCCCTGGCCCAGGCTGAGGATGCCGCCATATCCCCAGCACATGACCAGACCGATGGCCACAAAGGCATAAGACAGATACTTGCCCACCAGATTCAAGCGAAAGACATCCAGCGCCAACGGAAACACGACAAAGACAAGCGCGGCCAATATCCCCAGGCCGATCAGGCCTTCGCGCGCGCCCAGCACATTCTTGTAGAAACTCGACATCGCCAGGCTCCTTATTTACGCGTTTTGATGGAGAACAACCCTTGTGGACGCAGCATCAGGATGATGACAATGCCGGTGAGGGTCAGCACCTTGGCCATGGAGCCCGTCATAAAGAACTCTGACACCGACTGCGTTTGAGCAATCAGGAACGCTGAAGCGACCGTCCCCAACAAACTGGCTGCGCCACCAAAGACCACGGTCAAGAACGTCTCGACGATGTACAACGATCCGCTCGTAGGGCCCGTCGCACCTATGGTGGTAAACGCCGCACCCGCGATGCCGGCAATCCCGCATCCCAATGCAAAAGTCACGCGATCGACACGACGAGTGTCTATACCCACCGCCCCGCTCATCGCTCGATTCTGCACGGTAGCGCGCACGTGCAGCCCCCACGTCGAACGAAACAAGGCCAAAATCAGACCAGCCGTCATCAGGAACGTCAGCGCCATGACAAACAGCCCGTTGATGGGGATATCCACTCCCTCCGTGGGCTGCCACGAGCCCATCAGCCATTCCGGCATCTCCGGGCTGACCTCGCGCGGCCCGAAAATCGAGCGCAGCGACTGCTGCATGACCAAGGACAGCCCCCAGGTCGCCAGCAGCGTATCCAATGGACGTCGATACAAATGGCGAATCATGGCCCATTCGACCAGCCACCCCAACGCAAACGCCACCACGAAAGCCGCCACCACCGCGAACAGAAAATAATAGGGCGCAAACGCCGGCGCGTAGGTCTGCACCAGCGTAGCCAACAAATAGGTGGTGTACGCCCCCACGGCGAGGAATTCGCCGTGGGCCATATTGATCACGCCCATTTGCCCGAAAATCAGGGCCAGTCCCAATGCCATCAGCAACAACACGCTGAATACAGACAGGCCATTGAATCCCTGCATCAACAGGATGGCGCCAAACTCGGATAAGGATTCCATACCGCAACCTTCAAAGCGATTTGGGGCAAACCCCGGAGGCAGGCTCGGGGCACTCGGCGTGACAACGCGTCAGTCAACAGCTTATTGATAGCCCTTGGGAAAGGGATCGGGCTTGATCAACTCGGGCGTTTCATAGACCACGTCAAACTGCCCATCGCGCCGGATCTTGCCCACACGGGTCTTGCTCCACAGGTGGTGGTTGGGATCGATCTTGACGTAGCCTTCCGGCGCCTCTTTGTATTCCAGGTCAGGCGAGGCAGCCACGACCTTGTCCACATCGAAACTGCCTGCTTTCTCGACCGCCATTTTCCATAGCCAGGGTCCGAGATACGCCGCCTGCGTCACATCCCCGATCACGGCATTCGCGCCGTATTTGGCCTTGAAGGCCTCGACGAATTTCTTGTTGTTCGGGTTGTCCAGGCTTTGGAAATACTTCATGCACGAGTAAAAGCCCTCGGCGTTCTCGCCACCGATACCCAGCAATTCGTCCTCGGTCACTGAGATGGTCAACAGGGTCTGCTTGGCCGCCGTCACCCCTGCCGCCTTGAGTTGCTTATAGAACGACACGTTGCTGCCGCCGACCACAATGGCATAGATCACATCCGGCTTCTTGAGCTTGATCTTGTTGATCAGCGAGCCAAACTGCGTATGGCCCAGCGGATAGTAGTCTTCGCCGACTACCTGACCCTTGAGCACGTTCTCGATGTGCTTGCGCGCGATTTTGTTGGACGTCCTCGGCCAGATGTAGTCTGAGCCGATCAGGTAGAACGTCTTGGCCTTGGTTTCGCGATTGATCCAATCCAGCCCCGACAGAATCTGCTGCGTTGCCTCTTGCCCGGTATAGAAGACGTTTTTGGATTGCTCCAACCCTTCGTAAAACGTGGGGTAATAGAGCAGGCCGTTTTCTTTCTCAAACACCGGCAGCACCGCTTTGCGCGAGGCCGAAGTCCAGCAGCCGAACACCGTGGCGACCTTGTCGCTGACCAGCAGCTTGCGCGCCTTTTCGGCAAACGTCGGCCAATCGGAGGCGCCGTCTTCCTGGATGACCTTGATCGTGCGTCCGAGCACGCCGCCCATGGCATTGATCTGCTCGATGGCCAGACGCTCGGCCTGGATCGACCCCGTCTCGCTGATAGCCATCGTCCCTGTGGCAGAGTGCAGTTGCCCGACGATGACCTCTGTGTCGGTCACAGCCAGGCCCGTCGTGTTGACCGCCGCCGTCGCCGGTCCGGCGGCCCTGGACAGCACCGGCACGCCCATCAACGGCAGGGCTGCCATCGCCAACGCCATGCGTCGGCGAGCCGGGGAGATCAAATCATCGTTTAACTCAGGTTTGCGAGCCATCAATTGCTCCTAGCGGATGAATGCCACCATTGACCGGCTGCGCCCCAGCAAATGCTGGCGTTTAACCGGGATACGGTGCAATACTAGGCACCAATGCTGCGGCGCAATATACGTTGATTGACGTAGTGGCGATGCGACCGCCTGCAGGTAAAACCGTATCTACGTCATTCGACGCATATCACGTGTCTCACGCGCCCGGGATCCCTGCGTCGCCCACTACATCGGTCGTCCAATCTGGAACAAATTGCCGTGGATCCCAGCGCCTCTCAACGCATCGTCAAGGTTCGACGCGACTACAACACCTGGGTCGCCAACGAAACGCTGGAGGATTACGCCCTGCGGTTCACCCCGCATTCGTTTCGCAAGTGGTCCTTGTTCCGCGTAGCAAATACCGCTGGTGGCGCAGCCTCGTTCCTGGCGCTGGAGGCCATTGGCGGCGCCCTGGCCTTGAACTACGGCTTTATCAATGCCTTCTGGGCGATCGTTGCTGTCTCGCTCATCGTATTTCTGACAGGGTTGCCGATCTCGTACTACGCGGCGCGCCATGGTCTGGACATGGATCTGCTGACACGAGGCGCGGGCTTCGGTTACCTGGGGTCTACCCTGACCTCGCTGGTCTATGCGTCTTTTACGTTCATCTTCTTTGCGTTGGAGGCGGCCATCATGGCGCTGGCCATCGAGCTGGCAACGGGCCTGCCGCTGACGCTGGGCTATCTGCTGTGCGCCCTGGCCATCATTCCCATGGTCACCTATGGGATAACCCTGATCAACCGCCTGCAAAACTGGACGCAACCAATCTGGCTGATCCTGTTGATCGTGCCCTACGCCTTTATCCTGTTCAAAGAACCGCAGGCCTTGGACGGGCTGCTGAGCTTCGCGGGCCACCACCGCGACAACGGCCATTTCGATATTCTGCTGTTTGGCGCAGGCTCTGCCGTTGCCGCATCCTTGGTCACGCAAATCGGCGAACAAATCGATTTTCTACGCTTTCTGCCACAGCAGACACCCGCGAACCGATGGCGTTGGTGGGGCGCCCTGCTCTGTGCCGGCCCGGGTTGGATCGTCCCCGGCGCACTCAAAATGCTGGGCGGCGCCTTTCTTGCCTACCTGGCGTTGGGTCACGGCGTCAGCATGGAAAAAGCCGCCGACCCCACACACATGTACTGGGTCGCCTATCAATATGTGTTTTCCACGCCGGGTCTGGCGTTGATCGCCATGGCGGTCTTTGTCGTCATCTCGCAGGTAAAGATCAACGTGACCAACGCTTATGCGGGCTCGCTGGCCTGGTCCAACTTCTTTGCCCGTCTCACTCACAGCCATCCCGGCCGCGTCGTCTGGCTGGTTTTTAACGTCATGATTGCCATTGGCCTCATGGAGCTGGGTGTCTTTGACGCCTTGGAACATGTGCTCGCGATCTTTGCCCACGTGGCGCTGGCCTGGATCGGATCGCTAGTGGCCGATCTCGTCATCAACAAGCCCCTGGGCCTGAGTCCGGCCAACATCGAGTTCCGGCGCGCGTACCTGTATGACATCAACCCTGTCGGCGTGGGCAGCATGATGATCTCGCTCACGATATCGCTGCTGGCCTTCGGCGGGGCCTTTGGCGCACTGGCTCAGGCACTATCGCCATTCATTGCACTGGCGATCACGTTCGTCGCGGCGCCGCTGATTGCCTGGAGAACCCGCGGACGCTACAACCTGGCTCGCCAGCCCGGCACAACGCCCTCGCTCGAGTCGAAATGCGTCATCTGCGCCAATACCTTTGAACCACCCGACATGGCGCATTGTCCCGCCTACAACGGCGCCATCTGCTCGCTATGCTGTACGCTGGACGCGCGCTGCCATGATCGCTGTAAATCGGAATCGCGCGCTCAAGATCAATTGGGCGCTGCGCTACGGCGCATTTTTCCCGGGCCCATGACGCCACTCTTTCACTCGCGCCTGACGCACTACTTGATCATCCTGGGCGTCATGGCAGGGCTCCTGGCCTCAATCATGGCGCTGCTGTATTTTCAAGAGGCCGTGACCTACACCCGCAATGGCGCTGACATCAGTACGCTGAAGGCGGCTTTCATCAAGCTCTTTGCCGCCCTCATTCTGATCGGCGGAGTCGCAGCCTGGTGGCTGGTACTGACCAACGAAAGCCGCCAGGTCGCCCAAGAGGAATCGGATCGGCAAACGCATCTATTGCTGCGAGAGATCGCAGCTCATGAGCAAACCGATGCACAACTGCAGCGCGCCAAAGAAGCGGCGGAAAGCGCCAATCTGGCCAAGAGCCGCTTTATGAGCGGCATGAGCCATGAGTTGCGTGCGCCGCTGAACAGTATTCTGGGTTACGCGCAAATCATGGCGCGAGATCCCGCTTTACCGGAACAGCGGCGTGAAGCGATCGACGTGATTCACCGCAGCGGCAAGCATCTGATCGGGCTGATCGACGGCCTGCTGGATGTGGCGCGAATTGAAGCCGGCAAACTCAAGCTCGAAAACCATGAACTCCGATTACCTGAGTTCCTGGATCAAGTCGTCATGATGTTCCGGCCACAGGTCACACTCAAAGGACTGCAGTTCACCTATGAACCCTCGGACAACCTGCCGCGCATCGTCCAAGTCGACGAGAAGCGGCTACGGCAGATCCTCATCAATCTGCTGAGCAATGCCGTCAAGTTCACTCAACAGGGGCATGTCAGTTTTCGGGTACGCCATGTCTCTGATATCGCTCAGTTCGAGATCGAAGACAGCGGCGCGGGTATTCCCACTGCGGACCTGGAACGCATCTTTTTGCCGTTCGAACGCAGTTGGGCGGGTGAAGAGCAAGCCGACACAGGCAGCGGCCTGGGCCTGACAATCTGCCGCATGCTGACCGGCATCATGGGCGGCGAACTGACTGTCAGGAGTACGCTCGGGCAAGGCAGTGTCTTTACCCTGAAACTATTCCTGCCTGCCGTGCGGGCGCCGCGCACCGGCATCCTGCCACAGGGTCAGATAGTGGGCTATGAAGGCGCACCCAAACGGGTACTCACCGTCGACGACCAAGCCTCACAGCGGCTCGTCGTCAGAGAGATGTTGGAACCGCTGGGATTTATCGTGCATGAGGCCACCAACGGCGTCAGCGCATTGGAGCTCGTCGAGGCACTGTCGCCCGACCTGATCTTGATGGACATCTCGATGCCGGATATGCAAGGCTGGGACGTTTGCCGCGCTTTACGCACACGCGGCATCCATGTGCCGATCATCATCCTCTCGGCCAAGGCGTATGCACGCCCCGGCCCCAACGACACGCAAAACGCGCACGACGACTTTCTGACGAAACCCGTCATCATGGACGAGCTGCTGGATAAAATCGGGCAGCACCTGGGACTCTGCTGGCGAGAGCTCGACAGATCGCCCACACGGACTCCGGATGTAGATGAATTGCACCGCATCGCACTCGAGCGTCATCACACCGAGGCCCTGCTCGAGCTCGGTGCCATGGGTTATGTCAAAGGAATCCTCGCACGGCTGGAGGCAGTGCGCAGCACCCAACCTGAAGCCGCCATCCTCATCGACCACCTGATGGACCTGGCGCACAATTTCCAACTCGGCGAATACCAAAGCACGCTCAAGCATCATGTGCAGCATCACGCCACCCTCACGCAGAAATCATGCTGAATATCATGTCTACCGAACTCAAGGACAAGCATCTGGTGCTGCTGGTGGATGACACGCCGGACAACCTGAAGATGCTGTCCAACGCACTGGACGATGCGGGCTATGATGTACTGGTTGCCACCGATGGCCATGCCGCCTTGGCGCGCCTCGATTACGTCACGCCGGACATTGTGCTGCTCGATGCCATGATGCCTGGCATTGATGGCTTCGAAACCTGCCGCCGAATGAAAGCCGATCACCGCGCCGCACACATACCCATTGTCTTCATGACAGGGCTGACGGAAACCCAGCATGTGGTGCGCGGCTTTCAAGCGGGCGGCATCGACTATGTCACCAAGCCGCTGGACACCGATGTGGTGTTGGCTCGTCTGAATGCTCACTTGCGTAGTCATCGGCTGATGAACGTCGCGCTCGACGCCATCGACGCCGTCCACACCGCGGTGATCGCATTGAACGAGGCCGGCCACGCGATCTGGAAAACGGCGCGCGCACGCCAATGGCTACATACTTATTTTGGCTTTGATACCCAGGCAGCAGGTCTGCCGCACGCCCTGCAACATTGGATTAGCGAAGCCTTGAGGCACACCGAGATCGATCGAATCGCCCCCTATACCCAGCCGGGGGTCGATCGTCAGTTGGTCATGCATCTGGCCAGACGTCCGCACAGTACGCCGGGTGAGCTCACCCTGCTGATCGAAGAACAGCCGCTACCCATCGACCCACGCCATCGTCTCACCGAACAATATCGCCTGACCGCTCGCGAAACCGATGTCTTGCTGTGGCTGGCCAAGGGCAAGACCAATCGAGACATCGGAGAAATACTCGGCATGGCGCCGCGCACGGTAAACAAACACCTGGAGCACATCTTCGTAAAACTCGGCGTCGAAACACGTGCAGCGGCTACGGCATTGACACTAAAGCACGTGCATCACGCATAGTGCGGAGTCAGAGCCGCGTCGACGCCACTGCCGACGTCCACACCCAGCGTTTGCCACGCAACTCGAAATCGTAGGTCATCGTATCTGAGGGGGCTTGTCTGAACTGGCCGAACCATACCCGCACATGGCTGGGCGACAGCACTTCCCAACGAGATACGGCAGACAACGGACTATCTGCCGACAAGCCCAGCATGGAAACAAAGGCCTCGCTACGCGGGCTTTTCCCGATGCCGCTATCCGACCAGTCGATAGGCCATTCACCTAGCTCCAGCATCCCGGAGTACATCGCCAGCCCGGTCTGGAACGGATCGGCCACGTCGTCGCCAAACCGCGCTACGGCCAACTTGCCCATGCCATCATCAGAACGCGCGCAGAGCACGCGCTGAAACAGCGCAAGCAACGCATCCTCCTGGTCCACCCGCAGTTGCCCGCGCATTGTCTCCATCAGAGACTGTTTGCCATCGAGGCAGTGACGCGTTTCCAGAAACACACCCCTATCCGTACGGTCGATGTCAGTCTGATTTTTCTGACCCGTCATCATCGCAGCGATATCCTGCCGCACAGCGTCCTCAGCAGAGGTCGCGGCCAGCGACGCAGACATGATCAAACCACTCGCGGCCAGGCATCCCGATAACCGCACAAACGAAGCAATACTCATGATCGATACTAAAAAATTAATCAAAAACCTTCAGCCGCGGCATCAAGCCCGAGCCAATTTCTTGCGCCGGGCGATCTGCTGGCTAGCCACCCAGCATCCTATCGACAACGCCGCACTCGCGGCCATCCCCAGCGCCAGCAACAACGCACTATGAAACAGCAACGGCGCCACGACCCCGGACACCGTCGCAAAAATCGTCATTTGCGCAGAGCTCTGCAATGACGAGGCCAGCCCCCGCATCTGCGGAAAAATCCCCAGCACCATGACCGTCATGCCCGGCAACGCCAGCGACATCCCCAACGCATAGATAAAAATCGGGATCACCGCCCACGGCACGGTGGCTTGCCAGATCAGGTTATAGAGGACGTTGACCACGGTACCCGATGCCATAATGATCAGGCCCACGCGGATGAACGTCGACGCACCGACTCGCCCAGCGAGCTTGGAATTGATCATCGAGCCGATCACCATACCGGAGATGAACGGAATGAACAGCCAGGCGAACGCCGTTTCCGGCAGCAGGAGAATTTCCATGATGAAGCTGGCTGCCGACGAGATATAAAGCGCAAACCCCGAGAACGCAAAACCCACCGCGAGGATCGCGAACAGGAACTGGGGGTTACGCAATGCCAGCGCATAATTGCGCAGAATCGTTCCCAGCTTCAGCGGTTGACGTGCCTCTGGCGTCAGGCTCTCGGGCAGTTGGCGCCAGCACACGGCAATCAGCACCACCGTGAACACCGTCAGCAACACAAAGGTTGATCGCCATCCCGCGTGGCTATTCAAATAGCCCCCGATAACAGGCGCAATCGCTGGCGCCAGGCTGAAGACCATCGTGATATTGGCAAATAGCCGTTGTGCCTCGGGTCCTTGGAAGCGGTCACGCACCAGCGCCTGCCCAACCACCCGGCCGGCCCCGGCGGAGCAGCCCTGCACCATGCGAAAAAACAATAGCCAGCCAAACGACGGTGCCAGCGCGGAGCCCACGGACCCAATGCCAAACATCACCAGAGAGACAATGATGATGGGACGCCGCCCAAAGCTATCGGACAACGTGCCCCAGAACAGACTCATGACAGCAAAACCGGCGAGATACAGGCTCAAAGTCTGCTGCACCATGGATTGGCTCGCGCCGAACTCATTGCCGATACTTAAAAACGACGGCAGATAGGCGTCAGTCGCAAACGGGCCCAGCATGGCCAGACAGGCCAGGATCACCGTCAGGGTACGGATAGAGGTCATTAATCAACAATCTTAGGCAGGTAAAGAACCCGCCAAGGATAGCCGACAAAAGTGGAATAATGATGGAGATTGCCCATTATTGCGGACGGCCAGCCTCGATCCATTGCCGCGTCTGCGTCATCGTCAATCGATAGCGCGCGCAGTTATAGAGGTCCAATGCCTGTAACTCCCGCAAGAGTATGGGTTGAAACTGCAGAATGTCTGGCGCAGGCAAGCCAAGCAAAGCCACCGCGGCCTCGACGTTCATCCTGTCGCGCACCACTGCGCCGACCGACTCCGTCAAGGCGTCCCGGAACCGTAACCTCACGGGGTCTGGAATGCCCATCGCATCGAGTAAGATCGCATACTTCTTGACCGACCGTCGATACGCGGATTCAAACAAATCCACGGCGAGCGCTACATTGCAGCGCTCGTACACCCCCATCATCGCATAGGCATAATCTGGTGTTTCCACGGACAAAAACGATAAGGGAGCGCAGTTATAGAGCATCAGCGGTATGTTGGCTGACAACCGGCTGGTACGCTTATTTCCGTCCTCAAAGGGTTGCAGATAAGCCAGATTCACCCAGAGAAAAAATGCCGCCTCGATTGGGTTTTTGATCAACTTTGCCTTATCTACGACGAGCCCAAGTATCTCTTGCAATAAAGAAGGAACCTGCAATGGAACGTAAGTGGTCCCACTGATATTGACGACCTTTTGGCGTACGTTGCCCAGATGACTGGCATCGACCAATAGGTCTTGCATCAACATGGCGTGCAGGTTACGAATCAAGGCCTGGGTCAAGCCATATTCGGGCACCGCATCGACCAGAAACTCGATAGCGATCTTGTGATTGAGCAGCATCACCGCATCCAGATCATTTCCGGCCGATCCGTTTTTAAACAGTTCCTCGGTGTCCAGTCGTGAATAACGATTGCCCTCCAGGCGTGACGACGACCAAGACAAATCGATGAGCAATGCCCCCAGGACCTTGCGCGCATAAGTGCCCGCGGGTTGTTGCCCTTTCATGCGCCCTTCGTCATAAAGCGATTGCGCTAAAACGGGAGGCAGCAGGGAACTCTGGTTCGGCACGTAATTGTCAACGAACGCGCGCTGATATCCCGCCACGTCACGTGCACCAAGAGGCTGACGCAATTCCAGCAACAATGCCTGCCCGGCGCCGGACCACGCCATCGGGTCCATTGGCACATAGGATTGGATCGGCTCGGCAATCGTACTCACTGCAGACGACGCAGTGACGCGATAGCGTGTGGCACGCCCTTGGCCCTCGCGAACAATCTCCCCGGTCTGCAAGAGGGCATCCAGATAACGCTTCACGGTGGACACGCTCACCGCAATGCGATGGGCTATCTCATTCGAACTGAGTCCCCGCACGTCAGGCTGCGGCTGCGCGTGCATCACCTGCAAAATCTGCTCTCGGGTAGCCATGATCAGTCCAAATCAGCTCAATACGGGCAATTTTAACAATTTTCAGCCCATTTTTGGGCTGATTTAGTCCGAAACTGAGCTGATTAGAGCCGTATTGTGCGTGAAAGGACACATTTACGCCTCATGCAACACATGCAGTTATCCCAACTGGCGCCAGCACATGCCGCCTCACCCAGCCGGCTCGACCTGGGGCGCGGGCGTCGCTCCACTCAGGCCCATTGCCCCCGCTACGTCTGGTCCGCCCAATCGGTCGATCATCGCTGCTTGGTCGGCTTTGGCCAGCCGATCGACGTGCTCAGGATCACATATCGCATAGAGCGCAGCCCTCATATCCGCCAACACCGTCGCGTACTCGGGGTCCGCAGACAAATCGTGCAGCTCCTCTGGGTCTGCATCCAGATTAAAGAGTTCAGGTTCAAAACGCACATAATGATGATATTTCCATGGCCCTCTGCGCAGCATGAATCCCGCTGTATTACTGCCTGCGGCGTGATACTCACTCAACACGGCGCGAATTGCGTCGTCGGGCGCTCTGGAGACTTCAAATAGCGAGCGCCCTGGACGTGAACCCATCTGAGGGCGAGGATCCACGCCCACCGCCTGCAATATCGTCGGATATAAATCCAGCAGATCCACCGGCGTGTTGCACACCGAGGCCTCCACGTCCGGCCCGGACAGAATCATCGGGATCCCCACGCTTTCTTGATAAAGCGTGGATTTCCCCCACAAACCACGGGTGCCCACGTTATCACCATGGTCCGAGGTGTAAACCACATGCGTAGAATCGGCCAGGCCCAACGCATCCAGCCCGTCCACGATCTGCCCCACATTGCTGTCCAGAAAACTGCACAAACCGTAGTAGGCCAGAAACGCCCGCACGCGCTCGTCTTCGTTCTGAAATGTCTCTTCGCTACGCTCGAAATCGGCATAGGCCTGCACCCAAGGATGACGCGTATAGCCGCCTTTGGGATGCAGCTTCGCCTCGGGAATCTGACGCGCCTCGTATAAATCAAAAAACGCTTGCGGCGCAATCAACGGGAAATGCGGCGCGACCAAGCCTACGTACAAGACAAAAGGCTCTCGGCGGCGTGCGGCATCACTCAACCAATCCAACGCGCGGCCGGTCACCGATCGATCGTAAGACGTGTACGTAGACTCACCACTACCGATGCGATCTCCCAGCATACGTTTGCGCCCCTCGACCGGCAGATAAGGATCGCGGATAGAGGCCCACACCATGCCGTGTCCACCCACCACATGCATCGGAATATGCTCGGCGTCGAATCCGACTGGGTCCTCCTCATTGCGGTAATGCAGCTTGCCTATGCTTTCGACACGAATGCCCTGCTGTTGCAGGACATGCCCCCAACCGCTGGGGTCACCGACGTAGGGCATCGCGTTATCCCAATGGCGGGTTTGATGGACTCGATGTCCAGTCGCGAACGCCGCCCGTGCCGGGACACAAATGGGACTCGGCGTATAGGCATTTGCAAAACGCACGCCTCGCGCCGCCAACGCGTCCAAATGAGGAGTCAGGATAAAAGGATGCCCTGAGCAACCCATGAATGCGGGGTTATGCTCGTCAGACATGATGACAATGAGGTTCTTACCTTTCATGGTGCGTCCTGAAGTCTCGGGCCAATCGGCCCTTTAAATCTCGGGGGTATAGCCGCTGTCCTGAACGATCTGGTTCCAGAACGCGTAGTCCTTGTCGAGCTGCTGTTTCAGGGCCTCGGATGCCGTAGCCTTACACCGGAAATACAGTTGCTGCATCGCTTGCTCAAAAACGATCGAACCCACCGCGTCGATCACCGCCTGGCTCAAGGCCTGAGCGCTTTCTCTGGACATATCTTTATGCCCAAGCAAGGTGAAGTACTCAGTCATGGTCAGATCCGGATATCCAGCAGCGGCAAATGTCGGCACATCCGGCACGCTCGGAGACGGGGCCGTGCCGGTCGTGGCCAGAATGCGAATCTTGCCCGCCTTGTGCATAGGAATCAGGTTGGGCAGCGTCGTGATCAAAGACGGCAACGTTCCCCCGACGGTGTCACTCAGCGCCAACGATCCCCCTTTATAGGGAACGGCCGTCAGCGGCACATGCGATGCCTTGGCCAGCATCGCCCCAAGGAAACTCATGACCGTGCCCGCCCCTGGCGTGCCATACACCGCCACGCGAGCATCCCGTTGTGCCAACGCCAGAAAATCCTGCAGTGTCTGGGCAGAGCTGTCCGCGCCCACCGCAAAACCAAAAACGAATTCGCTGGCAGTGCCTAACGGCGTGAAATCATGAGGCGTATAGCCGAGATTTTTATAAAGATGCGGATACAACGTCAGATTCGTCGAGGGCGTCAACAGCACCGTGTTTGCACCGCCGCCTGCCGCCAGCAACGCGTCCACCGCGATACGGCCACCGGCTCCCGCCTTGTTCTCGACGATGGTGGTGAAACCCTGCGTGCGCATCCCTTCGGCCAGTGCACGTGCGACGAGATCCACCGCCCCACCAGGAGCAAAGCCCACCAACATACGCAACGGCGCACTCGCGTAAAGCTGCCGTATCGGCAGCATGCTACAGCCGAGGGCAGCGCCAAACGCGCCCAGGAACTGCCTGCGTCGTGCTTGCATACTTGTCTCCGTGACTCACGTATTGTCTATTTCTGTAGGCAAGCGTAAGGCGACGCAGACATAAAAGACAAATATTATTTATCTTCCGGGAATATAAGATTTTTTATATATAGGTCCGTCTGCTATCGCAGCAGATCATCACAGGCGCGCTTCGATTGCAGGAACCGACAGCACAGCGCGATTCACACAGCAGCGCTCAGTACCGGCGCCAGCCTGCCACGCAGGATTTTCGCTTTGATCAGACGGCGCAGCACAATGTCTATGCCCTGCTCAACCGCCAGCACCGCGCGGCCTGGCTCACTCTGGGCTATACGGACGATGGACTGCGTACGAGACAAGACCGGACGCACGATGCGCCGTACTCCCATACCCGGATCGCCACGCATCAACTCCCATCCCGCACTGTCCGGCAAAATCGCGAACGCCATGCCGTCCCTCACCAGCGCAAAGTTCAATACAGGATCATTGATCTCGTATTTCACATTCAGCGTGCAACCCAGATCCAATGCCGTGCGTTCGATCAATCTACGCAAGTCATGATCACGATTAGGAGCCACCAAGGGGCGTTGCCCGATGGCAGAAAACGCGATTGTCTTACCCAGGCGATCGAACATCGCCTCGACACCGAATAGAGAAAAGCCCTCCTCATACACCGGTTTGCAATACAAGCCCGGCAACTCGAACGCATTGGGCATCAGCGCCACATCCAACTGACGCGATTCCACGGCAGACCGCATCTCGCTGGACAACGCGGAAGACAACACCAGGCGAATCTCGGGATAAGTCTGTTCCACATGCCGCACGAGCGGTGCCGCAAGCATCTGCGCCAGCGATCTCGCCATACATATGCGCACAGGGCCTCGGGGTGTGCCGGACAGCCCCAGCACGTCTTCCTTTAGCGACTCCAATTGATCGAGAATCGACGTTGCGCGCAGTTGCAGACGCTTGCCCTCAGCCGTCAAGGCAACGCCTTTAGCATGACGCTCGAATAAGACGACACCCAATTCCGACTCAAGCGCCGCCACATGCTGACTCAAGGCAGGCTGCGCAATACGCAACACCGTGGAGGCTAGCGACAGGCTGCCGCTGTGAGCGATTTCCAGGAAATAACGTAATTGGCGTGGGGTCATCGCAATCCACCGAGAACCTTTTCCCTTATCGTGTGGCGGGCCAGTGTCATGGAGTGCATTCGCATAATGCTCGATCAGCAAGACGATAAATGTAGCAGCTTATCCTGAGCCAGCATGGCCAGCGGGTTGCCGCCGAGCAGCAAGTCCTTTATCGTGCGCGTTACATGCCTCGCGGAATGAGTCCGCCCTATTCCAGGTAACTTCAAGGAAATGTGGATGACGGAAGAACGCCCAGAAAAGAAAGATCCCATGATTCCCGATGGAGAAGTCAATCCCATCGATACCGATTATCAGGTCGGTCAGGACAACATCATCGTTAACGTCGGGCCGTTCGGCCTCGATATCCACAACCCGGTATTCGGCGTTGCGGGCGGACTGGTGATTTTGTTCGTCGCATTGACATTGGGTTTTCACGATCAAGTCGAGTCGCTATTCAGCGGGATGAAGGACTGGCTGACATCGACCCTCGATGGATTCTTCCTTGTAGCCGGCAACATTTTTGTGCTGGTGTGCCTGATCGTCGCCTTCTCGCCGCTAGGCCGGGTACGATTGGGAGGAACGGAAGCAAAACCCGACTATACGTATCTAGGCTGGTTCTCGATGCTGTTTGCCGCCGGCATGGGTATCGGGCTGATGTTCTTCGGTGTCTCCGAGCCCTTGACACACTTCGGCACCGCGTTTGGCGGCATCGAGATGACCGACGGCATCCGGACCGACTGGGCTCCCCTTGGTGCCGCAGCCGGCGATGCACAAGCAGCCACCCGCCTGGGTATGGCGGCCACGATCTACCATTGGGCGCTGCACCCGTGGGCCATCTACGCCGTACTGGCACTCGGGCTAGCGCTGTTTTCGTTCAACAAGGGACTGCCACTAACGATCCGCTCCGTGTTCTACCCACTGCTGGGCGAGCGCGTGTGGGGCTGGCCAGGACATGTCATCGACATCCTCGCCGTACTGGCCACGCTATTTGGCTTGGCCACCTCGTTGGGCTTTGGCGCGTCGCAGGCCAGTTCAGGCCTGCACTTCCTGTTCGGCACTCCTCAGGGCATCACCGTTCAGATCGTACTGGTCGTCGTCATCACAGGCATCGCGCTGTTCTCGGTTGTCGCAGGGTTGGATGCGGGGGTCAAGCGCCTGTCCGAGATCAATATGGCGCTGGCATTACTGCTGTTGCTGTTTGTCATCGCCGTTGGACCGACGCTGGAAATCATCAGTGGATTTTTCTCGAACCTCGGCGCCTATCTGCAGTATCTGCCGGCGTTGTCCAACCCGGTAGGGAGGGAAGACACTAATTTCCTCCAGGGCTGGACCGCCTTTTACTGGGCATGGTGGATCTCTTGGTCCCCCTTTGTCGGCATGTTCATCGCGCGAGTCTCGCGCGGCCGCACCGTGCGCGAATTCATTATCTCGGTGCTGATTGTGCCTTCGCTGGCGTGCACCTTGTGGATGACAGTATTCGGCGAAACGGCGATCTCGCAAGTCGTGCGCAACGGCTACGAGGCTGCGCGCGATGCAGAATTGCCGCTGCAGCTGTTCATGATGCTCGATGCGCTGCCGTTGAAAGAGATCACCTCCTTCATCGCGATCATACTGGTAGTGGTGTTCTTCGTCACTTCTTCCGACTCTGGATCCCTGGTCATCGACGTCATCTCCGCTGGCGGCAAAGTCGATGCCCCAGTCCCGCAACGCGTGTTTTGGGCCGTGTTTGAGGGGCTCGTGGCCATCGCACTGATTCTCAGTGGCGGGCTGGTGGCCTTGCAGGCCATGGCGGTATCGACCGGGCTGCCATTTGCCATCGTGTTGCTCGCAGCAACGCTCGCGATCATCAAGGGGCTGATGTCGGAACCACGGCGCTAAGAAAAGCCTGAGGGCGGGGTAGCACGCAACGCCCTTGCCCTCAAGCTATCGACACAGTCACGCATCCCTCCTCGTATCGAAATCATGCAGATCGAGCAGCTTGAAATCTTCGATTTTCTCCGCTCCCACCCGCCTTTCGATGCCTTGCCGCACGAAGCACTGGAGCGTGTGACCGCGGCCGTCGACGTGCGTTACTACAAGGCAGCTGAACAGATCGTGGAGTTCGGACAGCCCTCCGAGTACTGGTATGTCGTACGCAGCGGCGCAGTGGAAGTCTTTCGACGCACTGGAACCTTGTATAACCGCCTGACATCTGGCGGATACTTCGGAGAGTTCGGCTTGTTGCGCCACGGCCGGGTTCGTTTTCCGGCACGTGCACTGGAAGACTCGCTGATCTATCTGATTCCGCAGTCAGTATTTCTCGATTTATTCGATAACAATGAGGCGTTCGCGGATTACGTCGAGATCGAGGACCGCACCCGGTTGCGGCAAGTCATGTCGCGCCGCGAGGATGCCAATGATCTGCTGTCGGCGACCGTCGACACTCTGGTCACGCGCGAGGCTGTGACCCTGGGCCGCCAGGCCAGCGCGCGCGAAGCGGCCGAACGCATGACACAAGAAGGCGTGTCCTCGCTATTGATCGTCGATGACAATCCCGACATTCCTGGTCTGCCGTTGCTGTCCGGGATACTTACCGACCGCGACCTGCGTACGCGGCTGCTTGCGCCGGGCTTGGTTCACGACACGCCAGTGGCCGACATCATGACACCCCATGTAGTAACGGTGTCGCACAATCAAGTCATATTCGAAGCGATGCTGGCGATGCTGCGCCATAACGTGCATCACCTGCCAGTGATGAAGGACCAGCGTCCGCTCGGTATCATCGCGCTGTCGGACATCATCCGTTATGAGTCACGCAACAGTCTTTTCGTAGTTGGAAGCATCTTCCGCGCGCAAAATACGGATGAACTGGCGGCACTAGTGCCCGACATGCGAGCCTGTTTCACCCGCATGGTCGCTGAAGAAGCCAGCGCCCACATGGTAGGCAGCGCGATGACTGCGATTGGGCGCGCCGTGAAACAACGTCTGCTGGAACTCGCTGAGGCCGAGCTCGGCCCGCCCCCTGTGCCCTATTGCTTTCTGGCGCTGGGGTCAATGGCTCGCCAGGAACAGCTCATCGTCACCGATCAGGACAACGCCCTCATCGTGGACGACCGCTTTGATCCCGTCCAGCATGACGCCTGGTTCAAGGCGCTCGCCACCTTCGTCAGCGATGGGTTGGCACGCTGCGGCTATTCGTACTGCACAGGCGGCGTCATGGCGACCAATGAAAAATGGCGTCAGCCGTTGAAAACATGGGAGCGCCTCTTCACCGATTGGATCGAACGTCCAACTCCCGAATCGCTGCTTCACGCCGGCATATTTTTTGACCTCGATGGCGTATGGGGCCGCACGGAATGGGCAGTGCGTCTGCGCAAGATGATTGCGCGCAAGGCCCAGGGGAACTCTCGATTCCTCGCGTGTATGGCACGCAATGCGTTGCTGCGCACACCTCCATTGGGTTTCTTCAAGGACTTCGTCGTCGAATCCGATGGCCGCCACACGCACGCCATCAACATCAAGCGCCGCGGTACCGGCCCATTGACTGACCTGATCCGCGTTCATGCCCTGGCAATCGGCTCGCCGGCACTCAATTCATTTGATCGACTGCGCGAGATCATCGATGCTGCGATCCTGCCGCTGGGGCGAGGTCAAGATATGTACGATGCTCTGGAGTTCATCACCATGGTGAGGGCGCGAGTCCAGGCTGATGAACTGACTGCAGGCAATGAGCCCGATAACAGCGTAGAACCCGAAAAACTTTCGGACTTCGAACGCAAGAGTCTACGCGACGCGTTCCTGATACTGAGCAACGCGCAGAAATACCTTAAGTACCGTTATCAGCCGGGACGGTCCAATTAAAAATGCTGCACCTGGGAAACCTACGAACTGAGCAGGATGCCCGCCGCACCACGTTTGTGCACGACTGGCCGCGACACTTTTCGGAGTTGACCGAAACGGCTCGCGACGCTCGCCTCAAGGCCTTCTACGCACAGGGCACGCCGTCCGGCGACAGCCCCTTGGATAGCGTCCCCCTTGTTGCTCTCGACGTGGAGACTACCGGTCTCGATACCTCGCATGACGAAATCGTCAGCATCGGCGTCGTCCCCATGACATTGGCGCGCATTCAGGCAAGTGCGTCCCGTTACTGGGTGGTACGCCCCAAGGCAGAACTGACATCGGAATCGATAACGATCCACGCCATCACTCACTCGCAGATCGAGGAGGCTCCAGATTTGGAGGCAATCCTCGATGATTTGCTGCAGATGCTGGCGGGCCGCATCATCGTCGTACATTGCCGCGACATCGAACGCAGTTTTCTGAATGCGGCACTCATGACACGTATCGGCGAAGGCATAGAATTTCCGGTCATCGACACCATGGAACTCGAAGCGCGGCTGCACCGCAAACCGCCCACCCTGTTTTCCAGGTTGATAGGCAGGCGAACGCAAGCAGTTTCCATCCGGCTTGCGCCCAGCCGCGCACGCTACCGGCTGCCGCGATACCGCGCCCACCATGCGTTGACTGACGCATTGGCCAGCGCGGAACTGTTGCAGGCACAAGTCGCACACAGATTTTCACCACAAACCCTACTGCGCGAGCTGTGGCGTTGAGAGGCATTCTTTGTTCCTCGGCATGAACTTGCTCACGGCATCCCCGAGCGTATTTGCGTGCCCTGGCTTTGGTAAAACGCGGCCACTTTGATACACTCGCTTGCTGGGTGTCAAGCAAACTTCACTTGCTGGGCAGGTTAACGCGCAGGTCGGGCCGCCGCGCGGAGTAACTTCGACCATGCAAGACACCACTTCCTCTTTCTTTGAAGTCGCAGCCGCTATTATTTTTGCAGTGGCCCTGCTCCATACGTTCGCTGCCAAGCAATTTGAACGGCTCTCTCATCGTTTCCCGCGCCACGCCGGCTTATTTCATCTGCTAGGCGAAGTGGAAATCGTCTTTGGATTCTGGGCTGCCATTCTCATCGCATTCATGGCGTTGACTATGGGCGGCAGCGAAGCATTAGCGTACGCTGAATCGCGCAACTACACCGAACCATTATTTGTATTCGTCGTCATGGTGGTAGCGGCCTCGCGGCCCATACTGCAAACCGTCATGGCCATGATCAATGCGATCGCGCGAATGGTGCCTGTCCGTACCTCTGTGGCGACAGCATGGTTGGGACTGGCCGTCGTACCGCTAATGGGTTCGCTCATCACCGAACCTGCGGCGATGACGATTGCAGCACTGATGCTCGCTCCGCAGATTTTCAGGCCTGCAATGCCAAATGGGGCCAAGTACCTCGCGCTAGGCGTTCTCTTTGTCAACGTGTCGATCGGTGGAACACTGACGTCATATGCCGCGCCGCCTGTTCTCATGGTGGCCAGCACGTGGCAATGGGACTCTGCATTCATGCTCGCCAACTTCGGATGGAAGTCGGCATTGGCTGTTATTGTGAATGCGACCATCGCGACGCTCGCCGTCCGCACGCACATCGACAACGTGGCCTTGAGCTCCGGCACCACGTCGAATACCAAGCCCGTACCGGTGTCTGTGGTCGCAATACACCTTGCCACGTTGGCGGCCGTTGTCATGCTTGCCCATCACCCGGTGGCCTTCTTGGGAATTTTTCTCCTTTTCCTGGGGTTTACTCACGCCTATGAGCGCCATCAGAGTGCCCTCATTATCAAAGAAGCCTTATTGGTCGGCTTCTTTCTCGCGGGTCTTGTGGTGCTAGGGGGGATGCAGCAATGGTGGCTGCAACCCGTCGTATCGAGTCTCGAACCCATCGCCCTGTTCTTCGGCTCTCTAGGCTTGACGGCTATTACGGACAATGCCGCCCTGACTTACCTCGGATCATTGATCGAGGGAATGTCCGACGACGCGAAATATATGCTCATGGCAGGGGCCGTTGCCGGCGGTGGGCTGACCGTTATTGCGAATGCACCGAACCCCGCCGGCGTCGCACTGCTCAAGCGCGGCTTTTCTGACGAAACCGTCAGTGCAGGCGGTTTGCTCTTGGGAGCACTGATACCGACAGTGGTAGCGGCGGCGGCCCTGCTGCTATTGTGAGTTTGGAGTGATGTGAAAAAAGCCCTTGAGATGCTCAAGGGCTTTTGTATTTCTGGCGGACAGAGGGGGATTCGAACCCCCGATACGCTTATCACGTATACACGCTTTCCAGGCGTGCGCCTTCAACCACTCGGCCACCTGTCCTGATTCTGGACACGCTTGCAGCCGAGTCGCCTCAAAGAAGCTGGCCACAACGCGAATCCGCGATTCTAGCAGAAATGCAGACGGCGCGCTAAAGCGAAGCCCCGCCCGACTCAAGCGGGTGATAACTCCCGGGACAGGGCCGCTAACCGCATGTACCACATAAATCTAATAACACCACAACAATATCGATATGCGATATTAAAAATATGTATTGCAATACCATTGCAATGAAATTTAAAGTAGCGTCAATTGCAGTGTTCAGCTTCAGTCGTCCCCCGCCCCATGGGCCAACCAGGACCTACTCGTTGTATGCAGAACCTCACGCTACATCCCGCCGTCACACCAAGCGCGACTTCGCAGCTGGTGGAGCATGACACCCGGCATTCACTATGGTTGGCCACCGCAAATGCAACACCTGCTCTTCCGGTGTTAGATGCCAGCCGTCGCGCTGACGTCATCGTGGTTGGCGGCGGTTATTTAGGTTTAGCCTGCGCACTGCAACTGGCCAGTCACGGCGTCGATGTCACAGTGCTCGAAGCCGCCACGCCGGGTTTCGGCGCCTCCGGCCGCAACGGCGGCCAAGTCATCCCCGGACTCAAATACGATCCCGCCGAGCTGACCTCGCTATTCGGCCCGGCACAGGCCGAAAACATCATTGCATTCGCATCCACAACGGCAGACGCGGTATTCGACACCGTAGCGCGGTACAACATTCAATGTGATGCCATACGTCAGGGCTGGATTCAAGGCGCACACAACGACTCGATGTTGCGCACAACGGAGCAACGGGCCAGACAATGGATCGCGCGCGGCGCCAACGCGCAATTGCTCGATGGCCCGGCCATTACGCAGATGATCGGCTGCGCGCCGGGTCTCTATCGCGGCGGCTGGATAGACCGGCGGGCTGGTTCAGTGCACCCGTTAAATTATGCATTGGGCCTGGCCAGTGCAGCGATTGAACAGGGTGCACACGTATTCCAGCAATCCGCGGCAACGCGCATCGAACGCGACGGCCGCGACTGGCGTGTCATCACCCAGCAAGGCGCATCGGTGAGCGCGCCCCAGATCGTCCTGGCCACCAATGCCTATACCGACGAATTATGGCCACGGCTGCGCACCTCGATCGTTCCCGCGGTCAGCTCACAGGTTGCGACGGACCCGCTGCCCGCGCAACTGCGCTCGCTCATTTTGCACGAACAACAGGTCGTGTCCGATGCTCGCCGGCTGCTGCATTATTACCGCGTGGATGCCGCGGGCCGCTTGATCATCGGAGGACGCGGCAACCAGCCCTCTCGGCAAGGGGTGCAGGATTATCAGCACATCCGCCGCGCGCTGGAAGCCACCTTTCCTCAATTGACAGGGGTTTCCCTGCCCTACCGATGGTCAGGCAGACTCGCCATGACGCGCGACAGCATGCCGCATCTGCACCAGCCTGCCCCCGGCATCACGATTGCACTGGGCTGCAACGGTCGTGGTGTGGGCTTGACCACCGCGATAGGTCAGGCCATCGCCGATCATCTGCGCCTTGATAACGGTGCCGCGCTGCCATTTTCGGTAACGCCAATCCGCCCTATTCCGCTGCACAAGCTGCACCGCCTATACATCGCGGTTGCCGTGCAGTATTTCAAGATCCGTGATTTGTTCTAAAGCTGGCGCCTAGGCGCCCACCTTGCATCCTTGCCGTTGAATACATGAGGAAAGTGTTATGAGAGTCGGTGTAGAAGTGGGTGGTACGTTCACAGATCTGGTTGCCTTTCATGGCGACTCGGTCACGATCACCAAAGTCCCCAGTACCCCTCACGCGCCAGAACAAGGTGCCTTCAACGCGGTCATCGAATCGGGACTGCCCATTTCGCAGACCGAGGATTTTGCGCACGGCTCCACCGTGGCAACCAACGCAATCCTGGAGCGCAAGGGCGAACGTGTTGCATTCGTCACGACGGCGGGTTTCCGCGATATGTTGCTGCTGCAGCGTCAGGATCGGCGCAACATCTACAACCTGCGTTATGCAAACCCAGCCAGTGTGGTGGGTCGCGAGTCGTGCTTCGAGGTCATCGAGCGCATGCTGGCCGACGGGTCTATCGACACCGAGCTGGATGAAACCGATCTGACCCAGCGCTTGATTCCCGAGCTAAAGCGGGGCGAGTACCGCGCCATTGCCGTCTGCCTGTTGAACGCCTTCTCCAATCCTGCACACGAAAAACGCGTCGCGGCGATATTGACCGAATATCTGCCTGAAGCCACGGTGACGATCTCGACCGATGTCGTCAATGAATTCCGCGAATATGAGCGATCTAGCACGACCGCACTGTCAGCCTACGTACAACCCGTGATTGCCGGCTATCTGAAACGATTTTCGAGCTGGCTCGCAGAGCAGCAATTCAAAGGGAATTTCTCTGTCATGCAGTCCAACGGCGGCCGCCTGCCGGCGGACGCGATGGGCCGCAATGCGGTATCGGCGCTGTTTTCGGGCCCTGCAGCCGGGGTAGTAGGCGCCACGCGCCAGACGGGCCGCTCAGGCTTCACGAACCTGATTACCTTTGATATGGGCGGCACCAGCACCGATGTGTCGCTGATCGAGAACGGTGAGTTTCGCATGAGCACAGAGACGGTGATCGACGGTCTGCCCGTGCGCACTCCCGTGCTGGATATCGCCACCGTCGGTGCAGGCGGCGGCAGCATCGTCTGGATGGATGATGGCGGCATGTTGCGCGTCGGGCCGCGCAGCGCTGGCGCCAACCCTGGTCCGGTCTGCTACGGGAAAGGAGGCACCCAACCGACGGTGACGGATGCGCACGTGGTCTGCGGCACGATCCGAGCCGACATCAAGCTCGGCAACCACATCAGAATCGACCGCGAGGCGGCACGACAGGCCTTTAAACCCTTGGCCGACAAACTCTCGTTGAGCATCGAAGCCACCGCCGAGGCAGCCATCCAACTGGCCAACGCCAATATCGTACGCGCCATTCAGCTCGTATCGACGGAACGTGGACGCGATCCTCGTGACTATGCCATCGTCCCGTTCGGCGGCGCAGGCCCCCTGCATGCCTGCCGGGTAGCGGACGACCTCGGCGTGGACAAGGTCGTCGTTCCCCCCAATGCCGGTGTGATTTCCGCATACGGTCTGCTTGCTTCGGATTTCGTGAAGTTCGAAAGCCGCACCCACAAAGTGAGACTGACGCCCGAGGCGATCGAGCCGCTGGCATCGAGCATTCAACAGCTCAGCGATACGTTGTCGGCGCAATTTGCCGAGATCGGTCTCGCTGCGCCATATGAATGGAAAGTGAGCGTGGATATGCGTTTCGTCGGCCAGGCCTTTGAGGTCGCCGTAGACCTGAGCCCCGAGGATCTGCAGGCGCTATCCGATGACATGCTGCGTGCACGTTTTCTGGAAGCGCATGAGCGTATCTATTTCCATGGCGCGAAATCCAATCGGGCGATCGAAGTCATCAGTTTGCGCGTATCGGCCAGAAAGCCATTGGCCAAGATCCCCCACCTCGTGCGGGAGCAGCAAGCATCCCATCCGATCCCCGACACCGAGTTATTTGGCGATGGAGCATGGCACGTTTGCCGCCGGGTCGCCGAGGGCGCCTTGCGTGTGGGCGAGCCGCTGAACGGCCCCGCTGTCATAGAAGGGGTGACCACCACGGTCCTGATTCCTGCCGGCTGGTCCAGCACGCTGGACACCAGTGACAACCTGATTCTGACGAGGAAAGCGTAATGAATGTTTCAGCAATCGACTACGCGGTGATCAGCCAGGCGCTTCACGCCGCCGCCAACGAGATGGGCGCCAAACTGATCCGTTCGGCCTATTCAACGGTACTGCGCGAGGCGCGCGACGGTGCGTCGGCGCTGCTGGATGCAGCGGGCAATGTCGTCGCTCAGGCAGATCTGATTCCCATGCAATTGGGCCCCATGAGCATGACGATCAAACCATGCCTGGAACGCCATCCAATCGACACTCTGGAGGAAGGCGATTTCTTTATCAATAACGACCCGTTCGAAGGCGGTCAGCATCTACCCGATGTCTTTATTTTTACGCCCATATTTGTCGATGGGAAAGTGATCGGCTTTGGCGCCAGCGTGGCGCATCACCTGGATCTAGGCGGCGGCAGCCCAGGGTTAAACAGCAGCGCTACCGACGTGTTTCAGGAAGGGCTGAGGATTCCACCGTCAAAATACAATATGCATCGTGACTGGAATGGCGGTGCATTCGAACGGCTGGTCGCAGCCAATGTGCGCGTACCGGATTTGACGATTGGCGACTTCAACGCGCAGCACTCGGCCAATGCCATCGGTGCGGACCGTGTACGGGCTCTCTGCCAAAAGTACGGCGTAGATGCCGTGTGCGAGGTGATGACTGAGTTCGTGGCCTATTCCGAGCGTCGCATGCGGCACGCGATTTCTCAGATCCCTGACGGCGTCTACTACGGCGAAGACGCCGTCGACGATGACGGTACGAACGACGCCCCATTGACTGTCAAGGTCAAGGTCGAGGTTCGTGGGGATGAGATCTACATCGATTTCACTGGCACCTGCGATCAGGTGATGCGCAATGTGAATTGCCCGCTGTCCTCGACGCATTCTGCTGCACTGAACGTCGTGAAATCCGTGGCATCCGAGAGCGAGATCCCTTACAACGAGGGCATCAAGCGTCCTATACACATCCATGTCCCACCCGGCACGCTGCTGAATCCCACTCACCCAGCCCCCGTCAGGGCGCGTATGGAGGCCGCGTATCGTGCGTTCAACGCCATTATGAAAGCGCTGGCCAAGGCCTTGCCAGAACGCGTGATTGCGTCCGGATTCGACACCACGGCCGTGATTTGCTTCTCTCGCCATGACTCGGCGGGCTATCACATCAGCCTGGAAATCTTCGGTGGCGGATACGGCGCATCCGCGCAAGCCGATGGCTGCGACGCCGTAGATTCGCCCCTGTCGAACTGCAGCAACACTCCCATCGAGGCGCTCGATGCGCAGCACGACTTCATCCGGGTCATCGCACACAGACTCGAAGCGGACTCATTCGGCCACGGGGCACAACGCGGCGGCTCGGGATTCTCTCGACACTACAAGGTGCTTCGTGACGATGTGAAGCTGGAGCTGTACGCAGATCGTTTCCGCATCCAGCCGTCCGGCCTCTTTGGCGGTACGCCTGCGCAATTGGGCAGGTGCACAGTACACCGAGGATCAGAGCAATTCGAGGTCTCGTCGAAATCGTCGACATGGCTGAAAAAAGGCGACGTCATCGAGCTGTTCTGCGGTGGTGGCGCCGGCTACGGCGAGCCCTCGCAACGGTCGCGCGACGCGATACATAAAGATCTGGTCACGGGCCTGCTGACGCCAGAGACTGCCCGCGCCGCGTACGGATATACATCCTGATTCTGGTCTCATTCCTGCTGTTCTTTCATGAAGCAAGCATTATTAGACAAGGGGTATAAACATGGATCGCCGCAACTTCATCAAGATTTCCGGTGGCTTGGCGCTGACGGGACTGCCACTGCAACGCGTACTCGCTGCTGACAGCGGCACTTTCCCAATGGGATGCGCCACCCCCATGTCGGGGGTATTCGCAGAAATCGGCAAGTACAGTCTCATCGGTGCGCGAGCCGCGGCGCTGGATGTACCGGAAGTCCTCGGCAAAAAAACCCGTATCGTCTCCATCGACTCGGAGGGCAACCCCGGCGTGGCGGTGCGCAAAGTCCGTGAAGCCGCGCAGCGCGAAGGACTGCGTTATGTGAGTGGCGCATTGCTATCCTCAGAAGCCATCGCGGTCGGCAAGGAGATGAATCGCGAAGGTGGCGTAGCCTTTATCGGGGCCGGCGCAGATGAGGTCACTGGCGCGGACTGCAACATCTCGACGTTTCGCTGGTCCAGTACGACCTATGGCGCGATCGAACAGACAGTGCGCCCGCTGGCCAAGATGATGCCTCAGGCCAAGCGCTGGTACACGATCACACCGCAGTACGTGTTCGGAGACGCCTTGTTGAACAATGCAAAGCGCATTTTCAAGGAAATGGATATCGAGCACGTCGGCAACAGCTATCACTCGTTGACCGAACAGGAATTCAGCGGTTATCTGACCAACGCCATGGCCGCAAAACCCGATGTCCTGCTGATCCTGAACTATGGCGCACAATCTTCGGCCACGCTGCGCCAGGCGATTTCGTTTGGCATGAAGAACAGGATGACGATCCTGATGGCGTACTCGGATGGCGTCACACAGTTTCATGCGCTCGGAAAAGATATCGTCGAAGACGTGTACTTCGGCTGCCAGTATTGGCATGGCGTGGATGCGCCTGTAAACAAGCACTTTGTTGAACTGTGCCGCAAGAATTTCAACGTCACACCGCCCTATAACAGTGCATTGACATATATATCGACGCGACTGACGCTGGAGGCCATCAATCGCATCGGTTCCGACGATGCAGCGAAAGTCATCAAAGCGCTCGAAGGCTGGAAATATGACGGACTGACCGGACCGGAGGAGATCCGCGCGTTTGACCATCAGGGCATCAAAAAATACTACCTGATGAAGGGCAAGAAGGCGTCAGAGGTTACTGACCCCAATGAAATGGCGGTGATCGTCAGTGAGGGCGAGTCGACGATCCCCATCGCGCAAAGTGTCTGCAAGATGGTCCGCACCTGACCGAGGCGCGGCGTTCATTACTCCTTCTCGGGAAAGGGACCTCATGACGCTTTACCTACTGCAGATCTTCAATGGCATAGGCGTAGGCATGCTTTATTTCCTGATGGCGGTCGGCTTGTCGATCATCTTCGGGTTATTGCGGTTCGTGAATTTCGCACATGGTGCGTTCTTCATGATCGGCGCTTATCTCGCCTATGCCATCGTGGTATCACTGGGGCTGGACTTCTGGGTCAGCCTGATCGTGGTACCCATCGTGGTGTTCGTATTCGCGATCGCGCTGGAACGCGTGCTGTTGCGGCACGCCTACCGGCTGTCGCATATGGCGCAGATACTGCTGACGTTCGGCTTGTCGATGATCCTGCAGGAACTGGCCATTGTCCTCTGGGGAACCGATGCGCTGCACATGCCCACCCCTCAGGCATTGGGTGGAATCGTCGAATTCGGATCATTCATCTATCCCACCTATCGCTTGTTCGTCATCGCATTCACCGCAGTACTCGCGCTGGTTCTCTGGTGGTTGCTCGAAGGCACCCGTCTAGGAGCTATCGTGCGTGCCGGCAGCGAACACGGCGATATGACTTCGCTGCTGGGGCACGATATTCCCAAGATTTTCATGCTCGTCTTCGGCCTGGGCGTGGCATTAGCCGCCTTGGCGGGAGTATTGGCCGCCCCCATTAGAGGGGTGGAGCCGTTCATGGGACTTGACGGACTCAGCATCGCGTTCGTTGTGGTCGTGATCGGAGGCATGGGCAGCTTTTCCGGGGCCTTGGTCGGAGGACTGTTGGTGGGCGTGCTGCAAAGCCTGCTCAGCAGCATCTGGCCCGAGATGGCGCGTCCCGTCATCTATGTATGCATGGCCATGGTGCTGCTGATGCGCCCATACGGACTATTTGGGAGAGGCTGATGGAAAGCAGACTCATGCGTATTGCCAACCGGACCGCGGCGCCACTGCTGTTGTTGCTGCTGCCCTTCATACTACCCAGCTACTCACAGGCCAATGAGGTGTTGATTTTTGCCATAGCAGTGCTGGGCTGCAATCTGCTATTGGGCTATACAGGGCTGTTGTCGTTTGGCCAGGGTATCTTCTTTGGCATGGGCGCTTATGCAGCGGGCTATGCAGGCACCCATTGGGGCGCGGGCCTGTTTTCCATGCTGCTGATTGGGGCCCTCGTCGGCACGGCAGCGGCGGTGCTGGTGGGATTTTTCTCGATACGGCAACGGGGTGTTTATTTCGTGATGCTCACGCTTGCCTTCGCTCAACTATTCTATTTTCTCGCCTATTCATTTCGAGACATCACCGGCGGTGACAACGGCATGACGGATATTCCTCGCCCGCCTTTGTCGTTATTTGGCGTGGCGGATATATCGCTCAGTCAATCCTCCTCGTTTTACGTATTTAGCGCCGTATTGTTTTTATTGGCTTTTTTTGCGCTACAACGCATCATCGGATCGCCCTTCGGCTCTACCCTGGTCGCCATCCGGGAAAACGAGGTCCGTGCTGCGGCAGTGGGCTATAACGTGCGGGGATTCAAACTCGCAGCATTTGCATTCTCTGGCCTGTTGACCGGGCTCGCGGGTGCGCTGTATGCGCCGTTTCTGGGCATTGCCACCCTGACGACCATCGATGTCACGATGAGTCAAACCATTTTGATCATGACCTTGATAGGCGGCGGAGGATCTCTGGCGGGGTCATTGGTCGGTGCCCTCTTTTATGTCGTCCTGTCATCATGGTTGTCGACCATCTGGCCACGCTGGCCCATGCTGATAGGCTTTCTACTCGTATTCATCAGCATGTCCACGCCGGGAGGACTCTGGGGTGGCGTACAACAGGCATTGAGATCGTGGCGGGTATCAAGGAGGACTGAACATGCGCAATGACAATGCGGTCCTCGAATCAGCCATGATCGAGACCCAGGGACTGGGCAAGCAATTCGGCGATTTTCATGCCGTTTCCGGAGTGGACCTGCGTATCCAGCGGGGCCATATTCATTCTGTGATCGGCCCAAATGGCGCGGGAAAATCCACGCTGTTCAATTTGCTGGGTGGTGCATTGCTGCCCAGCAGAGGCAGTATCCGCTTTTCAGGGCATGACGTCACTGGACTCTCGGACACCCAACGGGTGCATCGCGGCATGGCTCGCTCGTTTCAGATCACCTCCTTGTTCGGACAGTTGTCCGTGCGCGAAAACCTGCGGCTCGCGGCGCAAGCCGTCATGCGGCGCGATGCTGCGTGTTTCTGGAAGCGCGTCGAACGCGTAGAGCAGGCCTCGCAGAGGGCGCAGACTCTCATTGAGCGCTTGAACATGCAGCGCTATGCCGACGTCTGCGCAGGCACCCTGGCACATGGTCAGCAGCGCATGCTGGAGGTCGGCATGTGTCTGGCTGCACGGCCAAAACTGCTGTTGCTCGACGAGCCGACATCGGGAATGGGCGTCAATGATTTGCCGGTGATGCGTGACTTGATCCAAGAGGTGGCGCGTGATCACACGATATTGTTGATCGAACACAACATGAGCATTGTGTTGACGATCAGCGATCGGATCACCGTCATGGCGCAAGGCAAGGTGCTGACAGAAGGCACCCCGGATCATATTCAAGGCCATGCCGACGTCCGCCGCGCATATTTGGGATCGGGAGCCTTATCTTGAGCACCTTGTTACGCCTACACAACGTGAATGGCTACTATGGATCCAGCCATGCGATTCGAGACATCAACCTGCACGTCGACGAGGGCGAGATTGTCACGTTGCTGGGACGTAATGGCGCAGGCAAATCGACGACACTGAAAACCGTAATGGGCATGGTGAAATGCCAAGGCGGAAAAGTATCTTTACGCGACCGGGACATCAGTGACGAAACGACCCACCGGATCGCCCGTGAAGGGGTCGCGCTGGTCGTCGAAGACCGGAAAATTTTTTCGCTATTGACCGTCGAGGAAAACCTGCGCGTCGCGTTGCGTAAAGGATCTGCCTGGGGGCTGGACGATGTCTACCGACTATTTCCTAGACTGCACGAGCGCCGTAAAAATGGCGGCGGAAAGCTCTCGGGTGGGGAACAACAAATGCTGGCGATCGCTCGCGCGCTGTTGGGCGGCCCGCACTTGCTGCTGTTGGACGAACCCACCGAGGGCCTGGCGCCCGTGATTGTGGAGCAGATCACGGAAACGCTGGTGCAGATCGCTGCACGTGGCATGACAATTTTACTGGTCGAGCAAAATCTGGCAGTCTGCGAAAAACTGGCATCGCGCCATTACATTCTGGAAGAAGGCCATATCGTTTATCATGGCAACGCGGATGAATTCCGAACTGCCGACGATATAAAACAACGTTATTTAGCGGTTTAGGATTGAATAAAGCGCCTACTGGCATGCGGACACACCATGCAAGCACAACAAGAGCGGGTCGCGCCGGCCCTGGAGCATCGATGAAGCGTGATCAGAGCACCCCTCGCGATAATCCGCTATTTGTACAGGTCCTGGAAAAGGGTATCGAAGTCCTGCGCAGCTTCACTGCCCAGCGCCGCACCATGACACTGGGGGAAATCGCTGAGGTGACCGAGCTCAGTAAAAGCTCGGTACAACGCATCGTCTACACGCTGGAGAGCCTGGGATATGTGATGAAACATCCGCAAACGCGGCGGTTTCAGTTGACGACCAGAGTCATGGATATCGGCTACAACTATCTCGCGGCCGATACACTGGTCGATGTCGCCAATCCGTTTTTAGCGGAGCTCTCGAATTCGACGGGCGAGACTGTCAATCTGATGGAACCCAGCGGGCATGAGATGGTGTACGTGGCACGTTTTGCCAGTCATCGATTCATTCCTATGCACATGCCGATCGGGTGCCGCATCCCCATGTTCTGCACGGCGTCGGGACGGGCGTATTTGTGGGCATTGCCTGAGCCTGAATGCGATGCGCTGCTGGACACTATCCCCATGCAGGCCTATACGCCCAACACCGTTACGGACAAGCCGACATTAAAAGCCTTGTTGCATGAGGGCCGGCGATTGGGCTATTCATTGAATACCGAAGAGCTGTACGCAGGTGATATGGCTATTGCCGTACCGATCATGGGAGGGCAAGGGCAGCCCATCGCTGCGCTCAATGTGATCACGCCACCCAGCCGTTGGACGCTGGAGACCGTACGGCAGCAGATCGCCTCCAAGATCATGGAGTGTGCCCGCTCAGTCAGCAATGCGGTGCGTGCCTTCGGTTAAGCGATCAGCCTCACTGGCTGAGGCTCGCCACGAAATGCCTGGCGGCTGCCGGCAGCTCCGCAAAACTGACGGCGTACAGGTTCAGCGTGCGTTCCGCCCATGTGTCCGTCAACGGCACGGCCCGCAACCGGCGCGGCCTGCCGACAGACTGATACGCGCCCTCAGGCATGACGCCCACGCCCAGATCGCATTCGATCATGCGGCACATGGCGCTCAGGCTATCGACCTCGATACGCTGCCGCAGCATGCGCCGCCCGCTTTGCGCGGCACGGCTCAACGTTTCCTGAATGATGCTGCTGTCGCGCAAGCCTATCTGCGCATGATCCAAAGCCTGTTCATAAGCCAGTTGCTGATGCTCGGCCAATGGATGAGTACGTGGCATGACCAAGACCATGCGTTCACGCCGATACGGCAGCGATTCCAATCCCCCCGCCTCATCGCTGGGGCTGCAGATACCCAGATCGGCCTCTCCGTCCCTCACGGCCTGAGCGACTCGGCGGCTGGTCGCTTGGCGCAGATCGATGCGTATCTCGGCGTGCTCTCTCATGAAAGCAGCGATGTCCTCAGGCAAGAACTGCTCGACAGCCGAGGCATTCGCGCTCAGACGCACCACGCCTCGCACGCCGCGGGCATACTCGCTCAGATCGGCGCGCAGGTATTCGACCTCCTGCAAGATCGCGTGCGCATGCCGCAACAGCAACTCGCCCGCCGCGGTGGGCCGTACGCCTCGGGCATGGCGTAGCAACAGAGGCGTCTGAGCCAGGGATTCCAGTTCGGCAATCCGCTTGCTGACCGCAGAGGCCACCAGTTGCCCCTGCGCAGCCGCCCTGGCAATGCTGCCGGACTGACACGTCAAGACGAACAGGTCCAGCGTCGAGAGATCAACGTGACGTAAAAAGCTGCGGGGAGAGGCGAACATGGACATGAGGAGACGGGCGCGCGATAGCGCTATGGCTGGATAACGCGAAACGGAATGGGTAGGCAGATTTCATCCTGGAGTAGAGGCATCGTAACGCAACACCGCGGCCAAGCCATCTCCTTTAGGAACGGCTCGCTGAATTTTCACCGCTTCTCATGGATGGGGGGATTTCCATAGCATCGAGCTTTTGCCGACGGACATCCTATGCTTCTCTCCGTTTCCGACGCCCCGCGTGTCGCCCAGGCGTTAGTGACGCTGGGCGCCGTGCGCATCGCATCAGATCAACCCTTTTTCTATACCTCGGGCTGGGCCAGCCCGGTCTATGTGGACGCCCATGTCTTGATGTCGGATGTGCAATGGCGCACCGAGGTCATGGATATCGCCGCACGCGCGGTCGCCCCGGTCATTGCAGAGGGCCAGATCAATGCCATCGTGGGCACAGAGAGCTCGGGCATCGCCATCGCAGCCTGGCTGGCCGAACGGCTGCAACTGCCCATGCTGTATTTGCGCAAGCGGCCAGTAGGCTGGGGCATCACCGCTCAACTCGAAGGCCGGCTGCCCCCTGATGCCCGCGTACTGCTGGTCGATGACATCACAACCGATGGCCGCTCCAAGGCAGGCGCGGTCGCAGCGCTGCGCCAGTCGGGACCCACTGTGGAACATGTAATGGTCCTGCTGGACTATGCACTCTATGCGCAGGAAAACCAGACACTCGCGAATCATTCGCTGCAGTTGCACGCCCTGGCGTCGTGGCCGCATCTGCATCAGGCACTGCTGGCCAGCGGACAACTCAATGACGCGCAGGCTGCCATGCTGGCCGATTTCGCCGCAGACCCAGTGGTATGGTCCATCGGCCACGGAGGAACTGGCGCATGACCAGCAGCCAGACATCCCCCATCCTGCGCGATCTGGCGCAAACGATGCTCGCTGAAATCCGTGAGGCCACGCATGACGGCCTGGGCGTCACGCGTGAAAGCTACGGCGCAGGCGAAGAAGCCGCCTTGCGAATTCTGGAGAACCATGCCGAACGCCTGGGCCTGGCGTATGAACGCGACCGTGCTCAGAATCTATGGATGTGGCTGCCACAAGACAAGCGGCCCGATCCCTTTGTCACGATCGGATCGCATGTGGACTCCGTCCCGCAGGGCGGTAACTTTGATGGCTTGGCAGGCGTCGTATCCGGCATGCTGGTGTTGGCCAGTCTGCACGGGCATCACGAGGACGCGCCACCCGTGCGCGTTTTGGCGCTGCGCGGCGAAGAAAGTGCCTGGTATGGCAAGGCCTATATGGGATCGCTCGCGTTGCTTGGCCGTTTGCCCGCTGCCGCGTTGAACATGGCCCACCGCGGCGGACAAGGCACGCTGGGTGACGCGATGGCCCGCTGCGGCGTCGATATCGAGGCAGTCCGCCGTGCAGAGCCGATGATTGATCCTGCCCGGATGGGCGCCTATCTGGAACTGCACATTGAACAGGGCCCGGTCATGGTGGCTCGCCAGTGGCCTGTTGCCGCAGTTACTGGCATTCGAGGGAACATTCGACACAATCACGTGCGCTGCATCGGTGAAACCGGACACTCGGGCGCGGTGCCGCGCTGGCTGCGCAAAGACGCACTGCTGGCCGTCGCGGAACTGCTGTCACGCATGGACGAACATTGGCGGGTCCTGCTGCAGATGGGCATGGATCTGGTCATGACAAGCGGCATTTGTTCGACGCCGCAGCAGTCGCACGCCGTATCCGTCATTCCGGGCGAAGTCCAACTGAGCTTTGAGGTGCGCAGCCAAGACACGCAGACACTGGAGCGTTTCTACACCTTGATGCGCGACGAATGCCGCGCCATCGAAGCCAGTCGAGGCGTGCGTTTTGAGTTCGACGAGCGCCTCTTCACAGAGCCGGCGACGATGGACCCGGCCTGGATAACAAAGCTGGAATCAGCGGCAGCACAAACGGGCATGACGCTCGAGCGGATTCCTAGCGGCGCCGGGCACGATGCATCGGTATTTGCCAATGCCGGCATTCCGTCGGCCATGGTGTTCATACGCAACGCAAACGGATCCCACAATCCGCACGAGGCCATGGATATCGACGACTTTCTGTTGGGAACCGATTTGCTTCATCGCGCCTTGAACGGCACAATTCCACCTCGCCAACCGGTGTTAGTCACAAATTGAAACAAATGGGCTAACCCATCGTATCCATATCAACAAGGGGAAATATCATGTCGACACTCAAAAAATGTCTGACCAGCGTTTTTGCGGCCTGCGCGGCCATGCTCTCGGTGCCATCGCACGCCAGCACATTTCCAGACAAACCGGTGACCATTGTGGTGCCTTATGCATCCGGCGGCAGCAATGACCTGATCGCCCGCATCGTCGGCGCCGGCATGGGCGACCAGTTGGGCCAAAGCGTTGTCATCGTGAATGCACCGGGCGCCAGCGGCGTCATCGGTGCAAACCGCGTGGTCAGCGCCGAGCCTGACGGTTACACAATTCTGCTGGGCTCGCCGAGCGAGATCTCGATTGCGAGCCAGATCAATCCGCACGTCAAATTCGATGGCCAACGCGACTTGGCGCCCATTGGACAAATCGGCTCGCAACCACTGGCCTTGGTCGCAGCGCCTAATCTCGGTATCAAGACGGTGGCCGAGTTTCTCGCGCGCACCAAGACCGAGGAGTTCCGTTACGGTACGTCCGGCATCGGTACCCCTCTGCACCTGGCGGGCGAACTGATCGCCAAAGAAAGCGGGGGCAAGATGTTCCACGTGCCCTACAAGGGTGGTGCGCCAGCCCTGGCGGACATCGTTGGCGGCCAGATCGAAGGCGGCGTGCTCGTGTTTTCAACCGCCCTGCCCCATATCCGCTCAGGCGCGCTGCAAGGCATCGGCGTGACCTCCGCCACCCGCACGAAGGCCGCCCCGGATCTGCCCGCGCTGGCCGAAACGCCTGAGCTGGCGGACGTGGATGTTGTCTTGTGGTTCGGCCTGTGGGCGCCTGCCAAAACCGATGCTGCTGCCATCGCCACGTTGAGCAACGCGCTCAACAAAGCGCTGAGCACTCCAGAAGTCTCTGACAAACTGGAGGCTGCCGGCATCACCGTGTCGTACAAAGACGCTGCGACCTTTAAAACCTATATCGCTGACGAGACCGTCAAGTTCGGCAAGATCGCAACTGACGCCAAAGTCGTGCTGGAGTAAAAACCGCACAGCGGGCGGATAGACCGACGGTTAATCCGCCCGCAACCCGATCCGCTGCGTCAGCGACGCAAACCGGTCAATATCCTGACCGATCAGCGACTGAAACTCGGCCGACGTGCTAGTCGTCGGGTTGAATCCCAACTGCAGTAAATCGCGCCGCACATCAGGTTGTTTCATGATCTGCGCCACGGTGCGATTCAGTTTCGCGACGATGTCCTTCGGCGTTTGGGCCGGGGCCAACAGCCCGTGCCATTGATCCAGCTCGTATCCGGGCATGCCCTGCTCTGCCACCGTTGGCACGTCCGCCATCAGCGTAGAGCGTTGCGGTGAGGTCACTGCCAGCGCCCGTAATTTACCGGCCTGCAGAAATGGCGATGCACTGGACGCTGTCACGATGCCCAGGGGAACTTGGCCCGTCAGCACGTCTGTCAACGCAGGGCCGCAGCCGCGATACGGCACATGTTGCACGGGCAGGTGCTCGTTGGCTGTCAGCATTTCTCCGGCGAGGTGTTGCGGCGCGCCATTGCCGCATGATGCAAAAGGCAGTATCGCACCGGGTTTGCGGCCGGCATCCATCCAATCGGTGAGCGTGCGATAGGGGGAATCGTGCGGCACGATCAGTACCGAGGGCACGAATGCCACATTGATCACGGCCTGAAAATCGCCCTTGGGATCAAAACCCAGATGTCCGTACACACCCGGGTTGATGGCAAACGAACTATTGACCATCAACAGGGTGTAGCCGTCGGGCGCTGCGTCAGCCACGACGCGGGCGCCGATATTGCCGCTCGCCCCCGGCCGGTTCTCGACCACCACGGCCTGTCCCAGGCGTTGCTGCATCAAGGCGCCGAGCTTACGGGCCAACAAGTCCGTTCCTCCTCCAGGAGGAAACGTCACGATGATCGTGATGGGCCGATTGGGAAAACTCTGTACAGCAGTGCGAGTCTCGGATCCCGCTGCGGACAGCAAACCCATTCCCCCTAACGCTGCCCCCAATCCAACCAGCGCAGACATCATCAGCAGCGCGGCGCGCCGGGAAAGGTCGAAACGCGTTTTCATCGGATGCTCCGCAAATCTAGCTATCCAGCCCGATATCCAATACCCGCGCGCTGTGGGTCAACCAACCGATGGCCATCAGATCCACGCCCGTCGCAGCCAACGCAGGCGCGGTCTCGGGCGTAATGCGGCCGGAGGCCTCGGTGATCGCACGGCCATCGACCATGCGCACGGCTTCGCGCAACATGTCCGGCCCCATGTTGTCCAGCAACACGACCTCCACGCCCAAATCGAGCGCCGTACGCAACTGCTCCAGCGTATCGACCTCCAGCTCGATCTTGACCAGATGCCCGATCGCCGCACGCGCGCGTTCGACAGCCTGGCGCACACCGCCGGCGATGGCGATGTGGTTGTCCTTGATCAATACGGCATCATCCAGGCCGAACCGGTGATTGCTGCCGCCACCGACACGGACGGCGTATTTCTGTACGGCACGCAGACCCGGCATGGTCTTGCGCGTGCAGGTCACGCGCGCGCGATATTCGCGGATGGAATGCACGATCGATGCGGTGGCCGATGCCACGCCACTCAGGTGGCAGAGGAAATTCAACGCCACGCGTTCCCCTGTCAGCATGCCGCGCGCCGGTCCGCGGATAAGCGCAATTTCAGCGCCGGGCGCAAGCGTCGCACCATCAGCCAGCCGAGGCTGAAACTCGATGCGCGGATCGACTAGTCCGAATGCGATGCGTGCCAGATCCAAACCCGCGAGCACACCGTCTTGTCGAGCAACCAGACGGGTTTCTGCCATGGCATCCGCCGGCACGATGGCATCGGTAGTGATGTCGCCGGCACGTCCCAGATCCTCGACGAGCGCGTTACGCACTAAGGGCTCCAGCAACACGGCTGGCAACGGCGAGACAGCAAGAGTATTAGATATGCTCATTTTGAGTATTTTAGAAGCCAAAAAAGCGCCCATAGGGCATCACGCATTTATGCTAATTTTGAGCATAAATGACTGTCAAGCATTTCTTGTTGTGCAGTGCGGCAACGCGTGGTTTCCCGTTAACGCAATCAGGCCTGCCGGGACAGGGGCAATTTGCTGCCGGCTATCGCGCGCTCGGCCAGTAAATCACGGCGGAATCGGAAAAGCTTGGCCGGCCGGCCAGCGCCCGCCGCCGACATGCCGCCGGTTTCTTCGACCAGGTTCTGCTGCTCGATCAAACGGCGGAAATTTTGTTTGTGCAAATCCCGTCCAGCCAGGGCCTCGACGGTCTGCTGCAATTGCAGCAGGGTGAACTCGGCGGGTAGTAGCTCGAACACCACTGGCCGATATTTGATTTTGGCACGCAAGCGCGCGATCCCGGTTGCCAGAATGCGGCGATGATCGGTGCGCATCGGGTCTCCGGGCACCGCATCCCGCTCGGCCGAGGGGGTATGCCGCGTCGCCTCAGGCACGAGGCCAGCTTCGTACATGAGCTCGTAACGCTGCAGCACCATGTCTTCGTTCCAGGGCGCATCGTCCAGGCCAAAGACCACTGCCAAGCGTTGCGCACGCAGGCCACGCAAGCCGGCGTCGCGCGTGTCGGCCACCCACTGACGCAGCCGCGGCACGATCAGCTCGGTCAACACCTCGGGCTCTGCGCCGCGGCGGTCTTCCCAGGGGAAATAGCGGTACCAGTCTTGCCATACGGCCTCGGTGCCGCCGGTTGCATCGCCTTCCCGGGTCAGACAGAGGTAGCTGATCGAAATCGCGCGAGGACCGGATTCATCAAACCGATCATGATCGGCAAAGGTGTACAACTGCTCGACATAGCCCAGCGGATGATGGGTTTGGGTTTCTACCCACGCCCGCATCCCTGCCTGCAAGGATCGATGCCCGGGCTGGAATGCCCCCGAAGGCAAGCCGTCGTATTTCGTGCGCGCGCCGCTGGCGGCGTCATTCGTGCGAACCAGCACACGCGGTTCGCCCTTGGTCACTGCCACCAGGACGGCGACCAGTTCGGCAGACACGAAATTTTCGGCGGAATCGGGCAATAGCGGCTCCAGAATGCAGGAAAAAGGCAAACGACAACGGGCAAGAAAGCAGGACTACAGCCTGGCGCGTGCGCCAGGCTGAAAGTTGTTCTGAATTATAGGGGGTCACTATGTGCCGCAGATGACGACACAGCGAGAAGCGCTCAACTACATGCCTTCGCGATACGGTGCAGTCGGACTGACTTCGCGGTATGAACTCACCGTCCCATCGGGCTCGGTTTCTTCGAGCCGGACTTTAAAGCCCCATAACCGGCCCAGATGTTTCATGACCTGATCGGCGTCTTCCGCCGACAACGGCCGGCCGCGGGTACGCAAGTGCCGCAACACCAGCGAACGATCCGACTCCCGGCGATAGCGCACGATCTGGATATCCGGTACTTGATTGTCCCGGTTGTGCTGCTCGGCCAGCAATTTGCGAATGTGGCGGTAGCCCTCATCGTCGTGAATCGCGGCGACCTCGAGCACGGGATTGGCCTCATGATCGGCGATCGCAAAGAAGCGAAACTCGCGTATCAGCCGCGGCGACAGATATTGCGAAATGAACGATTCATCCTTGAAATTGCGCATCGCAAAATCCAGCGTCTTGAGCCAGTCGCTGCCCGCGATATCAGGGAACCACTTACGGTCTTCTTCCGTAGGGGATTCGCAGATGCGGCGGATATCCTGCATCATGGCAAACCCCAGCGCATAGGGATTGATTCCGCCATAGCCGCGCTCGTCAAAACCGCGTTGGCTGACGACGTTGGTGTGGCTCTGCAGGAACTCCATCATGAAGCCATCGGTCACCAGGCCTTTTTCGTGCAGGCGGTTCAGGATGGTGTAGTGCCAGAACGTGGCCCAGCCTTCGTTCATGACCTTGGTCTGGCCCTGCGGGTAGAAATACTGCGCGATCTTGCGAACAATGCGCACCAGCTCTTTCTGCCAGGGCTCCAGCTTCGGCGAATGCTTCTCGATGAAATACAGCAGGTTTTCCTCGGGCTCAGGAGGAAAGACGACGCGCTGCTTTTCCGCCGCCGCGTCGGCCTCGACACGTGGCAAGGTGCGCCACAGGTCGTTGTATTGCAGCCGAGCATGTTCGGCCCGCTCGACCTGGCGTTGGGCTTCTTCTTTGTACGACACAGGGGTGGGACGCTTGTAGCGATCCACGCCATGAGGCGTCAAAGCATGGCAAGAGTCCAGCAAAGACTCCACCGCATCGATACCGTAGCGGCTTTCACAGTCCATGACGTATTTACGCGCAAAGACCAGGTAGTCCAGAATGCTGTCGGCGTCCGTCCACTGACGGAACAGATAGTTGCCTTTGAAAAACGAGTTGTGCCCGTAGCAAGCATGGGCGATCACCAGGGCCTGCATGGCCATGGTGTTTTCTTCCATCAGGTAGGCAATGCAGGGATTGGAGTTAATGACGATTTCATACGCCAGTCCTTGCATCCCGCGGCGATAGAACTGCTCGTTGCGGATGAATTCCTTGCCATAGGACCAGTGCGGATAGCCGATGGGCAGGCCTGCTGACGCATAGGCGTCCAGCATCTGCTCGGAGGTAATCACCTCGATCTGGTTCGGATAGGTATCCAAACCGAACTCTTCGGCCACCTCGGCGATGGCTTCGTCATAACGCTGGATGAGTTCGAAGGTCCATTCGGAGTCTTCGGAAATGGGCCGAGCCCCTTGCAGGGCCTCCAGCTCGGCACGAGAGCCAGTCAGTGCGTTCATGATGATACGGGCTCCTTCTTGAACAGATCGTGGAACACGGGATAAATCTCTCCGCGTTCGCAGATCCGGCGCATCACAAAATGCGGCGCCGTTTTTTGTTCGTATTCGGCCCACAGGCTGCTTTTGCGGGCCTCTGGCGAATCCGGGACCTCGATGTACGCGAAATAACGCGTGGCGGGCAACAGATTTTCGGCCAAATAGCGTGCGCTTTTACCAGCGTCTGCGCCAAACGAATCGCCATCGCTGGCCTGCGCCGCATAGACGTTCCAGGCACTGGGCGGGTAGCGTTTCTGCACGATCTCGTTCATCAACTCCAACGCCGACAGCACGATGGTGCCACCGCTTTTGGGGTCGTAGAAAAAGGTCTGCTCGTCGACCTCCTCGGCATTGTCGGTGTGACGGATGAACACCACATCCACATGCTCGTATTTACGCGACAGGAACAAGTACAGCAGCGTAAAGAAGCGCTTTGCGAGATCTTTCTTGCCCTCGTCCATCGAGCCGGAGACGTCCATCAAGCAGAACATCACCGCGCGCGCCATCGGCATGGAGACAGCAATACGGTTGCGATAACGCAGATCCAGATCGTCCAGAAACGGGACATTGTCCAGACGCTGCTGGCAATCCTCGACCTCCTGGCGCAAGGCATCGATCTCGGCTTGCGGAGCGCCCTTCGCGATTGCAGCGTCCAGTTTGGCCTGAGCCGCCTCCAGCGCAGCACGCGCGGCGACCGTCAACGCGACGCGGCGCGATAACGAGGCCTTGAGCGTACGGCTGACACTCAAGAGGCTCGGAGAACCTGTCGTCGTATATCCCGCGCGCTGCCATTTCTTTTGCTCTACGTCACCCAGTTGGGTACGTATCAGATGCGGCAGCTCCAGGTCCTCGAAGAACAGGTTCAGGAACTCGGCGCGAGACAGACTGAAGGTGAATTGGTCTACGGACTCGCCTTCGCCAGGCTCGGACCCGCCCTGCCCCTGCCCTCCTTGAGGACGCTGGAAGGTATCGCCTTTGACGAATTCGCGGTTGCCGGGATGCACCAGCTCGCGATCGCCGCCTTGGCCGTGCCTGAAATGCGGCTCGGAGATATCGCGAGCGGGCAGGTTGATTTCCCCGCCCTGGTCCATGTCTTCGATGGACCGCTCACGCACCATATCCTGCACGGCCTTGCGGATCTGGTCTTTGTATCGCCTGAGAAAGCGTTCCCGATTGACCGCGCTTTTATTGCGGCCATTCAGACGCCGGTCGATCAGTGAATTCATAATTCACCTCGCTCAGGATGACTTCCTCACTCTCAAGTACCACTCGCACAGCAAGCGGACTTGCTTCTCGGTATAACCCTTGTCCACCATACGATCGACAAAGCTCTGATGCTTGGATTTGTCTTCCGCGGACGCTTTCGCGTTGAAAGAAATCACCGGCAGCAGGTCTTCGGTGTTCGAGAACATTTTCTTCTCGATCACTTCACGCAGTTTTTCGTAGCTGGTCCAGGTCGGATTGCGGCCAGCGTTATTGGCACGGGCGCGCAATACAAAGTTCACGATCTCGTTACGGAAATCCTTCGGGTTGGCAATTCCTGCAGGCTTTTCGATTTTTTCCAGTTCGTCGTTCAAGGCGCTGCGATCAAAACTCTCGCCGGTCTCGGGATCGCGGAACTCCTCGTCCTGGATCCAGCAATCGGCAAAGGTCACGTAGCGGTCGAAAATGTTTTGCCCGTACTCGGAATAGGACTCCAGATAAGCGGTCTGGATCTCCTTGCCGATGAATTCCGCATAGCGCGGCGCGAGGTAGCCCTTGATGAAATCCAGATAACGGCGGCGTATTTCCTCGGGGTAATCCTCGCGGACGATACGCTGCTCCAGTACGTACATCAGGTGTACGGGGTTCGCGGCCACCTCGGTCTGATCGTGGTTAAAGACGCTGGACAGAATCTTGTAGGCAAAACGGGTCGATACCCCAGTCATGCCTTCGTCGGTACCGGCGTACTCTTTATATTCCTGCAACGCCTTGGCTTTGGGATCGACGTCTTTCAGCGATTCGCCATCGTAGACCCGCAGCTTGGAATAGATGCTGGAATTTTCCGGCTCTTTCAGACGCGTCAACACGGAGAACTGCGCCATCATATCCAGCGTGCCCGGAGCGCATGGCGCCGTGGACAGCGAGCTATTGCGCAGGAGCTTGTTGTAGATCTCGATTTCTTCGGTGACTTGCAAGCAGTACGGCACCTTGACGATATAGATACGGTCGAGGAACGCCTCGTTGTGCTTGTTGTTGCGGAAAGTCTGCCATTCGGACTCGTTCGAGTGCGCCAGGATCAAGCCATTGAACGGAATGGCGGAGAACCCTTCGGTGCCCTTGAAGTTGCCTTCTTGTGTCGCCGTCAGCAAGGGATGCAGCATCTTGATGGGCGCTTTGAACATCTCGACGAATTCCAGCAGCCCCTGGTTTGCCAGGCACAGGCCGCCCGAGTAGCTATACGCGTCGGGATCATCCTGCGAGTGACGATCGAGTTTCCGGATATCGACCTTGCCGACCAGCGAGGAAATATCCTGGTTGTTTTCGTCGCCAGGCTCGGTCTTGGCAATCGCCACTTGGCGCAACACCGACGGATTCAGGCGCACCACGCGAAACTGCGAGATGTCGCCGCCGAATTCTTTCAACCGCTTGATGGCCCACGGCGACATGATGCCGCTGAGATAGCGGCGGGGAATGCCGTATTCTTTTTCGAGCGTATCGCCGAACCGGTCGGGATGAAACAGGCCCAACGGCGACTCGTTGATGGGCGAACCTTTCAGCGCATAGATGGGATAGGCCTCCATCAGCACTTTCAAGCGTTCTGCAATGGAAGATTTACCACCGCCGACTGGCCCCAGCAAGTACAGGATCTGCTTGCGTTCCTCGAGCCCTTGAGCCGCGTGCTTGAAGAAAGCCACGATTTGATCGATGACATCTTCCAGCCCGAAAAACTCTTTAAACGCAGGGTAGCGCCGCACGACCCGATTGGAAAACAACCGGGACAAACGCGGGTCATTGCGCGTATCGATGAGTTCTGGCTCCCCTATCGCCGCCAACATGCGTTCTGCGGGACTGGCATATGCCATGGGATCACTTCTGACCAGATCGAGATATTCCTCGAGGGAAAGCTCGGTTTCTTGGTCTTGCGCATACAGCGACTTGAAGCCTTCGACGATGTTTTGCACGGAGAACCTCCTACAGCTCATGGTCGGTTAACGAGTCCGTCATCCCATTGTGTTCCTCATTTTCGAATGTCGCTAGACTTTCTCGTAATGGGATTATGCACATCATCTTGATATGTTGCTTTCGGCACACACCATAGATGGGGTTAACGGGCCTGTGTTACGTTAGGCTATAGCATCACGGAACAAGTTCCGCGAATCAAGCAAAGAATCATCAAATTCATGTGAAAGCTGGTAATGCACGTTTCAGTGCATATCAGCGACGCCAATTCAGGCCGCGACTGCACAGGCAGCGCGCATCACGCGCACGAATGGTGCGCACCAGAAAGCAAAAAAGGCCCCCACGCTGCGCCTTCGGCTTGCTGCCCCCCACAAGGGGGCGTTTTTGTTTTGGGGCGGCCCGGCAACAAAAAAGGCCCCCACGCTGCGCCTTCGGCTTGCTGCCCCCCACAAGGGGGCGTTTTTGTTTTGGGGCGGCCCGGCAACAAAAAAGGCGTGCCTAGGCACGCCCCGTGCTGATTTGCTCTCACGAAAATCAGACCGAAGGACTGACGTTGAGCATACGTTCGACATAGCGTGCGATCGTATCGACTTCGAGATTGACACGATCACCCGCGGCGACATTGCGCAAGGTAGTGACGGATTGCGTGTGCGGAATGATGTTGATGCTGATGTCACATCCGCCTACAACGTCTGTGACACGGTTTACCGTCAGGCTGATGCCGTTGACGGTGATGGAGCCTTTGTACGCCAGGAATCGCGCCAGCTGTTCCGGCACGCGAATCACGAGTTCGCGGGATTCCCCTACGGCCTCGAAACGCAGGACCTCGCCCATGCCGTCGACATGGCCGGACACCAGATGTCCGCCGATTTGATCGCCGACTCGCAGTGATTTTTCGAGGTTGACTTCGCCCATGCGATCCAATCCGATCGTCAGATTCAAGCTTTCACGCGACACATCGACCTGAAACCCTTGCTTTTGCAGGGCAATCACCGTCATGCAGGCGCCCTGCACCGCAATGGAATCGCCGAGGCGCACGTCGTTCAAATCGAGTTCGCCTGCGTCTATCGTCAAGCGTACGCCGCCCTGCTGAGTCTCTGCCAGCGGCTCCAGATGCGTGATACGGCCAACTGCCGCGACCAGACCGGTAAACATAGAATGGGTTTCCTTTAGCCGTTAAATGTAGGGCTTTGCCCTGTTGATCGTTGCCGCGCCAATGCCTTAGTCCTGACGGCACATGATCGCTTGATGCAAAGCCTGCCAGCGAGCCGCATCTCTGGCACGCAGACGCAGATCCGTGCCGAGGCGAAGCGTATCGGTGAACTCGAACCGGCGGGCATGTTCCAGATGTTCGAGCAGCGGCAAGCGCAACATGGCAGCGGCATCGCCGAGCAAGACGGGTGCCAGATACACCAGCAATTCATCCACGCAACCGGCCGACAATAAGGCGCCGCCTAATCCTGCACCTGCTTCGACATGGACCTCGTTAATGTCGTGGCTGCCCAGCCAGCGCATCATGGCGGGTAAATCGACGCGATGGGTATCACCGTCGGGCAAGGCAATGACGCGGACATTCCGGTCGGCCAGACGGGCTGCTTTATCAGAATCTGGCGCCCGGGGATCTGCTGTGAAAATCAGGGTTTCTACGCCATCGGCGTTTGCACTATCGAATAGCACAACGTCCTCAGGGATCTCGAAACGCCCGTCCACGACCGCCCGCCGCGGCGCTCGCGTCGTCGGCACCGCACGTACATTCAAACGCGGATTGTCTTTGAGAATGGTGCCCATGCCGGTCAGCACCACGCAACTGCGCGCACGCCATGCGTGGCCATCGGCACGCGCAGCTTCGCCGGTGATCCATTGCGACGCCCCGTTATGCAGCGCACTGCGCCCATCGAGCGATGCCGCCATTTTCACCCAGGCCCATGGCGTGCCCCGACTCATGCGGGCGACAAATCCTGCGTTGATTTCCAGCGCCTCGTCCGCACAGATCCCGGTCGTCACGGCGATCTCCGCGGCCCGCAACCGCGCAAGGCCTTGGCCATTGACTTGGGGATTGGGGTCTCCCATGGCCACCACAACGCGAGCAGGCTGTGCGGCCGCAATGGCATCGGCACATGGCGGTGTACGCCCGAAATGGCTGCAGGGCTCTAGGGTCACGTACATGGTGGCGCCTTGCACCGATTCGCCACGATTGGCGGCGTCGCGCAACGCGCAGACCTCGGCATGAGGGCCGCCAGGCGGCTGAGTCGCACCCTCACCCACGATGCGGCCATCTCGCACGATGACGCACCCTACCCTCGGATTGGGCGTGGTGGAAGTCATCACGCTGCGCGCCAGCGCCAAAGCGTGGCGCATCCAGGTGATATCGTCGGAATCAGTCGTAGCAGTCACGTATGCGATTGTATGCGCCGTACGCTATTTCCGGCGCAATTTGCCCGGCAGCATGGGACCCTGCATTTCGCGAATCGCCTCGACAAACTCGCCGATGTCCTCAAAATTCTTGTACACCGACGCAAAACGGACGTAGGCGACTTTATCGAGCTTTTTGAGCTCGACCATGACCAGTTCGCCAATGCGTTCGGTCGACACCTCGCGTTGGCCACTGGCCAGGAGGGTTTCTTCGATGCGGGCGACGACACTGTCGACCTCGTCAGTGCTGACGGGACGTTTGCGCAGGGCCAGGGACAGGCTACCGCGCAGCTTGGCAGGATCGTATTCACTACGGCTGCCATTGCGTTTGACCACGGACGGCATGGCCAATTCGATGCGCTCGTAGGTGGTGAAACGCTTGTCACAGGACAGGCAACGGCGACGGCGGCGAATCGTATCGCCTTCTTCGGATACCCGGCTATCCACTACCTGGGTATCGACATTGCCGCAAAATGGGCATTTCATGATGCGCCCCCCAGTCCATTTCAGTCGCCGTATTGTAAATGTTGCGGACGCATGACGCGCCAGCGTGGCAAATATACGGCAGACGAGGGCTTTGGCCGGCGCATTGATCGCCGGCCAGCTTGGGCGGATTGGCCAGAAAAAGCGCCTATCAGGCCACAATACGCAGGCACCCGAGGGAGCGCCTGCGCGTTGATGCCTTAGCCGCCGTACACCGGCAGGCGGGCCGTCAGCTCGTTCACGCGTGCGCGCACGGCAGCGATGTTGGCCTCGTCGCGCGGGTTATCCAGCACGTCGGCGATCAGGTTGGCGGTGAGCTCGGCGTCGGCTTCGGTGAAACCACGCGTGGTCATGGCCGGGGTGCCCAGGCGGATACCACTGGTCACGAAAGGCTTTTCCGGATCGTTGGGGATGGCGTTTTTGTTGACGGTGATGTGCGCCTGGCCCAGCACAGCCTCGGCTTCTTTGCCGGTGATGCCCTTGGGACGCAGATCGACCAGCATGACGTGGCTTTCGGTACGGCCTGACACGATGCGCAAACCGCGCTTGACCAGCGTTTCGGCCAGCACTTTGGCGTTTTTGGCGACTTGTTCGGCGTATTGCTTGAACTCAGGCGTCAGGGCTTCTTTGAACGCCACGGCCTTGGCGGCGATGACATGCATCAGCGGACCGCCCTGAATACCAGGGAAAATCGCCGAATTGATGATCTTTTCGTATTCGGCCTTCATCATGATGACGCCGCCACGGGGGCCACGCAGGGATTTGTGCGTGGTGGAGGTCACAAAATCGGCATGCGGGAACGGATTGGGGTACACGCCGCCAGCGACCAGGCCAGCGTAGTGAGCAATGTCGACCATCAGGAGCGCGCCATTGTCGTGCGCGATGCGTGCCATGCGTTCGAAATCGATACGCAAAGCATAAGCCGACGCACCAGCGACGATCAGCTTGGGCTTGTGCTCTTTGGCCAGCTTTTCGACTTGTTCGTAGTCCAGGACCTCGTTGGCATCCAGGCCGTACGAAATGAAGTTGTACAGCTTGCCAGAAGCGTTGACAGAGGCGCCGTGGGTCAAGTGACCGCCTTCGGCCAGACTCATGCCCAGAACCGTGTCGCCCGGCTTGAGCACGGCCATATACACACCCTGGTTGGCCTGGGAGCCCGAGTTGGGCTGCACGTTAGCCGCCTCGGCGCCGAAGATCTGCTTCAGGCGGTCGATAGCCAGTTGTTCCACGATGTCGACGTATTCGCAACCGCCGTAGTAGCGCTTGCCCGGATAGCCTTCCGCGTATTTATTGGTCAGCTGGGTGCCTTGAGCCTCCATGACGGCGGGGCTGGCATAGTTTTCCGAGGCAATCAGCTCGATGTGCTGTTCCTGGCGGACGTCTTCTTTCTGGACGGCGGCCCAGACGTCGGGATCTACCTGGGACAAGGTGAGTTTGCGGTCGAACATTGGGGGTTCCTGAGGCGTAAATGGCGAACGGAGGTAATGGATGACCGTTAGTTTACCGCGATGGGTCCGCGGCGTTTCGGGCTAGGACCTTGAAATTGCGGAAATTTCGCTGAGAAACCCGCCAAAAGCAAGGAACGCGCGGACAACTTGCAGATCGCCTCAAGTTGAGCATGAGGAGATCTCATGCAATTGCGGGTGCTCGCCCCGCATCGACGCCACACTGACAAAAATTCGCCCCTCAGCGACAAAACTCTGAGGGGCGAATCTGACGACATCCCAAACGGCGTCAGGTAGCAGCAGTGCTACCGATTTGCCTAGGTGCCAGATCCGGATTCAGAGAATAGACGCCTGTCAGACTGTCCTGGGCCAAAATGTGACCTTGCATCGCCTTCAGCACATCGTTGCCATTGAAGTGCCCATGCACGTCCAGTTTGGGAACATCCAAGGCGTACAGCGTAAAGACGTAGCGATGCAGCAGTTCGTCGTTCCACGGCGGGCACGGCCCGTCGTAGCCGAAATAGTCGCCACTCATATCGCGATCGGCCGCAAACCACGAGGTGTAATCGTTGATCCCTTGGCGAGCCTCGTTAGGCGCCAGGGGACCACCCTTGCCGCGCGGGGTGATACCGCTAGAAAAGGCGCCTTCTTCGATTTCACGCAGCTCCGGATCCAGGTCGATCAAGACCCAGTGAAAGAAATCCGCACGGGGCAAGCTTGCCGGTACGGTCCGTCCCTCTTGGTTGACATCGTCGGGCTTTGAGGGGACATCCGGATCGTGGCAGATCAGGGCGAACGAACGAGTGCCGTCGGGGACCTCTCCCCAGGAAAACTGGGGATTGAAGTTGTCCGCGAGGATGACGTGCGACTGGGCGTCGATCTTGCCGAAAGCGTAGCGGTCGGGCATCGATTCGTTATCGGAAAAAGATAGACTCGAAAGTTTCATGTCGTACTCCTGCGAGGCAGTAGGCGCTTCCTACCCAGCCAAATTAACACGAGCGAACTTGCGCTTGCCTACTTGAATGACGTAAGACCCGGCCTGTAATTGCAACGATTTGTCTTCGACGCGGTCGCCGTTGACCTTGACGCCGCCTTGTTCGACGTTGCGCTGGGCTTCTGCGCCCGAGGCAACGAGGCCGGCTTCACGCAATACTTTGAGAATCCCCAACGGAGCGCCTGCCACATTGACCTCGGGCATATCGTCAGGCACCGCACCGTCACGGAAACGGGCCTGGAAATTCACCAAGGCGTCTTCGGCCGCCTGGGCCGAATGGAAGCGTGTAATGATCTCTTGCGCCAGGGCGACTTTGGCGTCGCGCGGATTGGCGCCAGCATCGGTAGCCGCCTTGAGCGCAGCGATGTCGTCCAGCGAACGGAACGACAGCAACTCAAAATAACGCCACATCAGCGTGTCAGAGATCGACATCAGCTTGCCGAACATGGAATCCGGGGTTTCGGAGATACCGATGTAGTTGCCCTTGGATTTGGACATTTTCTCGACGCCATCGGTGCCTTCGAGCAGCGGCATGGTCAGCACGCATTGAGGCGCCTGGCCATATTCTTTCTGCAGCTCGCGGCCGACCAGCAAGTTGAATTTCTGGTCAGTACCGCCCAGCTCGAGATCGGATTTCAGTGCGACGGAATCGTAGCCTTGCATCAAGGGGTACAAGAATTCGTGCACGGCAATGGGAATGCCGCCCTTGAAGCGCTTGGTGAAGTCTTCGCGCTCCATCATGCGCGCAACGGTGTAGCGCGACGCCAATTGGATCAAGCCCCGCGCGCCCAGCGGATCGCTCCATTCGGAGTTGTAGCGGATTTCAGTGCGTGCGGGGTCCAGCACCATGCTGGCCTGCGCGTAGTAGGTCTGGGCATTGGTTTCGATCTGCTCGCGCGTCAACGGCGGGCGCGTGGAGTTGCGGCCGCTGGGATCACCAATGGTGGACGTGAAATCGCCAATCAGGAAGATGACGTTGTGCCCCAGGTCCTGCAATTGCCGCATCTTGTTCAGCACCACCGTGTGACCCAAGTGGATGTCGGGCGCGGTAGGATCCAACCCCAATTTAATGCGCAGCGGTACGCCGGTAGCGCGGCTCTTGGCCAGCTTGCGGGCGAACTCCGATTCGACGAGCAACTCGTCGCAACCGCGCTTGGCGACGCGCAGGTCGGCTTCGACTTCGGGGGTAATGGGGGCTTCGGGTTGAGACATATCTGGGGCCGGATGCGGCGATAAAAGACTAAGAAAGAGCCGAAAATTGCAAGAAACGTGTAAAAACTGTCAGCGTGATCGGTAAATCAGTCGAAAATTCTAGCTGAATCAGCTAGGATACGACGCTAATCATACGCAACTGTAGCCATTATGGCGTCATTGCCGTTGCGACCCGGCTTAACCCCTGTTGTTCACAAGATGCCTCGCCAGAGGCGCGGCCCCCTTGCGTATCGCAGATGCGCCCGGGTGATGCTGTGCTGGCGTATCTGCATCCTTGGGGACTTACACCCCCTTGAAAGGCTTTACTTTGATAGATCGTGGCTCTCACAGCCCGGCTGATCGCTCCGTTGGCAGCACGGCCGCCCTGTCTCGCCCCGAGTCGTCCCGTCGCGCTGGCTGGCTACGCCGCACGCTACTGGTCAGCACGATAGGTTTGTTCGCTGGCGCCGCGGCGCTGGGCATGGTCCAACAACCCGACCGCACTCAATTACCCCTGTCGCGCCAGATTCAAAGCGTGCTGCCTCTGGCGTCAAACCAAGTCAGTGTCAGCAGCGTTGACAGCGATGCGCCGTTTGTCAGCGAAACGCGTATCCGGGCCGGCGATACGCTGGCCTCGGTGCTGCAGCGCCTCGAAATTGACGCACCGGGCTTGCAGCGCTTTTTGACACAGGCCCCCAGCGCCCGCAGCATTTACAAGCTCTATCCTGGACGCTCAGTGCAGGCAGCAACCGATGCACAGGGCAATCTGGTCTGGCTGCGTTATATCCATACGCCAGGCGAAGAAGACGACGGCCAGGTCACCACCAAAATGCTGCTGGTGACACCGTCGGACGACTCGTACACAGCACGCGAGATCACCGACCGCACCGACTTGCAGACGCGCGTCGCCGTCGGCACGATTCGCAATTCACTATTCGGCGCAACTGATACCGCCGGCATTCCGGATTCGATCACACAGCAGATGGCCGACGTGCTCGGCTCCAAGATCGATTTTCTGCGCGATATTCGCCCGGGCGACCAATTCCGCGTCGTCTACGAGGTCCGTTCGCATCAGGGCCGCTATGCCGGTGCCGGTCGTTTGTTAGCCGTGGAATTCATCAACAACGGCAAGACCTACAACGCAGTGTGGTTCAGCCCGGACGGAAAATCAGGCAATTACTACGGCTTTGACGGCGTCAGCCTGCGCGGGGCATTTTTGCGCACCGCGCTGAAATTTTCCCGCATCAGTTCGACCTTTGGCATGCGCATGCACCCCATCCATAAAACCTGGACGGGACACAAGGGCGTGGATTATGCGGCGCCCTCGGGCACGCCGATCCATACCACTGCGGATGGCACCGTGGAGTTTGCCGGCTGGCAAAACGGGTACGGTAACGTGGTCATCGTCAAGCACTATGGCCAGTATTCGACCTTGTATGCGCACCAGAGCCGTATTGCCCCCGATGTCAAAGTCGGCGCCAAGGTGTCGCAGGGCCAGTTGATCGGCTACGTGGGCTCGACGGGCTGGGCGACCGGCCCGCACCTGCATTACGAGTTCCGGATTGACAACCAGCCTGTCGATCCCTTGGCTGCGGACCTGCCGATCTCTCGCCCGCTCGATCCGGACGAGGCTCGCAAGTTCCAGGCGGCGACAGAGCCCTACAAGCAACAGCTCGCATTGTTGACCCATCTGCAGCAAACGCTGCCTGAGTCCAGTACGAATGTCGCGAGCCGTTGACGCGACGCTTGCCTCGCTGATGCCATGCCTCGATCTCGCGGCCAATCTGCTTTGACGACCGGCCGCCTTTTCATCGGCCTGATGTCAGGCACGAGCCTGGACGGCGCCGATGGGGTGCTGGTGCGTCTACATGCACCTGGCGCCGCCCCATCGGAATCCGGTAGCGCTCCCACAACTGCGCACGCGATCAAGAACGTCGCACAGACGCCTGCGATACAGGTCCTGGCAACCGCCGCGCTGCCCATGCCCGCCGAGCTCCGACACGAGTTCCTGGCGCTGAACAAAAGCGGTGCCGACGAGTTGCATCGCGCCGCACTGGCCAGCCAGGCTTTGGCGCGGCTATACGCCGATACGGTCCACGCCCTCTTGGATCAGGCACAGCAACCAGCCACTGCCGTTGCTGCGATTGGCGCACATGGACAAACCGTGCGACACCGTCCGGAATTGGGCTTTACGCTGCAACTCAATGCGCCGGCCTTGCTGGCAGAGTTGACCGGTATCGACGTGGTGGCCGATTTCCGCAGCCGGGACGTTGCCGCTGGAGGCCAGGGTGCCCCGTTGGTGCCGCCGTTTCACGCAGCCATGTTCGCGTCGCCCGCCCCGCGGGCCATTTTGAACCTGGGCGGCATCGGCAACCTGACCCTATTAAAATCCGGTGAGCCGCCACGCGGGTTTGACACGGGCCCCGCCAATGTTTTGCTGGACCTTTGGTGCCAACGGCATACGGGCCAACCTTACGACAAGGACGGGCAATGGGCGGCGACTGGACAGGTACAGCCGGGGCTGCTCGAACATCTATTGACCGAAGAACCCTGGCTCGTGCTGCCGCCCCCCAAATCGACGGGGCGCGACTTGTTTAACGCTGCGTGGCTGGACGAGCGTCTGCAGGATTATGAGGGTGCGGCAAGACTCGCCCCGCAGGACGTTCAAGCGACACTGCAGCGATTTACGGCGCGTACCGTGGCAGATGCGCTAGAGGCAACAGCCCCGGCAACCCACGATGTGCTGGTGTGCGGTGGAGGAGCCCGCAACGCGGGATTGATGCGCGAATTGGCAATCTGCCTGCAGCGCCCCGTTCAACCCACAGACAGCGCGGGCGTACCGGCCCAATGGGTAGAGGCAATGGCCTTTGCCTGGTTGGCACAGGTCTTTTTGGACCGGATTCCGGCGGGCGTACCCGAGGTCACAGGTGCACGCGGGCCGCGTGTACTGGGCGCGCTGTACCCAGCCTGAGCGGCTGGGGCGCTGAAAATCGGATTCTTGCTACAGACGGGGTAGCAGGCAGGCTGGGGCGAGGCCCAGCCTTGCGGACGTTACACCGAGAACGACGAACCGCACCCGCAGGTGGTCGTCGCGTTGGGGTTACGAATCACGAACTGAGCGCCTTCGAGGTCTTCTTTGTAGTCGATTTCGGCACCGACCAAATACTGGAAGCTCATCGGGTCGACCAACAACTGCACGCCGTCCTTGTCCAGCACGGTGTCGTCGTCGCTGACGGCTTCGTCAAAGGTAAAGCCATACTGAAAGCCGGAACAGCCGCCACCCTGCACGAACACGCGCAGTTTCAGTTCGGGGTTGCCTTCTTCGGCCAGCAGATCTTTGACTTTGGCCGCAGCGGAATCGGTGAAAACCAGCGGCGTCGGTGGTGCTTGGAGATCGACGGTTTCGGTGACTGCATTCATGGTGGAGCTCCTGGCCGAAAGATCGGCCAATATCACGTATAAAGTTGACGGGCGAGCCGCCTCAATACTCTCATAGTAGCGCAGACACGGCCGGGGTTCAAAATGCCAGCTTGATAGTGCGGGATGCCCGCACCGTGGATCCCTCGAGCACGCTGATGATCACGGTTTCGGGGACGAATCCCTCTGGCAGCTCGAGCACGCCTTCGCTGCGCTGATATTGATCAAATTGCAGAGACAGAGCGCCGCCGGCAGCCACCGCATCGGGCGCAGCCTTGGGTTTGCCCGGCGACGTATCGGGGGTACCGCTGCCCTCAGGCGTATCGGTCTTTACCTGCATGGGGGCCAAGTCGACAGAGACGACGTCCCCCTTGAGGACACCAGAGGCCTGGAAACGCAATGTCCCCACGAATGGCGCCTCGCTGCGGCCACTGCGCATGAGCAGAACGCGATATTTCAGCCCCTGGCCGTCACGTTGGACCTCAGCGCCACGGATATCGACGGCGCCTTCGGGTCCGGGTGGCAATAATTGCTCAAAAAATGCCAGCCGATCGCGCACGCGGCCCAGCTCTTCTTGGCTCGCACGTAACTGCGCCTCGAGTTCCTGGCGAGCGGCACGCTCGACGGCGATTTCGCCATCCGCAGTATCGAGTTGTGCCCGCAGGAAACGGCTCTCTGCCTGACTTTGCCGTACCGCGGCATCCTGTGCAGCAACTTGCTCAGCAGTGATGACGACACTGGGGACCGCCATCACCGATTTCTGGGCAAACTGATAGCCGGCCAGCGCCCCTAGCGCCAAGCCAACGGCCAGCATACCCAGCAGGAACAGCCATCGCGTGAGAGAGCCGGGACGAGACCCGACCGTGGATTCAGGAGCCGATTGCATCTGAGCCGATCCAGCCAGCCCGGCGGGCCGGCCAGGGATCTCCTACGGCAGAATAGCGACTTGATCGAGCCCGGCAGATTCGGGCAGGCCAAACATCAGGTTCATGTTTTGCACGGCCTGGCCTGATGCGCCCTTGACCAAATTGTCCTGGATGACCAGCACAATCAGCAGATCCCCGTTATTGGGGCGCTGCACCGAGATGCGCAGATTGTTCGAGGCACGCACCGAACGGGTTTCGGGCAAGCTGCCGGCCGGCATGACATCGATAAACGTCTCGTTGGCGTAACGCTTTTCGTACAGCGCCTGGAAGTCCGTGTCCAGTGCCTCTGGGCGGATACGGGCATACAGCGTCGAGAACATGCCGCGGATCATCGGCACCAGATGCGGCACAAACGTCAGGCCGACTTTGCCACCAGCCAGTTTTTCGAGCTGTTCGGTAATCTCGGGATGATGCCGATGCCCTGCCACCCCGTAGGCTTTGAAATTGTCGCTGGCCTCGGAGAACAAGGAACCGACCTCAGCCTTGCGGCCTGCCCCGGAGACCCCCGATTTGCAGTCTGCGATCAAGGTCTGGGTATCGACCAACTGGGCGCCGTTTTCGATCAAGGGGGCCAAGCCGAGCAAAACCGTCGTCGGGTAGCAGCCGGGATTGCCGATGACGCGCGCCTTGGACACGGCCGCGCGGTTGAGTTCGACCAAACCGTAGGTGGACTCCGCCAGGATATCAGGACAAGCATGCGGCATTTTGTACCAACGCTCGAACGTAGCTGTGTCTTGCAGACGGAAATCTGCAGCCAGATCGATGACACGAGTGCCCGCGGCCAATAGTTCTTTGGCCTGTGCCATGGCCACGCCGTGCGGCGTGGCAAAAAACACCACATCGCAATCCGCCAGATTGGCCTTTTCGGGCGTGGAAAACGCCAGACTCACCCGGCCGCGCAAATTGGGGTACATATCCGCCACTGGCAACCCGTCTTCTTTGCGGGAGGTGATGGCAGTCAGTTCGACATGAGGATGTTGCGACAGCAGACGCAGCAACTCGACGCCGGTATAACCGGTGCCGCCGACAATGCCAACCTTGATGCGGGAGTTCGATGCTTGGGCCATGGTGTGGGTGTTCCGTAAGACGAAAAATAATTGTATCGCTAACTTAATACCGATATTTCGTCACCGGACATCCTAGCCCTCACAGATCACGTCGTCCGAGCAAAGACATCGCCAGGCACTCAGCGAAGCACACTGGCCTCTTCCATGCGGCTATCCGAATTCGTAGCGCAGGCCCGCTGAGATTGCCTTGTTGTTCACGCCGTGACCATCAATCTGCATATCAAGGTTGATGAACCAATTCAGATCGATGGAATTCATGCAGGTCGAGGCTCCTAATCCCACCCAACCGCTGTGCCGTTGCAAGCCGATCCCCTGCAAGGTAAATGCCACGTCCGGCGCCCCCTTGAATGCCGCCGTGAAACTCAGGTCGGCAGGATTGCTGTAGCGATAGGCACCTGAACCGGTCAACGTCGTCGTGCCTGCTATCCAGTTAACAGGCCCAGATTGATAACGCATGCCTAGCAAGGCGGCCGCTTGTTTGTACGTGGCACTATCCGCCTGCAACGCAAACTCGCTGCCTGTTTCCGCAAAGGCGCCGCGACGCAAGAGGCTGTACTCGGCACCGACAAAGGGGGAGTAATTAGCATTGCCTATTTCAAATACATGCCCCAACTCGGCATACAGTGACGTCATGCCATCATGACGGCTGCTATCAATGCGTTCAGAACGATCAATGGCAATAACACGCGAAACCTTGGTATTGGTCCAATCGTGCCCGATGCGCCCTGACAGATAGTTGCCCGTCGGCGCGCCATGGCGGCCATATAGCGCGACCCCAACAGCCTGTCCCTTTGAGCGTCCGCCAAGCCCATCAAAGGACGCACTTGCATCAGACGAGGATAGCGCTGCGCCAACAATCGTGTCAGCGCTTAGCCGCTGATCCACACCCAATTGCGCACCGAACGTCTTCGTGTTGGCACTGGCATAGCCAGGTTGACGTAATTTGCCGTCCGCACCCAGCATGGAGACCCACAGCCCAGACAATTCGCGAGCGCGGTTCAACGCATCGACGCGATTCGACAGCGACCGGTTAATCGCCTGCGCTTGCTGAAAATTCAACGCCAGCGACGACGCGTATGCCTCGCCAGTCAAACTTTCCAAAGCATTTCCCAGCTCTTGCAACGTCTCGAGATGCTGCAACGCGGCCGCCTTTTCTACAAACGCACTGCTGACCCTGGTCTGAGCAGATTGCGGTTTGCGATCGAAGAGACACTCCACCTCCTGTGTCTCCTGCCAATGCTGATCCATGGCTCGAAACGAAGACTCGATAGCTTTTGCCGCAGCCTGTTTGGCGCGAGCTCCTTCGAAATGCGCTAGCGAGACAGCGTGTACATCATTACGTTTGATGTCGAGATCTACCTGGGTGGCAGTGTAGATGGGAGACACGGTGAACAAAGGGCTGGCTGCCATCGAAGCAAATTGCCCCTTGATTTCACGTGCCCTCAGCACCGTTTCCCGCAACGTCATGACATACCGAGGATCGGGGTTTGATACTTCCAGCCGCGCCCCGTGGATAAAGGCAAAGTCATCCACAGCGATGGTGGAGCCTAATTGAATCTGCAGTTTTGCACCTTTTGTATCAAGACGCCCCTTGATATGCAACCCGGCACCACTGACCAGCAGCAGGTTCTCATTAGACACAGAACCTCCGATCACTCCGCCGTTGCTGAGCAAGGTGCCGTGCCTCCTGATGTATATCGCGCCTGTCACACTGCCATAAAGCTCAAGCACGCCACTCCAAATATCGGTGGCGCCCGCATAGGTATTTTTTCCCCACAGCACCAATGTGCCAGAACCCGATTTGACCAGCCCGCGATCCCCGCCTATATCGTTAAAAAAATGAGAACGATAACTATCGAAGTCCACAACGAAACTGTCCCCATGCTCAAGCCGCCAGTCAAACAAAGCTGGGCCTCTCACGGCTCTGTCTGGATTTACTTTCCCCCAGCCGTAAATATCGGGATGATCGATAGGATCGATATCGGGATCATCGATAGGATCAGCCGTAGACAACAGCGTTTGCCGCAACTCAGAGTTGTTCATCCAGGGATAGGCTTCGGAGACCAACGCCGCCACCGCCGTCACGACAGGCGCCGAAAATGATGTGCCCTCGAGCACGGTACCGTCACGCATCGGATACGATCCGAGCGCACTGATACACCAGTCGGACGCGTGCCCACATGCATTGGCGTCGGGATGCAGAGTCCCGTCGACACCGAGCCACGTCACGGCAATCCAGCCCTTTTCCAGCTCAGGGGAAAACGCGGGAGCGCTCGCAGGAAGCCCCGGACCAGGCGCTCCGTCGTTCCCCGTTGGCCAAATCAGAAGAGCCCCGTCCCGTAAAACGGCACGGTACAGGTTGTTTTTTTTCAATATGCGCTCATGGTTCTGAAGCTGCTCGGCCACTGTTCCTTCGAGCATTTCGTCATAATCCAGGATGCCATATGAATGATTGATGATCCTGACCCCACGCGCTGCCAATTTGCGATGCGAATAGAAAGGCTTCACGTCGGCATCCAGTGCAATCACGCGGCTGCCGTGCGCCATGCCTTGCCCCAACCCATCGTGCATGTCCCTGCCGGCGATGATACGGCTGACGAAGACGCCATGGTCCTCTACGTCTCGCCCAGAAAATGGTCCGACGAGTTGCCACACGCCGTCCAACGCCTGGTGGGCAGGATTGTCTCCAAAGTCAAAGTCCAAGACGCCTACCGTTACACCGCGCCCAGTGAAGGATTGACGCGATGGCAGCTCAGGCTCAGGCGGCGTCGCTCGCCAAGTCAATAATTTGCCATCTTGATGATTTGCAGCGCTAGACCCGGCCGGTTGCGCATAGATCGTAAACGGCATGGTCAACATGAAGACCGCCGCTAGCCTGAGCCTCCATGTCAACGAGGTCTTGGTGTTAGGCATATCTGCTCTCCGTTCTGCTGCAGGCCCACATTTCAGATGCCGCATTTAAGGCTTCCAACAACGGCCATTGAGTTCTATTGATGACGGAGTGTGTGACGCGTGAGCTGAGACGGTTCCCTCGCACAAGCACAAAATGCCCCCACGCTGCGCCTTCGGCTTGCTGCCCCCCCAGGGGGCGTTTTTGTTTTGGGACGGCCCGGCAACAAAAAAACAAAACNCCCCTGTAAAAACAGGGGCGTTTTGTTTTTGCCAGAGCCACTCGCGCGGCCCTGGTAGAGCAAGACAATTAGCGCTTGCTGAACTGCTTGCGCCGACGTGCCTTGCGGAAGCCGACTTTTTTACGTTCGACTTCACGGGCATCGCGGGTGACGAAGCCAGCTTGCGACAGTGCGGGCTTGAGCGCCGCATCGTAGTCGATCAACGCACGAGTGATACCGTGGCGAATCGCCCCGGCTTGGCCGGTTTCGCCGCCGCCGTGCACGTTGACTTTGATGTCGAACGATTCCAGGTGGCTGGTGAGCTCGAGCGGCTGACGCACGATCATGCGGCCAGTTTCGCGAGCAAAAAATTCGTCGACGGGTTTGCCGTTAACAACGATTTTGCCCGAGCCTTTTTTGATAAAAACACGAGCCACCGAGGTTTTGCGACGGCCGGTTCCGTAGTTCCAGTTACCGATCATGGCGTTTCCTTAGATATCCAGCGGCTGGGGCTGCTGAGCGGTGTGCGGGTGCTCGGCACCAGCGTACACCTTGAGTTTCTTGATCATGGCGTAGCCCAGCGGACCCTTGGGCAACATGCCCTTGACGGCCTTCTGGATGGCGCGGCCGGGAAACCGCTGCTGCAGTTTCTCGAAGTTCGTTTCACGGATACCACCGGGATAGCCGGTGTGACGGAAGTACTTTTTGTCTTGCGTCTTGGTGCCCGTAACAACGATATCGGCAGCGTTGATGATGACGATGTAATCGCCCGTATCAACGTGCGGCGTGAATTCAGGTTTGTGCTTACCACGCAGGCGGCGTGCGACTTCGCTGGCCACACGACCCAGGACTTTGCCCTTGGCGTCGATCACAAACCAGTCACGTTGGACTTCATGCGGCTTGGCCACAAAGGTCTTCATGATTGGTTCCTAAAAGGTAAATTTTTCTGGTCAGAACAGCCTGACGAGAATCTTTTCCTGTTCCGTTGTGCCTTGGCGCATCATCTGGCCCGGGAAACCCGCGCCGGTCATGCGATCCGCAGCTGGCCTAAGCGTTATTAACCGCCCGTGCTACCAACCGGAATAAGGGAAAGTCGGCCATTCTAGCACGATTGCTCAAATATTGTGCAATTCGGTGGTCAGGAACTTGCCAAGCCACTGTGCAATGTGGCCCTGCGGTCCATAGCCTGCAGGCACCAGGGGGGAGCCAACCATGCGGAACGGGCACCTAGTCAACCATCCATCCAGGGTGGTCGAATAGCTCCACAACCCTGGGGACGGCCCACAAAGGCGCCCGTTTTACTGAAGTACCGGCTTTATTTTTACTTGTGCGCCGACATCGCCACGCCCAGGTACTGGTCGTACGAGCCTTCGGCCAAGCGGAACCACGGCACTACGCTGTCACGGAAGCCCATGTAGTTGTCGTACAAAGCCTTGAATTTCGGATCCTTGTCGCTGAATTCCTTGTACACCGTCTGGGCTGCCTGGTACGACGCATCCATCACGGCGCGCGGGAACGGACGCAACTCGGCGCCCGCGGCGATGAGCCGGCGCAGCGCGCCCGGATTTTCGGCATCGTAGCGCGAGGTCATGGCCACATGCGCCACGCGGCTGGCCGCCTCGACGATGGCTTGGTAGTTCTTGGGCAAGCTGTTCCACGCACCTTCGTTCAGGTACAGCGACACCTGGGGACCGCCTTCCCACCAGCCCGGGTAGTAGTAGTACTTGGCGACCTTGTTAAAGCCCAGCTTTTCGTCGTCGTACGGTCCCACGAACTCGACGGCGTCCAGCGTGCCTTTTTCGAGCGAGGGATACACGTCGCCGCCTGCCAGTTGCTGCGGCACCACACCCAGGCGCGACAGGACTTCGCCCGCGAAGCCGGCGGTACGCATTTTCAGACCCTTCAGGTCTTCGACGGTCTTGATTTCCTTGCGGTACCAGCCACCCATCTGCACACCGGTGTTGCCCATGGGGAAGTTGACGATTTTGTGCGGCTTGAACATGTCGCGGGTCAGCTTCATGCCGTCGCCGTTGAACATCCAGGCGTTCATCTGACGCGCGTTCAGACCAAACGGCACGGCCGCGTCAAAGCAAAACGCCGGATCTTTGCCGTAGTAGTAGTACGACACGGTATGACCGCACTCGATCGTGTTGTTGGACACGGCATCCATGACCTGCAAGGCGGGAACGATTTCACCGCCCGGAAAATGGCGGATATTGAATTTGCCGCCCGTGGCTTCGGTGACGAATTTGCAGAAAATGTCGCCGGTACCGAACAGCGCATCCAGGCTGCGCGGAAAGCTGGACGCCATGCGCCAGTTCAGGCTGGGTGCGTCTTGCGCGAATACCGGTGCGGCAACTGCCGCGCTGCCCGCGACAGCGCCCAGGCCGGCTTGTTTCAAAAAGGAACGACGTTGCATAAAGGTTGGCTCCTCGACAGCAATTTGGTATGAGATATCGCACGCGATATGTGGCGGATATTACACGTTGTTATATCTATACCGTAAGAGGGGTTACCAGCCCGCACGCCGACAATCGTGAAATGGGTCCGCCAAAAAGGCCGGGCGGCACTGACCCCGGCCTGTCCAGAGGCAAAAAAGAAGCCACCGGGCGAATCAGATCCCGGCAATCGCCATTTGCTCGACAAGAATCGAGCCTGTGCGTTTGGTCCCACGAGCGATCGTATCGGCGCCCACGGCGACAATCTGGCGGAACATATCAGCCAGATTGCCGGCGATCGTGATTTCCTGGACCGCGTGCTGGATCTGGCCGTTTTCCACCCAATATCCGAACGCGCCGCGCGAATAATCGCCCGTGACGTAATTGACGCCCTGCCCGATCAGCTCTGTAACCAGCAGCCCGGTGCCGAGCTTGCGCAGCATGGCCTCGAAATCATCGTTGGCCGAGGTCAGGCGCGACGACAGGGTCAGGTTATGCGAGCCGCCCGCGTTGCCCGTGGTGGTCATGCCGAGCTTGCGCGCGGTGTAGGTCGACAGGAAATAGCCCTGCAGCACGCCGCCTGTCACCACGCTGCGCGCCCGGGTGCGCACACCCTCGTCATCAAAGGGCGAACTGCCCATGCCGCCACGCACGTGGGGGTCTTCGGCAATGTCGATATGGTCGGGAAAGATGGGCTTGCCCAGGGCATCGACCAGGAAACTGGTCTTGCGGTATAAGGCGCCGCCGCTGGTCGCCTGCGTAAACGCGCCTAGCAGCCCCAATGCCAGAGGCGCCTCGAAGAGCACAGGAAATTTGCCCGTGCGAATTCGTTTGGCCGACAGGCGTGACAAGGTGCGCTCGGCCGCGTAACGGCCGACGGCCTCGGGGGCGGCCAGCAGCGCAGGGTCGCGTTCCGAGCTATACCAGTAGTCGCGCTGCATGTTGTTGCCGCGCCCGGCGATCGGGGCGACCGACAGACTGTGGCGCGAGTACGGGTAACCACCCAAGAAGCCTCGGGTATTACCCATGACGAACTGGCCTTCGTAGGTACCTACGGTCGCGCCATCGGTATTGGTAATGCGGCGATCCACGGCCCGGGCCGCGCGCTCGGCGCGCAATGCCAGCTCGGCGGCCTGCTCCGTCGTGACAGGCCAGGGGTAATGCAAGGCCAGATCGGGCACATCGGTGGCCAACTGATCGGCATCGGGCAAGCCCGCCGCCGGATCGGCTGCCGTATGGCGGGCGATGTGCCAGGCGGCCTCGACCGTCTGGCGCAGAGCGGCCTCGGAAAAATCGGAGGTCGAGGCCGAGCCGCGGCTTTGGCCGGCGTACACCGTCAAATCCAGCGAACGATCGCGGGTTTGCTCGACCGTTTCGATGTCGTCTTTACGTACCGACACCGAAAGCCCCAGGCTTTCGGAAATCTCGGCAGCGGCGTCACTGGCCCCAATCTGGCGTGCATACGCCAGGACTTGTTCGACCAGTTCGCTGAAACGCGCGTGGTTCGCGGCCAGGGGAAGAGAGGAGGTAGAAGTATTGACCATTGCAGTCCAGTAAGCAGAGACGGTTATCATAGCCAAGTCTGCGTTGATGCTGTTCCCCCATTGCATTCCTCATGAATTCTTCTATCCCTGATTCGACCGCCGAAGGCGAGTTCGACGAAAACGGTTACGACCGCCCCAGCAAATCGCAAGTCAAGCGCGAAATGCATGCTCTGCTCGATTTGGGCAAGCAATTGATCGAGTTGCCTGACGACCGTCTGAAGCAATTGCCCCTGGCCGAACGCCTGTACGAGGCAATTCGCCTGGCGCAAAAGACGACCAGCCGCGAAGGCAAGCGCCGGCAGACTCATTTTGTCGGCAAGCTGATGCGTGATGCGCCCGCTGATGAGATCCGTGCGCAGCTCGATGTCTGGCAAAACGGCTCACGCGAAGAAACGGCCGCCATGCATCGGCTGGAGTCGCTACGTGACAAGCTGCTGAGCGATGACGATGCCTTGACCGAATTGCTCAACGCCCACCCCGGCGCCGATGTGCAGGCACTGCGCGCGACGATACGGGCGGCTCGCAAAGAGGCGCAGGGCAATGCCGCCCTGCAGCAAGGCCAAGAGCCGCAGCGCAAGCAGTACCGGGCGCTGTTTCAAGCCCTGAAAGCCTTGTCTGCCTGACGCCGATCCAAACCACAGCGTCAATCAATAGCCATTAGCCAAACCGGACCGTTTTCGGCCCTCTCGTTTCTTCCTGCCACCATGACTGCTACCCCTGCCTTGTTGGACTGCATCGAAATGCAGACCGCCCCCAACCCGACTCATGCCGTGATATGGCTGCATGGCTTGGGAGCCGACGGTAATGACTTTGCGCCTATCGTGCCCGAACTCCGGTTAGGCAGCAGCCCGGCTGTGCGCTTTGTGTTTCCTCACGCCCCGGTACAACCCGTGACGATCAACGGCGGGATGGCCATGCGGTCGTGGTACGACATTCTGGTCACTGACTTGGTACGCCAAGAGGACGCAACGGGCATCCGGCAATCCGAAGCCGCCGTACGGGCGCTGATCGCTCGCGAAAACGCTCGCGGCATCCCGACCTCGCGCATTGTGCTGGCCGGATTCTCGCAAGGTTGCGCGATGACGCTGCATACAGGGCTGCGGCTGGAAGAAAAGCTGGCAGGCATGATAGGCCTGTCCGGTTATCTGCCATTGCTGGACACGGCAGCCGCCGAGCGCCACACGGCCAATGCCGGCACGCCGATTTTTCTGGCGCACGGCACGTTTGACCCTGTCGTTGCACTGCCGCGTGCCGAGGCCTCGTTGGCGCAATTGCAGTCGCTAGGCTATGACGTGCGCTGGCACACATACCCGATGCCACACTCGGTATGCGCACCGGAAATCAACGATATCGCGGCGTTTTTGCGAGAAGTCTTGGTAGCGGGGTAATTGGGGAAAAACCCAAATCGGGTACGACAAAGCCCAATTCGGGTTTTCAGGAAAGCAGATTCAACCATACACGTCGCATGGTGGGGTCTTCCGGATCCGGATCGTTCGTAAATCCCAGACGCGTCATCAAGGTCAGCATCGGCCGGTTATTGGCCAACACGAGGCCATCGATATATTCCAACCCTTGGTCACGGGCCGCGTCGATCAGGGCCTGCATCAGTTGTCCGCCCAGATGACGGCGTTGCCAGTCATCACCAATGACCAATGCATACTCGGCGCCGCGCCCATCGGCATTACGCAAATAATGCGCAAAACCGATGATGATCTCGTGTGGATGCCCCCGGTTTGCCGGATTTGGCACATAGGTGGTCGCCACGAGCGCCAGCTCGCGGTGGTAATCGATTTGCGTGTAGCGCGCCACCATGCGCGGCGTGAGCTCGCGCATCATGGACACAAAGCGCATATAACGCGAACGCTCTGACAGGCCGCGAATGAAATCCTGCAAGGTCTGTCCGTCCTCGGGACGAATGGGGCGGATCACCCATTCTGTCCCGTCATCAAATTCGCGGCGACGCACCAGACGCGCCGGATAAGGATGGATCGCCATATGCGGATAACCGCTGGCTTGCGGCGTGGCGCAGGCAGGCTCAGCGCACAGCGTGATGCGCAAGCCGGCGGCGCGCAACTGCGATTCACCCGCATACAGCGGATCGATATCCAGCGACTCGATCGCGGGCAATTCGGAGATCACCTCGGACACCTGAACCAATGTGTGCTGCAGGGCTTCGGCGGCAACACTGCTGATTTGCGAAGCGAGCACGCGCTGCCACGTACGGCTGCGTTCTATCAGTTGGCGCGCCAAAAAACCATTTAGCGGCGGCAAATCCCGGCCTCTATCGGAGCCCGCCGATAGCAATGCATCGGGGCCGCCTGCACCGAATTGAATGATAGGACCAAAATTCGGATCACGCCGCACGCGAATGGCCATAGGCCGCGACTCGGGCTCGCCCGGCAGCACGCCCGCAGGAACATCACGCAGCGGGACGTAAAAGGCATCCAACACGCTACGACACTCGGACACAGACAAATCCAGGCGGCCGGCCGCGCGGGCGGCGTCCAGCACAAGACGCGCCTTGGCCACATCCGGCAAACGGCTCGGTGGCTCGGGCGGCAGAGTCTGCAGCAGCAATTGTTGGTTGTAGTAATGCGTGGACAGCACCCCAAACGCATCGGCAGCCGACTCCGGCGTGCGAAATGCCGGCGTGCCGACATCGTCCAACATCCGGCGCAGCGGCCGCATGCCTGCGTCGCCCATGAAGCAACTGACCACGGGCTTGCGGGCGTTCGGGGCAAACTGCGCCAATTGACGCGCGACAGCGGACATGTCCGCCAACGCATCCGGCGCCAACACCACCAGCACGCCGTCAACACCCTGATCGTCAATCAAACTATCCAGCATGGCCTGTATGCGCTCTGGCGTCAGGGGCACATAGGTAATGACAGGATTGGCAGTCGCCGCATCGGGCTCGAGCAGCTCCGTCAACGCCCGCCGTGTAGCAGGCGCCAACTCGGCTCGCAACATCGCCGTATCCGGCCCGATGAGATCCAAGGCCAACTGAGGCGGGCCACTGCCATTGGACAGGATCGCAACGCGGCGGCCACGCGGACGGCGTGTATACCCCAGCACCTTGACTGCCGAGAACAGCTGCACAAAATACCGGACGCGTACCGCGCCTGCCCGCCGCAGTGCTGCATCCAGAGCAGGATCGCTGCCCGGCGGGCCATCACGGCCAGCCTTGAGCACAATCACGGGTTTGACGCTGGCGGCCGAGCGCAGCGCGCTCATGAATTCACGTGCGACGCCCACGTCCTCCAGGTACAGCACGATGCTGTCCGTCCTCGGGTCGCTGGCCAAAAAGTCCAGCACTTGAGCCAGCCGGATCGAGGCCTCGTCTCCCAGCGAAATCGCGGTGGAAAAGCCAATATGCACATCGTCCGCCCAGTCCATCACAGCGGCGGTGATCGACCGCGATTGCGTCACCAGCGCCACCCGGCCGGCGCGCGCCAAAAAGGAATGCTGGCTGAAATTCAGGCTGGCGTGGGGCCGTTGCAGCCCAAAGGCTCTCGGCCCCAGTAGCGCGCACCCTGTTTGCTCGGCCCAGGCGCGGCATAACGCCAAGGTGCCGCCAGGATAGGGATCCGGCAGCTCGTGGGGCAGCACAATCGCAGCGCGCGGCTGCAACCCCGTCAAGCGCCGCAAAACATCCGGCAATATAGAGGGAGAGACGCATATCAGCGCCAGATCCGGCCGTTGCCCGGCTGACAGGCCCTGACAGCTCTCGGGAATCGCCGGCGCCTGCCCCGCCTGCACATCGACCAGGGTCGTGCTCGCACGCAATTCGGCCCGTAAAGTATTGACCACAGGCAGGGGCCGGTCGGCCACGATCACCAGGGATTTGGGGTCGAACAGCGGGGCAAGAGCGTGTCGCAACATAGGCAGGTCGGGCGCTATTCTAAAATAAGCCCATCGTAACAAGACGGCCGCGTGATCGCTATGATCGCGTCCCATGTTTTCCGCCCTGTCGCGGCGGCCTGCCACGCTTTTTCCTGCTGACTATGACTTCGACCCCTATCCGCACCCGTTTTGCCCCCTCGCCCACGGGTTTTCTGCATCTGGGCGGCGCACGCACTGCGCTGTTTTCCTGGGCGTTTGCGCGCCACAATCAGGGTGTCTTCGTGCTGCGCATCGAAGACACCGACCTGGAGCGCTCCACGCCCGAGGCGGTGCAAGCCATTCTGGACAGCATGGACTGGCTGGGCATGCAACCGGACGAAGGCCCGTTCTATCAAATGCAGCGTATGGACCGCTATCGCGAAGTCGTCGCACAAATGTTGCAAGCCGGGACGGCCTATCATTGCTACAGCTCGCCCGAAGAAGTCGAGCAAATGCGCGAAGCCGCCCGCGCCAAAGGATTGAAGCCGCGATACGACGGCACCTGGCGCCCGGAGCCGGGCAAAACGCTGCCTGCCATCCCCGAGGGCCGCAAACCAGTCGTGCGTTTCAAGAACCCCCAAGACGGCGCCACCGGTTGGAACGACATGGTCAAAGGCCCGATCAGCTTTGACAACAGCGAACTCGACGACCTGATCATCGCTCGTCCCGACGGCACGCCTACGTATAACTTCTGCGTGGTGGTCGACGATTGGGATATGGGCATGACGCATATTCTGCGCGGTGATGATCACGTCAACAACACGCCGCGTCAGATCAACATTTTGCGCGCGCTGGGCGCGACGGTGCCGGAATACGGCCACGTGCCTATGATCCTGGGTCCCGATGGTGAAAAACTGTCTAAACGCCATGGCGCCGTCAACGTGATGGAATACGATGCACAAGGCTACTTGCCCGAAGCGATGATCAACTATCTGTCGCGCCTGGGCTGGAGCCATGGTGATGACGAACTCTTCACGCGCGAGCAATTGGTGCAATGGTTCGACACGGATCATCTGTCTAAATCTGCATCGCAATGGGATCCGAAAAAGCTGAACTGGGTCAATGCGCACTACATCAAGCAGATGGACAACGCCGAGCTGGCCGCTCGCGTTGCCCCGCGCATTGAAAAGCGTGGCGGCAACCCGGCTGCTACCGACCTGCCCGCCGCGATAGGATTACTGAAAGACCGCGCCGAAACGTTGGAACAGTTGGCCGAATCCGCGATGTTGTTCTGCAAACCGTTCGCGCCTGCGCCAGCCGAGTTGGTAGAGCAACACCTGACCCCTGCTGCGCGCGAAGCCCTGGCCGACTTTGCGCAACGAGCCGCAGACACGGACTGGACACGTGAGGGCATCACCGCGCTCATCAAGGCCGTGCTGGCCGATCGCGGCCTGAAAATGCCGCAGCTGGCGATTCCATTGCGTGTTGCCGTGGTGGGTCAGACCCAGACACCGGCAGTGGATGCGGTGCTCGCTTTGATTGGTAAAGATACGGTATTGCAGCGCTTGGGCGCGATCTGAGCAGACACGCCCAACCGGAACTGTGAGGCTAAAAAGGTGCTGCCAACGATTTGGCGGCACCTTTTTCATTCTTCACGCCTTTATTGAACCACCGGCTCGCCGGTTTTCGCCTGCGCGCGGCGCTTTAATGCCCATGCAAAGCTGGCACCCAACAGAGGCAGCAGCACGGCCGACGTACCAAACAGCACGGCAGCGCCTGCAACGTCCACAAACACACCGGCCAACGCTACCCCGACTGCTTGTCCCAGAAACAAGCATGAGGCAAACCACGCCACGGCGGTTCCTCTCGCCGATGGCACCATTTGCGTCGCGTTGGTTTGCAGCGTCGCATGCAGCAGGTAATAGCCAAAGCCCGCAAGTACGCCCGCTCCCAAAGCCCATCCCCATGCCGGGCCGAGCCAATACGCAAGAAAGGCAACGCACAGAACAACGCCACCCGCGGCGGCGAGACCGCGTTCTCCCAACCAACGCAGCATCCGTCCCGCGACCAAGGTGTAAAGCAGCCCGCCCAAGGCATACACGGCCACAACGGCCCCGGCTGCCGTCAATGACAATCCGAACCGATCATGCAAATAAGCGGGTGCGAATGCCAAAGAGCCAAACACCAGCAGCCCCTCCAGGAACACCGTGACCAAGACAATGCGCGCCCACGGCACACCAAACACCGTGCGCATCTGAGCCACAAAACCGCGCTGCGGCACGGATTGAGATGCCGTCGCCGAACCTGCCGATGATCGCCGCTGCGCAGCTTGTTGCGCGACCTCGCGCAACAGCAGGCTACCGACAATCACATATCCGACGACCAGGAACGCAAAGGCCCAGCGCCATCCCATGGTGTCTGTGATCAAGCCCCCGGCCAACTGGCCCATCGCCATTCCCAAAATCGTGCCGGTCAGAAAACGCGCCAACGTCGCCTGACGCTCTTCATAGGGCACGTTATCGCCGATCCAGGCCATCGATAACGGCACAATGCCGCCACCTGCCGCCCCAGACAACGCCCGGCACACAATCAATACGTCCAGGTTCGGCGCCACTACCGCTCCCGCACTGCCTATGGCGCACGCAAACGTCGCGATGGCAACAACGCGGAATTTGCCATAGCGATCCCCCACCGGTCCGAAAAACATCTGCAGCAAGCCGTACGCTACGGCAAACGCCGTCACCGTAGCGCCTGCCTGGCCGGTCGACGTACCGAATTCAGCGGCCAGCCGCGGCAACATCGGATCGCAAATACGAAAAGCACTGGCGCTGACGAAAGCCGCCAGCGCCAGCAAGAGAATGGCTCGATTCTGGGAATGTGGAGAGGACATCTGCGCCGTATGATTTCGATTCTGAAACGAGAATAGGCGCCCGACGACAGTCTATCCAGGAAATATGCAGGGCCGTCCCCAAGTTCCCGCATTTCCGACAGGGATCGAACCAGGCACTACCCTGGGGAGCGCTCAATAAGGTAAACGATAACCCGGTTGCATGCGACGCGCCGTAATGGACTGCCCGCCACTGCGCAATTCGCGCAGCGTCAAACGCGCCGGCTCGGTTTTCTCGATCCGATAGCGGTTCTGATAAATAGGATCGTCCATGTCGATCAACTCGCCATTGGATTTGATCGTCTGCAAGGTGATCACACCACCGGCGGCCTGCCAGCAGCCTGCCTCGCGCAAGCCTGGACGAATACGTTTGCCCACCTTCAGCTGCGTGTCATAGGCCATTGAGCCATCGGCCCCCAACACAATCAACGCACGAAAATCGCCGGCCACCCCGCGAGGGCTCGTGTTGGACTGCCATGTACCGACCAACTGACTGCCTGCCTCGGCCGGCGAGCAAACAATAGGCCGAGACGCCTCAGGCGCAACAGAAACCTGTTCAACGGGCGCTTTTTTTGTCACGCATCCCGCCAACGTCAACACTGCGCCCGCCACAACAAAACCGCGATACCGCCACACACTCTTCATGACACCCTCGAAACACACGCGCATCACACCGCTGCATAGCGGATCTATCCCTGCGCATTTGCAGGTGCGACTCTAATGAGGGCGTGCTCAGGATGCAATGCAGCAATATCGAAAATGCTGTATAGACGCAACAGTCTGGAAACAAACAATGAACACGAAAATCTTGACTTTGCTACCGGGGATCGCCGTTATTTCGAGGGCCATCGCACCGTTGGTTAACGCAATCCGCGCGATCACACCGCGAACATCACGTCACAAACTCCAAACGACCGACATCATGCTGCCAACTTCATGCGGCATCGAGGGGTAAACGGACTTCGTGCTTGATCTCGCGCAAGGCCACAATCGTGCGAGTCTGACGAATCCCCGGCAGATTAAAAAGAAAGCGATGCAGGAACCGGTCATAGGCCTCCGGGCTTTCCACCAGGATCTTCAACAAAAAATCCGAGTCTCCGGTAACCGCATAACACTCCAGAATCTCCGGCGCATTGCGCACCGAACGCTCGAAATGCTCTACCGTGCTGGCCGAATGCCGCTCGAGACTGATCTGGGCGAACATGCACCCCTGCAACCCGACCTTGGTGCGGTCCACCTGGGCCGAATAACCCAAGATCACGCCAGCGGCCTCCAGCGCCTTCACACGGCGCCACACCGGCGCAGTGGACAAGCCTACCTGCTCGGACAGTTGCTGAGCCGATGCCCGGCCGTCTTCTTGCAAGGCGCGCAGGATACCAATGTCTGTCTTGTCCATTTTTTCCCCTGTTTTCACTCAAAACGAAATGTTTATTTCGAATTATAGGGATTACACGATCCAATAACGCAATAAATCGTCATCCGTGCGCACCTATGATGATCGTAATAATAGGCAGGAGCGACATCATGGACGGCACCCCACTGGATCCGGTCCCGGCAAACGAGCCGGCGTTGGATCTGGACTACCAATTGCAGGACAACCTCACGCGCACAAGTGGCCGCATTTTTCTGACAGGGACTCAAGCCCTGGTGCGCATCCTGTTGGCCCAACGCCGCCGCGATCGTGAGCGCGGGTTGAATACGGCGGGCTTTATTTCGGGGTATCGGGGCTCACCTCTGGGCGGCGTAGACATGGCCATGTGGAAAGCCAAGCCCATTCTCGACGCCCATCAAATCACCTTTCTGCCTGGCATTAACGAAGACATGGCGGCTACTGCCGTCATGGGCACACAACAGGCAGGCGTGCGTGATGATCGCAAAGTCGACGGCGTATTTGCGCTGTGGTACGGCAAAGGCCCCGGCGTAGATCGCGCGGGCGACGCCCTGCACCACGGCAACGCTGCCGGCGCCTCGCGCCATGGCGGCGTGCTGGTGGTTGTCGGCGACGATCACACCGCTGTCTCGTCGTCCATTCCGCATGCGAGCGAGGCCTCGTTGATCGGCTGGCAAATGCCGATCGTGCACCCGGCCTCGATCGACGAATACGAAACCTTTGCCCTCTGGGGCTGGGCCTTGTCGCGTCACAGCGGCGCATGGGTCGCATTCAAAGCTGTCTCCGAAACCATCGAGAGCGGTCAGTCGTACATCCCTGCCCCCAGCGTGCAATACGACATGCCTGCCGATCCCGAATTGCCCCCCGAGGCGTTGGAATACACCGCGCGCGACTTTCTGTCTCCTGCAGTCGAACTGCGCATGCAGACACGCCTGAAAGCCGTGCGCGCTTTTGCACGGCGCCACAGCATCGACAAACTCGTCTGTCCCGCGCCACACGCCACGGTGGGGATCGTCACGGTCGGCAAGGCGCATCTCGACACGCTGGAAGCACTCGCGCATCTGGGCATCAACCCCCACGCCGCGGATGGCCCCGTGCGTATTTACAAGCCGGGACTGACCTGGCCGCTCGATGCCGATCGTCTGTCTGATTTCGCACACGGCCTGTCGCACATCCTGGTCATCGAAGAAAAAGGCGCAGTCGTCGAAAGCCAGATCAAAGACCTGCTTTACAACCGTCCCGAGCGCCCAACCGTCGCAGGCAAGACTGGATGGGACGGCGAATCCTTGATCCCGTCAGCCGGCCAATTACGCCCCTCATTGCTGGCAGCCCCCCTGGCCGCATGGCTGACACGCGCAGCGGGACTGCACCACGTGTCCGTTCCCGCCACGCTGACTTGCGCTGCTCCGCTATCCAATGACGCCGATGGCATGCGCCGACGCCCGTACTTCTGCTCGGGGTGCCCGCACAACAGCTCAACCAAAGTCCCCGAAGGCAGTCAGGCGCTCGCAGGAGTGGGCTGTCATTACATGGCGGCGTGGATGGACCGCAATACCTCCGGCCTGACACAAATGGGGGGTGAGGGGGTCGACTGGATCGGACTCTATAACTATATAGAGATGCCCCATGTCTTTCAGAACATGGGCGAGGGCACGTACTACCACTCCGGCTATCTCGCGATCAGGCAGGCCGTCGCAGCACGGGCCAACATCACATACAAGATTCTGTTCAACGATGCCGTCGCCATGACGGGCGGGCAGCCGGTGGACGGACCGATCTCCGTGCCGCAGATCTGCCAGCAATTGCGCGGCGAGGATGTCGCCCGCATCGTCGTCACCACTGACGAACCTGAAAAATATCAAGGCGTCGAGTTACCTGCCGGCGTGACAGTGCATCACCGGCGCGAACTGGATGCTCTGCAACGCGAACTGCGCGAGACCAAAGGAGTCACGGTCCTGATTCACGACCAGACCTGTGCCGCCGAAAAACGCCGTCGCCGCAAAAAACAACAATTCCCCGACCCCGCGCGGCGGCTGCTGATTAACAGCGCAGTGTGCGAAGGCTGTGGCGACTGCGGAACGCAATCCAATTGCTTATCGATCGTGCCCATGGAGACGCCCTATGGGCGCAAGCGCGCCATCGATCAGTCCAGCTGCAACAAGGACTATTCCTGCGCCGAAGGGTTTTGCCCGAGCTTTGTGTCGGTCATGGGAGGCAAACTGCGCAAGCAGGCTGCACCACGCGAGAGCTCGGCCACGGCAGGCAACGGAGCTTCGAACGCCACCGCGACGGCTGCCACCTCGACGACCGCTGCATGGCATCAAGACGCTGCTGCGGTGCCCATGCCCTCCATTGCCCCCCTCACGCAGCCCTATCGGCTGTTGGTCGCGGGAATGGGCGGCACCGGCGTGATCACCATCGGGGCGATCGTATCCATGACGGCCCATCTGCAAGGCCTCTCAGCCTCAGTCTTGGACCTAACGGGCTTGGCGCAAAAAGGCGGCACGGTCATCAGCCATATCCGGTTGGCGCCCGCGCATGCCGCCAATGGGCCAGTCAGACTGGATTGGCAGCAAGCCGATGCCGCGATTCTGTGCGATCCGGTTGCCGCCACTGCACCTGACGCCTTGGGCGCGCTACGTCATTCCCACACGCAAGCCGTGATCAACACTTACGTTGCACCGGTTTCTGAATTTACCCGCGACCCCGATGCAGCATTACGGCCCGATGCCTTGCTGGCCAAAATCCAGCATGCGGTCGGCGCCAGCCATACTGCCGCCTTGGACGCCCATCACGCTGCGCAAACGCTATTTGGCGACAGCATTCTGTCCAATATGTTCATGTTGGGCTACGCCTGGCAGCGCAACCACGTGCCGCTATCGCATGCTGCACTGGTCCGCGCCATCGAGCTCAATGGAGTCTCGGTACAGGCCAATCGCGATGCTTTTGAAGCCGGCCGGCTCGCCGCGCACAACCCCAAAGCACTGGCGGCGGCTTTACGCCCTGCGGGACAAGTCGTCCAACTGCACATTCCCGAATCGTTCGAGCGCATGGTGTCGCGCCGCGTTCGCGACCTGACCGCCTACCAAGACGCCGGCTATGCGCGCCAGTATCAGCAGCTGGTCGAACGCGTGGCGCAACGCGAACGCGAGGTAGCGCCCTCCTCTCGTTCACCGCGATTGGCCATCGCGGTCGCCCGCAATCTGTTCAAACTGATGGCCTACAAAGACGAGTACGAAGTCGCCCGGCTCTATACAGATGGCACGTTCCAGCAGCAATTGCGCGAACAATTCGAGGGAGACTACACCCTGCGTTTTCACATGGCGCCACCACTGCTGGCACGCAAAGACCCCCACACGGGCATTCCTCGCAAGATTTCCCTGGGCCCCGCGACCCTGACCCTGATGAAAGTCCTGGCACGGTGCAAACGCGTACGGGGGACGTGGCTGGACCTCTTTGGCCGCAGCGAGGAACGCCGGATGGAACGCGACCTGATCGCTCAATATCGCCAGACAGTGGACACCTTGCTCGAGCATTTATCGCCCGCCAATCTGGCCCAGGCCGCCAAGATTGCGGCGCTGCCAGATCAGGTTCGCGGTTTTGGTCACGTCAAAATGGCCAATGTGGCGCAATACCGCAATGCTCTGCAACAGGAACTGCAACATTACGGCTTACCGGCCATGACGGAGATTTCTGTGCGCAGACGCGCGTAAAATAATGACCTGAAGTAATCACTACGCCGCACGCGCCTGATTGGCGCGTGCTTCGCATTTTGTCACGATTAATTAATCCGCCCTCAACAGCTTCTTCTTGTGCCATTCCCCCATTGATCACTAGAATTAGTGCCATACGAGGGGTGGTACACTATATGTAGTGGTCGAAAGCATAGCCAGATTCACTTCATTCTGGCGCGGCCGGGTGTTCTCCCCGCTTAGCTCGACCCTCACGCATTTAGACACATTTAGCACCCGACACGGACCACGCCGTGTCCTTTTACGTTATTTCCACAGGAGCTTCCATGCAGACGACGATCGCCTCTGTGACCCGGCCCTCCGCCGAGCCGCCTTCCCAAACTGCCAAGTCAGCCGACGCGAACGGCGGCCAATGGGCCAGCTATAGCGTCATCCGACGCAATGGCTCGGTTGTCGGCTTTGAGCCCGGCAAAATCGCCATCGCGATGACCAAAGCTTTTCTGGCCGTCAATGGCGGCCAAGGCGCCGCGTCCGCGCGCGTGCGCGAACTGGTCGAAACGCTGACATCCCAATCGGTCAACGCGCTGGTGCGCAACCGCCCCAACGGCGGCACCTTCCATATTGAAGACATCCAGGACCAGGTCGAACTGGCCCTGATGCGCTCGGGTGAGCATGATGTCGCGCGCGCCTACGTGCTGTATCGCGAAAAACGCGCCCAGGAACGCGCCGCCACTCAAGGGCAAAGCAGCCTCACCTCGCCGTCGCAAGGCGAGACCAGCCACCTGAATGTGGTGGAAAACGGCGTGCGCAGCCCGCTGAACCTGAGCGCATTGCGTACCACCATCGAGGCCGCCGGCGAAGGCTTGAGCGAGTTCATCGACACCGAAACCATCCTGAAGGAAACGGTCAAGAACCTGTACGACGGCATCCCCGTCGACGAAGTTTTCAAGTCCGCGATTTTGTCTGCTCGCGCACTCGTCGAAAAAGATCCGGCCTACAGCCAGGTCACGGCACGTCTGCTGCTGCACACGATCCGCAAAGAAGTCCTCGGCGAAGAAGTCTCGCAGGCCAGCATGGCAACTCGCTATGCGGAATATTTCCCCACCTTCGTCCAACGCGGTATCGAAGGCGGCCTGCTCGACCCCAAACTGGGCGAATACGATCTGGCACGCATCGCTGCCGCCCTCGATTCGCGCCGCGATCTGCAGTTCAGCTATCTGGGCCTGCAGACGCTATACGACCGCTACTTCCTGCACATCCGCGGCACTCGCATCGAATTGCCGCAGGTCTTCTTCATGCGCGTCGCCATGGGCCTGGCCCTGCGCGAAACCGATCGCGAAGCACGCGCCATCGAGTTCTACGAGATCCTGTCGTCGTTCGACTTCATGAGTTCGACGCCCACGCTGTTCAACTCGGGCACCCTGCACTCGCAACTGTCGTCGTGCTACCTGACCACCGTGTCCGATGACCTGGAAGGCATCTACGACGCCATCAAGGAAAACGCACTGCTGGCCAAATACGCCGGCGGTCTGGGCAACGACTGGACGCCGGTACGTGCCTTGCGCAGCCACATCAAGGGCACCAACGGTGAAAGCCAGGGCGTTGTGCCGTTCCTGAAAGTCGTCAACGACACCGCTGTCGCAGTGAACCAGGGCGGCAAACGCAAGGGCGCAGTCTGCACCTATCTGGAAACGTGGCACCTGGATATCGAAGAATTCCTGGAACTGCGCAAGAACACCGGCGACGAACGCCGCCGCACGCACGACATGAACACGGCGAACTGGATTCCCGACCTGTTCATGAAGCGCGTCATGGAAAATGGCGAATGGACCTTGTTCTCGCCGTCCGATTGCCCTGACCTGCACGACAAGTACGGCAAAGCGTTCGAACAAGCCTACCTGGGCTACGAAGCCCAAGCCGAACGCGGCGAACTGAAGCTCTTCAAGAAGATGCCCGCCGTGTCGCTGTGGCGCAAGATGCTGTCGATGCTGTTCGAAACCGGCCATCCGTGGATCACCTTCAAAGACCCGTGCAACATCCGTTCGCCGCAGCAGCACGTCGGCGTCGTGCACAGCTCGAACCTGTGCACCGAGATCACGCTGAACACCAACGACTCGGAAATTGCCGTGTGCAACCTGGGTTCGGTGAACCTGGTCGCTCACATGAAACCCGCAGCGGCCGGTGGCTACGAACTCGATCACGACAAGATCAAGCGCACTGTCGGCATCGCCATGCGCATGCTCGACAACGTGATCGACATCAACTACTACGCCGTCAAGAAAGCCAAAGACTCGAACGAACGCCATCGTCCGGTCGGCATGGGCATCATGGGTTTCCAAGATTGCCTGCAAATGATGCGCGTGCCGTACGCGTCGCAATCGGCTGTTGAATTCGCAGATCGCTCGATGGAAGCCGTGTGCTACTACGCATACTGGGCCTCGAACACGCTCGCACAAGAACGTGGCCGCTATCCTTCATACGAAGGCTCGTTGTGGTCGCGCGGCATCTTGCCGCAAGACTCTATCGCGATGCTTCGCGATGAGCGTGATGGTCATGTTGAAGTCGATGATTCGAGCACGCTTGATTGGAATGCGTTGCGTGCAAGCATCAAACAACACGGCATGCGCAACTCGAACTGCATCGCAATCGCCCCAACAGCGACAATTTCCAATATCATTGGTGTATCTGCGTGCATTGAACCTACTTACCAGAACTTGTACGTCAAATCGAATCTCTCCGGCGAGTTCACGGTCGTTAACGATTATCTCGTGCGTGACCTGAAGAAACTCGGTCTCTGGGACGAAGTCATGGTCGCTGACCTCAAGTACTTCGATGGCAGCCTGTCCCGCATCGATCGCGTACCTTCCGAACTTCGCGAACTCTACGCCACTGCGTTCGAAGTCGAACCGCTCTGGCTGGTTGAGTGCGCATCGCGTCGCCAGAAATGGATCGATCAAGCACAATCGCTCAACATCTACATGGCGGGCGCATCGGGCAAGAAACTCGACGACACCTACAAGCTCGCATGGCTGCGTGGCCTGAAGACCACCTACTACCTGCGTACAAAGGGAGCCACCAGCGCTGAAAAATCCACGGGCCGCGGCGGCGAGTTGAACGCCGTGAGCGCGGGCCAGACTGCCGCAGCCGTCGCGGCCGCAGCAGCCCCTGTTTTGCCGGAACCCGAAATTCTCGGGGCGGTTTGCACGATGCGGCCGGGCGATCCCGGTTTCGAAGAGTGCGAAGCCTGCCAGTAATCACAACCGCCTCCGGAGAATTTATTTATGCTTAATTGGGAAGACGACAACCTCGCAACGCAACTGGCTCAAGCCCCCGCTCCCGCGGCGGGCGGACAGCCGGCGGCCACGGCGCAACCGGCGCGCGCATCGACGGGCGCGTTCGCCGATGCCGCGTTGCCTCCTGCGACCCCGCAATCCGACTCGGCACCGGCAAGCGCCGGTGCTGCCGCGCGGCGCGTTCAGGCCGCGGACAAGCGCGTCATCAACGGCGAGACCGACGTCAATCAGTTGGTGCCGTTCAAATACAAATGGGCCTGGGAAAAATACCTGGCCACTTGCGCCAACCACTGGATGCCGCAAGAAATCAACATGTCGCGCGACATCGCGCTTTGGAAAAACCCGAACGGGCTGACCGAAGACGAGCGCCGCATCGTCAAGCGCAACCTGGGTTTCTTCGTCACGGCCGATTCGCTGGCCGCGAACAACATCGTGCTGGGCACCTATCGCCACATCACGGCGCCTGAGTGCCGCCAGTTCCTGCTGCGCCAGGCATTCGAAGAAGCCATTCACACGCATGCATATCAATACATCGTCGAAAGCCTGGGTCTGGACGAAGCCGAGATCTTCAATGCCTACAACGAAGTGCCGTCCATTCGTGCCAAAGACGAGTTCCTGATCCCGTTCATCGACGCGATCGCCGATCCCAACTTCAAAACCGGCACGCCCGAAGCCGACCAGACGTTGTTGAAATCGCTGATCGTGTTTGCGTGCCTCATGGAAGGCCTGTTCTTCTATGTTGGGTTCACGCAGATTCTGGCATTGGGTCGCCAGAACAAAATGACCGGCGCTGCCGAGCAGTACATGTACATCCTGCGCGATGAATCCATGCACTGCAACTTCGGTATCGACCTGATCAACACCGTCAAACTCGAAAATCCTCACTTGTGGACGCCGGAATTTCGCGAAGAAATCCGCGCACTATTCCAAAAGGCAGTAGAACTCGAGTACGCTTACGCCGAAGACACGATGCCGCGTGGTGTATTGGGATTGAACGCTCCTATGTTTAAATCCTACCTGCGCTTCATCGCAAACCGTCGCTGCCAACAGATTGGTCTTGAACCGCTGTACCCTCAGGAAGAAAATCCCTTCCCGTGGATGGCAGAAATGATCGACCTCAAAAAGGAACGAAACTTTTTCGAAACACGCGTGATCGAATACCAGACTGGCGGTACGCTCAGCTGGGAATGACGACCTTCAGGCGAGCCGCGCGCAATGTGATTTGCGCAGCGCCCTGATAACAGCTCCGTCGGCCAGGTATTCGAATACGCAGTACCAAGCAGTAGGCAATCTGAAAAGGTTGCCTACTGGCGCCATTTGAGATGGCTCGCGCGAATCGCGGGGGCCATATCAAATGGCTGTGCCGAATTCATTAGCGCAAACCGTAGTAGCTGTCGCCAGAATGGGGCAGCGGCATGCGCCGATGAATAGCCCGGGCGCCGTCCGTTAACCGACGGAAGGCGGCACGGGTTTACGTTCTGGGACCCCTGAACCTAAGGAGCATGACCATGGCAACAGCCAAAAAGGCCGCAAAGAAAGCGGTAAAGAAAGTTGCAGCCAAGAAGGCCGCAGCTAAGAAAGCCCCGGCCAAAAAGGCCGTGAAGAAAGTCGCCGTGAAGAAGGTCGCGGCTAAAAAGGCAGTCAAGAAAGTTGCAGCCAAGAAACCGGCCGTGAAGAAAACGGCCGCCAAAAAGGCTGTGAAGAAAGCTGTCGCTAAAAAAGCTGTCAAGAAAGCCGTCGCTAAAAAGGCAGTCAAGAAAGCTGTCGCCAAAAAAGCGGTTGCTAAAAAAGCAGTTGCTAAAAAAGCAGTAGCGAAGAAAGCCGTCAAAAAGGCCGTCGCTAAAAAGGCAGTCAAGAAAGCCGTCGCCAAAAAAGCCGTTGCTAAAAAGGCCGTAGCCAAAAAGGCTGTTGCCAAGAAAGCAGCGAAAAAGGCGCCTGCCAAAAAAGCTGCCAAAGCTCCGGCGAAAAAAGCTGCGGCCAAAAAGCCTGCTGCTAAAAAAGCCGCTGCTAAAAAGCCTGCTGCACAACCGACCGCAGCTGCTGCGCAAGGCGCAAAAACCACTGTGAACCCCGCCGCGTCGTGGCCCTTCCCGACGGGTGGCCGTCCGTAATACGGACGGAGCCGTTTACTGCGGTACCCTCAAAGCCGCCTGGCTCACGCCAGGCGGCTTTTTGCTCGGGCGAGGTACCATCCGCCTCACGACACTGCCATATGGCCATGCGACAATTAAAACTATTCTTTTTGGCAGACTGTTCTCATGCTCGGCGATACGCTCCGTTTCCTGCTTGAAATTACCTTTATGTTGTTTGGTGCAGCCTTGATCGGGCGCGCCTGGATCCATGCGGTGCGCCTGCACCCCTTCAACCCGCTGTCTCGCGCCGTTTATCAAGTCACCAACTGGTTGGTGCTGCCCATCCGCAAACTCATCCCTGCAGGCAATACGCTGGACTGGACGAGCCTGGTCGCCGCTTGGCTGACTGCCTTGCTCTATCTCATTTTGATGTGGCTGATTGCCGCGCACACGCTGATCCCCGCAGCGCTATGGCCCGCGGCGCTGGGCGCATCGATATTGCTGGTGGCAAAGTGGACCCTGAATGTCATTGTCTGGCTGACGTTTCTGCAGGCGGTGCTATCGTGGGTACATCCCCTGTCGCCGCTCATGCCATTACTGCAAACGCTGACTGCGCCAATGCTGGAGCCCATACGCCGCATTCTGCCCGGCCGCTCCAGCATCGATTTTTCGCCGCTGGTGCTGTTCATTCTGGCGCAGATCGTATTGATGATGTTGTCTCGCCTGACCTTCAGCTTGATCGGTGTCTGACGCTGGACCTCAGACCTGTCCGTAAATGCACAACGCCCACCTGATGGTGGGCGTTGTTTTTGGCGACGGTTAAATCAATACGGAGCGACGCGGGTCGGACCTGCACCGCTGATCACCTGTACACGCTGCCCGACACTGAACGGCGTATCAGCCTCCTGGGCAACGACACGGGTTTCACCGTTATCCAGGCGGACGGTGATTTCCAGGCCCGAAGCACGGTTTGCGCGGTTTTCTACGGCATTACCCGCGAGTGCACCCAAGATGGCGCCGCCCACCGTGGCGATGGCACGCCCGGTACCCCCGCCGATCGCATTACCGGCCACACCACCCAATGCGCCGCCGGCAATCATGCCTACGCCGCTGGATTTGTCTTCTTCGATTGTGATCGGGCGCACGCTCGTCACGGTGCCATTTCGCACGATTTGCTCTCGCTGCGCCTGATCGTAGCTGTAGACGGAACTGGAGGCGCTGCGATTCGCGCAGCCGCCCAGCACCGCCATCGACGTCACGACGGCAGCCACGGCCAGCCAGCGAGCCGTACGGGGCGCGATGACGGAAGTAGAAAGGGTTCGGCTCATGTGGACTCCTTGGTCGGTAACCACGAATTATTTTATGGATCATACCCCGGCATTGGCCGGAAACAACGGGTGCGAAACAGCGTGCAACTTTTGAACGGCTTATAGTCGAACTCTGTAACGCTTAAGCAAGCCCGCGGGCTGCATTGCACAGTGCACAGTGCTGCACTGCAAACAAGGTCAAACTACTCTCAACTGGCCTGCGAGACGATCTCTAATTTGACTGGCTTCGGAACACCAAGTTCCTAGGCAGGCAGACTGATCCCATAGGCCGCACGCAATTGCGCATCGATTTCCGCTCGGCTGGGCGCATGATTCTGGGGGCCGCGCGACGCGATTTTGATCGATCCCATCACGTTCGCCAAGCGGCAGCTGTCCAGCCAGTTCCAGCCACTGGTGAGCCCATATAACAAGCCTGCACGGTGCGAGTCGCCGCAACCGGTCGGATCGACGACGGCGGCAGCCTGCACCGGCGGCACTTGCACGGTAGTGCCTTCCGTCAGCAGGGTCGACCCTTGTGCGCCACGAGTCACGACAACTGCCTGCATCCGGGCCGCGATCTGTTCCATGCTGCGACCGGTACGCTGCTCGATGACGCCTGCTTCGTAATCGTTGACTGTCAACACCTGAGCCAGGCCCAGCATACGCTCCAGATCGGCGCCGTCAAACAGCGGCATGGCCTGACCCAAGTCAAAGATGAACGGGATCCCCGCTGCGTGCAGGCGTTCGGCGTGCGCAAACATACCTGCTTTGGCGTCAGGTGCGACGATCGCCCACGCCGCCTTGGCGCCGGTGAGGTCGTTCTGGGCAGAGAGCTCCATCGCGCCAGGGTGAAAAGCGGCAATCTGGCTGTCATCCAGGTCAGTCGTAATAAAGCACTGGGCCGTGAACGTGCCGGGCATGACGCGCAACCGCGAGGTATCGATCTGCAGTTTGTTGAAGCGCTCGATATAGTCTGCGGCATCGTCACCGACCGTCGCCACCGGCACGGGTTGCCCGCCCAACAGCTTCAAGTTGTAGGCGATATTGCCTGCGCAGCCGCCAAACTCCTTGCGCATCGTGGGCACGAGAAACGACACGCTGAGCGACTGGATGCGATCGGCCAGGATGTGCTCTTTGAAGCGTCCTTCGAATACCGCGATGGTATCGAATGCCATCGACCCGCAAACCAGAACAGAAGCCGTCATGCTGATTATCCTTCAGGGAAAAAACTTATGGAGCTGAAAACCGTTGACGTGCGGACCGCTCACCTGGATGGGCACAGCGATGTTGAGTTCCGCGCCGGCCTCAAACGGACGCTGCGCCTGCCCCTTAGGCAAGTAATCCTCGGGCAGCAAGACTTTACGTATCACCACGGTATCGGAAAGGTCGCTCAGGTCCAGACGCAATGCAGGCCAAGGCTGCGGCTGCTCGTAGCGGTTGCGCAGCGATGCGCGCAGCACCAGCTTTGTCACCGCATCTTGTTGCGGCGCACCAGCATGGCCGGCAGGCGGCTGCAGCGATGATGAGGTAATGGAAATACGGTCGATATGCCGCGCGTAGCCCACCTCGCACCCTAGCGGCTCGCACAGGCGCACAAGCAGCGGACGTAATTGGGGCGCCATGTCCGCAATGCTCGAACGATAGACAAAAATCAATTGCGCAACGAGCAGCAACAGACCCAGGACGCAGGCATAACCCCACAAGCTGCGCAGGAACGACCGGCGTGCTTGATGATCCGAATCCAGGAACTCTGGCGGTGCGCGGCCCACATCCGTTGTGCCGTGATAACGCGTACGCGACTCCCCCAGAACGGCGGGCCCGCTCTGATCGTCCGGCTCATCCCGCGGATCGAGCTCATCATACCCATCCGGGTCAGCGGATCGCTCGCCTATTCTGAAGACCACCTCGTCCTGATCTACACGGCTCGGCGCATCGTGTTCAACAGGCTCGATATCGGCCTGCATCTCCCGCTCGCTATCCTCGTCGTCATCCGCTTCGGCAACGCCTTCGTTCACGTAGGGGTCATGCCTTGCGATATCCGAACGCCCCCGCAACACGGCCGGCGGCGCGGGCTCTGGCGGTGTTAAATCCCCGGGCACCTCGCCGGGCGCCATGACGGGGGTTGCTGCCGTCGTCGGCAGTCTGTCCGGAATCTGGGCTACCAGACACGCCCGGCCATCGAACACCGTCGCACATTCTCCGCACCGCACCAAGCCATTGCGTACCCGCAACTGATCTGGCACTACCTTGAAAGTGGTACCGCAGTGGGGGCAACGGGTCGTCATGGCCATGGCGATGTCCCTGCTCGTCACGGCTCAGCGTTTGTGCCCATGCAGGCAAACCCAACCATCCCGGGATTGCCAAACCGACATCGCCAACCACGGCGCATACGCAGCGGCGACTTCTTCGGCCTGGCGTTCCAGGACGCCAGACAACACTAATTTTCCGCCAGGCGCCACGCGCCCCGCCAACATCGGCGCCAATACCTTGAGAGGGTTGGACAGGATATTGGCGACAACGACCTGATATGTGCCGTCGGCCAGTCCGTCTGGCAACAGCGCCTGCAATTGCACCTGATTCACGTGCGCATTGTCGGCCGTCGCTTGTACCGCCTGGGGGTCGATATCGACCGCATCGGTTGGCCCGGCGCCCAATTTGCGCGCGGCAATCGCCAAAATCCCGGATCCACATCCGTAGTCGAGGACGGTCGCGCCCGCCGGCAATTCGGCCTCCAGCCAAGCCAGGCACAAATGTGTGGTGGGGTGACTGCCTGTGCCGAATGCCAAGCCAGGATCCAATTCAATATGGATCGCATCGTCGGTCTGCGCCCCGGCCTCAGACACAGCGGGATCATCACGATGCCAACTGGGCACAATCCAGATGCGTTCGCCGATGTGAATCGGACCAAATTGGGATTGCGTCAGCCGCACCCAATCGGCATCAGGGACATCGCGCAGCGACCAGCCACCGAGTTCGATAGGATCCAGCCCGGCCTCGGCCGTGGCTTGTTCGTAGACCTGCGCTGGGTCGGCCCCGTCGGGCAACAATGCGACGACACGGTTGCGATCCCAGGCCTGGACATCGGGCTCTGTACCCGGCTCGCCGAACAAGGGGCGTTCGGCCTCGGTGCCCAGATCGGCGTCTTCGACAGATACTGACAGGACGCCGGCCTCGAGCAGTGCGTCTGATAGCGCCTCGGCCTGCGCCTCGAGACAATGGAGGACGAGTTCACGCATGACGATGTATTCCAGAAAAAATCTGCCGGTTTGCAGCCAAAGAGGGAGCATTTTCGCCTAAAAAGCCCCCACGCCGCCCCAAGGCAAAAAAACGGGCCGCAAAGGCCCGCCTGGCATCAAGGGCGCTGGGCCAGCTTGTGCTCAAGATAATGAATACTGGTGCCGCCCTCGATGAAACGGGCGTCTTGCAGCAACTCGCGATGCAACGGAATGTTGGTGGAAATGCCTTCTACCACCATTTCGGACAACGCGATGCGCATACGAGCCAATGCCTGGTCACGCGTATCGCCATACGTGATGACCTTGGCGATCATCGAATCGTAGTTGGGCGGCACGAAATAACCGTTAAAGGCATGCGAATCGATACGGACGCCAGGACCGCCCGGCGTGTGCCAGTTGGTGATACGGCCCGGGCTGGGCACGAAGCGGAACGGGTCTTCGGCGTTGATACGGCATTCAATGGCGTGGCCCTTGAATTGGATATCGCGCTGACGCAACAGGAATTTTTCGCCCGAGGCGATGAGAATCTGCTGTTGCACGAGATCGATGCCCGTGATCAGTTCCGTGACCGGATGCTCGACCTGAATACGGGTGTTCATTTCGATGAAATAGAACTCGCCGTTTTCGTAGAGAAACTCGAAGGTACCCGCGCCACGATAGCCCATCTTGCGGCAAGCATCGGCGCAACGATCGCCGATACGCTCGATCAGGCGGCGTGCGATGCCTGGAGCCGGCGCTTCTTCGATGACTTTCTGGTGGCGGCGCTGCATAGAGCAATCGCGCTCGCCGAGCCAGACGGCATTACGCCCTCCGTCAGCCAACACCTGGATTTCCACATGGCGAGGATTCTCGAGGAATTTCTCCATGTAGACTTCAGGGTTGTTAAAGGCTGCTCCCGCCTCGGAACGCGTCATGGTGACGGCATTCAACAATGCCGCCTCGGTATACACCACGCGCATGCCACGCCCACCGCCACCGCCCGCCGCCTTGATGATGACGGGATAGCCGACCTCGCGAGCCGCACGCAGGATTTCTTGGGGATCGTCAGGCAACGCGCCCTCGGAGCCCGGCACCACCGGCACGCCGGCCTCGATCATGGCGCGCTTGGCGCTGACCTTGTCGCCCATCAGGCGTATGGTCTCGGGGCGCGGTCCGATGAAAACGAAACCGCTTTTTTCGACGCGGTCGGCAAAATCGGCGTTCTCAGACAGAAAACCGTACCCCGGGTGAATAGCCTCGGAGTCGGTGACCTCGGCCGCCGAAATAATGGCCGGCATGCTCAGGTAGCTTTCACGTGACGGCGCCGGCCCGATACACACGGACTCATCGGCCAAGCGTACGTATTTGGCGTCGCGGTCGGCCTCGGAGTGCACGACCACCGTCTTGATGCCGAGTTCGCGGCAGGCGCGTTGAATGCGCAGCGCGATCTCGCCGCGGTTGGCGATCAGGATTTTTTCAAACATAGGAGCAATCAGCCAATAACGAACAGCGGTTGACCGTATTCGACGGGCTCGCCATTTTCGACGAGGATCTCTTTGATGACGCCGGACTTGTCGGCCTCGATCTCATTGAGGAGCTTCATGGCTTCGATGATGCACAGCGGATCGCCTTCTTTGACGGTCTGGCCGACATCGACAAAGGGCGCGGCGCCGGGGTTCGGCGAACGATAGAAGGTGCCGACCATCGGTGCCTTGACCACGTGGCCTTGCAGGACCGGAGCAGCCTCGGCAGCCGGCGCAGCGGTGCCCGCAGGCGCGGCCGCCACAGGGGAAGGCGCGACGGCTGCTTCGGGGGCATGGTAAGCCACCGGCTGCAGGGTCTGCGAGAACTTGACGATACGAACCTTGCCTTCGCCTTCTGTGATTTCAAGCTCGGCAATGCCCGATTCAGCCACCAAGTCGATCAAGGTCTTGAGTTTTCGGAGATCCATAGAAGCTGCTTCCCGATTAATGTTGCCAACGCGCCTTCAACAGGACCGCGCTGCATCGTATGTGTATATAAAGTAAGGAAAATACTGAGACTGCCACGTCGCAAACGGCACGCGGCACTGGTTAATGCCGCGCCGCATAGCGCACTGCAGCCTCATAGCCGTCTGCGCCCAGACCGCTGATCAGGCCCACGGCCAAGTCAGACAGATAGGAATGCTGCCGGAATGGCTCGCGTTTATACAGGTTCGACAAATGTACTTCAATAAAAGGAATTGCGACCGCCGCCAACGCATCTCGCAACGCCACACTGGTATGGGTGTACGCCGCTGCGTTGATGACGATAAAGTCGGTCCCATCCTGGCGCGCAGCCTGGATGCGATCAACCAATGCACCTTCGTGATTACTCTGCCATGCGGTAAGCCCTACGCCCAATTCCCCGGCCAAGGATTCCAATCCCTGATTGATTTGCGCCAGCGTCAAGCTGCCGTAAATATGGGGTTCGCGTGAACCCAGCAGGTTCAAGTTGGGGCCGTGCAATACCAGGATGTGTTGCGCCATGAGCGTCGCGCCAGAAAACCTGCCGCAAAGTGTCGGCAAAACAGTCGATAAACCGCCTTTTTACGCCTATTCACACCATTTGTCCAACAGATGTCGCAAAGTAACGTTATACGGCATCTTGTGGTAAACGCAGAATCACGTGGTCAAAGTGCTGAGGGTGCGGTCGAGATCGTCAAACTGGATTTGACCCAGTATTTTACGGTTAATGCTGCCATCTGCATTGAAAACCAAGGTAAACGGCAAGCCGCCTGCGGGGTTGCCCAGCGTCCGCAAGGTATCAATGGCACCTGCCTCCATTACTAGCAATGGGTATGAAACCGGCACTTTTTGGAGAAATTGCCGCATGTTCGCGACTTTATCGACGCCAATACCTACAAATTGAATTTGTGGGTATTTTTCCTGCAAAGATTGCAATTCGGGCATCTCTTTGACGCACGGCGCGCACCAGGTGGCCCAGAAATTCACCACGGCCGGGCGCCCCTGCCACTGATCGATACGATGCGGCTTGCCATTCAGATCGGGCAAGGACAAAGTACGCAATGCGGCAACCGGGTCGGCAGTCGATGCCCCAGGCACGTCGGACGGCGCCGACGACGTCGAGGAAGATTGACGCGAGCGATAGGCATAGCCCCCCGCTGCGGCAGCCGCTACCGCGGCTCCAGCATAAAGAAAGAGACGACGATTCATGGCCTGATCATAACCTCAGGTGACGCCATCCGGCAGCCACCCTCTACAATGCGCCCGAGGAGATGATCTATGCACCTGCACATTCTTGGTATTTGCGGCACTTTCATGGGTGGCCTGGCGCTCATCGCACGAGCCGCCGGACATCGCGTCACGGGCTGCGATACCGCTGTCTATCCGCCGATGAGCACTCAACTGGCCGAGCAAGGCATCGAGCTGATCGAGGGATATGGCGCGGACCAGATGTCACTGGCGCCTGATTTATATGTCATCGGCAATGTCGTCACGCGCGGCAATCCGCTCATGGAGGCCATTCTGGATGCCGGCGCACGCTACGTGTCGGGACCGCAATGGCTGGGGGACAACATTCTGCCTGGCGCCCATGTGCTGGCAGTCGCCGGCACGCACGGCAAAACCACGACCAGCTCCATGTTGGCCTGGGTACTCGAGGCGACAGAGCGTCATCCCAATTTCCTGATTGGCGGCGTAGCCAATGATCTGAAGGTCTCGGCTCGCTACGATCCGGCCGTACGGCCGTTTGTCATTGAAGCAGATGAATACGATACGGCGTTTTTCGACAAGCGCTCGAAGTTCGTGCATTACCGCCCCCGCACGGCCATCCTGAACAATCTGGAATACGATCACGCCGATATTTTTCCCGATCTGGCAGCGATCGAGACCCAATTTCATCATTTGGTTCGCACTATCCCCGGCTCGGGCCGCATTGTGCTGCCCACCAAATCCGAGGCGCTGGACCGAGTGATCGCACGCGGCTGCTGGTCAGAAACGGCGAGCTTTGGCGTCGACGGCGCCTGGCAAGCCGGCCCGGCAGATGCAGACGGAGCCTTTGAGGTGCTGCGCGACGGACAGTCTTTGGGCACGGTGCGCTGGACACTCGGCGGTGAACACAATCGCATGAACGCCTTGGCTGCACTGGCAGCCGCCGAGCATGCCGGCGTCGATCCTGCCGATGGCATTGAGGCACTCAGCCGATTCGGCGGTGTCAAACGCCGTATGGAGCTGCGCGGGACCGTCAATGGCGTCAAAGTCTATGACGATTTCGCGCATCATCCCACAGCCATTGAAACGACCCTGGAGGGCCTGCGCCGCCAGGTCGGTGACGCACGCATTCTGGCCGTGCTGGAACCGCGCTCGAATACGATGAAGCTCGGCGCCATGGCGGCGCGCCTGCCCGAGTCGCTGCGACTGGCGGATCAAGTCTTCTGCTTTGGCGCGCGCAGCGGTAAACACGCGCTGGGCTGGAACCCCGACGAGGTCCTGGCCCCACTGGGAACGCGCGCCAGCAGCTATGATGATCTGGACGCGCTGGTGGCCGCAGTGGCCCAGGCAGCACGCCCCGGCGATCACGTGCTCGTCATGAGCAACGGCGGCTTTGGCGGCGTGCACGGCAAACTGCTCGACGCGCTGGCGCAACGCACTGGCGCCTAGCGCGCTCAGGACTCATCATGATTTTGTATCTGCACGGTTTTCGCTCCTCGCCAGATTCGTTCAAGGCCCGACTGATGGCGCAAGCCCTCGCCGATCGCGGCCAGGCGGGCGAGCGCAACTGGCAATGCCCGCAACTGCCCGCCAGCCCCAAGGCTGCGCTGGACCTGGCAATCGGCTTGGCGCAGCGCCAATTGGCGACGGCGGCGTCCCCTCGCGACCTGACGATTATCGGGTCGTCTCTGGGCGGTTACTATGCCACCTGGCTCGCCGAACAACTGGACTGCAAAGCCGTGCTGCTCAATCCCGCGGTCGAGGCGCCACGCGATTTGGCCACACAGGTAGGCCAGCACCGCCTGTATCATTCCGACGCTCCATTTGAGTTTCGGGCCGAGTATGTGGCCGAATTGGCCGCCGCCTACGTGCCCGCCATCACCCAGCCCGAGCGCTATTTTTTGATAGCGGCTACGGGCGACGAAGTGCTCGATTGGCGAGAAATGCGTGATCGCTATGCGGGCTGCCGCCAGCGCATCGTCCCGGGTAGCGATCATGGGCTGTCGGATTTTGCACAATGGCTGCCCGAGGTGTTGGATTTCGCGGAATCAGACTCAAATTAGATAACCAAGCGCCTGCGCTCAAGGAACGTCGAGCCGATTCAGGTTCCTCACTCGCAGGGGGAAGGACTGTGCGGTGCTCGGTCCGGGATGTGCTTTCAAGATAGGTCTGCGCGGATGATGCCGCGCGCTCGATGGACGAATTATGTACGTGTTTTACGAAGAAGACGGCGGCTTCAAGGCTGGCAACATCATGTCGGAAACCGACGCCAGCCTGCAAGTGGAGTCGGAGTCGGGCAAGCGCAGCAAGATCAAGCGCGCCAATGTCCTGTTCACCTTTGCCGATCCGGCGCCTGCCGCACTGCTGACGCAAGCCGCACAGGACGCAGAAGCCCTGGATCTGCAGTTCTTGTGGGAATGTGCGCCGCAGGAAGAATTCGACTCGGCAGCACTGGCCGCCGACTATTTCGGCCACACGCCCTCCGCTGTGGAACGCGCCGCGTTGCTGATGCGCCTGCACAGTGCGCCCGCCTATTTTCACCGCCGCGGCAAAGGCACCTACCGCCCCGCCCCGCCCGAGATCCTGGCAGCGGCGCTGGCGGCCCTGGAAAAGAAGCAGAAACAAGCTGAGCAGCAACAGCAATGGGTGGACGACATGGCCGCAGGCCGCCTGCCCGACGAGATTGCCCAAGTCGCGGAAACGCTGCTGATTCGCCCCGACAAGAACAGCATGCCATGGAAAGCGCTGGACGCGGCCTGCGCACGGCTGCAAAAAAGCCCGGACCGCTTATTGTTGGAGTTAGGCGCATGGCCGCATGCGCTGGCTCTGCACAAGCGCCGTTTTCTGGCCACGCATTTCCCGCGCGGCACGGGCTTTCCAGACACGCCTATCCCTGCGCTGGCACGCGAACTGCCGCTGGCGGATGCGGAAATCTATTCTGTGGATGACATCACCACCACAGAGATCGATGATGCGCTGTCGGTAACGTCGCTGCCCGATGGGAAAATCCGCGTCGGCATCCACGTCGCCGCTCCCGGCCTGTCGGTCACACGCGATAGCGATCTGGACAAACTGGCGCGTGCTCGCCTGTCCACGGTTTACATGCCGGGCGAAAAAATCCCCATGCAGCCGGACCATGTGATTCAGGCGTTCTCGCTGGACGCGGGGCGCGAAGTCCCTGCCCTGTCTTTATATGTGACCGCAGATCCGGCGACCGGCGAGATCGCGGAAACCGAAACGCGGATAGAACGCGTCGTGTTGCGTGCCAACCTGCGCCACAACGAATTGGACGGCCAGATCACCGAAGCCGCGCTGAACGATCCCGATGCCCCGCTGCCCTACGGACACTGGATGCGTCCGCTCTGGCAATTGGCCATGGCGCTGTCGGCCCAGCGCGATGCGGTCCGCGGCAAACCCGAAAACAACTCGCGGGTCGAGTACAGCTTTTACCTGGACGGCGATCCAGACGATCCGGACACGCCGGTACGGCTGGTGCCTCGTCAGCGCAACGCGCCGCTGGACCGCCTGGTCGCCGAATACATGATCCTGGCCAACAACGTGTGGGGCGGCGTGCTGAACCAGCACGGCGTGCCCGGTATTTACCGGTCCCAACAAGCCGGCCGGGTACGGATGAGTACTCAGGCCCTGCCGCACGAGGCCATCGGGGTGCCGCAGTATGCCTGGAGCACGTCGCCATTGCGCCGCTATGTCGACCTGGTGAACCAATGGCAGCTGATTGCCGCCGTGGAACACGGCGTATCTGCGCGTCTGGTGGCGCCTTTCAAACCACGCGATGCCGATTTGTTCGCCATCATCGGCGCCTTTGACGCGCAATATGCTGCCTGGAGCGATTTCCAGAACAGCATGGAACGCTATTGGTGCCTGCGTTGGCTGCAACAACAAGGCGTCACCCGCGTCGTCGCGAATGTATTGCGGGACGATCTGGTTCGCCTCAGTAATGCGCCGTTGGTCACGCGCGTTGGGGGTCTGCCCGAGCTCGAGCGCGGCGCAGCGGTGGAACTCGACATCCTGGGTTTTGACGAGTTGGGATTAGAGCTGGATTGCCGGTACGTAGGCCCGGCAACCCCCGCCTGATCTAAAATGCCCCCGTGCAACGCTCTGTTAATTTGTATTCGACGCGGGGCGGATTATTGCGCTGGCTCAGCGCGCCCGCCCAGCACTATTTGCGGATCGGCCTGGCGATCTCGCTCTTGCTGCACGCCGGTGCGCTGGCGTGGCGTCTGAGCACGCCCACTGCCAGCCGGCCTAAACAGGCACCGCTGGAGATCACGCTGGTCAATGCCCGCACCGAGCTGGCCCCTGCCCAGGCTCAAGTTATCGCGCAGAATCACGTGGATGGCGGCGGCAACGCCGACCGCGGGGTGGCCGCCACGCCCTTGCCTCGTACCGGCGATTCAGGCGAGACGATTGTGCTGCAGGCCATGCGCAAACGTCAGACCCAGCTCGAGGCCGAACAAATGCGGCTGCTGACCCAATTGCAGTCCCAGGCCACGGTCGGCACCGAGCGACAATCGGTGTACCCCTGGCCCGACGCCACGGTAGATGGCGAAGACGTGCACGAGCAGCCAGGCGTCGTACAGAACGCCCAGGTCGCCACGCTGGCCTCGCGCATCCAGTCCTATAACGCCCAGCCGCGTAAAACCTTCGTCGCGCCGTCGGCACAGGCCTCGCACTATGCCGCGTACCTGGACAGTTGGCGCTCGCGCGTCGAGGCCATCGGCACCCGTCATTACCCGGAACAGGCACGCGGCCGGCTATATGGTTCGCTGCAAATCACCGTTTCCATCCGCGCCGACGGCAGCGTCGCGTCGGTCGACATCGACCGGCCCTCGCAGCATGCCGTGCTGAACCAGGCGGCGCGGCGTATCGTGCAGTTGGCGTCACCGTTCCCCCCATTACCAGCCGACATCGCCAGCGAAACGGACATACTGGTCATTACGAGGACCTGGCATTTCGTCAACGACACCTTGCAAACCCAGGCCCCATGATTTTTGCGTAAGCTACTCCCTTGAACTGAATACCTGTGTAAGCCGACGCGACATCCGGCCCGACGAACCAGCTACTAAGCCCACGACTCAGATAACGCAGATGACCTCGTCCAGCTCCTTACCCCGCTACGCCGTCATCGGCAACCCCGTGGCACATAGCAAATCGCCCCATATTCACGCGCTGTTTTCGGCACAGACGGGCAAACCGCTGCAATACGAACCGCTGCTGGCGCCAGTGGATGGATTCGCCGCAACGGTACAAGCCTTTCGCGAACAGGGCGGCTTGGGACTGAATGTCACCGTACCATTCAAAGCGGAGGCCTTCGAATTGGCCCGCGCCCATTTGAGCGAACGCGCTCGCCTGGCAGGTGCGGTCAACACCCTATGGCTGCAGGATAACGCCTGGCATGGCTGCAATACCGATGGTGTCGGGCTGGTTGGTGATCTGCTGCGGTTGGGGGTGACCTTGGCCGGCGCGCGTGTCTTGCTGGTTGGCGCCGGAGGCGCTGCGCGGGGCGTGCTGCAACCCTTGGCCGATCAGGGATGCGGCCAGCTGCATATCGTCAACCGCACCGCTGCACGCGCTCACGAACTGGTCGCGTCCTGGCCTACTGGCGCAACGCCCCATACCCGCGTCACTGCAGGCGCCTTGGCAGAGGCCGGCACGGCTGGCGGCTGGGACGTCGTCATCAACGCCACGGCCAGCAGCCTGCAAGGCGCGGCGCCTGATCTGCCACATGGCCTCTATGCCCCCAATGCGCTTGCCTACGACATGATGTACGCCGCCACGCCCACCGCGTTCATGCAGCAGGCGACAGCCGACGGCGCCGCACGCACTGCCGATGGTTTGGGCATGCTGGTCGGTCAGGCCGCGGAGAGTTTTCTGATCTGGCATGGGGTACGCCCCGACCCTGCACCGGTGCTCGCCACCTTGCGCGCCGCATTGTTGGCCAAGGGCTGACCCCGGATGGCGACGCGCAACTCGACTATTGGCCGCATTCGTTGGGGCCGGGTGATCGGAGCCGGCCTGATGGCCGTGTTGTGCCTGCTGATCATTTATCAGTTGTGGATGTTCTGCCTGGTTGTCTGGTATGCCTACCGGGACCCCGGCAGCAGTGCCGTCATGCGCCAAGAGTTATCGCGCCTGCGCGAAACCAATCCGCACGCCGAGTTGCAATATCAATGGGTCCCCTATGACAAGATCAGCACGTCGTTAAAACGCGCAGTGATCGCCTCAGAAGACGCCAACTTTACAGAACATGATGGCGTCGAGTGGGACGCTATCCGCAAAGCGTGGGAATACAACCAACGCCAGGCGGAAAGAGGCGGCGGCAAAATGCGCGGCGGCTCGACCATTACGCAGCAACTGGCCAAAAACCTGTTCCTGTCCAGCTCGCGCAGTTACGTGCGCAAGGGCGAGGAACTGGTGCTGACCTATATGATCGAGCACGTGATGTCCAAGGAGCGTATTCTGGAGCTGTATCTGAATGTGGCCGAATGGGGCGAAGGCGTCTTTGGCGCCGAGGCTGCCGCACGTCACTATTACAAGACCAGTGCGGGCGGCCTGGGTGCCTCGCAGTCTGCCCGTCTGGCAGCGATGCTGCCCAATCCACGTTATTACGACAAGCACCGCAACACCAGTTACCTGAATTCACGTACGGCTACATTGACGCGCCGTATGCGACTGGTTGACATTCCTTAACCCAGGGGAAACCTCCTATCTCGTTCCGTCGACGCAAAACATCCCCGGCAGACTGAGCGATTTTGGTAAGCTTTCACGTTTACGCGTATCCCCACGCTCGACTTATATTTCATGCGTACCGCCCGTCGTTATCTGGCCCGCGAAATTTTTCGCTCTTGTGCAGTGGTCCTGTTGGCCCTGCTAGGGCTTTTCACATTCTTCGCGTTGGTCGATGACCTGGACAACGTCGGTGACAAATTCAGCATGCTGGCCCTGTTGTATATGCAGGCGCTCGCCTTGCCCACCCGGCTCTATGACCTGTTGCCCATTGGCTTGTTGATCGGCGCCATTCTGGCCCTGGCCGGCCTCGCCCAGCGTAACGAACTGGTCATCCTGCGCGTATCGGGAGTCAGCGGCATGCGGCTGCTGGGCATGCTGTGGATCATCACGGTGCCCCTGGTCATCGGCGCCACACTGCTATCCGAATTCGTCACCCCGGCCGCCGAAATCAAAAGCGGCGAAGCCAGCCTGATGTTCCGCGGCAAGGCCAGCGGCGCCCGCATGGACAGTGGGTATTGGTTCAAGGAGCCTACGCGTGACGGAGGAACCCGGATCATCAACATTGCCACCCTCCTGGCCAATGGCGATGTCGAGGGAGTGACGTTGTATGAATTCAAACCTGGACAAGAGTTGACGACGATGTCCAAGGCGGCGACAGGATCCTTTACCAACGACAAGCTGGTGTTGCACGACGTCGTCGAAACCCGTCTGGATGACTCGGCGGCCGAGGCGCTGGCCAATGCCAAGCAGCCCACGACGATGCCGGCGCAGGTCGCCAAAGTCCCGCAACGCGAACTGGATACAACGCTGAGTGCTGACCGCCTGTTGGCGCGAGTCTTGACGCCCGAGCGCATGTCGTTGGGCACGCTACTGGACTACATCGACTATCTGAATCAAAACCAGCTCGATGCCAGCCGCCAGGTTGTCGCGCTCTGGCGTAAGGTGGCCTATCCCTTTACGCTGTTTGTCATGATCACGATCGCGGCGCCGATCGGTTTTATGCAGACGCGCCGCGGCGGCGTGGGTGCCAAGGTATTCGTGGGGATTTTATTGGGAGTCGGCTTCTTCATGCTGAATCAGTTGGCGCTGAATGTCGGCATGCTGAGTCGTTGGCCGCCCTGGTTGACCGCATTGGGTCCCAATGTCGGGGCCGTACTCGTGGCACTGGGCGCACTCAGTTTGATGGAATATCGGCACGCGACGACACGCCTTATACAAACGCGTTGGCCTTGGAGAAAAAATCCCGTATGACAGGCGGCAGCATTTGGATGATTGGCGACGTACAGGGTTGCTGCGCGCCGCTTGAGCAGTTGCTATCCCATCCGGATATCAGTAGTGAACCGGATGCGCGTTTTTGGTTCGCAGGTGACTTGATCAATCGCGGACCGCAGTCGCTCGCCAGCCTGCGGCGCATCATCGCGATGGGTGATCGCGCGATATCCGTGCTGGGCAACCATGATCTGCATTTACTGGCGGCGGCAGCGGGGGTTCGCAAGCCCTCCAAATCAGACACGATTGACGAGATTCTGGACGCGCCGGATGCGGATGAGCTCATCGACTGGCTGCGTTTTCGTCCATTGGCGCATTTTGAGCATGAGCATTTACTGGTGCATGCCGGTGTCTTGGCAAAATGGGATGTGGCCAAGACATTGGCGCTCGCCGGCGAAGTGGAAGCCATGTTGCGCGGGCCGAATTGGCAAAAGGCGCTGCAGAAGATGTACGGCAACGAGCCGACGCAATGGAAGGATGGCCATACAGGGGGGAAACGCCTGCGGGTCATCATCAATGCGTTGACGCGGATGCGGTTGTGCACGCCGCGCGGGCATATGGAGTTCAATACCAAAGTCGCGCCAGGAGCCTGGCCTGCGGGGTTGGTGCCGTGGTTTGACGTCAAGGGGCGGCAGACTCGAGATGTGACGGTGGTGTTCGGGCATTGGTCTACGCTGGGGTTGCTGGTGAGACCGGATGTGATTTGCCTGGATACGGGGTGCGTCTGGGGGGGGGAGTTGACGGCTATGCGGTTGCAGGATCGGAAGCTTGTGCAGATCAAGTGTTCGCAGTTTCGGGATCCGTTGGTGGAGAAATAGCCTCGGGAACGACTGCGTTCGCACGTATGACCCAGGCGTCTGCTTCTTGCTGGAAGGAGGATGAGTTCTTCTGGCGTCGAGCAGGGGCAATCACGGTGTGGGGGCTTCGCGTGGTCGGTCGGCCGCCTG